>NZ_JBVJXS010000003.1:0-752972 GCF_055601245.1 Streptomyces sp. NPDC038135 | reverse complement strand
TCTTTTCTCGACCCGATTTCCTCGGTGCTTTCCAGGTTCCCGCTCTCGCGTTTCCCTTTCCGGCGGTTCCGACTCTATCAGATCCTTTCGGCGTCCGATTCCCGGTCGGCGGGTTTGTCTTCCCGGCTGTTGGGCCGTTCCGACGAGTGAGACTTTAGCGGATTCCCGGCTCCCGAGCTAATCGGGGGCCTGCGTCCTTTCGAACGCGGATTCCTCATTTCGCTAATACGCACGCCAAAACAGTCGACGCGGAACGTCGATGAAGTGGGTGGTACCTGCGGAATCGCTGTCCGGGGACCGACCGAGGTCGGCGCTCACGTCGGACAACTCGGAGAACACTACGCACGGGCCCGAGGCGTGTCAACTCACCCCCCGGGCCCGCCCCGGAGGCGTACTCTGGCGTCATGACCACGCGTACGTGTACCCAGCTCTGGTGGGCCGCCTGACGGCGGCCGACTCACGTATGCACTCAACGGCCGCCGCTTCGGCGGCCGTTCTCGTATCTCCTCCAGGACTCCGGGGGCCGGCCGACCGGAACGGCGGTCTCGACCAGGAGATGGAGTAGGGATGACACGGGTCTTCAGTGGAGTGAAGCCGACCGGGCATCTGACCCTGGGGAACTACCTGGGAGCCATGCGCCGCTGGGCCGAGGTGGACCAGCACAGGTCGGACGCCCTGTTCTGCGTCGTCGACCTGCACGCGCTGACGGTCGACCACGATCCGGCACGGGTGCTCAGACTGAGCCGGCAGACGGCGACGCTGCTGCTGGCGTCGGGGCTCGACCCCGAGCTGTGCACCGTGTTCCTGCAGAGCCACGTCGACGAGCACACGCGTCTGTCGTACCTGCTGGAGTGCGTGGCGACGGACGGCGAGATGCGCCGCATGATCCAGTACAAGGAGAAGGCGCCGCGCGAACGCGAGCGGGGTGGGAGCGTGCGGCTGTCGCTGCTGACGTACCCGGTGCTGATGGCCGCGGACATCCTGGCCTACGGGGCCGACGAGGTGCCGGTGGGCGAGGACCAGACACAGCACGTCGAGCTGACGCGGGACCTGGCGGTGCGCTTCAACCAGCGGTACGGGCACACCTTCGTGGTGCCCCGGGCCACTCCTCCGGGGGTGGCCGCCCGGGTGATGAACCTCCAGGAACCGACGTCGAAGATGGGCAAGTCGGACGACTCCGGGCCGGGCATCGTCTATCTGCTCGACGAGCCGGACGTGGTGCGCAAGAAGGTCATGCGGGCCGTGACCGACAGCGGCCGGGACGTGGAGTACGACCGGGAGGCGCGGCCGGGGGTGGCGAACCTGCTGGAGATCCTCGGCGCCTGCACGGGCGCGGACCCGGAGGCGCTGGCCGGGGGCTACGACTCCTACGGCGCCTTGAAGAAGGACACCGCGGAGGCCGTGGTGGAGACGCTCAGCCCGGTGCAGGCCAGGCACCGGGAGCTGTGCGCGGACCCCTCCTATGTGGACGGGGTGCTGCGCCGGGGCGCCGAGAAGGCGCGGGCGGTGGCGCGGCCGACCGTCGACGCCGCCTTCCGGGCGATCGGCCTGATGCCGGCCGTGCCCGAGCCCGTCCCGGTCCGGTAGGAGACGGCTCCGGGGCGGTGGGGGGACCAGGCCGCCCGCCGCCCCGGGGACGGTCGTCGTCGGTCAGTCCTTCTTGCCGGAGGCCAGTTCGCGGCTCCGGTCGCGGGCGGCCTCCAGGGCGGCGATGAGGGCGGCGCGCACCCCGTGGTTCTCCAGTTCGCGGATGGCGTTGATCGTCGTGCCGGCCGGGGACGTCACGTTCTCCCGCAGCCTGACCGGGTGCTCGCCGCTGTCGCGGAGCATCACCGCGGCGCCGATGGCGGACTGGACGATCAGGTCGTGGGCCTTGTCGCGGGGCAGGCCGAGCAGGATGCCGGCGTCGGTCATGGCCTCGACCAGGTAGAAGAAGTACGCCGGTCCGGAGCCGGACAGCGCGGTGCAGGCGTCCTGCTGGCTCTCGGGGACGCGCAGGGTCTTGCCGACGCCGCCGAAGATCTCCTCGGCGTGGGCGAGGTGCGCCTCCCCGGCGTGGCTGCCGGCGGAGATGACGGACATGGCCTCGTCGACGAGGGCGGGGGTGTTCGTCATGACGCGGACGACCGGGATGCCGGCGGCCAGACGCTCCTCGAAGAAGGAGGTGGGAATGCCGGCGGCGCCGCTGATGACCAGGCGGTCGGCGGGGAGGTGCGGGGCGAGTTCGTCCAGGAGGGCGCCCATGTCCTGCGGCTTGACCGTGAGGATCAGGGTGTCGGCGGTCTTGGCGGCCTCGGTGTTGGTGACCGCGGTGACTCCGTGGCGGGCGCGGAGTTCCTCGGCGCGTTCGGGACGGCGGGCGGTGACCAGGAGGTCGGCGGGGGCCCAGCCGGCCCGGATCATTCCGCTGAGCAGGGCTTCGCCGATCTTGCCGGTGCCGAGGACTGCGACTTTCTGGCTCATGCGGTTCAGTCTGGCACCGGGGCGGCGGGGTGCGGGCCGTTGTCCGGCTGGCGGAACACGAGCCGCCCCGCCCGGTGGGTCCTAGGAGGTCCGCCGGCGCAGGGTCGCCGCGCCGAGGGCCAGGACCAGGACCGCGCAGCCGGCCACGATCAGCACGTCGCGTACGAACGTGGCGGTCATGTCGGTGTGGTGGAGGACCTCGTTCATGCCGTCGACGGCGTACGACATGGGCAGCACGTCGGAGACGGCCTCGAGGACGGGGTGCATGTCGGAGCGGGGTGTGAAGAGCCCGCAGAGCAGGAGCTGGGGGAAGATCACCGCGGGCATGAACTGGACCGCCTGGAACTCGGAGGCCGCGAAGGCCGAGACGAAGAGACCGAGGGCCGTGCCGAGCAGGGCGTCGAGGAGCGCGACGAGCAGGAGCAGCCAGGCCGAGCCGGTGACGTCGAGGCCGAGGCCCCACAGGGCGAGTCCGGTGGCGAGCGCGGACTGGACGACGGCGACGGCGCCGAAGGCGAGCGCGTAGCCGGCGATGAGGTCCGCCTTGCCGAGGGGCATGGCGAGGAGGCGTTCGAGGGTGCCCGAGGTGCGTTCGCGCAGGGTGGCGATGGAGGTCACCAGGAACATCGTGATCAGCGGGAAGATGCCGAGCAGCGAGGCGCCGATGTCGTCGAAGGTGCGGGGGCTGGCGTCGAAGACGTAGCGCAGCAGGACCAGCATCAGGCAGGGGACGAGGATCATCAGCGCGATGGTCCGCGGGTCGTGCCGGAGCTGGCGCAGGACCCGGGCCGCGGTGGCGGTGGTGCGGGCGGCGTTGAGCGCGCCGGTCGGGACGGCGGCCGCCGGGGGCGTCGTGCTCATCGGGTCGTCTCCTCGGTGCGGTCGGCGGCGGCGGCCTGGTCCACCAGGCGGAGGAAGGCGGCCTCGACGGTGTCGGTGCCGGTTCGGGTGCGCAGGGCGTCGGGAGTGTCTTCGGCCAGGATCCGCCCGTCGCGCATCAGGAGCAGCCGGTGGCAGCGCTCCGCCTCGTCCATGACGTGGGAGGAGACGAGGAGGGTGACGCCCCGGTCGGCGACGAGGGCGTGGAAGAGGTTCCACAGGTCGCGGCGCAGGACGGGGTCGAGGCCGACCGTCGGTTCGTCCAGGACGAGGAGTTCGGGGGCGCCGAGGAGGGCGACGGCCAGGGAGACGCGGCTGCGCTGGCCGCCGGAGAGGTTGCCGGCGAGGGCGTCGGCGTGGCCGGTGAGGGCGACGTCGGTGAGGACGCGGGCGACGTCGTCGCGGCGGTCGGCCCTGGTGCGGCCGGGGTCGAGGATCGAGGCGAAGTAGTCGAGGTTCTGGCGGACGGTCAGGTCGTCGTAGACGGAGGGTGCCTGGGTGACGTAGCCGATGCGGCTGCGCAGGGTGGGGTGGCCGGCGGGGCGGCCGAGGACGTCGAGGGTTCCGGTGACCTTGGCCTGGGTGGCGACGACGGAGCGGATGAGCGTGGACTTGCCGCATCCGGAGGGGCCGAGCAGGCCGGTGATCCGGCCGCGCGCGACGGTGAAGGCGAGGTCGCTCAGGACGGTGCGCGAGCCGCGGACGACGGTGAGGCCGTCGGCGCGGACGACGGTGAGGCCGTCGGCGCGGACGGCGTCCGGTGGCGTGGGTCCGGTTGGGCCGGACAAGTAATTCATCACGCGATGAATAATTGTCCCGGCGGCCCGGCGCCGTCAAGGGGCGTGCGCGTGTGCCCGGACACGGAAGCGGCGGCCGGTGTGCACCGGCCGCCGCATCGCTCCCTCGGGTGAGGTGGTGTCAGGGCCTGCCGGCGACGAGCAGGAGCACGTCGTACGTCTCCTCGACGACGCCGTCCGGGAAGACCTTCAGCAGATGGGCGCGCTCCTGCGCGAGGAAGGCGTCCCGGCGTTCCGCCGGGGCGACCAGGAACGCCGAGTGGCTGCCGACGTTGGCGAGATGGGTGTCCAGCGGGACGCGTCGGCTCCAGCGGATGTCCCGGCGGGTGAAGCGCAGGCGCCCGGTGGGGTCGGCCTGCGCGCGGTCGCCGGCCCCGCGCTTCTCCGCGGGGACGTCGACGCCGAAGAAGCGGGCGGTCCGCTCGGCCGACTCGGCGATCCACTCGACGTCGACGGCGTCGGTGTTCCACCACAGCGCCAGTGACCCGCCCGGCCGCAGCACGCGCAGCGCCTCCGGCACCGCCCGGGCGGGGTCGGTCCAGTGCCAGGCCTGGGCGTAGGCGATGAGGTCGGCGTGGGCGTCGGCGACCGGGAGGGCGTTGCCGTCGCCCCGCACGAGAGGGACGTCCGGCAGGGCGCGGCGGAACTCGGCGGCCATGCCCTCCCCCGGTTCGACCGCGAGGACGTCGGCCCCTCGGGCCCGCAGCAGGGCGGAGGCGATACCGGTGCCCGCGCCGACGTCCACGACCCGGGCGCCGGCCAGGGGGCGCCCGGCCAGTTCCGCCACGGAGTCCAGGAGGGCGGGCGGGTAGGAGGGTCGGTTCGCGGCGTACTGGGCGGCCGCCGCGTTGAAGGAGTGGGCGCGCAGGCCGCGCGGCGGCTCGGCGGTGTGGGACGTGGTCATACCTCCATGCTGTCCACGCCGGAGGGCGGGGACACGGGCGGTGCGGCGGCGAGCCGTGCCGCGGGGCCCGGGTCAGCGGCGGCGCTTGCGCCTCGACGGGTCGCCCGTGCGCCGGGAGGACCGGCGCTCGTACTCCTCGCGGGCCTTGTCGTACTCCTCGCGGTGCAGTTTCTCGCCCGGCGCCTCGGTGAGGGCGCGGAAGAAGTAGGCCAGCAGTGAGCCGACGAAGCCGATGGCGAGCAGGCCGCGCAGCGAGGCCTGCCGCTGGGGGTCGTGGCGCCTGCCGAAGCCCTCCCAGGTGTTGCGGAAGGCCAGCGCGCTGCAGATCGCGAACATGGCGATGATCAGCACGGTCACGAAGGCGCCGGTGCCGGCGATCCGGAGGCCGTCGTAGGCGAAGCGCAGCACCAGGCAGGAGACGACGGCCGCGGCGAGGGAGCCGGCCGCCACGCCGGCCCGGCGGGCCGCGTACCCGTGGTCGTGGTCCACCCAGGAGGTGCCGAAGAAGCGGAGGGGTTCGGGGCGGGGGCCGCCGCCGGCGGTCTCGCCGCGCGCGGAGCCCGCCTGGTCCTCCGGGGTGCCGGTTTCGTCGCTCACGGGACGATTATGGCTCCGGGGGCCGGCGGGCTCCTGGCGGGGTCAGCCGCAGCGCGGGGCGACGTAGCCGTCGCTGCCCGTCTGCACGTAGGCGTCGGAGACGTACTCGCCGTTGTCGATGTTGTCCCAGAGCTTCGAGGTGCCGTAGGGGCCGGTCACCGTCGTGCCCGGGGTCTGGCAGTAGATCGGGACCTTGGCGCCGTAGGACAGCACCCTGACGATGTTGTAGCTGGTGCCGGGGCCGCTGCGGACGTTCAGGCGGACGTCGGGAGCGACCGCGTAGTAGCGCAGCGACTGGGTTGTCACCGCCGCCTCGCCGGCGTCCTCGTTCCCGGGCTCCGCGACTGGCTCTACGGACATGGTGTTCCTCCCCCGCTGGTCCCCATGACCGCCATGGGGACCCGTTGCATCCCTGTGAGTCGACTCGCGAGACGTGTGTACGTGACTCGCACGCAGACGCTAGCAAGCCGCCTCTGTCCCGTACGAGTCATCGACTAGGCTCCGTGCGTCGCGCGCACGGACGAAGAGCACGGGGGTGGTCCATGGCGCCGCAGCGCAGCACCGGGGCGGGGGCGGAAGCGGAACTTCCCGAGTACGCCGGCCGGTACCGCCTGGAGTCGCATCTGGGGTCCGGTGGCATGGGAGTGGTCCATCTGGCCCGCAGCGACTCCGGGTTGAAGCTCGCGGTGAAGGTCGTGCACGCCGAGTTCGCGAGGGACCGCGAGTTCAGGGGCCGTTTCCGGCAGGAGGTGGCCGCGGCTCGCAGGGTGAGCGGGGCCTTCACCGCGCCGGTCGTGGACGCCGACCCCGACGCCGAACGCCCGTGGATGGCGACGCTGTTCATCCCCGGTCCGACGCTTTCGGACCATGTGAAGCGGAACGGGCCCATGCCGTCGGCGCAGTTGCGCCGGCTGATGGCCGGGCTCGCGGAGGCCCTGCGCGACATCCACCGGGTGGGCGTGGTGCACCGGGACCTCAAGCCGAGCAACGTCCTGCTGGCCGAGGACGGGCCGAAGGTCATCGACTTCGGCATCTCCCGGCCGAAGGACAGTGAACTCCGCACGGAGACGGGCAAACTGATCGGCACGCCGCCCTTCATGGCTCCCGAGCAGTTCCGCCGGCCACGGGAGGTGGGCCCGGCCGCCGATGTCTTCGCGCTGGGTTCGGTGATGGTGCACGCGGCGACCGGGCGGGGGCCGTTCGACTCCGACAGCCCGTACGTCGTGGCGTACCAGGTGGTGCACGACGAGCCGGATCTGACCGGGGTTCCGGAGTCCCTCGCGCCGCTGGTGCTGCGCTGCCTCGCCAAGGAGCCCGAGGACAGGCCGACTCCGGACGAGCTGATGCGGGAGCTGCGGTCGGTCGCCGCGTCGTACGACACGCAGGCGTTCATACCGGCGCAGCGCACGGGTGAGGCTCCCAGGGCTCCCGAACCAGCCGTCGCCGTCCAGGAGACGGGGGGCCGTCCGGTGCGGCGCCGGTTCAGGGCCGGCAAGGCGTTGACGGGCGCCGTGGCGCTCGGGCTCGTCGTGGCCGGCGTGCTGGTCTCGGTCCGGCCGGCGGGAGGCGATCCCGGTCCGGCCGCCTCCGGGCCTCGTACGGGGAAGGCCGCGTTCAGCGCCTGGGACACCCGGGCCGCGGCAGCGGGCACCGGGATGCCCCGGTGTTCGTACGGTGAGGGCAGGTTGCTGTGCGCCCAGCCCGGCGCGGTCTACGCCCTCTCCCCCGCCGACGGCACCCGGTTGTGGCGGCGTTCCGTCGCCGTGCGGACGGTGAGCGGGGCGCCGGTCCTGTCGGCCGGTCTGGTGCAGCCGTTCACCGACGGGGGGCCGCGGGTGGCGGCCCTCGATCCCTCGTCGGGCAAGGAGGTCTGGGGGCGCGATGTGCCGGCCGGCACGACGGTGCGGTACGCGGGGGACACGGCTCTGCTGACGGCCCCCGACGGGACCGTCACGGGCCTGGACGCGGCGACGGGCAGGGCCCGGTGGACGCACCGGATCGCCGGGCAGGCGAAGCCGTCCTTCACCGTCTTCCCGCGCGATCCGCTGGCGTACGCGGCCGGTACGTCGGCCGACGGGGCGAGCACCCTCGTGACCGCGGTGGATCCGGGAACCGGGCGGGTGCGCTGGCAGGCACGGCTGAAGGGGAGCCTCAGACCCGCCGGTTCGGCGGGCGGGGCCGTCTCCTTCCTCTCGGTGGACCCGGTCTACGGCTCCACGAAGGCGGTCGTCCGGTTCGATCCGGCGACCCGGTCGTCGCGGCGGGTGGACCTCCCCGTGGCCCTGGACGGCGCTCAGGCCACGGTGCGCGGCGACATGGTCCTGCTCCTGGGCACCGGTGGCCGGCTGCAGGCCGTCGACATGGCGAAGCGGAGTGTTCCGTGGCGCCTGGAGACATCGGTGAGCCGCGGTTCGGCGCCGGTCGCGGACGGCCGGCACGTGTACTTCACCGCGAGCGACGGACGGCTCCTCGCCGTCGACTCGCGTACGGGAACACTCGTCGGGCAGACGCGGGCGCGCCTGGGCGAGCACGCGACACGGGTGGTGGCGGCGCCGCCCGCTCCGCTCGTGCAGCACGGCGACGTCTACGCCACCGCGCCCGACGGCACCGTCTTCGCGGTGCCCGCGAAGGACCCCTCGGCCTGGTGACACGGCGCGCGGGGCCGCCCCCGGTGGAGGCGGCCCCGCGCGGTGCCCGGCTTCAGCCGAGCTTGCTCACGTCGCGCACCGCGCCCTTGTCGGCGCTGGTCGCCATGGCCGCGTAGGCGCGCAGCGCGGCGGAGACCTTGCGGTCGCGGTTCTTCGGGGCGTACACCCCGGCCAGCGCCTGGTCGCGCCGGGCCAGCTCCGCCTCGTCGACCAGCAGCTCGATGGTGCGGTTCGGGATGTCGATGCGGATGCGGTCGCCGTCCTGGACCAGGGCGATGGTGCCGCCGGACGCCGCCTCCGGGGAGGCGTGGCCGATGGACAGGCCGGACGTGCCGCCGGAGAAGCGGCCGTCGGTGATCAGGGCGCAGGTCTTGCCGAGGCCGCGGCCCTTCAGGTACGAGGTCGGGTACAGCATCTCCTGCATGCCGGGGCCGCCCTTGGGGCCCTCGTAGCGGATGACGACGACGTCGCCGTCCTTGACCTCCTGGGTGAGGATCCGCTGGACGGCCTCCTCCTGCGACTCGCAGACCACCGCCGGGCCCTCGAAGGTCCAGATCGACTCGTCGACGCCGGCGGTCTTCACCACGCAGCCGTCGACGGCCAGGTTGCCCCGGAGGACCGCGAGGCCGCCGTCCTTGGAGTAGGCGTGCTCGACGGAGCGGATGCAGCCGCCCTCGGCGTCGTCGTCCAGGGCCTCCCAGCGCTCGGACTGGGAGAAGGCCTCGGCGGAGCGGACGCAGCCGGGGGCCGCGTGCCACAGCTCGACGGCCTCCGGCGACGGGGAGCCGCCGCGGACGTCCCAGGTCTTCAGCCAGTCGGACAGGGAGGGGCTGTGGACGGCGTGCACGTCCTCGTTCAGCAGGCCGCCGCGGTGCAGTTCGCCGAGGAGGGCGGGGATGCCGCCGGCGCGGTGCACGTCCTCCATGTAGTACGTGCGGTCCTTCGCGACGTTGGGCGCGACCTTGGCGAGGCAGGGGACGCGGCGGGAGACGGCGTCGATCTGCTCCAGGCCGAATTCGACGCCCGCCTCCTGGGCGGCGGCCAGCAGGTGCAGGATCGTGTTGGTGGAGCCGCCCATCGCGATGTCCAGGGCCATGGCGTTCTCGAAGGCCTGGAAGGTGGCGATGTTGAGCGGCAGGACGGTGTCGTCGTCCTGCTCGTAGTAGCGGCGGGTGAGGTCCATGACCGTGCGGGCCGCGTTCTCGTAGAGGGCGCGGCGGGCGGTGTGGGTGGCGAGGACCGAGCCGTTGCCGGGCAGGGAGAGGCCGATGGCCTCGGTCAGGCAGTTCATCGAGTTGGCGGTGAACATGCCGGAACAGCTGCCGCAGGTCGGGCAGGCGTTCTCCTCGATGCGGAGGATGTCCTCGTCGGAGATCTTGTCGTTGACGGCGTCGGAGATCGCGTCGACCAGGTCCAGGGTGCGGACCGTGCCGTCGACCAGCGTGGCGCGGCCGGACTCCATCGGGCCGCCGGAGACGAAGACCGTCGGGATGTTCAGGCGCAGGGCCGCCATCAGCATGCCCGGGGTGATCTTGTCGCAGTTGGAGATGCAGACCAGGGCGTCGGCGCAGTGGGCCTCGACCATGTACTCCACCGAGTCCGCGATCAGGTCGCGGGAGGGCAGGGAGTACAGCATGCCGCCGTGGCCCATGGCGATGCCGTCGTCCACGGCGATCGTGTTGAACTCGCGCGGGATGCCGCCCGCCTCCTTGATCGCCTCGCTGACGATCCGGCCGACCGGCTGGAGGTGGGTGTGGCCCGGCACGAACTCGGTGAAGGAGTTGGCGACGGCGATGACCGGCTTCCGGCCGATGTCCGCACCGGGTACACCGGAGGCGCGCATAAGGGCGCGGGCGCCCGCCATGTTGCGGCCGTGGGTGACTGTGCGGGACCTCAGCTCGGGCATCGTCGCTCGCTCCTTCGAAGACCTTCTGCCAGAGAGTTCTGACTCCTCCGAGCGTACGCCGCCCCTCCAAGGGATGGACAAGCATGTCCGGAATGCGGGACGCGTGTTTCACGGCCGCGGATTCCGGGGCCGGGCCGGGCCACGGGCGCCGGCGGTGTCAGGGCTGCGTCAGATGGCTCTGCACCACGGGCGCGACCCGCGCGATGATCTGCTCCAGGTCCACCGAGGCCAGCGGCTCCAGCTTGATCACGTGGCGCATCATCGCCGCGCCGACGAGCTGCGCGGCGGCCAGCTCGGTGCGCAGCTCCGGGTCCGGCAGGTCCACCTGGGCGGCCACCCGGCGCAGCACCTGGGTGGCGACCAGGCGGCGGAAGACGGCCGCCGCGGCCTCGTTGTTCACGGCGGAGCGGAGGATCGCGAGCAGGGGCGTACGGGTCGTGGGGTTCTCCCACACGCCGAGGAAGAAGCGGGTCAGCCGCTCGCCGACCTCGGCCGGCGGGACCTCGGCGATCGCGTCGGGCACGTCGAGCGCGGGCGCGAAGGCGACCGCGACGGACGCCTCGAAGATCTGCTCCTTGGTGCCGAAGTAGTGGTGGACGAGCGCCGAGTCGACCCCGGCGGCCTTGGCGATGCCGCGCACGGACGTCTTCTCGTAGCCGCGCTCGGAGAACTCCTCGCGGGCGGCGGCCAGGATGCGGTCGCGGGTGCCGGCGGACTCGGTGCGCGGGGGCCGGCCCCGCCGGCGCGCGGTGGTGCCGGTCATCGCCGGGGCACCCGCACGGCGGAGGCCAGGTGCTGCCGGGTGAAGGCGAGGGCCTCGGCGAGGTCGGCCTCGCGCTCGGCGCTGGACATCGCCCGGCGGGTGTTGACCTCGATCACGACGTGGCCGTCGAAGCCGGTGTGCGAGAGCCGCTCCAGCAGCTCGGCGCAGGGCTGGGTGCCGCGGCCGGGGACCAGGTGCTCGTCCTTGGCGGAGCCCCGGCCGTCGGCGAGGTGGACGTGGCCGAGCCGGTCGCCCATGCGGTCGATCATGGCGAGCGCGTCGGTGCGGGCCGTCGCGGTGTGGCTGAGGTCGATCGTGAAGTGCCGGTAGTCGTCCTTGGTGACGTCCCAGTCGGGGGCGTAGGCCAGCATCTCGCGGTCGCGGTAGCGCCACGGGTACATGTTCTCGACGGCGAACCGCACGTCCGTCTCGTTCGCCATCCGCCACACCCCGGTGACGAAGTCGCGGGCGTACTGCCGCTGCCAGCGGAAGGGCGGGTGGACGACGACCGTGTCGGCGCCCAGCTTCTCGGCGGCCGCCCGGGCCCGCTGGAGCTTGGTCCAGGGGTCGGTGGACCAGACGCGCTGGGTGATCAGCAGGCAGGGGGCGTGCACGGCGAGGATGGGGACGCCGTGGTGGTCGGACAGCCGGCGCAGCGCCTCGATGTCCTGGCTCACCGGGTCGGTCCACACCATGACCTCGACGCCGTCGTAACCGACGCGCGCGGCGATCTCGAAGGCCGTCGCCGTCGACTCCGGGTACACCGAGGCCGTCGACAGGGCGACCTTTACGTCCCTTGGTTCAGCCACGTCCGTCACCTTACGGGGTCGGGCGGCCCGGACGCGGGGTGCCGGTTCGCCATTGTGAGCTTTGCCATCCGCGCCGTCGCCGGCGGGCCGGGGGCCGCTCGCGCGCGCGGCGGCGGCATGTGCGGATACGGTTCCGCACCCCCTCGGCACTCAGCCCGAGCCCATGTGGTCGAGACGGCGGAGGATGACGCCCTCGCGCAGCGCCCAGGGGCATATCTCCAGGCTCTCCACGCCGAACAGGTCCATCGCGCCCTCGGCCACCAGGGCGCCGGCGAGGAGCTGGCCCGCCCTGCCCTCGGAGACGCCGGGGAGTTCCGCGCACTGCTCGGCGGTCATCCCGGACAGCCGGGGCACCCAGGCCTCCAGGGACTCCCGCTTGAGCTCGCGCTGGACGTAGAGGCCCTCCGCGCTGCGGGCGGCGCCGGCGATCCGGGCGAGCTGCTTGAAGGTCTTGGAGGTGGCGACCACGTGGTCGGGGGCGCCGAAGCGGCTGAACTCGCCGACGGTACGGGCGATCTCGGTGCGGACGTGGCGGCGCAGGGCGCGCACGTCGTCGGGTGCGGGCGGATCGCCGGGCAGCCAGCCGGCGGTGAGGCGGCCCGCGCCGAGCGGCAGGGAGACGGCCGCGTCGGGCTCCTCGTCCATGCCGTAGCCGATCTCCAGGGAGCCGCCGCCGATGTCCAGGACGAGCAGCTTGCCGGCGGACCAGCCGAACCAGCGGCGGACGGCGAGGAAGGTGAGCCGGGCCTCCTCGGCGCCGGTGAGCACCTGGAGCCGTACGCCGGTCTCGTCCTGCACGCGCGCGAGGACGTCGTCGGCGTTGGTGGCCTCGCGGACGGCGGAGGTGGCGAACGGCAGCAGGTCCTCGACGCCCTTGTCCTCGGCGGCCTGGAGCGCGTCCCGGACCACGTCGACCAGCCGGTGGATGCCGTCGTCGCCGATGGCGCCGCTGTCGTCGAGCAGTTGGGCGAGCCGCAGGTCGGCCTTGTGCGAGTGCGCGGGCAGCGGCCGTGCGCCGGGGTGGGCGTCCACCACCAGCAGATGCACCGTGTTGGAACCCACGTCCAGGACACCGAGTCTCATGTACGGCACGCTACTGCCAGATCCGCCCTCCTCGGTCCCCGCGGCGGCCCCGGGCCACTTACCCTGGAGGCGTGCCAAAGACGAAAAAGGCGAAGGACGACAAACCGTCCAAGTCCGGCAAGACGCCCAGAACGGCCCCGGTACCGAGTGACGAGAAGGGCCTCGACTTCGCGCGCGCGTGGGTGGAGTTCCCCGATCCGGCGGACGAGGAGCAGGTCTTCCGCTGCGATCTGACATGGCTGACCTCTCGCTGGAACTGCATCTTCGGCAGCGGCTGCCAGGGCATCCAGGCGGGCCGCGCGGACGACGGGTGCTGCTCGCTGGGCGCCCACTTCTCCGACGAGGACGACGAGAAGCGGGTCGCAGGGCACGTGGCGAGGCTCACGCCGGAGATCTGGCAGCACCACGACGAGGGCATCCGCAACGGCTGGACCTCCGAGGACGAGGAGGGTTCGCGGCAGACCCGGCCCTTCCAGGGGTCGTGCATCTTCCAGAACCGTCCGGGTTTCGCGGGCGGCGCGGGCTGCTCGCTGCACATCCTCGCCCTGAGGGAGGGCCGGGAGCCGCTGGAGACCAAGCCGGACGTCTGCTGGCAGCTGCCGATCCGGCGGACGTACGACTGGATCGAGCGGCCGGACGACACGCGCGTGCTGCAGGTGTCGATCGGCGAGTACGACCGCCGGGGCTGGGGCCCGGGCGGCCATGACCTGCACTGGTGGTGCACCTCGGCGACGTCGGCGCACGGCGCGGGCGAGCCGGTGTACGTCTCGTACCGGGCGGAGCTGACCGAGCTGATGGGCAAGGCCGGCTACGACCGGCTGGCCGAGCTGTGCGAGCAGCGGCTGGCCTCGCAGCTTCCGCTGGTGGCCCCGCATCCGGCGGACCCGGGGCGTCCCTAAGCGTCCGACGGGCTCGGGTCCGCGTCGTCGCTGGACGGCGGGGGCGAGCTCGGCGGGTCGGACGGCGTCGGGTCGGCCGGGGTGGACGGCGGATCCGAGGGCGAGGTGGGCGGACCGGACGGCGGGTCGGTGTGGGCCGGGGCCGAGGGGCTCGGGTCGGGGGCGGGCGTCGAGGGCCGGGCCGAGGGGCCGCTGGGGGCGGTGCCGTAGCCGTCGATGGTGACCACGGCGCCGGCCGGTGACACCGCCACCCGCGCGTGCCAGTGTCCGGACGGCTCGCGCAGCCGGTCGACGTACACCTTGACCGTGAAGGTCTCGCCGGGCCGGAGCGTTCCCCCCGACCGGCTGAAGTAGAGCCAGGACGCCGGGGTCGACGCGGACCAGCGGACCGGTTCCGGGCCGGACGCGGTGAGCGTGATCAGCGTGACGTCGCCGTCGGTGCGCGCGCCGACCGCGAGCCGGCCGGCGCCCTTCCCGCCGGCTCCGCCGACGCTGACGACCTCCACGGACACGTCCGCCGTGCCCTTGCCGGCCGGGGCGCCGGACGGCTTCACTCGGGCGTTGCCCGCGTTCTCGTAGCCACCGCCGGTGTCGCCGCCGAACGCGTCGGGGCCCCGCGCCTCGCTCGCGGGGCCGCCCGGGCGGCCGTCCTCGCCGCCCACCGGACCGCCGCGGTAGGCGGCCCACAGGGCGAGAACGGGCGCGGCGACCACGGTGGCGACGACGGTCGTGGTGACGGCACGCGCGCGGAGCCGGTCGCGGCGGGCCGCGCGGTCCTTGGGGTCCATCGGGAAACCGCGCCGGTCGAAGCGGGGCACGGCCGCGCCACGCGCGCGCGGGTGGTGGGCGAGGGCGACGTGCAGGGCCGCGCGGGGCGCCTGCAGGACCGGCAGCTCGGCCGGGGTGACCGTGGCGCCGGGCCAGCGGCCGGGGACGGCGCGCTCGGCGGTGCGGCGGCAGCGGGGGCAGTCGTCGACGTGCCGGACCAGCTCGCGGCGCAGGGTGGGGCTGAGGACCAGCCGGCTGTCCCCGGTGAGGTGGGCCACGCTCGGGCAGCCGCCGGTCTCGACCACGGCGAGCGCGGCGCGGGTGCGCTCGACCTCGCAGGCCGCGGAGGCCAGCAGCTCGCGCGCGGCGGCGGGCGCCATGCCGAGGACGGCGGCGACCTCGCGCTCCGCGAGATGGTGGCGGACGGCGAGCTCCAGCGCCTCGCGCTGCTCGGGGGTGGTGCCGGCCGCCTCCGGCCAGGCGAGCAGGGCGAGTTCACAGCGCCGCTGCTCCAGGACCTCCGGCGCCACGGGCGGCTCGGCGTCCCGTTTCGCGGTGGCCGGGCGGCCCGACGCGTGCGTGGCCTGGCGTTTCTGCCGAGCCTCGGCGAGCCCGCGCAGGCACGCCCAGCGGGCCAGGGCGTACAGCCAGGCCCGCTGGTCGACGGCCTCCGGGACGCGCTGTCCGCGCCGCTCGGCCAGCGCCAGGACGTCCCCGAGGGCGGCGGTGGCCGCGTCGTGGTCGCACAGCACGGACAGGCAGTAGGTGAACAGACCGTCCAGGTACGGCTCGTAGCGCGCCGGCGGCCGCTGCGCGAGGGTGCGCGCGGCGGCGCGGTCGCGCGCCTCCCGGTGTGTCCGATGTGCGCCGGTGGTGCGGGTCGTCGTCTCCGGACTGCTGCTCATCACCCGTGCGACCGTAGGCGGCGGCGCAGTGCTCCTTCCGGCGCCTTGAGCTCTTTTAATTCGTACGGGTGAAACGATCCCTCATAAGGGGACAGGAACCTTTCGTTCCACGGCACGGGCGGACGCGCCGTGACCGGTACCGGACCGCTCCCGGACGGCCCGCGGGGGCGCTGTCAGTGCCGCGGGCTACGGTTTCCGCATGGCTGCCCGTACCAAGACCACCAAGGACCGACCGTCCTACCGCTGCACCGAGTGCGGCTGGCAGACCGCCAAATGGCTCGGCCGCTGCCCGGAGTGCCAGGCCTGGGGCACGGTCGAGGAGTACGGCGCGCCCGCGGTCCGCACGACGGCGCCGGGCCGCGTCACCAGCTCGGCGGTGCCCATCGGCCAGGTCGACGGCCGTCAGGCGACCGCCCGTACGACCGGCGTGCCGGAGCTGGACCGGGTGCTCGGCGGCGGTCTGGTGCCCGGCGCGGTGGTCCTGCTCGCGGGCGAGCCCGGCGTCGGCAAGTCCACCCTGCTGCTGGACGTGGCCGCCAAGTCGGCCAGTGACGAGCACCGCACCCTCTATGTGACGGGTGAGGAGTCGGCGAGCCAGGTGCGGCTGCGCGCCGACCGCATCGGCGCCCTGGACGACCATCTCTACCTGGCCGCCGAGACCGATCTGGCGGCCGTCCTCGGCCACTTGGACGCGGTGAAGCCGTCGCTGCTGATCCTGGACTCGGTGCAGACGGTCGCCTCGCCCGAGATCGACGGCGCGCCCGGCGGCATGGCCCAGGTGCGGGAGGTGGCCGGCGCCCTGATCCGCGCCTCCAAGGAGCGCGGCATGTCCACGCTGCTGGTGGGCCACGTCACCAAGGACGGCGCGATCGCGGGTCCCCGGCTGCTGGAGCACCTGGTGGACGTCGTGCTGCACTTCGAGGGCGACCGGCACGCCCGGCTGCGCCTGGTCCGCGGCGTGAAGAACCGCTACGGCGCCACGGACGAGGTCGGCTGCTTCGAGCTGCACGACGAGGGCATCACGGGCCTCGCCGACCCGAGCGGGCTCTTCCTGACCCGCCGCGCCGAACCGGTCCCGGGCACCTGCCTGACGGTCACCCTCGAGGGGCGCCGCCCGCTGGTGGCGGAGGTGCAGGCGCTGACCGTGGACTCCCAGATCCCCTCGCCGCGGCGGACCACCTCGGGTCTGGAGACCTCCCGGGTGTCGATGATGCTCGCGGTGCTGGAGCAGCGGGGGCGGATCAGCGCGCTCGGCAAGCGGGACATCTACTCCGCGACGGTGGGCGGGGTGAAGCTCTCGGAGCCCGCCGCCGACCTGGCGATCGCCCTCGCGCTCGCCTCGGCCGCCAGCGACACCCCCCTGCCCAAGAACCTGGTCGCGATCGGCGAGGTGGGGCTCGCGGGCGAGGTGAGACGGGTCACGGGCGTGCAGCGCAGGCTCGCCGAGGCGCACCGGCTGGGCTTCACGCACGCGCTCGTTCCGGGCGATCCGGGCAAGGTCCCGGCCGGGATGAAGGTGCTGGAAGTCGCCGACATGGGGGACGCGCTGCGGGTGCTGCCGCGCTCCCGTCGCCGAGAGGCCCCACGGGACGCGGAGGACCGCCGGTAGACTTTGCCCAGGTCTCGCCCGTCCGTACGAACCGAGTGCGCGCGACGGCAGCACCCAGAACCTGCGACCGGAGGAGTGCAGTGGCAGCCAACGACCGGGCAGCAGCTCCCGGAAAGTCCGGTGGGAGCGCCGGCTCCGATCGCCTGATGCGCGCCTCGCTGAGCGCCGTGGCTCCTGGCACGCCCCTGCGTGACGGCCTGGAGCGGGTCCTGCGCGGCAACACCGGCGGCCTCATCGTCCTGGGCTCCGACAAGACCGTCGAGGCGATGTGCACCGGCGGCTTCGTCCTGGACGTGGAGTTCGCCGCGACGCGGCTGCGGGAGCTGTGCAAGCTGGACGGCGGCATCGTGCTCTCCTCCGACCTGTCGAAGATCCTGCGGGCCGGCGTGCAGCTGGTCCCGGACCCGACGATCCCGACGGAGGAGACCGGCACCCGGCACCGCACGGCGGACCGCGTCTCGAAGCAGGTCGGCTTCCCGGTGGTCTCCGTCTCCCAGTCGATGCGGCTGATCGCGCTCTACGTCGACGGCCAGCGCCGTGTCCTGGAGGACTCCGCCGCGATCCTCTCCCGCGCCAACCAGGCCCTGGCCACGCTGGAGCGGTACAAGCTCCGCCTGGACGAGGTCGCGGGCACGCTGTCGGCGCTGGAGATCGAGGACCTGGTGACGGTCCGGGACGTCTCGGCGGTCGCCCAGCGGCTGGAGATGGTGCGGCGCATCGCCACCGAGATCGCCGAGTACGTGGTCGAACTCGGCACCGACGGCCGTCTTCTCGCGCTCCAGCTCGAGGAGTTGATCGCCGGAGTGGAGCCCGACCGCGAACTCGTCGTCCGGGACTACGTCCCCGAGCCGACGGCCAAGCGGTCCCGCACGGTGGACGAGGCGCTGGCGGAGCTGGACGCCCTGACACACGCGGAGCTCCTGGAAATGGGCACCGTGGCACGCGCGCTGGGCTACACGGGCTCCCCCGAGACCCTGGACTCCGCGGTGTCCCCGCGCGGCTTCCGGCTGCTGGCGAAGGTGCCGAGGCTGCCGGGCGCGATCATCGACCGCCTGGTGGAGCACTTCGGCGGGCTGCAGAAGCTGCTCGCCGCGAGCGTGGACGACCTGCAGACGGTGGACGGCGTCGGCGAGGCCCGGGCGCGCAGCGTCCGCGAGGGCCTGTCCCGCCTGGCCGAGTCGTCGATCCTCGAGCGGTACGTCTGACCGGAGCGGGCGTGGCCGCTCAGCGGCGGGCACGCGTGGCGCCGGGGGCGTGACGGCCCGTGTCCGGCCGCGGCACCGGGCGCCTCACCAGCGGCGGCGCCGCGCTAGTCGGCCGACAGCACGAACGAGGCGCGTGTCTTCGCGAACCCCGGCGCCTTCGTTTCCAGCAGATAGGTTCCCGCCTTCGCCGACCCCGCCGGGGGCGTGGCGCACTCCGGCGCGCTCGGCTTGCGGTCCCACTTCACGGTGTACGTGATGCTCTGGCCGGCGCCGACCCGGAAGAGCAGGCTCGCCGCGCCCTTCGGGCAGTCGTCCGAGGACCAGTACGCGTCGTCGCCCTCCGCCGGCGTGATGGTCAACACCGCCTTCTTCGGGCCGAGATCGACCTTGCAGTCGCCGGACGAGGAGTTCTTCGCGACGAGTTCGAACTCCGGCGTCTGGTCGGGCGAGTAGGAGTTGTGCACGCTGCGCAGGGTCAACGTGACCGCGCCGGGCGTGCAGTTCGGCAGCGAGGAGGACGCGGGCAGCGCGTCACCGGTGCCGACCCCGCCGCCGCCCGCGGCGGAACCGCCGCCTGAGCCCCCGCCCGAGCCGCCGTCCGGGCCGCCGTCGGACCCGGCCGAACCGGAGCCGCCCTTGCCGTCCGAGCCGGAGTCGGAGCCGGAGCCGCTGCCGCCGGTGTCCCCGCCGCCGCCCGACTCGTCACGTCCGCCGGGGTGTTGGCTGTACGCGGGTCCGGACGAGGAGGGTCCCGGTGTGATGGTGGACGCGGGATTCTTGCCGTTCGGCCCGTCGGCGCCGTTCCCGCCGCCCCCGCCGCCCCATGTCACGATCCACGTGATCAGCAGCGCCAGCAGGGCGAGGACGGCCAGCATCAGCACCCTCCGTCGCCAGTAGATGGAGGAGGGGAGCGGCCCGACCGGATTGCGCAGAGATCCCACGGCGCAAACTGTACGAGAGATCAAGCCTCCCGCTCGCGCCACCCGCCGCCCGGACGACAACTTTTCCGGATCATCATCCCGGCAACTGCCGGGGACGTAAGGCTTCTTCACTCACCGCCACGCGACGCGACGCTCCGCGACCGTGCCGTCGTCGGCCACAACACACGCGAGGCGTGGCAGGATCGGAAGGCCATGACTGAGAAGCTTCACGCCCCCGTGATCGCCTGGTTCGACTCCCACGCCCGCGACCTCCCCTGGCGCCGCCCGGAAGCGGGTCCCTGGGGCGTGATGGTCAGCGAGTTCATGCTGCAGCAGACCCCGGTCAGCCGGGTGCTCCCGGTGTACGAGCAGTGGATGGAACGCTGGCCCCGCCCCGCCGACCTCGCCAAGGAGGCCCCCGGAGAGGCGGTGCGCGCCTGGGGCCGGCTCGGCTACCCCCGCCGCGCCCTGCGTCTGCACGGAGCGGCCGCGGCCATAACGGAACGGCACGGCGGTGACGTGCCGACGGACCACGCGCAGCTCCTGGCGCTGCCCGGGATCGGCGAGTACACGGCCGCCGCGGTGGCCTCCTTCGCGTACGGACAGCGCCACCCGGTGCTCGACACCAACGTGCGCCGGGTCCTCGCGCGGGCGGTGACGGGCGTCCAGTACCCGCCGAACGCCACCACGGCCGCCGAGCGGCGGCTGGCCCGGGAGCTGCTGCCGGAGGAGGAGGGGACGGCCGCGCGCTGGGCCGCCGCCTCCATGGAGCTGGGCGCGCTGGTGTGCACCGCGAAGAACGAGGGCTGCCCGCGCTGCCCGATCGCCGCGCAGTGCGCGTGGCGGCTCGCGGGCAAGCCGGAGCACGAGGGCCCGCCGCGCCGGGGCCAGACGTACGCGGGCACGGACCGCCAGGTGCGCGGCAAGCTCCTCGCCGTGCTGCGGGAGGCGCACGCGCCGGTGCCGCAGGCGTCGCTGGACCGGGTCTGGCACGAGCCGGTGCAGCGCGCCCGCGCGCTCGACGGGCTCGTCACGGACGGTCTGGTGGAGCCGCTGCCGGGCGGTCTGTACCGGCTGCCGCTGACCTGACGCACGCTTAAGTCACGGCCCACCGGCCTTCGTTACGACACCTCCAGGTCGACGAAACGGCGAATAGCCGGACAAAAGCCCCGCGTTCCTTACCCCGTACCTACTTCCGTTACACAACCGACGGACAGCCGATTGCCGGCCGCAGGCTGCTCCGCACAGCCTCGTGACAACCGCTCCGTAGCTTTCTTCCCGTGCCCGGCGGACCAACGGGCAGGCAGCACGGCGGGACTTCCGGCACGGGGCCGGAGTACACGGGGAACGGAGGCGGTCGATCATGGCGCAGGGAGAGGTGCTCGAGTTCGAGGAGTACGTCCGCACCCGGCAGGAAGCGCTGCTGCGCAGCGCCCGCCGACTGGTCCCGGACCCGGTCGA
This sequence comes from Streptomyces sp. NPDC038135, assembly GCF_055601245.1. Classification (NCBI taxonomy): domain Bacteria; kingdom Bacillati; phylum Actinomycetota; class Actinomycetes; order Kitasatosporales; family Streptomycetaceae; genus Streptomyces; species Streptomyces sp. NPDC038135. The sequence continues at coordinate 732,356 of NZ_JBVJXS010000003.1, read as the reverse complement.
CGCCCAGGACCTGCTGCAGACCGCGCTGGTGCGCACGTACGGACGCTGGGACGGCATCGCCGACAAGCGGCTCGCGGACGCCTATCTGCGCCGGGTGATGATCAACACCCGCACCGAGTGGTGGCGGGCGCGCAAGCTGGAGGAGGTCCCCACCGAGCAGCTCCCGGAGTCCACCGTGGAGGACGCCACCGAGCAGCACGCGGACCGGGCCCTGCTGATGGACATCATGAAGGTGCTCGCACCGAAGCAGCGCAGTGTCGTGGTGCTGCGACACTGGGAGCAGATGTCCACGGAGGAGACGGCCGCCGCCCTCGGCATGTCCGCGGGTACGGTCAAGAGCACGCTGCACCGGGCGCTCGCCCGGCTCCGCGAGGAGCTGGAGGCCCGCGATCTGGACGCACGCGCGCTGGAGCGTGAGGAGCGGGAGCGTTGCGCGGCCTGAGCGGGGCCGGGCCCGAGCGGGCCCCAGGCAGTTCCATGGCGGTGATCGCGGCGGCGGCCTCGGTCACCGCCCTCGGCCTTCTCGCCGCCGCCTGCGGCACCGGGGGGACCGGCGCACGGGACGAGGGACCGGCGCACGCCTCCGCGGTGGCGGGCGCCGTCGCCTCCCCGCCGCCGAGTCCGTCCGACTCCTACCGGCGGGTGGACGCGGTGGCGCTGCTGCGGCACGACCCGGCGGTCTCGGCCTCGGTCAAGCGCGATCTCAAGCCGTGCAACGGCGACGACTACCCGGTCGACGTGTCCTACGGCGACCTGACCGGCAGCGCCGTGAGCGACGTCGTCGTCAACGTGCTGACCTGTGCGGACGCGGTGGGCGTCGGCTCGTACGTGTACCGGGACGAGAACGGCGCGTACAAGAACGTCTTCCGGTCCGAGGAGTCCCCGGTCTACGCGGAGATAGTCCAGGGCGTCCTCACCGTGACCAGGCAGGTGTACCGCAGGGGCGACCCGATCTCGCGCCCGTCCGGCGAGGACGTGATCCCCTACGAGTGGCGGGCGGGGCGCTTCGCCCAGGGGAAGCCCGTCCACAACGACTACAGCAAGTCCGTCGGCGGGGACGCGACGCCCCCGCCCGACAACTGACCGGCCACAAGCACACGAGGACTGAGAGCACCGGGATGGCAGACCAGACCCACGTCCTGTTCGTCGAGGACGACGACGTCATCCGCGAGGCCACCCAGCTCGCCCTGGAGCGGGACGGCTTCGCGGTGACCGCCATGCCCGACGGGCTCTCCGGGCTGGAGTCGTTCCGGGCCGACCGGCCCGACATCGCGCTGCTCGACGTGATGGTCCCCGGCCTGGACGGCGTCAGCCTGTGCCGCCGTATCCGGGACGAGTCGACCGTGCCGGTGATCATGCTGTCGGCGCGCGCCGACTCCATCGACGTGGTCCTCGGCCTGGAGGCGGGCGCCGACGACTACGTGACCAAGCCGTTCGACGGCGCCGTCCTGGTCGCCCGGATCCGCGCGGTGCTGCGCCGCTTCGGGCACGCCGGCGGGGCTGCGCCCGGCTCCGGGGCCGCGGCGGACCCGAACGGCGGGCCGCTGGTCTTCGGCGAGCTGGAGATCGACACCGAGGGCATGGAGGTGCGCCGGGCCGGACGCCCGGTGGCGCTCACCCCTACCGAGATGCGGCTGCTGCTGGAGTTCTCCGGCGCGCCCGGCACCGTGCTCTCCCGCGACAAGCTGCTGGAGCGGGTCTGGGACTACGGCTGGGGCGGGGACACCCGGGTCGTCGACGTCCATGTGCAGCGGCTGCGCCAGAAGATCGGCCAGGACCGGATCGAGACGGTCCGCGGGTTCGGCTACAAGTTGAGGGCCTGAGCGGAGCGGGACATGCGGGGGATCATTCGGCGCCCGATGCGGCGCGTGGAACGGGCGGGGCTGCGGACCGGGCTGAGATGGAAGCTGAGCGCGGCGATCGCGCTGGTCGCCGGTCTGGTGGCGATCGCGCTCAGCCTGGTCGTGCACAACGCGGCCCGGGTCTCCATGCTGGACAACGCCCGTGACCTGGCCAACGCGCGGGTCCAGATCGCGCAGCGCAACTACGAGCTGGGCGGGCGGCCGAACTTCCCGAGCATCAAGATCGACGATCCGGAGCTGCCGCCCCCGCTGCGCGACAAGGTGCGCGAGGGCCGCCGGGCCAGCTACGTCAGCGACCGCGGCACCGGGCCGGACATCTGGGCGGCCGTGCCGGTCAAGGACGGGCACGTGCTCTCCCTGCACAGCAACTTCCCGGACCGCTCCACCGACGTGATGAAGGACCTCGACCAGGCGCTGGTCATCGGCTCCATCGCGGTCGTGCTCGGCGGCAGCGCGCTCGGCGTGCTGATCGGCGGGCAGCTCTCGCGGCGGCTGCGCAAGGCGGCGGCCGCGGCGGGCCAGGTCGCCAAGGGGGAGACGGACGTACGGGTGCGGGAGGCCATCGGCGGGGTCGTCCGGGACGAGACCGACGACCTCGCGCGTGCGGTGGACGCCATGGCGGACGCGCTGCGGCAGCGTCTGGAGGCCGAGCGGCGGGTGACCGCCGACATCGCGCACGAGCTGCGCACCCCTGTGACGGGCCTGCTGACGGCCGCCGAGCTGCTGCCGCCGGGGCGCCCCACCGAGCTGGTCCTGGACCGGGCCAAGGCGATGCGCACCCTGGTCGAGGACGTGCTGGAGGTGGCCCGGCTGGACGGGGCCTCCGAGCGCGCCGAGCTGCAGGACATCATGCTGGGCGAGTTCGTCGCCCGGCGGGTCGCGGCGAAGGACCCGGACATCACCGTACGGGTGGTGCACGAGTCGGAGGTCACGACCGACCCGCGCCGTCTGGAGCGGGTGCTGTTCAACCTGCTGGCCAACGCCGCCCGGCACGGCAGGCCGCCGGTGGAGGTCACCGTCGAGGGCCGGGTCATCCGGGTGCGCGACCACGGTCCCGGCTTCCCCGAGGGCCTGCTCGCCGAGGGGCCGAGCCGCTTCCGCACCGGCAGCCAGGACCGTGCGGGCCAGGGCCACGGCCTGGGTCTGACCATCGCGGCCGGCCAGGCTCGGGTGCTGGGCGCCCGGCTGACCTTCCGCAACGTGCGCCCGGCCGGGGCCCCGCAACACGCTTCGGCGGAGGGCGCGGTGGCCGTCCTCTGGCTCCCGGAGCACGCCCCCACCAACACCGGCAGCCATCCCATGCTGCCGCTGTCCGGCGGGCGTTAGAGCGGCCTCCGCCGCGGGCCCCGGCCGGCTCGGTTCACCGGCCACCGCCCGGCACGGCGAAGGCCCCCGGGGCGGACACCGCCGGGGGCCTTCGGACCGGACGGGGCCTCAGAGGGCCTCGGTCACCTCGGGCTTCTGGGGACCGCCCTTGAGCGGCACCTCCTTCACGAAGAGCGCCGCGACCAGCACGACGACCGCGATCACCGAGCCCAGCAGGAACGCCGAGTGCGTACCGGAGGACACCGCGTGCTGGTAGGCCTCCCGGGCCTGCACCGGCAGCTTGGCCAGGCTCGCCGCGTCGAGCTGCGCCGACTTCTCGGTCATCTTGGAGCCCAGCGCGCCGGCCTTCTCCGCCATGACGTCCTGCACCCGGTGGTTGAACAGCGCGCCCATGACGGCCACACCGAAGGAGGAGCCGAGCGTACGGAACAGGGTCGTGGAGGAGGACGCCACGCCCATGTCCTTCATCTCCACGCTGTTCTGCGCCACCAGCATGGTGATCTGCATCAGGCAGCCCATGCCCGCGCCCAGCACAGCCATGTAGAGACCGGAGGTCAGCCGCGTGGTGCCGGTGTCCATCAGCGACAGCAGGTACAGCCCGACGATCATCAGCACACCGCCGACGATCGGGAAGACCTTGTAGCGGCCGCTGTTGGTGGTGACCCGGCCGGCCACCATCGAGGTCACCAGCATCGCGCCGAGCATCGGCAGGAGCAGCAGACCGGAGTTGGTCGCGGACGCGCCCTGGACCGCCTGCTGGTACAGCGGCAGGAAGAGGGTGGCGCCGAACATCACGAAGCCGGTGATGAAGCCGATGACCGACATCAGGGTGAAGTTGCCGCTGCGGAAGATGTGCAGCGGCAGCACCGGCTCGGCGGCCCTGGTCTGCCAGAACACGAACCCGACCAGCGCGGCCACGCCGATGCCGATCAGCTCCATGATCCGCGCGGAGGTCCAGGCGTACTCGGTGCCGCCCCAGGTGGTGACGAGCACGATGGAGGTGATGCCGACGGTCAGCAGCAGGACGCCGAGGTAGTCGATGCCCGCCTTGGACCGCTTCTTCGGCAGGTGCAGCACCGCGCTGACCAGCGCGAGCGCGACGGCGCCGAGCGGCAGGTTGATGTAGAAGGACCAGCGCCAGCCCCAGTTGTCGGTGATGGTGCCGCCGACCAGCGGGCCGCCGATCATCGCCAGCGCCATGACGCCGGCCATCATGCCCTGGTACTTGCCGCGCTCCCGCGGCGGGATCAGGTCGCCGATGATCGCCATGACGCCGACCATCAGACCGCCGGCGCCGAGGCCCTGCACGGCGCGGAAGCCGATCAGCTGGCCCATGTCCTGGGCCATGCCGCTGAGCGCGGAGCCGATCAGGAAGATCACGATGGAGCTGAGGAAGGTGGCCTTGCGGCCGAACATGTCACCGAGCTTGCCCCAGATCGGGGTCGCCGCCGCGGTCGCCAGCGTGTAGCCGGTCACCACCCAGGACAGGTGCTCGAGGCCGCCGAGCTCACCGACGATCGTCGGCATCGCGGTGCCCACGATCATGTTGTCGAGCATCGCGAGCATCATCGCGATCATGAGCGCAAGCAGCACCACCCGCACGCTCTTGGGCTGCTTCTCCTGCGATTTCCCCGGTTGCCCGGGCTGTTTCCGGTCCGCCGCGACCGCTTGTGTGTCCGCCATCTCTCCCACTCCCCCCGGCGGCCCCTTACTTGCCGCCCGGCTAGTTCACTACAGTGGGGGAAGGTAGACCCGCCACTAGCCGGTCGTCAAGTAAGTTTTGCGGGAGCGCGAGGAGTACGAGGATGGGCGTCACCATGGACGGCACCAAGCAGCAGCGCCGCGGCAACACCCGCCAGCGCATCCAGGACGTGGCGCTCGAACTCTTCGCCGAGCAGGGCTACGAGAAGACCTCCCTGCGCGAGATCGCCGAGCGTCTCGGCGTCACGAAGGCGGCCCTGTACTACCACTTCAAGACGAAGGAAGAGATCATCGTCAGCCTCTTCGAGGATCTGACGCAGCCGATCGAGGATCTGATCGAGTGGGGCCGCAGCCGGCCGCACACGCTGGAGACCAAGCAGGAGATCGTGCGGCGCTACAGCCAGGCGCTGGCCGGAGCGGAACCGCTCTTCCGGTTCATGCAGGAGAACCAGGCGACGGTGCGGGAGCTGCGCATCGGCGAGTCCTTCAAGGACCGGATGACCAGCCTCAGGGACATCATCATCGACCCCGAGGCCCAACTCGTCGACCAGGTCCGCTGCGTGAGCGCGCTGTTCACGCTGCACGCGGGGATGTTCGTGATGCGGGACCTGGAAGGCGACTTCGAGAAGAAGCGCGCGGCCGTCCTCGAAGTCGCCGTGGATCTCGTCACGCAGGCGCATCAAGGCGCCCACGGGGAGCGGTAGATCAGACCTTCAGGCCGTGGGCCTTCAGGAAGTCCACCGGGTTGACCGCGGAACCGTAGTTCGGGGTGGTCCGGATCTCGAAGTGCAGGTGCGGGCCGGTGGAGTTGCCGGTGCTGCCCGAAAGGGCTATGTGCTGACCGGTCTTGACGGCCTGGCCGATCTTCACGTCGATCCGGGACAGGTGCGCGTACTGCGAGTACGTGCCGTTGTCGTGCTTGATGACGACGGCGTTGCCGTAGGCGGGGCCGTCACCGGCGCCGTTGGGGCCGGCCTTGACGACGGTGCCGCCATGCACGGCGAGAACCTCGGTGCCGGTCGGGACGGCGAAGTCCTGACCGCTGTGCTTGTGCGCCCAGTGGCTGCCGTCCTGCATGAAGCTGGCGGACAGCGTGTACTTCTTCACCGGGTCGACCCAGGAGGCGGCCGACGGGGTGGCCGCGCTCGCGACCCCGGTCCCCACCACGGCCGTGGCGCCGATGCCGGCAGCCAGGACGGCCACGCGGGTGCGGAGCGAGGACGTACGCGGAGAACGGGACGTGAAGCGCTGGAACATCGAAACTCCGTGGACTAGGGAACGTAGGGGCCGTGCGGCGTACAGGCGTTCGCCGCTTCGGCCATTCATTGGTAACCCACCACCCCAGTCCGCCACAAAGCCCTGCTTCTACGGCGGTACGTAGTAGAGAGCAGCAAAACACCCCACTTCTTGACAGACCCTGACTCTTCGGACACCACCCCCTCTGAGCTGCCATTTCTTCGCCGCACGAGTGTGGGAATGTCCAGTTTTGCCCCGATAGCAAATATCACTAATCCGGTTAGTACAGGGCATTTCCCCTGTGCGGCTTGTCACCGCGCCGGGGCCCGTGGAGGCCCCTGAATGTGACGCGCGCTACTCGCTTGCCGGGTACGGAAGTTGGCGGTCCGGGGCGAATCCGGAAGCCGACGCTCCGTCAGCCGGCCCTGTCCGACCCGCGAAATGTGACGCAGACCCCTGTACGACTACCGTTCAGTAACCCTACGGTTCCTCTCGCGCCATCCTCAGCACTGATCATGCCCCTGACAGTCCACCGACTGGCCGTTCAGTACGGACGTGAGAGGACCCCCACCGATGACCAGACGCCCCTGGGCGCGCCGTGTATCCGTCACCGCCGTCTCCGTGGCCGCGCTCGCCGCGCTGGCCGCCCCCGCCGAAGCGGCCGGTACGGCCGCCGGCACGGGCGGCACCGCCACCGCCTCCGCAACGGCCGCCAAGGCCGACTACGGCACCTGGCAGAAGGACTGCCAGGCGGTCATGGACCAGGCCCTGCCCTACCTGAAGGACCGCATCGCCGCCGCCAGGCCGGGCGAGAAGCAGGCGATCGTCTTCGACGTCGACAACACCACCCTGGAGACCGACTTCGGCTTCAGCTTCCCGCAGCCCGCCAACAAGCCGGTGCTGAACGTCGCCGAGTACGCCCAGGAGCACGGCGTCTCGCTCTTCTTCGTCACCGCCCGCCCGGGCATCATCGAGGCGCCCACGAAATGGAACCTCGAGCACGACGGCTACGAGGTCTCGGGGCTGCGCGTCCGCGGCCTGCTCGACCTCTTCAAGGACGTGGCCGCCTACAAGACCGCCCAGCGCGCCGACATCGAGAAGCGGGGCTACACGATCGTCGCGAACATCGGCAACAGCGCCACGGACCTCTCGGGCGGCCACGCCGAGAAGACGTACAAGCTGCCGGACTACGACGGCCAGCTGTCCTGACGGACGACGCGAAAGGGGCTGCCCCGGGACCGAAGTCCCGGGGCAGCCCCTTTCGTCCGTCGTGACCCCGGAGGGGTTACGCGTCCTTGCTCAGGTTCGGACCGGCGCCGCCGGCCGCCTGCTCGATCGGCGGGACGTCGGGCAGCGCCGACTTCTCCTCGCCGCGGAAGGTGAAGGTCTGGGACTCGCCCTCGCCCTCGGTGTCCACGACCACGATGTGACCGGGGCGCAGCTCGCCGAAGAGGATCTTCTCCGAGAGCGTGTCCTCGATCTCGCGCTGGATCGTGCGGCGCAGCGGCCGGGCGCCCAGCACCGGGTCGTAACCCTTCTTGGACAGCAGCTCCTTGGCGGTCTGGGAGAGCTCGATGCCCATGTCCCGGTCCTTCAGGCGCTCGTCCACCTTGCTGATCATCAGGTCGACGATCCGCAGGATGTCCTCCTGCGTGAGCTGCGGGAAGACGACCACGTCGTCGACGCGGTTGAGGAACTCGGGGCGGAAGTGCTGCTTGAGCTCGTCCGACACCTTGTTCTTCATGCGCTCGTAGTTGGACTTCGTGTCGCCCTGGGCCGCGAAGCCCAGGTTGAAGCCCTTGGAGATGTCCCGGGTGCCGAGGTTGGTCGTCATGATGATGACCGTGTTCTTGAAGTCCACGACCCGGCCCTGGGAGTCGGTCAGACGACCGTCCTCCAGGATCTGCAGCAGCGAGTTGAAGATGTCCGGGTGGGCCTTCTCCACCTCGTCGAACAGGACGACGGAGAACGGCTTGCGGCGGACCTTCTCGGTCAGCTGGCCGCCCTCTTCGTAGCCCACGTAGCCGGGGGGCGAACCGAACAGACGCGACACCGTGTGCTTCTCGCTGAACTCCGACATGTCGAGGGAGATCAGCGCGTCCTCGTCACCGAAGAGGAACTCGGCGAGGGCCTTGGACAGCTCGGTCTTACCGACACCGGACGGGCCGGCGAAGATGAACGAACCACCCGGGCGCTTCGGGTCCTTCAGACCGGCGCGCGTACGGCGGATCGCCTTGGACAGCGCCTTGACGGCGTCGACCTGGCCGATGACCCGCTTGTGGAGCTCGTCCTCCATGCGGAGCAGACGCGAGGACTCCTCCTCGGTCAGCTTGAAGACCGGGATGCCGGTGGCGGTCGCGAGGACCTCGGCGATCAGCTCGCCGTCGACCTCCGCGACGACGTCCATGTCGCCGGCCTTCCACTCCTTCTCCCGCTTGGCCTTGGCGGCCAGGAGCTGCTTCTCCTTGTCGCGCAGGGACGCGGCCTTCTCGAAGTCCTGCGAGTCGATCGCGGACTCCTTGTCCCGGCGGACGCCGGCGATCTTCTCGTCGAACTCGCGCAGGTCCGGCGGAGCGGTCATCCGGCGGATGCGCATCCGGGAGCCGGCCTCGTCGATCAGGTCGATCGCCTTGTCCGGCAGGAAGCGGTCCGAGATGTAGCGGTCGGCCAGGGTGGCCGCCTGCACCAGCGCCTCGTCCGTGATGGAGACACGGTGGTGGGCCTCGTACCGGTCACGCAGACCCTTGAGGATCTCGATCGTGTGCGGCAGGGACGGCTCGGCGACTTGGATGGGCTGGAAGCGGCGCTCGAGGGCCGCGTCCTTCTCCAGGTGCTTGCGGTACTCGTCCAGCGTGGTGGCGCCGATGGTCTGCAGCTCACCGCGGGCCAGCATCGGCTTCAGGATGGAGGCCGCGTCGATGGCGCCCTCGGCGGCGCCCGCACCGACCAGCGTGTGCAGCTCGTCGATGAACAGGATGATGTCGCCGCGGGTGCGGATCTCCTTGAGCACCTTCTTCAGGCGCTCCTCGAAGTCACCGCGGTAGCGGGAGCCGGCGACCAGCGCACCGAGGTCCAGGGTGTAGAGGTGCTTGTCCTTGAGGGTCTCGGGCACCTCGCCCTTGACGATGGCCTGGGCGAGGCCCTCGACGACGGCGGTCTTGCCGACGCCGGGCTCACCGATCAGCACCGGGTTGTTCTTGGTACGGCGGGACAGCACCTGCATGACCCGCTCGATCTCCTTCTCGCGCCCGATGACCGGGTCGAGCTTGGACTCACGAGCGGCCTGGGTGAGGTTCCGGCCGAACTGGTCGAGGACCAGGGACGTCGAGGGGGTGCCCTCGGCAGGGCCGCCGGCGGTGGCGGTCTCCTTGCCCTGGTAACCGGAGAGCAGCTGGATCACCTGCTGCCGCACCCGGTTGAGGTCTGCGCCCAGCTTGACCAGGACCTGGGCGGCGACGCCCTCGCCCTCACGGATCAGGCCGAGCAGGATGTGCTCCGTGCCGATGTAGTTGTGGCCCAGCTGAAGGGCCTCGCGGAGCGACAGCTCCAGGACCTTCTTGGCACGGGGAGTGAAGGGGATGTGACCGGACGGGGCCTGCTGGCCCTGGCCGATGATCTCCTCCACCTGCTGGCGGACCGCCTCAAGCGAAATGCCGAGGCTCTCCAGGGCCTTAGCGGCGACACCTTCGCCCTCGTGGATGAGACCCAGGAGGATGTGCTCGGTGCCGATGTAGTTGTGGTTGAGCATCCGGGCTTCTTCCTGAGCCAGGACGACAACCCGCCGCGCGCGGTCGGTGAACCTCTCGAACATCGTTAATCGCTCCTCAGAGCGGTCAGGCAGTGGGGGGAACTTCCCCTCCCTGTCCTTCCGCAGCTTAGTCCCGCAAGCGGGGACCGCTCATTCCAACTGCCGACACCGTCGATGGCCTCCTGACCCCGAACGCCGACATCTGTCCCAACCCGATGGTGCGAGACGATGTTCCCGCAGGCCAGGCAGTTACCCCAGTCGCCAGTACGCCGATGGCGAACGTGAGGCCGTCCGTCCTGCGTGTCGCCCCCTCCCACTAGGCATGTCTTACCCGCTGGGACGGACACTCCATGCCGCGCCCACCGGTTCCCTCCGCTATGGGCGAACAACCTTGCGCCTGCCCGGGCTCCCGAGCGCCCCTTTTCCCCGCACACCGCGCGACGGGCGGAGCGCCCAGCGTAACCAGCGGCCCGGTCCGGCGGTTGCACCCGGCATGGCTGGCTCGGTCCCCATGACCTCATCGGTCCCCCTTCCCCGTCGTCCGCTCGATCCGGTGCCGTCCGCCCCGCGGGCGGCCGGGGTGCCGGGCGGCCCGGACACCGGGACCCTGCACTGGTACGAGAACGAGCTGGGCTGGCCGACCGTGCCCGGACGGCCTCCGATGCTGGTCACAGGGGTGCGCTTCGACGTCCTGGACGTGCCGGCCGAGGCGGGCGCCCCCGCGCTCCGGCACCTCGGGCCGGGTTCCCCGGTGGCCCTGTGGGGCGAGCGGATGCGGCTGCTGGTGGCCGTGGGCGGCGCGGAGGAGCTGCCGGGGGTGCTGGAGTGGCTGGAGTGGCGCGGGGTCGCGCTGGATCTGCGGGCGCTGGGCGCCGGCGACCTCACGGAGGCGCCTGCGCGGCCCGGAGAGGCCCGCTCAGGGGCGCTGCCGCCGGGGCGGGGTTCCGCGGCCGGGCACGGCTCCGTTCCCGTGCAGGGGGCCGCCGTGTGGCTGCGGCCCCCCGGGCCGGGGGGTGAGGCCGAGGCCTCGCTGCCGGCGATGCCGGCCGTGGGGGGCCCGACAGGCGCCCCCGATCTCGTACGGCTGGTGGAAACGCTGGCGACGCACTGCCACCGCGTCCGGCTGGGACGCGCGAACGCCCGGCCGCCCGCCTGCCGGGGAAATCAGCCGTTGGCCTTCTCGTAGGCCTCGCGAATGGACGCGGGAACACGGCCGCGGTCGTTGACCTCGTAACCGTTCTCCTTCGCCCAGGCGCGGATCGCCGCCGTGTCCTGGTTGCCACCGGAAGCGGCGCGCGCCTTTCCACGTCCGCCCGCGGCACGGCCTCCGGTACGACGCCCGCCCTTCACATAGGGGTCGAGAAGGCCACGCAGCTTGTCCGCATTGGTGGTCGTGAGATCGATCTCGTACGTCTTGCCGTCCAGTGCGAACGTAACCGTCTCGTCCGCCTCGCCGCCGTCGAGGTCGTCGACAAGAAGGACCTGAACCTTCTGTGCCACCGGATTTCCTTTCATCGATAACGTTGAGGGCCAGGGTGTGTACGGCGCCCGCCGTTTCGCCGCCCCCTGTTATATGCAGTACTGCAGTACGTCGGAAAGCAAACCGCTTTTGCCGGAAAAACACAAACCCCTGGGAGAGACCCGGGGGCCCGCCGCGGTCCGGAAACATGCGCGTTTCGGACATAGGGCACCGAGGCAATGGCGATCACAGATGCAGAAGCATCCGGCTGTTGCCCAAGGTGTTCGGTTTCACTCGTTCGAGACCCAGGAACTCCGCGACGCCCTCGTCATAGGAACGCAACAGCTCCGCGTACACATCGGTGTCGACCGGCGTCTCACCGATCTCCACGAAGCCGTGCTTCTGGAAGAAGTCGACTTCGAAGGTCAGACAGAAAACGCGGCGAACACCGAGCCAGCGCGCGGTCTGCAGCAACTTCTCCAGCAACTGGTGCCCGACTCCGGCGCCCTTGAGGCCCGGCCGCACCGCGAGAGTGCGGACTTCGGCCAGGTCTTCCCACATGACGTGCAGCGCGCCGCAGCCGACCACCTCGGCGTTGTCGTCGCGTTCCGCGACCCAGAACTCCTGGATGTCCTCGTAAAGGGTGACCATGGCTTTGTCGAGCAGGATGCGGTCGCGGACGTAGGCGTCGAGGAGGTGGCGCACGACCGGGACATCGCTGGTCCGGGCCCGGCGGACGGTGATGGCTTTCGCGGGGACTTCGGGACGTTCTGCGGACATGAGCGGACGCTATCGCCCGGAGGTGTCCTCCGCCGCGCCGGGGTTCTGCTCTTCCCGCGCTTCGCGGGGACCCGCGGGTTCCGGCGCTTGAGCGGGTTCCGGCGCTTGTACGGGGTGCGGGGCCGGCGCGGTTTCCGGTCGCTGGACGATGCGCACGGCGTCGCTGAGGGCCTGGCGCTGTTCCTCGCTCATCATCCCGAAGAAGGCGACGAGAGCGGCGGCCGGGTTGTCGCTCTGCGACCAGGCGTCGTTCATCAGCGCGGCGGCGTAGGCGGCGCGGGTGGAGACGGCCTCATATCGATAGGCCCGTCCTTCCGCCTCGCGGCGCACCCAGCCCTTCTGATGGAGATTGTCCAAAACGGTCATCACGGTGGTGTACGCGATGGACCGTTCCTGCTGGAGGTCTTCCAGGACTTCTCGAACGGTCACCGGGCGGTTCCACTTCCACACCCGCGTCATGACCGCGTCTTCGAGTTCTCCCAATGGGCGAGGCACAGCACAGAACAATAGTGGGAGAATCAGCCGAAGGCCCGCCGGACGTGCACTTAGGTCGCCAAGGCATACAAAAAGGGCGCACGCCTCGCAAAGCACCAGGGTGCGCGGAGGCGTACGCCCTGACGGGCCGGGGTCTGTGGGGCGGCTCAGGCCTCGCCGGCGGCGGGGGTCTCGCGACCGCCCTCCACGCGCGCGAGGGCGGCGTCGACGGCCGCGTCCTCCTTGGCCTTGGCGGCCCCGCCCTGGGTCTTCACGATCACCCTGACCACACCGATGAAGAACACGGCCATGACGACCGGGGGCACGAGCGCGGAGACGTAGTCCATGACACCAGGGTAGCCATGCGGGCCGGGACGAAAGGGGCGGGGTGGGCGCGGCGTCTCAGCCCGCGGCGAGCTGGCGCGTCTGCGCCGGGCCCGCGGGCGGCGCGGGCGGCTTGCGCCGCGGGAAGACCTCGCCCGGCGTCGGGACGGGGCGCTTGGGGGCGGGGTCCCCGGCCGGGCGCTCGGGCCGCCCGGGAGGGGCCTGGCCGGGCTTGGGAGCGGGCTTCTGAGCGGGTTTCTCCTGCCCCTCGGCCGCTCGGGCCACTTCGTCCCCCGCACCGCCCGAGACGGCCAGCAGACGCGTTCTGGCGGGCGGCACGGCGGGCGCCGGCACCTTGCGGGCGCCCTGGGCGAAGCGGGCCCGCACGTCCTGCTCGGCGAGCGACCGGCAGCGCTCCAGCAGGGCGGCGCCCCGAGGGTTCCCGCGCAGCGCCCGCAGAGCGGCCAGATCGTCCGGAACCGGCCGGTACCCGGTCGCCAGCACCTCCTCCAGCAGGGAGAGGTAGCCGGCCGCGGTGCCCGGCAGGGCGGCGCGGTACCGGTCGAGGTCGGCCACCAGGAAGGCGCGCAGCCGGGCCGCCTCGTGCATCGCCTCGTCCAGGGACGCGGCGAGCCGGAAGCAGTCCTTGACGTCCTCGGCGGACGCTCGGCCGGGGTGAAGGGCGAGGGCGAGGGCGCGGCGGAGCACACGCAGCTCCTGTGCGCCGAACGCCATGCCGCCGCGGGATCCGTATGGCGTGGGCATGCGGCGACGCTATCGCTAATCGGACAAAAGTGACGGATCGGGCTGTGTGTCGCCGCGTGTCGCCGCCGGGTTTCCCCCGACCGGTGTCACCCGCTCGTGTGAACGGCGGCGACCGGCGCCCCACCGGGCGCCGGTCGGCTCACAGCCGCGAGACGTTCCGCTCGTAGACCAGGCGCAGGCCGATGAGGGTCAGCCAGGGCTGGTGCTCGTCGATCACCGCGGACTCGCCCAGCACCACCGGCGCGAGACCGCCGGTGGCGATCACCGTGACGTCGTCGGGGTCGTCGGCCAGCTCCCGGGCCATCCGGCTCACCACCCCGTCGACCTGCCCGGCGAAGCCGTACACGACGCCCGACTGCATGGCCTCGACGGTGTTCTTGCCGATCACGTTCCGGGGCCGGGCCACCTCGATCTTCCTGAGCTGCGCGGCCCGGATGCCGAGGGCCTCCACCGAGATCTCGATGCCGGGCGCGATGACCCCGCCGACGTACTCCCCGCGCGCGGAGACGGCGTCGAAGGTGGTCGCCGTGCCGAAGTCGACGACGATCGCCGGGCCGCCGTACAGCTCGTTCGCCGCGACCGCGTTGATGATCCGGTCGGCGCCGACCTCCTTGGGGTTGTCGAACTGGATCGGCACCCCGGTCTTCACGCCCGGCTCGACCAGCACCGCCGGCACGTCGCCGTAGTAGCGGCGGGTGACCTCGCGCAGCTCGTGCAGCACGGACGGGACGGTCGCGCAGATGGCGATGCCGTCGATGCCGGCGCCCAGGCCCTCGCCGAGCAGCGGGTGCATGCCCATCAGGCCCTGCAGCAGGACCGCCAGCTCGTCCGCGGTGCGGCGCGCGTCCGTGGAGATGCGCCAGTGCTCGACGATGTCCTCGCCGTCGAACAGCCCGAGCACGGTGTGCGTGTTTCCGACGTCGATCGTGAGCAGCATGGGCGTTACTCCGCCTCGCGCAGGTCCAGGCCGATGTCCAGGATCGGCGAGGAGTGGGTCAGGGCGCCGACGGCCAGGAAGTCCACCCCGGTCTCGGCGTACGCGCGCGCGGTGTCGAGGGTGAGCCGGCCGGAGGCCTCCAGCAGCGCCCGCCCGCCGGCGATGCCGACGGCCTCGGCGCACTCGCCCGGCGTGAAGTTGTCCAGCAGGACCAGGTCGGCGCCCGCCTCCACGACCTCGCGGAGCTGGTGCAGGGTGTCGACCTCGACCTCGATCGGCACCTCCGGGAAGGCCTCCCGCACGGCCTTGAAGGCCGGCGCGACGCCCCCGGCGGCGACCACGTGGTTGTCCTTCACCAGGGCCGCGTCCGAGAGGGACATGCGGTGGTTGACCCCGCCGCCGCAGCGCACGGCGAACTTCTCCAGGGAGCGCAGCCCCGGAGTGGTCTTGCGGGTGTCGCGGACGCGGGCCTTGGTGCCCTCCAGGACGTCCGCCCACGCGCGCGTGGCGGTCGCGATGCCGGACAGCCGGCACAGCAGGTTCAGGGCGCTGCGCTCGGCGGTGAGCAGGTCACGCGTGCGCGTGGTGACCGACAGCAGCCGCTGCCCGGCCTCCACGCGGTCGCCGTCCTCGACGTGCCGCTCTACCTCGAACTCGTCGGTGCAGACCACCGAGAGCACGGCCTCGGCGACCCGCAGGCCCGCCACCACGCCGGCCTCGCGCGCGGTGAAGTCGCCGGTGGCGACCGCGTCCTCGGGGATGGTCGAGTCGGTCGTCACGTCCACCCCGCCGTCCAGGTCCTCCTGGATGGCGACGTTGGCGATGTCCTCGACCTCGACGGGGTCGAGCCCGGCGGCGGCCAGCAGTTCGGCGAGCGCGGGGTCGAGCCCGCACTCCAGGTACTCCTCGTCGCCCTCGGCGCCGCAGGCGCAGCCGTCGCCGCAGCCGCCGGTCGGGGCGAGGGGAAGGTCGTCGGTGCTCACGTGTGTCACTGCTCCTGGGAACGCTGGGGCCGGGTAGGGGGGAAGTCTGCGGTGTCCGTGGTGTGCACGGCCAGCGACCGGTCCGGGCCGAGCCGTACGACGATGTGGCGCCGCCAGTGGGCGTCGTCGCGCTCGGCGCGGTCCTCGCGCCAGTGGCAGCCGCGGGTCTCCTCGCGGCGCAGGGCGGCGGCGACCAGGACCCGGGCCACGCACAGGAGGTTGGTGGCCTCCCAGGTGTCGACACCGGGCTCGGCGGTCTTGCCGTTCTCCCGCAGGGCGTCGCGGGCCTCGCCGTGCAGCCGCTGGAGCTGGTCCGCGGCCCGCTGCAGCGACCGCTCCGAGCGGAGCACGCCGGCGCCCTCGGTCATGATCCGCTGGATGGCGAACCGGGACTCCGGGGCCAGCAGCGGGTGGCCGGGCGTCTCGGGGTGCGCGAGCGTCGCGGGCTCGCGCACCGCCAGGCCGCCTCCCGCCCGGGTCTCGGCGATGTCGGCGGCGATGCGCTCGGCGTAGACGAGGCCTTCGAGCAGGGAGTTGGAGGCGAGGCGGTTGGCGCCGTGCACGCCGGTGCAGGCGACCTCGCCGCACGCGTACAGGCCGGGCACGGTCGTACGGCCCCGGGCGTCGGTGCGGACGCCGCCGGAGGCGTAGTGGGCGGCCGGGGCGACCGGTACGGGCTCCGTCACCGGGTCGATGCCGTGGGCGCGGCAGGCGGCCAGGATGGTCGGGAAACGGTGCTCCCACATCTCGGCGCCGAAGTGCCGGGCGTCGAGGTACATGTGCTCGGCGTCCTGCTCCTGCATCCGCCGCGTGATGCCCTTGGCGACGATGTCCCGGGGCGCCAGCTCGGCCAGCTCGTGCTGCCCCGCCATGAAGCGCACGCCGTCCCCGTCGACCAGGTGGGCGCCCTCGCCGCGCACCGCCTCGGAGACCAGCGGCTGCTGGCCCTCGGCGTCCGCGCCGAGGAACAGCACGGTCGGGTGGAACTGCACGAACTCCAGATCGCTGACCTCCGCGCCCGCGCGCAGCGCCAGCGCCACGCCGTCGCCGGTCGACACCGAGGGGTTGGTGGTCGCGGAGAACACCTGGCCCATGCCGCCGGTCGCCAGGACCACCGCGGGGGCGTGCACCGCGCCCACGCCGTCGTGCTGGCCCTCGCCCATCACGTGCAGGGTGACGCCCGCCGTCCGGCCCTCGGCGTCGGTCAGCAGGTCGAGCACGAGCGCGTTCTCGACGGTGCGCAGGCCACGCGCGCGCACCGCCTCGACCAGGGCGCGGGAGATCTCCGCGCCGGTGGCGTCGCCGCCCGCGTGCGCGATGCGGCGCCGGTGGTGGCCGCCCTCGCGGGTGAGCTCGATGCCGCCCTCGTCGTCGGTGTCGAAGTGGGCGCCGGTGGAGATCAGCCGCCGTACGGCGTCGGGGCCCTCGGTGACGAGGATGCGCACGGCCTCCTCGTCGCACAGGCCGGCGCCCGCCACCAGGGTGTCCTGGAGGTGCTGCTCCGGGGTGTCGCCCTCGCCGAGGGCGGCGGCGATGCCGCCCTGCGCCCAGCGCGTGGAACCGTCGTCGAGGCGTGCCTTGGTGACGACGACGGTCGTCAGGCCCGCGGCCTCGCAGCGCAGCGCAGCGGTCAGCCCGGCCACTCCGGAGCCGACGACGACCACGTCCGCGGAGATGCTCCACCCGGGTGCGGGCGCGTGCAGTCGTATGCCTGTGCTGGTCACGAGGCGGCTCCGAGGGATCCGAAGGTGAGGGGCAGGTTGTCGATCAGCCGGGTGGTGCCGACGCGGGCGGCCACGGCGAGGACGGCCTCGCCGGTGAAGCCGGCGCCGATCTCGGTGAAGTCGGACGGGTCGACCAGGGCGAGGTAGTCCAGCCTCAGCGGCGGGTCGAGGCGGGCGGCCTCGTCCAGCACCTGGTGCACGGCGGCGCGGACGGCCGCCGGGCCGCCGGGCGCGGCGGTGGCGACGGCGTGCGCGTCGGCCGCCGCGCGGGACTCGCCCATGACGCTCAGCGCCTCAGCACGCGCGTGCGTGGAGGGCACCTCGCGGGCCCGGGCGCGCAGCGCCTCCTGTGCGGCGTGCCGGTCCCGGCCGGCGAACAGGGCACGGGACAGCGCGAGGGCGGTGCGGCGTTCGCCGGGCGAGAGGTAGCGGTTGCGGCTGGACAGGGCGAGCCCGTCCTCCTCGCGCACGGTCGGGACGCCGACGATCTCCACGCCGAAGTTCAGGTCGCGCACCATGCGCCGGATCAGGGCCAGTTGCTGGGCGTCCTTCTGGCCGTACAGGGCGACGTCGGGGCGGGTGAGGTGCAGCAGCTTGGCGACGACGGTGAGCATCCCGTCGAAGTGCCCGGGCCGGGAGGCGCCTTCGAGGCGCTCGCCCATGGGGCCCGCGGTGATCCGCACCTGGGGTTCGCCGCCCGGGTACACCTCGTCCACGGCGGGCGCGAACACGGCGTCGGCGCCCGCCTGTTCGGCGAGCTTCAGGTCGGCGTCCAGGGTGCGCGGGTAGCGGTCGAGGTCCTCGCCGGCGCCGAACTGCAGCGGGTTGACGAAGACGGTGACGACGACCTCGCCCTCCGGTCCGGCGATCTCGCGCGCGGTGCGGATCAGCGTGGCGTGGCCCTCGTGCAGCGCTCCCATGGTCATCACGACGGCACGGCGGCCGCGGCGCACGCGCGCGTGCAGCTCTTCGGCGGTGCTGAGCAGGGCGGTGGTCATCAGGCGTTCCCCTCGGTGCCGTTGGTCCCGTTCGTGCCGTCGGCCCCGCCGGCCAGCACGCCGAGCAGGTCCTCGGCGAGCTCCGGCTTCAGCAGGCCGTGGGCGAGCGCCCGGTCGGCGGTCGCGCGGGCCATCGCCAGGTAGCCCGCGACGGCCTGCGGGGAGTGCTTGCGCAGCTCGGCGACATGCGCCGCGACCGTCCCGGCGTCCCCGCGCGCGACGGGGCCGGTGAGCGCGGCGTCGCCGGAGCGCAGCGCGTTGTCCAGGGCGGCGCCGAGCAGCGGGCCGAGCATCCGGTCGGGGGCGGAGACGCCGGCCGTGCGCAGCAGCTCCATGGACTGGGCGACCAGGGTCACCAGGTGGTTGGCGCCGAGGGCGAGGGCCGCGTGGTACAGCGGGCGGTTCTCCTCGCCGATCCACTCGGGCTCGCCGCCCATCTCGATGACCAGGGCCTCGGCGGCCAGCCGCAGCTCCTCGGGCGCGGTGACGCCGAAGGAGCAGCCCGCGAGGCGCTGGACGTCGACGGGGGTGCCGGTGAAGGTCATCGCCGGGTGCAGCGCCAGCGGCAGCGCGCCCGCGCGCAGGGCGGGGTCGAGGACCTTCGCGCCGTACCGGCCGGAGGTGTGCACGAGCAGTTGCCCGGGCCGTACGGCCCCGGTCTCGGCGAGGCCGGCGACCAGGCCGGGCAGGGCGTCGTCGGGGACGGTGAGCAGTACCAGGTCGGCGTGCCGGAGGACCTCGGCGGGCGGCACCAGGGGCACGTCCGGGAGCATCGTCTCGGCCCGTCTGCGGGAGGCGTCGGAGACTCCGGACACGGCCACCGGGCGGTGCCCGGCGAGCTGGAGGGACGCGGCCAGGGCGGGGCCCACGCGTCCGGCGCCGACGACGCCTACGGTGAGCCGCGCGGGGCGGTCCTTGAGGTCTGGCTGGTGGACTGTACTCACGCGACGGTGGCCTTCCCGTTCCAGTCCGCTCTGGGTACCGGACGATTTCTCGTCATGTTAACGCTATCCGGCACGGCGCGGCCGGTCGTCCACAGGCTGTGGGCTTCGCCACGGCGCGGGATCGGGGAAACCCGGCTGCCCCGCCGGGGCCGCGCAGGGCATGATCCCGCACATGAGCGATACGGCGGAGCAGGGCGGGGAGCGGTCGGCGGCGCAGCGGCTGCGCGAGCGGCGCGGGGTCGCCCAGAGGCAGGCGCGGCGGGTGCTGTCGCGCGCGGGCTGGCGGGGCACGATGCGCGAGCGGCTGGCGCTGCTGCAGGAGGCCGCCCCGGCGGTGTACGACCTGGACGAACCGGCGGACGTCTACGGCGACGGGGTCGTGGCCGCCCTGGAGGAGCGGGTCGCCGCGCTGCTCGGCACGGAGGCCGCCGCGTTCTTCCCGACCGGCACGATGGCCCAGCAGGTCGCCCTGCGCTGCTGGGCGGCCCGCACCGGCGACACCACCGTGGCGCTGCACGGCCTGGCCCACCCCGAGGTGCACGAACGGCACGCGCTCAGCCAGGTGGCCGGCCTGCGTCCGGTGCGGCTGACCAGCGATCCCCGGCTGCCCACGGCCGAGGAGGTCCGCGACTTCCCCGAGCCCTTCGGGGCGCTGATGCTGGAGCTGCCCCTCCGGGACGCCGGTTTCCTGCTGCCCTCCTGGGAGGAGCTGACCGAGATCGTGGCGGCGGCCCGGGAGCGGGACGCGGTGGTGCACTTCGACGGTGCGCGCCTGTGGGAGTCGACCGTCCACTTCGGCCGGCCCCTGGACGAGATAGCCGGCCTCGCGGACAGCGTGTACGTGTCGTTCTACAAGTCCCTCGACGGCTTCGGCGGCGCCGCGCTGGCCGGCCCGAGGTCCCTGGTCGACCAGGCGAGGACCTGGCGGCACCGGTACGGCGGGATGGTCTTCCAGCAGTTCCCGACCGCGCTGTCGGCGCTGGTCGGGCTGGACCGGGAGCTGCCCCGGCTGCCGGAGTACGTGCGCCACGCGCGCGTGGTCGCGGCCGCGCTGGGCGAGGGGTTCGCCGCGGCCGGTCTGCCGTGGGCGCGCGTGCACCCCGAGGTGCCGCACACCCACGAGTTCCAGGTGCTGCTGCCGTACCGGCCCGAGGTGGTGGCCGAGGCGGCGGTGCGGCAGGGCGAGGAGACCTCGGTGCTGCTCTTCGCCAACGGCTGGGAGGAGGCCGGGCCGGGCGTCGCGTGCACCGAGGTCACCCTCCGCTCGGCGGGCCTGGAGTGGACGGCGGACGACGTGCGGGCGGCCGTCGCGGACTTCGTGGCCCGGCTGCCGGCGGCGCCGTAAGCGGGGGGGGACGCGGGCGGCGGGCGGCGGGCGGCGGGCGGCGGGTCAGTCGAACCGGATGTGCCGCAGGCCCACCCGGGCCTGCCGCAGCCGGGTCCGCACCGGGCCGCCGCGGTGGGGCCGGAGGGTGAGGCCGGCCAGGACGGCGATGCGGTCCGCCGTCCTCGGCACGGTGACGCGGTCCGTCCACAGGTGCTCGGCGAACTCCGGCTCGCGCAGCCGGCTCAGGCAGTGGTCGAGCCGGCTCACCGCCCAGGTCTCCCGGCCCGACCGGGCCTTCTGCCCGCCGGGGAGCCGCAGGAGGCGCCCGAGGCCGCGCTCGCGCAGTCTCCCGAGCACCGTCTCGCGCTCGGCGAGCAGGGTGAAGTGCCGTACGTCGTGGCCGAGTCCGCGCAGACGGCCGACCGTCTCGGCGAAGTGGCCGGGGTCGGTCACCGTCATCGGGGCGATGACCACGCCCCCGTGCCCGGTGAGGGCCAGGTCGAGGACCTCGACGACGCCCTGCCGCCAGGACGCCAGGTCCTGGAAGTCGCCGCGCAGCCCGGGCGGGAGCATGCGGTGCAGGCCGAATCCGACGTGCTCGGGGTCGCAGACGACGCTGCCGGGCATGCGGCTCTGGATCTCGTACGCGGTCTGCGTCTTGCCGCCCCCGAAGGGGCCGTTGATCCACAGGAGCATGACGGCGACCCTACCGACGCGGGCCGCCCGCCGGGCCCGGTCAGCCGTGACCGCCGGCCCGCACCAGTCCGGTCTCGTACGCCAGCACCACCACCTGCACCCGGTCCCGCAGGCCGAGCTTGGTCAGGATGCGGCCCACATGGGTCTTCACGGTCGCCTCGGACAGCACCAGCCGGGCCGCGATCTCCCCGTTGGACAGGCCCTGCGCGACCAGCACCATGACCTCGCGCTCTCGCTCCGTGAGCCGCTCCAGCTCCTTGTGCTTGGGTGCGCCGGCGCCGGACGGCAGCATCGGCGCGAACCGGTCCAGCAGGCGCCGGGTGGTGGAGGGCGCCACCACCGCGTCCCCGCTGTGCACGGCGCGGATGGCCGTCAGCAGCTCGCCGGGCGGCACGTCCTTGAGCATGAAGCCGGAGGCGCCCGCCTTCAGACCGGAGAAGGCGTACTCGTCCAGGTCGAACGTGGTCAGGATCAGCACCTTCGGCGGGTTGGGCTCGGCGCAGATCCGCCGGGTGGCCTCCACCCCGTCCAGCTTCGGCATGCGGACGTCCATCAGGACCACGTCGACGCCGGTGGAGCGGACCGCCTGGAGGGCCTCGACGCCGTCGCCCGCCTCGGCGACGACCTCCATGTCCGGCTGGGCGGCGAGCACCATCCGGAACCCGGTGCGCAGCAGCACCTGGTCGTCCACGAGCATCACGCGGATCGTCATCGGGGTCCTCTTCCAGTCGTCGTCGAAGGTCGTGCGGGGGTCGTGCGAGGTCGGATCAGGGGTCGCGCCCGGGGGCGTGACAGGTGTCAACAGGGGGCGTGCGGCGTCGTCAGTGCGCCGGTTTGAGCGGCAGCAGCGCGCTGATGCGGAAGCCTCCACCAGGACGCGGTCCGGCGTCCAGGGTGCCGCCGACCATGCCGACCCGCTCCCGCATGCCGATCAGGCCGTGCCCCTGCCCGTCGGCGCCGCCCTCCTCGTACAGCTCGTGCGGGGCGCCCTTGCCGTCGTCCTCGACGAGCAGGCCGAGCCCGTCGTCGAAGTAGACGAGGCGCACGCTCGCGCCCGCGTTGGGCCCGCCGTGCTTGCGGGTGTTGGTGAGCGCCTCCTGCACGATGCGGTACGCGGTCAGCTCCACGCCGCTGGGCAGCGGGCGCGGGGTGCCCTCGACCTTGAAGTCGACCGGCAGGCCCGAGGTGCGGCACTGCTCGACGAGGTCGTCGATCTGGTCGACG
This sequence comes from Streptomyces sp. NPDC038135, assembly GCF_055601245.1. Taxonomy (NCBI): domain Bacteria; kingdom Bacillati; phylum Actinomycetota; class Actinomycetes; order Kitasatosporales; family Streptomycetaceae; genus Streptomyces; species Streptomyces sp. NPDC038135. The sequence goes on along the minus strand of NZ_JBVJXS010000003.1, from coordinate 709,848 downwards.
TCCGGCTGCGGGACGTACTCCCCCGTCTCCTGGTGCTCGCCGGTGCGCAGCACGCCCAGCAGGCGGCGCATCTCGGCGAGGGCCTGCCGGCCGGTGGAGGAGATGGTCTCCAGGGCCTTCTTCGCCTGGTCGGGGGCGGCGTCGAGGACGTAGGCGGCGCCGTCGGCCTGCACCACCATCACCGACACGTTGTGCGCGACGACGTCGTGCAGCTCGCGCGCGATCCGGGCGCGCTCGGCGGCGACCGCGACCTTGGACTGCGCCTCGCGCTCCCGCTCCAGCCGGGCGGCGCGCTCCTCGAGCTGGGCGAAGTAGGCGCGGCGGGTGCGCATGGAGTCGCCGAGCACCCAGGCCAGGGCGAACGGCACCGTCTGGAACGCCGCGATCGCCACCTGGCCGAGCAGGCCCGTGTGCGGGGCGGGCCAGCGGATCTGGGCCAGGGTCGCCGCGAACAGAGTGACGGTGAGAGCGAGCCGGGAGGCCCAGCGCGCGCCCATCGTCGCGACCGTGTAGGTGATCGCCAGCATCGCGAAGTCGGCGACGGTCGACTCGATGTCCAGGACCAGCTGCGCCAGTCCGGTGGCGAGGGCCAGCAGCAGCATCGGCTCGGGATAACGGCGGCGCAGCGCCACGACCAGGCACAGCACGGCGGACACCGCCAGCCCTCCGGCGACCGGCATGTGGTGCCCCGGCGCCCTGCTGAGACTCACCACGCTCACACCGGAGAGCCCGAACAGGACGACGGCCCAGAAGCTGTCGACCCACGTCGGGTGCCTGCGGAGAAAGTCATAGAGGCGCTGCACGTAACCCAGAGTAGGGAAATGAAATGAGTGCACGGGTCAACCGGAGGGCCGATCCCCGGGAGGCCCGCGTACTCCGCAAGGTGGAGGAAGTGATCACCTGTGCGCCTAGTCTGTCCCGGTGACGGACGAGGCGGCGGCGCGCAGCGGGCGCGAGGGACGCGGGTGGCGGCAGGCGGCCCAGGAGGCGCTGTACGGGCGGGACGGCTTCTACCGGCGGCCCGAGGGGCCGGCCGGGCACTTCCGTACGTCGGTGCACGCCTCCCCGCTGTTCGCGCGCGCCGTGGCCCGGCTGCTGTGCCGGGTCGACGAGGCGCTCGGCCGGCCGGCCGCCCTGGACTTCGTCGACATGGGGGCGGGACGCGGTGAGCTGGTCACCGCCGTGCTCGCGGCGCTGCCGGCCGGCGTGGCCGCACGCGCGCGCGGGTACGCCGTCGAGCTCGCCGCACGCCCCGCGGGGCTGGACGAGCGGATCGCCTGGCTGAGCGAGCCCCCGGAGCGCGTCACCGGGCTGCTGTTCGCCAACGAGTGGCTGGACAACGTGCCGGTGGACGTCGCCGAGGTGGACCCGGCGGGCGTGCCCCGGCTGGTGCTCGTCGCGGCGGACGGCACGGAGCGGCTCGGGGAGCCGGTGTCGGGGGCGGACGCGGACTGGCTGGCCCGGTGGTGGCCGCTGCCCTGCGAGCAGGGCCTGCGCGCGGAGATCGGACGGCCCAGGGACACGGCCTGGGCGGCCGCGGTGGACCGGGTGGAGCGGGGGCTCGCGGTGGCCGTGGACTACGCGCACACCGCCGGCGCGCGCCCGTCGTTCGGGACCCTCACCGGGTTCCGGGCGGGGCGCGAGACGGCGCCTGTGCCGGACGGTTCCTGCGACATCACGGCGCATGTCGCGCTGGACGCGTGCGCGGCGGCGCGCGCGGAGGTCTCACCGCCCGCGCGGCTGCTCACCCAACGCGACGCCCTGCACGCCCTGGACCTCACCGGCGCGCGCCCCCCGCTCACGCTGGCCGCCACGGACCCGGCGGCCTACGTGCGCGCCCTGGCGAGCGCCGGGGAGGCCGCCGAACTGACCGCCCCGGACGGACTCGGCGGCTTCGGCTGGCTGCTCCAGCCGGTCGGCGTCCCGGACCCGCTCGCCTGAACCGCGCGCGCCACCCGGGGGCTACTTGTCGATGTCGCCCACCACGAAGAACATCGATCCGAGGATCGCCACCATGTCGGCCACCAGCGTCCCCGGAAGCAGTTCGGTCAGCGCCTGGATGTTGTTGTACGACGCCGAGCGCAGCTTCATCCGGTACGGGGTCTTCTCACCCTTGCTGACCAGGTAGTAGCCGTTGATGCCGAGCGGGTTCTCGGTCCACGCGTAGGTGTGCCCCTCGGGCGCCTTCAGCACCTTGGGCAGCCGCTGGTTGACCGGCCCCGGCGGCAGTCCGGCCAGCCGGTCCAGGCAGGCGTCGGCGAGGTCCAGCGCGTTGTGGGTCTGCTCCAGCAGGCACTCGAAGCGGGCCAGGCAGTCGCCCTCGTCCCGGGTGACGACCTTCAGGACGTCCTGAAGGTCGCCGTACGCCAGGTAGGGCTCGTCGCGGCGCAGGTCGAAGTCGACACCGGAGGCGCGCGCGATGGGCCCGCTCACGCCGTAGGCGTGCACGGCCTCCGGTGAGAGCTCCCCCACGCCCCTGGTGCGTCCCCGGAAGATCTCGTTGCCGAGCACCAGGTCGTCGAAGACGTCCATGCGGGAGCGCACGGCGGCGACGGCGGCACGCGCGCGTGCGGTCCATCCGGCCGGCAGGTCCTCCTTGAGGCCGCCGACGCGGTTGAACATGTAGTGCATGCGCCCGCCGGAGACCTCCTCCATCACGTTCTGGAGCACCTCGCGCTCCCGGAACGCGTAGAACACCGGGGTGATCCCGCCCAGCTCCAGCGGGTACGACCCGAGGAACATCAGGTGGTTGAGCACCCGGTTCAGCTCGGCGAGCAGCGTCCGCGTCCACACGGCGCGCTCGGGGACCTCCATGCCGAGCATCCGCTCCACGGCGAGGACCACGCCCAGCTCGTTGGAGAACGCCGACAGCCAGTCGTGGCGGTTGGCGAGCATGATGATCTGCCGGTAGTCGCGCGCCTCGAAGAGCTTCTCCGCACCCCGGTGCATGTAGCCGATCACCGGCTCCGCGTGCTGGATGCGCTCGCCGTCCAGCACCAGCTTGAGCCGCAGCACGCCGTGCGTGGACGGATGCTGGGGGCCGATGTTGAGCACCATGTCGGTGCTCTCGGCGGCGCCGCCGACGCCGACCGTGGTCTCCGTCGCAGTCATGGACCCAGTCTCCCCTACGTACGCTGGCCCCATGGAGACGGGGAGCCCGGCGGAGACCGGGGTGGCGGGGGACGAGCCGGTGTGGCGGGGACTGCCGCCGGGGCTGCTGCGCATGCGCCGGCTGCTGCTGGTGGTGTGGACGGGCGTGCTCGCCCTGGCGGCGGGGCTGCTGCCGGGCCTGCTCGCGGGACCGGCCTGGGCCGCCTTCGCGCTGCTCCCCCCGGCCCTGGCCGCGTGGTGCTGGCGGCTGCTGGGCCGCAACTGGCGCTCCTGGCGGTACGCCGAGCGCGCCGACGACCTGCTGATCCGCCGCGGCGTGCTGTGGCGTGAGGAGACCGTGGTGCCGTACGGGCGGATGCAGCTCGTGGAGGTCACCTCCGGTCCCCTGGAGCGCTACTTCGGGCTGGCCAGCGTCCAGCTGCACACCGCGGCCGCGGCGACCGACGCGGTCGTCCCGGGCCTGGAGCCGGCCGAGGCGGAACGGCTGCGCGACCGGCTCACCGAGCTGGGCGAGGCCCGGTCGGCGGGGCTGTGACGGCCCCGGCCCCCGGCGACGCGCCGGACCGCCCGCCGGCCGCCGAGCGGCGGCTGCACCCCGTCACCCCGTTCCGGCGGGCCTGGGCGCCGGTCGCCGTCCTCGCCGGCTGGGCCGTGCACGACCCGAGCGCGGCGCAGGAGCAGTTGGCGCGGCTGACCGGCACCATGCTGCTCGTCGCGCTCAGCGTGCTGGTCCCGGCGGCCGGTCTGTACGGCTTCCTGTCCTGGTGGTTCACGCACTTCGCGGTCACGGACGGCGAACTGCGCATCCGCACCGGCCTGCTGTTCCGGCGCACCGCGCACATCCGGCTGGAGCGCGTCCAGGCGGTCGACGTCACCCGGCCGCTCCTCGCGCGGGTGGCGGGGGTGGCCAAGCTCCGCATCGACGTCGTCGGCGCCGCCAAGAAGGACGAACTGGCCTTCCTGGGCGAGCGGGAGGCGCGCGCCCTGCGCGCGGAACTGCTCGCGCGCGCGGCGGGCTTCGCCCCCGAGACCGCGCGCGAGGTCGGCGAGGCGCCGGCGCGGGAACTGCTGCGCGTGCCGCCGCGCGCGCTGGTGGTCTCCCTGCTGCTGACGGGCGCCACCTGGGGCTCGCTGGCCGCCGCCCTGGTCGTACCGCCCCTGCTGTGGCTCGCCACGCACAGCGTGTGGACGGTCCTCGCCACCGCCCTGCCGCTGCTGGGCGCCGCCGGCGCGAGCAGCGCGGGCCGGTTCGTCGCCGAGTACGACTGGTCGGTGGGCGAGTCCGCGGACGGGCTGCGCATCGACCACGGGCTGCTCGACCGCGCGCACGAGACGGTCCCGCCGGGCCGGGTCCAGACGGTGCGCGTCGTGGAGCCGCTGCTGTGGCGGCGGCTGGGCTGGGTGCGGGTGGAGCTGGACGTGGCCGGATCGGACAACTCGGTGCTGGTGCCGGTCGCCCCACGCGCCGTCGCCGAGTCGGTCATAGCGCGCGTGCTGCCAGGTGTGAGCGTCCCGGCGTCGCCGGCCCGGCCGCCGCGGCGGGCCCGCTGGTGCGTGCCGGTGTGGTGGCGCGGGCACGGCCTCGCGGTCACGGACGCGGTGTTCGCCGCCCGGCACGGCCTGCTGCGCCGCCGGCTGTCCCTGGTTCCGCATGCCAAGGTGCAGAGCGTACGGCTCACCCAGGGGCCCTGGCGGCGGCTGTGGCGGCTCGCCGACGTGCACGTGGACACCGGGGCCGGCCGGACCGTCACGGCCCGGCTGCGCGACGCGGACGAGGCCGCCCGGCTGCTGCGCGCCCAGGCGGAGCGCTCCCGCACCGGCCGCCGGGACGCCCGCCCGGACCGCTGGATGTCCTGAGCGGGGCGGCCGCCGGACCCGACGGAGCCCGGCTCCCCTCGCGGGGCGCCGGGCTCACGGGTTCGCCGTGCGGGCTCAGGAGGCCGCGCTGCGCAGTCCCTGGACGTCGATCTGTTCCGTCTCGTCGTGCGCGGTCAGGTCGATGACCTGGCCGACGCCGCGCGCCTGCTCGTCGGCGGTCTTGAACTCGGCCTCGGCCTCGGCCTTGTGCAGGGCGAGGGCCTCCTGACCGACGACGTCCGCCAGGTCCTCGTTCTGCACGGACTCCAGCGCCTCGGACGAGGTGTGCTTGTGGGTGCCGAAGAAGTCGAACCCGCCCTCGACCGCCGGACGCCGGGCGGGCGCGGCCGGTACGACGGCCACCGCGGTCGGCACCGTGAAGTGCCCCGCGGGCTGCCGGCCGGCGGGCTTGGCGGGCTCGGCCGGCGCCGTCGTGGTGGCGGCCGGGCGCGTGTGCTCCCCGGCCGCCCCGGGCTTCCCCCGCGCCTCGTCCTCCTGGACGGCGCCCTCGCTCCGGGGGGAGCCGGCCGCCTCGGTCACGCCCTCCGGGGCGCCCTCTCCTTTGGCGGCCGCCCCGCGCGGCGCGGGCGCGGCGGACCGGGGCCCGGCCGGCGTCCCGGCGGCGGACTTCACGAACGCGGCGTCGGTGACGGCCCTGCCGGGAGCCTCGGCGTCCGGATTCGCGGGCTCCTCGGGGGAGGCGTCGACGTCAGGGTCGGCGGAAAGCTCGGCATCGAGCCCGGCGGACGCCTTGGCGTCGGTTGCGGCGGACGCCTCGACGTCGGCGTCGGTCCCGGCGGGAGCCTCGGCCTCGGCGTCGGTCCCGGCGTCGAACCGGGCCAGTGCCGTCGCGGCCCGGAGGTAGAGCCGCGAGCCCTCGGGCGAGAACACCGCGTCGTGCTCCGGCTTCTGCGCCCCGGCCGGCTCCGCCGTGACCGCCGCGTCGGCGGTCTCAGGGGACTCGGGCTCGGTCGGTGCCTCCGGCTCGGCGCTGCGCGCGGGCGGCAGCGCGAGCGCGCCGGACGGCTCGCCCGCCTCGATCTCCAGCAGCCGGCGCCCCTCCAGGGCGCTCGCCCGCTCGGTCTCGGCGGTCGCGTAGCGGCGCAGCAGGGCCGCGTGCTCGTTGCGCAGCCCGGCCAGCTCCGCGCGCTTGGCGCGCAGCCGCCGCTCCAGCTTGGTGCGCAGCTCCCGCGACTCCTCCAGGTCGGTCTCCAGTTCGGCGACCCGCTCCTCGAAGCGCCACTCGTCGCTGGCACGCGCGCGTGTGAGGTCGGCGACCTGCTTGCCCGCGTGGGTGTCCCAGCGGCGCATCACGACGGCGCCGGCGACGGCGGTCGCCGCGGCGGCCGCGGCCAGCACGCGCAGCACCGTGGTCTCGGAGAACACCCAGGGACCCAGCGCGCAGACGACGGAGACTCCGGCGATCGCCGACGGTGGCAACAGCCGGTGCAGAGGCGGGGAATGGCGGTGGCGTCCACGTGGCATGGCCAGAAACTTACCGCGCGTAGGCGAATCATGGGTCCCCGCCCCGTAAAAACACGGCCACACCCACGGCTTCGCCGGCCACGGCGGCACCGGGGATCAGCGGTCGCTGAGCCGTCCGCTGATCCACTGCAGCGTCGGCGGGATCTCCCGTCGCCAGGTGTTGAAGTTGTGCCCGCCGCTGTCCAGGATGATCGACGAGATCCGCGTCCGGTTCGTGGCCTTCACCCGGTCTATGAACCTGAGCGTGTCCCGGTAGTTGTGCTCGCCGACGCGGCTGCTGGTGACGAGCAGTGAGGTGTCCGGCGCGGGGGCGTGCTTGAGGACCCACCACAGGTCGGCGCGGTCGCGCAGGTTCCGGTCGCCGTGGAAGAGGTCACCGGTCGTCGGGTCGACCGGCGCCTTGTAGTACGGCGACAGGCCCGCTCCGGCCGCGTACACGCCCGGGTGGTGCATGGCCAGCTTCAGCGCGCAGTAACCGCCGGTGGAGTCGCCGATGACGCCCCAGCTCCCGGGCCGCTTCCCCACCCGGTAGTGGGCGAGCACGGCCTCGGGGAGGTCTTTGGCGAAAAACGTCTCCGTCCGCGGGCCGCCCGGGACGTCGACGCACTCGGTGTCCCGCGGCGGCGCCACGGTCGGCCGCAGCATCACCAGGATCATCGGCTGCATCCGCCCGTCCTTGGCCAGCTCCTGCGCCGTACGCGGATAGTGCAGTTTGTTCACCAGCGCCTGCGCCGTGCCGGGGTAACCGGTCAGCACGACCGCCGCCGGGAACGTACGCGTGCGGTACCGCGGCTGGAAGTACTCGGGGGGCAGGTAGACGTAGGCGGGCGAGGCGATGCGGGATCCGCGGCCCACGATGGCGACCCGCTGTATCTGCCCGGCCGTGCGCGGGCCGCCCGTCACGCCCGGCACCGACGAGGTGGAGAGCACCTGCAGCGGGCCGCCCGGGCCGCCGCCCGAGGAGTGGTCGACGACGACGCCCTGCTCGGTCTCCCGGCCGAACAGGTCCGCCCAGTCCGCGTAGAAGCCGAAGGCCTGGTTGGCGCCGATCCCCAGGGAGGCGAAGAGGGCCAGCTGGGTGGCGAGGAGCAGACCGACGCGCCCGCTGACGGCCCGCCAGCTCCGCCGGGCGAGCCGTGGCCACAGCCACACCGTGGCGACGAACAGAGCCGCGGCGAGCACGATCGCCAGCAGCAGCACCTTGTTGCTCGTGAGACCCATGGGCTGTTTCCGCCTGCGCTTTCCGCCCGTGTCCAGCCCACACATCGTCGCGAGGGCTTGTCCGGGGCTTTCCTTGGCCTTTGACCCGGCTTTCCGGAGGGGAGTGAACCTCTCTCCCCGAGACACCGTCCTAGAGGGCGCAATGTCGCCGGATGCCCCGATCGGCACCGGGTTCAAGGTCTCTCGCAGAACTACGGGATGCGATGTCTGTCAGGATAGATGGGGAAATGTCGGGCGAGGTTCCGAGCCGATCAAGCCGGGCGCGGCGCATCCTGCGCGGCCCGCGCCCCGAGGCCGTTCCCACCCTGGTCGCCAGAGCGTGCGCCGTCGTCGGCGTGCTGGACATCGCCGCGGGCGTCTTCCCCCGCTTCCGCCACAGCCGTATGCACGCCATGGCCGAGGTGCTGCCCGGCTCCTTCGGACCCTTCGCCGCGGCCCTCTCGCTGAGCGCCGGCGTGCTGTTGCTGCTGCTCGCGCACGGGCTCCGGAGGCGCAAGCGCCGGGCGTGGCGGGCCGCCGTCGCGCTCCTCCCGGCAGGCGCGGTGGCCCAGTTCGGCTACCGGCACTCCCTCATCGGCATGCTCATATCGGTGGCGCTGCTGGTGCCGCTGCTGCGCCACCGCGACGAGTTCGCCGCCCTGCCCGACCCCCGCAGCCGCTGGCGCGCGCTCGCCAACTTCGTCCTGATGAGCGCCGGTTCGCTCGCCCTCGGCCTGGTCATCGTCAGCGTCCACCCGGACCGGACGGTCGGCGACCCGAGCCTCGCCGACCGCCTGACGCACGTCCTGTACGGCCTGTTCGGCTTCGAGGGCCCGGTGGACTACACCGGCAGCACCTCGTGGACCGTCGCCTTCTCCCTCGGCGCGCTCGGCTGGCTCACCACGGCCACCACGGTCTACCTGGCCTTCCGCCCCGAGCACCCGGCCGCCCGGCTCACCGAGGAGGACGAGGCCAGGCTCCGCGCGCTGCTGCACCGGCACGGCCGGCGCGACTCCCTCGGCCACTTCGCGCTGCGCCGGGACAAGGCGGTCGTCTTCTCCCCCAGCGGCAAGGCGGCCGTCACCTACCGCGTCGTCTCCGGCGTGATGCTCGCCAGCGGCGACCCGATCGGCGACGTCGAGGCCTGGCCCGGCGCCATCGAGCGCTTCATGGACGAGGCGCGGGCGCACTCCTGGACGCCCGCGGTCATGGGCTGCTCCGAGACGGGCGGCGAGGTGTGGACCCGCGAGACCGGCCTCGACGCCCTGGAGCTGGGCGACGAGGCGGTGGTCGACGTGGCGGATTTCTCGCTGGCCGGACGCGCGATGCGCAACGTGCGCCAGATGGTCAAGCGCATCGAGCGGGCCGGCTACGAGACCCGGGTACGGCGCATCCGTGACCTCGGCGACGCCGAACTGGAGCGCATCCGCCGGGCGGCGGAGGACTGGCGCGGCACCGACACCGAACGCGGCTTCTCCATGGCGCTCGGCCGCATCGGGGACCCCGCCGACGGCGACTGCCTGATCGCCACCGCCCACAAGCGCGAGGAGGAGCCCGGGGAGTACGGCGACCTGAAGGCGATCCTGCACTTCGTGCCCTGGGGCGAGGACGGCGTCTCGCTGGACCTCATGCGGCGCGACCGCAGCGCCGACCCCGGCATGAACGAACTGCTGATCGTCGCCGCCCTCCAGGCCGCCCCGAAGTTCGGCGTCACGCGGGTCTCGCTGAACTTCGCGATGTTCCGCTCCGCCCTCGCGCGCGGGGAGAAGATCGGCGCGGGACCGGTGCTGCGCGCCTGGCGCGGGCTGCTCGTCTTCCTCTCCCGCTGGTTCCAGATCGAGTCGCTGTACAAGTTCAACGCCAAGTTCCAGCCCCGGTGGGAGCCCCGCTTCGTCGTCTACCGCGCCTCGTCCGACCTGCCCCGCATCGGCTTCGCCGCCATGCAGGCCGAGGGCTTCGTCGACCTCGCCCTGCCGCTGCCGCGCTTCCTGCGCCGGCGCGGCGCGGCCGTCCGGCGCCCCTGCGCGCACGCGGTCGTGGAGCACGACGTCCGGGCGGCCTGAGCCGCCCGGCGGGCGGTCCGGCCGCCGCCGCGCCCGGCACCGGCACAGACGCCACCGCGCGTTCGCGGCACCGCCCTGGGCCTACGCTGAAGGTATGAACAACCTCAGCGGACGCGGCCGAGTGGCGGGCCTTCCGGCATGGGACCGGTGCGCGGTCATGGGCGTCGTGAACGTGACCCCCGATTCCTTCTCCGACGGCGGCCGCTGGTTCGACACGAGCGCCGCCGTCAAGCACGGCCTGGAGCTGGTCGCCCAGGGCGCCGACCTGGTCGACGTCGGCGGCGAGTCCACCCGCCCGGGCGCCACCCGCGTCGACGAGGCCGAGGAACTCAGGCGCGTCATCCCCGTCGTCCGCGGTCTCGCCTCCGAAGGCGTCGTCGTCTCCGTCGACACCATGCGCGCGCGTGTCGCCGAGCAGTCCCTCGCCGCCGGCGCCGCCCTGGTCAACGACGTCAGCGGCGGCCTCGCCGACCCCGCGATGATCCCCGTGGTCGCCGCCGCCGGCGCGCCCTTCGTCGTCATGCACTGGCGCGGCTTCCTCGAGGGCGGCAACGTCCAGGGGGCCTACGAGGACGTCGTCGCCGAGGTCGTGGACGAACTGCACGCGCGCGTGGAGGCCGTACTGGCGGGCGGCATCGCCCCCGACCGCATCGTCGTCGACCCCGGCCTCGGCTTCTCCAAGGAGGCCGAACACGACCTCGCCCTCCTCGCCCACCTCGACCGGCTGCGCGCCCTCGGCCACCCGCTGCTCGTCGCCGCCTCCCGCAAGCGGTTCCTCGGCCGCGTCCTCGCCGGCCCGCAGGGCGCGCCACCGCCGGCCCGGGAACGCGACGCCGCCACCGCCGCCGTCTCCGCGCTCGCCGCACAGGCCGGCGCCTGGGCGGTCCGTGTGCACGAGGTGCACGCCAGCGCCGACGCGGTACGGGTCGCGCGCGCCGTGGAGGGAGCGCGCGCGGAGCGGTCCCCGCGGGGCGCGGGCGGCGAGCACGGGGCGGAAGGAACCCGGTGAGCGCCCCCCACACCGACGTCGAGCAGGTGGAGGCCGCCAACACCGCCTTCTACGAGGCGATGGAGCGCGGGGACTTCGAGGAGCTGACCTCCCTCTGGCTCGTGCCCACCGACCTGGGCGTCGACGAGGAGTACCACGATCCGGCCGACACCGGCGTGGTCTCCTGCGTCCACCCCGGCTGGCCGGTGCTCACCGGCCGCGCCGAGGTCCTCAGGTCGTACGCGCTGATCATGGCGAACACCGACTACATCCAGTTCTTCCTCACCGACGTGCACGTCTCGGTCACCGGCGACACCGCCCTGGTGACCTGCACCGAGAACATCCTCAGCGGCGGCCCGGCCCCCGAGGAGGGCGCGGAGCTCGGCCCCCTCCTCGGTCAGCTCGTCGTCGCCACGAACGTCTTCCGCCGCACGCCCACCGGCTGGAAGCTCTGGGCCCACCACGCCTCACCCGTGCTGACCGAGTCCGACGAGGAGGACGAGAACGGACAGGACGGGGTCAACGGCGTGAATCCGGACGACGACCCCCTGCTCTGAGCCGGCGCGCGGCCCGCGGGAGCCCGGAAGTGGTTGGAATCACGAACCTGGGGTAGGAGCCGCTACCAGCCCATGACGTGGCCGGGTTCCCCAGGGAGAACGCGCGATGAAACCTCCGGGCGCCGGCCCGCGCCGCGCCCCGGCGCCCCGGCTCCGCAGGCGCCCGCAGGTAGATTCGTCCCAGGCCGGTGTGCCGTCCGCACATGGCACCGCCCGGCCGTTCCCGACGATTGCAGGAGTGATTCGCGTGGATCGTGTCGCGCTGCGCGGCCTGAGGGCCCGCGGGCACCACGGCGTGTTCCCCAAGGAGCGCGAGGAAGGCCAGACCTTCCTCGTCGACCTCGTCCTCGGCCTGGACACCCGGCCGGCCGCGGCGGACGACGACCTGACGAAGACCGTGCACTACGGCATCGTCGCCGAGGAGGTCGTGGCCGTGGTCGAGGGAGAGCCGGTGAACCTCATCGAGACCCTCGCCGAGCGGATCGCCCAGACCTGCCTGAAGCACGAAGGGGTCGAGGAGGTCGAGGTCTGCGTCCACAAGCCGGACGCCCCGATCACCGTGCCCTTCGACGACGTGACCGTCACCATCACCCGGAGCCGAGTATGACCCGACCTTTCACCCAGGGTCACAGCGACCCGACCGTCCAGCCGGTGCCCGCCGCGGTCGTCGAGCAGGTCGACGCCGCCGACACCACGCTGAGCAACCCCAAGCGGGCCGTGATCTCCATCGGCTCCAACCTCGGCAACCGCCTGGAGACCCTCCAGGGGGCCGTCGACGCCCTCGAGGACACCCCCGGCGTCCGTGTGAAGGCCGTCTCCCCGGTCTACGAGACCGAACCCTGGGGCGTCGAACCGGGCTCGCAGCCCTCCTACTTCAACGCGGTCGTGGTGCTCAAGACCACGCTGCCCCCGTCCTCCCTGCTGGAGCGGGCGCACGCCGTCGAGGAGGCCTTCCACCGGGTCCGCGACGAGCACTGGGGACCGCGCACGCTGGACGTCGACATCGTCGCCTACGCCGACGTCACCTCCGACGACCCGCTGCTGACCCTCCCCCACCCGCGCGCCCACGAACGCGCCTTCGTGCTCGCGCCCTGGCACGACGTGGACCCCCAGGCGCAGCTCCCCGGCCGGGGCCCGGTGGCCGATCTGCTGTCGGGCGTCACCCGCCACGGCGTCGAAGCACGCGCGGACCTGGAACTCCGACTGCCCGAGTAGTCGTTAAGGTCAAGACGACCACAGTCCGGGACGGTCCGGGGGAGCTGAAGGGACACCGTGAAACAGCTGCGCATCAGGGTGCTGGCAGGCGTGTTCGTCGTGGCCGGCGTCCTGTCCTGGGCGGGCGCCCGCCTCTGGAACTCGGTCGGGACCCTGCCCAGCGTCCCCCTGGCCGCCCCCGTCGTCCTCGCCCTGATCGCGGTGGTCCTGCTCGCCACGGCGCTCTCGCTGCGGGCCCGCCTCAAGGCGCAGCGCGAGCGCCGGCCGGGCGCCAAGGGCGTCGACCCCCTGATGGCCGCCCGGGCGGTCGTCTTCGGCCAGGCCAGCGCCCTGGTGGCCGCCCTCGTCGCCGGCATGTACGGCGGCACGGGCGTCTTCCTCCTGGAACTCCTCGACATCCCCGCCCGCCGCGACCAGGCCGTCTACGCCGGCTTCTCGGTCCTGGCGGGCATCGCCGTCATAGCGTCGGCCATGTTCCTAGAGCGGGTCTGCAAGCTCCCCGAGGACGACGACCAGGACCGCACGGGCGCGGAGCCGGTGGCCTGACCACCGGCCCCGGCGGGAGCCCTCAAGGAGCCGTAACGGCCCGGCGGCCGTGTCAGTGCGCGATTATCAGGCTCATCGCCTCGGCGCGGGTCGTGGCGTCCCGGAGCTGGCCGCGGACCGCCGAGGTGGTGGTCTTGGCGCCGGGCTTGCGGATGCCGCGTACGGACATGCACATGTGCTCGGCCTCGATGACGACGATCGCGCCGCGGGCCTCGAGGATCCGGACGAGGGAGTCCGCGATCTGCGTGGTGAGCCGCTCCTGCACCTGCGGGCGGCGCGCGAACACCTCGACCAGGCGGGCGAGCTTGGACAGTCCCGTGATCTTGCCGTTCTCGGCCGGGATGTAACCGACGTGCGCCACGCCGTGGAACGGCAGCAGGTGGTGCTCGCACAGGCTCACGATCTCGATGTCCTTCACCAGGACCATCTCGTCGTGCCCGAGGTCGAAGGTCGTGGTCAGCACGTCCTCCGGCTCCTGCCACAGACCGGCCAGGAGCTCCCGGTACGCCCGCGCGACCCGGGCCGGGGTGTCCCTCAGCCCCTCGCGGTCCGGGTCCTCGCCGACCGCGATCAGGAGTTCCCGAACGGCGCTCTCGGCGCGCTTCTCGTCGAACTCGCCGATGAAGCCTTCGCCGGCCAGCGTCACGGGGTCGGTCATCTGATGCCTCGTTCCTGTACGTCTTGCCGCGGGCACAAGAAAATGCCGCACCCCCCAGGCTAGAACCTGGGGGGTGCGGCGTTCATTCCGGGCCCATCGGCCGGAACGTCAGCTCTCGGGGCGGTCCTCCGGGGTCTGCTCGGTCACCGGGGCGGTGTCCGAGGCCGTGGACTTGGCCGTGCTGATGGCCGCCGTCGCGCCGTTCGCACCGTTGGTCAGTGCCAGCTCCTTGGGGGAGAGCACCGGCGGGCGGGTGGAGGGGGTGCGGCGGGAGGAGCCGGTCCACGCCGGCCGCGGCGGGCGCTTGTGGATCGTGGCGAAGACCTCGGCGATCTCCTCCTTGCCCAGGGTCTCCTTCTCCAGGAGGGCCAGGACGAGGTTGTCGAGCACGTCGCGGTTCTCGACCAGGATCTCCCAGGCCTCGTTGTGAGCGGTCTCGATGAGCTTCTTGACCTCTTCGTCCACCAGCGCGGCGACCTCTTCGGAGTAGTCGCGCTGGTGAGCCATCTCACGCCCGAGGAAGGGCTCGCTGTTGTCCCCGCCGAACTTGATCGCGCCGAGCCGCTCGGTCATGCCGTACTGCGTGACCATCGCGCGGGCCAGGTTGGTGGCCTTCTCGATGTCGTTGGCGGCGCCGGTGGTCGGGTCGTGGAAGACCAGTTCCTCCGCCGCACGGCCGCCCAGCATGTAGGCGAGCTGGTCGAGCATCTCGTTGCGGGTGGTGGAGTACTTGTCCTCGTCCGGGAGCACCATCGTGTAGCCCAGGGCGCGGCCCCGGGACAGGATGGTGATCTTGTGGACCGGGTCGGAGTTGGGGGAGGCCGCCGCGACCAGGGCGTGACCGCCCTCGTGGTACGCGGTGATCTTCTTCTCCTTGTCCGACATGATCCGGGTCCGCTTCTGCGGGCCCGCGACCACACGGTCGATCGCCTCGTCCAGCGCCTTGTTGTCGATCAGCTTCTGGTCACCGCGGGCGGTGAGCAGGGCCGCCTCGTTCAGCACGTTGGCGAGGTCGGCGCCGGTCATGCCGGGGGTGCGGCGGGCGACGGCGGCCAGGTCGACGTCGGGCGCGACCGGCTTGCCCTTCTGGTGGACCTTGAGGATCTCCATGCGACCCTGCAGGTCCGGCGGGTCGACGGCGATCTGCCGGTCGAAGCGGCCGGGGCGCAGGAGGGCCGGGTCGAGGATGTCGGGCCGGTTGGTGGCCGCGATCAGGATGACGCCGCCCTTGACGTCGAAGCCGTCCATCTCGACGAGCAGCTGGTTCAGCGTCTGCTCACGCTCGTCGTGTCCACCGCCGAGGCCGGCGCCGCGGTGGCGGCCGACCGCGTCGATCTCGTCGACGAAGACGATCGCCGGGGCGTTCGCCTTGGCCTGCTCGAACAGGTCGCGGACCCGGGAGGCGCCGACACCGACGAACATCTCGACGAAGTCGGAGCCGGAGATCGAGTAGAAGGGGACTCCGGCCTCGCCGGCCACGGCGCGGGCCAGCAGGGTCTTGCCGGTGCCGGGACGGCCGTAGAGCAGCACGCCCTTGGGGATCTTGGCGCCGACGGCCTGGAACTTGGCCGGCTCCTGCAGGAACTCCTTGATCTCGTGGAGCTCCTCGACGGCCTCGTCACAGCCGGCGACGTCGCTGAACGTCGTCTTCGGGGTGTCCTTGGTGATGAGCTTGGCCTTGGACTTGCCGAAGTTCATGACCCGGGAGCCGCCGCCCTGCATCTGATTCATCAGGAACAGGAAGACGACCACAATGAG
Source organism: Streptomyces sp. NPDC038135 (assembly GCF_055601245.1). Taxonomy (NCBI): domain Bacteria; kingdom Bacillati; phylum Actinomycetota; class Actinomycetes; order Kitasatosporales; family Streptomycetaceae; genus Streptomyces; species Streptomyces sp. NPDC038135. The sequence continues at coordinate 694,410 of NZ_JBVJXS010000003.1, read as the reverse complement.
GACGAAGGGCAGCAGGGACAGCAGGACGCCGAGGAACGGGTTCTGCTTGGACGGCGACACCGTGTAGCCGTCCGGGATCTGCTTTTCCTGGTACTTGCTCTGCAGCGTGCTGGCGATGGTCACGCCCTGGTCGCCGATGTAGCTCGCCTGGATCTTGGAGCTGCCGTCGACCTTCTGACCATCCTTGAGCTCGACCTTGACGGTCTGCTCGTCACCGGTGGTGAGCTTGGCCGACTGGACCCTGTTGTCGTTGATCGCCGCCACGACCTGGCCGGTGTCCACCGTCTTGTAGCCGCCGGACGAGCCGACGACCTGCATCAACACGACCACGGCAAGGACGGCCAGCACGATCCACATGACCGGCCCACGGAAGTATCGCTTCACGTCCATCCATACGGAGCGGTGTCGCCCCGTCCCTCCTGCCATAGTGAGTTTGATAAGACAGTTCTTCTGACGGTACCCCAGCATCGTTGTCCGAAGCCGCACGGAGCGGCATCGACGGCCGGCAATCCCGTCTCTGCATGCTCCAACGCGGAGAAACCCGCTGGGGTTCCCGGTCGTCCTACAGGGAATGGCCCGGTTGGCTCAGCCGCCGTAGACGTGGGGCGCGAGCGTACCGACGAACGGCAGGTTGCGGTACTTCTCGGCGTAGTCGAGGCCGTAGCCGACGACGAACTCGTTCGGGATGTCGAAGCCGACCCACTCGACGTCGATGGCGACCTTCGCGGCGTCCGGCTTGCGCAGCAGCGTGCACACCTTGAGGGAGGCGGGCTCGCGCGAGCCGAGGTTGTTGATCAGCCACGACAGGGTCAGGCCGGAGTCGATGATGTCCTCGACGATCAGGACGTGCCTGCCCTTGATGTCGGTGTCGAGGTCCTTGAGGATGCGGACGACACCGGAGGACTGGGTGCCCGCGCCGTAGGAGGACACGGCCATCCAGTCCATCGTGACGGGGGTGGACAGCGCCCGGGCGAGGTCCGCCATGACCATCACCGCGCCCTTGAGGACGCCGACGATGAGCAGGTCCTTGCCCGCGTACTCCGCGTCGATCTTCGCGGCCAGCTCGGCCAGCTTCGCGTCGATCTCTTCCTTGGTGATGAGTACCCGCTGAAGGTCGGCACCCATGTCGTTCGCGTCCACCCGCATCACTTTCGGTCGTCCCGCACTTACGGCCGCACTCGCGTGCTCCGGCTGCCCCGCCTTCCGGAGGGGTCCCTCCGGAGCCGCGATGTCAGCTCTGCCGAATCACCAGTCTGCCACCCTGGCGGCGGGCGACGACTTTGCCCGGGAGATTGATGACTCCCTGGCCGCGCCATCCGGTGATGAGCCGGTCGACTTCCTCGATGTGGCGGGCGAAGAGGGACCCGGCCGGGGCGCCGGCCGCGATGGCGGCGCGGCGCAGGATGCGGCGGCGTACGGCGGGCGGGAGGGCGTAGAGCTTGGCGCACTCCAGGAGGCCGGTGGCGTCGCGCACGGAGGGCTCGGCCTGGCTGGCCCAGGTGTCGAGGGCGTCGGCGTCGTCGCGGGAGAGCTGGGCGGTGCGGGCGAGCGCTTCCACCACGCCCTTGCCGAGGGCCTTCTCCAGGGCGGGCAGGCCTTCGTGCCGGAGCCGGGAGCGGGTGTAGGCGGGGTCGGTGTTGTGCGGGTCGTCCCAGACCGAGAGGGACTGGGCCATGCAGGCCTTGCGGGCGGTCTGCCGGTCCAGGGTCAGGAAGGGGCGCCGGTAACGGCCGCCGGCCCCCGAGACCGCGGCCATTCCGGACAGGGAGCGGATGCCGGAGCCGCGGGCGAGGCCGAGCAGGACGGTTTCGGCCTGGTCGTCGCGGGTGTGGCCGAGCAGGACGGCGGTGGCGCCGTGGCGTTCGGCCGCCGCGTCCAGGGCGGCGTAGCGGGCGTCGCGGGCGGCGGCCTCGGGCCCGCCTTCGCGGCCGACGGTCACGGCGATGGACTCGACGGGGTCGAGGCCGAGTCCGCGCAGCTTGAGCACGACCTCGTCGGCGCGCAGTCCGGAGCCGGGCTGGAGGCCGTGGTCGACGGTGATGCCGCCGGCGCGGATGCCGAGTTTGGGGGCTTCGAAGGCGAGGGCGGAGGCGAGCGCCATGGAGTCGGCGCCGCCGGAGCACGCGACGAGCACGAGCGGGGAGGGGGGCCGCTCGGCCGGACCCCGCCCGGCGGCGGTCCGGACCTGCCCGGTGCTGCTTGTGTGGTCGGTCAGGATGTCGTGGAGGACGCGGCGGACCGCCAGGCGTATCGCCGCGACCGATGGATGGGGACCCATGTCCGGTTCCCTTCATGAAGTTTTCGGGGGGTGAGCCCGAGGGTCGGTCACTCAGAGTGTGTCGATGGTGACAGAAGCGGGCCGTTCCCCGAGCATTGCACGCCTACCCATGGCTCACGGTCCCTCGGACGGGTGATTGGAGGGGCGTTCGCCTGCCGTCGGCCGGATTCGTCTCACGGCGTCGCGGCGTGGTTCACGACTCGGCCTTGCGGTGCACCCGTGCGACCCAGTCCGCCGGTTTGGCGATCTCCGCCTTGGTGGGCAGGGTGTTGGGCGAGGTCCAGACGCGGTTGAAGCCGTCCATGCCGACCTGGTCGACGACGGCGCGCACGAAGCGCTCGCCGTCGCGGTACTGCCTGAGCTTGGCGTCCAGGCCGAGCAGCTTGCGCAGGGCGAGGTCGAGCCGGGAGGCGCCCTTGGCGCGGCGCTGCTGGAACTTCTCGCGGATCTCGGCGACGCTCGGCACGACCTGGGGGCCCACCCCGTCCATCACGAAGTCGGCGTGCCCTTCGAGCAGGGACATGACGGCGGTGAGGCGGCCGAGGATCTCGCGCTGGGCCGGGGTCTGCACCAGTTCCACGAAGGAGCGCCCGCCGTCGTCCTCCTCGCCCTCGGGACGTCCGCCGGCGAGGGACTGGGCGGCCTCCCGGACGCGTTCCAGGACGGTCATCGGGTCGACGTCGGTCTCCGCCAAGAACGACTGGATCTCGCCCTCGAGATGGTCGCGGAGCCAGTGCACGGCGGTGAACTGGGTGCGGTGCGTCTCCTCGTGCAGGCACACCCAGAGCCGGAAGTCGTGGGGGTGGACGTCGAGTTCGCGTTCCACGTGGACGATGTTGGGCGCGACGAGGAGCAGCCGGCCGCCGCCGTTCTCCCCTGCGGGCAGGTCGCGGGAGGCGGGGGCGAAGGTCTCGTACTGGCCGAGGACGCGGGAGGCCAGGAAGGACAGCAGCATGCCGAGTTCGACGCCGGTGACCTTGCCGCCGACGGCGCCGAGGACGGCGCTGCCCGGGTTGCCGCCGCGCCGTTCCTGCATCTTGCCGAGGAGCGGCTTGAGGAGTTCCCGGAAGCCGGCGACGTTGGCCCGGACCCAGCCGGGGCGGTCGACGACGAGGACGGGGGTGTCGTGGGTCTCCTCGGTGGCCAGCCGGGTGAAGCCCCGGACGTGCTCCTCCGAGGCCTTGGCGTGCCGGCGCAGTTCCGCGACGACGTCCCTCGCCTCGTCGCGGCTGACTTCGGGGCCCGGTCGTACGAGCCGTGTCGCGGTCGCCACCGCGAGGTTCCAGTCGACCATCCCGGGAGATGCGGTGCCACCGAAGCTCGTCATGCGTCAACGGTACGTGAGCGGTCCCATTTCGGGCAGGCCGTGCGAGGCGTTCCGGGTCGCCCGCGGCAGGGGCCGCCCGGGCCGGTGGTGGCTATCCGCAGCCGCAGCCCGCGAGGGCGGTGGCCGTCCGGTCCAGGGCCGACTGGGCCTCCTGGGCGCTGGTGGTGCCGGAGGCCATGAAGGCGAAGGCGAGCAGGTGGCCGTCGCGGTCGACGGCCGTGCCGGCCAGGGTGTTGACGCCGGTGAGGGTGCCGGTCTTCGCCCGCACGACGCCGGCCGCGCCGTCGGTGTAGCGGTCGGTGAGGGTGCCGGTGAAGCCGGCGACGGGGAGGCCGGTGAGGACGGGCCGCAGGCCCGGGCGGGCGGGGTCGCCGGCCTTGACCAGGAGGGCGGTGAGGAGGTTCGCCGTCAGCCGGTCCTCGCGGTCGAGGCCGCTGCCGTCGTGGAAGGAGGCGCCGGCCAGCGGCAGGCCGAGCTTGCGCAGCTGGAGGGTGATGGCCTTGGCGCCGCCGGAGAAGCTGCCCGCCTGGCCGCTCGCGAGGGCGGTCTGGCGGGCCAGGGTCTCGGCGATGTCGTTGTCGCTGTTGGTGAGCATGCGCTCGACGAGGGTGGCGAGCGTGGGCGAGGAGACGGTGGCGAGGGTCTCGGCGCGGCCGGTGGCCTTGGAGGGGCCGGGGGGCGTGGTCTCGACGCCGGCGTCGTGCAGGAAGCCCGCGAACTTGCGGGCGGCGTCCGCGGCCGGGTCGGCGACGCGGGCCGCGGGCCCGCTGGTGGAGGCGTCGGTGCGGCCCTCGTCGACGGTCAGGGCGCTCACCGGGGCGAGGTTGTCGTTGACGCCGATCGGGTGCAGGGCGGGGCCGGAGAAGAGCGTGGTGTCGTAGGAGAGCGTGATCTTGTGGATGCCGCGCTTGGCGAGGGTGGCGGCGGTGTCGGCGGCGAGGGTGCGCAGGCTCGCCCAGTCGCCGGCGTCGCGGTGCGCGGTGAGGGTGGGGTCGCCGCCGCCGGCCAGGACCAGTTCCCCGGTGTCGGGTTCGAGGGCGGCGCGGGTGGTGAAGCGGTGGTCGGAGCCGAGGGCGGACAGCGCGGCGACCGCGGTGGCGATCTTCGTGGTGGAGGCGGGGGTGAGGGCCTGGTCGGCCCCGGCGGCGTAGAGCCGCGTGCCGGTGGTGACGTCGACGACGGCCGCGCCGCGGCCGGAGCCGAGCGCCGGGGCGTCCAGCAGGGGCCCGAGGACGTCCGTGAGGGCCTGCCGGCCGGGCGGGGCCTTCTTGGTGCTGACGGTGCCGGTGGTGCCGCCCAGGCCCGCGAGGACGGCCGCGGCGCTCGGCGCGGCCTGGGGGGTCTGGGCGTTCGTGCCGGATCCGCCGTGATCTGCGCCACCTGATCGCTCCAGGGCGACCGCCCGGTCCCGCTCGGCCGTACGCTGACCGTTGGCGTCCCAGGGACCGGCGGCGGTCACCACCGCGGCGGCCAGTGCCAGCCCGGCGGTGGCGGCGCCCGCGGTGTACTGCCAGGTCCTGTCGGCCCGCCGGCGGGGGAGGTGCGCGAGTTTCGGGCGCACGGCCTTCGTCAGCCGCGCGATCCGCGGTTTCGCGGCCGTCGCGGCACGCGCCAGGCGCGGTCGTACGGCGTCCGCGATCCGCCGCACATGCGGTCCCGCGGCACGCCAAGGCCTCTGCTCTGGCACGACCACCAGCCCCTTTCGCGATCACACACCTGCGTGAGGGACACTTAATCACCAGAACTATGTGTTGATCATGGAGGAGCCACCGGTGGAGTTCGACGTCACGATCGAGATCCCGAAGGGTTCGCGCAACAAGTACGAGGTGGACCACGAGACCGGTCGGATCCGCCTGGACCGTCGTCTCTTCACCTCGACCGCCTACCCGACCGACTACGGCTTCGTCGAGAACACCCTCGGCGAGGACGGCGACCCGCTGGACGCGCTGGTCATTCTTGACGAGCCGACCTTCCCGGGCTGCCTGATCAAGTGCCGCGCCATCGGCATGTTCCGGATGACGGACGAGGCCGGCGGCGACGACAAGCTGCTGTGCGTCCCGGCCACCGACCCGCGTGTGGAGCACCTGCGCGACATCCACCACGTGTCGGAGTTCGACCGCCTGGAGATCCAGCACTTCTTCGAGGTCTACAAGGACCTGGAGCCCGGCAAGTCGGTCGAGGGCGCCAACTGGGTGGGCCGCACGGACGCCGAGATCGAGATCGAGCGGTCGTACAAGCGCTTCAAGGAGCAGGGCGGCCACTGACCGGCCGGTTTGCCCGACACGGGCCGCGGCACCCTGGTGGGGTGGCGCGGCCCGTCTGCGTGTGCGTGCGCATACTGGGGCCTGCGGAAGGTGTCGTTCAGGAAGCGGTGCGAGGTGACGGAGGCGGAGGACCGCAAGCCCCGGTCGGACGAGGCGCGGACCACGTACGACCCGGAGATCACGTCCGAGTTCGCCCTTCCCGAGGGACTGGCGGTCCCCAGGGGCGCGGGCGAGTCGGAGACCACGTCCGAGTTCGCGGTGCCCGAGGGGCTGCAGGCGCCGCAGCCGCCGAGCGCCGAGCCGGAGGGCTCGGCGTTCAGCCTGCCGCGCACCTACAGCGCCAAGGACGCGCTGGCGGCATTCACCCCGGCGACGGGGGTGCCCGCGGTCAGCCTGATCAAGGACGCGCCCTGGCAGGACCGGATGCGCACGATGCTGCGCATGCCGGTGACCGAGCGGCCGGCGCCCGAGCCCGTGCAGCGGACCGAGGACGAGGGCCCGGCGGTTCCGCGCGTGCTCGACCTGACCCTGCGTATCGGTGAGCTGCTGCTGGCCGGCGGCGAGGGCGCCGAGGACGTGGAGGCCGCGATGTTCGCGGTGTGCCGGTCCTACGGCCTGGACCGGTGCGAGCCGACCGTCACCTTCACGCTGCTGTCGATCTCCTACCAGCCCTCGCTGGTGGACGACCCGGTGACGGCCTCGCGCACGGTACGGCGGCGCGGCACCGACTACACCCGGCTGGCGGCCGTGTTCCACCTGGTGGACGACCTGACCGACCCGGAGACCCATGTCTCCCTCGAGGAGGCCTACCGCAGGCTGGCGGAGATCCGCCGCAACCGGCACCCGTACCCCGGCTGGGCGCTGACCCTGGCCAGCGGGCTGCTGGCCGGTGCGGCCTCGGTGCTGGTCGGCGGTGATGTGATCGTGTTCGTCGCCGCCGCCCTCGGCGCGATGCTCGGCGACCGGCTGGCCTGGCTGTGCGCGGGACGCGGGCTGCCGGAGTTCTACCAGTTCACGGTGGCGGCGATGCCGCCGGCCGCGATGGGGGTGGCGTTCTCGCTGACGCACATCGGCGTCAACGCGTCCGCGGTGGTCACCGGTGGGCTGTTCGCACTCCTGCCCGGGCGGGCGCTGGTGGCGGGGGTGCAGGACGGTCTGACGGGCTTCTACATCACCGCGTCCGCGCGGCTGCTGGAGGTCATGTACTTCTTCGTCGGCATCGTCGTCGGGGTGCTGGTCGTCCTGTACTTCGGGGTGAAGGTGGGCGGCAAGCTGGATCCCGACGCGGCGCTGGGCGGCATCACCGAGCGGCCGCTGGTCCAGATCGCCGCCTCCATGGTGCTGTCGCTGACGTTCGCCGTGCTGCTGCAGCAGGAGCGGTCCACCGTGCTGGCGGTCACGCTCAACGGGGGCGTGGCCTGGTCGGTGTACGGCGCGATGCACTCACCGAACGCGGGCGGGATCTCACCGGTGGCCTCGACGGCGGTGGCGGCCGGGCTGGTGGGGCTGTTCGGGCAGTTGCTGTCCCGGTTCCGGTTCGCGTCGGCGCTGCCGTACACGACCGCGGCCATCGGGCCGCTGCTGCCGGGTTCGGCCACCTACTTCGGGCTGCTGAACATTGCGCAGAACGAGGTCGACAAGGGGCTGGTGTCGCTGGCCAAGGCGGCGTCCCTGGCCATGGCGATCGCCATCGGGGTCAACCTGGGGTCGGAGATCTCCCGGCTGACCCTGCGGGTCGGCTCCGCCGGCAAGCGGCGGGCGGCGAAGCGGACCCGCGGTTTCTGACGGTCTCAGCGGGAGCGGTGGTCGCCCTGGCCGCCGTAGGGGTACTGGTTCGGGTCGTACTGGTTCGGGTCGTACCCGTTCTGGCCGTACCCGTTCGGGTCGTGTCCGTTCTGGCCGTACCCGTTCTGGCCGTACTGGTTCTGGTCGTATCCGCCGCGGTGGTACCCGTCCTGGTCGTACCGGGGTCCGTTCTGGCCGTGCCCCTGACCCTGCGGGTGCTGGTCGTACCGCGGCTGCTGGTGCTGCCCCTGGCCGTGGTGACGGTCGCCGTCGTAGCCGCCCTGGTCCCAGTGCCGACGCTCCTGCTGGTGCTGCTGCCCGTAAGGCTGCTGGTAGGGCTCCTCCGGCTCGATGCGGCGCAGGCGGGTCGTCGCGTCGTCCATGGCCGGCTGCCCGTGGAACTGGGGCACCGGGTGCTGCTGGGCGGGCCGGTCCTCGGCCGCCTCCCGCTGCGCGGCCTTCTTGTTCTTGCTGCGCGCGCGCAGGTACTCGATCGCGATCGGGATCACCGACACGAGGACGATCAGGATGAGGATCGCCTCGATGTTGTCCCTGACGACCGCGTGCTGTCCCAGCCAGGAGCCGAGCAGGGTGACGCCCGCGCCCCACAGGACGCCGCCGATGACGTTGAAGGTCAGGAACGAGCGGTACCGCATGCCGCTGACGCCGGCGACGATCGGCGTGAACGTGCGCACGATGGGCACGAAGCGGGCCAGGACCAGGGACTTCGGGCCGTACTTCTCGAAGAACTCGTGCGCCTTGGCGACGTTCTCCTGCTTGAACAGCCGTGAGTCCGGCCGGCTGAACAGGGAGGGCCCGACCTTCTTGCCGAACATGTAGCCCGCCTGGTCGCCGAGGATCGCGGCGAGGCAGATCAGGGCGATCGCGCCCCACAGCGGGAAGTCCAGCTTGTCCGAGGTGATCAGCAGACCGCAGGTGAACAGCAGCGAGTCACCCGGCAGGAAGAAGCCGATGAGCAGGCCGGACTCGGCGAACACGATGAGCAGCAGGCCCCAGATGCTGTAGGTGTCCAGCAGGTACTGGGGGTCCAGCCAGCTCGGGCCGAGGGCGAGTGTCGTCACGGGTCCGGGCTCCTGAGGGGGTGAGGCGGCTACGGCGTCCATGGGGGGCCGCACAAAGCTACCAACGTGGAGCGACCGCCCCGGGTTCCACCTGTGTCTCCAGGATGCACTGCGGTGCGACCGGGAGAAAGCTGTGGCTCATGGGACTCGATGACTACGGCGGCGGCCAGGGGCCGCAGCCCGACGTGCTGGTCGTGACCACGAACGACGTGCCCGGCTACCGGGTGCAGCAGGTGCTCGGCGAGGTCTTCGGGCTGACCGTGCGCTCGCGGCACCTCGGCAGCCAGATCGGCGCCGGGCTGAAGTCGATGATCGGCGGCGAGCTGAAGGGGCTCACGAAGACTCTCGTGCAGACCCGCAACCAGGCCATGGAGCGGCTGGTCGAGCAGGCACGCGCGCGTGGCGCCAACGGCGTGCTGATGTTCCGCTTCGACGTCACCGAGGCGGCGGACGTGGGCACGGAGGTGTGCGCCTACGGCACGGCCGTGGTGCTGGCCCGGGAGTAGGCGTCCCGGGCCGGCGGATCACGCCGTGTGGCGGTCGGCGTTGGCGGCGATCGCCTCGCTGAGGTGGTCGGCGAAGCCGGGCCGGGTGGAGTCGTAGTACGCCTTGAAGCGCTCGTCGGCGACGTACATCGCTCCCAGGCAGCGGTGCATGGCGTGCGGGCACTCGTAGTACCACCGGTCGATCTGCCGGCGGTGCTCCTCGGCGAGGTCCATGGCCGCCTCGTCGTCCGGCCGTCCGCCGGCGGCCATCAGGGCGACGTAGCGCGCGGTCCAGTCGTCGTTCTCGGCCCGCATGCGCTGCCAGTCGTCCTTGGTGTAGCGGGCGGCGCGGGCTTGCGACTCGGCGTAGGCCGCGGTGCCGCCCCAGCGCCGCTCGGTCTCCTCGGCGTACTGCTCGGGGTCGTTGTCCCCGAAGACCTCGAACCGCTCCTCGGGGCTGAGGTTGATGCCCATCGTGCGTGCCTCCATGGCGTGCTCCACGGCCGCGGCCATCTTCTGCAGCTTCTCGATCCGGGCGGTCAGCAGGTCGTGCTGGCGGCGCAGGTGCGCGCGCGGGTCCGCGTCCGGGTCGTCGAGCAGGGCCGCGACCTCGTCGAGCGGGAAGCCGAGTTCCCGGTGGAACAGGATCTGCTGGAGCCGGTCGAGGTCGGCGTCGTTGTAGCGCCGGTGGCCGGCGTGGGTGCGCTCGCTGGGCACGAGCAGGCCGATCTCGTCGTAGTGGTGCAGGGTGCGCACCGTGATTCCGGCGAACCCCGCGACCTGTCCCACGGAGTAGCTCACTTTCCGCTCCTTCGTCGTCGGTACGGCCACCACGCTGAGGCCTCACGTCACGTGAGGTGCAAGCCGGACGCGCTCCGGATGTTGGCGGCGTCGTGTCCGCCTATCGTGACGACGTGACCCAGGACACAGGGCAGCAGGCCCGCTCGACCCGGCCGGCGAGCCCGGCACGGGCGCTGCTGCCGCTGATCCTGCCCGCCGTGGCCGTCGGCGTGGCGGCGAGCCTCGTCTACGTCGGCCTGAGCCTCGGAGCGGAGCAGCTGCAGCGTGTGCTGTGGGGGCCGCTGCCGCACGCGCTCGGCGTGGGCCCCTACTCGGTGCTGTGGATGTTCGTCATGCTGGTGGCCACCGGGCTCGCCGTGGGGCTGGTGGTGTGGAAGGTGCCGGGCCACGCGGGTCCGGATCCGGCGACCACCGGTCTGGACGCACCGGTGCTGCCGCCGCCGGTGCTGCCGGGACTGGTGCTGGCGACCGGGCTGATGCTGGCGGGCGGCCCGAGCCTCGGCCCCGAGAACCCGATCATCGCCGTGAACGTCGGCCTGGCGGCCTGGCTCGGCGGGCGTCTGCTGTCCCGGATGCCGGGCGCGCTGTGGCCGATGCTGGCGGAGGCGGCGACGATCGGCGCGCTGTTCGGCACCCCGGTGGCGGCGGCCCTGGTCATCTCCGAGGCGCTGGCCGGGCGGCCGGTCCGCGGGCTGCTGTGGGACAACCTGTTCGCACCGCTGATCGCGGCCGCCGTCGGGGCGCTGACCACCTCGCTGCTGTACCGGCCGGCCTTCGACCTGGGGCTGCCGCCGCTGGGCCGCCCGCGCTGGACGGACCTGCTGGCGGTCCTGGTGCTCGCCTCGGTGGCCGCCCTGCTCGGCATGTGCGCCGTGCGCGCCTTCCCCTTCGTCCACGCGGCCTTCCAGCGGCTGCGGCACCCGATGCTGATGCTACCGGCGGGCGGTGTCGTGCTCGGCGCCCTGGCCGCCGTGGGCGGTCACCTGACCCTGTTCAAAGGGCTGACGGAGGTCGGCGAGCTGGCGCACGACCCGACGGGCTGGTCCGCCGGGCAGTTCGCCGGCATGGCCGTGGTGAAGCTGGCGGCGCTGCTGGTCGCGGCCTCCTGCGGCTTCCGCGGCGGCCGGATCTTCCCCGCCGTCTTCGTCGGTTCCGCGCTCGGTCTGAGCGCCCACGCGCTGGTCCCGGCCGTGCCCGCCGCGGTGGGCGTGTCCGCGTGCGTGCTGGGCATGCTGCTGGCGATCACCCGGCAGGGCTGGGTGAGCCTGTTCACGGCCGCCGTCCTGGTGGCCTCCCCCGCCATCATCGCCCTGCTCTGCATCGCGTCGCTGCCGGCCTGGCTGCTGGTGACCGGGCGGCCGCAGATGCAGCTGCGCGGTGACGGCGGCTCCGTCCGCTGATCCCATCCCCCCGTCTGGAGGCACGTCATGGCCCTGCACAAAGGTCCGGAGAAGCACGAAGAGCGCCTGATGTCGGTCAACCCGTTCTTCGGTGAGGCCAATCCGGTCGGCGGGATGACCGAGGCCCCGCCCACGCACCGGCTCCCGGACACCCCGCTGCCGCCGTCCACGGCGTACCAGCTGGTCCACGACGAGCTGATGCTGGACGGCAACTCGCGGCTGAACCTGGCCACCTTCGTCACCACCTGGATGGAGCCGCAGGCCGGGGTGCTGATGGGTGAGTGCCGGGACAAGAACATGATCGACAAGGACGAGTACCCGCGCACGGCCGAGCTGGAGCGGCGGTGCGTGGCGATGCTCGCCGACCTGTGGAACGCCCCGGACCCGTCGGCCGCCGTGGGCTGTTCTACCACGGGCTCCAGCGAGGCCTGCATGCTGGCCGGGATGGCGCTCAAGCGCCGCTGGGCGCAGCGCAACGCCGACCGCTACCCGGGAGCCCGCCCGAACCTGGTGATGGGCGTCAACGTCCAGGTCTGCTGGGAGAAGTTCTGCAACTTCTGGGAGGTGGAGGCCCGGCTGGTGCCCATGGAGGGCGACCGGTTCCACCTGGACCCGCAGGCGGCGGCCGAGCTGTGCGACGAGAACACCATCGGTGTCGTCGGCATCCTCGGCTCCACCTTCGACGGGTCGTACGAGCCGATCGCGGAGCTGTGCGCGGCCCTGGACGCCCTCAAGGAGCGCACCGGTCTTGACGTCCCGGTGCACGTGGACGGGGCCTCCGGGGCGATGATCGCGCCGTTCCTCGACGAGGACCTGGTGTGGGACTTCCGGCTGCCGCGGGTGGCGTCGATCAACACCTCCGGGCACAAGTACGGCCTGGTCTACCCGGGTGTCGGCTGGGCGCTGTGGCGGGACAAGGAGGCGCTGCCCGAGGAGCTGGTCTTCCGGGTGAACTACCTGGGCGGCGACATGCCGACGTTCGCCCTGAACTTCTCCCGCCCCGGCGCCCAGGTCGTCGCGCAGTACTACTCGTTCCTGCGGCTGGGCCGCGACGGCTACCGGGCGGTGCAGCAGACGACACGGGACGTGGCGCGGGCGCTCGCCGGGAAGATCGAGGCGCTCGGCGACTTCCGACTGCTGACGCGCGGGGACGAGCTGCCGGTGTTCGCGTTCACCACCCAGGCCGGCCTGCCCTACGACGTCTTCGACGTCTCCCGGCGGATGCGCGAGCACGGCTGGCTGCTGCCCGCCTACACCTTCCCGCCCAACCGCGAGGACCTGGCGGTGCTGCGGGTGGTGTGCCGCAACGGCTTCTCCCACGACCTGGCGGACCTGTTCGTGGACGACCTGGCCCGCCTGCTGCCGGAGCTGCGCCGGCAGCCGCACCCCCTCACCAAGGACCGGGAGGCGGCCACCAGCTTCCACCACTAGGGGACCTCGTCCGGACCGGGCCGGGTCAGCGGTCGTCCCCCGGGGGCCGCTCCCCCGTGGCGTACGGGTTGTCCTGGCCCTCGGCGAGGACGCCCACGAACGGCTCGCCCTCCCCCGCGAAGGTGTACGCGCCGGCCTCCAGGCGGCCGATGAGCCCCTGGGTCCAGGCGGCGTCGGAGTCGGCCGTGTGCACCCAGAGGTTCATGATCTCGCCGATGTGGCCGAGCTGTCCGGGGCCGCCCTCGGGGAGGTAGTCACCGGTGACGGCGGACCGCCACCGGCCGATGCGCCGGATCCGCTCCCGGAGCAGGTCCAGCGCCTCGGCCCGCTCCAGTTCGACCAGGAAGCCGATGGCGGCGGACTGGACGTCCATCTTCTGGTCGTAGGAGACCAGGGAGTCGCGCAGCAGCCGGAAGAACTCCGCCTCGCCCTGGCCGGTGATCTCGTACTCGGTGCGCGGCGGACCGCCCGCGGTGGACGGCGCGACCTCGTGCGCCCGCAGCAGCCCCTGTTTCGCCATCTGCTTCAGGGCGTGGTAGATCGAGCCCGGCTTGGCGTTGGACCACTCGTGCGCGCCCCAGTACTCCAGGTCGCCGCGGACCTGGTAGCCGTGGGCCCGCCCGTGCTGGCGGACCGCGCCCAGCACGAGAAGACGGATCGCTGACATGCCGTCCAGGTTATGGCCGCGGCTCAGCCCCGCTGTTCCAGGGCCACCAGCTCGAAGGCGGTCTTCCCGTCCAGGGACTCCCGGATGATGTCGGCGTGGCCGGCGTGCCGGGCGGTCTCGCGGATCAGGTGCAGGCACAGCCAGCGCAATGAGACCCGGCCCTCCGGCGGGAACCAGGGGTCGGGCGGCAGCGGGAAGGTGTCGTCGAGGCTGGGCGCGGACCGGATGTACTTCTCCGTGTCGGCGGCGACCCCCTCCCAGTAGGCGAGCTGCCCCGCGACCGTCTCGTCGTCGGTGAGCCGGAAGCACTCGTGCCAGTTCGACTGGTCGCGCTGTACGACCGGCGGCTCCTGCCGGGCCCGGGCCAGCCAGCTCTGCTCGACCTCGGCGACATGCTTGAGCAGACCGCCGAGCGACAGCTCGCTGGCGGTCGGACGGGAGCGGGCCTGCTCCTCCGTCAGTCCCAGCAGCGCCCTGCGGATGCCGCCCCGCTGCTCCTCCAGGAACGCCAGCAGCGCCCCGCGCTCGTCGCCCTGCGTCTCCGCCGCCACGTGTGTGACCATGACCGGCCGCCCTTCCATCGGGTCCTCTTGCCTGACACCGACGAAGCTACGGGCCCTTGCGGTCAGTTTCCGTCCGCAAGGGCCCGGCACGCGCGAAATGACGCCGGTGCCTCTAGAAGGGGAAGCCGCTGCGGCCGTGCTGCACCGAGATCCACTTGACGGTGGTGAAGGCCTCGACGGTCGTCTCGCCGTTCAGCCGGCCGAGGCCGGAGTGCTTCTCGCCGCCGAACGGCACCAGCGGCTCGTCGTGCACGGTGCCGTCGTTCACGTGGAACATGCCGGTGTCGATCCGCTTGGCGAACGCGACACCGCGCTCGATGTCGCCCGTGTGTACGGCGCCGCTGAGGCCGTAGGGGGTGTCGTTGACGATGCGGACCGCCTCCTCCTCGCCGTCGAAGGGGACGAGGAAGACGACCGGGCCGAAGATCTCCTGCTGGAGCAGTGCGGAGCCGGCGGGGACGTCGGTGAGCACGCTGGGCTCGACCAGGTTGCCGGTGGTGGTGCCGTGCACGAGGGCGGTGGCGCCCTCGGCGAGCGCCTGGTCCACGGTGCCCGAGACGGCGCTCGCCTGCTGGGAGTTGATCACCGGGCCGATGACGGTCTGCGGGTCGCGCGGGTCGCCGACCTTCAGCGTCCGGACCTTGGCGACGAACTTCTCGGTGAACTCCTCGGCGACCGAGCGGTCCACGAGGACCCGGTTCGCCGCCATGCAGACCTGGCCCTGGTGCACGAAGCGGCTGAAGACGGCCGCGTCCACCGCGTAGTCGATGTCGGCGTCGTCCAGGACCACCAGCGCGCTGTTGCCGCCGAGTTCGAGCACCGCGCGCTTGAAGTGGGAGGCGCAGACGGTGGCGACGTGCCGGCCGACCTTGTCGGAGCCGGTGAAGGAGATGACCTTGGGGATCGGGTGCTCGATGAAGGCGTCGCCGATCTCGGCTATGTCGGTGACGACGACGTTGAGCAGGCCGCCCGGCAGCCCCGCCTCCTCGAAGATCTTCGCGACCAGGGTGCCGCCCGCGATCGGGGTGTTCTGGTGCGGCTTGAGCACCACGCCGTTGCCGAGCGCGAGGGCCGGGGCCACGGACTTGATCGACAGCAGGAACGGGAAGTTGAACGGGCTGATCACGCCCACGACGCCCACCGGCACGCGGTAGACGCGGTTCTCCTTGCCGTCGGCCGGGGAGGGGAGGATCCGCCCTTCGGGGCGCAGCGCCAGGTGGACCGCCTCGCGCAGGAACTCCTTGACCAGGTGCAGCTCGAAGCCGGCCTTCACACGGGTGCCGCCCAGCTCCGCGATGATCAGGTCGGCTATCTCCTGCTCGCGGTCCTCGATCAGCCGCAGCGCCCGCTCGAACACCGTGCGGCGGGCGTAGGGGTTCGTCGCGGCCCACTGCTTCTGCGCACGGGCGGCACTGCGGTAGGCCAGGTCGACCTCGTCGACCGTCGCCACCGTGATCGAGGCCAGCTTCTCGTCGTCGTACGGGTTGAAGTCGATGACGTCCCAGGAACCGGTGCCCGGGCGCCACTCACCGTCGATGTACTGCTGGGCCAGGTCGCTGAAGTAGGACGGCATGTGATCCCTCAATCGGTAGCAGACACAGGAGCGACGTCACGGTCTGATCACACGTCATCGTACTTGTGTTTCAAGAGAGTTGAAGGAGTCCCCGGAGAAGATCCCGGCTCTCGTCCGGGCCCGGACTGTCCTGCTGGAGCTCCTTGAGCGCCTGCTCGTACTGGGCGACGTCCTCGCGCTTGTCCAGGTACAGGGCGCTGGTGAGCTGCTCCAGGTAGACCACGTCGGACAGGTCCGTGTCGGGGAAGCTGAGGATGGTGAAGGCGCCGCTCTCGCCGGAGTGGCCGCCGAAGCCGAACGGCATCACCTGGAGCCGGACGTTGGGGCGCTGGGAGATGTCGATCAGGTGCTGGAGCTGGCCGCGCATCACGTCACGCCCGCCGTACGGACGGCGCAGGGCGGCCTCGTCCAGGACGATGTGGAACTCGGGGGCGTTGTCCGCGAGCAGGTGCTTCTGCCGTTCGAGGCGCAGCGCGACCCGCCGCTCCACGTCGGCGGGGCTCGCGCCCTTCATGCCGCGCCGGACCACCGCGCGGGCGTACTCCTCGGTCTGCAGCAGGCCGTGCACGAACTGCACCTCGTACACCCGGATCAGCGAGGCCGCGCCCTCCAGGCCCACGTAGGTGGGGAACCAGCTCGGCAGCACGTCGGTGTAACTGTGCCACCAGCCGGCCACGTTGGCCTCCCGGGCGAGGGAGAGCAGCGACTCCCGCTCCGCCTCGTCGCTGATGCCGTACAGCGTCAGCAGATCCTCGACGTCCCTGGTCTTGAAGCTCACCCGGCCCAACTCCATCCGGCTGATCTTCGATTCGGACGCGCGGATCGAGTAACCCGCCGCCTCGCGCGTGATCCCCCGTGCTTCACGCAGCCGCCTGAGTTGCGAGCCGAGCAGCATGCGCCGCACCACCGATCCGGGCTCTCCCGCGCTCACGTTCGCCAGCCTCCCCAACCGTCTTCAGGGGCCGCAGTCTGCCACTAAAACACTTCGAGCAGTACTCGTCCGGTTACGGAAACGGAAAGAGGTCAGCCGTTTTCCGCAGGCAGAGGTACGGACCTCTGACAGTCGCATGGTCCAATGTGGCAGAAAAAATGGCCAAGAAGCGGTACGGGCAGGATCATTTCGGTCACGTGCACGTGCATCTGCCCTTGCATCTGCCAGTCGCATCCGAAACCATGGTGCCGCGCCACCGCTGCATCGCTACGACCGCGAATTCCGGGAGTGCCTCGCATGGGGACGAATGGATCGACCATGCTCAAGCCGTTACGGCAGGGCCTTCCGCCGTTGGACCCAGCGGCCGTCTCCGATGCCGCCTCCTGCGCCCTGCCGGCCCGCTTCGAGGCCGTGGGCGAGGCCCGGCGCTTCACCCGCCGCACCCTGGACCAGTGGGACGTGGGCGACCGCTTCGACGACATATGCCTCGTCGTCTCCGAACTCGTCACCAACGCCCTGCGGCACGGCCTGCCCCTCCCGCACCAGCGCCCGTCCGGCGAGGCCCGGCGGTCCGCGGCGTCCGGCCCGGCGGACCCGGCCTGTCCCCCGCCGCCCGCCGTGCGCCTGCATCTGCTGCGCTGGACCGAGCGGCTGGTGTGCGCGGTGCGCGACCCCAGTGACGAGACACCGGCGCCGCGCGATTCGGACGACTTCTCGGCCGAGTCCGGGCGGGGGCTGTTCCTGGTCGACTCGTTCGCCGACGGCTGGGGCTGGCAACCGCTCGCGGGCGCGCTCGGCGGCAAGGTCGTCTGGGCGCTGTTCCGGCTCCGGCCGGCCGACTGACACCGGGCGGGGCCGAGTCACGCCCGGTGTCTACGCGCGTACACCGGGTCGCCGCGGGTCCGCGGGGCGCTGAGACGTTTCAGCCGGCCACGAGGTGATCGAACTCGCCGTCTTTGATGCCGAGGAGCATGGCCTCGATCTCCGCGCGCGTGTAGACGAGTGCGGGCCCGTCCGGGAAGCGCGAGTTGCGCACCGCCACGTCACCGCCGGGCAGGCGCGCGAACTCCACGCAGGAACCCTGCGAGTTGCTGTGCCTGCTCTTCTGCCAGGCCACTCCGTCCAGCTGTGTGGCTGCCATGCCGTTGTACACGTCGAACCCCCCGTACACGCCGTCAACGTCGCGGTTCACAGGTCGCTCCCCGGTGGTGCACTTGGCTGATGTGGCCATGGATGTGTCTTGGTCAACTGTCCCGGATCATAGCTGCGTTCATGTGCGGATGCATGAGCAGATGCACGTGCACGGGGTGTGTCGCCGTGATTACAGCTTTGACGTCCGCTTTACCGAAACCGTTCCAGCGTGCGTCCGAGAGACGGCAGCACATGCCCTCTCCAGCCCCCGTCCATGATCTTCCGCGCCATCAGCTGCGCCGGGTCGTCCGGATCGAATCCCTCGTGCACTAGGAACAGACGCGTGCCGCGCCCTTCCTGTTCCAGCGTCCACGTGATGGTCCAGTCGGCGGGACCGGCGGGGTCCGCGTCGGCCCACCGGAGGGACAGCATCCGCTCGGGGACGAAGGCGAGGACCCGCACCTCGACGACCCCGGAGAAGCGGGCGCCCGGGCGCGGGACCGAGGTCATCCGGTACCGGTGGCCGACCTCGAGCCGGAAGTCCTCGGCGCCGGGCATCTGCCAGCGGGCCAGCAGGGCGGGCTCGGTCAGGGCCCGCCAGACCTTGGCGGGCGGGTGCGGGAAGAACTGGTCGACGCGGACGGTGGTGAGGTCGTCGGCGTCACCGGGCGGTGCGGTGCTCATGGGTGGTCATCGTCGGGCATGCGGTCGAGCAGGTCGCCGAGGCCCTTCAGCCGGTCGCGCCAGAACCGCTCGTACGGATGGAGCCAGTCCTGCACCTCGGCGAGGGGGGCCGCCTCCAGGCGGTAGATACGCTGCCGGCCGGAGCGCTGCTCGGAGACCAGGCCGGCGTCCCGGAGCACCTTGAGGTGCTCGGACAGGCTCGGGCGGCGCATGTCGAAGTGCTCGGCCAGGACCTGCACGGCCTGCGGACCGCGCTCGCGCAGCAGCCGCAGCACCTCGCGGCGGGTGGCGTTGGCGAGCGCGGCGAAGACGCGGTCCTCGGCGGCGGTGTCCGTCCCGGTCATGGGGCGGCCGGATTCATGGGGCGGTCCGGTTCATGGAGCGTCAGAAACCTTCCTTCTCCGTCAGCAGCATCAGACCGTTGCCGTCGGGGTCCGTGAAGGAGGCCATGCGCCCCCAGGGGAGTTCGTCCGGCCCCTGCACCGCGGTCCCGGCAGCGGCGAGCCGGGCGCAGTCGGCGTCGACGTCGGTCGTGACCAACATGATCCCCTGCGCGGAGCCGGGCGTGAAACCGCCCATCCCCGGCCCGGAGAGCGTGAGGACGGTCTGCGCCCCCGCGGGGGCCACCTGGAGCCAGCGGCCCTGGGGCAGCCGCCGGTCGGCGGTGACCTCCATGCCGAGGACGTCCCGGTAGAAGCGCAGGGCCCGGTCCTGGTCGGAGACGGGGAGGGTGACGAAGGAGGCGTGCGTGATGGTCATGACCCCAGAATAGGTAGGTGTTTCCCTACGCGTCAACCGTAGGGATTCTCCTACCCGTACCGGGCGGGCGGGAGTGCGGGGATTTCCGCACGGCGTCCGGAAGCGCTCGGCGTAACGGCTGGTAACTTGCTGCGGTCCCTCCGGTTCGGGGCGCCGTCCCGGGCGGGACGACGGCCCCGGGGCGGCCGGTTCGCTACAGCTTGGGAGCTTGACGTGATGACGGCGACTGCAAGGGCGCGGACGGCGGCCGCGGCGGCGTTGCTGGTGGGCGCGCTGGCGCTGACCGCGTGCAGCGGGGGCGGCGACGACGAGTCCTCACCGGCCCCGGCGCCGACGGCCGGCTCGGAGTCCGGCAGCGGCCCGACGGGCAAGGTCACGGGCGCTTCCGATGAACTCCAGGGCAGCTGGGTCACCACCGCCAAGGGGACGATCGTGGCCCTGGTGATCACCGGCGAGAAGGCCGCGCTCTTCGCGACGGGCGGATCCACGTGCACCGGTACCGCCGGCACCGAGTCCGGCATGCGGATGATCCACCTGAACTGCGTCGACGGCAGCGAGGACTGGAGCAGCGGCATGGTCGACTCGGTGAGCAAGGACGCCCTGAAGGTGACCTGGTCCGGCAAGCTCGGCGAGGAAACGTACACCAAGGCCGAGGGCGGCAAGCTGCCCTCCGGGATGCCGACCAACCTGAAGCGGTGAATTCCGTGGGGTGCGTGAGCGGGCCCCCGCCGCAGCCGTCATGATGCGAGGAGACCGTCACGACCTCGATGGGACCTGCTCATGCGCGCCATTCCGCTCACCGTCACCGCCCTCGCCGCCGCCCTGCTGCTGACCGCCTGCGACGACGGCGGCGGTGGCAAGAACGGCAAGAGCGGCTCCGCCTGCGAGATCGGCGGGGTCTCGGTGCAGATCGGGTCGGCCAGCGTGGCCCCGGCCGCCGGGGACACCGGCGAGGTGCCCGTCAGCATCACCAACCAGAGCACCCCCTGCACCCTGGACCACTTCGCCGCCGCCGCGCTGAGCACCGGCGGCGGTGAGGTCGCCCTGCCCGTGCAGGAGGGGGCCAAGGCGCAGAAGCTGAAGCTCGCCAAGGGGGACTCGGCGACCTTCACCATCACCTACGTGCGCGGCGGGGCGGGCGGCAAGGCGGGCCTGGCGGCGAAGTCGGTGAAGATCGCCCTGCCCGGCACGAAGACCACGCGCAGCTTCCCGTGGTCCTACGGGCCCGTCGCGACCAAGGGCTCAGGCGGCACCCCGGACGCCTCCGTCAGCGCCTTCCAGCAGGTCGGGGACTGACACCCGGCCGGTGCGGCGGGCGCGGGCCCGAAGGGTCAGCCGAGCCGGGGACGGGCTATGACCTGGGCCTCGTCCGCGGCCCGCGCGCCCTCCGTCCAGCCCGCCGCGTCGCTCACCCCGCGCAGCCGGGTCGTGGTGGTCTCGGGGAACATGCGCCCGAGCCGGTCGGTGACGGCCATCTCCCGGGTGGCCAGGACCGGCAGCAGGTCCTCGGTCACCTGGGTTCCGGCCACGGCCGCGAGGCGGTCGCCGACCCGGTGCGCGTAGGCCGCGAGGAAGGACTGCCGGAAGGTCTTGGTGCGCTTGCGGCCGCCGGCGCGCTGCGCGGCCTCGGCCCTGGTCATCGCATGAGTGGCCTGCACCAGCAGCGAGGTGTGCAGGAGTTCGACCGCCTCCAGGTCGGCCTCGAAACCGACGACCGTGGAGAAGCACAGCGCCTCGTTCCACACGGCGCGGCAGTGGTTGGCGGTGGCCACCGCGTCCAGCAGCACCGCCTTGGCCTGCTCGTACGGCGGCTCCACGCCGATGCGGCAGGCGCCGGGCGCGTCCGGCGCGGGGGCCTCGGCGGCGAGCAGCGCCTCGTCGACGCTGTGCCGGGCCATCAGCTCCTGCGCCTTGGCCGAGAGCGCCTCCGCCTCCTCCGGGTAGCCGGTGGCCTCGGCCTTGGCGAGCAGCGCCCGGATACGCGTGAGCGTGCGGGAGGCGCCGGGTCCCCGATCACGGCGGGGCTCCTCCAGGACCTCGAGCGTGGGCAGGCGCAGCAGCAAGCGGTAGAGCTCCAGTACCGCGGTGGCGTGCGAGAAGCGGTCGCCCGCTCGCGCGGCGGAATCCGGGAGTGCCTCGATCTGGGCGGCCCAGCGGCGCCCGCGGGGCCGGTCCTGCCCGGACTGCGCCCGGATCAGGCCCGACACGAGGGCCAGGTGGACCTCGTCCAGCTCGCGCCGCACCAGCCGCACGACGTCGGCGGGCTGCCAGCCGCGCCGCCAGGCGGCCGCCACGAACTCCTCGCCCCGGCGCACGAGTTCGGCGTCCGCCGCGGGGTCGGCGGCGAGCAGGGAGGCACCCGTGTCGAGTCCGGCGTCGGCGTCTTCGTACAGGGCGGCGCGGAAGGCCCGCTCGACGGTGCTGGCAGTGCTGGTCACCCGTCGATCGTGCCATGCACCGCCGACAGCGTGCGCGAATCCGTCCACACCCTGTGGACAACTTGGAGACTCCCCCTCGGGAAGGTGTCAACTATCGGTTGACACCCCTAGGAGCGCAACCTACGGTTGACACATGGCGACCAATCCGAACATCACGGCATCCGTACGCCTCGACGATCTCATCGCGGCGATCAAGAAGGTTCACCCCGAACCCCTCGACCAGCTCCAGGACGCGGTGATCGCCGCCGATCACCTCGGTGACGTGGCCGACCACCTGATCGGTCACTTCGTCGACCAGGCCCGGCGTTCGGGCGCGTCCTGGACCGACATCGGCAAGAGCATGGGCGTCACCCGGCAGGCGGCGCAGAAGCGGTTCGTGCCCAAGGAGTCGGCCGACCTCGACCTCAGCCAGGGCTTCAGCCGCTACACCCCCCGCGCGCGGAACGTGGTCATGTCCGCGCACAACGAGGCGGTGGCCGCCCACCACTCCGAGGGCCGCCCCGAGCACCTGGTCCTCGGCCTGCTGGCCGAACCGGAGGGCGTGGCCGCGAAGGCGATCACCGCCCAGGGCGTCCCGCTGGACACGGTGCGCCAGGCCGCGGCCGCGGCGCTGCCGCCGGCCGCCGAGAACGCCCCGGACCTCGTGCCCTACGGCCCCGAGGCCAAGAAGGTCCTGGAGCTCACCTTCCGCGAGGCCCTCAGGCTCGGCCACAACTACATCGGCACCGAGCATCTCCTGCTGGCCCTGCTGGAACACGAGAACGGCACGGGCGTCCTCAGCGGCCTCGGCGTCACCAAGGCGGCGACCGAGGAGTTCGTCGGCCGGGTGCTGGCCACGCTGCTGGAGCACAAGAAGGCGGCGGCGGACGCGGAGGAGGCGGCGACGGACTGATCCCGGGCAGCACGCGGCTCCGTCGCACGCCCTGCCCTCGCCCCCCGCCCCTCACGCTCGCCCTAACGCCTCACGAACTCACGCCGCTCGTGGCCCCTGCTCCTGAAACCGCACGAACCGGCAGGTCAAGGCCATTGTCAGTGCCCCCTGACAGACTCCTTCCATGTCCGGCCGGTGGGCTCTCGCGGCGGCCGAGGACGGTGGCGTGGACGTCGCCCCCCTCGGCCCCGACGGGCTGCCCGCCGGGCCGGTGCGGCGGGAGAGCGATCTCGCCGGGGCGGTGCGGAGCCGTCCGGAGGTGACGCGCTGGGTGTGGCGGTCGACCGCCGACGTCTACCCGCGTCTGCTCGCCACGGGGGTGCGAGTGGAGCGGTGCTACGACATCGAGGACGCCGAGACGCTCCTGCTGGGCCACGAGGGCAGATACGGCGAGCCGCGCTCGGCCGCCGCCGCCCTGGCCCGCCTCCGCGGCGGCCCCGTACCGCCCGACCCGCCGCAGCGGCAGGCCGAACCGGGGGCCCAGTCCCCGCTGTTCGAGCCGGCCGGCAACCGCCTGCCCCTCACCGACCTCCTCGCCGTCTACGCCGAGCAGCAGCGGCGGCACGAGCGGACCGCCCACCCCGACCGCATGCGGCTGCTGACCGCCGCCGAGTCGGCGGGGATGCTGGTGGCCGCCGAGATGAACCGCTCCGGCCTGCCCTGGAGCGCCGAGGTCCATCGCGACATGCTGCGCGATCTGCTCGGCGAGCGCTACGCGGGCGGCGGCGAGCCGAGACGCCTGGCCGAACTGGCGGACGAGGTGTCGGCCGCCTTCGGCCGCCGCGTGCGGCCCGACCTGCCCGCCGACGTGGTCAAGGCCTTCGCCGGGGCCGGCATCAAGGTCCGCTCCACCCGCCGCAGGGAGATCGCCTCCGTCGACCACCCGGCGGTGAAGCCGCTGCTGGAGTACAAGAAGCTGTACCGCATCTGGGTGGCGCACGGCTGGTCCTGGCTGCAGGACTGGGTGCGCGACGGCCGCTTCCGGCCCGAGTTCCTGGCCGGCGGCACGGTCACCGGGCGCTGGGTGACCAACGGCGGGGGCGCGCTGCAGATCCCGAAGGTGATCCGGCGGGCCGTGGTCGCCGATCCCGGCTGGCGGCTCGTGGTGGCCGACGCCGACCAGATGGAGCCGCGCGTCCTCGCCGCCATCTCCCGCGATCCGGGCCTGATGGAGGTGGCCGGACGCGAGGACGACCTGTACCAGGCCGTCTCGGACCGCGCCTTCTCCGGCGACCGGAACCAGGCCAAGATCGCCGTGCTCGGCGCGGTCTACGGCCAGACGTCCGGTGACGGCCTGAAGAACCTCGCCGCCCTCAGACGCCGTTTCCCCAGGGCCGTCGCCTACGTCGACGAGGCCGCCCGGGCCGGTGAGGAGGGCCGGCTCGTCCGCACCTGGCTGGGCCGCACCTGCCCGCCCGTGGCCGGCCCGGGCGAGGACGCGGCCGAGGAGGCGGGCATCCCGGTCGGCGACGACGACACCGGGGACCGGGCGGCCGGCCCGGGCTGGGGTCCGGGGCACGCCTCCGGCGACTCCCGTGCGCGCGGCCGCTTCGCCCGGAACTTCGTCGTGCAGGGCAGCGGCGCCGACTGGGCGCTGCTGCTGCTCGCCGGGCTGCGCCGGGCCTGCGCGGACCTGGCGGCCGAGCTGGTCTTCTTCCAGCACGACGAGGTGATCGTGCACTGTCCCGCCGACGAGGCCGGCGCGGTCGTCGAAGCGATCCAGGAGGCCTCGCGCCTCGCGGGACGGCTCACCTTCGGCGAGACACCGGTGCGCTTCCCGTTCACGACCGCGGTCGTGGAGTGCTACGCCGACGCCAAGTGAGGGCCGGTCAGCACACCGGGGTGGCGGCCACCAGCTCGCGCAGCTCCTCCAGGACCGTCTGCTCGTCGGTGCCGTCCAGCGCCGCGAGGGCCGCGTGCCAGACCTCGCGCGCCTGCGCCGGCCGTCCCTGCTCGCGCAGCAGCAGCCCGTGCTGGTGGCGGGCCAGACCGCCCATGTAGCGGTCGGCGCGGGCGTCGGCCCGGCGCAGCAGCTCAGCGCACTCCCGGGCGGCCCGCCCGGTCTCCCCGAGCCGCCGCAGCGCGCGGACCAGACCGAGCCGGGTCTGCGACTCGCCGGGCCAGTCCCCGTGTCCGCCGAGGATGCGCAGGCTCTCCTCGAAGTGCCGTGCGGCCGCCGCCGGTTCGCCGAGGGCGAGGTGGGCGTACCCGATGTTGCAGTGGGCCGAGTGCCGCACGATGACCGCGCCGATCGCGTCCCCGATCGCCAGCGAGCGCCGGTGCCGTTCGATCGCCGCGCGCGGGTCGGTGTGCTCGTAGAGGTTGCCGAGGTGGCTGTGGGTGATGGCCTCTCCGTAGGGGTCGTCGAGCCGGCGGGAGTACGCGAGGCTCTGCCGCAGCGCGTCCTCGGACTCCGCGAACCGGCCGAGCCCTTCCAGCAGCAGCCCGCGGTTGTTCAGGCTGCGCCGGATCCAGGAGACCGGGCCGATCCGGCGCCAGATCGCGAGGGCCTCGTCGGTGAGGGCGAGGGCGTCGTTCTGCCGGCCGGTCAGGAAGTGCAGCCCGGCGAGGTCGCCCAGCGCGTACGCCTCCGCCGGCGCGTCCCCGAGGCCGCGCGCCGCGTCGAGCGCGGCCCGCCCCAGCACCTCCATCTCGGCGACCCGGCCGCGCCGCAGCACATAGGGGAAGAACAGCCGGACCAGCGCGGAGAGGCCTGCGGCCCGGCGGACGTCGGCCGTGCCGGCGTTGCGCTCCACCAGCGCGACGACGTTCTCCAGTTCCATGTCACCCCAGGCGAAGGCCTGGTCGGCGGACTCGAAGGCCGGCAGGGCCGCCACGTCCGCCGCGTGGCCCGGCGGCTGCGTCGGGGTGGGCCGGCGGCGGTCGTCCTGGTCGAGGCCGGGCTCCACGACGGCGGTCAGCACACGTTCGGCGGCCGCCGCGTACCAGTTCAGGGCGGTGAGGTCGGGCTCGGCGCCGGCGGCCGGCCCGCCACTCGCACCGGCCAGTTCGCGGGCGAAGTCGCGGACCAGGTCGTGCGGGGCGTAGCGGCCGTACTCCGTCTCCTCCAGCAGGGCCACGTCGACCAGCCGGTCCAGGGCGGCCTCGGCGCGGCGCCCGTCGGTGCCGGTGAGGCGGGCGACGAGCAGGGCGCCGTAGGTCGGCAGGTCGAGTTCCCCGATGCGGCGCAGCACGAGGGCCGCGTCCCGGTCGGCCTCGCGGTCGGCGGCGGCGAGCGCGTCGTGGGCGACGGCGAGGGACCGGCGGACGCTCAGGTCGTCGTACTCCAGGTGGGACAGCCTGCTGCCCGAGGCGGCGAGCTGACCGGCCAGTACATCCGGGGTGAGGGCGCCGCGGGCGGCCAGCCGGGCGGCGACCACCCGCAGCGCGAGCGGCAGCCTCCCGGTCAGCTCGATCAGGGGGTGCCCCGCGTCGAGTTCCGCGCGCCCGCTCACGGCCCGCAGCAGCGCGGCGCTGTCCTCGCCGGTCAGCGGGCCGAGCGGGAAGCGCCGGGCGCCGTCGAGGGCGGTCAGCGGCGACCGGCTGGTGACGATCACCGCGCAGCCGGGCCCGGCCGGCAGCAGGGGCCGCACCTGGGCGGCGCTCGCCGCGTCGTCCAGCATCAGCAGCACGCGGGCGGGGGCGAGCAGGGAGCGGAACAACGCGGCCGCGGCGTCCGGCTGTTCGGGGATGTTCCGCGACTCGGCACCGAGGTCGCGCAGCAGGGCGGCGAGCGCCTGGGCCGGGGTGAGCGGGGTCATGCCGGGCGTGGCGCCGTGCAGGTTGACGTGGAGCTGACCGTCGGGGAAACGATCCCGCAGCTCGTGGGCCACGTGCAGCGCGAGCGCGCTCTTGCCGACGCCGGCCATGCCGCTGATCACGGCCAGTCTGCTGCCCCGCGCGGCAAGCGCCCGCCGCAGGCCATGGCGCTCGGCCAGCCGGCCGGTGAAGTGGGGCGGCGAGGGCGGGAGCTGCGCCGGGACGGGGCGCTGGGCCGAGGGGTACCCCGGATCCCCGGACGGAGACAGGACCGCACCGCCACCCTCGGCGTCCGGCACGTCGGAGCTGCCGGTGTCGCCCTGACCGACGCGCACCCCCTGCGGGGCAGAGGCACCGAGGGCGAGTACCGGTGTGCCGCGGAGGGCACGGACAGCCGCCTCCTCTCCGGACGGGACGCGAGCGTCACGGCCGCCCGGCCCGCCGTCGACCGGGACGCAGGCGCGCCCGTTCGGAGAGGAGCCTTCCGGTTGGCCCCTCTCACCCCACTTCGGCGCCGGAACCTCCCGAAGGACCTCGATATGGGCCTCGCGGACCGCCGGGCCGGGTTCGACGCCGAGTTCCTCGATCAGGCGGGCGCGCAGGTCGCGGTGGACGGCGAGGGCCTCGGCCTGCCGGCCGGTGCGGTGCAGGGCGAGCATGAGCCGGCGGTGGTAGGCCTCGCGCAGCGGATACTCGGCGACGAGGGCCGTCAGCTCCGGCACGATGTCGGCCAACCGCGCGCCGCCGAGCGCGAGTTCGGCGTCGTAGCGCCACTCCAGCAGCAGCAGCCGGGCCTCCTCCAGGCGCTGCACGAGGGCGTGGCCGCCGAGGTCGGCGGAGAGCCCGCCGAGCGGAGTCCCGCGCCAGAGCGCGAGCGCGGAGGCGGCGGCGCGCAGGACGTCCGGCCAGTCCCCTCGGGCGTGGGCGGCACGCGCCGCGGTGACGCCTGCGTCGAAGACGTGTACGTCCAGCTCGCCCTGGTCGACGCGCAGCAGGTATCCGGGAGCCACGCTTCTGAGCCGCCCGGGATCGTCAAGGAGCCGGCGCAGCCGGGTGACGTGGTTGTGCAGCGAGGCCCGCGCGGAGACGGGGGGCGCCCCGCCCCACAGGGCGTCCTTCAGCGACTCGGTCGAGACCACCCGGCCGGGCTCCAGCAGCAGCGCGGCGAGCAGGGCGCGCATCTTGGGGCTGCCGATGGCACGGGGCCGGGTGTCGGATCCGCCGTCCGGGGCAGTGTCGAGGGAGCCGGGACCACCGTGCGGTTCGCCGTGCGGGCCGGCGGAGGGCTCGTACGAAATCCCGTACGGCTGTCGGTCGTACAGGGCGGGTGGCCCCAGCAGTCCGAACCGCAGCTCGTACCGCCGCTCCACGCTGCCCACTGCCTTCCCGCGGTCCTGCTTCCGGCCGGCCTGTCGGCGGCTTGCGGACGAACCGTTGGCCATATGTTAGCGATCCGTTGGCGAGCCCTGATCTGATCACTCCATCGGATCCGGCCCGACGGCGCGCGCGTCGCACGCGTAACTCGGGGGAGTGTCGCCGCAGGCCTGGTCCGGGGACGCAGAAGGACCCCGGTCGGCAGAGGTGAACGACCGGGGTCCCGTCCCGTCCTCTGCCGCGGTCACACAGACAACTCGACTCCCCGTCTATCAATCAACGGCAAAGATTCCGATTCGATCTGGTTTCGGATTTGGACGTAGAGGTTGATCGAGGGTCATTCATACGTACGCGGTAAACCGGCGGAAAAGGGCGTCCACACAAAGCGCCCCGAGGCTGGAAAGCGATGGGATCACGCCATCAGTTGGCTGCTGCACGCATCCATGGGTCGTCCATAGCGTCCGGTCGTCCTGCTCCCTGCCTGCAACAGCCCGTCACCCGCGACTTCAAACATTGCCGTGTCACTCGGGCCTTTTGAGCCAAACACGTGGGGCGTCGATGACATTCGTCACCCGATCAACAAGGATCTACAGGGTCGCAAGCTGAGCTCGATCACGGGTGGTCAGCCAATGAACGTAAACGGTTCGGCTCGCGGCGTTCGATCACCCGAGGCCGGCTCTCATGCGACTCGCTTTCCGCCGTTGCTGCCTGTCCCCCGGTGCACGGGGGAAGAGGAGGACAAATGTCACAGCAAGTAGTCGAGTACTCCGCCGAGCAGATCTCGGACGCCAACAAGGCGGCCCTCACGATGGAGGCGCTCATCGGGCGCCTCAGCCACGACGAGGACTTCGCGGCGAAACTGGCCAACAACCCCCGCGAAACCCTCGAAGCGTCGAACATGCTGATGGAGAAGGAGGCCGTCCAGGTCCTCATGGCGATCGAGCCGGAGCGTTTCGACAAGCTCTGCGAGACGCTTTTCGACCTCGTCGACTCCGACTTCCTGCACGCGATGTCGTCGCCCTCCTGCGCCTGATCCGAGCCACGACGCGCAGGAGGCAGCACGTCGCATAGCGGCGTCCACTCCCCTGCGCGCCGGGTCAGCAATCCACGGACAGAGGGGACAGGTCGCCTTTCCCGGGGCCTGCCCCCGCTGTTCGCGTGTTCGTCGCAGTGCAGCGCCTTCCAGAGAGGACCGAGATGGCCCGCGTCGCATTGGTCAATCTGGCCAGTCTCCCCATGCCCGGCAACGAACCGATCTTTCCGATCGGTCTGCGGTGCGTCCAGGACGCTCTCGACCTGTCAGGCCACCAGACCCGCCTGATCGATTTCGTCGAGGATCCCGGAGCCGTGGACGACCTGGCCTGGGCCACCGAATCCTGGGACGTCATCGGATTCACCATTCGCAACATCGACCCGATCGACATCTCCTGCGACGGCCATGTCGAGCACTACATCCGATTCGTCGACAGAGTGCGCGCGGCTCTGGAAGAGGCCGGCGGCCGTCGCCCCCTCCTGGTCGGCGGGGGCCCGGGATACACCCTGTTCGCCGATCAGCTACGGGCCCTGCTCGGCTTCGACGTAGGTGTCATCGGTCCCGGCGAACAGGCCATGCTCGACATCCTGGCCGCACCCGAGGATCACCGCGGGCTGGGCAAGAACATCACCGGCCGCCGCTACGAGGGCTTCCTGACAGAGGTGCTGCGGCACCCGAAGTCGCTCATGGAGGTCTACACCAGGTTCGAGGGCGCGATGATCGGGGTGGAGACGCGCCGGAAGACCTGTTATCAGGGGTGCGTCTACTGCCCGTACGCGTATCTCAACGGCGACAACAGTGGTGACCTGAAGCCCCTGGACCTCATCGCGTCGGAACTACGGGCGATACACGCCGCGGGAATTCGCCGAGTCTTCTTCACCGATGGCATCTTCAACAGTGAACTCCGCTATGCCAAGGAAGTCGTCAAGCTCATCGCGGAGCTGGCTCTGCCCGGCCTGACCTGGTCGGCGTATTTCACTCCGAAGCCCTTCGACGACGAATTTGCCGAACTCCTCGCGGGGAGCGGGGTCGAATTCGTGGTGATCTCCCCCGACAGTCTCGACAACCGGGTGATGAAGCTCCTCGGGAAGACGTTCGACACGCGGCATGTGGACCGCTGTCTCGAACGGTGCAGGAAACACGGGATACCCGCCCGAGTGAATGTCGTCTTCGGCGGGCCCGGAGACAACGAGGAGAGCGTGCGCAACAGTATCCAGTACATCAATTCCATGCTGGAGGACGGCGAACTGGTCATGCATGTCGGCTACCGCGTCCTGCCCCAGACCGGCATGGCCAGGCAGCTTGGAATGGCCGACGAGGATTTGCTCGCTCCGACGTTCTACCCGTTCCACTCCGACACTTTCTCGTGGATCATCCGAGATCTCGAGAAACGTTTCATGCCTTCCAGCGTCCTTTTCAACTTCATGGCGGCGCGGAGCTCAAGCAAGCGCATGGCCAAGGTGCCGCTCCCGGCGGACTCGCGAGAGCCCGCGCCCACGGAATTCCCGTACCTGGCACTGAGTCGAGAGCTGCCGCTCGCATGACTGCGCCCGAGGGCACGCGGCGGCCCACGACGACCGGCCGGGTGCGCCGGCTGACGCCGGAGGACGTCGACGGCGTGCTGCGGATCGTAGAGCTCGAAGAGCTGGACGCTCCGACCCTGACAAGGGAACTCATGAGTGGCGACGACTACCTCTGGCTGGGGCTCGATTCGCCGGACGGTGGCCTGGGAGCCGTTCACCGCAGCATGAAGTGGGGGAACCGCCTCCTACTCAAGGGCGTGTTCGTGAGCGGGCCCCTGCGCGGGAGCGGCGCCGCGCTGCAGCTGGCGTTCGCGCTGCGCGACGCCGCTCGGGACGACGGGTACGCCGGACTGGCCGCTTGGGTCGAACCGCACAAGCCCGAGGCCGCGCTGGCCCGCATGCTGCGGCTGCGATCGACCGGTCCGCTGGTGCACCGGTTCGAGGTACGGGTACCGGACGACGCGCCGTACGGCGAAGCCTCCGTCACCGGCTGCGGTCGGCTCACAGTGGACCTGCCGGAGCAGTCGGCGTGGGATCCGCTGGTGGCCGATCTGCTCACCGATGACTCCCCCGACGCCGTGCACTGGGTTCACGACCGTCACCGCCTGGTACTGAGCGGTTTTCCGGCGCACTCGGTCTCGGACGTCGGCCTCGTGCTCTCGGCAGCCGCTCCCGTGGCCCGGTCCAAGGGCGCGCGTTACCTGGAGTTCCCGGTCCCCGCCGCGGATCTGTCGGCAGCGTTCTTCCTGGCCTCGGTGAAGGCGCGCCGCCTCAGCCGGACGCCCGTCCGGCTCGGGCGCCTGGATTTCGCGGCCGCTCACCAGAACGCGGTCCGCGACGGGAAGAGGCCGGTCCGCGCATGATGCCGAGTGAAGCACGGGCCCTGTCCCTGCACCCCGACTTGGAGAAGGCACACGCCGAACTCAGCCGTCACGGCGTCGACGCGGCGCAGTTGCGCAAGCTGCTCGGCCACTGCGACGGTCGGCAATGGCGTGAATGGTCGGGCACGGTGGAGTTGTCGGACGAGCACGGCCGACGCACCGACATGGCGGTGCACGTACCGCCATACCGGTCGGGTCGGCGGCTCGGAGCTCTGATCGTCCTGCACGGGGCGGGCGGCAGCGGGGAGCAGGTGCTGCCCTACTTCACCGCCCTCGGGGACAGGCTGTCGATGGCTGTCCTCGCCCCGACGGCGCAGCAGCCCGCGGAGACGTCGAACAACCTCGACCTGGCCGGCATCTTCGGCAGCCGGTTCAGCATGCCCCGCTGGGACCTGGCCGGCCGCGACTTCCCGCTCGCCGCCCTCCGTTGGGCCCGGACCGCGCTGGACGCCGACCCGGACCGCTGTGTCCTCACCGGCGTCTCCATGGGCGGACTGGCCACCTGGAACCTCGGCATGCGGTTCTGGCCCTCCTTCGCCGCCGCCGTCCCGCTCAACGGAGCCCTCTCCATCTGGGAGTCGTTCGGGCCGGACGCACGGACGAGGGCTCTGCTGCCCAACACTCTTCCGCTACCGCTCTTCGTCGTGCACGGCGGCCAGGACACCCGTATTCCGGCGGAGTTCGACCGTGAGTCCGTCCGCATCCTGCAGGATCTCGGACATCGAGACGTGCGGTACGTCGAGGTCCCGGACGGGGCGCACGGCCTGGACACACTCCGACTCACGCCGGACACTCCGCTGTTCAGCAGGATCGAGCAGTGGCTGGGCCGGGCGCGGCGCGGGTCCCAGCCTCTTGAGATCCGCCACCGGGCCGACGAGGACGCCCATGGCCGGGCCCACTGGGTGGCCCTCGGCGGCATCGGGCCGCAACGGCAGGGCGACATCCACGCCCGGTGGACCGTCCCGGACCGGATCGAGATAGCGGCGAGCGGCGCTCAGCGAGTCACGCTCCATCTGTGCGGCGACCGGATCTCTCCCGGTCGCACGATCACCGTGACCGTCAACGGCCAGGTGTCGACCATCGTCTTCGAACCGGACCTGGCGACCGTCCACCGCACCTTCCGGGAGACCGCGGACTCCGGACTCGCCGCCGAACAGGTGGTCCACCTCGACGTGCCGCAACTCCCCGTCAACGAGCCGTCCGAACTGAACGATCGAACGAGGTATCGCGATGCTGACTCGAAGTGAAATACGGTCGTACCTCACTGCTACGGGTCCGGCTCAGGAGGAGCTCTTCGCCGAGGCCCGGCGGCTCAGAGAGGAGTACTACGGGCCGACCGTGATCCTGCGCGGCGTCATCGAGATCACCAATGTGTGCCGGGTGAACTGCGACTACTGTCCGATGCGCAGGGACAACACGCCGGAGAACGACCGCTACTTCATGAGCAGCGACGACATCGTGAAGCGCGCCCGCGACATCCGGGACGCCGGGATCGACATCGTCCTCCTCCAGGGCGGCGAGACGCCTCGCAACCTGGCCACCATGGAGGACGCCATCCCGCGCATCCGCGAGCTGTTCGACGGCCGGGTCGAGATCCTCCTGAATCTCGGCAACCTGCGCCGGAGCCAGTACGAGCGCCTGCGCGACCTGGGGGCCACGAGCTACATCCTCAAGCACGAGACGAGCGACCCCGACCTGCACCAGGCGATCCGCCACGAGTCACTGGACGAGCGCCTGCGCTGCTTCAGGGATCTGATGGACCTCGGCTTCCGGGTGGGGACCGGCCTGATCTCCAGTCTGCCGGGGCAGACCTTGGAGAGCATCGTCGACGACGTCGAGTTGGCCGAGTCGCTCGGGGCGCACATGTGCAGTGTGGCTCCCTTCGTACCGGCGCCCAACACGCCCCTCCAGCTGGAGCCCGCCGGCTCCAACGAGCTCGCGCTCAACACGATCGCCGTCCTGCGACTCCACCGGCCCCAGATGCTGATCCCGTCCGTGAGCGCTCTGGAGAAGACTTCCGCCGGCGGGCAGTCCAGGGGCCTGGAAGCCGGCGCCAACGTCATGACGGTGAACTTCACCGGCGACAGTAACCAGCATCGCTACCTGATCTACGGCAAGGACCGCTACGTGGTGAGGAAACGACACGTCGAGGATCTGACCAGTGCCTCGGGCCTGCGCCTGCGCGGCTCGGTCTTCCTGGACCCCGACGCGAGCACCGACGTCCCCGTGGGAGCGGGCGGCCGAAAGCGAGTGTCGTGAGCACCTACTCCGTGGCATCCACGAACTTCAGACGCTTCTGGGCCGGTCAGACGCTCTCGCAGTTCGGCACCCGGATCGGCACCCTCGGCCTGTCCGTGACCGCCGTCGAACTCCTCGACGCCAACACCCGGCAGGTCGGAGTACTCGCGGCGGCGTCCACGGTCTGCTACCTCCTCATCGGCCTTCCCGCGGGTGCATGGGTGGACCGGATGCTCAAGCGCAAGACGATGATGTGGGCCGCGCTCACACGCTGCGTCACCATCCTCGCGGTCCCGCTGCTCTGGCTGACGGGTCACCTGCAGATAGAGGTGCTCTACGTCGTCGCCGTCCTCGTGGGCGTGGTGAGCGTCTTCTTCGACGTCGCCTACCAGTCGTACGTGCCGGTCCTGGTACCCGAGGAGGACATCGGCGCCGCCAACGCACGACTCGAGGCGACGGCCCAGGTGTCGACCCTCGGTGGGCCGGCCCTGGCCGGCCTGCTCATGCGGGTCGTCAGCGCGCCCGTCGTCATGCTCGTGGACGCCTTCACCTATCTCGTCAGCTTCCTCTCCCTGAGCGTGACCAAAGACGCCGAGCAGCGGCCGGCGCCGGCCGCCGGGTCCGAGCGCCGCCTGCTGACCGACGTCGGGGAGGGCCTGCGGTTCGTCCGGGACCAGCCCGTCATCCGGCGGCTGGCGGTCTCCATGGGGGTGTCGAACTTCTTCGCCACCGTGGTCTCCACGCTTGTACCCGTCCTCGTCATGCGCACCATCGGCTTCGACTCGTTCATGCTGGGACTCGTCATGACCTGCGGTGCCGCGGGCGGCGTGCTGGGGGCGCTGCTCGCCCCCAAGGCCCGGCAACGCTTCAGCGCCGGGGCGGTGATGTCCTGTGGTCTGCTCACGGCGGCGTTCTTCACGGTCGCCAACCCCGTGGCGGCCGTCGTCGCCCCGCACGGCAAGATCCTCGCGGGAGCGGTCCTGCTGCTCGGCGAGTTCGGCATGACCGTCGGCGCGCTGCTCTTCAACGTGACCCAGGTCAGCCTCCGGCAGACGCTCTGCCCCAAGAATCTCCTGGGCCGTATGAACGCCTCGATCCGCTTCGTCGTCTGGGGCAGCATGCCGCTGGCGGCGCTGGTGGCGGGCTGGCTCGGCTCGGCGATCGGTGTCACCGCGACGCTGTGGGTCGGCGTGGTCGGCAGCGTGGCGACGGTCCTGCCCATCCTCACCATCGACCGGGTGATGACCTCCGGCCTCGGCCTGGCGGAGGCGCGGAAGCCGAAGGCGGTACGGTGATGTCGCAGGGGCGTCAGGATCTGGTGACGCGCGTTCTGGCGCACGGAGCCCATGTCGACGGCGAACGCATCAACGCCGGCGGGTCCACCTTCCACCTGCTCTGCGACCGCTTGGAGCAGGCCGGCGTGCAGCCCGGCAACATCGTGGTGCTGAGGCACTTGCAGGGCCGCGATCTGGTGATGGCCGCCATGGCGGCCTGGCAGCTGGACGCGGTGCCCCTGCCCTTACCGTTCCAGGAATCCCTTCAGGGCGGCGAGGCCGTCCAGACCTGTCTCGACGCCTGCCAGATCACGGAGACCCTGTCCGTGCTCCCCGCCGCCCCGGAGCACAGGGCCATCCGGCTGGACACCACAGCGGTGCTCCACCTGAGTTCGGGCAGCACCGGCCATCCCAAGATCGCCCGCCGCGGTGTGGCCAGCGTGCTGCAGGACGCGGAGGGCTACCGGGCGGGTCTGGGACTGGTCCCCGGCGACCGTGTGGCGATCCCGGTGCCGCTCGGGCACTCCTTCGGCTGGGGCGTCACCATGAGCGCGCTCCTCAGCGGATGCGACGTCGACGTGACGCCCTTCGTCCGGGCGAGCACCCTGGCTGGAAAGGCCGACTCCGGAACCGTGACGGTGCTGGCCGTCACCCCGCCTCTGGCCCGCTTGCTGGCCGAGACCCGACAGCACGGCGAGTCCGGCCCGCGTGCCGCGATGGCGGGCGCCGGCCCGGTGCCGGACGACCTCGACGAGGCGTTCAGGAAGCGGTTCGGCGTACCGCTGCTGCGCGGATACGGCTCCACCGAGACCGGGGGCACCTTCTTCGGAGACCGGGGAATGGGCCGCCCGGTACCGGGAGTCGACATCGTCGCGCCGCCACCGGGCGAGCGCGGAGAGCTGATCCTGCGGTCGTCCGCACCGGTGGAGGGTTACTTCGGCGACGAACGCGCCCCTCTGACGCAATGGGCCACCGGCGACGTCGTCCGGCACGACGCCGACGGCTGCGTGCACTTCGAGGAGCGGGCCCGCGGACCGCTGCGGCTGAACGGCAGGTTCATCCGTGCCGACGTGACGGAGCACATCCTGCGCTCAGTGCCGGGAGTGACGGACGTGTGCCTGCTGGTCCTGCCCCGCGGCGACAGCCCCGAGACCGAGGACTTCCACGCCGTGGTGGAGGGGGACGCGTCCGCAGAGGATCTGCTCGCGTCCCTGGCCCGCTCCCCGGCCGACGTACCGGTGCCGCGGGTGGTCGTCTGTGAGCGGTTCCCGCTGACCACGTTGGGCAAGTGGGACCGGGGCGCGTTGATCGAGACGATACGGAAGGCGGGCGGATGACGGACGCGGCGCAGCTGCGAGCTTGTGAACTGCTGGTCGCGAGGCTGGTCGTGGAGGTCATGGCCGATCGGGGGATCGCTGCCCCGGAGGCGGAGGAGTTGGCCGAAGACGCCGAACTGCGAACGCGTGACCTCTCGCTGCTCGGCCTGGGCTCTCTCGACTGGATCGCCCTCGCGACCCGGCTTGAGGACATGATCTGCGCGGAGCTCCCCGACCAGGTGCTGCTCGCTCCTGAGCGGCGGTGCGTTGCGGGCTGGGGAGAAGCGGTCCTGGCGGCCCGGACGGCTCGGTACGGGGCTCAGTACCAGACCCATTGATCGCGGAGGTGGGGAACGTGCACGAAACACAGCGGGGACGCCGCTACATCGTCATCGACGACTTCCTGAGCCGACCGGACTTCGCCGCGGCTCAGGACCTCATGGAAAGCGCGGCGTTCACCCTGCGGGAGAGCGTCATCTCGGCCGAGGACGGGTCGGCATTCCGCTCCCGAGGCAGCCGCTTCGGTCCGGATCTGGGAACACCGGGCGCCCTGGGACAGCCCCGGGTGTACGAGGAACTGGCCCGGGTGGTGCGTGCGTACGCCCACTTCTACGGTGCGGCAGGCACCGATTGGGACCGGATCATGTTCGCCTTCTGGAAGTACCCGGCGGGCAGCCGACTCGGCTGGCACAACGATGCCGGGCTGGGCCGGCAGGGCGAGTTCATCCTCTTTCTTCACGACCGGTGGCGTCCCTCCTGGGGTGGTGAGCTGAAGCTGATCGATGAAGATCCTCAGCCGGTGACCGAGGACGAGACCGCCGAGAACGACCTGGTGCTGCGGATGGAGGCACGGATCGAGCGCAGCACGTCCAGCCCCGTCGCGATCGTGCCGAAGCCGAACCGGCTGGTGATGGTCAAGTCGGACACCGTCCACACCATCGGCCGGGTGGACCACACCGCAGGCGACACACTGCGCCGCACGCTCACGGGTTTCGTGTCGAAGAGCCCGGCGCGTGAACGGACGCGAGCGAGCGCGTTGGAGAGCCTCAGCGCGATGCTCACCGGCAACTGATCTCGTCCGCCGGCCTTCCGGCCGCATCCACGACCGACGACGCCTGGAGGAACGCATGCAACCGTGGCTTGCCGAGAGCCCGGCCTACCTGGAGCGATGGATCGAGGAGCAGGAAGTCGACCGCGCCTCACTGGAACGGGTCCTCACCGGCCTGGACATCGTGATCCAGGGCAAAGTGAGCGAGCACATGAGCGGCGGTCAGGAACCGAACCTGTTCGTCCCCGGCCTGTCCGAGGTCGCCTGGTGGGACGACGACCTCTTCCCGTGGCTGTCGCAGGTGGAAGCGGCCACGGAGGACATCACACGGGAGTTCGAGAGCTTGGGCGGCCTGGCGGGCAAACGGGTCGTCGCCAATCCGACCGAACTCGCCGACGAAGGTCGGTGGTCTGCGCACTATCTCTACCACTCGGCCAAGTCCTACCCCAGGAACATCGACGCCTGCCCGAAAACCGTGAAGGTGCTCGAACCGATCCCGGGCGCCTTGGGCTGCGGCATGACGTACTTCTCGGTCCTGGACCCCGGCACGCACATCGCGGCGCACACCGGCTTCACCAACGCTCACCTCCGCTGCCACCTCGGCCTGGTCACCCCGCAGGGCGCCCGGTTCCGAGTCGGCAGCGAGACGAGGGAGTGGGAGACCGGCAAGGCGTTCGTCTTCGACGACTCCTTCGAGCACGAGGTGTGGAACGACAGTGCCGAAGGCCGCGCGGTGCTGCTGTTCGACATATGGCACCCCGAACTCACCGAGATCGAGGTCCGCGCCATCACCTACCTGATGGAGGTCTCGCGCAAGCTGATCTACCGGACCTTCTGGGCTAAGGAGTTCGTGGCCTGACCCCAGGACTCAACTGGCGTGTAACAGAAAACCCCAGGTCAGCAACATGCGACCTGGGGTTTCTCGGAGCCGCTTTCGGGATTCGAACCCGAGACCTACGCATTACGAGTGCGTTGCTCTGGCCATCTGAGCTAAAGCGGCGCGCTGCCCGCACCATGGTGCGATCAGCAACGTCGGTAAGTCTACACAGTTTCGTGGGGTGCTTCGTACCCGCCCCGGAGCAGGGGGGCCGCGGGGCGGGTACGGGTGCTACGAGCAGCGTTTTCCGGGGGGTGGCGGGGTGCCGTTGAGGAGGTAGGCGTTGATCGCCGAGTCGATGCAGGAGCTGCCGCGGCCGTAGGCGGTGTGGCCGTCGCCGACGTAGGTGAGGAGGCGGGCCGAGGAGAGCTGGGCGGCCAGGGACTGGGCCCAGCGGTAGGGGGTCGCCGGGTCGCGGGTGGTGCCGACGACCACGATGGGGGCGGCGCCCTTCGCCTCGATCCGGTGCGGCTCGCCGACGGCCCTCACCGGCCAGTACGCGCAGTTCAGCGAGGCCCAGGCCAGGCCCTCGCCGAAGACCGGGGACGCCTTCTCGAACGCGGGCAGCGCCTTCTCCACCTGCGCGGGGCCGGTGAAGGCGGGCGGCAGGTCGAGGCAGTTCACGGCGGCGTTGGCCATCATCAGGTTGCTGTACTGGCCCTTCGCGTCCCGCTCGTAGTAGCTGTCGGAGAGGGCGAGCAGGCCCGCGCCGTCGTTCTTCCGCATCGCCGAGGACAACGCCGCGCGGAGCTGCCCCCAGGCCGCCTGGTCGTACATCGCGGCGATCACACCGGTGGTGGCCAGGGACTCGCCGAGTCTGCGGCCGCTCGCGTCGCCCGCCGGGACGGGGTGGGCGTCCAGCTTCTGGAAGAAGGCCTTGAGATGGTCGCCGACCTGCGCGGGGGTCGTGCCCTTGCCGCCGAGCGGGCAGTCGGACCGGTGCACGCAGTCCTTCGCGAACGCCTGGAACGCCGTCTCGAAGCCGGCCGTCTGGTCCAGGTTGACCCGGCGGGAGTCGAGCGAGGGGTCGATCGCGCCGTCCAGGACCAGCCGGCCCACCCGGTTCGGGAACAGACCGGCGTACGTCGCGCCGAGGAAGGTGCCGTACGACGCCCCGACGTAGTTCAGCTTGGAATCGCCCAGCACCGCCCGCAGGATGTCCATGTCCCGCGCCGCGTCGACGGTGGACACGTGCCGCAGCAGCCGCGCCGAGCGCGCCCCGCAGCTCTCCGCGAACTTGCGGTACTGCGCGACCAGCGTGTTCGTCTCCTGCTGGTCGTCGGGGGTCACATCGGTCTGGGTGAAGGCGTCCATTTGGCGCCCGTCGAGGCACTCGACCGGCTCGCTGCGCGCGACGCCCCGCGGATCCATCGCGACCATGTCGTAGAGCGCGCGGACCTCGGCCGGGTAGCCGATCCCGGCGTACTGCTCCAGGTAGTTGATGGCCGAGCCGCCCGGGCCGCCCGGGTTGACCAGCAGCGAGCCGAGTCTGTCCTTGCCGGTGGCGCCCTTGCGCGCGACGGCCAGCTTGATGTCGCCCGCGCCGGGGTCGGCGTAGTCGAGCGGCGCCTTCATCGTGGCGCACTGGAAGCCGGCGACTCCGCAGGCCCGCCAGCGCAGGTGCTGGTCGTAGTACGGGGCCAGTGCCGGGGGCGTGGCCCGCGGCAGCGCGGCCAGCGCCGCCTCCGCCGCGCCGGTGGACGTCGTCGTACTGCCGGCGGAGCAGGCGGACACGAGCAGCGCGGCGGCCGCGACCAGGGCACCCGCGACCCCGGCCGTCACCCGGGATCGGGGCCGGGGGCGCGTTCCGGTGCGGGTCCGGCCGGTCCGTAGGGGCCGGCGGAGGGAGGGCCAGGTGTGCATCAGCCGATCGTAACGCTGAGCGACGCGATGAGTACGCGGCGTACGGGACGTGGCCTCGTACGGAGGACGAAACCGTCAACCACCGTACGCCCGGCTCACCCCGCCCGCAGCGCCATCGTCATCGCCTCCACCGCGAGCAACGGGGCCACATTGCGGTCCAGGGCGTCCCGGCAGGCGGCGATCGCCTCGATGCGGCGCAGCGTGGCCTCCGGGCTGCTGCCGCGGGCCAGCCGGTCCAGGGCCTCCTCGGCGTCGCCGTTGGCGATGGCGACGCGGGAGCCGAGCTGGAGGGCGAGAACGTCGCGGTAGAAGCCGGTGAGGTCGCCGAGCGCGACGTCGAGGCTGTCGCGCTGGGTGCGGGTTCTGCGGCGCTTCTGCATCTCCTCGAGATCCTTCACCGCCCCCGCCGTGCCGCGCGGCAGCCGACCGCCCTGGGCCGCGCCCAGCGCCGCCTTCAGGTCCTCGGTCTCCTTGCCGTCCATCTCCTCGGCGAGCTGCTTGGCGTCCTCCGCCGCCGCGTCGACCAGCTCCTGCGCCGCCCTGAGGCAGGCCCCGATCTCGTCCAGCCGCAGCGGGAGCCGGAGCACGGCGGCCCGGCGCTCGCGGGCGGCGGGGTCGGTGGCCAGGCGGCGGGCCCGGTCGACATGGCCCTGGGTGGCGCGTGCGGCGGCCATGGCTGCCGCGGGTTCGACGCCGTCGCGGCGTACGAGCATGTCGGCGACGGCCTCGACCGAGGGCGTGCGCAGGTTCAAGTGGCGGCAGCGGGAGCGGATCGTGGGCAGGACGTCCTCGACCGAGGGGGCGCACAGCAGCCACACCGTGCGGGGCGCGGGCTCCTCCACGGCCTTCAGGACGGCGTTCGCCGACTTCTCGTTCAGCCGCTCGGCGTCCTCGACCAGGATGATCTGCCAGCGGCCGTTGGCCGGCGCGGTGTACGACTTGCGGACCGTGTCCCGCATGTCCTTCACCAGGATCTCGGCGCCCACGGCGGCGACCGTGCTGACATCGGCGTGGGTGCCCAGCAGCGCGGTGTGGCAGCCGTCGCAGAACCCGCAGCCGGGGGTGCCGCCGAGGGCGCGGTCCGGGCTCACGCACTGCAGGGCCGCGGCGAAGGCCCGCGCCGCCTGGTTGCGGCCGGCTCCGGGCGGGCCGGTGAACAGCCACGCGTGCGTCATCCTCGACGCCTCCGGCGCCGGCCGGCTCTCAACGGCGGCCGTGACGAGGGCGTCGGCGTCCCGCGCGGCGCCGTCGAGCACCGCGCTCACCTTGTCCTGTCCGACGAGGTCGTCCCACACGGTCATGGGTCGCGCCGTCCTTTCGTCACACTCCGCGTTCCGCCCTCCATTGTGCGGGCGGGCACTGACAACGACGGTGGCGCCCGCCGGTACCCCGTGGGGTCCGGCGGGCGCCACCCGGTGTTCCTCACCCGGCCTGCCCGTTCGGCAGGCCTTCTCCGGTGTGCGCCCTCGGCGTCGGCGCTCAGCCGCGCCGGCCGCGGCCACGCCGCCGGCGGGGCTCGTCGTCGCCGGACTCGTCGTGCTCCGGCTCACGGTCGCCGTAGGACCCGAGCAGTTCGTCCGCCAGGGAGGGCAGGTCGTCCAGCGGGGTCTCCTCGGCCCAGTCGGACCGGGGGCGGCGCCGGGGCGTGCCGTCGGCGCCGATCTGGGGCATCTCCCGCGTGCGGTCCTCGCCGCCGTCGGGACGGGCGGCGCTCCGGCCGTCCGCGGAGTCCTCCCGGAAGTAGCCGGGCGGCACCCGGTGCGCGGGGTCGTCGTCCCGTACCGGCGGCAGCACGGCGGTCTCGTCGGCGGCGCCGGAAGGCACCGGCGGCAGTACGGCCGTCTCGTCGGCCGACACGGGCGGCAGCACGGCGGTCTCGTCCGCTGCGCCCGAAGGGGCCGGCGGCTGCGGCAGCTCGGCCGTCACCTCGGAGTCGGGGACGCGGCCGGCCGTGCGCGCGTCCTCGGCGCGCTCCTCGCGCACCGGCCGCAGCACCGCCGTCTCGTCGTCGCCCGGCGAGACGACGGGCGTGGGCACCGTCTCCGCCGTGCCCGGCGAGACCACCGGCGTCGCCACGGTCGCCGCGTCGGGCGTCATGCCCGGGACCTTCGGCTGCGGCGCGCCGGGACGGCGGGCCGCGGTGTCGGCCGCGGCGGCCGCGGCGGCCGCCTGCCGGCGGGCCTCCTCGGCGCGCAGCAGCGCCTCCTCGGCCTTCCGCTGCTTGTCCAGGCGCCGTGCCTCTTCCTCGGCGCGCAGGCGGGCCTGCCGCGCTTCCTCGTCGGCGCGCAGCCGGGCCTCCTCCTCGGCCTGCCGGCGCCGCCGCTCCTCCTCGGCCCGGCGGCGGGCCTCCTCCTCGGCGCGGGCCTTCTCCTCGGCGAGCAGCCGCTGCCGCTCCTCCTCGGCTCGGCGGGCGGCCTCCTCGGCCCGCTGCCGGGCCTCCTCCGCCTGCCGCTCGGCCTCGCGGCGCTGCGCCTCCTCCAGCTCGCGGCGCTTGCGCTCCTCCTCCTCGGCGCGCAGCTTGGCGAGCTGCTCCTGCCGCTCACGCTCCAGGCGCTCCTCCTCGGCCTTGCGCGCCGCCTCCTCCTCGGCCTTGCGGCGGGCTTCCTCCTCGGCCTTCTTCCGCGCCTCCTCCTGGGCCTTGATCTCGGCCTCGGACAGCGGCAGCACGGTGTCGAGCCGGTGCCGGATCACGGTGGTGACGGCCTCGGGCTCCTGCCCGCCGTCCACGACCAGGTAGCGACCGGGGTCGGAGGCGGCGAGGGTGAGGAAACCGGCCCGTACGCGCGCGTGGAACTCGGCCGGCTCCGACTCGAGCCGGTCGGGGGCCTCGGTGAACCGCTCGCGGGCGGCCTCCGGCGCGACGTCCAGCAGGACGGTGAGGTGCGGGACGAGTCCGTCGGTGGCCCACCGGTTGATGCGGGCGACCTCGGTCGGGGACAGGTCGCGGCCCGCGCCCTGGTAGGCGACGGACGAGTCGATGTACCGGTCCGAGATGACGACGGCGCCGCGCTCCAGGGCGGGACGTACGACCGTGTCGACGTGCTCGGCGCGGTCGGCCGCGTACAGCAGCGCCTCCGCGCGGTGGGACAGCCCTGCCGAGGACACGTCCAGCAGGATCGAGCGCAGCCGCTTGCCGACCGGCGTGGCGCCCGGCTCGCGGGTCAGCACGACCTCGTGGCCCTTGGCCCGGATCCACTCCGCGAGGGCCTCGGCCTGGGTGGACTTGCCGGCGCCGTCGCCGCCCTCGAGGGCGATGAAGAAACCGCCCGCCGTCTGCGTGGTGACCGGGTCGTCACCGCCCAGCAGCGCGTCCTTGAGGTCGTGCCGCAGCGGGACGCCGGAACGGTCGTCGGCCTTGGCGAGGACGATCACGGCCACCGGCAGCAGCAGCGCGCCGACCAGCATGAGCGTGAACGAGGCGCCGCCGTGCGCGAAGACGAACTTGCCGTTCTCCAGCCGGTGCGGGCCGATGAGCCCCGCGACGACGGGCGCGATCAGGGCGCCGAGCGCTATGAAGATGCGCACGACCGCGTGCAGGTGCTCGGTGGTGCGCGCCCTGCGGTACTCCTCGGTCTCCTGGTCCAGCAGGGCGTGCCCGGTGTTGGCGGCGATGCCCGCGCCGATGCCGGCCAGCGTGACGATCAGCAGCACGGTGGTGACGTCCGGGACCAGCCCGGCGGCCAGCAGGGCGATGCCGGTGAAGGCGATGGCGAGCGCGAGGAGCCGACGGCGCGAGAGCGACGGCAGCACCGAGGGAGCGGTGCGGATGCCGACGGCGACTCCGCCGGTCAGGCCGAGGACCAGCAGGCCGTAGAGGACCGGGCCGCCGCCCAGGTCCCTGGCGTGCAGCACGCACACCGCGACGGCGGCGGCGATGGCTCCGGCGACGGCCGCGCAGGCGGGCACGAGCAGCGGGATGGCGCCGGTGCGGCCCTTGTCGACACCGGTGCCGGTGCGCGGGCGGCGCA
The DNA here is from genome assembly GCF_055601245.1 of Streptomyces sp. NPDC038135. Classification (NCBI taxonomy): domain Bacteria; kingdom Bacillati; phylum Actinomycetota; class Actinomycetes; order Kitasatosporales; family Streptomycetaceae; genus Streptomyces; species Streptomyces sp. NPDC038135. Next base: position 650,726 of record NZ_JBVJXS010000003.1, on the reverse strand, counting down.
GCCCCTCCAGCGGGGACCGCGCGCGCGGGGTGCGCGTGTCCGGCAGCTCCAGGGAGGTCAGCACGGACAGGGACGCGGCGAACAGGCCGGCCGCGACATAGGAGCCGAGGGCCGCCTGGTGCTGGTCGAACCAGGCCACGCCGGTGCCGAGCAGGTTGTTCAGCAGGGCGGCCACGACCAGGACGGCGGCGGCCAGCGGGACGGCCAGGAAGGCGGTGCGCAGCGCGAGCCGGCGCAGGGCGTCCAGGTGGTCCGGCAGCGGCCGTACCGTCGCTCCCTCCGGGGGCGGGGCGGGCAGCAGGGCGGGGGCCGCGCTCTCCCGGCACACCGTCCACAGCCGCTCCGCGACGCCCGTGACGAAGACGGTCACCAGCAGGACGGCGAGCGCGTTGTCAGGGATCCAGTCGATCCACAGGGGCGCGACGATCAGCAGCGCGACCCGCAGGCCGTCGGCGCCGACCATCGTCCAGCGGCGGTCGAGCGGACCGTCCTGGGCGGTGAGCGCGGTCAGCGGGCCGAGGAGGACGGCGCCGAACAGCAGGGTGGCGAGGATGCGTGCCGCGAAGACGGTCGCCACTGCGAACGCCGCGCCCCGGTACCCCCCGCCGAAGGAGCCCTCGGACACGGCCGCCTGGAGGACCAGGACGATCAGTACGAGGAGGGCGAGACAGTCACCGACACCGCTCACGAGCTGCGCGCTCCACAGGCGCTTCACCTGGGGTCGGCGCAGCAGTGAGCGGACGGCGCGCTCGCGGGAGTCCGCGACCAGGGCGTCGTCCGGTGCTGGCGTGGGGGCCGTTGGCTGCTCGGCTCGCGTCATGCGTTCAGCCTATCCGCAGGCGCCGACACCACACCCATCACTCCTGACGTGTGCACGCCCCGACGTCAAAGTGATGCCGGGGCGTTCGTTTCGCGAAGCCGGAGCCGCGGGGCCGGCGCCGGACCGGAGGCGGGGCCGGCCGGAGTGACGGTCCGGCCGGCGACCCGGCGGGTGTCAGTCCTCCGTGCCCGCGGCCGTCGCCTTCGAGGCCGTCGCCTTCTTCGCGGTCGTCTTCGTGGCCGTGGTCTTCTTCGCGGTGGTCTTCTTCGCGGCCGCCGCCGTCTTCTTCGCCGCCGTCTTCTTGGCGGCGGTCTTCTTCGCGGGAGCGGCCTTCTTCGCGGTGGCCTTCTTCGCCGTCTTCTTCGCGGGGCCCTTCGCCCGCTTCTCGGCGAGCAGTTCGAAGCCGCGCTCCGGGGTGATCGTCTCGACGCTGTCGCCGGAGCGCAGGGTCGCGTTGGTCTCCCCGTCGGTGACGTACGGCCCGAAGCGGCCGTCCTTGACCACCACCGGCTTGGCGGACACCGGGTCCTCGCCCAGCTCCTTCAGCGGGGGCTTGGCGGCGGCCCGGCCACGCTGCTTCGGCTGCGCGTAGATAGCCAGCGCCTCTTCCAGCGTGATGGTGAAGAGCTGCTCCTCGGCCTGCAGCGAGCGCGAGTCGGTGCCCTTCTTCAGGTAGGGGCCGTAGCGGCCGTTCTGCGCGGTGATCTCCACGCCCTCGGCGTCCGCGCCGACGACACGCGGCAGCGACATCAGCCGCAGCGCGTCGTCGAGGGTCACCGTGTCCAGCGACATCGACTTGAAGAGGGAGGCCGTCCGCGGCTTCACCGCGTTCTTGCCGGTCTTCGGGGTGCCCTCGGGCAGCACCTCGGTGACGTAGGGCCCGTAACGGCCGTCCTTGGCGACGATCTGGTGGCCGCTCACCGGGTCGGTGCCCAGCTCGAAGTCGCCGCTCGGCTTGGCCAGCAGTTCCTCGGCCAGGTCGACGGTCAGCTCGTCGGGCGCCAGGTCGGCCGGGATGTCGGCGCGCTGGTGCTGCTCGGTGTCCTTCTCGCCGCGCTCGATGTAGGGGCCGTAGCGGCCCACCCGCAGCACGATGTCGTTGCCCACCGGGAAGGAGGACACCTCGCGCGCGTCGATCGCGCCCAGGTCGGTCACCAGCTCCTTGAGACCGCCGAGGTGGTCCCCGTCGCCGTTGCCGGCGTCCGCCGCGCCCGCGGCGAAGCCGCTGTCCGGCGCCGTCTCGCCGAAGTAGAACCGCTTCAGCCACGGCACGGCACGCGCCTCGCCGCGGGCGATGCGGTCGAGGTCGTCCTCCATGCGCGCGGTGAAGTCGTAGTCGACCAGCCGGCCGAAGTGCTTCTCCAGCAGGTTGACCACGGCGAAGGACAGGAAGGACGGCACCAGGGCCGTGCCCTTCTTGAAGACGTAGCCGCGGTCGAGGATGGTGCCGATGATCGACGCGTACGTCGACGGGCGGCCGATCTCCCGCTCCTCGAGCTCCTTGACCAGGCTGGCCTCGGTGTAGCGGGCCGGAGGCTTGGTGGCGTGGCCGTCGACCGTGATCTCCTCGGCGGACAGCGCGTCGCCCTCGGCGACCTGCGGCAGCCGGCGCTCGCGGTCGTCCAGCTCGGCGTTCGGGTCGTCGGCGCCCTCGACGTAGGCCTTGAGGAAACCGTGGAAGGTGATCGTCTTGCCGGACGCGCTGAACTCGACGTCCCGGCCGTCGGCCGCGGTGCCGCCGATCTTCACGGTCACGCTGTTCCCGGTCGCGTCCTTCATCTGGGAGGCGACGGTCCGCTTCCAGATCAGCTCGTAGAGCTTGAACTGGTCGCCGGTCAGGCCGGTCTCGGCCGGGGTGCGGAAACGATCACCCGAGGGCCGGATCGCCTCGTGCGCCTCCTGCGCGTTCTTGACCTTCCCGGCGTACGTACGCGGCCGGTCCGGCAGGTAGTCGGCGCCGTAGAGCTGGGTGACCTGGGCGCGGGCCGCCGCGACCGCAGTCTCGCTCAGCGTCGTGGAGTCCGTACGCATGTACGTGATGTAGCCGTTCTCGTACAGCTTCTGGGCGACCTGCATCGTCGCCTTCGCGCCGAAGCCGAGCTTGCGGCTCGCCTCCTGCTGCAGCGTCGTCGTACGGAACGGGGCGTACGGCGAGCGGCGGTAGGGCTTGGACTCGACGGAGCGCACGGAGAAGCGGGTGTTCTCCAGCGCGGCGGCCAGGGCGCGGGCGTTCGCCTCGTCGAGGTGCAGGGTGTTCGCGCCCTTGAGCTGACCCAGGGAGTCGAAGTCGCGGCCCTGCGCGACCCGCCTGCCGTCGACGGTCTGCAGACGCGCGACCAGCGACGAGGGGTCCGAGGGGTCACCGGCGCGGCCGGTGGCGAAGGTGCCCGTCAGATCCCAGTACTCGGCGGAGCGGAAGGCGATGCGCTCGCGTTCGCGCTCGACGACGAGCCGGGTAGCGACGGACTGGACGCGGCCGGCCGACAGCCGCGGCATGACCTTCTTCCACAGGACCGGCGAGACCTCGTAGCCGTAGAGGCGGTCGAGGATGCGGCGGGTCTCCTGTGCGTCGACCATGCGCTGGTTGAGGTCGCGGGGGTTGGCGACGGCCTCGCGGATCGCGTCCTTGGTGATCTCGTGGAAGACCATCCGCTTGACCGGGACCTTGGGCTTCAGGACCTCGAGGAGGTGCCACGCGATGGCCTCGCCCTCGCGGTCCTCATCGGTGGCGAGGAAGAGCTCGTCGGAGTCCTTCAGCAGGTCCTTGAGCTTCCGGACCTGTGCCTTCTTGTCCGCGTTGACGACATAGATCGGCTCGAAGTCGTGCTCGACGTCCACACCGAGTCGGCGTACCTCGCCGGTGTACTTCTCGGGTACCTCCGCGGCACCGTTCGGAAGGTCGCGGATGTGCCCGACGCTCGCTTCGACTACGTAGCCGGGGCCCAGGTAGCCCTTGATCGTCTTCGCCTTGGCAGGCGACTCGACGATGACGAGTCGGCGGCCGCCCTGTGCGGTCTCGCTGGTCGGGGACAACTTCGCTCTTCTCTCCGGTCGACGCCGGCCGCTCCCCCCGGTCTTCGCTTCGGGGTCGCGCCGTGCTTCTGGCTCTTGTGACGCTGCGGAGTGTGACGGTACATCCCGCCCCCGTGTCAAACGGGAAAAGCCCACAACGGCCACTCGAACGGTAACCCGACTACCGGCATTCCTGCCGCCCGGACTCCACGGCTGTCCCCGCCGTCCTGTCCGGAGCGTGACGCTCCCATTACCGGTGCGGCACCACGGCCGCCGACGTCAGAGGCGGGTCAGGCAGTACGCGGCGAGGCCCAGTGCGACGACCCCGGCGGTGCCCGCGAGGGTGGCCGATGCGACCGGGCTCACACCGTGGGCGACCGGCTCGCGGTGCCGCACCCGTACGCCGGTCCACACCAGCAGGGCGCCCCCGAACAGGGCGAACACCACTCCCGCGAAGATCGCCGGTCCGCTTTCCATGACCCCGCCCGTCCCTCCCGCGCCGAGTGCCGTACCCGGCGCGGGGAGGGTGGCACGCACGGGAGACGGGCGGGCGACATCGGGGTGAACGGAAGGCCGCCGGGTCACCGAGCACGCGTGCGGACAGCCCCCGGCACGAGCGCGCCCGTATTTTTCCGGCCGTTTTACCGGCACCGGCGCGTTCCGGCCTGTGCCGGCGGCATACGACGGCGGTCCGGACACGGCTACGGCGGCTCGGGGACCGGTGGTACGGCGGCGGGACGCGTGGGCGTGATTGGGCCCCGGCACGGCGTCCCGGGGCCCGGACCGGCTAGCCCTCCGGTTCCAGGAAGCCCTGCTCGACCAGCAGCCGGATCTGCTCGGGGGTGCGGTCGCGCAGCCGGACCGGGTCCTCGCCGACGAGCTGGGCGATCGCGTCGAGGATGCGGCCGGCGCTCAGGCTGCCGTCGCACACGCCCGCGAAGCCCGCGCCGATCGTGTCCACCTTCGTGGCGCGGCGCATTCCGCGGTGCTGGCGCAGCACCACGTGCTCGGGGTCCTCCGCGCCGGGCAGCCCGACCTGCTCCTGGACCACCTCGGCGGTCAGCCTGAAGTGGCCTTCGAGCAGCGCGGCGTCGTCGTGGTCCCGGAGGTAGTCGAGGCGGTCGAAGTGCGCCCGGATCGCCTCCCCGAGCGGCTGCTCGATCGAGTGCGGCCACTCCTCCACGGTGATCGACGGCTCCGCCGCCCCGGTCCTGCGCAGGGTGATCCAGCCGAAGCCGACCGCCTTGACCTTGCGCGCCTCGAACTCGTCCAGCCAGGCGTCGTAGCGCGCCTGGTACTCCGCCGGGTCGCCGCGGTGGTCGCCGGCGTCCCTGAGCCACAGCTCGGCGTACTGCGTGACGTCCTGCACCTCGCGCTGCACGATCCAGGCATCGCCCCCGCGCGGCACCCACGACCTGAGCCTGTCCTGCCAGTCCTCCCCCGCGACGTGCTGCCAGTTGGCGAGGAACTGCGCGAACCCGCCCTCGGTCAGCCGCTCCCCCGCCTGCTGAACGAGCGAGCGACACAGATCGTCCCCGCCCATGCCGCCGTCGCGGTACGTCAGCCGTGCGCCGGGCGAGATCACGAAGGGCGGGTTGGAAACGATCAGGTCGAACGTCTCGTCGTCCCGGACCGGCTCGAACAGCGAGCCCTCGCGCAGGTCGGCGGCGGGCGCGCCGGAGAGCGCCAGAGTGAGCGCGGTGATGTGGAGCGCGCGCGGGTTGACGTCGGTGGCCGTCACGCGCGTGGCGTGCGAGGAGGCGTGCAGGGCCTGGATGCCGGAACCGGTGCCGAGGTCGAGCGCGGAGGCGACGGGCGTGCGCACGGTGATGCCGGCCAGGGTCATGGAGGCGCCGCCGACGCCCAGGACCACGCCCTCGTCCCGCCGGCCGATGCCGCCGGCCCCGCCGACCGCGCAGCCCAGGTCGGACACGATGAACCAGTCCTCGCCGTCCGGGCCGCCGTAGGGACGCACGTCGACGGTCGCGGCGACCTCGTCACCGGCCACGGACGCGAGCCAGCCGCCCTCCAGAGCCTCCGCGACCGGCAGCACGGCCGCCACGCGCGCGTGGGGCACCGGCTGCTGGAGCAGGAAGAGGCGTACGAGCGTCTCCAGCGGCGTGTCGCCGCGGGTGGCCCGGAGAGCGGGCACGGTCTCACTGCGGGCCAGCGCCGCGTAGGCGGGAGCGCCGAGCAGATCGAGCAGCCCGTCGGCGGTGAAGGAGGCGGCCAGCAGGGCGTCGCGCAGGCGTGCGGCGACGTCGGGCCGGTCGGTGGCGGGCAGGGGGGCGAGGCCGGAGTCAGTCACGTCACCATTGTGGCCCGGCACGGCCGGCCGGTGCCGCCGCGGCGCGGGCGGGCGGCCCGTGTCCGCCGGCCCGAGGTGCCCGCCCGGGCGAGGGCCCGTGGGCTACCGGCGGTCGAGCCGGTGCCGACCTCGGCGGCTGCGACGAAGCGGCGGTACCCGGGGCGGCGGCTCCGGCGCTGGCGGCTCGGCCCGCGATGCCCGTGAGGCACCGGAGCCGGCCGGCCTCGGACGCCGGCCGCCCGCCCGTGTCCGCGTGTCCGCGTGTCCGCGTGTCCGCGTGTCCGCGTGTCCGCGTGTCCGTCGGGAGGCTCGCCCGGCGGGCGGGTCAGCCGGTGGTGGCCGACGTGGTGGCGGAGCCGGAGGCGGCGACCTTGCAGCTCGGCTGCTCGGCGATCGCCTGCTTCACCTCGCCCTGCTCAAGCCGCTTCAGGGCCTCCGTGCCGCTGTTGCTCTGCTCGCCGATCTGCTTCGTCTGGTCGGCGACCTCGTGCAGGCCCTTGGCGAACTTGCCCTGGTCCTTGGTGTCGAGTCCGTCGACCTTCTTCTTCAGGTCGCCGTAGGCCGTGGCGAGGCCGGCGAGGTTCTTGGCGGCGTCCTTCTGGCGCTTGGCGCCGTCTTCGACCCCGGGGGGCGCACCGGCGCTGTTGATGGCGGCGGCCAGCCCCTTGTAGCCGTCGGCCATGTCCTGGAAGGCCGACGAGTACGTGCTCTTGGCGGTCTTGGGCGGCAGGTTGCTGTCCGTGGCTATCTTGGCGATCGAGGCGTTCGCCTCCCTGATCTTGGCGTCCTGCCCGGGCACCGCGTCGCACACCGTCTTGGCCCAGGCGACCAGCTTGGGGTCGGGCCCGCTGTCCTTGCTGCCGCTGCATCCCGACAACGCCATTACCAGTACCGCACCGCCGGACAGTGCGGCCGTGAGCTTCTTGTTCACCGGATCGGTCCCTTCCATGGCTCTCGGCCCCCGGAATCTACACGGCATACCGACAGCCCCCACATGCCGAAAGCCCCGGAAGTCTGCTTTTGTGATTCTTTGCACCATGGGAGAGAAGGCTCACGGCCTGGGCGGCGGCGCACACACGCAGCGGGCGGGCGGCACGTCAGTACGTGCCGCCCGCCCGCCGGTTGCGCAGGCCCGTTGGATGCGGGCTACGAAACCACCGCCGCGTCGGGTGAGTTGGATACCCGCTCGGCGCTCTCGTCGTCGCCCACGGCGATCCCGCGCCGCTTGGACACGTACACCGAGACGACGATGACCAGCAGCGCGAGGATCGCGATCCCGATCCGCACGCCGAGGTTCCTGTCGTCGCCGTAGGAGAACTTGATCACCGCGGGCGCGATGAGCAGCGAGACCAGGTTCATGACCTTCAGCAACGGGTTGATCGCCGGCCCCGCGGTGTCCTTGAAGGGGTCGCCGACCGTGTCGCCGATCACCGTGGCGGCGTGGGCCTCGCTGCCCTTGCCGCCGTGGTGGCCGTCCTCCACCAGCTTCTTGGCGTTGTCCCAGGCGCCGCCGGAGTTGGCGAGGAACACCGCCATGAGCGTGCCCGCGCCGATCGCGCCCGCGAGGTAGGAGCCGAGCGCGCCGACGCCGAGCGTGAAGCCGATGAAGATCGGCGCCATCACGGCGAGCAGACCGGGCGTGGCCAGCTCACGCAGGGCGTCCTTGGTGCAGATGTCGACGACCTTGCCGTACTCGGGCTTCTCGGTGAAGTCCATGATTCCGGGCTTCTCCCGGAACTGCCGCCGCACCTCGAACACCACCGAACCGGCCGAACGCGACACGGCGTTGATGGCGAGTCCGGAGAAGAGGAAGACGACCGCGGCGCCCGCGATGAGGCCGACGAGGTTGTTGGGCTGCGAGATGTCCAGCGACAGGCTCATCGGTGAGCCGGGGCCCGTGAGCTTGGCGCCGACGTCCTGCACGTTGGTGGTGATGGCGTCCCGGTAGGAGCCGAAGAGCGCCGACGCCGCGAGGACGGCGGTGGCGATGGCGATGCCCTTGGTGATGGCCTTGGTGGTGTTGCCGACCGCGTCCAGGTTGGTGAGCACCTGGGCGCCCGCCCCCTCGACGTCACCGGACATCTCGGCGATGCCCTGCGCGTTGTCCGAGACCGGCCCGAAGGTGTCCATGGCGACGATCACGCCGACCGTGGTGAGCAGGCCGGTGCCGGCCAGGGCCACCGCGAACAGCGCCAGCATGATCGAGGTGCCGCCGAGCAGGAACGCGCCGTACACGCCGAGCCCGATGAGCAGGGCGGTGTAGACGGCCGATTCCAGACCCACCGAGATGCCGGAGAGCACGACGGTGGCCGGGCCCGTGAGAGAGGTCTTGCCGATGTCCCTGACCGGGCGCCGGGTGGTCTCGGTGAAGTAGCCGGTGAGCTGCTGGATCACGGCGGCGAGCAGGATGCCGATCGCCACGGCCACCAGGGCGAGGATCCGGGGATCGCCGTCCTTCGCGCGGATCGCCGCGTCGCTGACGCCGCTCAGGCCGGAGTACTTCGCGGGCAGGTAGAGGAAGACCGCCACCGCGACCAGCACGAGCGAGATCACCGCCGAGATGAAGAATCCCCGGTTGATCGCGGTCATGCCGCTGCGGTCGGCCCGGCGCGGCGCGACCGCGAAGATGCCGATCATGGCGGTGATCACACCGATGGCGGGCACCAGCAGCGGGAAGGCGAGCCCCGAGTCGCCGAAGGCGGCCTTGCCGAGGATCAGCGCGGCCACCAGGGTGACGGCGTACGACTCGAACAGGTCGGCCGCCATGCCCGCGCAGTCGCCGACGTTGTCGCCCACGTTGTCGGCGATGGTCGCGGCGTTGCGCGGGTCGTCCTCGGGAATGCCCTGCTCGACCTTGCCGACCAGGTCGGCGCCGACGTCGGCGGCCTTGGTGAAGATGCCGCCGCCGACTCGCATGAACATGGCGATCAGGGCGGCGCCGAGGCCGAAGCCCTCCAGCACCTTCGGCGCGTCGGCCGCGTACACCAGCACCACGCACGAGGCGCCCAGCAGGCCGAGACCCACCGTGAACATGCCGACGACGCCGCCTGTGCGAAATGCGATCTTCATCGCGGTGTGCGAGACGGTGGTGAGATCCTTTTCGGGTTCGCCTTCGCCAGGGGTCGCTTCCCGGGCCGCGGCGGCGACGCGCACATTGCTGCGCACGGCGAGCCACATGCCGATATAGCCGGTGGTCGCCGAGAACACCGCGCCGATCAGGAAGAACACCGATCGTCCGGCACGCTGATTCCAGTCGTCCGCGGGCAGCAGCAGGAGCAGGAAGAACACGACGACGGCGAATACGCCGAGCGTGCGCAACTGTCGGGCGAGATACGCCTTGGCACCTTCCTGGACCGCTCCGGCGATCTCCTTCATGCTGTCGGTGCCCTCGCCCGCCGCCAGCACCTGGCGCACCAGGACGCCTGCGACGGCGAGCGCGGCCAGGGCGACGGCCGCGATCACCGCCACGATGATCCGGTTGTCGTCCGTGAGTACCGCGGCCGCGAGGGTTGTGGGGTGGCCAAACTGATGAGGGGTAGAAAGCCCCGCCATTCGTCCTCCTTGACGCTTGGGCTGAGCTCAAGATGTGGACGGATTGTAGGTACCCCAGAGTGATCTAAACAGGGGACGGTAAACGGAATTCGCCTTCTGGTGCTCTTCAGCAAATGATCGAGTTCCCGCCATCGAACCCGAAAGAGGTAATGCCTCAAAGGCATTGACGACCACATTGATGCTTGATCAAATTATCAGCTATTGATCGTGAATTCTTTCACGAATTACCGGGCACGCTTGGAGACAGCACGAAGGGCCCTGCTCAGCAGGGCCCTTCGATGCGCTGTGCGCGGGTGTCCGAACGCGCGGGGCGCCGGATCAGACGAGCGTGACGGCCGACGGGGCGGTGGGCCAGCTCATGCGGATCAGCCCGCCGTCGCGGCCCGTCGTGACCTCCACGTCGTCGACGAGGCCGCTGATGACCGCGAGGCCCATCTCGTCCTCCTCGGCCTCCACGTCCGCGTCCGCGGCGGCTCCGCCGGCCACCCGCTCCGCGGGAGCGGCGTGCGGGGCCTCGTCGCCGACCTCGATGGAGAACTGCTTCTCGTCCTCGATCAGCGCCACCTTCACGGGCGCCGCGATGGCGTTGCTCTGATGGAGTCCGACGGCACGGGAGCAGGCCTCGCCCACGGCGAGGCGCACTTCGTCGAGTACGGCCTCGTCCACTCCGGCCCTGCGCGCCACCGCTGCCGCCACCAGCCGGGCGGTCCTGACGTGCTCGGGCAGCGCGCTGAAGCGGAGTTCGACGGTGGCCATGCATCCCCCTCGCGACTACGGGCGTGCGGTCCGGGGGCGGGGCCGCCGAGAGCCCGCACCCCCTGCTGAACTAGTGGCCCCGGACCCACCGGCCCGGGGCGGGGCCGACCGATGTCCCGACCGGCGAGCGGCCTGGACCGGGTGGCCGGCCGGGGTCAGTCGGTGGCCGCCACCGCTTCCTCGACCGAGGTGTGGATCGGGAACACCTTGGTGAGGCCGGTGATGCGGAAGATCTTCAGAATGCGCTCCTGGTTGCAGACCAGGCGCAGTGAGCCCTCGTGGGCACGCACCCGCTTCAGGCCGCCGACCAGCACGCCGAGTCCGGTGGAGTCGAGGAAGTCCACGCCCTCCATGTCGACGACGAGGTGGAAATTGCCGTCGTTCACCAGCTCGACCAACTGCTCGCGCAGCTTGGGCGCGGTGTATACATCGATTTCGCCACCGACCTCGACGACCGTACGATCGCCGACGGTACGGGTCGACAGGGACAGGTCCACGGATCCTCCAGCACCTTGCTATCGAGCGGTCGCCCCTCGGGAACATCGGCTTGCGGCCCCCGGGGCGCACCGCCAGCCGCGATGGCATTCAATCACTTACCGGCATGTGTGCACGACGCCTTGGCTCCATTGTCCGTCACGCCGGTGACACACTCGGTGCCGATGGCCAAGAATCACCGATCCGATCGACCCATGGCGGACCCGGCGTCCCGCCCGTCTCCGGGCACCGTTCTGGACCGGCTCGCCTCCGGGCCGAGCCGATCCGCGCGCATCACTCATACGGAGCACTTGCCCCCGCGTGCGGGTCGGCATGCCGTCTGGCCTGACCGGATTCGCTCCGAAGTGATCGCCGCGGTGCAGGCGTGCGGCATCGAGCACCCGTGGGCCCACCAGGCGCTGGCCGCCGAGCACGCGCTGGACGGCGACTCGGTGGTGGTCGCCACCGGCACCGCCTCCGGCAAGTCCCTCGCCTACCTGGTGCCGGTCATGTCCACCCTGCTGGACGGCTCCGAGGCCCCGAACGGCCGCGGGGCGACCGCCCTGTACCTGGCGCCCACCAAGGCGCTCGCGGCGGACCAGTGCCGCTCGGTGAAGGAACTTTCACAACCTTTGGCCGGCGCCGTACGCCCGGCCGTGTACGACGGCGACACCCCGTTCGAGGAACGGGAGTGGGTCCGCCAGTACGCGAACTACGTCCTCACCAACCCCGACATGCTGCACCGCGGGATACTGCCCTCCCACCCCCGCTGGTCCTCCTTCCTGAAGGCGCTCAAGTACGTCGTCATCGACGAGTGCCACACCTACCGGGGCGTGTTCGGCTCGCACGTCGCCCAGGTGCTGCGCCGGCTGCGCCGCCTGTGCGCGCGCTACGGCTCCTCGCCGGTGTTCCTGCTGGCCTCCGCGACCGCCGCCGAGCCCGCCGTGGCCGCCGGCCGGCTCACCGGCCTGCCGGTCGTGGAGGTCGCCGACGACGCCTCCCCGCGCGGGGAGCTGGTCTTCGCCCTGTGGGAGCCCCCGCTCACCGAGCTGCACGGCGAGAAGGGCGCACCCGTCCGGCGTACCGCCACCGCCGAGACCGCCGACCTGTTGACCGATCTCACCGTGCAGGGCGTGCGCTCGGTCGCCTTCGTGCGCTCCCGGCGCGGCGCCGAGCTGATCTCGGTGATCACCCAGGAGCGTCTGGCCGAGGTCGACCGCTCCCTCGCCCGGCGTGTCGCGGCCTACCGGGGCGGCTACCTCCCCGAGGAGCGCCGGGCCCTGGAACGCGCCCTGCACTCCGGCGAACTCCTCGGACTCGCCGCCACGACGGCCCTGGAGCTGGGCGTGGACGTCTCGGGGCTGGACGCCGTCCTGATCGCCGGATACCCCGGCACGCGCGCCTCCCTGTGGCAGCAGGCGGGCCGCGCGGGCCGCTCCGGACAGGGCGCCCTGGCGGTGCTGGTGGCCCGCGACGACCCGCTGGACACCTTCCTCGTCCATCATCCCGAGGCCCTGTTCGACCAACCGGTGGAATCGACCGTCCTCGATCCCGACAACCCGTACGTCCTCGCCCCGCATCTGTGCGCCGCGGCGGCGGAGATACCGCTGACCGAGGAGGACCTCGACCTGTTCGGTCCCGCCTGCGCGGAGCTGCTGCCCCAGCTGGAGGCCGCGAAGCTGCTGCGCCGCCGCACCCGCGCCTGGCACTGGACACGCCGGGAGCGGGCCGCCGACCTGACCGACATCCGCGGCGCGGGCGGGCGGCCGGTGCAGATCGTGGAGGAGGGCACGGGCCGCCTGCTCGGCACGGTCGACGCGGGCGCCGCGCACTCCGCGGTGCACGAGGGCGCGGTGCACCTGCACCAGGGCCGCACCTACCTGGTGCGCTCGCTCGACCTGGAGGACTCGGTCGCGCTGGTCGAGCAGGCCGACCCGCCGTACTCGACGGTCGCCCGGGACACCACATCTATCTCCGTCCTGGAGACGGACGTCGAGATCCCCTGGGGCTCCGGCCGGCTCTGCTACGGCTCGGTCGAGGTCACCAACCAGGTGGTCTCCTTCCTGCGCCGACGGCTCATCACGGGTGAGGTGCTCGGTGAGACGAAGCTCGACCTCCCTCCTCGTACGCTGCGCACGCGCGCGGTGTGGTGGACGGTCACCGAGGACCAGCTGGACGAGGCACGGATCACCCCGGAGATCCTGGGCGGCTCCCTGCACGCCGCCGAGCACGCGTCCATCGGCATGCTCCCCCTGTTCGCCACCTGCGACCGCTGGGACATCGGCGGGGTGTCCGTCCCGATGCACCCGGACACCCTCCTGCCGACGGTGTTCGTCTACGACGGCCATCCGGGTGGCGCGGGCTTCGCGGAGCGCGCCTTCCACACCGCCCGCGCCTGGCTCGCCGCGACCCGGGAGGCCATCGCCTCCTGCGAGTGCGAGGCGGGCTGCCCCTCCTGCATCCAGTCCCCCAAGTGCGGCAACGGCAACGATCCGCTGCACAAACGGGGGGCGGTTCGGCTCCTCACGGTGCTGCTGCGCGAGGCCCCGGAGGACAAGGCTCAGGAGGACTCGGTGACGCAGGGCTGAGATCCGGGGCTTCGCGGCACCGGGCTCTGAGCTTCTGAGGCTTTGCGGCACCGGGGTGCCGGGACACCGGGGCACCGGAGCGCCAGGGCCTCTCTCGGCTCTGTGGGCGCCTTTCGGATCAAGCAGGCGGTCTAGGAGCGGCCGTCCCCGGCGCCGCGGGCAGGGGCCCGGGCGGCCCGGCTCTGGCCCTGACCTCCGCCGTGAAGGGTCCGCGCCCCGAGGCCGCCGTGACGTCCGAGGTGTCCCCCGCGATCACGCACCGCACCAGCCTGACCCCCTGGGCCGCCGCCACCCGTTCAGCCCGGGCGCAGGCGCCGGCGGTGCCCTCGGCCCAGTGGTCCGCCGCGGCGAGCGCCGCCAGATCCGCGCCGCCGGCTGCCCGGTGCCTGACCGCGACCGCCTGCCCGAGGGCGAGCACGGCGCCGAACACCACACACAGCACCGTGATCACCCCGACGCTCCAGACGGTGGCGGAGCCCCGGTCCGAGCAGCGGGCTTCGCTGCCATGTTCGACTCGCCGGCGCCTCATGACCCGGGCTCCGCGGCGGCTCCGGCTACCGCACCGGCACCTGGACCGGCACCGATGCCGGCACCGGCTGCCGTCCCCGTGTCGGCGCCTCTGCTCTCGCCTGCTCCAGCAGCGGATCCCGTACCGGCGCCCGTGCCGGAGCCTGTACCGGTGTCGGTGCCCGACTGCGCGCCCGCGCCGACGGTCTCCTCCGCCGCTGCCACCGCCTCCTCCCGTACCTCGAACGGCAGTCCGGACAGCACCGGCGGTCTGGCCACCACCGTCACCCGGACCTGGTCACCCGTCCGGCCGACCGTCACCCGTGCCCCGCGCGGTGCCGCCTGCCGGGCCACCTCCACCACCGCGTCGGCCGGGTCCTGCCGGGCGGCGGCCCGGGCGCCGGCGCGGGCGGCGTCCACGCACTGGATCTGGGCGGCCACCACGAGCAGCCCCCAGACCAGCGCCATGGTGAACGCCACCAGCACCGACAGCACCACGGCCGACTCCGCGGTCACGAACCCGCGGTCCGACCCCCGCTCACATCCGCGCACTGAGGGCCCGTTTCACGATGGCCTGCAGTTCCGCCTTGACCTGGCCGCTGGTGACTACCTCGTAGAGCAGCAACGCGAAGCCGACCGCGGCCACGATGCCCATCGCGTATTCCGAGGTCACCATCCCCCCGTCCGCGCGCCACCGCTCCCGCAACGGCACCCACAGCCTTCCGGCATTCCGGCGCATGCCGAACCTGCGCCTGTCGAACCTACGCATCTCGAACTCCCCTCGTTCCAGCGTTCTCGTCCGTTTCCGGGACCGCGCCATCCGCGTCCCGTGCCGTCACCGTCACCGCGTCGCCCGCGGCCGCTTCCCTCGCGCCTGCCGTCAGCCGCCACCTCCCCCCGTCACGCCGCCCGCCAGCCCGATCACCACGGGCAGCACGCCGATCGCGATGAAGGCGGGCAGGAAGCACAGCCCGACCGGCGCGGAGACCAGGACGCCCGCCCGGCGCGCCCGCGCCGTGGCCGCTCTGGCCCATTCGGCCCGCGCGTCGGAGGCGAGGCGGGCCACGGGACCGGCGGCGGGCAAGCCCGACTCGTCGGCCCGCTCCAGCAGCCGGGCCAGTGCCCCGGCTCCGGGCAGACCGGCCAACCGGCGCCAGGCGTCGCACGGTTCGCCGCCGAGCCGCACCTCCGCCGCGCCCCGGTCCAGCGCGTCCCCGACGGGTCCGCCGAGGGCCTCGCCCACCGCCTGTGCAGCGATCACCGGCCCGGCCCCGGCCGCGATGCAGGCGGCCAGCAGATCCGCGGCGAGCGGGAGCTGGCGGGCCGCGAGCGCTCTGTCGACCTCCTCCGCGGGGCCCGCCTCCGATCGCCGGAGCCGCCACCGCCACAGCCCCGCGCCCACGGCGAGCGCCACGACCGCGCCGGCCGCGCCGCCGGCCAGCACCCACGCCCCGCACATCGCCCCCACGACCGGCAGCCACCGCCGCACTTGGTTCCCGACCTCGAAGGGCGGTTTCGACTCGGCCTTCACCAAGGCCAGCAGTTCGGCCACCCTGCGTCGCGCCCGGCGCCGGCGCCGGGCCATGACCAGCCACCGGGCCGCCCAGCCCACGCTCAGCAGACCGGCCGCGACTGTCCCCAGCCTGTGGACGACTTCACCGCTCATGCCGCCTCAGCTCCCCGTACGATCCGCCCCGCCCACCACACCCCGGCGCCCTCGAACACCGCTCCCGCCACCAGGCAGCCAAGCCCCGCCCCGCTATGCAGCAGCACCCGCAGGGGGTGGGCGCCCATGGCCGAGCCGAGCAGCAGCCCGAGGGCGGGCAGCGCAGCGAGCAGCAGCGCCGTCGCCCGAGCCCCGGACAGCTGGGCCCTCAGATCCGCCCGTTGGTCCCGCTCGGCACGCAGAGCCCCGTCCAGCCGCTCGAGGCCGTCCGCGAGCCCGGCGCCCTGGTCCACGGCCACCCGCCAGCAGGCGGCGAGACCCAGCAGCCCCTCCGCGCCCGGCTGCCGGGCCGCGACGGCCAGCGCGCCCGGCACATCGCCGCCGAACCGCGCGGCCGCGACCACGCCGTCCTGCGCCTCCCCGAGCCCGCCGGAATCGCGGGCGGCCCGCAGCAGCGCCTCACCGGGCTGCCGTCCCGCGCGCACCTCCCCGGCCAGCGCGCCGCACAGGCCGATCACCGCGTCCGCGCGCCGCTCCCTGGCCCGGCCGGCCTGCCGGGCCAGCCGCGTCCTGCGCAGCACCGGCACCCCGGCCGCCCCCGCGACGACCGGAATCACCGAGGCACCCAGCAGTGCGAGCAGCAGCCCGGCCGCGAGCGACCACCATTCGGGCCTCAGTCGTCCCTGCAGTCTCCGCAGTGCACCCACGGCCCGCTCCCAGGAGGGCGGGCCGGTCGCCACCCCCGCGCCCCCGGCCAGCAGCAGCCTCGCGCGCCGCGTCCCGTGGTGCCGTCCGCCCAGCAGCCAGGCCGCGGCCCCGACACAGGCCGCCGCCGCGCCCATCGACGTCTCAGTGCTCACTTCCCTCGCTCCTCTCGTCCCGTTCGCTCCCTAACCCGCCGCTCAGCAGCTCCCGCAGCCGCTCCCAGCCCCGCTCCCGGGTGAAGGCCCGCACGCCCCAGCGCAACGCCGGCACCGTCCGCACGAGGCCCGAGTCGTCCCGCTCCAGCACATGCACCTCGGCGATCCGGCGCCGCCCGGACCCGTCCCGCACGAGGTGGAGCACCACCGACAGCGCGGCCGCCAGCTGGCTGTGCAGCGCCGCCCGGTCGAGTCCGGCCGCCGTGCCGAGCGCCTCCAGCCGGGCGGGCACGTCGGCGGCGGCGTTGGCGTGCACGGTTCCGCAGCCTTCGTGGCCCGTGTTGAGCGCGGCCAGCAGGTGCACCACCTCGGGGCCCCGCACCTCGCCGATGACCAGCCGGTCGGGCCGCATCCGCAACGCCTGGCGGACGAGGTCCTCCAGGGTCACGAGGCCGGCCCCCTCCTGGTTGGCCGGCCGGGTCTCCAGCCGTACGACGTGCGGATGGTCCGGTCTCAGCTCCGCCGAGTCCTCGGCGAGCACGATCCGTTCACCGGGCTGGACCAGACCGAGCAGTGCGCTCAGCAGAGTCGTCTTGCCGCTGCCGGTGCCGCCGCTGACGAGGAAGGACAGCCGGGCCGCGAGCAGCGCCCGCAGGACCTGGTCCCCGCCGGGCGGTACGGTGCCCGCCTCGACCAGTTCCCCGAGCGTGAACGCCCGAGGTCGCACGACGCGCAGGGACAGGCAGGTGCAGCCGACGGCCACCGGGGGCAGCACCGCGTGCAGCCGGGTCCCGTCGGGCAGCCGGGCGTCTGCCCAGGGCCTGGCGTCGTCCAGCCGGCGTCCGGCCACGGCGGCCAGCCGCTGCGCGAGACGCCGTACGGCCGCCGCGTCCGGAAAGGTCACCGGCGTCAGTTCCAGGCCGCCGCCGCGGTCCACCCACACCCGGTCGGGCGCGGACACCAGGACGTCGGTGACGCCCGGATCGGCGAGAAGCGGCTCCAGCGGACCGGTCCCGACCAGCTCCGACCGCAGGTGCTCGGCCGCGCCGAGCACCTCGGCGTCCCCGAGGACCCGGCCCTGTTCGCGCAGCGCCTGGGCGACGCGCGCCGGGGTCGGTTCGGCGCCGCTCTCCGCCAGCCGGCGTCGGACCCCGTCCAGCAGGGCCATGACGTCGGCCCGGTCGAGTCCGGGCAAGGTCATCGTGGGCCTCCCGTCTCGGCCAGTGCCTGTTCCCAGAAGGCGGTGCAGAAGCGGGCCAGCGGGCCGCGGCCGGTCGCGGCGGGCGGCTTGGCGGTGCCGTGCGCGCGCTGCAGGGCCGGTTCGACGGGGACCTCGCCGGCCAGGGGCAGGCCCAGCAACCGGGCGACCTCGCGGTCGTCGAGGCCGGGCGCGTACGGCCCCCGCACCGCCACCCGGAGGTCCCCGACGACCATGCCGAGCGCCGATGCGACCCGGCCGGCGGCCGCGACCGCCCGCAGTTCGGCCGGGACGACGAGCAGGGCCAGGTCGAGCTGGGCGAGGGCTTCGGCGACCCCGTCGTCCAGACGCCGCGGGAGGTCGACGACCACCGTGCCGCCGCGCCGCCTCGCGGCCGCGAGCACCGCGCGGACGGCCTGGGCCGGGACGGCCACGCAGTCGCCGCGGTCCCAGCTGAGCACCCGCAGCGAGTGCAACCGGGGCAGCGACTCCTCCAGCGCGCCGCCGCCGACCCGGCCGCGGGAGGCGGCGAAGGCGGGCCAGCGCAATCCCTCGGCGCTCTCACCGCCGAGGAGCACGTCGAGTCCGCCGCCCAGCGGATCGGCGTCGACGAGAAGGGTGCGTAGCCCCTCGCGTGCGGCGGTGACGGCGAGGGCGCAGGCCAGCGTGGACGCACCGGCCCCACCCCGGCCGCCGACGACCCCGACCGTCAGGGCCGGACGGCCGACGCCCTCGGCGACGTCCGCGATCCGGTCGACCAGCCACTGCTCTCCGTCGGGCAGCATCAAGACATGGTCCGCGCCGATCTGCACGGCCCTTCTCCACACCCCGGAGTCGTCCTGGTCGCGGCCGACCAGCACCACTCCGCGCCGGCGCGCCGCTCCGCGCAGGCGGCGGGCCGCGTCGTCGCCGACCAGGACGAGCGGGGCCGCTTCCCAGCCACCGCCGTGATCGGGTACACCGTGATGCACTTCGGGCGTGGCGCCCGCGGCCGCGCACAGGCGCAGCAGATCGTCCAGCAGATCCGCGTCCTCGGTGACGATGAGCGGCCGTCCCGGCAGACCTCCGGTGGCCGGTGCCGGGTCGTGGGCGACGGTTCCGATCACGTGCGCTCCCCCTTCCCATGTCCTCCGCGCGGCCTCCGCGGCCCCGCGATTCCCAAAGATGTGAAGGACCGGCGAGCGGCGCTCTTTGCGAGGCGGCAGAAACCGGCCATAGGCACTCCGGCAATCGGAACCGGCCATGAACTCGCCGGCGTCGGAGTGCGTGGGAATCACGGTGCAGCGATCCGGGAAAGCGTGTGGATCTTGGTGGAAAACCGTGTACAACTCAGCGGTTGTGAATATCGCGGTCCCTCATACCGGTGAGCCTTGAGCCGCCCTCTCCGCGACTTCCACAGAGCAGCGCTTCAATTACACAGAGTGACGGCTCATGAGCACGGCAGAGTCCGGTCGACATCGGGCGCGACCAGTCGCGAGACATGTTGAAAAGGGGAGAAAATGCGTCCGGACATGCGACGACCCCCGCCGGGGGGGAGAGCGGGGGTCGTCCCCACGGCCGACTCGGGGGGGGAGGAGTCGGACCGGGTTAGCACGGTCGCGAACGATCCGTGACTTCCATGGTGTACCCGAGAGCCTTCTCAGGCAAACCCACGCGCCCCACCTTACGCCGAATGGTGGGCGCATATGCTCAGGGACGTGGAAAACCACTCCTTGCCCCGCGCAGCAGCCTTCTTTGACCTGGACAAGACGGTCATTGCGAAGTCGAGCACGCTCACCTTCAGCAAGTCCTTCTACCAGGGCGGGCTGATCAACCGCAGGGCCGCGCTGCGTACCGCGTACGCCCAGTTCGTCTTCCTGGCCGGCGGCCTCGACCACGATCAGATGGAGCGGATGCGCCAGTACCTCTCCGCGATGTGCCGAGGCTGGAACGTCCAGCAGGTGAAGGAGATCGTCGCCGAGACCCTGCACGACCTGATCGACCCGATCATCTACGACGAGGCGGCCTCCCTCATCGAGGAGCACCACACCGCCGGACGCGACGTGGTGATCGTGTCCACCTCGGGCGCCGAGGTGGTCGAGCCGATCGGGGAGCTGCTGGGCGCCGACCGCGTGGTGGCCACGCGCATGGTGGTGGGCGACGACGGCTGCTTCACCGGGGAGGTGGAGTACTACGCGTACGGCCCGACCAAGGCGGAGGCCGTCAGGGAACTGGCCGTGTCCGAGGGGTACGACCTGGACCGCTGCTACGCCTACAGCGACTCGGCGACCGACCTGCCCATGCTCCAGGCGGTCGGGCACCCGCACGCCGTGAACCCGGACCGCACGCTGCGCCGCGAGGCGGTCGCACGCGGGTGGCCGGTCATGGAGTTCGCCCGGCCGGTCCGGCTCAAGCAGCGGATCCCCGGATTCTCGGTACCGCCGCGTCCGGCTCTCGTGGCGGCGGCGGCCCTCGGAGCGGCCGCCGCGACCGCGGGCCTCGTCTGGTACGCGAGCCGGCGCAGGGGCGTCGCCGCCACCTGACCGGTTTACCGCCGTTTGAACCTGAAAGTAAAGAAGTGCGGGCAGGGGTTCCACTTGCTCCGGGGGTGCAGTACAAAGGTTTCAGGCCCGCGAGACCACAGGACATCCGTGAGGATCCCCTACTACTACGCACTGGCCCCACGGACCCCGCATGAACACCGGGCACCCACGCGACGTCGACCCGTCGATTACGGGCCAGCCGCACCAGGTGACGGGCAAAGACCCCGACCTGATGGGCAGATATCGAGGACGCTTGGTAACCCGGTGAGCATGCCAGCGGCGGTACGAGAACTCGTACCGCCGCAACCCCTGTCCGGCCCCCTCGCGGGGGCCTTTCCCATGTGTCCCGCGCTCAGGGCTCAGGCGGCCCCGCGCTGCAGCGCCTCGCATACCGCGGTGGACTCGCGCACCCCGAGCTCGACCGCGCGGCCGCAGTGGGCGATCCAGGCGGCCATGCCCTCGGGGGTGCCGGAGACGTACCCGTCGAGCGCGGCCAGGTAGGCGGCGCGTCCCAGCTCGGCGTGACCCACCTCGGACGGGCAGACCGCCTTGGGGTCGAGGCCACTGCCGATCAGGACGATCCGCTCGGCCGTGCGCGCGACGAGGCCGTTGTGCGAGGTGAAGGGGCGCAGCGCGAGAAGTTCGCCGTGCACCACCGCCGCGGTGACCAGCGCCGGCGCCGAGGAGCCGGCGATGATCAGGTCCGCCAGGCCCTCCAGCCGGCCCGACACCTCCCTGGCGTCCGGCAGCGGCAGCTCGAGCAGCGGCTCGTCGACCGGTTCGCCCGCCTGGCGCGGACGGCCGACGTCGTCGCCCTGGGTCGCCGCGGCCACCAGATGGAGCCGGGCCAGCACCCGCAGGGGCGACTGCCGCCAGATGGACAGGAGCTGACCCGCCTCGGCGGTCAGCCTGAGCGCCGCGCCCACGACCATCGCCTCGGCGTCGGCGCTGAAGTCGGAGCGCCGCCGCACCTCCTCCAGGGCCCAGTCGGCGCCGGACAGCGCGGCCGAGCCGCGGGCGCCGCGCAGCGCGGCCTCTGAGGTGATCTCGTTGCTGCGGCGGCGCATGACCCGGTGCCCGTAGACCCGGTCCACGGCCTTGCGCACGGACTCCACGGACTCGGCCACGCCGGGCAGCGAGCCCAGGGCCGCGAGCGGATCGGCGGTCGCGCCTGTCGTACTCATGAGTACGACCCTACGCACCCGACCGCCCCACCCCACGAAGGAGTGGTCTTCTTCACTCCTGTCGACACATATAGCTATCGATTCACTACTGTTCGTGAACATGAAAATTGCTTTCGTCGGGAAGGGCGGCAGCGGCAAGACCACGCTCTCCTCCCTCTTCATCCGCCACCTCGTGGCTGCGGGCGCCCCGGTGCTCGCCATCGACGCCGACATCAACCAGCACCTCGGCCCGGCGCTCGGCCTCGGCGAGGCCCAGGCGGCCGCGCTGCCCGCGATGGGCGAGCGGCTGCCGCTGATCAAGGACCATCTGCGCGGCTCCAACCCGCGCATCACCTCGGCCGCGACGATGATCAAGACGACCCCACCCGGCGAGGGTTCGCGGCTGGTGCGGGTGCGGGAGCCGAACGCGGTGTACGACGCCTGCGCGCGTCCGGTGGAACTCGACGGCGGCGCGGTCCGTTTGATGGTCACCGGCCCCTTCACGGACGCCGACCTGGGGGTCGCCTGCTACCACTCGAAGACGGGAGCGGTGGAGCTGTTCCTCAACCACCTCGTCGACGGCCCCGACGAGTACGTCGTGGTCGACATGACGGCGGGTTCGGACTCCTTCGCGTCCGGCCTGTTCACCCGCTTCGACATGACGTTCCTCGTCGCCGAGCCGACCCGGAAGGGGGTCTCCGTCTACCGCCAGTACAAGGAGTACGCCCGCGACTTCGGCGTGGCCCTGAAGGTCGTCGGCAACAAGGTCCAGGGGCAGGACGACATCGACTTCCTCCGCGCGGAGGCCGGTGACGACCTGCTGGTGACGGTCGGGCACTCGGACTGGGTGCGTGCGATGGAGAAGGGGCGCCCGCCCCGGTTCGGTCTTCTGGAGGAGGCCAACGTCCGCTCCCTGCAGACGCTCCGGGCCGCCGCCGACGCCACGTACGAACGGCGCGACTGGGAGCGCTACACGCGCCAGATGGTCCACTTCCACCTGCGGAACGCGGAGGCCTGGGGCAACGAGCGCACCGGGGTCGATCTGGCGGCGCAGATCGACCCCGGGTTCGTGCTCGGCGAGGGCCTGGCGGCTCCGGTATGACGCCTACTGCTTGACCGCCGGCGCCCCGGGAACACCCTTGGGCGCCGGGGCCGGCCGCCCGGACATGAGGGACGCCCAGCCCTGCCGGGGCGCCTCGCCCACCTTCAGGGTGCGCAGCTTGGCCAGCGTCTGCGGGTCCTGCGCGTCCAGCCAGTCGGCGAGCTGGTGGAAGGAGACGCAGCGCACCTCGGGTTTGTTGCACACCTCCTTCACCACCTCGTCGATGGCGCGCATGTAGGTGCCGCCGTTCCAGGACTCGAAGTGGTTGCCGATGATCAACGGCGCGCGGTTGCCGTCGTAGGCGCGGTAGAAGCCCTTGAGCAGGCCGTCACGCATCTGGTCGCCCCAGTAGTCGTACATGTCGGGGTCGCCCTGGGTCTGCGTGCCGGACTGGTTGACCATGAAGTTGTAGTCCATGGTCAACTGCTCGTAGGTGTGCCCCGGGAAGGGGACCAGCTGCATCGACAGGTCCCACAGGCCGTCCTTCTTATCGGGCCACACCTGGTCGTCGACTCCGCTGGAGTCGTAGCGGAAGCCGAGTTGGCGGGCCGCCTTCCTGAAGTTCTTCTGCCCTTCCAGGCAAGGGGTCCGGGCGCCGATCAGCTCCTTGTCGTAGTCGAAGGGCAGGGGTGCGGTCTTCTCCATGCCGGTGTTGGTCCGCCAGTTCTTCACGAACTGCTTGGCCTGGGCGATCTCGCTCTTCCACTCCTGCACCGACCACTCGCCGACGCCGCCGTCGGGACCGCAGAAGTGTCCGTTGAAGTGGGTGCCGATCTCGTTGCCCTCGAGCCAGGCCAGTCGCACCTGCTTGAGGGTGTCGGAGATGCCCTGCGCGTCGTTGAAGCCGATCTCCGAGCTGCCCGGGGCGTGTTGCGGCGGTCTGTAGAGCTCGCGTTTCTCCTCCGGCAGCAGGTACACGCCGCTGAGGAAGTACGTCATGGTCGCGTTGTTCTCCTTGGAGACCTTGCGGAAGTGGGAGAACAGCTTCTGGCTGTCCTCCCCCGCGCCGTCCCAGGAGAACACCACGAACTGGGGAGGTTTCTGACCGGGCTTGAGCCGCTCGGGGACGGGCAGGTGCGGCTGCCCTCCGGTGTACGCGGTGGACCCGTCACCGATCAGACGGAGCACGCTGTTGGGCGCCGGCGCCCCCTGCCTGGGGCCGGACGCTCCTTGCTTCGGGCCGTCGCCGCCGGACGAGCAACCGGCCAGCGACGCGGTACAGGCCGCGGCGACCATGGCGCCCACGGCGATCCTCTGGGTGGCGGCCATCTTCCGCCCCACCTTCTTCCTTCTCTCAGGCAAACGCTGATGAGGGCGTTTTCAGGTGATGTGCCGGGTTGTGCCGACAGCGCCGCCAAGGTCGCACGGGCCCGAGAAGGAATTAGTACGACAAGCCGATGAAATGATCGCTTCGCCCGCAGAGGTGACTGTTTACCCCATTTGCGACTAAAAGCTATGCATGACCTTTACTCTGCATTACGGTTCGTTTACGAAGCGTTGATCCCGCCACTGCACGCCGTGATCCCACGGCCGCGACCGAGCCCCCCACCGACGGGGCACCACCCCGTACGCGACCGCGCCACCCGGAGGAGACGGGACCATGACCGCCTGCGCACCCACCCACACCCACCACTCACACCGGCCGCACAGCCCGCCCCGCGCCCCGCGCCGCCGCCTCGTCCAGGGCGCCGACGTGTCCGCGTCCATCGCGGTCTTCCTGATCGCCCTGCCCCTGTCCCTCGGTATCGCCCTCGCGACCGGCGCCCCGCTCCAGGCCGGCCTGGTCGCCGCCGCGGTCGGCGGGCTGGTGGCCGGCCGGCTCGGCGGCTGCCCGCTGCAGGTCAGCGGCCCCGCCGCCGGACTCACCGTGGTCACCGCCGACCTCATCCACCGCTACGGCTGGCGGACCACCTGCGGCATCACTGTCCTCGCCGGCCTCGCCCAACTGGGCCTGGGCTGCCTGCGCGTGGCCCGCGGCGCACTCGCCGTCAGTCCCGCCGTGGTGCACGGCATGCTCGCCGGCATCGGCGTCACCATCGCCGTCGCCCAGCTGCACATCGTGCTCGGCGGCAGCCCGGACAGTTCCGTCCTCGCCAACCTGCGTGCCCTGCCCGCTCAACTCGCGGAGCTGGACCCGGCCGCCCTGTCGATGAGCGCGCTGACCCTGACCCTGCTGCTGGCCTGGCCGCGCCTCCCCGGCCGCGCCGGCCGGCTGCTGCGCAGGGTCCCGGCCGCCCTGGTGGCCGTCACCGGAGCCACTGTCACCGCCACGCTGACCGGACTGGTGCTGCCCCGGGTGGACCTGCCGTCCTGGAGCAGTCACGCGCTGGCCGGGCTGCCCGAGGGCCCGGGGCTCGGCATCGCCGCCGCCGTGCTCACCACCACGCTGGTGTGCAGTGTGCAGTCACTGCTCGGCGCGGTCGCCGTGGACAAGCTGGTCGCCGCCCGGCCCGGGCCTCTGGTCGGGCGCTCGGACCTCGACCGCGAACTGCTCGGCCAGGGCGCCGCCAACATCGTCTCGGGGGCGCTCGGCGGACTGCCCGTGGCGGGGGTGGCCGTGCGGAGCACCGCGAACGTGAACTCGGGTGCGGTGAGCCGGAACTCCACGATGCTGCACGGCGTTCTCGTAGTAGCCGCCGCACTGCTGATGGTCCCGCTCCTGGAGTGGATCCCGCTCGCCTCGCTCGCCGCCCTGGTGATGGCCGTCGGCATCCAGATGGTGTCCCTGAACCACATCCGCACGGTGACCCGCCACCGTGAAGTGCTGGTGTACGTCGCCACCACACTCGGCGTGGTGGTCCTCGGCGTCCTGGAGGGTGTGGCCCTCGGGGTCGGCGTGGCGGTCGCCCTCGCCCTGCACCGCCTCGCCCACACCCGCATCACGCACACGGAGAAGGAAGGAGTCCATCACGTACACGTCCGGGGCCAGCTGACGTTCCTCGCCGTGCCCCGGCTCAGCAGAGCCCTGCATCTCGTACCCCAAGGGGTCCACGCCGTCGTGGAGTTGGACGGCTCGTTCATGGACCACGCGGCGTACGAGTCGCTGCAGGACTGGCAGAACACGCACACCGCGCGGGGCGGCACCGCCGAGCTGACCGGTCGGCGGGGCGGAGTCCGCTCGTCGGATCCCGGTCCGTCCGCGGTGTGCCGGTGCCGGCCGTGGACGCCCTGGCGCAACCACCGGGCCTGCTTCGCACAGGTCCCCAGCACACCCGTCACCCACGAACTCGCCCGTGGCATCAGCTCGTTCCAGCGGAACACCGCCCCGCTGGTGCGCGAGGAGCTGGCGCGGCTCGCGCGGGAGGGGCAGCAGCCCTCGCAGCTCTTCCTCACCTGCGCCGACTCCCGGCTGGTCACGTCGATGATCACCGCCAGCGGTCCCGGCGACCTGTTCGTCGTCCGCAACATCGGCAATCTGGTGCCGCCGCCGGGCGAGGAGCACGGCGACCACTCGGTGGCGGCCGCCATCGAGTACGCGGTGGACGTGCTCGGGGTGCGGTCGATCACGGTGTGCGGGCACTCCGGGTGCGGGGCCATGCAGGCGCTGCTGGCCGCCGAGCCCGGCGGCCCGGCGACCCCGCTGAAGCGGTGGCTCGGACACGGGCGGCCGAGCCTCGCCCGGCTGGCCGGCGACCACGGTGACCGGCCCCGGCTGGCCGGGCGGCCGCCCGCCGACGCCGTGGAGCAGCTGTGCCTGACCAACGTGGTCCAGCAGCTGGAGCACCTGCGGGCGCACGAGACGATCGCGCGTGCCCTGCAGGCCGGTGCGCTGGAGCTGCACGGGATGTACTTCCACGTGGGCGAGGCGCAGGCCTATCTGCTCGACGGGAGCGGGGACGGCGCCGCGGTGTTCGAGCATGTGGAGGGAGCTGCGGGAAAGGAGGCGGAAGAGGAGGCTGGACAGGAGGCCGGGACGGCCCCGGAGCTGCGAAGTCCCGTTTGATCCCCGAGCCGGGCCGACAGGTCTAAACCAATTTGGCCGTCGACCCTTGTCATCGGACCCCCGCGTCTGATGAGCTGTGGCCTGGGACACAACGGACACCCTGGGAAAGGGAGATGTCGTGAGCAACGAAAGCCTGGCCAACCTCTTGAAGGAGGAGCGACGCTTCGCGCCGCCCGCCGACCTGGCCGCGAACGCCAACGTCGGGGCCGAGGCGTACGAACAGGCCAAGGCTGACAGGCTCGGCTTCTGGGCCGAGCAGGCCCGCCGGCTGACCTGGGCCAAGGAACCGTCCGAGACGCTGGACTGGTCGAACCCGCCGTTCGCGAAGTGGTTCAAGGACGGCGAGCTGAACGTCGCGTACAACTGCGTGGACCGGCACGTGGAGGCCGGGCACGGGGACCGGGTCGCCATCCACTTCGAGGGCGAGCCCGGCGACAGCCGCTCGATCACCTACGCGGAGCTGAAGGACGAGGTCTCCAAGGCGGCCAACGCGCTGCTGGAGCTCGGGGTCCGCAAGGGCGACCGGGTCGCCATCTACATGCCGATGATCCCGGAGACCGCGATCGCGATGCTGGCCTCGGCCCGGATCGGCGCGGCGCACTCGGTGGTGTTCGGCGGTTTCTCGGCGGACGCGCTCGCCACCCGGATCCAGGACGCCGACGCCAAGGTCGTCATCACCTCCGACGGCGGCTACCGGCGCGGCAAGCCCTCCGCGCTCAAGCCCGCCGTGGACGAGGCGATCACCAAGGTCGACAACGTCGAGCACGTGCTCGTGGTGCGCCGCACCGGGCAGGACGTCGCCTGGGACGGCGAGCGGGACGTGTGGTGGCACGAGCTGGTGGACCGGCAGTCCGCCGAGCACACCCCGGAGGCGTTCGACGCGGAGCACCCGCTGTTCATCCTTTACACCTCGGGCACCACCGGTAAGCCGAAGGGCATCCTGCACACCTCCGGCGGCTACCTGACCCAGACGGCGTACACGCACTGGGCGGTGTTCGACCTCAAGCCGGAGACGGACGTCTACTGGTGCACGGCGGACGTCGGCTGGGTCACCGGGCACTCGTACATCGTGTACGGGCCGCTGGCCAACGGCGCGACCCAGGTCATGTACGAGGGCACCCCGGACACCCCGCACCAGGGGCGCTTCTGGGAGATCGTGGAGAAGTACCGGGTCACGATCCTCTACACCGCGCCGACCGCGATCCGCACGTTCATGAAGTGGGGCGACGACATCCCCGCGCAGTTCGACCTGTCGTCGCTGCGGGTGCTCGGGTCCGTCGGCGAGCCGATCAACCCCGAGGCGTGGATCTGGTACCGCAAGCACATCGGCGCCGACGCCACCCCGGTCGTGGACACCTGGTGGCAGACGGAGACCGGCGCGATGATGATCTCGCCGCTGCCCGGCGTCACCGAGGCCAAGCCCGGCTCGGCGCAGCGCCCGCTGCCCGGCATCAGCGCGACCGTCGTGGACGACGAGGCGAACGAGGTGCCGGACGGAGGCGGCGGCTACCTCGTGCTCACCGAGCCGTGGCCGTCGATGCTGCGCACCATCTGGGGCGACGACCAGCGGT
This sequence comes from Streptomyces sp. NPDC038135, assembly GCF_055601245.1. Classification (NCBI taxonomy): domain Bacteria; kingdom Bacillati; phylum Actinomycetota; class Actinomycetes; order Kitasatosporales; family Streptomycetaceae; genus Streptomyces; species Streptomyces sp. NPDC038135. Next base: position 622,684 of record NZ_JBVJXS010000003.1, on the reverse strand, counting down.
TCATCGACACCTACTGGTCGCGCTTCGAGGGCAAGTACTTCGCCGGCGACGGCGCGAAGAAGGACGACGACGGGGACATCTGGCTGCTGGGCCGGGTGGACGACGTGATGCTGGTGTCCGGCCACAACATCTCCACCACCGAGGTGGAGTCGGCGCTGGTCTCGCACCCGTCGGTCGCCGAGGCGGCCGTCGTCGGCGCCGCCGACGAGACCACCGGCCAGGCCATCGTCGCCTTCGTCATCCTGCGCGGCTCGGCGTCCGAGGACGACAAGCTGATCGGCGCGCTGCGCGACCACGTGGGCGCCACGCTCGGCCCGATCGCCAAGCCGAAGCGGGTCCTGCCGGTGGCGGAGCTGCCGAAGACCCGCTCCGGCAAGATCATGCGCCGGCTCCTGCGGGATGTCGCCGAGAACCGTCAGCTCGGTGACGTCACGACGCTGACCGACTCCACGGTCATGGACTTCATCCAGGCGAAGCTCCCGGCCGCGCCGAGCGAGGACTAGGGCCGCACCGCGGGCGGCGGCGCCGTCCGCACGGCCGCGGGACCGGCCGGAAGGGGCGCCCGGCGCGAACACGCCGGGTGCCCCTTTTGCGTCCGATGTTCGGATCGCCGGGTGCATCCCGCGACGACCTTGGGTAACCTCGGCAGTGCTCGATGTGAAAGAGCCTCAAGGTGCGCCGGGAAGTCTGGTCGGCATGTGCTCAGTCCTGCCCACCACACCCGGAGGTCCCCACCGTGGCCGCCCCCCGTGACACCGCGTCCTCCACCTCGACCGGCCGCAAGGTCCTCGGGCGCCTGTCCCTGCCCGAGCGGACCGTGGTCGCGGACGCGCTGCGCACCGAGACCGTGGGCGGCGTCCTGCTGCTCGCCGCCGCCGTCACCGCGCTGGTCTGGGCGAACATCCCGGCACTGAGCCATGGCTACGAGGCCGTCAGCGACTTCCACTTCGGCCCCGCCGCGCTCGGCCTGAACCTGTCCGTGGCGCACTGGGCCGCCGACGGGCTGCTCGCCGTCTTCTTCTTCGTCGCCGGGATCGAGCTCAAGCGCGAGCTGGTCGCCGGTGACCTGCGCGATCCCAGGGCGGCGGTGCTGCCGGTGGTCGCGGCGCTGTGCGGGATGGCCGTACCCGCGCTCGTCTACACCCTGACCAACCTCGCCGGGCGCGGCTCCACCGACGGCTGGGCGGTGCCCACCGCCACCGACATCGCCTTCGCGCTGGCCGTCCTCGCGGTCATCGGCACCGCGCTGCCCAGCGCCCTGCGGGCCTTCCTGCTGACCCTGGCGGTCGTGGACGACCTCTTCGCGATCCTGATCATCGCCGTCTTCTTCACCGAACGGATCGACCTGGCCGCGCTCGGCGGAGCCGTCGCCGGGCTGGTGGTCTTCTGGCTGCTGCTGCGCGCGGGGGTGCGCGGCTGGTACGTGTACGTGCCGCTCGCGGTGGTCGTCTGGGCGCTGATGTACAACAGCGGCGTGCACGCCACCATCGCCGGCGTGGCGATGGGCCTGATGCTGCGCTGCACCACCCGCGAGGGCGAGGAGCACTCGCCGGGCGAGCGCATCGAGCATCTGGTGCGGCCGCTGTCGGCCGGGCTCGCCGTACCGCTGTTCGCGCTGTTCAGCGCCGGCGTGTCGGTGTCCGGCAGGGCGCTCGGGGACGTCTTCACCCGGCCCGAGACGCTCGGCGTGGTGCTCGGGCTGGTCGTGGGCAAGGCGCTCGGCATCTTCGGCGGCACCTGGCTGACCGTGCGCTTCACCCGGGCCTCGCTCAGCCAGGACCTCGCCTGGGCCGACGTCTTCGCGGTGTCCTCGCTCGCCGGGATCGGCTTCACCGTCTCGCTCCTCATCGGCGAGCTGGCCTTCGACGGCGACATGGCGCTCACCGACGAGGTGAAGGCGGCCGTCCTCTGCGGCTCGCTGATCGCGGCCGTGTGCGCCACGGTGCTGCTGAAGATACGCAACGCCCGGTACCGCAGGCTCTGGGAGGACGAGGAGCGCGACGAGGACGAGGACGGCATCCCGGACGTCTACGAGCAGGACGACCCGGCGTACCACCTGCGGATGGCGGAGATCCTCGAGCGCAAGGCCGCCGACCACCGGCGCATCGCCGCCGAGAAGGCCGCCGCGGCGCGCCACGGGCTATAGGAAGTACGGGGCGGGGCAGGCGTTGAGGACGGCCGTCCGGCATGATCTGACGAGACGGTACAAATCAAGACGGCACTCGAGACGTCACACGGCACGCGAGACTTCAAAGGGAGAACGCGATGAGCGCACCCGACGGCAGCCCGGTCGGCGCCGAACGCAGCATCGGCCAGCTGTTCGCCTCGGCGACGACCGAGATGTCTGCGCTGGTGCACGACGAGATCGCGCTGGCCAAGGCCCAGCTCAAGCAGGACGTCAAGCGGGGGGCGACCAGCGGCGGCGCGTTCAGCGCCGCCGGCATGCTGCTGCTGTTCTCCCTGCCCATGCTCAACTTCGCGCTGGCGTACGGCATCCGCACCTGGAGCGGCTGGAACCTCGCGGTCTGCTTCCTGCTGTCCTTCGCGGCCAACGTGCTGGTCGCCGCGCTGCTCGCGCTGATCGGCGTGATGTTCGCCAAGAAGGCGAAGAAGAGCCAGGGCCCGCAGAAGGTCGCCGCGTCCGTGAAGGAGTCGGCGAGCGTCCTGCAGAACGCCAAGCCGCACCCGCGCCCCGAGCTTCCGCAGGAGCGTGCGCCCCAGGCCATCGAAGCTGTGGCACGCTCGTCCTCATGACGGAACCCGCCGCGGCAGCGGCCGTACGGATCGACCTTCCCTCCGGGGAGAAGGTGACACACCGGGACGTCGCCGCCAACGGCGCGCGGTTCCACATCGCCGAGCTCGGCGACGGCCCCCTGGTGCTGCTGCTGCACGGTTTCCCGCAGTTCTGGTGGACATGGCGCCATCAGCTCGTCGCGCTCGCCGAGGCGGGCTACCGGGCGGTGGCGATGGACCTGCGGGGGGTCGGCGGCAGCGACCGCACCCCGCGCGGGTACGACCCCGCCAACCTCGCCCTGGACGTCACCGGGGTGATCCGCTCCCTCGGCGAGCCGGACGCCGCGCTGGTCGGCCACGACCTGGGCGGCTATCTGGCGTGGACGGCGGCGGCGATGCGGCCCAAGCTCGTGCGGCGGCTCGCGGTCGTCTCGATGCCGCACCCCCGGCGCTGGCGTGCCGCGATGCTCCGGGACGCCCGGCAGACGGCGGCCGGCTCCTACATCTGGGGGTTCCAGCGGCCCTGGATCCCGGAGCGCCAACTCACCGCCGACGGCGGCGCGCTGGTGGGCCGGCTGATCCGGGAGTGGTCCGGGCCGCGGCTGCCGGAGGACGAGGCCGTGGAGAACTACCAGCGGGCCATGTGCATCCCGTCCACCGCGCACTGCTCCATCGAGCCGTACCGCTGGCTGGTGCGCTCCCTGGTCCGCCCGGACGGCATCCAGTTCAACCGCAGGATGAAGCGGCCGGTGCGCGTGCCCACGCTGCATCTGCACGGCTCGCTCGACCCGGTGGCCCGCACGCGCAGCGCGGCCGGCTCGGGCGAGTACGTCGAAGCCCCGTACCGCTGGCGGCTGTTCGACGGGCTCGGGCACTTCCCGCACGAGGAGGACCCGGCGGCCTTCTCCGCGGAACTGGTCAACTGGCTGCGGGATCCCGAACCGGACCGGTGAGGGGACGGACGCGGTGGGTACCCGTCCGCCGAACACCCGTTCCTCGAACGGCCACATGCCCGCCGCATAGGCCAATTGGGGGGCGCGGACGCGGTTATCGACCTTCGGGCGGGGCAGATGTCGGGGTATGGGCTGGACGCACGACTACAGTGACGCACCCCGCAACCGCCGCTCGGCCTCCGGGCTGAGCTCCCCGCAGCGAGGCACTCCGCGGCTCGCGGAGGCGGACCTCAGGGTGGGAATTCCGCGTATCCTGCGCCGCCGGGCCCGCTGGGTCTCGGTACGTCTGCGTCACCCGCGCGGCTGATCCGCCGCCCGGGGTCGTCACCGCGGCCGGTCCCCCGCCTCCGGGATCACAGGGCGCAGCTGTCGGTGCCCACCTGCTGGTTCGCGGTGCGGCCCCGGGCGATGTCCTGCTGGATCTCGTCCGCCGTGAGGGCGTAGCCGGTGTCGGCGTCGTCGAGGGACTTGGCGAACACCACTCCGTAGACCCTGCCGTCGGGCGTGAGCAGCGGGCCGCCGGAGTTGCCCTGACGGACGGTCGCGTACAGGGAGTAGACGTCCCGGCCGACCGTGCCGCGGTGGTAGATGTCCGGGCCGTTGGCGGTGATGCGTCCGCGCACCCGCGCGGCCCGCACGTCGTAGGAGCCGTTCTCCGGGAAGCCCGCGACGATCGCGCCGTCGCCGCCGGACGCGTCCTGGGTGCTGAACTTCAGGGCGTTCGCCGTGAGGTCCGGTACGTCGAGCACGGCGATGTCGCGCTTCCAGTCGTACAGGACGACCTTCGCGTCGTACTTGCGGCCCACTCCGCCTATCTGGACGGTGGGCTCGTCGACGCCGCCGACGACGTGCGCGTTGGTCATGACACGCCGGTCGGCGAAGACGAAGCCGCTGCCCTCAAGGACCTTGCCGCAGCTCTGCGCGGTGCCGGTGACCTTGACGATGGACCGCTGGGCGCGCGTGGCGACCGCGCTGTTCGCCAGGGCCGGGTCGGGCGGCTCCACGTCCTTGATCGGCTCGTTGGAGAAGGGGCTGAAGACCTGCGGGAAGCCGTTCTGGGCGAGGACCGAGGTGAAGTCCTGGAACCATGTGTCCGCCTGTGCGGGCAGCGCCTCGGAGACGCCGAGCAGCACCTTGGAGCTGCGGACCTCCTTGCCCAGCGTCGGCAGGGTCGTCTGGGCGAGGGCGGAGCCGATCAGCCAGGCGACGAGCAGCATCGCGACGACGTTGACGAGGGCGCCGCCGGTGGCGTCCAGCGCGCGGGCCGGGGACCAGGTGATGTAGCGGCGCAGTTTGTTGCCCAGGTGGGTGGTCAGGGCCTGGCCGACGGAGGCGCAGACGATGACGACGACCACGGCGACGACGGCCGCGGTGGTGCCCACCGGGGCGTTGTCGGAGACGGCGTCCCAGATGACGGGCAGCGTGTACACGGCGACGAGGCCGCCGCCGAGGAACCCGATCACCGACAGGATGCCGACGACGAAGCCCTGGCGGTAGCCCACGACCGCGAACCACACGGCCGCGGCCAGCAACAGGATGTCCAGCACGTTCACTGCTTCAGGCCTCGCCTACTCCACTCCGGTCCCAGCAGCCTCGGCCGGGGGTCCGAGGGCCCGCGGCGCAGCCGCCGACGTCACTGCCCTCGGGCGAACACAGCACGGGGTTCACCCTGTCATGACCGCCAGTCGAGCGGGACCTGCTTGTCCCGGTCCCAGGGCCGCTCCCAGCCCGCGTAGTGCAGCAGACGGTCGATCACTCCGGCGGTGAAACCCCAGACCAGGGCCGATTCGACCAGGAATGCCGGACCCCGGTGGCCGCTCGGGTGGACGGCGGTGGCCCGGTGGGCGGGGTCCGTGAGATCCGCCACGGGGACGGTGAAGACGCGGGCCGTCTCGTTGGGATCGACGACGCCGACCGGGCTGGGCTCGCGCCACCAGCCGAGCACGGGGGTGACGACGAAGCCGCTGACCGGGATGTAGAGCGCGGGCAGCACGCCGAAGAGCTGGACGCCGGACGGGTCGAGGCCGGTCTCCTCCTCGGCCTCGCGCAGCGCGGCTCTGAGCGGTCCGTCGCCCGCCGGATCGCCGTCCTCCGGGTCCAGGGCGCCGCCCGGGAAGGACGGCTGGCCGGCGTGGGAGCGCAGGGAGCCGGCCCGCTCCATGAGCAGCAGCTCGGGGCCTCGCTCGCCCTCGCCGAAGAGGATCAGCACGGCCGACTGCCGTCCCGAGCCGTTCTCCGGCGGCAGGAAGCGGCTGAGCTGGAGCGGCTGGACCGTCCGCGCCGCCCGCACCACCGGGTCCAGCCAGTCGGGAAGGCCCTCCTCGCTCAGTGTCACCGGCCCCCTGTGCGTGTCGTGCGTCTCGTGCGTGTACGTCATCGCCACCCCCGTCCTGCCGTGTCCAACGCCCGAGGGCACCGAGATCGTTCCGTCATCCGGCCCCCAGCGGCGGCGCGGGCCTGCCGCCGGCGTCGAGGTAGGCCTGCGGCGGCTTCAGTCGCTGGCCGGGGAGGCCGCCCTTCTCGTACTTCAGGAGCTTCTTCGCCTTCTCCGGGTCGGTCTCGCCCTCGCCGTAGGCCGGGCAGAGCGGGGCGATGGGGCAGGCGCCGCAGGCGGGCTTGCGGGCGTGGCAGATGCGGCGGCCGTGCCAGATCACGTGGTGGGACAGGTCGGTCCAGTCGCTCTTGGGGAACAGGGCGCCGACGGCCGCCTCGATCTTGTCGGGGTCGGTCTCGTCGGTCCACTGCCAGCGCCGGACCAGCCGCTGGAAGTGCGTGTCCACGGTGATCCCGGGCCGCCCGAAGGCGTTGCCCAGGACGACGAAGGCGGTCTTGCGGCCCACGCCGGGCAGCTTGACCAGTTCCTCCAGTTTTCCGGGCACCTGGCCGCCGAAGTCCTCGGCGAGGGCCTTCGAGAGGCCTATGACCGACCTGGTCTTGGCCCGGAAGAACCCGCAGGGGCGCAGGATCTCCTCGACCTCCTCCGGGTTGGCCGCCGCGAGGTCCTCGGGCGTGGGGTACTTGGCGAAGAGCGCCGGGGTGGTCTGGTTGACCCGCAGGTCGGTGGTCTGGGCCGACAGGACCGTGGCGACCAGGAGCTGGAACGGGTTCTCGAAGTCCAGCTCCGGGTGGGCGTAGGGGTAGACCTCGGCGAGCTCGCGGTTGATGCGGCGGGCGCGGCGGACCAGCGCGGTGCGCGACTCCCCGGCCGGCGGCTTCACGGCGATCTTCTTGACCGGCGCGGACTTCTTCACCGGCACGGCCTTCTCGGCGCCCACCGCCTTCTCGGCCGGTGCGACCTTTTTGGACGATTTGTCGCTTTTACTACTACTGCCGGGACCCTGTTCGCCCACAGCGGAATCTCGACGTGCAACCACCCGTGCAGCCCCCTTGCCCTGTGCTCTCACCGGCGTTTTGGACACCCGGCCAGCCTAAAGCCCGGCACCGACATCCGCCCCGGACCCGGGGGATCGGCCCCCGATTGGACCCCTGCCGCGTACCCCGGGACATCTGTGCGGCATCCTTGTGACAGATCACACTGTTTGGACCGCCCGGCAAAACGGGGAACACGGTCCCCTGGTAGCCGGGGGATCATGGTCCCCTGAGCAGGTCGACAAGGGAGAGAACTCGTGGACGACGTTCTGCGGCGCAATCCGCTTTTCGCGGCGCTCGACGACGAGCAGGCCGCGGAGCTCCGCGCCTCCATGAGTGAGGTGACCCTCGCGCGTGGTGACTCGCTGTTCCACGAGGGCGACCCCGGTGACCGGCTGTACGTCGTCACCGAGGGCAAGGTCAAGCTGCACCGCACCTCTCCCGACGGCCGCGAGAACATGCTCGCCGTCGTCGGCCCCAGCGAGCTGATCGGCGAGCTGTCGCTGTTCGACCCGGGCCCGCGCACCGCGACCGCGACCGCGCTCACCGAGGTCAAGCTGCTCGCCCTCGGCCACGGCGACCTCCAGCCCTGGCTGAACGTGCGCCCGGAGGTGGCCGGCGCCCTGCTGCGCGCCGTCGCCCGCCGCCTGCGCAAGACCAACGACGCCATGTCCGACCTGGTCTTCTCCGACGTCCCCGGCCGTGTCGCGCGCGCCTTGCTGGACCTCTCCCGCCGTTTCGGCGTTCAGTCCGAGGAGGGCATCCACGTCGTCCACGACCTCACGCAGGAGGAGCTGGCCCAGCTCGTCGGCGCCTCGCGCGAGACCGTGAACAAGGCGCTGGCGGACTTCGCCGGGCGCGGGTGGCTCCGCCTGGAGGCGCGTGCCGTGATCCTGCTGGACGTGGAGCGCCTGGCCAAGCGGTCCCGCTGACCGCCCGCACACGCGCGTGAGGCCCTGCCGTACGGCGGGGCCTTTCGCATGCCCCGCGCGGGGCGGCAAGGCCCATCGCAATGCCGACAGCCCGTAAATCGCCCGCCCCGGGGCCCCGCACCGGGCACAGTGAACGCATGACCGACACCGTTCAGCGTCCCGGACTCGACACGCAGGGGTTCCTCGTCCGCGAGGGCTCCCTCGCGCGCGTGCCGGACGCGTTCCGCCCCGTCGTGGCCGCCGCGCGCGACCGGCTGCCGGACCTCCTCGGGGCGCGGCTGCACAGCGCGTACCTCTACGGGTCGATCCCGCGCGGCACCGCGCGCCCCGGGCGCAGCGACTTCGATCTGCTGCTTGCGCTGCGCGAGGAGCCGACGGACGCCGACCGGCAGGACGTGCGGGCCTTCGGCGAGCGCCTCGACGAGGAGTTCCCGCAGATCGACGGGGTCGGCGCGCTGCTGTACGGCCGGGGGCGGCTGCTGAGCGAGATGGAGCGGCACGACATGGGCTGGTTCGTCGCCTGCCTGTGCACACCGCTGCTCGGGGACGACCTCGCCGCGCACCTGCCCCGGTACCGCCCCGACTCCCTGCTGGCCCGGGAGACCAACGGCGACCTCGCCCTGCTGCTGCCGCGCTGGCGCGAGCGGATCGAGCGGACGGCAGGCACCGAGGAGGCGCTGCGGCCGCTCGTCCGTTTCATGTCCCGGCACCTCGTGCGCACCGGCTTCACCCTCGTGATGCCCCGCTGGCGGGGCTGGACCAGCGACCTGCGCGAGATGGCCGGCGCGTTCGGCGCCCACTACCCGGAGCGGGCCGCGCAGATGCGCCGGGCGGCGGAGTGCGGCTACGAGCCCGTCGGCGACGCGGACGTACTGCGGTCGTACGTGGACGACCTCGGCCCCTGGCTGGCCGCCGAGTACGCGCGCGTGCACGGTGTGAAGGCCCCCCGGCCGGAGGACCGGCTCTGAGCGGCCCCGCGGGCCTGCGCCACCCGCCCTGCGGGTGGCCGCGGCTTGCGGGAGCCCGGCCCGACGGGCACCCGGCGTACGGGACCGCTATATGAGTCCGTGCTCGCTCAGGTAGTCCATCTGGGCCCGCACCGACAGTTCCGCCGCCGGCCACAGGGAGCGGTCGACGTCGGCGTACACGTGGGCGACGACCTGCGCCGGGGAGCGGTAGCCGTCCTCGACGGCCGTCTCGACCTGGGCGAGCCGGTGGGCGCGGTGGGCGAGGTAGAACTCGACGGCCCCCTGGGCGTCCTCCAGGACCGGCCCGTGGCCCGGCAGGACCGTGTGGACGCCGTCGTCCACGGTGAGGGAGCGCAGGCGGCGCAGGGAGTCCAGGTAGTCGCCGAGGCGGCCGTCCGGGTGGGCCACGACGGTCGTGCCGCGCCCGAGGATGGTGTCCCCGGTCAGCACCGCCCGGTCGGCCGGGAGGTGGAAGCAGAGAGAGTCCGCGGTGTGCCCGGGGGTCGGTACGACCCTCAGCTCCAGACCGCCGACCGCTATCACGTCACCGGCGGCCAGGCCCTCGTCGCCGAGCCGGAGCGCCGGGTCGAGGGCGCGCACGCGCGTGCGGGTCAGCTCGGCGAACCGGGCGGCGCCCTCGGCGTGGTCGGGGTGGCCGTGGGTGAGCAGGGTCAGGGCTATGCGCTTGCCGGCCTTCTCGGCCGTGTCGACGACGGCGCCCAGGTGGCCGTCGTCCAGCGGCCCGGGGTCGATCACCACGGCCAGGTCGGAGCCGGGCTCGGAGACGATCCAGGTGTTGGTGCCGTCCAGGGTCATCGCGGAGGCGTTGGGCGCGAGCACGTTGACGGCGCGTTCGGTCGCCGGACCCGTGAGGACACCGCCCCGGGGCTGTCCGGGCAGGGCGCTTGCGTCCGTCATGCGGGGCCTCCTCCGGTGCTCGGGGCCGTCGTCCCGCGTTCCGTCCCAGGTGCCCCGCCGGTGGCCGTCCCACTCGCCGGGACATGCTTGGTGAACTCGTCGTGCCCGGGCCAGGACAGGACGATCTCGCCGTCCACCAGGCGGGCTCTGGCCAGCACCGGGGTCATGTCCCGCGCCGGCGCGGCCGCGAGCGCCCCGGCCGCCGTGTCGTACGGCAGGAGCTGGCGCAGGGTGGCGATGGTGGGCGGCATCATCAGCAGCTCGCCCCTGTCGTACCCGGCTGCGGCCTCCTCGGGGCGGATCCACACCGTGCGGTCGGCCTCCGTGGAGGCGTTGCGGGTGCGCTGGCCCTCGGGCAGGACGGCCACGAAGAACCAGGTGTCGTAGCGCCGGGACTCGAACTCCGGGGTGATCCAACGGGTCCAGGCGCCCAGCAGGTCGGAGCGGAGCACCAGGCCGCGGCGGTCCAGGAACTCGGCGAACGACAGCTCGCGCGCGACGAGGGCGGCGCGGTCGGCCTCCCAGTCGTCCCCGGTGGTGTCCCCGACCACCGAGCCGGCGTCCGGGCCGGCGAGCAGGACGCCCGCCTCCTCGTACGTCTCCCGCACGGCGGCGCAGACGACGGCCTGGGCGCCGCTCTCGTCGACGCCCAGCCGTTCGGCCCACCACGCGCGCGTGGGACCCGCCCAGCGGACCAGGCGGTCGTCGTCGCGCGGGTCGACACCGCCGCCGGGATACGCGTACGCGCCTCCGGCGAAGGCCATGGAGGCGCGTCTGCGCAGCATGTGGACGGCCGGACCGGCCGCGGTGTCCTTCAGGAGGAGCACGGTGGCCGCGCGCTTCGGGGTCACCGGCACGAGGGTGCCGTCCGCGAGCGCGCGGATGCGGTCGGGCCACTCCGGGGGATACCACTGACCGTTCGCCATGGCCGGAGGCTATCCCGTGTAGGGCGAATGTTCGAGAGGCACCCGAGGTCAGAGAGGTTACCGGTCGAGCTCGACCTGGATCTCGACCTCCACCGGGGCGTCCAGCGGCAGCACCGCGACGCCCACCGCGCTGCGGGCGTGCACGCCCTTCTCGCCCAGCACCTCGCCGAGCAGCTCGCTGGCGCCGTTGACGACACCCGGCTGCCCGGTGAAGTCAGCGGCCGAGGCGACGAAGCCGACGACCTTCACCACGCGCGCGATGCGGTCCAGGTCGCCGGTGACGGACTTCACGGCGGCCAGCGCGTTCAGCGCGCAGGTGCGGGCCAGCTCCTTGGCCTCCTCGGCCGTGACCTCGGCGCCCACCTTGCCGGTGACCGGCAGCTTGCCCTCCACCATCGGCAGCTGGCCGGCGGTGTAGACGTAGACGCCGGACCGCACGGCCGGCTGGTACGAGGCCAGCGGCGGCACGACCTCCGGCAGGGTCAGGCCCAGTTCGGCCAGCTTCTCCTCGACCGCGCTCACGCCTGCTTCTCCCGCTTCAGGTAGGCCACGAGCTGCTCGGGGTTGTTCGGCCCGGGCACGACCTGGACGAGCTCCCAGCCGTCCTCGCCCCAGGTGTCCAGGATCTGCTTCGTGGCATGGACGAGCAGCGGCACGGTCGCGTATTCCCACTTCTTGGTCATGGGCCGACTGTAGCCGCTGCGGTCACCCGGTCAGGCGGCCGACCACGGCCTCCGTCGCCCGCGGCGGGCACCGGTGCACGGGTGTGCCGTACGCCGGGCAGGGAGCGGAAGGCGCCGGACGCGAGGACGGCGGAAGGGGGTCCCGGGGGCCGGTCGGGAGCGCGGTTGTCCACAGCCTCCCGCGTGGACATCGGCCGGACTGGTTAGGCTCGAATACGTGAGCAGGCTCCAGGTCGTCAGCGGCAAGGGCGGGACCGGCAAGACGACGGTCGCCGCCGCACTCGCGCTGGCCCTCGCGACCGAGGGGAAGCGGACGCTTCTCGTGGAGGTCGAGGGTCGGCAGGGCATCGCACAGCTCTTCGAGACAGATGCGCTGCCCTACGAGGAACGGAAGATCGCGGTCGCACCCGGTGGCGGGGAGGTGTACGCCCTCGCCATCGACCCCGAACTCGCCCTTCTGGACTATCTCCAGATGTTCTACAAGCTCGGCGGCGCGGGCCGGGCGCTGAAGAAGCTCGGCGCGATCGACTTCGCCACCACGGTCGCGCCGGGACTCAGGGACGTCCTGCTGACCGGCAAGGCGTGCGAGGCGGTCCGCCGCAAGGACAAGGCCGGGCGGTTCATCTACGACTACGTGGTGATGGACGCGCCGCCCACCGGCCGCATCACCCGGTTCCTCAACGTCAACGACGAGGTCGCCGGACTCGCCAAGATCGGCCCGATACACAATCAGGCGCAGGCGGTGATGCGGGTGCTGAAGTCGCCGGAGACGGCGGTGCACCTGGTGACGCTGCTGGAGGAGATGCCCGTCCAGGAGACCGCCGACGGGATCGCCGAACTCCGCGCGGCGCGGCTACCGGTGGGCCGGGTCATCGTGAACATGGTCCGGCCGGGGGTGTTGGACGCGGAGGACCTGGAACTCGTACGGACCGTGCCGCGCGCCTCCGTCGCGCGGTCCCTGTCGGCCGCCGGGCTCGGCGGGGCGCGGCGCGGCGGGCACGCCGAGCGGCTGGTGGACCCGCTGCTGGAGCAGGCGGCCGAGTACGCCGAGCGGCACGCGCTGGAGCAGGAGCAGCGCGCGGTCCTCGGCGAACTGGAGCTGCCGCTGCACGAACTGCCGCTGCTCGTGGAGGGCATGGACCTCGCGGGCCTGTACGAACTCGCCACCGAGCTGCGGAAGCAGGGGTTGTCATGAGCGTGGACCCGGCCGAGGCGCAGGACGCCGCCCGACCTCATCTCTCCCCCGCGCGCGTGCTGGACGTCGATCCGCTGCTGGACGACCCGGGCACCCGGATCGTGGTGTGCTGCGGCTCGGGCGGCGTCGGCAAGACGACGACCGCGGCGGCGCTGGGCCTGCGGGCGGCCGAGCGGGGCCGCAAGGTGGTCGTCCTCACCATCGACCCGGCCCGCCGGCTCGCCCAGTCGATGGGCATCGACTCCCTCGACAACGTGCCCAGGCGGGTCAAGGGCACCGAGGGCGACGGCGAGCTGCACGCGATGATGCTCGACATGAAGCGCACCTTCGACGAGGTCGTGGAGGCGCACGCGGACAGTGAGCGGGCGGCCGCGATCCTGGCGAACCCCTTCTACCAGTCGCTCTCGGCGGGCTTCGCGGGCACGCAGGAGTACATGGCGATGGAGAAGCTGGGGCAGCTCCGGGCGCGGGACGAGTGGGACCTGATCGTGGTCGACACCCCGCCGTCCCGCTCGGCGCTGGACTTCCTGGACGCGCCCAAGCGGCTCGGTTCCTTCCTGGACGGCCGGCTGATCCGTCTGCTGACCGCTCCGGCCAAGCTGGGCGGCCGCGCGGGGATGGCCTTCCTCAACGTGGGCATGTCGATGATGACCGGCACCCTGGGCAAGCTGCTCGGCGGTCAGCTGCTGAAGGACGTGCAGACGTTCGTGGCCGCGATGGACACCACCTTCGGCGGCTTCCGCACCCGCGCGGACGCCACGTACAAGCTGCTCCAGGCGCCCGGTACGGCGTTCCTGGTGGTGGCGGCGCCGGAGCGGGACGCGCTGCGCGAGGCGGCGTACTTCGTGGAGCGGCTGGCCGCGGAGGCCATGCCGCTGGTGGGGCTGGTGCTGAACCGGGTCCACGGCAGCGGCGCCGGGCGGCTGTCCGCGGAGCGGGCCCTCGACGCCGCGGAAAATCTTGAGGACCCCCGCATTGTGGATCAGGGGGACGGGAAAGCTGGACTTCGTAACTCTCCCGACACGCAAGGCAGTTCAGAAACTCCCGCTGCCACGCCATCGGCTCCGGACGACGGCTCCCCCGCCGGCACCGACGACGGCTCCCCCGCCGCGGACCCGGAGCGGACTGTGGACCAGCTCACCGCAGGCCTGCTGAGACTGCACGCCGAGCGCATGCATCTGCTCTCGCGCGAGCAGCGCACGCGTGACCGTTTCCTCGCCCGTCATCCCGAAGTGGCGGTCGTCGAGGTACCGGCGCTGCCCGGTGACGTGCACGACCTCACGGGGCTGCGCGACATCGGCGACCGGCTGGCGGCGGGGCGTACGGAACTGTCGTAGCGCTTACCGCTCGGCGTGCACGCGTACGTGGCGGTCGTCCGCGTACGTGGCGGTCGTCCGCGCGGGTCCGGCGGACGGCACGCACCGCGCGTTCGCGCGCGCGTGACTGCTCCTGGCAGGCATGCGCGTCGGTCGCGTGCTCGGACAGCGGGCGCACGCGGCTAGCCAGAGCGCCTGTCACCCACGCCGCGTCGGGGGCCGCACCGCCGCGACACCCCGTCACCGCTGCGACGGGCCAGTGCCACTCCGACGGACCACTGTCGCTCGTCGGCCCGGCGGCCACCTGCCCAGCGGGCAGCGTCACGCCGACGCGTACCCGCCGGCCGGGGCCGAGGCCGCTCCTGGAGCGGCCGTCGCCTCAACCACGCACGCCTCGACCGCGCTCGCCCCGAATGGTTCCGGGGCGACACCCAGTGGCATGTGCCCTCAGCTGACCGCCGCGTAGTTCTCGTACACCTCGTCGCTGTCGAGGGACACGATGCCCGCGCCGCGCTCGTACTCCGAGCGTGCGGTCTCCAGCAGCCTGCGCCAGGAGGTCACCGTGGGCCGCCGGCGCAGCAGTGCGCGGCGCTCCCGCTCCGTCATGCCTCCCCACACGCCGAACTCGACGCGATTGTCCAGCGCGTCGGCCAGGCACTCGGTACGTACCGGACATCCGGTGCACACCGCCTTGGCCCTGTTCTGCGCTGCTCCCTGCACGAACAGTTCATCCGGATCAGTAGTGCGGCAGGCAGCCTGCGCACTCCAGTCGGTTACCCAGCCCATACCGGCGCCGTCCTCTCCCGAATCGAGGCTCCCCCACGGCGGCAGCGGCATATTCACCGCCGCCAGTTGAGGACGTTACGGAAGGTGGGCACAGCGCAACACCCCCTTCGGGCCCAATCTTGAATGGTCCGAACGGACTATGGGTAAGCGGCAGATCACCCGGGGGAGTGAGCTGACGACATGCGCGACCATCCCGGCATACCGGGACGGCTGTGGTGTGCCACACGGTGCGTCAGGTGACACACGAGGCGGAATCGGACACGCCCCGCCGAAGATTCAGGGGTACTTCCGGAACGATTCGGGTTCGCCGGACGTATTGATGTGTGGCCCGCCGCTGTGACAGTTACGAGCAGCTTAGGCCAAGGCCTGTGCGCCTGTCCGGCGAATGAGAACGTAGGCCCCGCTTCGCCGTGCCGTGACAGCGGCCCCGGGCCGCCGGGCCGGAGGCGCGCACGTCACGATCCGGCACCCGAACATCCCGACGGAGGGCCGCTCCCTCGGAACGCTCATGAGTACGGATTAGGCTGCCCCCATGGCAAAGAAGCGCTCGAGCGGTGGCCTGTCGGCGACGCAGCAGGCCGCCAAGTTCCTCGGAGTCAGTGTGCTCGCGGGAGCCGTGATGGCAGGCATCGCGCTGCCCGCGGCCGGCGCGCTGGGCCTCGCGGCCAAGGGCTCGGTCAAGGGCTTCGACGAGATTCCGGCCAACCTCAAGAGCCCCCAGCTCAGTCAGCGCACGACCATACTGGACAGCCGGGGGGCCCAGATCGCGACCGTCTACTCCCGTGACCGCACGGTGGTGGACCTCAAGAACATCTCGCCGTACATGCAGAAGGCGATCGTCGCGATCGAGGACTCGCGCTTCTACAAGCACGGCGCGATCGACCTCAAGGGCGTGCTGCGCGCCCTGAACAAGAACGCGCAGAGCGGCGGCGTCTCCCAGGGCGCCTCCACGCTGACCCAGCAGCTCGTGAAGAACTACTTCATCGAGGAGGCCGGCGACGACCCGACGAAGGTCGCCGAGGCCACCCAGCAGACCCTCGGCCGCAAGGTCAAGGAGCTGAAGTACGCGATCCAGATCGAGGAGAAGCTGGGCAAGAAGAAGATCCTCGAGAACTACCTGAACATCACCTTCTTCGGCGAGCAGGCCTACGGCGTCGAGGCGGCCGCCCAGCGCTACTTCTCCAAGCACGCCAAGGACCTGAACCTGCAGGAGTCGGCGCTGCTGGCCGGCATCGTGCAGTCCCCGAGCCGCTACGACCCGGTGAACGACGAGGCCGAGGCCACCAAGCGGCGCAACACCGTGCTGCAGCGCATGGCGGAGGTCGGCAACGTCTCCCAGGCGGAGGCCGACCGGGCCAAGGAGAAGCCGCTCGGACTGCACGTCAGCCAGCCGAAGAACGGCTGCATCACCGCGACGAAGGGCTCCGCGTTCTTCTGCAAGTACGTGGAGCACGTCTTCCTGACCGACCCGACCTTCGGCAAGACCCGCGATGAGCGCGCCAAGCTCTGGAACCGCGGCGGACTGACCATCCGTACGACGCTCGATCCGCAGGCCCAGGACTCCGTCCAGGCCTCGCTGAAGGAGCACGTCTACAAGTCCGACAAGGTCGCGGCGGCCGCCACGCTGGTCGAGCCCGGCACCGGCAAGGTCCTGGCCATGGGTCAGTCGAAGCCGTTCGGCTACGGCAACAACGAGACGGAGTACAACTTCTCGGTCGACCGGGACCTGGGCGGCTCGAACTACGGCTTCCCGACCGGTTCGACGTTCAAGCCGTTCGTGGCGGCGGCCGCGATCGAGGGCGGCAAGCCGGCGACGCAGGAGTACTCGGCGCCGTACAAGATGAACTACCCGAGCCCCGTCCAGCGGTGCAGCAGCAACCCGTACGTCAACACCAAGAACGAGACGGTCGAGAACGAGAACGAGTCGGAGAAGGGCCCGTACCGCATGAAGGAGGCGATGGCCAAGTCCATCAACACCTACTTCGTGCAGCTCATCTCCGACATCGGCCTGTGCCCGGTGGTGAAGATGACCGACGCGCTGCACGTGGTGCAGGGTGACGGCTCGAAGCTCCCGGAGACCCCGTCGATCGCCCTCGGCTCGATCGGCCTCTCCCCGCTGACCATGGCCGGCGCCTACGCCACCTTCGCCTCCCGCGGGATGTACTGCACGCCGGTCGCCATCGAGTCGATCGTCCAGAAGGTCGGCACCGAGCAGAAGTCGCTCGAGGTGCCCAAGTCCACCTGCTCGCGCGCGATGAGCGAGAAGACCGCCGACACGGTCAACACGCTGCTGCGCGGTGTGGTCGACTCCGGTACCGGCCAGGAGGCGGGCCTGAACGACCGTGAGAGCGCGGGCAAGACGGGTACGACCGACGAGCGCAAGAACGCCTGGTTCGTCGGCTACACCCCGAACATGTCCGGCGCGGTCTGGGTGGGCAGCGCCAAGCAGAACGTGAAGATGACCGGGATCACCATCGGCGGCGTCTACCGCGATCTCGTCTTCGGCGGTCAGGTCCCCGGTCCCATCTGGCGGGACGCCATGGCCGGCGCCCTCGCCGGCAAGGACGCCCCGGACTTCCAGCTCGTCGACATCCCGGACGACCAGGGGGACGGTGGTGACCAGGGAAAAGGCGATCAGGGGGGACGCGACAGGAACGGGGACAACACGGGGGGACGGACCGGGGGACTGATCGGCGGACCGACAAACGGGGGAACAAGCCAGGGCGGTGACACCGGCGGGACCGTCCCGACCCCGACCTTCTCCTTCCCCGACAACTTCATCGAGGGCCAGACCAACGGCGGCACGCACGGGAACGGCAACGGGGGGCGCCGGGGATGACGCCTCCCCCATGACGGGGCGACTGTGAAACGGCGGGGCCGCACCCTCTGCGAGAGGGTGCGGCCCCGTGGTCGTGCACGCGGTGTCCGGGGGCGGGCCACCGGCGTGATCAGGCGCCGGTGGCGCGTCTCAGCCCTGCAGCAGCTTCTTCACCGCGGCGGCGACGCGGCCGCCCTCGGCCTGGCCGGCCACCTTCGGGTTCACGATCTTCATCACGGCGCCCATGGCCCGCGGCCCCTCGGCGCCGCCCGCCTTGGCCTCCTCGACGGCCTGGGCGACGATCGCGTTCAGCTCGTCGTCGCTGAGCGGCTTCGGCAGGTACGCGGCAAGGATCTCGCCCTCCGCCTTCTCCCGCTCGGCCTGCTCGGCGCGGCCGCCCTGCGCGAAGGCCTCGGCCGCCTCGCGGCGCTTCTTGGCCTCACGGGTGATCACCTTCTGCACCTCGTCGTCGGAGAGCTCGCGCTTCTCCTTGCCCGCGACCTCCTCCTTGGTGATCGCGGTGAGCGTCAGCCGGAGCGTCGAGGAGCGGAGCTCGTCGCGCCCCCTGATCGCGGCGTTGAGGTCGTCCTGCAGCTTCGACTTGAGCGTGGTGGTCATGGGGCCGATTGTCTCAGGTACCGGGGCGCGAACGCCCATTGATTTCCCGGGCGGCCGGTCCCGGGCATACCGCGGGGTCTGACACGATGGTCGTATGCGCGCGCGATATGGAGTACCCCTGGGAATCATGGCGGCAGGCGCCGCCGGAGTGGCCTACGCGGCGGGCTTCGAAGCCCGCTCCTTCCGCCTCCGACGGGTGACGGTCCCGGTCCTCCCGCCGGGCATGGGTCCGCTGCGCGTGCTCCAGGTCTCCGACATCCACATGGTGCGCGGCCAGCGCAAGAAGCAGCGCTGGCTGCAGTCGCTGGCGGGGTTGCGCCCGGACTTCGTGATCAACACGGGCGACAACCTCTCCGACCCGGAGGGCGTCCCCGACGTGCTCGACGCGCTCGGCCCGCTGATGGAGTTCCCGGGCGCGTACGTCTTCGGCTCCAACGACTACTACGGCCCGAGGCTCCGCAACCCCGCCCGCTACCTGCTGGAGAAGACGAGCGGACGGCACGGCCTGAACGGCAACCCACCGGCCGTGGGCGTGATCCACAACCCCTGGGAGGACATCAGGGACGGCTTCGACGCGGCGGGCTGGCTGAACCTGACGAACACCCGGGGCGTCCTGAAGGTCGAGGGCGTGTCGATCGAGCTGACGGGCCTGGACGACCCGCACATCAAGCGCGACCGCTACGCGCAGGTGGCGGGCGGCCCCTCCGGCTCGTACGACTTCTCGATGGGCGTCGTCCACGCCCCCTACCTGCGCGTCCTCGACTCCTTCACGGCGGACGACTACCCCCTCGTCCTGGCCGGCCACACCCACGGCGGCCAGCTCTGCATTCCCTTCTACGGCGCCCTGGTCACCAACTGCGACCTGGACACGGACCGCGTGAAGGGCCTGTCCCGGCACACGGCGGAGGGCCGCACGTCCTACCTGCACGTGTCGGCGGGCTGCGGCACCAACCGCTACACCCCCATCCGCTTCGCCTGCCCGCCGGAGGCGACGCTGCTGACGCTGGTCGGCCGGGAGTAGGCCGGACGGCGCCCTGGGCCGGGGCGCCGTCCTGAACCGGGGGGGCGCCGGGACTGGGGGCGCGCCAGGCGGGTGCCGGGCGGCGGCCCCCTGTCGATGGCGGAAGGACCGAGGGTCGGAGGGTCGGAAGGGCGGACCACGGTGGCCGCAAACCCATTCGGACTGCCCCATATGGCCCCATTCATCCCCTCTGCCTAGCGTGAGGGCATGACCGCCCCGATACCCAGGGACATCCCGGACCTGCCCGCGGTGCCCGGCCCGCCCCTCCTGCTGCCCGCCCCGGTCCCGGCCACGGCGGTGGTGGGCCCCACGCACCGCCCCCTGGCAGCGCTCTTCCGCCTGATGATCGCCCTCGCGGCGGCCGGCGGCGTCGTCCTGCAGCTCCTCCTCGGCACCCCGGCCCGGACCCTGAGCTACTTCAGCGTCCAGGCCGACATCCTGCTGGCCGTCGTCATGCTCTCGTCGGCCTCCAGAGCCTGGCGAACGCGTCGCCCCCTGCCCGCGTCCGTGACCGGCGCCGCTCTCCTCTACGCCGTGATCAGCGCCCTGACCTACCAGGTCCTGCTGGCCCACGCCACGCCGCCGTTCACGATGACGGACGCGGCCCCGCCCCCCGCCCGCTGGCACGCCCAGTGGGCAGCGCTCCAGCTCATCCACACGGTCGCCCCACTGGCGGCCCTCCTGGACTGGCTCCTGCTCACCCCCGCGGCCCGCCTGCGCCTGCGCCACGCCGCGACCTGGCTCCTCTACCCCCTCGCCTACCTGGCCTTCTATCTCACCCAGGCGGCGCTCCGGTCCCCCTCCGCGCCGGCCCGGTACCTCTACCCCTTCCTCGACGCGCAGACCCACGGCTACCGCGACACCCTGGCGAACGCCCTCCTCATCGGCCTCGCCATCTACGCCCTGGCGGTCCTCCTGGTCGCCCTGGACCACGCCCGCCCGAGCCCAGTCCGCCACCGCGGCTAAACCGGATTTCGTCTCCGGCCACCAGTGGGCTAAAGTAAACGACGTCGCCGCGAGAAGCAGCGACATCGGGGTGTAGCGCAGCTTGGCAGCGCGCTTCGTTCGGGACGAAGAGGTCGTGGGTTCAAATCCCGCCACCCCGACAGCCGAAACAGCAGCTCAGGCCGGTACTGGATTCAGTACCGGCCTGAGCTGTTTCTGCCTGCGTTGTCTATCTGAGTGACTACCGCTTCCCGCGTGTCTACAGGTGCCGTTCCTGCGTGCCGAAGATGCCGTCCATGACCACGGCGCCGGTCTGGATCACGGGCCGGATCTGCTTCCGGTAGACCTCCTTGGTCACGGCGGTCGCGGCCGCCCCCAGTGCCCGACGAGCCTCGAGAGCTCGCGCGGCGGCACGCCCCGAGTCGGGGCGGTCTCCGTCTGGACGAAGGTGCGCGTCCTGGGTGGGCGTCCGTCCTGCTCGTGGGGTGCCGAGCACGGCACGACTGGGCGGTGAGTGCGGTTAGCGGCAGAGGGGCGTGATGGTCTCGTCGAAGTTCGGGAATTCCTGGGTTGCCTGTTCGACCACTGCGGCCGCCGGCTGTTCGGAGCGGGCGGCGAATCGTTTGGCGACGGCCGTCAGTTTCTGGTTGTGGCGCGGAGTCCAGTCGGAGGCGTACGACGTGGCCGCTTCCCAGGGGCCGTATCCGCCGGCCAGCAGCCACAGGAACGCGTTCAGGTCGCGCGCCACGACACCGGTCTCTCCCTCGGAACCGAGGAAGACCACGGGCTGGTCGGCCAGCGGGCGGTGTGGGTGGACGAGCCAGATGGCCGCGTAGCCACCCGTACCATCCTGGCCGAACACTCGGAAGCAGTCGCCGTCCAGCTTCGCGTTGCCTGTCTACGCCCGGAACCAGTCGGTGGTGTCCTCGGCGGACAGGAAGGCTGGGAAGGGTTCGAAGTCGACGCCGTGGCCGTCGTCGTAGTCGAACGGGAGCGTCAAGGCCGCGGCCAGGGCCGCGGGGAACTGGCGATCAGCGGGGTCGACCACGCGGACAGGTTGGCGATCAGCCCGCCGGCCTCGGCGGGAAGGGTTCGTGGGGGGTCAGCGGGCGAACTTCGCGATGGCCGCCGGGGTGACGGGGGTGAAGAAGTTGACCAGGTTGCCGTCGGGGTCGCGCAGCAGGAGCGATCGGTTGCCCCAGGGCATCGTGGTCGGCTCGGTGACGAAGTCCGTGACGAAGCCGGTCAGGTTCTGGTGGACGCGGTCCACGTCGTCGACGAGGAACTCGGTGATCACGCTGTGGTTGTCCGCCGGGCGGGCCGAGCCCGGGGCGAACAGCGGGACGGTGCTGCTGCCGGCGATCGCGAGGGTGGCGCCCGCTGTGGTCAGTTCGGCGAAGTCCTTCGTGGCCCACGTCGCCCGCGCCCCCGTGGCCCGCTCGTAGAACTCGACGAGGCGTGCCACGTCGCCGGTGATGATGCGGATCGAGACGAACTCCATGGGGATCTCCTTGGCTGTGCTTGAGGCGTGCACTGCGCAGGCTAGGAGGAATAGTGGACAGAATCGGTCCTCTATTCGCCTAGGTTGTGTACATGTCCCGACCCACCGCCCGCGTGCTCACCCTCCTCGAACTGCTGCAGTCGGGCGGCACCCGGACAGTGGCCGAACTGGCCGACCGGCTCGGCGTCGAAGGGCGCACCGTGCGGCGGTACGTGGACCAGCTGATCGACCTCGATGTGCCCGTGGAGTCGGTGCGCGGCCGCTACGGCGGGTACCGGCTCGCGCCCGGGTACCGCCTGCCTCCCCTCATGCTCAGCGACGACGAGGCGCTGGCCGTGCTGCTCGGCCTGGTCGCCGGCCGCCGAGCCGGGCTGACGACGACGCAGCGCACGGCCAACGAGACGGCGTCGGTGAAGGTCCGGCGAGTGCTGCCCAAGCACCTCGCCCGCCGGCTCGACACGCTCCTGGAATCCCTCGCCTTCACTGAACAGCCCGGGGAATTCGAGGCCCCGGACACCGGGGTACTGCTCACCGTCGCCGACGCGGTGCGCCACCGCCGGCCGGTCTTGGTCCGCTACACCGACCGCGACGGGCGGCGCAGCGAACGCACGCTGCACGCGTACGGGATCGTCGCGCATGCGGGCCGGTGGTACGTCACAGGCAAGGACGCCCGGATCGGCGAGAACCGGACCTTCCGGCTCGATCGCATCGCGGACGCGCGGACCCTTCCCGGTTCGTTCGAAGCGCCCTCGGGTCCCGGTCCGGCGCAGCGCGTGCTGTCGGCGTTCGCCACCGCCGAGTACCGGTACGAGGTGACCCTGCGGATCCACGGGACGGTCGAGCAGATCCGCGCCCACCTGCCCGCGGGCATCGCGAGCCTCGAGGAGCTCGAACCCGCGGCGGGCCAGGACCAGGTCGCCGAGCGCTGGCACCGCGTCGAGCTGCGGGCGGAGCGGCTCGACTGGGTGCCTCCCGTGCTCGCCTCGCTCGACCGGCCGTTCGTCATCGAGCGCCCCGACGAACTGCGCGACCTCGTCAGCGCGCTCGCCGATCGCCTCGCTTCCAGCGCTCGCCAAGCGTGAAGGCGGGGAGGTACGACCGCTGGGCGCTGCGCTCGTAGCGACGCAGTCCGCGCAATTGAGACGCCTGCTCCTCGACGTCGCCCACCTCGACGTCGCCCACCTCGGCGGCGCCCACCTCGGCGGCGCCCAGCCGCCAAGGGCGGCGGAGAAATTGGTCGCTGTGAGTCGGCCGGTTCTGCACACTCTGGTGCGTGGAGCGCCTGATGGAGATCGCTGGTCGGCTGGCCGGCGTCGGTGGAGTGGTCGGTGTGTGTCTGGGCGGCAGTCGGGCCAGGGGGACGCATCGTCCCGACTCCGACTTCGATCTCGGGGTGTACTACCGGCCCCCGCTGGACACGGCCGCCCTGCGCCGGCTCGCGTTCGAACTGACCGGTGAGCGGGTCGAGGTGACGGAGCCGGGCGGGTGGGGGCCGTGGGTGGACGGTGGGTCCTGGCTGACCGTCGACGGGTGCCGTGTCGACTGGATCTACCGCGACCTGGACCGCGTTCGCCGGATCTGGGAGGAGTGCCGGGAGGGGCGCTTAGAGGTCGGGGTACAGGCCGGGCATCCGCTCGGGGTGTACTCCCACGCGTATGCCGGGGAGCTGGCCCTCGGCCGGGTTCTCGTCGATGACAGCGGTCGGTTGCGGGCCCTGCAGCAGGAGACCCGGCGCTATCCGGAGCCGCTGCGCGAGGCGCTGATCGCCAACGCGCGGTGGGAGGCTCCCTTCATCCTGGCCAACGCCCGCAAGGGAGCGATGCGCGGCGACACCTTCCATGTCGCCGGCTGCCTGTTCCGCGCGGTGGGGCTTCTCGTCCACGGCCTGCATGCTCACGCGGGCTGCTGGGTGGTGAACGAGAAGGGTGCTGTTCAGGCCGCGGGGGAACTCCCGGGTGCGCCTCGGGACTTCTCCGGGCGGGCCCACGGTCTGTTCGCCGCGCTCGGCACGGGCCCGGATGCGCTGTTCAGCGTGCTCGATGCCGTTGACGAGCTGGCTGCCGAGGTTTGCGGGCGGCTCGCCGGCTGAGACAGGCCTCGATGGCTTCGGCCACCGGCAGGTCGCGCCTATCTGCGGCGCCGGACGTACCAGCCCACGGCCAGCACCACCAGAAGCGACGCCACGAACGCCCACACGGTCGTCGCCGTGTCGAAGGACCGGTACACGAGGGCCAGCATGGGTGGACGGGTACCCGGTATGCCGCGCGACAGTGACGACGGCTGCGACGGCTGCGACGGCTGCGAGCGGGAGGCTGGCCTGCCAGTCCGAATGCGTGCTGGTGGGCGGCTCCGCCCAGGGCGGTGGGCCGCGCGAAGGGGCGGCCCTGCGCACCGACATGCCGGCGGCACCGGCAGAGGCTCTGCCGGTGCCGCTGGGTCACCCTCGGGTCAGCTGGAGAAGTACAGGTACTTCCACGAGCCGTACGTCGTCGTGTTGACGGTGTCGCCCGAGGAGCCGTTGATGTAGGACGCGCGGACGCGGGCCTTGATGCCGGACTGGCCGGGGGCGCCCAGGTTCACGGCGCACTTGCCGTTGGAGGCGAGCTTGAAGTACTCCGAACTGCCGTCCGTGGCGTACCACTTGCCCTGGTAGTAGACCTGGAGGTCGAGGCGCTCCTTGCGGCCCGAGTAGTACGACATGGTCGTGGTGATCACCGGAGCGGTGTTCTTGTGGAACCAGTAGTACGTCGTCGTGCCGATCTTGGCCTTCTTGTAGTACTTCGACATCACGCTGGAGTTCTTCACCTTGGCGAAGCCCGTGGACTTGACCGTCTTCGGCTTGTAGCGGGCGTCGCCCTTGAAGACCGCGGTGACGTCGGTGTCGCGGGTCATGTCGACCGTGGCGGAGATGTTGCCGTGCGAGTCGACCGTGCCGCTCTTGAGCAGCTTGTTGGGCTTGTCGCCGCCGTAGGGGTTGGCCCAGATCTCGACCGTGCGGTTCTTGTACGTCGTGCCGAGGTGCGCCGTGAACTTCACGTCGGCGCCGTAGGAGTACACCTTGCCGTTGTTGTTCAGGCTCAGCGAGGTCGAGGCGCGGGAGACGGAGACCTTGCCGGTCGCGGAGACCGCGGAGTGCGTGGCGTCGCCCGCGTACCTGACCTTGTAGGTGACCGTGCCGCCGGCGGGCGGGGTGTCGGAGAAGGAGTACGTGCCGTCCGACTTCACCGTGACGTCGGGCAGCGCCTTGCCGCTCGGGGACTCCAGGTCGGTGCGGGTGGCCTGGAGCTTCACGCCGGCCGGCAGCGGCACCGACGCGGTCAGCCGGCCGGTGACGGTGAGCGACTTGCCGCGGGTCGCGGTGGCCGGCGCCTTGACCGTCAGGGCCGGGCTGTTCAGCCCCGGGTCGGTGAGGACCTTGAGGGTGTAGCCGTCGCTCTCGCTGCCGGTGCCGACCAGCGCGAAGACCCGGGAGTCGTCCGGCGCCCAGGCGAGGTCGGCCGGGCGGGAGGTGCTGCCCTGGTCGTAGGTGTGCAGCGGCAGGGTGGCGTTCGGCTGGTACGTGAGGATCTTGGTGCCGCTCGCCTGGGCGACGAGGCCGTTGGAGGCGATGTCGGCGAACTGGCCGCCGGGGTAGGAGCCGGCGGCCTTGAACGTGCCGTTCGCGTAGGCGTCCCGGTCCCGGCCGTTGACCAGCACCTGCTTGCCGCCGGGCACCACGTCGATGTCGCCGATGCCGTTGTTCAGGGAGTAGTCGCCGTTGTGCCAGGCGACCACGGCGGGCTTGGCGCCGGAGACGTCGAGCACGGCCATCGAGTCCGAGGAGAGCCCGGTCTCGCCGACGGCGAGGACGCCCGGCTGGGTCGGGTCGGTGTCCAGCAGCGCCTGCCCCCAGACGCCGACCGAGGTGCCCTCGGTCGGGAACTGCGCCATGGCCACCGGGTCGGCGCCGGTCGCCGGGTCCACGGCCGGGTCGACGGAGCCGATGTCGCCGTCCCACTGGTCGCCGTAGGAGAACCACACCTTGCCGCCGCTGAACGCGACGTGGCGCGGGCCGTAGTTGGTGGAGACGGTGTAGCGGGCCTTGACGTCCAGGGTGGTCGCGTCGATGGCCCAGATCTCGTGGATCTGCGGCGCGGCCGCGTACACGGTCGAGCCGTCGTCCGAGACGACGAGGTCGCTGACGCCGGTGACACCGCCGACCGAACCGAGGACGGCGCCGGAGTAGTCGGCGGCCACGACGGTGTCCTTGGCGGCGTCGCCGACGAACACCCGCTTCACCGCGCCGTCCACCGCGAGGCCGCCGGGCGTGGTGACCCGGGCGGCCGAGGCGGCCGAGGCGGTGCCGGCCACGCCGGCGCTCAGCGCCGCCGAGCCGAAGAGGACCGCGAGCGCCGTCGCGGTCGAGATGCTGCGCCTACGCACAGTGCTGTTACCCCCACGAGGAGACCCGGTGCAGGACCGGGGAGATGAGTGCGCCGCGCGGCACCCGGACGTGACCGCCGGACGGCGGTGACGCGCGGGGCGCGGCTGCTGGAGGCAGCGTATGGCATGACTGTGACAAATGAGGAGGGGGTTTCGGTTGTGAAGAGGTCACTCGCCTCGGGCCGCGACATCGCGTCGGCGGACCACGACACCGCGAGGCAGGCGCACGGCGGCGCCACCCGCGCGGCCCGTACGGTCCTGCGGCGCGCTCCGAGTGGTCGGGAAGTCCGACCTGCCGGCCGGAGGTGGAACCCCGGCGCTGGTTTCTACGTTGCTGTAGAAGATGCGGTCGCCCCTTCTGGTGGCCGCAACGCCGTCTATCGCATGTGGAGTTGGTTGGCATGGCCCTGTGGGACCGCCTCAAGGAGTCCGCGTCTCAGATGCAGAACCAGTTGGTGGCGAAGAAGAACGACCTCAAGAGCGGCGCCTTCCGAGACGCGAGCATGGCCATGTGCGCGCTGGTCGCGGCTGCCGACGGGACCGTCGATCCCTCCGAGCGGCAGCGCGTGGCCCAGCTCATCGGTACCAACGAGGTACTGCAGAACTTCCCCGCCGACGATCTGCGCCGGCGCTTCGAGGAGAACCTGAACAAGCTCACCGCCGACTTCGCCTTCGGCAAGGTCAGCGTGATGCAGGAGATCGCCAAGGCGAAGAAGAAGCCGGCGGAGGCCCGTGCGGTGATCCAGATCGGCATCGTCATCGGCGGCGCCGACGGCGACTTCGACAAGGACGAGCAGGCCGTCGTCCGCGAGGCGTGCTACGCGCTCGACCTGCCGCCGCACGAGTTCGACCTCTGACGGTCAGGCCCTGACGGCGGCGGCGCACGGTCCTCAAAGGGGCGTCGCCGCCTTCAGGACGAGGTACATCGTCATGGCCGAGTTCGCCGACGACAGCGCGGACACGGCCGTGCCCACCGCCGCGCCCCAGGCCGCCAGGCCCACCGAGGTGAACACCGGCGGCCAGGGGCGGCCCGACGGGGCGGGCGCGAGCAGCGCCGCCACCCGGCGCGGGACCGGTCCGGGCGCGGCGAGGCACGGCAGCGTCGCGGCCGGGGCGCGGTGGGCGGACAGGGCCGCCCGGCCGATGGCGCGGGCCACCGTCCGGCGGCTGCCGACCACGCGGGCCGCCTCCTCGTCCGCCCACCGTTCCGCCGTGTACGACACCGCCGTGCGCAGCGGGCGCAGGAACGGGTTGGCGCACGCCGCCAAGTGGACGGCGAGGAGCAGGCGGTGGTGCCGGGCGGCGAGGTGGGCGCGCTCGTGGGCGAACAGGGCCCTGCGTTCACCGGGCCGCCGAAGCCGCTCCAGCAGGGCGGTGGTCACGACCACGCGGTCCCTTCGTCCGCGTCCGCCGGGCAGCGCGTACGCGTACGCCGCCTCGTCACGCAGTACGGCCACCTGGGCGCGCCGGAGGCCGGCCAGGGCCCGGTGCGCGCGACGCCGGGTGCGGGCGTGGCGCCACAGGGTCCGGCCGCAGGCCGCGACCACCGCGCACAGAGCCGGGATGGCCGCCTTGCCGGCGATCTCGTCGTACGGCACGGCGGCGCGCACCTCGGGGTCGGACCAGGCGTCGGGCAGCGGGTTGCCGGGGAGCTGGGCGGTGCCGACCACCATCACCAGGGCGAGGCAGACGGTGCTGCACACCGCCATCACCGCCGCCACGGCCGCCAGCAGCCGCGTGGCGGCACGGGGATGCAGGTGCTGTTCGGCCAGGCGCGCGACCGGCCACGCCGTCAACGGCAGCACCAGCGGCAGGAAGACGAAAAGTCCCATCAGGCCCCCGTGATCTCCATCAGAGGATCGCCATCGGGCCTCAGTCGTCCGCCGGCAGGTCTTCTCCCGGCAGGTCTTCTCCCGGCAGGTCCACTCCCGGCGGGTCTTCTCACGGCGGGTCCTCTCCCAGCAGGTCCTCGCCCAGCAGTTCGCGCAGCAGTCGCCCGTCCTCGGGGCCGAGACCGGTGACGAAGCTGGCCAGTACGGCCTGCCGGTCGCCGCCGGCGTCCAGCACCTTGCGCATCTTCCGCGCGGCCAGGTCCGCCTCGTCCGACACCGGCGTCCAGGCGAAGGACCGGCCCGCCCGCTCCCGGGTGACCGCGCCCTTGGCCAGCAGCCGGGTGAGGATCGTGACCACCGTCGTGTAGGCGAGGTCGCCGCCCAGGCGCTCCTGCACCCAGCCGGCCGTCGCGGGTCCGCCCGCCTCCCGCAGCGCCGACAGGACCTGCGCCTCCAGCTCGCCCTGCCCGCGCCGGGAACGCCGCCGGTCTGCCGTCACGCCCCGTCTCCCTTCCGCCGTCCCCAGGTCATGGGCGGTACATCGTAGGGACACGCCGGGGCGCACACCGGAGCACCCGTGCCGTGGTCAGCATCTGCCCGCCCGGCGCAGCGCCTCCTCGGCGCCGTCGGCCAGGGCGCCCACCAGGCCGGCCGCGGGGGGCAGGCCGGTGACGAGGTCGACGGCCTCGCCCGCCCACACCGGCAGCGCCGGCACCGCGCCCCGCGCCACGTCGTCCTGGTAGTCCTGCCGGGCCCGCGCGTCCGCTTCGAGCTCCTGCTCCCGGTCGCGCCACCGGTCCAGATACGGGTGCCCCAGGGTGCGGGCGGTGTACCGGGAGGGCCAGCGGGAGCCACGGACGATGTCCAGTACCCGGCTGCGCTCCGTGTCCTCCCCGCGTCCGTCGACGAGCGCGGCGGAGACCGAGGGGTGGACCAGCGCCTCGGCCGTGGCCTGGAAGCGGGTGCCGATCAGCGCCCCGGCGGCCCCGAGGGCCAGGACGGCCGCCAGGCCGCGGCCGTCGGCGATCCCGCCCGCCGCCAGCACCGGCACCGGCGCCGCCAGGTCCACCACCAGCGGCACGAACGGCAGGGTGGAGCGCCCGTGCCGGGCCCCGTGCCCGCCGCCCTCGGTGCCCTGGGCCACGATGACGTCGGCGCCCAGGTCCACCGCCTGCCGGGCCTCCTCCATGTCGGTGACCTGCACGATGAGCGCGGCGCCTGCCCGGCGGACGGATTCGGCGTACGGGCTCGGGTCCCCGAACGAGAACATCACCGCCCTGGGCCGGTGCTCGAGTACCCGTTCGACCGCACGGGCGTCGATCTGCCAGGTCAGCAGGCCGACACCCCAGGGCTGCGCGGTGCCCCGCCGGATCAGGGGCACCTCGCGGGCCAGCCAGTCCGGGTCGCCGTCGCCGGAGCCGAGCAGCCCGAACCCACCGCCCCGCGAGACCGCCGCCGTCAGCGCGCCCCCGGCGGAGCCGCCCATGGGCGCCAGCGCGACCGGGTGCCGTACCCCGAACAACTTCGTGAACGCCGTCGACAACGCCATGGCCGCCATCATCGCCCCACGCGGGCGCGAGCGGCATCCCCCGCACCGGCCGGCACCCCGACCTCCGCCCAGACCGTCCTGCCCACGGGGTGCCGGGGCGTCCAGCCCGAGCGTGCTGCCAGGGCGTCCACGAGGAGCAGGCCGCGGCCCGACTCGCCCTCCGGGGCGGAGGGCGGCCGACCGGCCCCGGTTGTGGGTCGTCCTGGACGAGGCGGTGCTGAGGCGTCCGGTCGGGGGCCGTGACGTGATGCGTGAGCAACTGAGGCGACTGCTCCGGACCGCGGCGGAACCGCACATCACGCTGCAGGTGCTGCCGTTCGACCAGGGGGCCCACGACGCGATGGGCGGCTCGCTGACGCTCCTCGAGCTGCCGGACGGCTCGGAGGCTGGCGGCGGGGCTGGACTCCGCGCAGATCACCGCGCTGCTCACGGCAGGGCTCCCCGGCAGTCTGCGGGCCCGCCCGGCCCACATCCTCGCCTTCCGCCTCCGCGAGACACCGCTGTGCGCCCCGCCCGAGCCGTCGCACCCCGCGGCCCGCCCGGCCACCCTGCCGCTCCAGAACTGCGACGGCTGCGACCGCGCCTTCCGCGCCCCGGCCCCGGGTCACTGCCGCGACTGCCGCACCGGGGCCTTCCTGGGCGAGGCGTGCTGAGCCCGCGGGCCGGGTGCGCGCGGGCGCCGTCGGTGTCTCCTCAGCCGAACATCCCCGGCTCGTAGTCACCGGCCGGCTGCTGGACGATGACGTTCATGCGGTTGTAGGCGTTGATCAGGGCGATCAGGCAGACCAGGGCGCCGAGCTGCTCCTCGTCGTAGTGCTTGGCGGCGTCGGCCCAGGCCTCGTCGCTGACGCCGCCGGCCGCGTCGGCGATGCGGGTGCCCTGCTCGACCAGTTCCAGCGCGGCGCGCTCGGCGTCGGTGAAGACCTTCGCCTCCCTCCAGGCGGCGACCAGGTTGAGGCGGATCGCGGTCTCACCGGCATGCGCGGCGTCCTTGCTGTGCATGTCGGTGCAGAAACCGCAGCCGTTGATCTGGCTGGCGCGCAGCTTCACCAGTTCCTGCGTCGCGAGCGGCAGCGTCGAGTCCGACAGGACCTTCCCGGCGGAGTTGATGTAACGGAAGAACTTGCCGGCGACCGGGTTCTCGAAGAGGTTCAAACGAGCGTCCATGACGTCCTCCTGTGCGGTTGCTGTTGGCTACACCTCCTTGACGGAACGGGCCGGGGAGATGTGACAGCAACGGTTGTGACCTGGGTCACTCCAGGTGGGCGGGGCGTGAGAACCGGTGATCCGGAGCCGGTCACGGATCCGCAGGAAATGTGTGCAGGAGCGCCACACAGACCGCACACAGTCTGCGGAACGCCTCGTTACCGTTGCCGCTCGATCTCCCGTACGTACGTGAACTGGCCCCGACCGTGGCCGCAGGCGCCGCCGACTCAGGAAGACCGTGAATGGACTACTGCTCCTCGTGCCGTCGGCATCTGAACGGCGCACTGGTGTGTCCCGGGTGCGGCGCCTACGCCCCCGACATCGCTCCGCCGGCGGCCGTGAGCGCGCCCCGGACGACTCCGGCCGTGTCCATGGCGGGGGCGGAGACGCATCCGTTCGACGCGTTCGGCACCGGTGACTGGTACGACGACGGCCCCGTCGACGCCGACGAGGAGCCCGCACCGGCCGCCGCGGACGGCGCGCCCCGGTTCCAGCCGTCCGGCGAGGTCGCGGTCCGTCCGGCCGCTTCGCAGGGGCGGGCGGCCCGGCGGCGGCAGCTCGTGCGCTGGAAGAAGAACAAGCGCCGGGCGGCGGTCGCCACCGCCTTCGCGATCGTCGGCGGCGGGCTCACGCTGGCCTCCCTGGACCGGCAGTCCGGCGACCGGGCCCAGGCGGCCTCGGCGGCCGACGCCCACAGCATGGGCGTCGCGGAGCGGCAGACCTCCGCCGAGTCCCGGCCCGACGCGACACCGCCCACCGGCCGTCACCGGGCCACTCCCCCGGCGCACACCCCGGCGGCCCCCGCGCACGCCGGCGCCCGGCACTCCGCGTCCGACGGGCAGGGCCGGCACGCCATGGCCGCCGGGGCGCCCACCACCGCGTCCGACAGCCGTCCGGACGCCGTCGCCTCCCCGCTTCCGGCGGTCACCCGGGCCGTGACGCAGACCGTCGGCTCGGTGTCCGGGTCCGGGTCCGGGTCCGGAACTGAGTCCGGGTCTGGTTCCGGGTCCGCTTCCGGGAGCACCGGCACGACGGCGCAGGCGCCGGCCACCTCGACGCCCGTCAACGGCGGGAGCACCGCCTCGGGAACGACGCAGACGAGTCCGTCGCCCGCGGCCACCTCGCCCTCCCAGCACCAGCTCTGCCTGCTCGTGGTGTGCCTGGGCTGACCCGGTTCATCTGGTTGCTGGAACCACCTATCGGCTTGGGGCAGTCTTCTCCCTCGTGGCGAGCGTTCCGATTCAGGGTGGGCCCGGCGCCGGGACGGCGACGATGGTGGTGTGCGGCGACGACGCGCTCGCGCACCGCCTGACCGCCGAGTTGCGCACCTTCCACGGTGAGCAGGTCACCCTCGTCGTGCCGCCCAACGAGCGCCTGGTCCGGCCCCCGGTGGTCGGGCGGGCGCGCGCCGCCTCGGCCGCGCTGCTCGACCGGATGGTCAGCGCCGCCGTCGGACGGGCCGGCGGCGCCGGCTCCGCAGGGGCCGGCGCGGGTACGCAGAACGCGGACGGCGTGCGGGTGCTGGAGGCCGTCGACGTCACCGAGGCCGTGCTCGCCGAGGCCGGGGTGGAGCGGGCGACCGCGCTGGCGCTCGTGTACGACGACGACGAGACCAACATCAGGGCCGCGCTGACCGCCCGCCGGCTCAACCCCCGACTCCGGCTCGTCCTGCGGCTGTACAACCGCAGGCTGGGCCAGCACATCGAGGAACTGCTCGACCAGGCGGCGACGCTGGCCTCGGGCGAGGGACCCGACGGCGGGCCGGACGCCTCCACGACCGTGCTGTCCGACGCCGACACCGCCGCGCCCGCGCTGGCCGCGGCCGCCGTCGCCGGCACCACCAAGGTCGTCCAGGCCGGCGGGCTGCTGCTGCGGTCCGTCGAGCGGCCGCCGGCCCGGGACGGGCAACCCCCCGACCAGGGCCTGTGCACACTGGCGCTGCTTTCCGCCAACGGCGGCGGGCCCGGTGGAACGGGCCGGGCCGGCGGGGAGCACGGCGGGGAGCAGGAGCCCCGGTTGCTGCCCGACGACGACGAGGTGCGGCTCGCCCGCGGGCGGCCGGCCCTGGTGCTGGAGCAGGTGTCGGCCGTGGGCGGAGCGGTGCCGGACGCGGCGGGACGCGGTGGCGGGGTGGCGGCCGGGGTCGTACCGCCGCTCGCCTCCCTCTTCTCGCGGCGGCTGCGGTGGTCGCTGGCCGGTCTGGTGGCGTGTGTGGTGGCGCTCGCCGTCGCGCTGTGGGTGGTCACCGACATCGGCGCCCTGCCGGCGTTCTATCTGACGCTGCTCGACCTGTTCGCCATCGACGATCCCGCGATCGGGCAGTCGCTCGGGCGGCAGGTGCTGCAACTGCTGTCGGGGCTCGTCGGGCTGCTGCTTCTGCCGGTGCTGCTGGCTGCCGTGCTGGAGGCGCTGGGCACCTTCCGGAGCGCCTCCGCGCTGCGGAAGCCGCCGCGCGGGCTCGGGGGGCATGTGGTGCTGCTGGGGCTGGGGAAGATCGGCACCCGGGTGCTGACCCGGCTGCGGGAGCTGAACGTCCCGGTGGTGTGCGTCGAGGCGGACCCGGAGGCGCGGGGGCTGGCGACGGCCCGGCGGCTGCGGGTGCCGGTGGTGCTGGGCGACGTGACGCAGGAGGGGGTGCTGGAGGCCGCCAAGATCCACCGCGCGTATGCGCTGCTCGCGGTGACCAGCGCGGACACGACCAATCTGGAGGCCGCGCTGTACGCCCGGTCGGTGCGGCCGGATCTGCGGGTGGTGCTGCGGCTGTACGACGACGACTTCGCGACGGCGGTCTACCGGACGCTGCGGGCCGCGCATCCCGGGGCGCCTACGCGGAGCCGGAGTGTCTCGCACCTCTCGGCGCCCGCGTTCGCGGGGGCGATGCTGGGGCGGCAGGTGCTGGGGGCGCTGCCGGTCGAGCGGAGGGTGCTGCTGTTCGCTTCGGTGTCGGTGGGCGGGCACGCGGAGCTGGAGGGGCGGGCTGTGGGCTCGGCGTTCCGGGGCGGGGCCTGGCGGGTGCTGGCGGTGGAGGGGCGGGGGGACGTGGGGCCTGACTACGTGCTCGGGGCTGGTGACCGGGTGGTCGTGGCCGCCACTCGCCGGGGGCTGGCGGAGTTGGGGTGAGGGTCCAGGGGGCTCCGCCCCCTGGACCCTCGATACCGGCCGAGCCCTCGGACGGGGGCGGTTACGCCCTGTTCAAATGGCGGTTGGCGTAAGCGAGCTCCAGGGAGACCTGCTTGATCCGTTCGTCCACCACCAGGGAGCCGTGGCCCGCGTCGTAGCGGTAGACCTCGTGGGGGGCGTCGCGGGCCTGGAGGCGCTGGACGTAGTTGTCGATCTGGCGGATGGGGCAGCGGGGGTCGTTGACGCCCGCCGAGATGTACACCGGGGCCTTGACCTGGTCGACGTAGGTCAGCGGGGAGGACGCCTCGAAGCGGTCCGGGACCTCCTCCGGGGTGCCGCCCAGCAGGGTGCGGTCCATGGCCTTCAGGGCTTCCATCTCGTCGTGGTACGCCGTGACGTAGTCCGCGACCGGCACCACCGCGATGCCCACCGCCCACGCCTCCGGCTGGGTGCCGAGGCCGAGGAGGGTGAGGTAGCCGCCCCAGGAGCCGCCGGTGAGGACCAGGCGGTCCGGGTCGGCGAGGCCGGAGGAGACCGCCCAGTCGCGCACGGCGGCCACGTCCTCCAGCTCGATCAGGCCGACCCGGTGCTTCAGGGCGTCCGTCCAGGCGCGGCCGTACCCGGTGGAGCCGCGGTAGTTGACGCGGATCACCGCGTATCCCTGGTCCACCCAGGCGGCCGGGCCGGCGGCGAAGGAGTCGCTGTCGTGCCAGGTCGGGCCGCCGTGCAGGTCGAAGACCGTGGGGAGCGGGCCGGTCGCGCCGGCCGGCTTCTGGATCAGGGCGTGGATGCGGCCGCCGGGGCCCTCCACCCAGGCGTCCTCCACCGGCACCGACGGCGGGCACTTCATGCCGGGCGGGTCCAGGACGACGCGGCCGGAGGTGGAGCGCACCGCGGGCGGCTCGGCGGCCGACGACCACAGGAACTCCACGTCGCCGTCGGGCCGGGCCGTGGCCCCGGAGACCGTGCCGGGCGGGGTGGGGATGCGGGTCAGCTCGCCGGCGGCCAGGTCGTAGCGGAACAGCTCGCTGCGGGCCTCGTAGCCGTGGACGACGAGCAGGGCGGCGCCGTCCGGGTACCACTCGGCGCTCACGTCGCCGGGCAGGTCGAAGGAGAGGTCCGTCTCCGTGCCCGCCGCCACGTCCCACACCAGGGGCTCCCAGCGGCCCCGGCGCTGGTGGCCGATGAGCAGCCGGGTGTCGCCGTCCACGGGGGCGAAGCCCAGCACCTCCAGGCCCAGCTCCTCGGTGCCGCCCTTGGTGTCGTCCAGCTCGGCGACCGTCGTGCCGTCCGGGCGCAGCACGCGCAGGGCCGCGTGCATCGCGTCGCCGTGCTCGGTGTGCTCGATGGCGATCAGGGTGCCGTCGTGGGAGAGGTCGCCGACGCCGGCCGACTCGCGGTGGCGGTAGATCTCCACCGTGGGCTCGCCCTGGCGGGCGAGGTGGATGGTCGTGCCCTCGTCGTCCGTGGAGCGGCCGACCACCGCCGTGCGGCCGTCCCGGGCGAGGGCCAGACCGGCCGGGTAGGAGGGGTCGAGGCCGGGGACGGCCGTCTCGTCCGCGCCGCCCGTGAACGGCTGGCGGCGCCAGACGCCGAACTCGTCGCCGTCCTTGTCGTCGAACCACCAGATCCACTCGCCGTCCGGGGCGAGCACGCCGTCCGTCGTGCCGTTCGGCCGGTCCGTTGCCTGCCGCTGCCCGCCCGTCGCCCGGTCCCAGGCGTACAGCTCGTAGGTGCCCGTCGCGTTCGACACGAACAGGGCGCGGTCCGGCGCGTCCTCGGCCCAGTCGGGCAGCGAGACCCGCGGCGCCCGGAAGCGCTTCTCCCAGTCCGGCATGTCCGGTGTGTCCGGCGTCCTGCTCTCACTCATCGCCCCAGTCATGCGCCCATAGTGCCTGGCCCGACCGACAATCCGCTGACGGTGCCCCCAGCCTGTGGACAACTTCCCGATCGCGCCCACGCGGTCCGCACACGCATACGGGCACAAGTGCGTACGCAGGTCCACTCCCGCGGCCGGCCGACCCCGGCACGGGCCGGTCGCCCCCGCCCCGTACCGTTGTGGGCGTGTACCGGTTTCTGCTGACTCCCCGCTGGTGGGGCATCAACGTCTTCGTGCTGCTCGCCATCCCGTTCTGCGTCTTCATGGGGACCTGGCAGCTGAGCCGGTTCGAGGGGCGGGTGCAGGACCACCGCGCCGCCACCGAGCAGGCCGCGTCGGACGGGCACGAGACGGCCCGGCCCCTGGACACGATGCTGCCCGTCGACAAGAGCACCTCGGGACGGCGGGTCACCGCGAGCGGCCGGTACGGCAAGCAGCTCCTCGTGCCCGGCCGGGAGCTGGACGGCAGGAACGGCTTCTACGTGCTGACGCTGCTGCGCACCGACTCCGGCCGGTCCCTGCCGGTGGTGCGGGGCTGGCTGCCCGGCGCCGCGAACGCGGCCGAGGCGCCCGGCGCACCGTCCGGCGAGGTCACCGTGACCGGTGCGCTGCAGGCCTCCGAGACGCCGGGGAGCAACGGCGCCGGCGCCGAGGGCGGGCTGCCCGCCGGGCAGACGGCGGCGATCAGCTCGGCCACGCTGGTCAACCTGGTGCCGGACCGGCTGTACGACGCCTGGGTCACCCTCGACCGGGCCGACGCCGGGATGAAGGCCGTGCCCGCGACCGCGCCCGCCGGCACCGGTCTCGACCTGAAGGCCTTCCAGAACCTCGGCTACACCGGGGAGTGGTTCGTCTTCGCCGGCTTCGTGGTCTTCATGTGGTTCCGGCTGCTGCGCCGCGAGGTGGAGTTCCAGCGGGACGCGGCGCTCGGCCTGCTGCCCGAGCAGGAGCAGGAACGCGAGGGCGAGGAGCGGGGGAAGGCCTCCGCTTCCACCGCCGTCTGAGACGCCGCGCTCGCGGGCGGCCTCCCCTGCGGCCGCCGCCCGCCCCGGGGCTACGACGCGGCCAGCACCCCGGTGTAGTACACCGTGCCCGCGCACGCGTTGGGCACGGTCGCGGAGGCCGACGGGGAGCCCGTCTCGCCGGTGTAGCCGACGAGGACGCTGCCGTCGGCCGTGCCCTCCTCGGTGACGAGCTGGGTGGTGGTGCCCGAGGTGCCGCCCGTGTCCGTGCCGCCGCCGGCGCTCGCGTCCTGCGAGGGCGACGGGTCGGGCGAGGGGTCCACCCCGCCGTCGGAGCCGCCGGTGGGGGTGGAGCCGCCGCCGGTGGGGCAGGTCTCGGAGGGCACGAAGGCGAACCGCTCCTCGTAGGCCGCACCGGGCTGCAGGACCAGCTTGGGGACGTCGAGGGAGGGGTCGGGCAGCGCGGCCGCCGCGTCCCCGGCCACGTGCCGGACGACCCCGATCTTGGCCTGGTCGGCCGCGCCCTGCGCCGTCGCGCTGACCACGACCCCGCCGGTCACGGTGCAGGCGGCGCCCGAGGTGTTGGTGACGCGGAAGGTGCCGTAGACCACGCCCGTCGAGTCCGGGGCGGCGGCGCTGCCGGTGACGGAGCTCAGCTGGGCCGCCGTGCACAGTCCGGCGCCCGAGGCCGTGGGGGCGGACGGGTCGGCGGCGCCGCCCGAGCCGTTGCCGCCGCCGGTCGTCCCGTGCTCACCGGTCTTGCCGTTGCTCTTGTCCTGCCCGGGGGTGCTGCCGCGGGAGCCGCCGGTGCCGCCGGAGCCGGCCTGCGGGTCCTTTCCTTGGGTCGCCCCGCCCTGCGCCTCGGAGGACTGGCCCGCCATGGCGGTGTTGGGGTCGGTGCCACCGGAGTTCGAGACATGGACGAGAGCGGGGATGGCGGTGCCGATGAACAGGGCCGCGGCGGCCATGCCGACGGCGGCCTGGCGCTTGCGGGCCCGGCGGGCCGGTACCGCCCGGCGCAGGTGGTCGAGGGTGCCGGTGCGCGGCTCGATGTCGCCGACCGCCGAGTGCAGCAGACTGCGCAGGGCCTGCTCGTCCGAGCCCAGCCCGTCGAGCGCGTCGAGGCCCGTGGCGGGCTTCTGTGAGCCCTTCTCTTCGGGGCCGTGGTTCACAGTTCCGTTCCCAGCGTGCGATTGCGGGTGCTCTTGCTCGTGACCCTCCGTCGGCTCGTGCCAGGCGTAGGGTTCGTGGCGCTCGTGCGAGAGGTTCTCGGGTGAGAGGTTCCCGGGCGCGGGGTCCTCGGGCGAGAGGTCCTCGGCCGAGCGGTCCTCGGGCGGGACGCCCTCGTCGCCGTGCTCGGTGCGCTCGCTCATGCCGACGCCTCCATGGACACGCGCAGCGCGGCGATGCCCCGGGAGCCGTACGCCTTCACCGAGCCCAGCGATATCCCGAGCGTCTCGGCGACCTGGGCCTCCGTCATGTCCGCGAAGTAGCGCAGCACCAGCACCTCGCGCTGGCGGCGCTGCAGGCCCTTCATCGCCTTGATGAGGTCGCGGCGCTCGAGCTGGTCGTAGGCGCCCTCCTCCGCGCTCGCCATGTCCGGCATCGGCTTGGAGAGCAGCTTCAGGCCGAGGATGCGGCGGCGCAGGGCGGAGCGGGACAGGTTGACGACCGTCTGCCGGAGGTAGGCGAGGGTCTTCTCGGGGTCGCGGACGCGCTTGCGGGCCGAGTGGACGCGGATGAACGCCTCCTGGACGACGTCCTCGCAGGAGGCGGTGTCGTCGAGGAGCAGCGCGGCGAGACCGAGCAGCGAGCGGTAGTGCGCCCGGTACGTCTCGGTGAGGTGGTCGACGGTGGTGCCGGCGGCCGCGGTTTCCGCGGCCGGCGCGGCGGCCGCGGTGTCGTCGGAGCCGTCACGCTGACTGGGGATGCGGGTGGGCCGCGCTGCAGGCATGGGCGCGATCACCGGCATGCCGCCGGCCAAGCGCGGCCGGAGCGCCGCACGAGGCGGCCGGAGGGCCGCGGTGCCGCGGGCCGCATTGAGTTCGAGTACCTCTGCCACGCCAGTTGGACACGCTTCCCCCCAGAAGGGTTGTACGTGCCGGACGTCACATGTGCGACAACCGACGGGTCCTCAACAGCCGTCATGCGCCCCGCTCTTCCCTTATGTCCCAATCGAACGGGCGTCCCCCGCCCGGATCACGGCGTCCCCACGCCGGATCCCCACGCCCACGTCTCGCAAGGGTCACTGCAAAGACGCTCCCCGCCCTCCGCACGGTTGCGGGGGACGGGGAGGAAAATCCTCTGCCGCCGGGGAGCGCGGAGCAAGTGGTTTGGACCATGCTCCCGGCCACATTCCTTATGTGGATACTACAAACGTTCTAGTCGCGGGCGACAGTATCTCCCGTGATCTCCGCCGCCAGCAGCTCGGCGATCTGCGCGGTGTTGAGCGCGGCGCCCTTGCGCAGGTTGTCGCCGCACACGAAGAGCTCCAGCGCGGTCGGGTCGTCCAACGCCCGACGGACCCGCCCCACCCAGGTGGGATCGGTGCCCACGACGTCGGCGGGGGTGGGGAACTCGCCGGCGGCGGGGTCGTCGCACAGCACCACGCCGGGCGCGGTGGCGAGGATCTCGCGGGCGCCGTCGACGGTCACCTCGCCCTGGAAGCGGGCGTGGACCGTGAGGGAGTGCGTGGTGATCACCGGCACCCGTACGCAGGTGACGGCGACCGGCAGCGCGGGCAGCCCGAGGATCTTGCGGGACTCGTCCCGCACCTTCATCTCCTCCGAGGACCAGCCGTCCTCCCGCAGCGACCCGGCCCACGGGACCACGTTGAGCGCGACCGGCTCCGGGAAGGGCCCGGTGTCGTCCCCGACGGCCCGCCGCACGTCACCGGGCTTCGTGCCCAGCTCGGTCCCGGCGACCAGGGACAACTGGGCCCGCAGGGCGTCCACGCCGGCCCGCCCGGCGCCGCTCACCGCCTGGTACGACGACACCACCAGCTCGCGCAGCCCGAACTCGGCGTTCAGCGCGCCCAGGGCGACGATCATCGACAGGGTGGTGCAGTTGGGGTTGGCGACGATCCCGCGCGGCCGGTTGCGCACCGCGTGCGCGTTGACCTCGGGCACGACGAGCGGCACGTCGGGGTCCATCCGGAAGGCGCCGGAGTTGTCGACGACGACCGCACCGCGCGCGGCGGCGACCGGCGCCCACTCGGCGGCGACCTCGTCGGGCACGTCGAACATGGCGACGTCGACCCCGGCGAAGGCGTCCTCCGTCAGGGCCGTCACCTCGACCTCCTCCCCGCGCACGGCCAGCTTGCGGCCGGCCGAGCGGGGGGAGGCGATCAGACGGATCTCGCCCCAGACGTCCGCGCGCTGGGACAGGATCTGGAGCATGACCGCGCCGACGGCTCCGGTCGCCCCCACGACCGCGAGCGTCGGCTTGCCGGTCATCGGCCGGTGCCCCCGTAGACGACGGCCTCGTCGGTGTCGGAGTCGAGCCCGAAGGCGGAGTGGACGGCGCGGACGGCCTCCGGCACGTCGTCCTTGCGGGTGACGACCGAGATACGGATCTCGGAGGTCGAGATCAGCTCGATGTTCACGCCCGCGTCGCTCAGCGCCTCGAAGAACGAGGCGGTGACGCCCGGGTTGGTCTTCATGCCGGCGCCGACCAGGGAGATCTTGCCGATCTGGTCGTCGTAGCGCAGGGAGTCGAAGCCGATGCCGCCCTTGTTGCGCTCCAGGGCGTCGATGGCCTTGCGGCCCTCGGTCTTCGGCAGGGTGAAGGAGATGTCCGTCAGGCCGGTGGACGCGGCGGACACGTTCTGCACGACCATGTCGATGTTGATCTGGGCGTCCGCGATGGTCCGGAAGATCGCCGCGGCCTCGCCCGGCTTGTCCGGGACGCCGACGACCGTGATCTTGGCCTCGGAGGTGTCGTGCGCGACGCCCGAGATGATGGCCTGCTCCACCTTCTGGTCCCCAATCGGCTCACTGCTGACCCACGTGCCCTGAAGTCCGCTGAAGCTGGACCGGACGTGGATCGGGATGTTGTAGCGGCGGGCGTACTCCACACAGCGGTGGAGCAGCACCTTGGAACCGGAGGCCGCGAGTTCCAGCATGTCCTCGAAGGAGATCCAGTCGATCTTCTTCGCCTTCTTCACCACGCGCGGGTCGGCGGTGAACACGCCGTCGACGTCGGTGTAGATCTCGCACACCTCGGCGTCGAGGGCGGCCGCCAGGGCCACCGCCGTGGTGTCGGACCCGCCGCGGCCGAGCGTGGTGATGTCCTTCTTGTCCTGGCTGACGCCCTGGAACCCGGCGACGATGGCGATGTTGCCCTCGTCCAGCGCGGTGCGGATGCGCCCCGGCGTGACGTCGATGATCCGGGCTTTGTTGTGGACCGAGTCGGTGATGACGCCTGCCTGGCTCCCGGTGAACGACTGGGCCTCGTGCCCCAGGTTCTTGATCGCCATGGCCAGCAGCGCCATGGAGATGCGCTCACCGGCGGTCAGCAGCATGTCGAACTCCCGGCCGGCAGGCATGGGTGAAACCTGCTCGGCGAGATCGATCAGCTCGTCCGTCGTGTCGCCCATCGCGGAAACGACGACAACCACCTGGTTGCCGTTCTTCTTCGCTTCCACGATCCGCTTGGCGACGCGCTTGATGCCCTCGGCATCGGCTACGGAGGAGCCTCCGTACTTCTGCACGACAAGGCCCACGTGCGCTCCTCGCTCGGTTCGTTTGTGTCGGCTCAGTTTACCGAGCGTCCGTTTTCCGCCCCCCTGCTCCCGCATGGTGAGACACCGGACGCCCGCAACCGGCACCTGCCCAGCCGGGAGCCGGGCACGCGCAAAGTGCCCCGCGTCACAGTGCGGCGGCTACGTGGCCGGACGGCCCATGCCGAGGGGGCCGCCGATCTCCTCGGCCATGACACGGCCCGCCTCGAACTCGAGGGTCTCGTCGCCCATGCCCTGGTCGGTGTCGAGGCCGTCGAGCTCCTCGAGGGGCTGGCCGAGGCGGACGTGGATGAGGACGGACTGGAGGGCGCGCAGCACGGCGGAGGCGGTGGGGCCCCAGTTGGAGAAGTAGGAGAACTGCCACCACCACAGGGCCTCCGTGATGCGGCCCGAGCGGTAGTGGGCCATGCCGTGGCGGAGGTCGGCCATGATGTCGGCGATGTCGTCGGAGATCCGGGCCGGCACGGAGGCCTTGCGGGGCTCGTAGGGGTCGAAGACCTCGGAGTAGACGTCGACGGGGTCCAGCAGCCGGGCCAGGTTCTCGCGGAGCTCGTCCACGTCCCCCTCGGGTCCGAGGTCGGGCTCGTAGCGCTCCTCGGGGACGAAGTCCTCGTGGGCGCCGAGCCGGCCGCCGGCCAGCAGGAGCTGGGAGATCTCCAGAAGGAGGAAGGGAACGGTCGAGCCGGGCTCGTCTCCCCTCGCCACCTCCGTGACGGCGACCAGGAAGCTCTCGACCTGGTCCGCGATCTGGACCGAGAAGTCGTCCGGGTTCCGCGTCGAGTCGTGCAGCGTGGCGTCAGACATCTAGGAGTCGTCTCCCCTCGAAGGCGCGGCCGAGAGTCACCTCGTCCGCGTATTCCAGGTCGCCGCCCACCGGGAGGCCGCTGGCCAGGCGGGTGACCTTCAGGCCCATGGGTTTGATCATGCGGGCGAGGTACGTGGCCGTCGCCTCGCCTTCGAGATTGGGGTCGGTGGCGAGGATCAGCTCGGTGACCGTGCCGTCCGCCAGCCGGGCCAGGAGTTCCCTGATGCGCAGGTCGTCGGGGCCGACGCCCTCGATCGGGCTGATCGCGCCGCCGAGGACGTGGTAGCGGCCGCGGAACTCACGGGTGCGCTCGATCGCGACGACGTCCTTCGGCTCCTCCACCACGCAGATGACGGACGGGTCGCGGCGCGGGTCGCGGCAGATGTTGCACAGCTCCTCCTGCGCCACGTTGCCGCAGACCGCGCAGAAGCGGACCTTCGCCTTGACCTCCAGGAGCGCCTGCGCGAGCCGCTTCACGTCGGCCGGCTCCGCCTGCAGGATGTGGAAGGCGATCCGCTGCGCGCTCTTGGGACCGACGCCGGGCAGCCG
Organism: Streptomyces sp. NPDC038135; assembly: GCF_055601245.1. NCBI lineage: Bacteria > Bacillati > Actinomycetota > Actinomycetes > Kitasatosporales > Streptomycetaceae > Streptomyces > Streptomyces sp. NPDC038135. The sequence continues at coordinate 579,937 of NZ_JBVJXS010000003.1, read as the reverse complement.
CCCCAGCTCGTCGATGAGGTCCTGGACCACGCCTTCGTACAACGGACTGCCCTTCCTGGAGACCTTTCGGTACGTACGGTAGTCGGCTGCCGCCCGTCCTTGGAAGGCGGCGGAGGTTTCGCTCAGGTGGCGGGCACCGGAACGGGCGCCGGATCAGAAGGGCAGGCCCGGGATGCCGCTGCCGCCGCCGAGGCCCTGGGCCAGCGGGCCCAGCTTCTGCTGCTGCAGGGTCTGCGCGTTCTCGTTCGCCGCCTGGACGGCCGCCACGATCAGGTCCGCGAGGGTGTCGGTGTCCTCGGGGTCCACCGCCTTCGGGTCGATCTTCAGCGCCCGCAGCTCGCCGGAGCCGGTGACGGTCGCCCGCACCAGACCGCCGCCCGCCTGCCCGTCGACCTCCGTGTTCGCCAGTTCCTCCTGGGCCCGCTGGAGGTCCTGCTGCATCTTCTGGGCCTGCTGGAGCAGCTGCTGCATGTTGGGCTGGCCACCACCGGGAATCACGATCAGCTCCTGGTTCCTCGTCCACTGCGTCGTCGTTCGCTGTGCACGAGCCTACGTGGTCCGCCCCGCCATCGCCGCGCCACTCTTTCGAGTGATTACGGCGGCGGCCCTATACCTGATCAAGGCCCTCTTCCGGGCGGAAAAGCCGGCAAAGCCACGTCCGCGCCACCCATTGGGCGGTAGGAAGGTGGCCGCACACCGGCATCCGACGTCACACCGTGTGACGGGGGTGCGCAGTGCCGTGATCGGTGTCGTGTTCAGTAGGGAGTGCCGGGTGGGTCAGCCGGAGATGCAGCCCGAGGGTCCGCCTCAGGACGGGCGGGACGAGGGTCCGGCCGGACCGCGGCCGGGCGATCTGACCGGGCGGACCTTCCCGCTCGGGGACTGGGGAGAGCCCGCCGAACGCCTCGACGAGCTGTACCGGTGGGTGGAGCGCGGGGCGCTGCACACGGCCGCCTGGTACCTGGAGGACCGGGTGTGGAAGCGGCGGGGCGCCCGCGCGCTGCGGGCCGGGGCGGCGACCGGGACGGTCCTCGGGGCCGCGCTGCCCCTGCTCGACATGACCGGGGTGGTCGGCGGGGTCGCGCCCTGGGGCTATCTGGCGCTGCTGTTCGCGGTGGCCTGCCTCGGCGCCGACCGGTTCTTCGGGGTCACGTCCGGGTGGATAAGGGACGTGGCCACCGCGCAGGCCGTGCAGCGGCGGTTGCAGGCGCTGCAGTTCGACTGGGCCTCGGAGTGCGTACGGGAGATGCTGGGGCCCGCCGAGGGCACGGCCAGCGAGGCCGCCGAGCGGTGCCTGGGGGTGCTGCGGCGCTTCTCGGAGGACGTGCAGGACCTGGTGCGCACCGAGACGGCCGACTGGATGGTGGCGTTCCGCACGGGGTCGGCGCCGCTCGGCATCCAGACGGCGGCCTCCGGCGTGCGGGCGGAGGCGGTGGCCCCGGCGGGCCGGCACCCCCTGCCGCCCGCGAACGGCGCCCGCCCGAACATGCCCCGCCAGCGGCCGCCGGAGCCGCGGTAGGCCGCGCCTCACCGGCAGAGCCGCAGGCCCTGGGGCGTCCAGCACGGCACATGGCCGTGGGTACGGATGACGTCCTGCCCGTTGCCCCTGGCCAGATAGGTCAGGAAGCTCGACGCCAGGGAGTCCGCCGGGGGCTGCCCGTAGGTGTACGCGTACTCGATCTCGCGGTACGGGTAGGCGCTGCGGCCGTGCTCGATCGCGTCCACGGAAGGGGCGTTCGAGTCCAGGGCCAGGACGTGGAGGCCCTCGGCCCGGGTGGCCAGGTTGATCTCGCTGTAGCCGACGGCGCCGGGCAGCCGGGCCACCTCGGCCAGCACCTGGTCGGTGGAGTCGAGTTCGCAGCGGGTCACCCGGGCCGTCGCGTCGTCCTTGTGGACGCAGTCGACGGAGGAGTTGGCGATCTCGCCGCGGCCCAGCACCCGGCGCTGGAAGACCTGCCGGGTGCCGGAGCCCGCGTCCCGGCTGACCAGCCGTACCGGCAGCGACCGGCCGCCCAGCTCGCTCCAGTCGCGGATCTCGCCCCGGTACAGGCGCCGTACGTCGGCCGTGGACAGGTTCCTCAGGCCCACGTCGTCGTTCACGACCAGCGCGAAGACCGACAGCGCGACGCGGTTCTCCCGCAGTTCCGGCATGTCGGCGCTCTTCGGCCCGTCGGAGAGGGCCAGCAGCGGCGGCGAGCCCTTCTTCGCCTCGGCGCCGGCCGCCTCCAGCTCCCGCAGGCCGGCCGTCGAGCCGTGCGGGTCCACGGTGACGGCCGCGCCCTCGCAGTCCGCCTCGTACTTGCGCGCCACCTCCCGCAGCACCGGCGCGAACGCCGTCGACCCCGCGACGATCAGCGCGCCCCTGGCGCAGCCGATCGGCGGGGGCGTGTCGTCGCGGGCCACCACGATGGCCGCCAGCGTCACCACGGACACCGTGAGCATGATGGTGATGAACCGGGAGGCACGGCTGAACAGGGGCGGTTTGTCGTCGGGTGTGGCGCTGCGGTTGGGGTGGACCTCGCCGTCCCTGATCCCGCCGACGACCCGGATCTCCCGGCCCACGTCCCCGCCGGACAGCAGCACGAGCAGCTTGAAGTGGTCTCCCCGGTTCAGCGGCACGCGCGGGACGCGCAGGGTGTTGCCCTCGTAGCCGAACCCGCGCTCGGCGGTGAAGTGGTCCATCAGGTGGTCGGTGTCGGTCGGCTGGGTGACCGAGACGCCCCGCACGGTGCGGTCGGTGAACACCGCGGTCAGACCGTGCCGTTCGGGGCCCGTGTAGTCGTCGCGGTCGATGCCCTGCGAGCCGTCGTTCTCCAGGCGGAGCAGGACGAGGGTCGCGTCGGCCATGTCCGGCGCCTCGTCGAAGAGGCCGAGCCGGCGGTTGGCCCGGCCCGAACGCACGTCGTCGCCTATGGGGTTGTCCATCTGCACCCGGTAGCCGATTCGTTTGCGGCGCGGCACCCGGCGCTCGTACCAGACCATGCCGGCGGACGCGACGATGCCCAGCACCGCCGTGCCGACGGCCACGACGTTCTCCGCGCTCAGCCACTCCATGGGTGCCCCCGCCACTCACCGGAGTCGGATGGTGGGGTCACGGTACGCACCGGGAGGGGCGGGAACCGGACACGTCCGCCGAAGTTCGCCGAACGTTCAACGACTCTGTGGCGGACGGGACTTCAGCTCACTGCTTGGTATACGTCAGGCTCTCGCCGCCGCTCGCCTTCGCACGCTTCAGCCGACCGTCCGGGAGCAGGGTGACCTCGCTGGCCTCGCCCGGGGAGCAGGACGACATCGGCTCGCCGCTGGTCACCGTGGACGGACCGATCTCCAACGGGCCTGCGCCGTCCGGTTGTTCGGCGAGGGTCGCCTCGAAGACGCAGTGGTACGTGCCGCCGCCGTCGCCGGGGCCGTCCGCGACCAGGGTGAGGACCGTGTCGCCCACCTCGCCCTGCTCGATGGTCAGCCGGCGGGTGTTGGCGCCCTTCGCGTTGTCGATGGTGGTCTCCCAGGTGCCGAGGTAGGCGGCGGGAACGGCGCCGTCCGCGGCCGCGGCGGAGGCCGAGGCGGAGGGCGTCGGCGTGGGCGCCGGGGAGGTGGCGGGCGGGGCGCTCGTGGCGCCGGTCGGCGCGGGGCCGACCGTGCCGCCGGCCGTGTCGTCGCCGCCGTGCTTCATCAGCGCGTACACCGAGCCGCCCGCGCCCAGCGCCACCACCAGCGCGATCACGACGAGCAGCGCGGTGGACCGCCCGCCCGGGCGTTCCCGCTCCGGCCGCTCGGCGAACGGCGGCGGACCGTAGGGCGGGGTGGAACCGAGCCCGCCGTACGGGGTGTACGGCTGCTGCGGGTAGCCGTAGCCGGCGGACGGGGACTGCGGATAGCCGTAACCGGCGGGCGGGGACTGCGGGTGCGGCTGGGCCTGCTGCGGATGGCCGTAGCCGTACGGAGCGGGCGAGCCGTACGCGGGGGGCGCCCCGGGCGGCGGGATCTGCCCGGCCACCAGGGTCGGCAGATGCCCGACCGCTGCGCCTCCGCCGCCGGGCCCGCCCGGCGGCGGGGGTGCGGGGGCGTCGTCAGCGACGGGCGAGTGCTCGACCGAGCCCGCTGGGGCGCCCGGCCCCGCCCAGGGTCCCTCGCCGGCCCCGGGACCCTGCGCCTCACCGTGGCCACCTGCGGCCGGGCCACCCGGGCTTGCTTGGGCGCCCTTGCCCGAGCCGGCCTGGGCACCCCGACCCGCCGGGGCGGCAGGCCCCGCCGGGCCACCGTCACCCGAGCCCGCCTGCGCACCCGCACCCGCTGGGGTGCCCGAGCCCGCTTGGGCACCCCGACCCGCCGGGGCGGCCGGTCCCGCCGGGTCCCCCGCGCCCGGGGCGCCCGGAACCGCTTGTGCGCCCCCGTCTGCCGGGGTGCCTGAGACCGCCTGTCGACCCGCGCCGCCCGGGCCCTCGGACTCCCCCGCGTCCGGCGGCGAGCCCTGCGCCCCGCTCGGGGCGCCCTGACCCGCCTGGACACCCGCGCCTGCCCGGGCACCCGGGCCCGCCCGTCCCACCCCGCCGGCCGACCCAGCCGGACCCGCCGGGCCACCTGGACCCGCTGGGGCGCCTGCGCCCGCACCCTGCGCTCCACCAGCGCCGTCCGCACCCGGACCCACCGGCGCACCGCCGGACGCAGGCGCGCCCGGACTCGCCGGTGCGCCCCCGGCCGCCTCCGCGTCCGGACCCACCAGGCCGGCCGGGCCCGCCGGGCCAACGGCACCCGCGTACGCCCCCGCGGCCCCAGGGCCACCCGGCCGGGAGTGCGGTCCCGCGCCCGGAGAGCCGCCCGGGGCCGGGGACGTGTCCGCGTTCCGCGCGTCGTGGGGGTCCGGGTCCGGGCCGGAGTGCGGGTCCTCGACCTCCAGGAGGCGGACCGCGTGGCGGCCGAGCTGGGCGACCAGGGCGCCGGGGAGCCAGGGGTCGCGGGAGCGGCCGCCGGAGACCGTGTCCTCCGCGCCCGTCCGCTCCAGGATGCGGTCCAGTGAGGGGCGGGCGGCGGGGTCCTTGCGCAGGCACTCGCGGACCAGGTCGGCGATGCCCTCCGGCATCCCCGCGAGGTCGGGCTCCTCCTGGGCGATGCGGAACATCAGGGCGTGCACCCCGCTGTTCGCGCCGCCGAAGGGCAGCACGCCGGTCGCCGCGTAGGCCAGCACGGACCCGAGGCAGAAGACGTCGCAGGCGGGCGTGACCCGGTCGCCGCGCACCTGCTCCGGCGCCATGAACCCGGGCGAGCCCACCAGCGAACCGGTCCGGGTCAGGCCGTCCCCGGCCAGCGTCTCCAGCGCCCGCGCGATGCCGAAGTCGATCACGCGCGGCCCGTCGATCGTCACCAGCACGTTCGACGGCTTGAGGTCGCGGTGGACGATCCCGGCCGCGTGGATGTCCTTCAGCGCGTGCGCGAGCCCGGCCGCGAGGATGCGCACCGACCGCTCGGGCAGCGCCCCGTGATCGTGCCCGACGACCTGCTGCAGGCTCGGCCCGGCGACATACCCGGTGGCCACCCACGGCACCGGCGCCTCGGTGTCCGCGTCCAGCACCGGCGCGGTCCAGTACCCGCCGACCCGTCGCGCGGAGCCCACCTCCTGCCGGAACCGGGCCCGGAACTCCTCCTGCGCGGCCAGTTCCCGGCGGATCAGTTTCACCGCGACGGTACGGCCCCGGTCCGACCGCGCCAGGAACACCTGCCCCATGCCGCCCGCGCCCAGCCGCGCCAGCAGCCGGTACGCCCCGATCTGCCGCGGGTCCCCCGGTCCGAGCTTGTCCATCCCCGCGCCGCCTTCCCCCCATAGGTCTGCAACGGACCGAGAATAGTGCGGGCGTGCCGGGAGCCGCGCCGGGCTGCGTCCACGGTTCGGTAACAGCCCGCCCGGGCGCCCCCGGCCGCCGGGGCGCACCACCCGGCGCACGTCGACAACCTGTCGTGAAAAGCACGCGGCCAGGGAACAGGACGCCGATGTCGCGAGCGTGGCAGGGCCATCTACCCTCGGCCGCATGACCCCTCAGCCTGATCCCGAAGCCGGCGCCGCAGTGAAGGCCGCGGACCGCGCGCACGTCTTCCACTCCTGGTCCGCGCAGGACCTCATCGACCCGCTCGCCGTGGCCGGCGCCGAGGGGTCGTACTTCTGGGACTACGACGGCAAGCGGTACCTGGACTTCACCAGCGGGCTCGTCTACACCAACATCGGCTACCAGCACCCCAAGGTCGTCGCCGCGATACAGGAGCAGGCGGCGAGGATGACGACCTTCGCGCCCGCCTTCGCGATCGAGGCCCGCTCGGAGGCGGCCCGGCTGATCGCCGAGCGGACCCCCGGCGACCTGGACAAGATCTTCTTCACCAACGGCGGCGCGGACGCCGTCGAGCACGCGCTGCGCATGGCCCGGCTGCACACGGGCCGCCCGAAGGTGCTCTCGGCGTACCGCTCGTACCACGGCGGCACCCAGCAGGCGGTGAACGTCACCGGCGACCCGCGCCGCTGGCCCTCCGACAGCGGCAGCGCCGGCGTCGTCCACTTCTGGGCGCCGTTCCTGTACCGCTCCCGCTTCTACGCGGAGACGGAGGAGCAGGAGACCGCGCGGGCCCTGGAGCACCTCGAGACGACGATCGCCTTCGAGGGGCCGGGCACGATCGCCGCGATCATCCTGGAGACCGTCCCCGGCACCGCCGGGATCATGCTGCCGCCGCCCGGCTACCTGGCCGGCGTCCGCGAGCTGTGCGACAAGTACGGCATCGTCTTCGTCCTGGACGAGGTCATGGCCGGGTTCGGGCGGACCGGCGAGTGGTTCGCCGCCGACCTGTACGGCGTGGTGCCGGACCTGATGACCTTCGCCAAGGGCGTGAACTCCGGGTACGTGCCGCTCGGCGGCGTCGCCATCTCCGCGGAGATCGCCGAGACCTTCGGCAAGCGGCCCTACCCCGGCGGTCTCACCTACTCCGGGCACCCGCTGGCCTGCGCCGCCGCCGTCGCCACGATCGGCGTGATGGCCGAGGAGGGCGTCGTCGACAACGCCCGGCGGCTCGGCGAGAGCGTGGTCGGCCCGGCCCTGGCCGAGCTGGCCGCGCGGCACCCGAGCGTGGGCGAGGTCCGCGGCACGGGCATGTTCTGGGCGCTGGAACTGGTGAAGAACCGGGAGACCCGCGAGCCGCTGGTGCCGTACAACGCGGCCGGCGAGGCGAACGCCCCGATGGCCGCCTTCGCGGCCGCCGCCAAGCGGAACGGCCTGTGGCCCTTCGTGAACATGAACCGCACCCACGTGGTGCCGCCGTGCAACGTGACCGAGGCCGAGCTGAAGGAGGGCCTTGCGGCCCTGGACACGGCGCTGGGCACGGCCGACGAGTACACCGAGTAGCCACTCCGCGGCTGCCGCCGGGACCATCCGAACGCGTAAGGTGACATGCTCGTAAAGAATGGCGAGTACGTGCGAGTACGTCACCCTTACGCGTGAAGAGAGGCCCCGACCATGCCCGGCAACGTCTCCGTGACGCGCAGCACCCTGCGCCAGCAGATCGCGGACGCGCTGCGCGACGAGGTGCTGGCGGGCCGCCTCGCCCCGGGCCGGGCGTTCACCGTCAAGGAGATCGCCGACCAGTACGGGGTCTCGGCGACGCCGGTCCGCGAGGCGCTGGTCGACCTGTCCGCGCAGGGCATCCTGGAGGCCGACCAGCACCGGGGCTTCCGGGTCCCCGAGTACTCCCTCACCGACTACCGCAGCATGCTCGAGGCCCGCGGCCTGGTCACCGACGGGATGTTCCAGGCGCTGACCCACGACCACCCCGCCTTCGCCGACATGGACAGCCCGCGGACGGTCGCGGCGCTCGCCGCCGTGCGCCGCCGCGGCGAGGAGGCGCAGCGCGCCGCCGCGGCCGGCGACCTCGGCGTGCTGATCGGCTACGACCTGCGCTTCTGGCGCGAGCTGAGCGGCTTGTTCGGCAACCCCTACCTCGCCGACTTCCTGCACCGGCTGCGCGTGCAGTCGTGGGTGTGCGCGGTGCAGCACCTGCGCCGGCTGCCGGACGTCCGGGGCCGGCTGTGGGCCGGGCACACCGAACTCGTCGACGCGCTGGCCCGCCGCGAGGCCCGGGCCGCCCAGGAGATCGTCGCCGCCGCCAACGCCCACTCGCTGGCCCTGCTGGAACGGCTGCCGCCGGAATGACGCGGACGCGGGGACTCCACGGTGAGCGCCGGGTATGGGACCCGCACGACAGGGGCCGTGGCCGCCCCGCACCGACTACCCTTCCCTGACCACCCGCTGCCGTGCGTGAGACACGCGCCTGCCGATGCGAGGAGCTCTCTTTGGCCTGTGACCTGTGGCTGGTACCGCTCGTGGACGTGTTGTGCCACACCCCGGACAACCCGTTCGCCGAGGAACTCGCGCACTACAACGACGCGCTGGCCGCGGCCGGGCTCCCGCCGGTGCCGGTGTACCAGTACATGCCGGGCCTGTCCGGCGAGGTCGCCCCGGTGGCCGGCTTCGACTACGACGCGCTGCACTTCCTGCGGCGGGCCTACCTGCTCCAGGTCTGCGGGCTGCCGGTGACCCCGGTGGACGAACTCGGAGGCGACTACGAGCAGTTGCTGGAGATGTTCGAGTCGACGGCCCAGCAGTCCCACCTGGTGTGGCACTACGACCACGCGGGCGCGTACGTCCCCGTCGACTTCCCGCACCCGCTGTCCAACGACGAACTCCTGGCCGGCGGCGGCCCGCTGGGCTCCTCGCAGAGCCTGCTGCGCGAGCTGGAGCACGTGGCCCCGTCGATCGGCATCGACCCGGCCAACCCGCCGGCCGCGCCGGAGCCCCCCGCCGCCCCCACGGAGCTGGAGGAGCCGGCCGTCCCCGCGCCGTACGACCCCAGCCCCTTCGCCCGCGAACGGCACGTGTGGCTGGGCCTGCACGCGGCGGCGACCCGGTCGCTGGCCCAGGGCTCGATGATCGTGTTCAGCTGAGGATTCGCGTCGTCCCCGGGCCCGCGTCCCGCGCCCACCGGGGCGTGGGCCCCCGGGGACCGTCCGGGTCCCGGCCGCCGTCTGGAATGATCGCGGACCATGCAGCCCCTGGCCCACGACGACCCCTCGTCCATAGGCCCCTACCGCCTGATCGCCCGCCTCGGCGCCGGCGGCATGGGACGGGTCTACCTCGCGCGGGAGGCCGGCGCCGGCGCCCACGCGGAGACCGTCGCCGTCAAGCTGATCCGCACCGACGCCGACGGGGAGGAGACGGAGTTCCGGCGGCGCTTCGGACGGGAGGTGGCGGCGGCCCGGCGGGTGAGCGGGGCATGGACGGCCCGGGTGCTCGACGCGGACACGGACGCCGAACAGCCCTGGGTGGCCACCGAGTACGTGCCCGGACCCACCCTGCGGGCCGTCGTGCGCGGCGACTTCGGAGCGCTGCCCTCCGCCTCCGCGCACGTGCTCGCCCACCGGCTGGCGCAGGCCCTGGACGCCATCCACGGCGCCGGGCTCGTCCACCGCGACCTCAAGCCGTCCAACATCCTGCTCACCGTCGACGGGCCGCGGGTCATCGACTTCGGGCTGGCCCACGCCCTGGACGGCACCGCCGACTCCACGCTCACCCGTACCGGGACCCTCGTCGGCACGCCCGAGTTCATGTCCCCGGAGCAGGTCAGGGGCGAGCGGGTCAGCCCGGCCGGCGACGTGTTCGGCCTGGGCGGGGTCCTGGCCTACGCGGCCACCGGCCGTTCGCCGTTCCAGCGCCGGGGCGGCGAGGGCGGGATGCACGCGCTGCTGTTCCGCATCGCCTACGAGGAACCCGACCTGACCGGCGTGCCGGAGGCGATCGCGGATCTCGTCCGGCACTGCCTGGCCAAGCGGCCGGGCGACCGGCCGACGGTCCGCGAGCTGATCTCCCTGACCCGGCGCGCCCCCGCCGGCGCCTGGCTGCCCGCGTCGCTGCTGGCCCGTCTCGACCGGGTGGCGGCGCAGCCGTTGCCGGACACCCCGCGCCGCGAGGAGACGGCCCCCGAGCCAACCGGCGGCCCGGACCTCCCGGAGTCACCCGGCCACCCGGAGTTCGAGGAGTTCCCGGAGTTCCCGGAGCTTCCCGACTCGCTCGACGACCTTCGGGACAGCGGAAGCCGGCGCGACCCGCTGGACGTCCCGGAGGCCGGTATCGCCCCGCCCCAGGTGGTGGCGGCGCCCGCGCCGTCCCTGACCGCTCGGGCCGGGCGGCGGGCGGCGGGCACGCTGCTGCCCGTCCTCGCCGTGCTGTCCGTGGTGACCGGCGGATACTTCGTCCTGCCCGCACTGATGGCGGCGCCCTGGTCGGCACTGGGTGACGGGCCGCCCGAACGGGCGCCGGGCTACTACGTCTTCGACGGCTCCTGGAGCGTCACCGAGGAGGAGGACGCGCCGCTGTTCAGCATGCGTCTCAGCTTCGTGCGGGGCGCCCGCACGGGGCGGCCGGGCGCCACCGTCGTCGCCGCCTCCCGCGACAGGCTCTGCGCGGGCGTGGCGACGGTGCGGTCCCGGTCGGAGGAGAAGCTGGTGCTCGGCGGGTTCCGGATGCGCGAGATCGGGACGAACCGCAGCGGCGAGGGCGACTGCGGGGTGCCGGACACCATGCGGCTCGTCGCCGGCCAGAACCAGGAGATGTCCTGGGACAGCCGGGGCACGTCCTACGGCCTGAGGCGGGTCCCCGAGTCCACCTTCGTGGGGGACGCCCTGCGCGGCGACTGGTACACCGCGGACGGCGGACTCCGGATCAGGATCGACGACGGTGAGCGGAGCATGCTCGCCGTCCACGGCACCGACGAGCGCGGCGGGCGGCACTGCGAGTGGGAAGCGGCGCTCCTGGAGGCCCACCGGACCACGATCGCCACCACCGGCGCCCAGGTGATCCCGACCCGCTCGGACCCGTCGTGCCGGTCGGCGTCCGTCGCGTACGCCTACACCGTCCACGGCCCCGGCGCCGCCGCGACCCTCACCCGCCACTCCGACGCCGAGCGGGCCACGCTGGCCCTGCGGCGCCGTCGCTGACCGGGGGCGCCTCGCGGGTCCGGCCGGGCCGCGGGACGCCCCGTGAAAGGCGGAACGGCCGGGCGGGTCTCCCCGCGCCGGCCGTCCCGCCGGATCCCGGATCCCGGGAAACGGACGCCTAGAGGAACGAGTTGATCTCGATCGTCTCGGTCCGGCCCGGGCCCACGCCGATCGCGGAGATCGGGGCGCCGGACATCTCCTCCAGCGCCTTGACGTAGTTCTGGGCGTTCTTCGGCAGGTCGGAGAAGGACTTCGCCTTGGTGATGTCCTCGGACCAGCCGGGCAGGGTCTCGTAGACCGGCTTCGCGTGGTGGAAGTCGGACTGTGAGTAGGGCAGTTCCTCGACCCGCTTGCCGTCGATCTCGTAGGCCACGCAGACCGGGATCTGCTCCCAGCCGGTGAGGACGTCCAGCTTGGTGAGGAAGAAGTCGGTCAGGCCGTTGACCCGGGTCGCGTAGCGGGCGATGACCGCATCGAACCAGCCGCAGCGGCGGTCGCGGCCGGTGGTCACGCCCCGCTCGCCGCCGATGCGGCGCAGCGCCTCGCCGTCCTCGTCCAGGAGCTCCGTCGGGAACGGGCCGGCGCCGACACGGGTCGTGTACGCCTTGAGGATGCCGATCACCCGGCTGATCTTCGTCGGGCCCACGCCGGCGCCCGTGCAGGCGCCGCCCGCGGTCGGGTTCGACGAGGTGACGAAGGGGTACGTGCCGTGGTCGATGTCCAGCAGCGTGCCCTGACCGCCCTCGAAGAGGACCACCTTGTCGTCCTCCAGCGCCTGGTTGAGGACCAGGACGGTGTCGGCGACGTACGGCTTGATCTGCTCGGCGTAGCCCAGCAGCTCCTCGACCACCTGGCCGGCGGCGATCGCGCGGCGGTTGTAGAGCTTGGTGAGGATCTGGTTCTTGGCGTCGAGCGCCGCCTCGACCTTCTGGGTCAGGATCGACTCGTCGTACAGGTCCTGGACCCGGATGCCCACGCGGTTGATCTTGTCCGCGTAGGTCGGGCCGATGCCGCGGCCGGTCGTGCCGATCTTGCGCTTGCCGAGGAAGCGTTCCGTCACCTTGTCGACGGTCACGTTGTACGGCGTGATGATGTGCGCGTTACCGCTGATCAGGAGCTTGGACGTGTCGACGCCACGCTCGTTCAGACCGCTCAGCTCGGAGAGCAGGACCGACGGGTCGACAACGACGCCGTTACCGATGACCGGCGTACAGCCGGGCGAGAGGATTCCGGAAGGGAGGAGGTGGAGTGCATACTTCTGGTCGCCGACGACGACCGTGTGGCCGGCGTTGTTGCCGCCCTGGTATCGCACTACATAGTCCACCGAGCCACCGAGCAGGTCGGTCGCCTTCCCCTTGCCTTCGTCACCCCACTGAGCACCGAGCAGCACAAGTGCGGGCACGCGCGTACACCCCTTCCGGGCGGGGCATGTCCATGGTCGGAGGCGTGGGCGTAAGGTGCACCGCCGCATACCCGCGACCGCCTTTGGTCGCACGACCGTCGGACCGGATGCCCCGGAATAGACGAAGCCCCTGGCGCAATAGCGCAAGGGGCTCTTGCACAAAGATGCTACCCGAGGAAGCGAGGCAGGACCGAGGTGGCGACTTTCGCGACGTCCGATCAGCTGCTGGTGATCATCGATCCGGCGGCACGGCAGGGGGACGGCGAGTCCGTTCGGATCGCGAAAGACGTGCTCAGCGCGGGTGCGACCACCAAGGTGTGTCTGCCGGAGGGCCCGGAGGAATTCGCCCGGGCACTGGGCCGACGGGGTTCCCGGCGGCCGGTCGTGATCGGTGACGACCGGGCGCTGGTGCGCGCGGTGACCCTGCTGCACCGGCACCGCGAGCTGACCGGGTGCGCGCTGGCCGTGGTGCCGGTCGGGGAGGCGGCGCTGGCGGAGTCGCTGGGCGTGCCGGCCGGGCCGGTGGCGGCGGCGCGGGCCGTGCTGGAGGGCGCCGAGCGGCGGCTCGACCTGCTGGTCGACGACAGCGACGGGGTGGTGCTGGGCACGCTGGGCATCCCGCCGGCGCGGGCGGCGGCCGCGAACCGGGGGGCCGGCGCCGAGGGGCACCCCTGGCTGCGTACGCGGTACCGCTCGCTGGTCCGCACGCTGGCCCAGCGCCCCGCCCGGCTGGACGCGGTGCCGGCGCCCGGTCCCGCCCGGCTGCGGGTGGAGGTCGACGGGGAGACCGTGGTGGACCTGGACCAGCCGGTGGAGGCGGTGTCGGTGACGCCGGGCGACAGCGGGACCGCCGCGGTGGAGGTGCGGCCACTGCCGGGCCCCGGCGCGCAGGCCTCGCCCCTGCTGGCCGCGGGGCGGACGGTGACGGTCGTGGGAGCGGACTTCCGCTACCGGGCGGACGCGGTGGTCTCGGGCCCCGTGCGCAGACGGACATGGACGGTACGCGAGGGAGCCTGGGGCCTGACTCTGCCGGTGCCAGGCTAGTCCGGGACCCCGGGGCGTCACTGCGAGCCGAAGAGTTCTTCGCGGCGGGTGCGCCAGCGGAGCATCATCGCGGCGATCTCGGTGTCGACGAACTCGAAGAAGGCCAGCGTCTCGGCGAGCCGGCGCCCGGCCGGGGTGTCGGCGCCGAGGCTGTCCACGCCCTCCCGCAGGGCGTGCTCCCAGCGCTTGATGACGGCCTCGCGGCTGGTCAGGGCCTCGTACCACTGGTCGCCGTGCACCCGGTACCGCTCCCGGCGCGAGCCGGGTTCGCGCTCCCGCGAGACCATGTGCACCTGCGCCAGGTAGCGCACCGCGCCGGACACGGCCGCGGGGCTGATGCGCAACCGCTCGCCGAGCTCGGCCGAGGTCAGGGTGCCGGAGTCGGACGCGAGCAGCGCGGCGAAGACCCGGGCCGGCATCCGGGGCACGCCCGCCTCGACGAGCTGGGCCGCGAAGTGCTCCACGAAGCGGGAGACCGTCTCCGGGTCGCGTTCCGGCGCCGGGGAGGTCTGCCGGCCCGCCGCCCCGGGCCGTTCGGCCCTGTCCGCCCGCTCCGTCATCCCCGGATCATCTCCCCTGATCAGCACCGCCGTCGCACCCTCACGACACACTCCCGCAGTTTATACGGTTCCTTAACTTCACAAGTTTGTGAAAGAAGCGTACGTTGCGAAACATGACGAAGGCAATCACGGTCTCCGGGCTCCACAAGTCCTTCGGCCGTACGCACGCGCTGGACGGCCTGGACCTGGAGGTCGAGACCGGCGAGGTCCACGGCTTCCTCGGCCCGAACGGCTCGGGGAAGTCCACCACCATCCGCGTCCTGCTCGGCCTGCTGCGCGCCGACGCGGGCACAGCGCGGGTGCTGGGCCGCGACCCGTGGGCAGACGCGGTGGAGGTGCACCGCCGTATCGCCTACGTCCCCGGCGACGTGACCCTGTGGCGCAATCTGTCCGGCGGCGAGGTCATCGACCTCTACGGGCGGCTGCGCGGGGGCCTGGACCCGCGACGGCGCGCGGAGCTGACCGAGCGGTTCGAGCTGGACCCGACGAAGAAGGGCCGCACCTATTCCAAGGGCAACCGGCAGAAGGTCGCCCTGGTCGCGGCGTTCGCCTCGGACGTGGACCTGCTGATCCTGGACGAGCCGACCTCCGGCCTCGACCCGCTGATGGAGGAGGTCTTCCAGCGGTGCGTCGAGGAGGAGCGGGACCGGGGCCGGACCGTCCTGCTCTCCTCGCACATCCTCAGCGAGGTGGAGGAGCTGTGCGACCGGGTGAGCATCATCCGGGGCGGCCGCACCGTGGAGAGCGGTTCGCTGGCCGACCTGCGCCACCTCACCCGCACCAGCGTCAGCGCCGAACTCGCCGGCCCGCCGAACGGCCTTGCGGACCTGCCCGGCGTCCACGACCTCGACGTCCGGGGCCGGCGGGTGCGGCTCCAGGTCGACACCGACAAGCTGGACGGGGTGCTGCGGCAGCTCGGCGCGTCGGGCGTACGGTCGCTGACCTCGACGCCGCCCACCCTGGAGGAACTGTTCCTGCGGCACTACCAGGCCGAGCCTGCCGGACTCGACGACTCCGCCGCACGGAACGAGGTGGCGCGATGACCACCCTCGCGGTGCGGGCCTCCGGCCGGTCACGCCAACTGGCCGGCACCGGAACCCTGTTGCGCTTCGCGCTGCGCCGGGACCGGGTGACCACCCCGGTCTGGGTCGCGGTCAACGCCCTCATGGTCCTCTCCATGCCGGGCACCCTGCGGAGCCTGTACGGCACCACCGCCGAACGCGTCGGCCTGGTGACCCAGCTGGAGACCAACGCCTCGTTCCGGGCGCTGATCGGCCCGGTCTTCGACACCTCGGTCGGCGCCCTGACCGCCTGGCGGGTGGGTGTGTACGCCGCCGCGCTCGGCGCCGCGATGAGCATGCTGATCGTCGTACGGCACACCCGGGACGAGGAGGAGAGCGGCCGGCAGGAACTGGTGGCGTCCGGGGCGGTGGGCCGCCGGGCCCCCCTCACGGCGGCGCTGCTGGCGGCGGCCGTCGCCGACGCGGCCCTGGCGCTGCTGGTCACGGCGGGCCTGGCCGGGCAGGGGGCGGGCGGCGCGCTGGCCTTCGGCCTCGGTCTCGCCGGCGTCGGCATGGTCTTCGCCACCCTCGCGGCGATCGTCGCCCAGCTCACCGAGAGCGCCCGTCTCGCCCGGGGCCTGACGGCGGCCCTCCTCGGGGCGGCGTTCGTGCTGCGCGCGGCGGGCGACTCGGCGGCCGACGACGGTTCCTCGCCGCTGACCTGGCTGTCCCCGCTGGGCTGGCTGGAGAACCTGCGGTCCTTCGCGGACGAACGCTGGTGGGTGCTCGCGCTGTTCGCGGCGGCGGTGGCCGCGCAGGCGGCGGTGGCGTACGCGCTCGCCGGGCGCCGGGACACCGGCATGAGCTTCCTGCCCACCCGGCCGGGCCCGGCCGCCGGCCGCCTCGGCACGGCGGGCGCGCTGGCCCGGCGGCTGCAGCGGGGCGGTGTGCTCGGCTGGTCGGCCGGCTTCTTCCTCGCCGGGGTCGTGTACGGCGGTCTCACCGACGGCGCGGCCGGCCTGGTCCGCGACAACGAGAGCGCCCGGCGGATCTTCGAGCGGATGGGCGGCCACAGCGGCCTCACGGAGGCGTTCCTGGCGTCGATGACCGGCATGCTCGGCCTGATCGCGGCCCTGTTCGCGGTGGCGTCGGTGCTGCGCCTGCACGGTGAGGAGACCTCGGGCCGGGCGGAACCGGTGCTGGCGTGCGCGGTGGGACGGCTGCGCTGGGCGGCGGGGCATCTGACGATCGCCTTCGGCGGCTCCGCCCTGATCATGACCCTGGCGGGCCTGGGCTTCGCCGTCGGCTACGGCAGGGAGGTCGTGCCGGTGCTGGGCGCCTGCCTGGTGCAGCTCCCGGCGGTGTGGGTGATCGGCGGGGTCGCGGTGCTGCTGTACGGCGCGGCCCCGCGGCTCGCGCCGGCCGCCTGGGGGGTCGCGGTGGCGGTCCTGCTGATCGGCTGGGTGGGCCCGGCCCTGGACGCCCCGCGGATCGTCCTGGACCTCTCCCCCTTCGGCCACCTGCCGAAGCTGCCGGGCGGGGGCATGGAGTGGGGCCCGGTGCTCACCCTCACGGCTCTGGCGGCGGCACTGACCGCGACGGGCCTGGCGGCCCTGCGACGCCGGGACCTGGCGGGCTGAGCGGCACCAGCCTCACCTCACCTCCACGTTCAGCCCCTCCAGCCCCCGGATGACGAAGTTCGGCCTGCGGCGCGGCTCTTCCGCCAGGGTCAGGGTGGGCGCCTGCTCCAGCAGGGCCGTCATGGAGGCGGCCAGCTCGATGCGGGCCAGGGGGGCGCCGATGCAGTAGTGGATGCCCGCGCTGAAGGAGATGTGCGGGTTTTCCCGGCGGGTGAGGTCGAGGCGGTCCGGGTCGGTGAAGACGGCCGGGTCGTGGTTGGCGGAGCCGAAGAGCATGGCGATCTCCGCACCCCTGGGGATCACCGTCCCGGCGATCTCGACGTCGTCCAGCACCCAGCGCTCGAAGAGCTGGAGCGGGGTGTCGTAGCGCATCAGCTCCTCGATCGCGGACGGGACGAGGGAGTGGTCGGAGCGCAGGGCCGCCAGCTGGCCGGGGTTGCGGAACAGGGCCCACCAGCCGTTCACCGTGGCGTTGACCGTGGCCTCGTGGCCGGCGTTGAGCAGCAGCACCGCCGTGGAGATCATCTCCTGCTCGGTCAGCCGGTCGCCCTCGTCGTGCGCCGCGATCAGGCCCGAGATCAGGTCCTCGCCGGGCCGCTCGCGGCGGTCCGCGATCAGCTCCGCGAGGTACGCGGAGAACTCCTGCGAGGCCCGGACCGCGTTCGCCGCCGTCTCCTCGGACGGGTTCAGCTCGTACATCCCGCAGATGGCCGCCGACCAGGGCCGCAGGCTCGCCCGGTCCGCCTCCGGGACGCCCAGCATCTCGGCGATCACCGCCACCGGCAGCGGCTCCGCCACGTCCGTGAGCAGATCTCCGCCGCCCGCCTCGACCAGGCGCGCCACCAGGTCGTTCGCCAGGCCGCGCACATACGGCCGCAGCCGCTCCACCGTGCGCGGGGTGAACGCCTTGGACACCAGGCGCCGGATCCGGGTGTGGTCCGGCGGCTCCAAATCGAGCATGCCGTGGTCGTTGAGGACGTGGAACGGCTCGTGCTCCGCCGGGGGCGCGGTCCGGCCGAACTCCTCGTGGGAGAAGCGGTGCTGGTAGGTGCGGCCCAGGCGGCGGTCGCGCAGCAGCGCGGAGACGTCCGCGTGGTGCGGTACGAGCCACTGGTCGGTCGGTTCGTACCGGAACACCCGGCCGCGCGCCCGCAGATCGGCGTAGGCCGGGTACGGGTCGGCGAGGAACCCGGGGTCCCAGGGGTCGAAGGCGAGATCCGCGGCAGTGGCCATGGAGGGACGCTAGCCCGGCTCAGCCCGGTGTGACCAGCCTCGCCTCGTACGCGAACACCGCGGCCTGGGTGCGGTCCCGCAGGCCCAGTTTCACCAGGATGCGGCTCACATGGGTCTTGATCGTCGACTCGGCCACCACCAGCCGCCCGGCGATCTCCGCGTTCGACAGGCCCTGCGCGATCAGGACCAGCACCTCCGTCTCCCGCTCCGTCAGCTCCCCGTACGCCGCCTGCGCCGACGGCATCAGCCGCGGGGCGTCCGCGAGCCGGGAGAACTCGGTGATCAGCCGCCGGGTCACCGAGGGCGCGAGCAGCGCCTCGCCGGAGGCCACCACCCGCACGCCGTCCGCCAGTTGGCGGGCCGAGGCGTCCTTGAGCAGGAAGCCGGAGGCCCCCGCGCGCAGCGCCTGGTACACGTACTCGTCCAGGTCGAACGTGGTCAGCACCAGCACCTTCGCCGCACCGTCGGCGGCGACGATCTCCCGGGTGGCCTCGATGCCGTTCAGCTCGGGCATGCGGATGTCCATCAGCACCACGTCGGGGGCGAGTTCACGCACCCGCTCGACCGCCTCCCGGCCGTTGACGGCCTCACCGACGACCTCGATGTCCGGCATCGCGTTCAGCAGGACCGAGAAGCCCTCGCGCACCATCATCTGGTCGTCCGCGATCAGCACGCGGATCGTCATGCCCCACCCTCGATCGCGATGTCCGCCGGCACCGGCAGGAACACCGTCACCTCGTAGCCCCCGTCGGCCGTCGGGCCCGCCGTCATCTCGCCGCTCAGCATGGTGACACGCTCCCGCATGCCGGTGATGCCGTGCCCGGCCCCGGGGGAGGGCTTCACCAGGCCGGGGGCGGGCGGCGGGCCGTTGACCACGCGCAGGCCCAGGCCGCCGAGCACGTACCCGATCTCCACCCGGGCGCCGGCGCCCGGCGCGTGCCGCAGGGCGTTGCTCAGCGCCTCCTGCACGATCCGGTACGCCGACAGCTCGACGCCCTGGGGCAGTTCGCGCACCGCGCCGGTCACCGCCTTCTCCACGTCGAGACCGGTCTCCCGCACGTTGGCCAGCAGCCGGTCCAGGTCCGCGAGGGTGGGCTGCGGGGCGTCCGGCGCCTCGTAGTCCTCCGCACGGACCACCCCGAGGACCCGGCGCAGCTCGGTCAGCGCCGCCACCGCGTTCTCCCGGATGGTGGCGAACGCCTTCTCCAGCTCCTCCGGCGGGTTCTGCACCCGGTACGGCGCGGCCTCCGCCTGGATGGCGACCACCGACATGTGGTGCGCGACCACGTCGTGCAGTTCCCTGGCGATGGTCGTGCGCTCCTCCAGCAGGGTGCGCCGGGAGCGCTCCGCCGCGGTCACCGTCCGCTCCTCGGTCACCTCGCGCTGGGCCTGCCGGCGGATGTGCCGCACGGTGACCGCCAGCAGGATCAGCGCCGACAGGATCAGCATCGGCGCCACGTCGGTGTCGTAGTGGCTCCAGCCGAGGAGGGTGTCGGTCAGGAAGCCGTAGACCGCGGTGAGCACCCACATCCAGGCCGCCGTGCGCGGGCGGGTGCGTATCGCCACCACCGTGAGCACCACCAGGTGCGAGACGAAGCTGCCCGGTCCCCACGGCCAGTCCATGCCGGTCGCCCCGCCGATCACGGAGAGGACCGTGGTCGCGGCGAGCGAGAACCAGAAGGCGCCCACCGGACGCACCAGGGTCAGCAGCACCGGTCCCAGCGCCAGCAGCCCGCACAGCAGCGACACCGGGCCGGAGCCGCTCGTGCCCGCCAGCCCGATCAGCATCGCCAGCCCGCCGAGGCCGACGACGACGGCGTGCGGTGTCCAGCCCGAGTACCGCGTCGGGCGGCCGGAGCGGCCGACGGCCCTGGTCCGGGGCAGCGGGCGGTAGGCGAAGGCGTCGTCGAACAGGTCCTGCCGCAGGCCGCGCAGGGCGTCCCCGGCGAACTCGCGCTCGGGGCTGCGCGGCCGCTCGGCTCCACCGGCCGGGGTCGTCTGCGTGTGCGTCGTCTCGGTCACGTGGGCAACGGTAGGCCGCGCCGGGTCCGCGGTCGTCACCTCGCAGAAGGGTCCTCGGCCGTCCCCCTGAAGTACTACGGCTCCGCCGGGCTCAGTATCCGGACGGCCGCACCAGACCCGACTCGTAGGCGAAGACGGCCGCCTGGGTGCGGTCGCGCAGCCCCAGCTTCACCAGGATCCGGCCCACGTGCGTCTTCACCGTCTGCTCGGCCACCACCAGCCGCCCGGCGATCTCCGCGTTCGACAGGCCCTGCGCGATCAGCGTCAGCACCTCGGTCTCCCGCTCGGTCAGGGCGCCGACCCGCCGCATGAGCGGGGGGCGGGGCGTGCCGTCCAGCCGGGAGAACTCGGCGATCAGCCGGCGGGTGACGCCCGGGGCGAGCAGCGCGTCCCCCGCGGCCACCACCCGCACCGCCTCGGCGAGCTGGTCGGCGGAGGCGTCCTTCAGCAGGAAGCCGGAGGCCCCCGCGCGCAGCGCCTGGTACACGTACTCGTCCAGGTCGAACGTGGTCAGCACCAGGACCCGGACATCGGGGTGGTCGGCGGTGATGCGGCGGGTCGCCTCGATGCCGCCCAGCTCGGGCATCCGGATGTCCATCAGCACCACGTCGGGGGCCAGTTCGCGGACCTTGGCGATGGCGTCGAGACCGTGCACCGCCTGTCCGACCACCCGGATGCCGGGCTTGGTGTCGAGCAGCACGGTGAAGCCCTGCCGGACCATCTGCTGGTCGTCGGCTATGAGTACGCGGATGGTGCCGGCGCCGCTCGTCATGGCGTCTGGTCTCCTGTCGTGGACGGGTGGGGCGGCTCGCGTCGGTCGAGCGCGCCGGTCGGGGCGGCGGACGGGGCGCCGTCCCGGGGCAGGAAGGCCGCGACCGCGAAGCCGCCGTCCGGGGCCGGGCCGGCGGTGACGTGGCCGCCGAGCATCGCCGCGCGCTCCCGCATGCCGAGCAGCCCGTGCCCGGCGCCCGGGGAGGGCGGCACGGGGCGGCGCGGCCGGGAGTTGGCCACCGTCAGCCGCAGCCCGTCCGGGCCGTGCGCGACCTCGACCCGGACCGTCGAACCCGGCGCGTGGCGCAGGGCGTTGCTCAGCGCCTCCTGCACGATCCGGTACGCCGACAGCTCGACCCCCGGGGCGCAGGGCCGCGCCGCACCGCCGACCTCGGCGGTCACGTCCAGTCCGGCCGCCCGGGTGTTCTCGATCAGCGCGCCGAGCCGGTCGAGCGTCGGCTGGGGGGCGTCCGGGGCGGCGCCGGTGCCGGGGTCGCCGAGGCCGTAGGGGTCCTCGGGGTTCTCCGACCGGAGCACGCCGAGCACCCGGCGCAGTTCGGTGAGCGCCTCCAGCGCGTTCTGCCGTATGCCCGCGAGGTTCTCGACCAGCTCCGGGGACGGCTGCTCGACGAGATGCGGGGCGACCTGCGCCTGGATGGAGATGACCGACATGTGGTGCGCGACCACGTCGTGCAGTTCCCGGGCGATGCGGCTGCGCTCCTCCAGCAGGGTGCGGCGGGCCCGCTCCTCGGAGGTCTGGGAGGTCTGCTCGACGAGTTCCGCGCGGGCCACGCGGCGGTCGCGCAGGGCGGCGCCGAGCACCACGACGACCGCGGACAGGACGACGGCGAGGACTCCGGTGGGCTGGTAGTGCGAGCCGCCCCACACGCCCTGCAGGAACCAGGTGACCAGTGCGGTCAGGGCCAGCGCCTCGGCCGAGACCCGGGGGCGCACGCGCAGCGCGAGCAGCAGCAGGACGAGCAGGTGGGCGACGATGCCGGCCGCGGTCCAGGGCCAGGTGAACGTCACGCCCGGCACCAGGTCCAGCCTGCCGCGCACCGCCGCCGCGCCCACCACGGTTCCGGCCGTCGACAGCCACCAGCCCGCGACGGGCCGCCACATCGCGAGCAGGATCGCACCGCCCTGCGCCAGGGCGATCACGAAGGCCGCTCCGGGCTGCAGGTGCCCGTTGTCCGCGAGCTGCGCGCTGCCGCCGACGGTGACCCCGAACGCGGCCAGGCACAGCAGACCGTGCGGCAGCCAGCGCAGCCACACCGATACGGGCAGCGGATCCGGGCGGAAGTCCCACAGGTCGCCGTGCAGCACCCGTATCCGGCGCCGCCACCGGTCCGCGAGCAGCACCGGGCTCCGGCGGCCCCCCGTCTCCGTCACGCGGTCCACCCTAGGGCCTGTGGGTCCGGTGGGTCCGGTGGCCCGCGCCCGCTGCGCCCCGGTCCGCCGCGCGGTGCACGCGGACCACCCGGGACCGGCCGGCGGAACCGCCGCTCGCGGGACGGCGGCGGGCGCCCTGCTCGCGGGAGCGGAACACCGCCCAGTACAGGGCGAGTACGGCGGTGAACACCGGCAGCCACAGGAGCCGGGCCGCGACCCAGTGCAGGTCGTCCGGCCGGGTGTGCAGGCCGGGGAGCCGGCCTGCCGCGAGGGCGGCGACCGTGGTGGTCATCAGGGCCGTCTGGTGCCACAGGAAGACGGTCATCGCGGAGAGGTTGACCAGGGCCGCGGCCGCCCAGGCGAGCGGGCGGCGCATCGCCCGGCGCAGCCGGTCGCGCAGCAGGAGGGCCAGTCCGCACTGGGCCAGACCGAAGGTCACGGCCGCCAGCGTCGGCGGGTTCAGGTTGGAGACGGGGGCGCCCGGCACCCCGACCATGGACGCGGGATAGCCCGCGCACGTCACCAGCAGGACCGTGGCCGCCGTACCGCCGAGGAGCAGCAGCCGGGCCGCGTGGCGGCCGTCCAGCTCACCGCGGGTCCAGGCGGCGCCCAGGGTGTACGGCACCAGCCAGCCGGCCGCCACGTTCACCCAGCCCAGCCAGGAGGGGCCGGTGTGCAGGCCGAAGCGGAGGATGTCCACGTGCAGGACGACGGCCAGCGGCCAGAGCGGGCTGAGCCGGACGAGCAGCGGGGTGGCCGCCGTGAGGGCGGCGAAGACCAGCAGGAACCACAGCGGCGACAGGGCCAGTTTGAGCAGCGTGTGCAGTGTCGCGAAGGGGACGCCGCTCAGCAGCAGAGCGGCGGCGGCCGCCGTCCACAGGGCGAGGAGCGCGAGCACCGGCCGGAGCAGACGGGCCAGGCGGCTGCGCAGCCACGCCCCGTAGGTGAGCCCCCGGGTCCGCGCCGAGGCCAGTGAGCGCGTCGCCACGTGACCGCCGACCAGGAAGAACACCGCGAGGGTCTGGAAGACCCAGGAGACGGGGGCCAGCCACGGCAGGTGCCGCAGCGGGCTCGCCGTGTGCAGCGCCCCGTCCTGCGGCACCAGGGCGGTGACCAGCCAGTGGCCGAGGACCACACCGAGGACAGCGAGGGCGCGCAGCGCGTCGACCGCGCGGTCCCGGGAGGCCGGGGTGGCGGCGTCCACCCGGCGGGCGCCCCGGCGTACCGCGTGCGTCAGGCGCGGCGGGCGGGGGGCCCTGGCCGCCGCGGTGCGGGCGGGAGTCCGGCGCCGGGGGCCGGGGACCGGCTCAGGCACGGGTCACCTCCGAGGTGGCGCCGAGGGTGATCCGGGCCAGGTTGGCGAGGGCGGCCGAGCCCGGCGTGAAGTAGCCGCTGTGATCGGCGTCCGCGGCGTCGAAGACCTGGGCGCCGAAGGCCCCGGAGACCGGGTCGGCGCCCAGGCCGACGGTGGCGCCCAGCAGACCGGCCCGTACGTGCGGGACGTGGGCCACCCAGTCGCGGCTGCCGCGCGCCGCCCAGACCCGGGCACGGGTGTGCAGCCCGGCGACGGTGCCGACGCCCGTGCCCGGGCTGCCGACGAGGACGACGTCGCCGACGTCCAGACCGTGCGCGGCCCGGCCGCAGACGACGGAGCCGTAGGAGTGGCAGAGCAGGGAGATCCGGGCCCGCGCGGGGGCGATGGCGCGCAACTGCCCGGTGAGGGCGCGCAGACGGGGCGCCGCCTCGTCGGCCCTGGCGGTCGTGGTCACCGTCGTGCTGACCGTGCCGGGGGTGCGGTAGCCGAGCCAGGCGACCACGGCGACGCGGGTGCCGGCGGGGGCGCGGCGCGTGAGGTCGTCGTACAGGGCGGCCGCCGCCCGGTGGAAGCGGGCGTAGGTGTCGATCGAGGTGTCCGAGCCGGGTACCAGGACGGCGACGCGGCCGGCCCGGCGCAGCTCGCCGAGGACCTCGGTGGCCTGGCCGGGGCCGCGGCCGTCGAAGGCGAGCAGCTCGCGGGCGGCCAGCGCCCGGTCGGCGGCGGCCCGGTGCGCGTCGCCGTGGGCGGCGGCCATGGCGGCGGCCTCGGCCGCGTTGGCCCGGTTCGCCGCGTAGACCGAGCCCAGGGTGGCCGTGGTGGCCGGGGCGTGGCCGGCCGGGGGCGGGGCGGGGATGGTGGAGTGCGCGGCGGCGGTCAGGGCGACGACCGTGGCGGCGGTGAGCAGCGCCTGGCGCCAGATCCCGTTCCGCCCCGGCCGCCACCGGCTCCGGCTGGGCGGCGGCGGTTGCGGACCGGCGGTGGACGGCGGCGCTTGCCCCATGGTGGCTTCCCTTCGCGAAGCCCGGCCATCGGGCTTGTCCAGAAGGGAAGTTAGGAGCCGCAGGGCGTCGCCGGCGTCCCGCCAGGGAGCCGTCCCGCGGGGTAGCTCTCAGGTACTACGGGTATGACCGGGGCGGCTCACCAGGCGAGTTGGGCGATCTCCTCGGCCACCACCGCGCAGGCGTCGGTCGCCGGGTCGATGAGCGGGAAGTGCCCGACGTCCGCCAGCAGGGTCAGGCCCACCAACTCGCCCGCCTTCTCGGCGGCGTTCGCGTACGACTCGGCCACCGCCGGGGGCACCACCAGGTCGGCCTCGCCCTGGACCAGCGTCGTGGCGATGCCGTTCGGGAGGAGCAGCACGGGGTCGGCGTACGGCCGGCGCTCGGCGAAGTGGTCGTGCCCGCCGAGGAGTTGCAGGGAGGCGTTGCCGCAGACGTCCAGCTTCTCCGCCACGTCGAGGTCGGCGACCGGGGCGAGGGCCACGACGCCGCGCAGCGGGGCGGGACGGTCGGTGCGCCAGGGCGCGTCAGCGGGCAGCACGTGCCGGGCCGCGGCCCACAGGGCGAGGTGGCCGCCCGCCGAGTGCCCGGTGAGGACGGTGCGGCGCGGGTCGGCCTGCGGGAGCGCCGCGCGGGCCAGGCCGGGCAGGGCGTCCAGGGCGGCGGCCACGTCGTCGAAGGTGTCGGGCCAGCGGCCGGCCGGCGGGGTCGCGTCCGAGGGGCCGGGCCCGGCGCCCTGGAGCTGCGCCGGGATCAGCGGCTCGCCGCCGCGCCGGTACTCGACGTTGGCCACGGCGAAGCCGGCGCGGGCCAGGTGGTCCGCGAACGGGGTGACGTGGCGGCGGTCGTAGCGGGCGCGCCAGGCCCCGCCGTGCAGGACGACGACCAGGGGCGCGCCGGACGCGCCGGTCCGCGGGGCGTAGAAGTCGATCACCTGGTCGGGGTGGTCGCCGTAGGCGGCGGTCGCGTCGGGGTCGACCGCGGGGTGCGAGAAGGCCGACTCCTCCTCGGCGGCGGCGCGGGCTTCGGCGGCGTCGTCCGGCATGCTCCGACCTCTCGGCGGCGGGATGGGTCCGGCGGACCTGGTGGGTACGAATCGGTACGCAGCGTCGGCCGTTGGCCGGGACGGTACCAGGCGGGTGACGTGGGCGGACACCGGGCCGGGGCCCGGCGGCGGGGGCGCGGGGCACCCCGCCGCCGTGCCACGTCACCCGTTGAGCAGCTCCCCCAGGATCCGGGCCGCGCGCTCCGTGTCCGCGAAGCCCACGTACAGCGGGGTGAAGCCGAAGCGGAGCACGTCGGGGTGGCGGAAGTCGCCCACCACGCCCCGCTCGATCAGCCGCTTCATCACCTCGCCGGCGTCGGGGCAGCGCAGCGCGATCTGGCTGCCCCGCTCCGCGTGCGGCGCCGGGGTCACGCACTCGGCCCGGCCGGCCTCGGTGTACGCGGCGACGCACTCCAGGAAGAAGTCCGTCAGCGCCAGGGACTTGGCCCGCACCGCGTCGACGCCGACCCCGTCCCACACCTCCAGGGCGGCCTCGAGGGCCAGCATGGAGAGGATGTCCGGGGTGCCGACGCGGCCGCGCACGGCGCCCGGCGCCGGTGCGTAGGACGGGCTCATCGCGAACGGCTCGGCGTGGGAGGTCCAGCCGGGCAGGGGCGAGTCGAAGCGGTCCTGCAGCTCCCGGCGCACGTACAGGTACGCGGGCGAACCGGGGCCGCCGTTCAGGTACTTGTAGGTGCAGCCGACCGCGAGGTCCACGCCGTGCTCGTCCAGGCCCACCGGCAGCGCGCCCGCGCTGTGGCACAGGTCCCACACCGCGAGGGCGCCGGACGCGTGGATCGCGGCGGTGAGGCCGGGCAGGTCGTGCAGCCGGCCGGATCGGTAGTCGACGTGGTTGAGCAGCACCGCGGCCGTGCGGTCGCCCAGCGCGGCGGGCAGCTCCGCCGGGGTCACCGGGCGCAGGGTGCGGCCGGTCATCCGGGCGGCCGACTCGGCGATGTAGCCGTCGGTGGGGAACGTCGTGGCGTCGACGAGGAGCTCGTCGCGGCCGGCGTCCGCCATCCGGACCGCCGCCACGAGCGCCTTGAAGACGTTGACGCTCGTGGAGTCGCCCACCACGATCTGGCCCGGCGCCGCGCCGACCAGCGGGGCGATCCGGTCGCCGATCCGCTCCGGCGCCGTCCACCAGCCGCTCTCCTCCCAGGAGCGGATGCGCAGCTCGCCCCACTGCCTGCGGACCACGTCCGCCATCCGGTCGGGGACGTGCGCGGGCAGGGCGCCGAGGGAGTTGCCGTCCAGGTAGACGACGTCGTCGAGGACGAAGCGCTCGCGCAGCGGGGCCAGTTCGTCGGCGGCGTCCAGTTCCTTGGCGCGCAGCGCGAGTTCGAGGCGCTCAGACATGGGACCTCGCCGTCCACAGCTCGGGGAAGACGTTCTTGCGGGCGCGCTTCTCCAGCCAGGCCACGCCCGCCGAGCCGCCCGTGCCGGTCTTCGAGCCCATCGCGCGGCGGGTGGCGACCAGGTGGTCGTTGCGCCAGCGCCAGACCAGCTCGGCCACGTCGGACAGGGCCTCGCCGAGCCGCACCAGCTCGTCGTCCTGGTCGCCGGAGTAGAGAGCGGCCCAGGCCGACTCGACGGCCTCCGAGGGCTCGTAGCGCTGGGAGACGTCCCGGTTCAGCACCGAGGCGGGGATCGCGTGGCCGCGGCGGGCGAGCAGCCGCAGGACCTCGTCGTACAGGCTGGGCTCGTGCAGGGCCTTCTCCAGCTCCGCGTGGGCGCGGGGGGCGCCGCGGTGCGGGACCAGCATCGACGCGGACTTCTCGCCGAGCAGGAACTCCAGCCGGCGGTACATCGCCGACTGGAAGCCGGAGCCCTCGCCGAGGGCGCCGCGGTACGAGTTGAACTGCGCCGGGGTGAGCTGGCCGAGCGGCTTCCAGGAGGCGTTCAGCGCCTCCAGCTCGCGCACGGAACGCTTCAGCGCGGCGATCGCGGTCTGCACGTCGTCCTGGCGGAGAGCCTTCGCGGCGGTCTCCCACTCGTGCACGACGACGGTGAACCACAGCTCCATGACCTGGGTCGTCACCAGGAAGACCATCTCTCCGGGATCGTCGGAGAGGGTGTGCTGGAGGTGGGTGAGCACGTCCGCCCGGACGTAGTCCTCGTAGGGCGTCGTACCCGCGAAGTCGAGATGCGGGGTCTCGGGCTCAGCGGCCTCGTGAGGGGGGCGAGCCGGTTGCGACATCGCTGTCTCCTGTTGTTGCTCCGGGTGGCGGTCCGCCCCTGCCGATGCCGGCACGGGGGCCCCGGTCCCCACCCCGCATCCTCCGCAATCACTCCGGTCACGGCAAGGCCCGCTTGCTGCCAGACGGGCCACACAGGTGACGCCGCGGGGGCCGGCCGGCTCGGCCGGCTGGTGGGCCGGTCAGCCGAGGGTCTGGGCCGCCGCGGGCGAGGAGTCCTTCAGGAACTGGGAGCAGCGCTCGTACTCCTCCTGCTCGCCGATCGCCTGGGCGGCGCGGGCGAGGCCGTGCAGGGCGCGCAGGAAGCCGCGGTTGGGCTCGTGCTCCCAGGGCACCGGGCCGTGGCCCTTCCAGCCGTTGCGGCGCAGGGCGTCCAGGCCGCGGTGGTAGCCGGTCCGGGCGTACGCGTACGACTCCACGACCGCGCCCCGCTCGAAGGCCTCGTCGGCGAGCTGGGCCCAGGCGAGGGAGGAGGTCGGGTACTTGGCGGCGACGTCCGCGGGGGCGGTGCCGGTCGCGAGGAGTTCGCGGGGCTCCGGGTCGTCGGGGAGGTGGGTGGGGGGCGGGCCGCCGAGAAGGTTTTCGTGAATCGTCATGCCTCCAGTCTGTCGCACGCACGCGCCCCCGGCGGATCGGCACCGGTGCGTGGGGCTCGCCGGGTGCGTGGTCCTCGCTGGTGCCCGGGGCTCGCTCGGTGCGTTGTGCTCGTCGATGCCTGGTGCTCGCCGGGTGCGGTGCTTGACGGTGCCCGTGCTGGTGGGTGCCCGGTGCTGGTGGGTCTGGTGCCCGGTGTCGCTGAGGTGCGGTGCCGGTGCCGACCGGAGGGCGTTCCGCTTGCCCGCGCTAACGGGGTACCTCCCCCGCTCTCGACTTCGCTCGAGCGGGGGGACCCCCACCGCCCACCCGTGCCGCCCCTAGCGGCACGCATGCCCGCAGCTGGGGGCCGGCACCGGGTGCCTGAGCAAGGGGCGCGAGGAACTGCGCGACCAGCCACCACGCAGCCGCGGACGGACGACGCCGGATGCCCACGCGCGAACGGCCGTGGAGGGGGGTCAGGTGTGGCGGCCGGACTCCAGCGGGGGAGCCGTGACGCCGCAGAAGGTCCTGCATTCCGGGTGGCGGCAGCCGGGAGGCGGCCGGCGGATCAGGGTGAAGGCCAGCACCGCGCCCAGCACCAGCACCCCCGCGCAGATCGGCATCGCCCGGGAGAACGCCGCGTCGAAGGCCACCGCGGAGCGGTACGCCTCCGGTCCCATCCCCGTCAGCAGCGGCAGCGCGGCCACCGCGACCAGCCCGGCCGCCCGGGCGGCCGCGTTGTTGATGCCGCTGGCCAGGCCCGCGCGGGCGGTGTCGACGGAGGCGAGCACCGTGGCGGTCAGCGGGGCGACCAGGGTGACCATGCCGGCGCCCATGACGAGCAGCGCGGGCAGGACGTCGGTGAGGTAGTCCGCGTCCGCGCCCACCCGCAGCATCAGCAGCATCGCCGCCGCGCAGAGCAGCGGCCCCACGGTCAGCGGCAGCCGCGGACCGGTGCGGTCGGCCAGGGCGCCCGAGCGGGCCGAGAACAGCAGCATCAGGACCGTCGTCGGCAGCAGGGCCGTGCCGGCCTGCAGGGGCGAGTAGCCGGACACCACCTGGAGCTGGAGCGCGGTCAGGAAGAAGAAGCCGCCGAAGGCCGCGTACACGCACAGCGTGACCAGGTTGACCGCGGTGAAGCGGCGCGAGGCGAAGATGCCGGGCGGGAGCATCGGGTTCGCGCGGTGCCTCTCGACGTACACGAAGGCCACCGCCGCGGCCAGGCCGAGGACCGCGCTCACCACCACCCCGGTCCCGCCGCCGCCCGCCTCGATCAGGGCGTACGTCAGCAGGGCCAGGGCGAGCGCCCCGAGGCCGGCGCCGAGGACGTCGAAGCGGCCCTTGCCGGGGCCGGCGGCGGACTCCGGTACGTGCCGCACGGCGATCGGCGCGCACAGCAGGGCGACCGGCACGTTGAGCAGGAACACCCAGCGCCAGCCGGGGCCGTCCACCAGCCAGCCGCCCAGGAACGGGCCGACGGCCGCGCCGACCCCGCCGAAGCCGGACCACAGGCCGACCGCCCGGCTGCGGTCGTCCGGATGGAAGGAGGCCTGGATGAGGGCGAGGGAGCCGGGGGTGAGCAGAGCCCCGCCGACCCCCTGCAGGGCACGGGCGGCGATCAGCACCACGGGGTTCGGGGCGAGGCCGCAGAGCAGGGAGGCGGCCGCGAACCAGACGACGCCCAGCACGAAGACGCGCCGGCGGCCGTACCGGTCCCCCAGGGAGCCGCCCAGCAGGATCAGACCGGCCAGCGTGACCATGTACGCGTTGACCGTCCACTGCAGCGCGGCGAGGCTGGCGTCGAGGTCGCGGCCGATGGTCGGCAGCGCGACGTTGACCACGGTGGAGTCCAGCATGGCCATGCTGGAGCCGAGCACCGTGGTGAGCAGGATCCACTTGCCCTGGGACGAGCCCAGCCGGACATCGGGCATGCTCCAGATATACAGCGGGCCCGGTGCCGAGGCACCGGGCCCGCCGAAGCCGCCGTACGCGACTTACTTGATCTTGTTACCCGCGGAGCGCAGGTTCTGCGTGGCCTCGACGACACGCGCGGCCATGCTCGCCTCGGCCAGCTTGCCCCAGGTGCGCGGGTCGTAGGTCTTCTTGTCGCCGACCTCGCCGTCGACCTTCAGGACGCCGTCGTAGTTCTTGAACATGTGGTCGGCGACCGGACGGGTGAAGGCGTACTGGGTGTCCGTGTCGATGTTCATCTTCACGACGCCGTTGTCCAGCGCGGTGAGGATCTCCTGCTCGGTGGAGCCGGAGCCGCCGTGGAAGACGAAGTCGAACGGCGCCGCCTTGCCGAACTTGGCGGAGACGCCGTCGGCCAGCTCCTTCAGCAGCTCGGGGCGGAGCACGACGTTGCCCGGCTTGTAGACGCCGTGCACGTTGCCGAAGGAGGCGGCCAGCAGGTAGCGGCCCTTCTCGCCGAGGCCCAGGGCCTCGGCGGTGCGGATCGCGTCCTCGACCGTGGTGTAGAGGGAGTCGTTGATCTCGTGGGAGACGCCGTCCTCCTCGCCGCCGGTCGGGGTGATCTCGACCTCGAGGATGATCTTCGCGGCGCGGGCCTGCTCCAGCAGCTCCTGCGCGATCTCCAGGTTGTCGGCGAGGGTCTCGGCGGAGCCGTCCCACATGTGCGACTGGAACAGCGGGTTGAGGCCGGCCTCGACGCGCTTGCGGGAGAGCGCCAGCAGCGGACGCACGTACCCGTCGAGCTTGTCCTTCGGGCAGTGGTCGGTGTGCAGCGCGATGTTGACCGGGTACTTCTCGGCGATGATGTGCGCGTACTCGGCGAGCGCGACGGCGCCGGTCACCATGTCCTTGTTGTACTGGCCGCCCAGGAACTCGGCGCCACCCGTGGAGATCTGGACGATGCCGTCGCTCTCCGCCTCCGCGAAGCCGCGCAGGGCGGCGTTCAGGGTCTGGCTCGAGGTGACGTTGATGGCCGGGTAGGCGAACTTGCCTGCCTTCGCCCGGTCGAGCATCTCGTTGTAGACCTCGGGGGTTGCGATGGGCATGGTCCGCTCCTTGGAGTGTGCGGGTTGGGTTCTGCGTACTACGGCCCTGACCTAGACCTTGGGTGTGACGTCATCGTCGTTCCCATCTTTCCAGACATGACCCGGTGCCAGTGGCTCCGGTCAAGCCACGGGCAAGTCCAGGTCAATTCCGGGCGTCAGTCCAGACCCAGTTCATCCTTCGAGAAGGCGAACCGGTACGGAACGCCCGCACCGGCCTCGATCTTCTCGGCCGCGCCGGTGGCCCGGTCGACGATGGTCGCCACGGCGACGACCTCGGCGCCCGCCTCGCGCACGGCCTCCACGGCGGTGAGCGGCGAACCGCCGGTGGTGGAGGTGTCCTCCACGACGAGCACCCGCCGGCCCGCGATCTCCGGCCCCTCCACCCGCCGCTGCAGGCCGTGCGCCTTGGCCGCCTTGCGGACGACGAAGGCGTCCAGCCGCCTGCCGCGCGCGGCGGCCGCGTGCAGCATGGCGGCGGCGACCGGGTCGGCGCCCATGGTGAGGCCGCCCACCGCGTCGAACTCCAGGTCGGCGGTCAGGTCCAGGAGCACCTGGCCGACCAGCGGCGCGGCCTCCCCGTCGAGGGTGATGCGGCGCAGGTCGACGTAGTAGTCGCCCTCGAGACCCGAGGAGAGGGTCACCTTGCCGTGCACCACGGCCTTGTCCTTGATCTGCTGCAGCAGCGCGCCGCGCACGTCGTCCGTCATGCCGCCCAGCTTAGAGCCGCCGCCAGGTCCAGGTGGTCGTCGCCTCCAGCGGCTCCAGCGGGGTGACCAGGCGCGGGAGGGTGTTCAGGCCGTTGGGCGGGCCGGTCTGCGGCTCGACGCACACGGCCTCGGCCTGCTCGTCGTAGACGACCACCCACTCCTCGCGGCTCGCGACCTTCAGCTCGAGCCGCCCGGGCCAGGTGAGGGTGACGTCGACGCCGCCGGGCATGCCGAAGCAGTCGTCCCACGGGCCGGTCCCGGGCTCGACGCGGTTGCCGGTGGGCAGGTGGTCGGCGCCGCGCTCCTCCTGCCAGGCGGGCTTGAAGTCGAGCCGCACGTCCGCGCCGCCGAGGCTGCGGTTGAACCAGGGGTGCCAGCCGATCTGCGCCGGGAAGGAGTCGTCGTACGCCTCCACGGACATGGTCAGGGCCAGGCTGTCCGCGGTCAGCCTGACCACCTGGGTGACCCGGCCGCGGTGCGGCCAGGGGTCGGTCAGGTCGTGGGTGATGACGGCCTCGTCCGCCGACACCCGGGCGGTGCGCCAGGCGCCGTCGCGCGCGGTGCCGTGGATGGCGTGCGGCGGGGAGTTGAGGGGCATCTGCCGGACGGTGGCGCCGTCCAGGAAGCGGCCCTCCCGGGTCCGGCCGCACCAGGGCACCATGGGGAAGCAGCCGTAGCGCTCGCCCTGGCGCAGCAGCTCCACGCCGCCGATCCGGAGCCCACCGATACGGCCGCCGTTGCCGGGCCGCACGCTCACTTCCGCGTCGCCCGCGGTCAGCGTGATGTCTTCGTTACTCACGTGACGACCCTACTTCGGCGATCAAGAGGGCGTCCGCCGCACGACCGCACGGGGCCGGAGGCGGCCGGGAAACCGGCTAGGTCGTGTCCGCAAAGTCGCGTCGTTCGCCCGCAGGGCGGGCGTCGCGGCGTCCGGTGCGTGCTCTGGGGGTCCCCCCGGCCGAAGGCTGGGGGAGTGCCGGCCGGATGCCCTCGTACTGGGTGTACTCGGGCTTTCGGCCGGTGCGGCGAGAGTGCGTGCCGGGCGTCGCGACGCAGACGCGACTTTGCGGACACGGCCTAGCGCCGGCGGCGCAGGGCGCGGCCCACGACGATCGCGGAGGCCACGGCCAGGGCCGCCGCCGGGGCCGCCCAGCGCAGCACCTGGCTGCCGGCGCCGGTCTGGGGGGCCGGCACGGGGGCGTAACGGCCGCGCGGGGGCGCGTGGTCGACCTCCTCCGCGCTGCGGCCGATCATCGTCCGGCGCGCGTGCGCGGCCTCGGCGGGCGGCGCCCCCGTTTCGGCGAAGCCGTCCGCCGGGCGGTCGGCGGCGGCGGTGTCGTCGGCGGCGGGGTCGAGGGAGGGCGCGGGGACCTCGGTGTCGAAGACGGAGGCGGAATCGGTGCCGGGCGCCCGGTCCGGGTTGTCGGGGCTGGCCGCGAGGCTCTCCACGAAGCGGCTCAGCAGCCGCGTCACCGCTGAGCTCACCGCGTCCGCCGGCAGTTCGGCGATGCGCCCGTCCGCCTCCGCGGTGCCCTCGACCGTGACGGTGGTGCCGTCGGCGGTGCCTTCGAGGCGCAGGGTGAGCGCGACCTTGGCCGTACCGCTGCCGCGGGCCTCGCCGGCCTCGCCGTCCACGGCGTAGCCGCCGTCCGCGCGGGGGGTGATGCGCAGCGCCCCGCGGTAGGTGACGGAGTGTCCGCCCACCCGCAGCTTCAGCCGCCCCGAGACGGGTTCGGCGCCGGCGTCCTGCTGGAGCCCGGGGACCGCCCGGGCGACCCGGGCGGGCTCGGCGAGCGCCTCCCTGAGCCGGTCGGCCGGAACCGGAACGAAGACCTGGTGCTCCATGTCGGCTGAGCCTACCCAGTCCCGGCCGGAACGCACCCTCCCGCGCGCGGAGCCCGTGCGACCCGGGTCCCCGGCCACCCGCGCACCCGGTGATGCCCCGAACGGCGGCAGCTTGCCGGGATCGGGTCCGGCCGGTGGACGGCGCGGGCATGGATGGGGCGGAGGTGTTGCCCAGATGGCCAGCGACGACCGGCTCATGCGTCTCGACGAGACCGGGCGGGTGCTCGAATGGCGCCGTGCGGCCCAGGAGGCGTACGGCTGGTCCGCCGAGGAGGCCGTCGGGCGGACCGTGGCGTCCCTGCTGCGCGGCGGCCCGGCCGGCCCCGCCCGCCCGGCGGCGATGCGGCCCGTGCTGGTCAGGCCCGGTATGGCGGCGGACGGGACGCTGGTGTGGGAGGTGTGCGCGGCGGCGGAGGCCGCGTCCGGCGAGGACCTCGCCATCCTGCGGGCGATGTTCACGCAGTCCCCGGTGGGCCTGCACGTGCTGGACGACCGGCTGCGCATCGTCCGCGTCAACACCGCCACCCGCGCGCTGCGCGGCACGGCCGAGGACCGGCTGGTGGGGCAGGTCTTCTCCCGGGTGTACGGCCTGGCCGACCCCGGCCAGGAGGAGGCGGCGGCGCGCCGGGTGCTGGAGACCGGCCGGGCGGAGCTGAACCGGATCGTGCGGGTGGTGCCGGGTGCGGCCGGTCACGAGCACAGCGTGTACTCCGTCTCCTACGTGCGTCTGGAGAACACGCGCGGCGACATCCTCGGCCTGGTCGCCTCGGCCGTCGACGTGACCGAGCGCGAGCACGCCCTGTGGCGGCTCTCGGTGGTGGACGAGGTGCGGCGCCGGGTGGGCGAGCGGCTGGACGTGATCGCCGTCTGCCAGGAGTTCGTGGACGCGGTGGTGCCGCGGTTCTCGGGGATCGCGGTGGTCGAGGTGCTCGAGGAGGTGGTCCGGGGGGAGGCGCCGCCCCTGGTCCCGGTCGGCCGCGAGGTGCCGCTGCGCCGGGCCGCGTTCCGGGGGGTGGTGTCGGCGTATCCGGTGGGCGAGGTGCGGTGGCTGCCGTACGGCACCCCGTTCTCGCGGGTGCTCACCGATCTGCGGCCGCGGCTCGTCACGGTGGACGAGGACAGCCTGTGGCTCTCGGCCGACCCGCCGCGGGCGGACGCCATCAGTGCCTCCGGCGCCCACTCCCTGATCGTCGCCCCGCTGGCGCTGCGCGGCGAGGCGCTCGGCGTGGTCAGCTTCTACCGGCACCGGGAGGAGGTCCCGTTCGAGGAGGCGGACGTCGCCCTGGCCGCCGACGTGTGCGCGCACGCAGCGCTGTGCATCGACAACGCCCGTCGCTACGCCCGGGAGCGGTCCATCGCCGCCACCGTGCAGCGCCGGCTGCTCCCGCAGCGGCCGACCGTGCCGGACACGGTCGAGCTGTCCCATCTGCATCTGCCGGCCACCGAGGGCGGGGGCGTCTGGTTCGACGTGATCGGCATGGCCGGCGCCCGGACGGCGCTGATCGTCGGCGAGGTGGCCGGCCACGGCATGGCCGCGGCGACCACGATGGGCCAGCTCCGCACGGTCATCCACTCGCTGGCGTCCCTGGACCTGGCGCCGGACGAGCTGATGGCCCGGCTCAGCGACACGGCGGCCCGCCTCGCCACGGAACGCGCCGCGCTGCCGACGGGCGACCCGCTGCACCGCGAGCCGCTGACCGCGAGCTGCCTGCTCGCCGTCTACGACCCGATCGATCTCACCTGCACCTTCGTGCGGGCGGGTCTCTCGGAGCCCGTCGTGGTGCCGCCCGACGGCGCCCCGGCCGTCGTCTCCGTGCCCGCGGGACCGCTGCTCGCCGGCCCCGGCAACGCCCCGTTCCCGGCCACCACGGTCGCCCTGCCCGCAGGGAGCACGCTTGCCGTCGGCACCCGCACCCTGGCGCGGGACGTCCTGGCCCCGTCCGCGCCGCTGCGCGCCCTGTTCGACGAGCACGCCCACGAGCCGCTGCCCGACCTGTGCGACGCCGTCGCCTACGCCGTCAGCGACGGCCCGCGGGCGGACGACGCGCTGCTGCTGCTGGCGCGCACCGCGGCGCTGCCCGCCGAGCGGGTCTTCGACTGCGCCCTGCCTGCCGGGCCGGAGGCCGCGCCGTTCGCGCGCGAGGAGGCCCGGCGCCGGCTGCGCACGTGGGGGGTCGACCGGGAGGCGGCGTTCACCGCCGAGCTGATCGTCAGCGAACTCGTCGGCAACGCGGTCCGCTACGGCGCCCCGCCGATGCGCCTGCGGCTGATCTGCGACGGCATGCTGACGTGCGAGCTCAGAGACGGCGCGATGTCCGCTCCGCACCTCAAGCACGCCCGCACCAGTGACGAGACGGGGCGCGGGCTGTTCATCGTCGCCACCCTGGCCGACAACTGGGGCATCCGGTACCAGGCGGAGGGCAAGACCGTGTGGGCCCAGCAGTCCCTGGAGGGCTGCCCGTGAGGCGCGGGCGGCCCGGTCAGTACCTCGGACGCACCAGCGTCGACGCCGGCAGCCCCCTGATCCGGGTCGCGGCCGCAGCGCGCGCGTCGGCCGCCAGGCCGTTCCCGGTCAGGGTGCGCGGCGCGGGGCCCTCGGGGTCCAGGCGCAGCGGCGGCGGCGTGCGGCCCGGCGCCGCCAGCAGGAACCCCCAGTCGTGCGGGGCCCGGGAGGCGTCGGCCGAGCGGTCGGGGCCGGCCGGGAAGCCGGAGTCCCGGCCGGGGACCTGGTAGGCGGCGGCGGTGAGGCCGGCCGCCCGGAGGGTCGAGGCCACCGTCCAGAAGGCGCGGGGGCGGCCGGTGACCGGACCGGCGTGCACCACGAGCCGTCCGTCGGCGGCGAGGGCGCGGCGGACCAGGCCGTAGCACTCCTGGGAGTACAGCTTGGCGCTGGCGGTGATGCCGGGGTCGGGCAGGTCCGCGATCACGACGTCGTACGTCCCGGCCGGCGCACCGCGCAGCCAGGTGAGCGCGTCCGTCGTCGTCAGGCGCAGGCGGGGGTCGTCGTAGGCGTGGCCGTTGAGGGCGGACAGGCCGGGGTCGCGGCGGGCCAGGCGGACGAGCCCGGTGTCGAGTTCGACCACGTCGACGCGGCGCACGTCGCGGTGGCGCAGGACCTCGCGGGCGGCCAGGCCGTCGCCGCCGCCGAGGATGAGCACGCGCGTGTGCGGGCCGCTCAGCGCGGGCTGGACGAGGGCCTCGTGGTAGCGGCGCTCGTCCCGGCCGCCGACCCTGAGCCGGCCGTCGAGGAACAGGTCGAGGGGCCGGCCGCCGGTGCCGCCGGCGAGGACGACCTCCTGCACGCCGGTCCGCACGGCGACCCGGACGTCCTCGCCGTACACCGCGTGCCGGGCGGCGCGTTCGAAGTCGTCGGCGAGGGCGGCCGCGGCGGCGAGGACGCCGAGCACGGCGAGACCGGCCAGCAGCAGGGTCCAGCGGGCGCGGCGGCCGAGGTCGCGGCGGAACAGGCCGAGCACCAGGGCGCCCCCGGCGACCACGTTGACCGCGCCGGTGAGCAGCGCGCCCGTCAACTGGCCTAGGAACGGCAGCAGCAGGAACGGGAAGGCGAGACCGCCGACCAGCGCGCCCACGTAGTCGGCGGCGAACAGGTCGGCGACCGCGCCGCCCGCGTCCTGCCGGCGGATGCGCTGGATCAGCTCCATCAGCAGCGGCACCTCGGCGCCCACGAGCAGCCCGATGGCCAGCGAGAAGGCGACCAGCAGACAGCGCGGGCCGTCGGCCCAGAGCCCGCCCCAGCCGCCGGTCCAGGCGAAGACCGCGTACAGCGCCATCGCGCTGCAGCCGCCGACCAGGGCGAGCGCGATCTCGAGCGCGCCGAACCCGGCGGCCGCGTGCCAGCGCAGCCGCTTGGCGGCGAGCGAGCCGATGCCCATCGCGAACACCATCACCGACAGCACGACGGAGGCCTGGGTGACCGAGTCGCCGATCAGGTACGAGGCGAAGGCGACGAGTTCGAGTTCGTACACCAGCCCGCAGGCCGCGCAGACGAAGACGCACACGAGCACCAGGAACCGCCCGGTGCCGGGCCGCACGGGCAGCGGTGCGGGGGCCGTCCAGGGCGGGGCGACCGGCGGAGCGGGCGCGTGCGGATCGATCACGCTGCGACGTTACGTCACGCACTCGGTACGCTTCGTCACCCACACGTGTGGATCTCCGGGCAGTTGACGCATTCCCGGTTTACGCCGCGTGGAACGCGTGGCGCCGCGTCCGGCCGGCCGGGACCCGCGCCCCGACCCGGGTCCGGGTCGCCACCAGCTGCCCGTCCTGCGGATAGGCGTGCCAGGTGCGCCAGTGGACCTGGCCCTCGTGCCACTGGGCCAGCAGCGCGGTGAAGGCGTGCGGGCTGCCGGGGAAGACACCGGCGAGGCCGTGCGGATGGTCGGAGACGAGGGCCAGCAGCTCCTGGGCGCGGCGCTCGAACGAGCCCGGCGTGAGCACCTCGACGCGCGCCGCGAACTCGTACTCCCAGTCGTCGACGCGCTTGGCCACGCCCAGCGGAAGCGGGGTGCTGGACCCGGGGATGCACGCGACCGTCTCCGAACATCGCCCCCGCTCCTCCTCGAGCAGCACCTGGTGGGACGCGCCGAGGAGCCGCAA
The DNA here is from genome assembly GCF_055601245.1 of Streptomyces sp. NPDC038135. Classification (NCBI taxonomy): domain Bacteria; kingdom Bacillati; phylum Actinomycetota; class Actinomycetes; order Kitasatosporales; family Streptomycetaceae; genus Streptomyces; species Streptomyces sp. NPDC038135. The sequence goes on along the minus strand of NZ_JBVJXS010000003.1, from coordinate 541,528 downwards.
CTGCAGTCTGGCGCCGCCCAGTTCGAGGTCGAGCGTGGCGAGGGCGGGCAGTGGCTCGCGGCCGAGGGCCCAGGCGAGGTCGGCGGCACGGGTGTCGGTGTAGGAGGTGTTCAGGGTCGTGAGCATGGGTCGGCTCCGCTAACGAACAAGGAGGGGGGAGTTCGGCCTTGTCAGCCCAGTCAGCCCGGCCGGTGGGGGCGACTGCGGGAGTCCGAGGGCTGTGTCGGTAAGGAGGACGGCCGGATTGGTGAATTAGAGGGAATCATGAACAGTGGTGCCACCACAGCTTTTTTACCCAAGTTCGTGGGGTTTCCATCCGTCAGAGGGCTCCACAGCTCAACTGTTCAACTACGGCGTGCGCCCGGCGCGGGGCCGGGAAACACCCGGGCGCCCGCCGGATGCGTTCCTCCGGCGGGCGCCCGGGCTCCGGGGAGCCGGCTGCCCCGTGTCAGCCGCCTCCCCCGCTCGCGGCCGGTCAGCTTCCGCCGCCGCAGCCACCGCCGCCACCGCACGAGGAGCCCCCGCCGCAGGACGAGCCGCCGCCGCAGGACGACGAACCGCCGCCGCACGACGAGCCGCCTCCTCCGCAGGAGTGGTGCCCGCCGGAGTGGCCCCCGCCGTGGTGGCCGCCGGACGACGAGCCGGCGTCCGCGGCACCCGCGACCCACCAGCTTCCGCCGCTGTCGTACGACGACGAGGACCTCGTGCGCGACGAGCGGGTCCGGCCCGACGGACGGGTCCCGCCCTTCCTGAGGTTCGGGCGCCTGTTCGCGGCCCGCTTCCTGCGCGCCCGGTCCGCCGCCCCCGCGATGACCAGCAGCGCCAGCAGAGCCAGTCCGAATCCGATCGCCATGGCGCCGCCCTCCTTCCTCTCCCCCGAAGCGGCCCCCCGTGGGCGCCTCGCCGTCACCGTCTCCGGTGCGGTGACCGGGGGATGCCCGGCGGCCGAGCGCGCCAAAGCAGAGTTGAGCAACTTCTGAGGCGCGAGGCCGAAGACCGGGCGGGCGGAGTTGAGGAACCCCGGAACCTGGGCGCAGGATGACCGGCATGACCTCCAGCGCGCGCCCGCTCCTGAACCGCCGTCTGGCGGAGTTCGGCACGACGATCTTCGCCGAGATGTCCGCCCTCGCCGTGGCGAGCGGGGCGATCAACCTGGGACAGGGCTTCCCCGACACCGACGGCCCCGAGGAGATCCGGGAGGCCGCCGTCCGCGCGCTGCGCGACGGGCGCGGCAACCAGTACCCGCCGGGCCCGGGCGTCCCCGAGCTGCGCACCGCGATCGCCGCGCACCAGCTCAGGCGCTACGGGCTGGCGTACGACCCCGACACCGAGGTGCTGGTGACGGCCGGCGCCACGGAGGCCATCGCGGCCTCCCTGCTGGCGCTGCTGGAACCCGGCGACGAGGTGGTGGCCCTGGAGCCGTACTACGACTCCTACGCGGCGAGCATCGCGATGGCGGGCGGGCGCCGGGTGCCGGTGACGCTCCGGCCGCACGACGGGGCCTTCCGCCTGGACCTGGACGAGCTGCGGGCGGCCGTCACGGACCGCACCCGGCTGCTGCTGATCAACACCCCGCACAACCCGACCGGCACGGTGCTGACCCGCGCGGAACTCGCCGCGGTGGCCGAACTGGCGGTGGAGCGGGACCTGCTCGTGGTGACGGACGAGGTCTACGAGCACCTGGTCTTCGACGACGCCGAGCACACGCCGCTGGCCACGTTCCCCGGGATGCGCGAGCGCACGGTGACGATCGGCTCGGCCGGCAAGACGTACTCGTTCACCGGCTGGAAGGTCGGCTGGGTGACGGCCGCCCCTGAGCTGGTGGCCGCCGTGCGCTCGGCCAAGCAGTTCCTGACCTACGTCTCCGCGGGCCCGTTCCAGTACGCGGTGGCGGAGGCCCTGGCCCTGCCGGACTCGTACTACGAGGACTTCCGCCGGGACATGCGGACCCGCCGGGACATCCTGGCCGAGGGCCTGGTCCAGGCCGGTTTCGAGGTCTTCAGGCCCGCCGGCACCTACTTCGTCACCACCGACATCCGGCCCCTCGGCGAGAAGGACGGCTTCGCGTTCTGCCGTGCGCTGCCGGAGCGGGCGGGTGTGGTGGCCATCCCCAACGCGGTGTTCTACGACGACCGCGAGGCGGGGGCGCCGTTCGTGCGGTTCGCGTTCTGCAAGCGCGCGGAGGTGCTGCGGGAGGCCGCGGAGCGGTTGCGGCGCATGTGAGGGCGGGGTCCGGGGGCCGTGGCCCCCGGACCGGCCGGGCGGGGTCTACTCCCCGTCGTCCTCGGGCTTCTCCGCTTCGTTCACTTCCTCTTCCAGGCCCAGCTGCGCCACCAGCCACTTGTCGAACTCGATCGCGGCCCGCACCCAGCTGACCGTGGAGGAGACGAAGTGGTTGAGGTCGACGCCGGTGCCGACCAGCATCTGCGCCTCGCCGATGAGTCGGACGGTGCCGTCGTCGTGGGTGTGGGTGTACACCTTGGGCCACAGCGTGCGGCGGTTCCAGTCGTCGACGGACTCCAGCAGCTGGGGCTTCTCGCCGATCTGGTGGGGGCGGTCGTAGAAGGTCCGCACCGAGAAGACCGCCTGCTCATCCTCCCCGCGGAACATGAAGTACGTGCGGAACTGCTCCCAGGGCGCCGCGAGGTCTCCCTCCTCGTCGACGACGTACTTCAGCTCCATCTGGTCGAGGAGCTGCTTCACGAGGTCCTGATCCGGGACGACGGGGCCCACCGGTCCCTGGGGCTGCGGTTCTGGCTGGCCCCCGAAGTTCGGAATCGAGGACGGGTCGATGCTCACCGTGTTTTTCCCTTCATTGGATCCCGCCATCCTCCCCCATGCGGGGAGGGGGGTGGCAAGCCCCGACGCGGCCTGTCAGCCCAGGGCTGACATGATCCGGTGAGCCGGGCGCGGGCCGCACGGCGCCCGCCCGGCGACCCGGGGTCGGGAGCAGCGCCCCCCGGGTCGCACGGCCGCTCGCGTCAGAGCGTCTTGCCGGTCGCCGGGCCCACGATCAGGCCCTCCTCGAAGCGGTCCACGCGGACCGTGTCGCCGTCCTTGACCTCGCCGGAGAGGATCTCCCGGGCGAGGCGGTCGCCGATCGTGGTCTGCACGAGCCGGCGCAGCGGGCGGGCGCCGTAGGCCGGGTCCAGGCCCTCCTCGGCGAGCCAGGCCAGCGCCGCGGGCGTGACGTCCAGCGCGAGCCGGCGCTCGGCCAGCCGCCTCGCCAGCCGGTCGATCTGGAGCCCGGCGATCCGCTCCAGCTCGGGCTTGGTCAGCGCGGTGAAGACCACCAGGTCGTCGAGCCGGTTGAGGAACTCGGGCTTGAAGGAGGCCCGGACCACCTCCAGCACCTGCTCCCGCTTCTCCGCCTCGCTGCTCACCGGGTCGACCAGGAACTGGCTGCCCAGGTTGGAGGTGAGCACAAGGATGGTGTTGCGGAAGTCGACCGTGCGGCCCTGGCCGTCCGTCAGGCGACCGTCGTCCAGCACCTGCAGCAGGATGTCGAAGACCTCGGGGTGGGCCTTCTCCACCTCGTCCAGCAGCACCACGCTGTACGGGCGCCGCCGCACCGCCTCGGTGAGCTGGCCGCCCTCCTCGTAGCCGACGTAGCCGGGGGGCGCGCCCACCAGCCGGGCCACGCTGTGCTTCTCGCCGTACTCCGACATGTCGATGCGGACCATGGCCCGCTCGTCGTCGAAGAGGAAGTCGGCGAGCGCCTTGGCCAGTTCTGTCTTGCCGACGCCGGTCGGGCCCAGGAAGAGGAAGGAACCGGTGGGGCGGTCGGGGTCGGAGATCCCGGCCCGGGAGCGGCGTACGGCGTCGCTCACCGCGCGCACGGCCTCGGTCTGGCCGATGAGGCGCCGGCCCAGCTCGTCCTCCATACGCAGCAGCTTCTGGGTCTCGCCCTCCAGCAGGCGCCCGGCGGGGATGCCGGTCCAGGCGCCGACGACGTCGGCGATGTCGTCGGAGCCGACCTCCTCCTTGACCATGGTGTCCCTGGCGACCTCCTCCTCGGCCTCGGAGGCGGCCTCCAGCTCCTTCTCCAGCTCCGGGATCCGGCCGTAGAGGAGCTTGGCCGCGGTGTCGAAGTCGCCGTCGCGCTGCGCGCGTTCGGCCTGGCCGCGCAGGTCGTCCAGGCGCTCCTTCAGCTCACCGACCCGGTTGAGGGACTGCTTCTCCTTCTCCCAGCGGGCGGTCAGGCCCCGCAGCTCCTCCTCCTTGTCGGCGAGGTCGCGGCGGAGCTTCTCCAGGCGCTCCCGGGAGGCCGGGTCGGTCTCCTTGGCGATCGCCAGCTCCTCCATCTTCAGCCGGTCCACGGAGCGCTGGAGCTCGTCGATCTCCACCGGGGAGGAGTCGATCTCCATGCGCAGCCGGGAGGCCGCCTCGTCGACCAGGTCGATGGCCTTGTCGGGCAGGAAGCGGGAGGTGATGTACCGGTCGGACAGGGTGGCGGCGGCCACCAGCGCGCTGTCCGCGATCTGCACCTTGTGGTGGGCCTCGTACCGGCCCTTGAGCCCGCGCAGGATGGCGATGGTGTCCTCGACGGTCGGCTCGGCGACCAGCACCTGCTGGAAGCGGCGCTCCAGGGCGGGGTCCTTCTCGATCCGCTCCCGGTACTCGTCCAGGGTCGTGGCGCCGACCATGCGCAGCTCGCCGCGGGCCAGCATCGGCTTGAGCATGTTGCCCGCGTCCATGGCCGAGTCGCCGCCGGCACCGGCGCCGACGACGGTGTGCAACTCGTCGATGAAGGTGATGATCTGCCCGTCGGAGTCCCTGATCTCGGCGAGCACGGACTTCAGCCGCTCCTCGAACTCGCCGCGGTATTTGGCGCCGGCCACCATCGCGCCGAGGTCGAGCGCGACCAGCCGCTTGTCCTTCAGCGACTCGGGGACGTCCCCCTTCACGATGCGCTGGGCGAGTCCCTCCACGACGGCGGTCTTGCCCACGCCGGGCTCGCCGATCAGGACGGGGTTGTTCTTGGTACGGCGGCTCAGCACCTGCACGACCCGCCGGATCTCCTGGTCCCGCCCGATGACCGGGTCGAGCCGGCCCTCGCGGGCGGCGGCGGTGAAGTCGGTGCCGAACTTCTCCAGGGCCTTGTACTGACCCTCGGGATCGGCGGTGGTCACGCGGCGTCCTCCCCTGGCCTTGGTGAAGGCCTCTTCCAGCTTCTTGGCGTCGGCGCCCTGCTTCCGGAGCACCTCGCCGGCCGCGCCGCCCTTGGCGGCGATGCCGAGGAGCAGGTGCTCGGTGGACAGGTACTCGTCGCCGAGCGCCTTCGCCCGCTCGGTGGCGTCGGCGATGACCGCGAGCAGCTCGCGGTTGGGCTGCGGCGGCGCGACGGTGGAGCCGGTCACGCTGGGCAGTCCGGCCAGCACGCGCTCGGCGCCGGAGCGTACGGCGGCCTGGTCGGCCTCGACGGCGGCGAGCAGGTCGGTGATGTTCTCGTTGTCCTGGCCCTGGAGCAGAGCCAGCAGCAGGTGGGCGGGGGTGAGGTCCGGGTGCCCCCCGGTGACTGCGCGGTTGCCGGCCGCGTTGATCGCGTCCCGGCTCCTGTTGGTCAGCTCGGCGTCCACGTGTCCGTTCTCCTCCTCGGCGTCGGCTCGGCGGCCAGGTCCTTCCCAGTGCTGACTTGATCAGCGTACACAAAGTTGAGTCTATTCCGCTCAAGGCGAGACATGGCGCCGGACGCGGGAATCAGCGGCTAGGTTTCGGCCATGGCCAAGCACTCCGTAGACCCGGCTGCCCCCGACGAGCCCTATCTCGCCTTCTGGCGGGAGCGGCATCTGTGCACCCTGACCACCCTGCGCCCGGACGGCAGTCCGCACGTGGTGCCGGTCGGGGTGACGTACGACCCCGAGGCGCGGCTGGCCCGGGTGATCACGAACGGGGGCAGCGTGAAGGCGGCCCACGTGCGCGCGGCCGGCGCCGAGGGCGCCCGGGTCGCGGTGTGCCAGGTCGACGGCCGCCGCTGGGCCACGCTGGAGGGCCGGGCCCGGGTGCGCGAGGACCGGGAGCGGGTCGCGGAGGCGGAGCGCCGGTACGCCGAGCGCTACCACCGGGTGCCGGCGGAGAACCCGCGGCGGGTGGTGATCGAGATCGAGATCGAGCGGGCGCTCGGGCACGGCTGACACCCGACGGATTTCAGCCGGTGTGGCCGCGCTCCCATGCCCGGAATCTGCCCATAAACTGCAGCGGGGTCACCGTGTTCAGGTCACGGTGACGCCGCTGCGGGGGGAAGCACCTGAGCGATCTGTTACGACGGGGGAATCGCGTCAGGCACTGCGGGGGGTGGCTGAGATGGCGGTGAGTTCCGGGTCCTCCGGCTCCGCGAGCCGGTGGTCCCGCTGGTCCAGGTTCACGAAGATCATGCCGTAGCGGATGGCGCACCGCACCGGCTGCGGCGCCCCGCGCGGCTTGCGCAGGCACCGGTAGGCCCGTACGTCCTCGTCCTCGTCGCGGGTGACGACGACCGGCTCTCCGAAGACGGTCACCATCAGCGAGTCACCACTGTGGGGGATGGCGGTGACCAGGTCGATGAAGTGCCAGCCGGAGCGGTAGGCGGTGGCCATCTCGCGACGGAAGGAGCGGTCGTCAGGCGGGGTCGTCACGTCAACTCCTCACGCCGTCCCTGGGCTGCACCGGCCACGTGGTATCCCTGAGCGGCGCGCTGTTCACGACCGCGCCCGGCCATGTCGTGTCCGCTCGTACGTCGGCCTTCTCGCTCGCGAGGCCGCCCATCGCCCCCGCAGTCAAAGCAACAGAGAAAGCGGCGACAAGTATCGAGCGAAGCAGTCTCTTGCCCATAGTCGGCTTCGTCCTCACTTGAAGGTCCCCTCTTCCCCCGTCGAGTACGACGATGGCTCATTCGGGCACGTCATGGCCACATAATCAATGCATCATGTTCCTGCACGTTCAGGACCCTGGGGGGTGGAGATTTGGAAACGAATCAGACTAAACACGCACATCCCCATGCTGTGACCGAGATGTGTGAGGAAGGTGGACGTCTCTACGCCGCCGCCCTGCGCGCCGGGCGCATCGCGCGAGCCGACGTCGAACCCGCCCCCTGCCTGCTGGAGTTCGACCTCCTGTACCCGGATCCGGACGATCCGGAGTGGCTGCGCCCGCTGCCCGCGCCCGTCGCCCTCGCCCAGCGGCTCAGCCCCCTGGAGCGCGAGATCGCGGACCGCAGGCGGCTGACCATCCGGCTCGCCGACGCCTTCGAGCCGTTCATATCCCTCCACAGCCACATAGCCGCGGCCACCGACTCGATCGCGGTGCTGGAGGGCGGGGAGCGCATCAACGCGGCGCTGAACCTCGCCACGTCGCAGTGCCAGAACGAGGTGCTCACCGTACAGCCGAGCGACCGCCTCTCCGAACAGAACCTGCTGCGCGGCCTCGAACGGGACCGCCCGCTCATCGAACGCGGCGTCCGGATCCGCACGCTGTACCAGCACACCGCGCGGTACAACCCGGAGAAGCTGGCCTACGTGGCCCAGCTCGCCAGCGGCAAGGCGGAGTACCGGACCATCGACGAACTGGTGGAGCGCCTCATCGTCTGCGACGACTCCGTCGCCTTCATCCCCATCCGGGACGACCAGCAGGTCGCCCTCGAACTGCGCCACCCGGGCCTGGTCCGCTACCTGATCAAGGTGTTCGAGTTCATGTGGGGCCGCGCGGTCCCCCTGAGCGCCGGCGCCCCCTACGAGACCGCCCCCGACGGCATCTCCGAGGTCCAGCACTCCATCGCCAAGCTCCTCGTCGAGGGCCACGTCGACGAGGCGATCGCCCGGCGCCTTGGCATGAACGTACGCACCTGCCGCGCCCACATCGCCAAGCTCGCCCAGGCCCTCGGCAGCGGCAGCCGGGCCCAGCTCGGCTTCCTCATCGCCCAGTCCGGAATGCTGGAGGACAAGGACGCCCTGGCGCCGGGGCCGAACGGCCACTGACCGGCGCGACCCGGCCGCCTCACAGGGCGGAACGGGCCTCCCGGCCGGAGCGGCCGACGGCCGGCGCGGCGACGTGCGCGGCCTGCGGCGGCCGGTCCAGACCCGCCTGGGCGAGGCGGACGCCCAACTGCGTGCGGCTGGCCGCCCCGAGCGTCTCGGAGAGCCGGGCGATGTGGCCGCGGCAGGTACGGACGCTGATGCCGAGGCGTTCGGCGATCACGGCGTCCTGGTGGCCCTCCGCGAGCAGCGCGGCGATGGACCGCTCACGGTGCGAGATGCCCTCGATCCCGGTGTCGGGCAGCGGGGCCGTCAGCGGCAGCGCCAGTCGCCAGAGCCGCTCGAAGACCGTCACCAGATACTCGACCAGGGCCGGGTGGCGCAGCTCGAGGGCCATCGTGCGCTCGGAGTTGGCGGGGATGAACGCGACCGTGCGGTCGAAGAGGATCAGCCGGTCGATGACCTCGTCCAAGGTGCGGGCCTCGACCGCTCCGCCCATCAGTTCCAGGTAGTTGAGCAGCCCCTGCCCGTGCCGCGCCACGTGCGTGTAGAGGTCGCGCATGCGCACGCCCCGGCCGCGCAGGGCCAGCGCCCGGTGCAGCCCCTCGGTCAGCTCGTCCTCGCGGCGGATGCCGCCGGGCTGCACGGTGAGCACCTCGGCCGTGCACGCCGCGGTCGCCTCGTCCATCGCGGCCTGGATGCGGGACAGTCCGTCCAGCACCCGGATGGCCGTGCCCTCACCGGACGCCGTGAGCGCCTGGAGCTGCCGGCCCAGGCCCGCGTACCACTCGAAGGCGGCGACCGCCGAGCCCACCCGCAGCTGGCTCTCCCTGACCTCGTCGTGGACCCCGCGCAGCAGCCGCGTCATGACCTCCTGCGGCGAGGTCGGCACCAGCCAGTCCATGTCGTCCGGATCGGGGTGCAGCAGGGCCAGTTCGAGCAGACAGGGCACCGGCTCGGCGTCCGTGCGCGGCACCCGCCCCCGGCGTACGGCCCGGGAATACACGCGATCCCCGGCCTCGCACAGCCGGTCGGCACCGTGAGGATGATCCTCCGTCCCGTGCCCGGCCATCGCCCATTCCACCCCCGGTTGCTGCCACTTCCGCAGCGCAACTATGCGCGGCCGGGACCGGCTCCGCAACACGGCTCCGGCCGCCCCGGGCGGGGAAATCGGCCGGTATGCGCCGTTGCGTACGGGTCTTAGGCCCGCCGCGCAGCAACAAGCTGGCGGGCGGGACGCGGGCTACTTCAGGCCGATGGACGCGCAGGCCGCCTTGTACTTGGCGGTGCAGATGTCGCCGACCGTGTAGATCCCGTCGGCGATCACGGTGTCCTTGATCTTGCCCCGGGTCAGCGCGCTCACCTGGACGAGGCGGGACGGGATGTTCTTGTCGGTGGGGCTGTCGACGTGGTCCTGGGTCAGGGCGTCGAACTGGATGTCCTTGCCCTGCACCTTGGTGACGGCCATCTGGGCGGCGGCCTCGGCCTCGTCCGGGTAGGACTTGTAGACGCTCATGTACTGGTCGCCGGCGACGATCCGCTGGACCGCGTCCAGTTCGGCGTCCTGGCCGGTGATGGGGGGCAGCTTGCTGACGCCGACCGCCTGCAGGGCCTTGATGACACCGCCCGCCATGCCGTCGTTGGCGGCGTAGACAGCGGCGATGTTGTCCTTGCCGATCTCGGCGATCGCCTTGGTCATGTAGGCCTGGGCGATCTCCGGCTTCCAGTCGGTGGTGTCGTAGGACTTCGCGATGTCCACCTTGCCGTTCAGCTCGGACAGCGCGCCCTGCTTGAACTGCTTGGCGTTGGGGTCGGTGGGCGAGCCGTTCACCATGACGACCTTGTCGGAGGTGTCCACGCCCGAGCCCAGGGCCTCCAGCAGCGTGCGGCCCTGCACCTCGCCGACCAGCTCGTTGTCGAAGGAGATGTAGGCGTCGATCGGGCCCTCGGCGAGACGGTCGTAGGCGATGACCGGGATGCCCGCCTCCTTGGCCTTCTTCACCTCGCCGACGATGCCGTGCGAGTCGACCGCGTCGAGCAGGATGACGTCGACCTTCTCGTCGATCATCGTCTGCATCTGGCCGGCCTGCCGGGCGGCGTCCGCGTCCGCGTTGGCGTACCGGACCGTGCCCTTCTTGCCGGTCAGTTCGGCCACCTTGCTCTTGATGATGGGGTAGTCGAACTTGTCGTAGCGGGTGTTCGCCTTCTCCGGCAGCAGCAGTCCGACGGTGACGTCGTCGCCCTTCGTCGGGCTCGCGCTCGCACCGTCCCCCGTCGCGTCCAGCACGCCGCACCCGGCGAGCGAAAGGATCAACGTGGACGCGGCCACGGATATGGCGATACGACGCATTCGAGGGCTCACTTCAGGTGCGATCCGGACGTGGGGGCTGCTTTACGACCCAGGTGTCTGAAAAGACAACGCGGAGCGGCCACCCGGCGTCAAGCGGAACTACTTAACGAGTGCGCAACAGCACGCTCCGCTGCACCTGTGAAGGAGGAGCGGAATCGCCTCCAAACAGCCTTTACGGACCCTCCACGCAAAGGAAGTTCACGGGAGGGCAAAGATCCGGCAACCACCCGCGCCCGCCGCACACGTGCGAGGGGCCGGGGACGGTCGCCCGTCCCCGGCCCCTCGCCGTGCCGTTTCCCCGCGGGCGGTCAGTCCGCCTGCTGCTGCCGCTTGGGCCGCCAGACCACCAGCGCGCTGGTCTGCTGCACCTCCTGATACGGCACCAGGTCGCGCCGGTAGGAGGCGTGGACGGCGGCCTCGCGCTGCCGCATCGCGGCCGCCGCGCCGTCCAGTGCCCCCTGCAGCTCCGCGACGCGGGACTGGAGCGCGGCGACCTGGTTCTCCAGTTCGATGATGCGCTTGATACCGGCCAGGTTGATGCCCTCGTCCTGGGACAACGTCTGCACCTGGCGGAGCAGTTCGATGTCACGGGCCGAGTAGCGGCGGCCCCGTCCGGCCGTGCGGTCCGGGGAGACCAGACCGAGACGGTCGTACTGGCGCAGCGTCTGCGGATGGAGTCCGGAGAGCTGGGCCGCCACCGAGATGACGTAGACCGGGGTCTCCTCGGTCAGTTCGTACGGGTTGCGCCGACGGCCGGGTGTGTCCATGGGGCGCTCAATCTCCCTTCGCGGCCTCGAACAGCTCCGCCCGCGGGTCCTCGCCCGCGGTCGCCTCGCGATACGCCTCAAGCGCGTCACGAGCCTTCCCCGACAGGTCCTTCGGGACACTCACCTCGACGGTGACCAGAAGGTCGCCGCGGGTGCCGTCCTTGCGGACCGCGCCCTTGCCCCGGGCGCGCATGGTGCGGCCGTTCGGGGTGCCGGGCGGCAGTTTCAGGGTGACCGCCGGGCCGCCGAGAGTCGGGACCCGCACCTCGCCGCCGAGAGCCGCCTCGGCGTACGTCACCGGCACGGTGACGGTGAGGTTGTCGTCCTTGCGCCCGAACACCGGGTGCTCACCGACGTGCACGACCACGTAGAGGTCGCCCGCCGGTCCGCCCCGCTCGCCGGGCGCCCCCTTGCCGCGCAGCCGGATCCGCTGCCCGTCCGTGACGCCGGCCGGGATGCGGACCTGCATGGTGCGCGAGGACTTGGCGCGGCCGCTGCCCTTGCACTCCAGGCAGGGGTGCTCGGCGATGAGGCCGCGGCCCTTGCAGTCGGGGCAGGGGTCGGTGAGCGAGAACCCGCCGCCCGAGCCCCGGGCGACCTGCCCGGTGCCGACGCAGGTCGGGCACACGCGCGGCGTGCCGTTCTTGTCGCCGGTGCCCGAACAGGCCTTGCAGGGCGCCTGGGAGGACATCCGCAAGGGCACGGTGGCGCCCTCGATGGCCTCCGTGAAGCTCAGCGTGACCTCGGTGTCGATGTCCTGGCCGCGCCGCGGCTGGGTACGCGTAGTGCCCGCGCCGCCGCGGTTGAACAGGCCGCCGAAGACGTCGCCGAGCCCGCCGCCGAAGCCGCCCGAGGTCTGCGCGTTGCCCCCGAAGAGGTCGCCGAGGTCGAAGTTGAAGTTGCCGCCGCCGGCGCCCGGCCCGGGGCGGAAGCCCCCGTTGCCGAACAGGGCGCGCGCCTCGTCGTACTCCTTGCGCTTCTTCGGGTCGCCGAGGACGTCGTTCGCCTCGGAGATCTCCTTGAAGCGCTCCTCGGCCCTGGCGTTGCCCTTGTTGGCGTCCGGGTGGAACTCGCGGGCGAGCTTCCGGTACGCCTTCTTGATCTCGGCCTCGGTGGCGTCCTTGGGGACGCCGAGGACCTTGTAGTAGTCCTTCTCGATGAAGTCCTTGGTACTCATCCCCGACGTCCCTCCTTCCTGTCCCCGGTGATTACGTCAGCCCTCCTCCGGGCCACCGTTCTCCTTGTCGTCGGCCGCGTCCGCGTCGGTGCCGCCGTCCTCGGCGCCCTCGGCCTTGACGGTCTGCGCGCCGGGCTGCGGTTCGGCGACGGCCACCCGCGCGGGGCGGATGGTGCGCTCGCCGATGCGGTACCCGGGCTGCAGGATGGCCACGCACGTCGTCTCGGTGACGTCCGGCGCGTAGCTGTGCATCAGGGCCTCGTGGATCGTCGGGTCGAAGGGCTCGCCCTCCTTGCCGAACTGCTGCAGGCCCATCTTGGCCGCGACGGTCTCCAGCGACTCGGCCACCGACTTGAAGCCGCCGACCAGTTCGCCGTGTTCCCGTGCCCGGCCGATGTCGTCGAGCACGGGCAGGAGCTCGGTCAGGAGGTTCGCGACGGCGATCTCCCGGACCGCGACCCGGTCGCGTTCGACGCGGCGGCGGTAGTTCTGGTACTCGGCCTGCAGGCGCTGGAGGTCCAGCGTGCGCTCGTTCAGTGCCGTGCGCACCTGGTCCAGCTGTGCCACCAGACCGGCGTCTGCGGTTGCGTCCCCGGCCGGGGCCGCCCCCTCCTCGGGGGCGGCCTTCGGCTCGGCGTCGTCAGGGGTGGCGCCGGAGGGGACGTCGGGCTTCTCCTCGAAGCCCGGGGTCTCCTCCGTCACGCGGCACCGTCCTTGCGCTCGTCGTCGACGATCTCGGCGTCCACGACGTCGTCGTCCGCCTTGGCCTCACCCTCGGGCGCGCCACCGGCGGCCTGGGCGGCCTGGGCGTCGGCGTACATGGCCTGACCCAGCTTCTGCGAGACGGCCGCGACCTTCTCGGTGGCGGTGCGGATCTCGGCGGTGTCCTCGCCCTTGAGCTTCTCCTTCAGCTCGGCGACGGCCTCCTCGACCTCGGTCTTGACCTCGCCCGGGACCTTGTCCTCGTTGTCCTTGAGGAACTTCTCGGTCTGGTAGACGAGCTGCTCGCCCTGGTTGCGGGTCTCGGCGGCCTCGCGGCGGGCGTGGTCCTCCTCCGCGTACTTCTCGGCCTCCTGGCGCATGCGGTCGACCTCGTCCTTCGGCAGCGAGGAGCCGCCGGTGACGGTCATCTTCTGCTCCTTGCCCGTGCCGAGGTCCTTCGCGGTCACGTGCATGATGCCGTTGGCGTCGATGTCGAAGGCGACCTCGATCTGCGGGACGCCGCGCGGCGCCGGCGGCAGACCGGTCAGCTCGAACATGCCGAGCTTCTTGTTGTACGCCGCGATCTCGCGCTCGCCCTGGTAGACCTGGATCTGCACCGACGGCTGGTTGTCCTCGGCCGTGGTGAAGATCTCGGACCGCTTGGTCGGGATCGTGGTGTTGCGCTCGATGAGCTTCGTCATGATGCCGCCCTTGGTCTCGATGCCGAGGGACAGCGGGGTCACGTCGAGGAGCAGGACGTCCTTGACCTCGCCCTTGAGGACACCGGCCTGGAGGGCGGCGCCGATGGCGACGACCTCGTCCGGGTTCACGCCCTTGTTGGCCTCGTTGCCGCCGGTCAGCTCCTTGACGAGCTCGGCGACGGCCGGCATGCGGGTGGAGCCGCCGACGAGGACCACGTGGTCGATCTCGCCGAGCTGGATGCCCGCGTCCTTGATGACGTTGTGGAACGGCGTCTTGCAGCGCTCCAGCAGGTCCGCGGTGAGCTGCTGGAACTGGGCGCGGGTGAGCTTCTCGTCCAGGTGCAGCGGGCCCTCGGCGGACGCCGTGATGTAGGGCAGGTTGATCGAGGTCTCGGTGGACGAGGACAGCTCGATCTTCGCCTTCTCGGCGGCCTCGCGCAGACGCTGCAGCGCCATCTTGTCCTTGGACAGGTCCACGCCGTGACCGGACTGGAACTGCTTGACCAGGTAGTCGACGACACGCTGGTCCCAGTCGTCACCACCGAGGTGGTTGTCACCGTTGGTGGCCTTCACCTCGACGACGCCGTCGCCGATCTCCAGGAGGGACACGTCGAACGTGCCGCCACCGAGGTCGAAGACGAGGATCGTCTGGTCGTCCTTGTCGAGGCCGTAGGCGAGCGCCGCCGCGGTGGGCTCGTTGACGATGCGCAGGACGTTCAGACCGGCGATCTCGCCGGCCTCCTTCGTCGCCTGGCGCTCGGAGTCGTTGAAGTAGGCCGGGACGGTGATGACCGCGTCCGTGACCTTCTCGCCCAGGTACGACTCGGCGTCCCGCTTCAGCTTCTGCAGGATGAAGGCGGAGATCTGCTGCGGGTTGAAGTCCTTCCCGTCGAGCTGGATCTTCCAGTCGGTGCCCATGTGGCGCTTGACGGACCGGATGGTCCGGTCCACGTTCGTGACCGCCTGGCGCTTGGCCACCTCGCCGACGAGCACCTCGCCGTTCTTCGCGAAGGCGACGACGGACGGCGTGGTCCTGGCACCCTCGGCGTTGGTGATGACGGTGGGCTCGCCGCCCTCCAGAACGCTGACGACGGAGTTAGTCGTGCCCAGGTCGATGCCGACCGCACGTGCCATGGTTGATTCCTCCAGCTGACTTGAGTGGAACAGGCTCAAGTGTGCATGAGGGAGGCCGTGCGGTCAACAGACCTGAGTCAGTCGGACTCAACTCTTATCCGTTCCTCACACGCAATCGCGCGCTGACCTGCGTCGACACCGTCCGACGGGGTGGCTGGACAGGGATGCGAAGGAGTACGAGGACGGCGAAGACCACCCCGCCGACCACCCACAGCACCGCCTTCTCCCCGGTCCACCCCGTGTGGACGAGCACCCCCACGAGCACGGAGGAGAAGGACCCGGCGCCCAGCAGCACCACCGCCCCCGGCGGGGTCGGCCCGAGCCGCCGCAGCCGGTGCGCCAGGTGGTCCGGGCCCCGCCTGAGCAGCGGGCGGCGGGAGGTGAGGCGGGCGAGGACGACCAGCAGGAAGTCGGCCGCCGCCACGGCGCTCAGGCTGAACACGACGCCCGCGCTCTGCTCCAGCCCGTACCCGGCACGCGTGAAGACGACGGCCGAGGACAGCAGGAAGCCCGTGAAGAGCGATCCGCAGGCCCCGAGCCCCACGCGCGCGGGATGCCAGTTGTGCATCAGGAAGCCGGTCAGGGCCGCCGCGAACACGCTGAGGAGCACGGCCAGCCCGTCCATCAGCTCGGCCGCGGCGCACACTCCCGCCCCGAAGGCGGTGACCACCCCCACGGTCCCGGCGAGACCGTCGGCGTGGTCGAGCCCCTTGAAGGCGAGCGTCGCGAAGACGATCCAGGCCACGGCCAGCAGGCCGCCCCAGGCGCCCGTCTCGTCGTACGGCACCACGCAGGCCGCCGCGACGGCCGTGCCGGTCACCAGTACCCGGGACCGCAGCCGCCACACGTCGGCGACCAGTCCCAGCGAGGCGATCCCGGCGGCGGCGGCGAGCAGCCGGCCGACCCCGTCCCCGAACGGCGCCACCCCGAGCCACTGCCCCGCCCAGGCGACCAGGCAGGTGACGGCCACGACGGCCACGCCCCCGAGCACCGGGAGGGGCCGCTGCCGCCGCCGGTCCAGGATTCCCGCGCGCAGCGCGGGCATCCGGAGCAGCGCCGCGAGCACGGCGGTGAGGAGGAGGGCGGCGCAGGCCGCGGCGATCCCGTAGAGCACGGCTCTAAGTTAGGCGCGAAAGTAGCAATTCGGTACGAATAACACGATCAGATTGCCATCCGGCTCAGGCACACCTCAGCGATCCAGATCACCTCGCGCCTGGCTACAGTGCGAGTAAAGATGCGGGTAGTCTCGAACGGACTGCATAAGTTACCGCTTAGTAATTTCCCTCGCAGGCCCGAGGAGCCCCGAAATGCAACTCGCCGCGATCATCGTGTCGCTGGTTCTGATCGTGGTCGGCGTGGCCCTGTTCGCCCGCGCCCTCCTGCAGATCTACAACTTCATGCGGCTCGGCCAGAACGTGCCCGCGGGCACCCGAACCGACGAGCCCGGCCGGCGCACCGTCACCGTGGTCAGGGAGTTCCTCGGCCACACCCGGATGAACCGCTGGGGCATCGTCGGTGTCGCGCACTGGTTCGTGGCGGTCGGCTTCTTCTCGCTGCTGCTGACGATCGTCAACGCCATCGGCCAGCTCTTCCAGGCCGACTGGCTGCTGCCGGTCATCGGCGACTGGGCGCCGTACAACGTCTTCGTCGAGTTCATCGGCACGATGACGGTGCTCGGCATCCTCGCCCTGATCGTCATCCGGCAGCTCACCCACCCGCGCAAGCCGGGCCGCAAGTCCCGCTTCGCCGGCTCCAACTTCGGCCAGGCGTACTTCGTCGAGGCCGTCATCCTCATCGTCGGCGTCTGCATCTTCATGCTGCACGCGCTGGAGGGCGCCCAGCACCACGTGGACGGCTACGAGGCCTCGTTCTTCATCTCGTACCCGGTCGTCCACTGGCTCGAGGGCATGGACGTCTCCACGCTCCAGAACCTCACCTACTTCTTCGCGGGCCTGAAGATCGCGACGTCCTTCATCTGGATGATCACCGTCGCCCTGAAGACCGACATGGGTGTGGCCTGGCACCGGTTCCTCGCCTTCCCGAACATCTGGTTCAAGCGCAACGCCGACGGCGGCACCTCCCTCGGCGCCCTGCTCCCGATGACCTCCGGCGGCGAGCCGATCAACTTCGAGGACCCGGGCGAGGACGACGTCTTCGGCGTCTCCCAGGTCGAGCAGTTCTCCTGGAAGGGCCTGCTGGACTTCTCCACCTGCACCGAGTGCGGCCGCTGCCAGTCGCAGTGCCCCGCCTGGAACACCGGCAAGCCGCTCTCCCCGAAGCTGCTGATCATGTCGCTGCGGGACCACGCCCACGCCAAGGCGCCGTACCTGCTGGCCGGCGGCGGCAAGACCATGGAGGGCGAGGAGAAGGCCTCCGAGGAGCAGCTCAAGGACGTGCCCGCCGCCGCCCTCGCGGAGGCCGAGCGCCCGCTCGTCGGCACCGCCGAGGAGAACGGCGTCATCGACCCGGACGTCCTGTGGTCCTGCACCACCTGCGGCGCCTGCGTCGAGCAGTGCCCCGTGGACATCGAGCACGTCGACCACATCGTCGACATGCGCCGCTACCAGGTCATGATCGAGTCGGCGTTCCCGTCCGAGGCGGGCACGATGCTCAAGAACCTGGAGAAGAAGGGCAACCCCTGGGGCCTGGCCAAGAAGCAGCGCCTCGAGTGGCTCAAGGAGGTCGACTTCGAGGTCCCGGTCGTCGGCAGGGACATCGAGGACCTCACCGAGGTCGAGTACCTCTACTGGGTCGGCTGCGCCGGCGCCCTCGAGGACCGCGCGAAGAAGACCACCAAGGCCTTCGCCGAGCTGCTGCACATCGCGGGCGTGAAGTTCGCGATCATGGGCGGCGACGAGAAGTGCACCGGCGACTCCGCCCGCCGCCTCGGCAACGAGCCCCTGTTCCAGGAGCTCGGCATGGAGAACGTCATGGCCCTGAACACGGCGTTCGGCGAGGAGCTGGACGACGACGGCA
This sequence comes from Streptomyces sp. NPDC038135, assembly GCF_055601245.1. Taxonomy (NCBI): domain Bacteria; kingdom Bacillati; phylum Actinomycetota; class Actinomycetes; order Kitasatosporales; family Streptomycetaceae; genus Streptomyces; species Streptomyces sp. NPDC038135. The sequence goes on along the minus strand of NZ_JBVJXS010000003.1, from coordinate 523,772 downwards.
AGGTCACGGCGGAGTCCAGGAAGCCGAAGTCGGCGAAGAAGATCGTCGCCACCTGCCCGCACTGCCTCAACACGCTCGGCAACGAGTACCCGCAGCTCGGCGGCGACTACGAGGTCATCCACCACACCCAGCTGCTCCAGCACCTGGTGGACGAGGGCAAGCTGATCCCCGTCACCCCGGTCGAGGGCATCATCACCTACCACGACCCGTGCTACCTGGGCCGCCACAACAAGATCTACACGCCCCCGCGCGAGATCATCGGCAAGGTCCCGGGCCTGCGCAACGAGGAGATGCACCGCCACAAGGAGCGCGGCTTCTGCTGCGGCGCCGGCGGCGCCCGGATGTGGATGGAGGAGCGGATCGGCAAGCGCATCAACAACGAGCGCGTCGACGAGGCCCTCTCCCTCAACCCGGACATCGTCTCCACCGCCTGCCCGTTCTGCCTGGTCATGCTGACCGACTCGGTCAACGGCAAGAAGAACGACGGCAAGGCCAAGGAGTCCATCCAGGTCGTGGACGTCGCCCAGCTGCTGCTCGACTCCGTCAGGACGCCGGTCGACCCGGCGGGCGAGGCGGAGACCGAGAGTGAGCCGGAGCCCGAGCCGGTGAAGTGACCGCCCGCTGAACAGCCACGGCGCCCCCCGACCGCACGGCGGACCGGGGGGCGCCGTGCTGTCCGGGGGCCGCCGCGGCCGCCGGCTCCCCGGCCGAACCGCCACCCCGCCCCTTACCCCGTCTCTCGAACGCGTGCATGATTGCGAGATCGTCGTCCGAGAGCCGGGAGGGGTGCGCGGTGCGTGTGCGCAGAGGTGGGATCGGTACCGCGGCCGCCGTCGTCTGCGGCACCCTGCTCCTCACCGCCTGCGGACCGGGCGACGACGGGGCCGGGCGCACGCCCGCCCGGATCGCCGACGCACCCGCCGTGATTCCCGTACCGCAGGGCGCGGGCAGCGACGTCCCCGACGACTTCAACGGCGACGGCCACCGCGACCTCGTCCTCGACGACCTCGTCAAGGAGGACAGCCACGCCGACGACGCGGGCATCGGCGTCGTCTACGGCGGCCCGCACGGCCTCACGCCCGGCGCTCGGCAGCTGCTCACCCCGGGGAAGCGGGCGGCCCGCTCCGGGGGACGGCTCCCGGCCGTGTTCGACGCCGAGGAAGGCTGCGACCTGGACGGCGACGGCTTCACCGACCTGATCGTCTCCACCGACCCGCCCTACGACGGCCAGGGCCGGCCCCCGGTGCCGCTGCAGGTGCTGTTCGGCTCCCCGGCCGGGCTGTCCGGCCGCGCCGTCGAGCTCACCGTCCCGGCCCGCGCCCGCTTCGGCAACGACTGGCCGGACCAGCCGGTGTGCGGCGACTTCGACGGGGACGGCCACAAGGACCTGGTGCTGCACGCCTCCGGCAGCCGGCTGTCGTACCTGCGCGGCCCGTTCAGCCGCACCGGCGCCCCGCGCACGGCCGGCGCGCCGCTCGCCGCCCCGGGTGAGGTGCCCGCCGGGCCGGCGGCCGACGTCGACGGCGACGGCGCCGACGACCTGGTGGTCCGCGCCACGGAGGGCGCCGGCACGGCCGCGGTCGTGCTCGGCGGCCCGGCCGGCCCCGCCCGCACCGGTACCCTCCTGCCCGCCGGCGTCGACGTGGCCCTCGGCCGCTTCGGCCGCGGCAGGGCGCTCGACGCGGCGGTCGGCGGCACCGCCGAAACGTCCCTGCGCTACGACCTCCCGGCCCCCGCGACCCGGGCGGCCCTCCCCGTGTCCGGCTCGATGCCGGCCGCCGCCGACTTCGACGGCGACGGCCGCGACGAACTCGTCTCCAGCGGCTCCCGGCTGCGCGTCCTGCGGGCGGGGGCGGCCGGCCTGTCCGGGAAGGGCGCGGTCACGGTGGCGCCGCCCGGGCCCGGCGCCACCCGGGTCCTCACGGCCGGCGACTTCGACGGGGACGGGCGGGCCGACCTGGTGGTGCGCACGCAGCTGGGCGGCACGAAGGACACCGTCGCCGTGTACCGGGGTTCGGCGAAGCACCTGCTCGACGGCCGGCCCGCGGTGACCTTCTCCACCTCGGCGTTCCTGGCGATGTGATCCGGGCGGGCTCGGTTCCCGCCGGCCCCGGAAAGTGTCCGGGCTCACGTACAACCCTTGCGCACCGAGGCAGGTCTCCTCTGCGCCGAACGCTCCGTGAACCGCGGGACAACCCACGGCGAACCCGGACGGTCCGCACCCCATCGACTGCGGATGCCCGCCAGGCATCCCCCGCATGCAGCAGGAGAAACCGCATGCACAAGCCTCTGCGACTCGCCCTCGCGACGGCCACCGCCGCCGCTCTGACGGGCGGGCTGCTCACGTTCTCGGCCGTGACCGCGACGGCCGCGGACTCCACCGTCGTCCCGCAGGCCGACTTCAACAACGACGGGATCGGCGACACGGCCTTCTCCGCCGACGGCGCGTACGTCAGCGGCAAGAAGGGCGCCGGCCAGCTCGTCGTGCTCTACGGCTCCAAGAGCGGCGGCGTCTCGTCCGCCAAGCGCTCCACGATCAGCCAGAACACCGCCGGCAACCCGGGCTCCGCCGAGACCGGCGACCACTTCGGCGCCGAGACCGCGTACGCGGACTTCAACGACGACGGCTACGACGACCTGGCCGTCGGCACCCCCGGCGAGGACGTCGGCAGCGACACCGACGGCGGCGGCGTCGTCATCCTGTGGGGCTCCGTCTCCGGGATCACCGGCAAGGGCGTCTCGGTCGCGGACCCCGCACCCTCCGCGCACGACTACTGGGGCAAGAACCTCGCCGCAGGCGACTTCGACGGCGACGGCCGGGCCGACCTGGCCGTCGGCAGCTCCACCGCCACCGTCTACGTCCTCAAGGGCGGCTTCGACTCCTCCGGCACCCCCGGCGGCAAGTACACGGTCAAGCCCCCGATCATGGGCACCGACGCGAACGGCCCGCTCAACCTCACCGCCGGCGACATCGACAACAGCGGGGAGACCGACCTGGTGGTCGACGGCTTCGAGAGCGGCACCGCCGACGGCTGGAACCGCAACTACTACATCCCGGGCGGGACCGACGGACTGCACATGTCCGAGGCCATGCCGCTCAAGCCCGGTGTGATCACCGCGATCGGCGACATCAACGGCGACCACTACGGGGACATCGTCAGCGGCGCCTACTGGAACCCCACCACGTCGGACGGCACCGCCATCCCGGACTCGGGCAAGGGCGGCAAGGTCTGGGTGACGTACGGCTCGGACGGCGGCCCCTCCGACGCCCACGGCATCACCCAGGACACGGGCAACGTCCCCGGCACCGCCGAGGGCAACGACTTCTTCGGGTACGAGCTCGACCTCGGCGACGTCAACGGCGACGGCTTCCTCGACCTCGCGATCGGGGTGGCCGGCGAGAACATCGGCAGCGCCGCCAACACGGGCACGGTCACCGTCCTCTACGGCACCCCGGACGGCCTGGACACCACCTCCGGCGCCCAGTCCTTCGCCCAGTCCACGGCGGGCGTGCCCGGCAGCGACGAGGACGACGACTACTTCGGGCAGGACGTCAAGCTCGACGACGTCACCGGCGACAACCGGGCCGACCTGATCGTGGGATCCCGGGAGAACGACGACAACGGCGCGGTGACCTACCTGCCCTCCGACGGCACGAAGATCACCACGACCGGCTCCCGCGCCATCTCCCCGAGCACCTCGGGCGTCTCGACCACCGGAGCGCCGTTCTTCGGCGCCAACTTCGCCGACTGACCGACCCTGACGGCCCCTTAGGGGATGTCACAGGTCGGCCGCAAAGCCGGGCCCGGACGCCCGGGTCCGGCACGCCGGTCTCCGGGACCAGGTACGTTCGATGACGTGGCTGGATTCAGGAGCGGACGTGGGGGCCGCGACAACCGCACCCCCCAAGGACAGCAGGCGCCGCAGGGCCCGTCGTACGGACAGGGGCGGCCCGGCGGGCCCTCGCAGGGACGTCAGGGACCGTCGCACGGACGGCCCGCGGGCCCCTCGTACGGTTACCCGGCGGCGCAGCAGCCGCCGTACCCGCAGCAGGGACAGCCGTACGGGTACCCGGGGCCGGCCGGCGACGGCCCGGAGTACTTCGGCGACGGCGGCCACCCGGGCGCCGGCCCCGGCGGGTACGACCCGTACGCGGCGAACAACCCGGGCCACACCCAGGCGTTCTCGGTCGACGAGGCCGCCGGCTACACCCAGGGCTCGACCTACCACGCCGGCACGGCCGCGCCGTCCGGGCCGATCGGGCCGCCCCTGCACTGGAAGGAACTGCTGAAGGGCGTCGTGTTCGCGCCCAACCAGACGTTCCTGCGGATGCGGGACTACACGATGTGGGCCCCGGCGCTCATCGTCACGTTCCTCTACGGCCTGCTCGCCGTCTTCGGCTTCGACGGGGCCCGCGCGGACGTGATCGACGCGACGCTGTCCAACGCGATCCCGATCGTCCTGGTCACCGCCGTGGCGATGGTGCTGAGCGCCTTCGTCCTGGGCGTGGTCACCCACACCCTGGCCCGCCAGCTCGGCGGCGACGGCGCCTGGCAGCCCACGGTCGGCCTCTCCATGCTGATCACGTCCCTCACGGACGCGCCCCGCCTGGTCTTCGCCATGTTCTTCGGCGGCGACGCGGGCTTCGTCCAGGTGCTCGGCTGGGCCACGTGGATCGGCGCGGGCGCGCTGCTCACCCTGATGGTGTCCCGCTCGCACGACCTGCCCTGGCCAAAGGCGCTGGCCGCGTCGGCCATCCAGCTCATCGCGCTGCTGTCGATCGTGAAGCTGGGCACGTTCTAGCCCGGCCCGTCCTCCCCGAAAGGCCCCCGCGCGCTGACCCGCCAGGGGCCTTTCGCGCGGGATTCGGCGGATTTCCCTGGTGAGGCTGTACGGGGGAAAAGAAAGGCGCCGCAGCGTGCCCAGTGATCCTTCGCAGCCCGTCGTGACCATTCTGTCCACCGAAGCCAGGAATTCGGCTCCAGGGACGACGAAAGGTTGGTCGAGTGAAGTTCGCCAAACGATGTGCCGCGATCAGCGCCGCTGTTACGGCCGCGGTCCTCTTCAGCGCGGGCGGCGCCCAGGCGCACGGTGTCGGGGACGCCCTTCCGCTGCTGGACAACATGACGCTCCTGAAGGTCGCCTACCCCTCGATGGACCAGGTCCGCACGGGCGACATGGCCACCAGGGCCCTGCGGGCCGCCAAGGACGACGGCGCGGGCACCATCACCGTCATCTGCAACCAGCAGCAGCAACAGCAGCAGGCCGCTGCGGACCCCGCCGCCGCCAAGGCGCTGAAGTCCGCCAAGGCGTCCAAGGCGGCCAAGGCGACGAAGACCACCAAGTCCGCCAAGGTCCTGAAGACGGTCACGAAGGACGGCGAGAACACGGTCATCAACTGCACCCAGCAGCAGCAACAGCAGCAGGCGGCCGGGCAGTGACGACGGCGCGCTGACGGCACGTCCGGCGCCCTGCGGCACGAGTCTCCGGGCGCCGGACCGTTCGCGTGTCCTAGAGGGCGTCCTTGGACGGTGTGACCGGCACCCCGGCCCTGCGGACCGGAGGCAGCACGGACCACGGGAAGTTGATCCAGTCCTCGGTGCGCTTCCAGACGTACTCGCACTTCACCAGGGAGTGGGACTTCTCGTAGATCACCGCGGAGCGCACCTCGGCGACGGTGTCGAGGCAGAAGTCGCGCACCAGCTTGAGCGTCTTGCCGGTGTCCGCGACGTCGTCGGTGATCAGCACCTTCTTGTCGGAGAAGTCGATCAGGTTCGGCACGGGCGCGAGCATGACGGGCATCTCGAGCGTGGTGCCGACGCCGGTGTAGAACTCGACGTTGACCAGGTGGATGTTCTTGCAGTCGAGGGCGTAGGCCAGGCCGCCCGCCACGAACACCCCGCCCCGCGCGATGCTCAGCACGACGTCGGGCTCGTACCCGTCGTCCGCGATGGTCTGCGCCAGCTCGCGGACCGCGGTGCCGAACCGCTCGTAGGTCAAATTCTCACGTGCCTGCGTCATGCGGCCGCCCTCACACCTGGGTCCGATGGAAGTTCAGGAAGGACCGCGAGGCGGTCGGCCCGCGCTGCCCCTGGTACCGGGAGCCGTAGCGCTCGCTGCCGTACGGGTGCTCGGCCGGCGAGGTCAGCCGGAACATGCAGAGCTGGCCGATCTTCATGCCGGGCCAGAGCTTGATCGGCAGGGTGGCGAGGTTGGACAGCTCCAGGGTCACGTGACCGCTGAACCCCGGGTCGATGAACCCGGCGGTGGAGTGCGTGACGAGCCCGAGCCGGCCGAGGGAGCTCTTCCCCTCGAGTCGCGAGGCGAGATCGTCGGGAAGCGTGATCACCTCGTACGTCGACGCGAGCACGAACTCACCGGGGTGCAGGATGAACGGCTCGTCGCCCTCGGGCTCGACCAGCCGGGTCAGATCGGCCTGCTCGATCGAGGGGTCGATGTGCGGGTACCGGTGGTTCTCGAACACCCGGAAGTACCGGTCCAGCCGGACGTCGATGCTCGACGGCTGCACCATTGTTTCGTCATAGGGATCGATCCGTACCCGCCCGGCGTCGATCTCGGCCCGGATGTCCTTGTCTGAGAGAAGCACGCCCCGAGGATACGCAAGGCGCGCGGAGCCCCGACAATCGTGACGGGTCCGCGCGCCTGTGTCCGTGTGCGGTCGGTCCGGTTACCGCCTCTCCAGGGCGACCGGCACCACGCTGCGGAGCCGGGCACACCGCGGACACCGCACGAGCCGGCCGGGCCCCAGCCGCTCGGCCTTCTGCATCGGGAACGACGTGGCGCTGAAGACGTGTCCGTCCGCGCAACGAACGACGGTGCGATCCATCAAATCCCTCAAGTCCCTTCCCCAAGAGCCTCGTCGCCCTGCTGCTCCGGCGACGAAAGCCACATTACGGGATCAAAGAGACGACTCTCCAGGCGGCACTCCGGCCTCGCCCGGCCCCTCTCCCACCCCGCCACGGTACGCCCCAACTCCGTTCCCCCGCAGCGGTATCCCATGCCCCGGACGCACGTGGACCCCCCGGGTCCGGGCACCGGGGGTCCACGATGGGGTACAGTGAGCGAGCGTTCGGGCATCGACTCCGCGGAAGCGGTCGGCCCGTGATCACGCGGGTGTAGTTTAATGGTAGAACATCAGCTTCCCAAGCTGAGAGCGCGAGTTCGATTCTCGTCACCCGCTCCACGAAGAAGGCCCAGGTCGGAAGACCCGGGCCTTTCTGCTGTTCCGGGGCGGGGCCGGGGCGCTCTCAGCCGCGGCGGTGTCACCGGTCGACGTAGCTGAAGTCCCCCACGGTCCAGGCGCCGACGTCCTCGATCGCGACCCGGTACATGCCGCCCGTCTCCGGGATGCCGAGGCTTCCCTGCAGAATCCGGGCGAGGTGGAAGTGCAGATGGGTGGGGGTCCCGCCGCGATCGGACCGGTCGCCCCGCGGGCGGCGGAAGACGTCCGCGAACGGGCCCAGACGGTCCGAGTCCCTGAGGACCTCCGCCACCCGCTCCCTCCATACGGCCTCAGGGGCCAGCCGGCCGGTCAGGACGGCGCCGCCGACGACCACGGTCAGCGACATCTGATTGCTTCGCTCGGCCTCGACCGCGGCGGCGATGGCGACGAGCAGATCATCGGGGTTCGACATGGCAACAGAGCCTATGCGGCCCCGCGCGTATCCGAACCACCCGTGGGCCCCCGTCACTTGCGCACGGCGGGAAGCACCCCCGCTCCCACCGGCGAAGACCGGCCGCGACAGAAGCCTCCTCCTCCGAACGAGCGAAACCTGCTCTCTCCGGAGTAGATATTCGGTGACACCCTGGGTATGCTTCTTCACGTAGACAAGGTCGAAGAAGGCCCGCCAGACGCGAACGGGCGGGTGGAAGAAGACGGAGTACGCAGGTCAGAGCCGTTGGCTGACCTCGACGCCAGTGAGTTCAGTGGTTGGTCCGAGAGAGGAACGGAGGAGCAGACGCCATCAGGATCGCCCGGTCCGAGGAGCACTCGGTCCGGGTACCGCAAGACCCCGGAATGGATGGTGGTCCCCGGTCACGCAGCTGCGATCCCCGCTCCGCCCTGCCGGGCCGGGTAGCGGAAACAGAAGGTCGGCACAGCAGTAGGGCCGACAGATGGTGTTCAATTTCCTTCGGGGCCCTGGTGCCGTACGGCACCAGGGCCCCTCGACGCGTTGCACATCGAGGTGACATGACATCGGACAACCCCTTGAACGATCGTCTGGACGACGACGACTACCCCGCGTACACGATGGGCCGGGCGGCCGAGATGCTCGGCACCACCCCGGCCTTCCTCCGGGCCATCGGGGAGGCCCGTCTGATCACTCCGCTCCGCTCGGAGGGGGGCCATCGCCGGTACTCCCGCTACCAGCTGCGGATCGCCGCGCGGGCCCGCGAACTCGTCGACAAGGGGACCCCGATCGACGCGGCGTGCCGCATCGTCATCCTGGAGGACCAGCTCGAGGAAGCACAGCGCATCAACGCCGAGTACCGGCGTGCCGCCGGCGACCCGGCGGCCGGCCGCGGCTCCCGCACCGGCTGAACGGGCGTCCGGGGCCGTGTCCGCCGTCCGGCCCCACCCCGCCGACCGCCACGTCCGGTGCGGCCGGCACGGGCCCGCGCGGAAATCTGCAGCGGTGAGGCCACAAGTGCGTGCCTCCCGACGCCAGGGTCGCCATGCGAGGCGGCGGAGCGCCGAGTCCGCGCCGCACCGGTGCCCCGCGCCCGGACCGCCCTCCGCGCCCCGAGACGAAGGTGCCATGCCCGCCGATAACGCCCCCGTCGCCGGCAACCTCGACGACGACGACTATCCCGCCTACACCATGGGGCGGGCCGCGGACGTCCTCGGGACCACGCCCGCCTTCCTCCGGGCCGTCGGCGAGGCCGGGCTCATCACCCCGCTGCGCTCGGTGGGCGGTCACCGCCGCTACTCCCGCCGCCAGCTGCGCGCCGCCGCCCGGGCCCGTGAGCTGGTCGGGCAGGGCACTCCCGTCGAGGCCGCCTGCCGCATCGTGTCCCTGGAGGACCAGCTCGACGACGCCCTCCGGCTGAGCCGGGACATGCGCCGGAAGCTGGACGGGCGCGGCACGAATACCTAGTCCCGCTGGTACAGAATTACCGGGCACGGCGGGACGAGAATTACCCGACGCTCCGGAAAATGCTCAGTCGCCGCGGCCGCGACCTGTGTTAGCTTGCTACCGGTTGCAGTTCTGATTGCCAGAGATTTTTTCTTTGCACGGCTTTCCGGATCTTTCCGGAGGGGTGATCATCGCGGCCACTCGGTTCCGTAAAGTGCGGATCCGGCACTGCCCCTCAAGGGAGATTCAATATGGCATCTGGCACCGTGAAGTGGTTCAACGCGGAAAAGGGCTTCGGCTTCATCGAGCAGGACGGTGGCGGCGCCGACGTGTTCGCCCACTACTCGAACATCGCCACCAGCGGCTTCCGCGAGCTTCAGGAAGGCCAGAAGGTGACCTTCGACGTCACGCAGGGCCAGAAGGGCCCGCAGGCGGAGAACATCGTTCCCGCCTGACGCTGACGCGAGATCGTCGCGAGCCGGTGGTTCGCGCACCCTGTGGCCGGGGCCCGCACCTTCGAGGTGCGGGCCCCGGCTCGTTCGCGTGTCACCAGTTCAGGGCGTCGTCCATGGTCGACTGCCAGTACGAGACCCGGATCGAGTCGTCGACGTACACGCCCTTCGCGGGCAGCGACGGCCGGGCGGCGGTGTTCGCGCCCGTGTCGAAGTAGACCTCGAGCGACTTGGCCGTGTAGCCGTGAGAGCCGCTGCCGTCGCCGGCCGAGAGCCGGACACCGGCGTAGCCCGACTCACCGGGCGCCAGCGTGACCACCGCCTGCGGCTTGGAGTCCTCGTAGGCCGCCGGGACGGACTGGGCCTCGCCGAACCGGACCGCCGGGTAGTACAGGAGGTCGCAGTTCTTCGAGCCGGTGTTGGTGACGGTGAGGAGCAGGTGGTTCAGGGGGCGGGAGACCACCGTCGCGGTCGTCCGGGTGGCGGAGACGGAGCAGCGGGCGGAGGCCGTCCCCGCGCCGCTCGAGCCCGGCGCACCCTTCGCCCCGGACGACCCGCCGGCGTCCTTCGAACCCGTGGACCCGGACGAGCCGGTGTACCCGGACGCCCCCTTGGCCCCGGACGAGTGCCGGGCGCCCGTGGCGCCGTTCGAAGCGGCCGCACCGCCGGCCGCGCCGTCCGCCGAGTCGGCGGAGCCTCCCCCGCTCACCTCGGACGAGTGCGCGGCGGAGGCCGTGGGCGCCTGCGTGGCGGCGGAGCCCGCCGCCGCGCCCTCGTCGTGGAGGTCACCACTGCTGTCGCAGGCGGTCAGCGTCAGCGCGGCGGCGGCGAGTGCCGAAGCGAACAGCAGACGGGTGCGGCGGGTGCGAGCGGACATGGGATCCCCCTTGTGCGTACGGGTGTTGGCGTGGGCCGCTCCTCCGGGACCCGGGGGCGGCGTGCTTGGATGGCCCCAGCTTGTGCGGTGCTTCGTCCCGGCCGCCAGGACCGCCGGGACATCCGGGACGCTGGAATGCCCGCAACAGCTCTGACCTGCTGAAATGACCTCCCCCTGGAACGGGGGCGCGGGACGCCTGGAGGGGACGGAACGGTGACGGGGGACGATTTCCCGGAGCTGCTGGGCCGGTTGAAGGAACGGTCCGGGCTCAGTTACGGGGTGCTCGGCAAGCGGCTGCACACGAGTGCGTCCACGCTGCACCGGTACGTCAACGGGGACGCCGTGCCGACGGACTACGCGCCCGTGGAACGGTTCGCACGGCTGTGCAGGGCGACGCCCGAGGAGCTGGTGGAACTGCACCGGCGGTGGGTCCTCGCGGACGCCAAGCGCCGGCAGAGGCCGAGCGGGGCGGCGGAGGGGACCGGAGCCGCCGCGGCCGAAGCGACGGCCGCGACGGAGCCCGCCGACGGGCCGGCGGAGCCCGGGACGCCCGTGTCCGGGACGCCGGACACGGGCGACGGAGCGGAGCCCGACGAGGCGGCGGGGGCCGGGGGCCGGGCCGAGGGTGCGCCGGTGCGTTCGGCGGCGGCCCACTCGGCGCGGCGGCGTACCGTCGTCCTCGCCGGGATCGGGGTGGCCGCCGCCCTGGTGTCGGCCGCGCTCGTGGCGAACCTCCTGACCGACGGCGGCGAGCAGCGCCGGGCCGGCGCCCCGTCCACCCCGGCGGCGGCCTCCCGGCCCGTCTCCGGGAGTGCCGGCGCCTCCGAGCCGGCCGGTGCGGGAAGCGGTTCGCCGTCGCCGTCGCCGTCCGCATCGCGCGGCGCGAGCCCCCCGCCGTCCCCCTCCGCCTCCCGTGACGGTGGGGGCGGATCGCCGCAGGGCGGCGCCGAGGACGGGGCCACCGCGCCCGCCGTCGCCGTCGATCCGTACAAGTGGGAAGACCCGTGCACTCAGCACTACCTGATCGACCGGCAGCCCGAGCAGGTGCCTCCGCCGCCGGGTGAGCCGGACGCGCGCGGGTGGGTCACCGCGCTGGGCGGGGTCGCCGGCGGCCGGCAGATGCTCGCGCTGACCGTGCAGGGGACCGGCAGGGCCACCGTCGTCCTGGAGGACCTGCATGTGCGCGTGGTGGAGAAGAGCGCGCCGCTCGCCTGGAACGACTTCGCGATGGGCGTCGGGTGCGGCGGCGGCGTGGAGACGGCGTCGTTCGGGACGGATCTCGACGCCGGGCGGCCCACGCTCACCCCGAAGGCGGGTCAGCGCGACTTCCCGTACAAGGTGAGCGAGTCCGACCCCGAGGTCTTCTACGTCTTCGCGGACGCGCGGGCGCACAACGTGAGCTGGTACCTGGAGCTGGACTGGTCCAGCGGTGCCCGGCACGGCACCGTGCGCGTCGACGACGACGGCAGGCCCTTCCGCACCAGCGGGAACGTGGGACGCCCCGCGTACAGCCATCCGCTCGGCTCCTCCGAATGGGGGCCCTTCCAGCCGGGGTGAAGGCGGCCCGGCGAACAGGCTTCGGGCCGCCCTTCGGGGGTATCCGCGCTCTTTCACCGCCGGGACCAATCCGCGGCCTCCCCGGGACCGGATTACGTCCGGAGATGTCGCAACCGCGGAGGCCCTTTGTGAGAGAAGCCGTGTTCATCGGCGTGAATCCCTCGTCGGAACCTGATCTGCAGGAGCTGATGGGCCGTGTCGCCCTCGGCGACGAGGACGCGTTCGCCTCCGTCTACGACGCCGTGGCCGGTCCCGTGCTCGGGGTCGTCCAGGCCGTGCTGCGTGATCCGGCCCAGTCGGAGGAGGTGGCGCAGGAGGTGCTGGTGGAGGTGTGGCGGACCGCGCCCCGCTACCGGCCCGAGATCGGGACGGCCCGCAACTGGGTGCTCACGCTCGCGCACCGCCGTGCGGTGGACCGGGTGCGCTCGGTGGAGGCCGCGGCGGCCAGGGACCACAAGGCGGCGCTGCTGGCGCGGACGCCCGAGTTCGACGAGGTGACCGAACAGGTCGAGGCCAGGCTGGAGCGGGAGCAGGTGCGGCGGTGCCTGCGCACCCTGACCGAGATCCAGCGGCAGGCGGTGACGCTCGCCTACTACCGCGGGCTGACCTACCGCCAGGTCGCGGAGGCGCTCACCCTCCCCCTCGGCACGGCCAAGACCCGGCTGCGGGACGGCCTCATCCGGCTGCGCGACTGCCTGGGGGTGACCGCGTGAACACGACCGCCGACCTGCACCGGATGACCGGCGCCCACGCCCTGCACGCCCTGCCCGACGAGGAACGCGCCGCGTTCGAGCGGCACCTGGCGGACTGCGAGCCGTGTGCGCAGGAGACCGCCGAACTGGCCGCCACCGCGGCCCGGCTGGGGCTCGCCGCCACCGTGACGCCCTCGCCGGCCCTGCGCGGGCAGGTCCTGCGGCGGATCTCCTCCGTCCGGCAGGTACCGCCCGGCCAGAGCGGGGTCCGTGCCGGGGGCCGGTCCGGGAAGCGGGCGCGGCTGCTGTCCCGCTGGGCCCTGGCCGCCTGCTTCGCGGCGGCCGCCACCCTCGGCGGCACGACGGTGTGGCAGCACCAGCGGGCCGAGGACGCCCTGCGGCAGGCGCGCAGCGCCCGGCAGGGCACCGCCGAGATCGCCGCCGTGCTGGCGGCGCCGGACGCGCGGACCCGGACCGCCGCCCTGGGCGACGGCGCCACCGGCAGCGTCGTCGTCTCCCGGGAACGGGACAGGGCCGTGTTCGTCGCCTCCGGGATGGCTCGGCCGGCCGGAGGCAAGGTCTACCAGCTCTGGTTCGACGACAAGGGCACGATGCGGTCGGCCGGTCTCATGGATCCCGGCCGCACCGACCAGGCCGTGCTGCTGCGCGGCGGCGTCGACGGCGCCTCGGGCATGGGGGTCACCGTGGAGCCGGCGGGCGGCTCCTCGAAGCCGACGTCCGCGCCGGTGGCCCTGCTGGGCTTCCCGGCCTGACGGCCGGACCGGCGCGGCGCGAGGGGCGGAGCCCGGTGGCAGCGCCGGGCCCCGCCCCGGGGCAGACCAGGCCCGTCACGGTCACCCGTGCCGCCGCCAGCCGGATCAGCGCCGGTGCGTGGCGCTGCACGAGCACCGCGAAGGCGTCCTCGTCGCCCTCCGCGGCCCGGACCGTGAGCAGGGCGTCGTCGGTGACGCCTCCGCCGTCCGGTGGTGCGGTCGGTGTGCGGGCCCCCGCCACTGGGCGGCTCCTCTCGTCCGGTCTCCTCCACTTGGACACCTGTGCGCCGTGCCTGTGACGCACGACTTCTTCGGCGGCGGGGCACCGGCGGATGCACGACCGGCGGGACCCGGATCACCGGCCCTCGAATTTCCTCTTCATCCGTAGCGGCGCGGGGTGCGGATTGGTGCGGAAAAAAGATTCACTCGATCGAGGCAAAGGCCAATCCGGACCCCCGGCGGAACCGGATTCCCCACGTGACCGACGACGAGAAGGAACCGCGCAGGCCCTCGGGGCCGCTCCGGGTGACGGCGGGCGCGCTCGCCGGCGCCGTCGCCGGCTTCGCCTCGCTCGCGACGGCCGAGCTGGTGTCGGTGGCGGTCCGTCCGCAGGCGGGGCCCGTCGTCGCGGTGGGAGGGGCGGCGATCGACCGCACGCCCGCCGCCGTGAAGGACTGGGCGGTCCGGAATTTCGGAACCGACGACAAACTGGTTCTGCAACTCGGAATTCTGGCGGTGCTGACGCTTTTCGCATGCGCCCTCGGAATCACCGCGCTGCGCTTCCTGCGCACCGGCGCGGCGGGCGTCGTGCTGTTCGGCTTGGTCGGTGCGCTGGCCGCGACCGGCCGGCCGGACTCGCGCGGCCCGTCCGACGCGCTGCCGTCACTCGTGGGCGCGGGCGCCGGAGCGGCCGTCCTCCTCGTCCTCGCGGCCCGGCTCGCGTGGCGGGAGCCGGCCCCCGCGGACCGGCGTACCGGCGAGGGTTCCGGCGACTGGGACCGGCGCGGGTTCGTGCTCGCCGCCACGACCGCCGCCGTCGCCTCCGCCGGGGCGGGCGCGCTGGGCCGGTCGCTGAACGGCGCGAGGAGCAGGGACGCGGTCGCCTCCCGCGACCGGCTGGTGCTGCCGGCGCCCGGCTCGCCCGCGGACGCCGTCCCCCGGGGCGCCGCTCTGCGGATCCCCGGGGTGAGCCCCTTCATCACCCCCAACGGCTCCTTCTACCGGGTCGACACCGCGCTGGTGGTCCCGAAGGTGGACGCCACCACCTGGCGGCTGCGCATCCACGGCAAGGGCGTGTCCCGGCCGGTCGTGCTCTCCTTCGACGAGCTCCTCCGCCGTGACCTGGTCGAACGCGACATCACCCTCACCTGTGTGTCCAACGAGGTCGGTGGCCCCTATGTGGGGACCGCGCGCTGGACCGGGGCCCGGCTGGCCGACCTGCTGGCCGAGTGCGGGGTGCGGCCGCCGTCGCGCGGCGGGCCGGCCGACCAGCTGGTGGCCCGCTCGGTGGACGGCATGACCATCGGCAGCCCGGTCGAGGACGTCATGGACGGCCGGGACGCGCTGCTCGCCGTCGGCATGAACGGGGAGCCGCTGCCGTTCGACCACGGCTTCCCGGTGCGGATGGTGGTGCCGGGGCTCTACGGGTTCGTCTCCGCCTGCAAGTGGATCACGGACCTCGAGCTGACCACCTTCGACGCCTACGACCCCTACTGGGTCGAGCGCGGCTGGGCCCGCAGGGCGCCCGTCAGGACCCAGTCCCGGATCGACACCCCCAAGCCCTTCGCGCGGCCCGCGGCCGGCCCGGTCATGGTCGCCGGGGTCGCCTGGGCCCAGCACCGCGGCATCGGCAGGGTCGAGGTCCGGATCGACGACGGCCCCTGGCAGGAGGCCCGGCTGGCCGCCGAGGACAGCCGTGACACCTGGCGCCAGTGGTCCCTGCCCTGGCGGGCCGCCAAGGGCGCCCACACCCTCACCGTGCGCGCCACCGACCGCTCCGGCCGGGTGCAGACCGAAAGACGCACCCGGACCGTTCCCGACGGCGCGAGTGGCTGGCACTCCGTCGTGGTCACCGTCGAGTGACCGTCCCGACCACCTCTTTTCCCCATGACAGGCGGCTCCGGCCGCCGCTACCGACAGGAGAGAACCGATGAACTCCCGTATCCGCCGTACCGCCGTCACCCTGGCCGCCGCGGCCACCCTGCCGCTCGCGCTCAGCGCCTGCTCCGACGGCGGCAGCGACTCCGGCAAGTCCGACTCCGCGCCGAAGGCCTCCGCGTCGGCGTCGGCCGGCGCCGCGGACGACGGCATGGGCAGCTCCGCGTCTGCCATGGACCAGCCGTTCGGACCCGCCTGCTCCTCGGTGCCCAAGGACGGCGCCGGTTCCTTCGACGGCATGGCCAAGGACCCGGTGGCCACCGCCGCCTCCAACAACCCGGCCCTGTCCACCCTGGTCTCGGCCGTGAAGAAGGCCGGTCTGGTCGACACGCTCAACAACGCGCAGAACATCACCGTGTTCGCGCCGACCAACGACGCCTTCAAGAAGATCCCCAAGGCCACCCTGGACAAGGTCCTGGCCGACAAGGCCCAGCTGACGAAGATCCTGACCTACCACGTCGTCGGCCGGAAGCTCGCGCCCAAGGACCTGGAGAACGGCTCCTTCCCGACCCTGGAGAAGTCGAAGCTCGCCACGTCCGGCTCCGGTGAGTCCTACACCGTCAACGACTCCTCGAAGGTCGTCTGCGGCAACGTCAAGACCGCCAACGCCAACGTGTACATCGTCGACACGGTGCTGATGCCCTCCTGACGGCGCACCCGACGGGGCCCGGACCGCGCGGTCCGGGCCCCGTCCGCGTTCCGCCGGATCCTTCCGCTGAATCCGCGTCACAGACGCGGTCGGGGCGGGTGGGCGCCGGGGCGGGCCCACACGGCTCCGTCGCCCCCGGGCTCCACCGCCCGGGCCGGGGGCCGCCTACGCCGGGGCGGTGAACCGCCGGCGCACCACGACGAGGGCGATCCAGCCGGCCAGCATCACGAGGCCGCCCAGCGGGGGCCACTGGCCGCCGGCCAGGGTGCCGAAGGCCGCCAGGGAGGCGCCGGACAGGACGACGGCGGCCACCGCCGACTCGGCGCGGAGCCAGCGGGCCGGGCGCGTGCTCGCCGAGGGCCTGACGAGCTGGCGGCCGAGGAAGGCCTGCGCGGCGTTGACCACGGCCAGCAGGGCCGCCAGGACACCGAGGGAGACGAACGCTATGGACACGGCGCGAAGTTACACCGCCCGTACGGCGCGCCGGACCGGCAGGGGTGTCCGCGGCGCCGTGGGCCGGGAGCGGGCGTCATCGGGTCCGGCTGCCCCTCGCCGAGCTCACCCGCGTTCCCGCCGGGACGGACGCTCCCCGCGCTCCACCGGGTGCCATTCGGCGCCCGCAGGGGGCGCCGCGGACCTCCAGGACGGCGTCATCCGGCGCCGGTCCCGGCGGATCAGTACAGCCGTGCAGAGCGCCGTGATCAGCGCGGCCACGGCCGGCGGGATCAGGAACGACGTCATCATCGGGCCTCCCGGGTGCGGACGTTCACGGCCTTCGGTGCGGGCGGCACGGTCGACGGCGTCCGATTCCGGCCCGGTGCCGGGCACCTGCCGGTGTCCGGCACCGGAGCCGTCCGTGCTGCTCCCCGCACGCCATGCTGCCCGACCGGCACCGGCCGGCGCATTGCCGGTTCCCGGCAACGTTCACTAGGGTCAGCGTGCCGGGGGGCGCTGAGGGGCCGTCACCGGAATCCTGGGCACGCAGGGGGGCGGCATGGCGGAACGGGAGATTCCCGAGCACTTCCTGGAGGGCTACGCCCACATCCTGGCCGAGGTGTCGGCCACCGGGCGGCGCCTCACCCGCCCCGAGCTGGCGTCCCGGCGCGCCCTCGGGGAACAGGCCGCCGAGGCCGGGTACGGGCTGCGCTCCCTGGTCGGCGCCCACCTCGCCGCGACGCGGGCCGCCTGGCCGCGCTCACCCGGCTCCGCCGACAGCGCCCTGGCCGCCGTGCAGCAGGCGGTGGACGCCTTCGCCGAGGGGTACGAGCGGGCCCAGCGCCTCGCCGTGCGCCAGGAGGAGGCGGCGCGGCGGGAGTTCATCGACGACCTGCTCTTCGGCCGCAGCGATCTGGGCAGGCTCGCCGAGCGCGCCGAACGCTTCGGCCTGCGGCTGTCCCACGCCCACGCCGTGGCCGTCGCCCAGGGCCCCACCGGCTACGACGAGGGCGACGCGGTGCCCCGGCGGGTGGAGCGGGCGCTGATGGCCCGCTTCGGCCACCGCGAAGTCCTGCTGACCACCAAGGACGGCCGGCTGCTGTGCATCGCGCCCGGCCACGAGGACGAGGTGCTGCCCTACTTCGCCGAGCAGGCGCACGCCGCCACCGACGGCGGCCGGGTCGCCGTCGGCCGCCCGCAGCCCGGCCCCGGCGGGGTGGTCCAGTCGTACGAAGAGGCCCTGAACGCCCTGGAGATGGCCGAGCGCCTCGGGCTGCGCGCCCCCGTGCTGTACGCGGCCGACCTGCTCGTCTACCCGGTCCTCGCCCGCGACCGCCAGGCCCTGACCGACCTGGTCCTGGGCACCCTGGGCCCGCTCACGGCCGCCCGCGGCGGCGCCCGGCCGCTGCTGGACACCCTCACCGCCTACTTCGACTCCGGCTGCGTCGCCGCCGAGGCGGCCCGCCGGCTGTCGCTGAGCGTGCGGGCCATGACCTACCGGCTCGACCGCATCCGCAGGCTCACCGGCGCCGACCTCTCCGACCCGGCCCACCGCTTCACGCTGCAGACCGCCACGATCGGCGCCCGGCTGCTGGACTGGCCCGCGACGGAGCCGTGACGAACGGCGGGCGGCGGGCGCCCCCACCGCGAGGGCGCCCGCCGGGCGGCGCGGTCAGGCGACCGCCTCGGCGGCCTGGTCCGCCTCGGCCGCCCGGTCCGGCCTGCCCGCCCGGTCCGGCTGCCGCACGACGCGGCGGCGCCGGCTCGGGACGCCGAGCGTCGGGTTGGCGACGCCCCAGACCGCGCCCTTGCAGACCAGCTCCTTGTAGAAGACCGCGAGCCGTCCGGTCAGGGCCGCCCGGACGGCCCGGTCGTCGGCGGTGACGTACTGGATCAGCCCTTCCTCGCGGCCCAGCGAGACGCACTGGTTGAAGTAGTTCAGCCGCGCCTTCGGCGGCCTGCCGCCGGTGAGGCGGGCCGCGATGGCGTCGGCGGCCTGCCACGCCATGGGCACGCCCGAGGCGCAGGACATCCGCAGCGGCTTGTCGCCCGCGCCCGTCGCCATGGCCGCGTCGCCGACGGCGTACACGTCCGGGTGGGACACCGAGCGCATGGTGCCGTCGACCACGATCCGGCCGGTGTCGGTGACCTCCAGGGTGGTGGCCCGCGCGATCGGGTGGACGGCGAAGCCGGTGGTCCACACGGTGACCGCGGCGGGAACGGACCCGCCGTCGGCGGTCACGACCCGGTCCGCCTCGACGGCGGTGACGGCGGTGTGCTCGTGCACGGTGACGCCGAGCCGGCCGAAGACCTTCCGCAGGTGCGCGCGGCCCTTGGGCGACAGCCAGTCGCCGAGGGCGCCACTGGCGGCGAGGGCGACGTCGAGGTCCGGGCGGGCCTCGGCGATCTCGGTCGCGGCCTCCACGCCGGTGAGGCCGCCCCCGACCACGACCACCGCCCGACCGGCGTCCAGGCCGGCCAGCCGCTCGCGCAGCCGGAGCGCGCCGGCCCGGCCGGCGACGTCGTGGGCGTGCTCGGCGGCGCCGGGGACGCCCTGGTCGTTCCAGCCGCTGCCGAGGGCGTACACGAGCGTGTCGTACGCCAGTTCCTCGGCGCCGTCGGCGGTCTCGACGGCCACCGTCCGGCGGTCGGCGTCGACGCCGGTGACCTTCGCGATGCGCAGTCGCACCCCGGTGCCCGCGAACATCTCGCCGAGCGGCCGGGGCGGCAGGTCCTGGCCGGCCGCGAGCTGGTGCATCCGGACCCGTTCGACGAAGTCGGGCTCGGCGTTGACGAGGGTGATGGCGACGTCTTCGGGGCGCAGCCGCCGGGCGAGGCGTCCGGCGGCGATGGCCCCGGCGTATCCGGCTCCGAGGACGACGATGCGGTGCTGCATGTCCCTGCTCCTGTCTTCAGCGGATTCGCCCCTTGAACCGGGCGGCCCGTCGTTTCCTGACAGGTTCGGGATGTGAAGCAGGTCACATCCGTATCAGAAGATGGTGAGCAGGGGTTCTCCGTGGTCGGCGGCCGCCCAGCGCTCGGTCGCGCGGACGAGCTTGTCGGGGTTGGCCTGGCTGCGGAACGCGGCGATGCCGTCGGCCGTGACCTCCAGGCACAGGACGCCGATGACCCGGCCGTCGAGGACCGCCACGACGGCGGGGCCGCCGTTGGCCGTGGTGGCGTGGATCTCCGGCGAGCCGCCGACCAGGTTCCGCTTGCCCTTGCCGGGCTTGAACAGACCGCGCATGAACTTCGCGACCGCGAGGGCGCCCTCGAACGCCTTGGTGCGGGCCGGGACCTTGCCGCCGCCGTCGCCGATCGCGACGGCGTCCTGGGTGAGCAGCCGCACCAGGGGCTCGGTCCGGCCGCTGGTGGCGGCCGCGAGGAACTCCTCCACGATCCGCCGGGCGGCGGCCTCGTCGATCTCGGTGCGGGCCCTGCCCTCCGCGACGTGCTTCCTGGCGCGGTGGAGGATCTGCTGGCTCGCCGCCTCGGTGAGGTCGAGGATCTCGGCGATCTCCCGGTGCGGGTAGTCGAACGCCTCCCGCAGCACGTACACCGCGCGCTCGTTGGGCGACAGCCGCTCCAGCAGGGTGAGGACCGCGTACGAGACCGACTCGCGCTGCTCGGCGGTGTCGGCGGGGCCGAGCATCGGGTCCCCGGCGAGCAGCGGCTCGGGCAGCCACTGGCCCACGTACGTCTCGCGCCGCGCGCGGGCCGAGGTGAGCTGGTTCAGGCACAGGTTGGTGAGCACCTTCGTCAGCCAGGCCTCCGGCACCTCGACACGGTCGGTGTCGGCGGCCTGCCAGCGCAGGAACGTCTCCTGCACGGCGTCCTCCGCCTCGGCCGCCGAGCCGAGCAGGCGGTAGGCGATGGCCTCCAGGCGGGGCCTGGACGCCTCGAACCGGTCCACGTCGTGCACGGTCAGCGCCATGGTCCCGGATCCTAGCCCGCGCGGGGCGGGAACGCCGGTGGCCGTTCGGCTCCGGTCCCGCCCCGCGGGCGTCCCACGGTTGCCGCCCTCCCCCCTCAGCCCGCGCCCCGCCGGCGTCCGCCGGTCCGGTCCTGGAGTTCGATCGCCACGGGCGCGGCGACGAAGACCGAGGACCAGGTGCCGACCGCGAGGCCGATGAGCAGGGCGAGGGCGAAGTCCGTGAGGGAGTCCCCGCCGAGGACCGCGAGGGCGGTGAGGATCAGCGCGGCTCCCATGCCGGTGTTCACGGTGCGGGGCAGCGTCTGCAGGATCGCCTGGTTGGCGACCCGGCGCAGCGGGGAGCCGCGGTGGCGCCGGCGCAGTTCGCGGATGCGGTCGAAGACGACGACGGAGTCGTTCACCGAGTAACCGATGACGGTCAGCAGGGCGGCGAGGAACACGCCGTCCACCGGCTTGCCCAGCCAGGCGAAGACGCCCAGCAGGATCACCACGTCGTGGGCCAGCGCGGTGACCGCCGCGGTGCCGAGCACCCAGCGGAAGCGGGCCGCGAGGTAGAGGAGCTGGGCGCCGAGGGCCAGGGCGAGCGCGATCAGGGCGTTGCGGCGCAGCTCCTCGCCGAGGCTGGGCCCGATCAGTTCGTCGCGGACCCGGTCCGCCCCGCCGCCGAGGGCGCCGACCGTCCGGGTGACCTCGGCCGCCTGGGCGTCGGTCAGCGCCCCGGTGCGGACCGTCAGCCGGTCCTCGCCGGAGGACTGGACGACCGCCCGGGGGAACCCGGCGTCGGCGAGCGCGGCGCGAGCCCGGTCCGGGTCGACCGGGGCGCCGGTGGTGTACTCGGCCAGCCGGCCGCCGGTGAACTCGACGCCGAGGTCCAGCCCGCGCAGCCCGATGCCGGCTCCGGCGAGGGCCAGGAGCACGGCGGAGGCGGCCAGCCAGCGGCGGGGCCGGCGCATCAGCTGCGGGTCGCGGCGCAGCAGGCGGTCGCGGACGGGGCCGGTGGTGGCGATGCCGCTGAGGTGCGGGCGGGCGCGCAGCCAGGGGCGGGACGCGGCGTGGTCGGCGAGGACCCGGGTGATGAGCAGCGCGCTGACCATGGAGGCGAGGACGCCGATGCCGAGGGTCACGCCGAAGCCGCGCACCGGTCCCGAGGCGAGGAAGAACAGCAGGGCCGCCGCGATCAGGGTGGTGATGTTGGAGTCGGCGATCGCGCTGAAGGCGTTGCGGAACCCGGCGGCCACCGCCGAGCGCGGGGTGGGGCGCTGACGTGCGGCGTGCTCCTCGCGGGCGCGTTCGAAGACGAGCACGTTGGCGTCCACGGCCATGCCGATCGCCAGGACGAACCCGGCCAGGCCCGGCAGGGTCAGGGTGGCGCCGAGCGCGGCCAGGGCGGCGTAGGAGACGAGGCCGTAGCAGAGCAGGGCGAGGGCCGCGAGCATGCCCATCAGCCGGTAGACGGCGATGACGAACAGCGAGGTCAGGGCGGTGCCGATGACGGCCGCCCAGGTGCTGGCGGCGATCGCCTCGGCGCCCAGGGTGGGGCCGACGGTGCGCTGCTCCACCGTCTCCACGGCCACCGGCAGGGCGCCGCCCTTGACGAGCAGGGCGAGTTCGCGGGCCTCGGCGTCATCGAAGGAGCCGGTGATCTGCGTGGAGCCGGCGGTGATGCCGGTGCCGCACGCCACCGAGGGGGCGACCTCCGGCGACGAGATGATCTTGTCGTCGAGGACGATGGCGATACGGCGGCCGGGGTCGCCCACCGGCTTGCAGGCGGCCTCCCCGGTCAGCCGGGCCCACTCGGCGCGGCCGGCGCCGCCGAAGTCGACGGTGATGTGCCAGCCGGCGCCGGACTCCTGGTCGAAACGGGCGGCGGCGTCCGTGACCTGCTGCCCGGTCAGGGCGGCCTCGCCCAGGCGCAGTCGCCGGCCCGACTCGTCGGGCAGGGCCGGCTCCCCGGTCCGGTCCTGCCCGGCGGCGACGACGCCGGTCACGGGGTGGATGGTGAGCTGCGCGGTGCGGCCCAGTACCTCGGCCGCCCGCTTCGGGTCCCGTACACCGGGGAGTTCGACGATGATCCGGTCGTCACCGGAGCGGACGAGGCTGGGTTCGGCGACGCCGAGCGCGTCGATGCGGCCGCGCAGCACCTCCAGGGTGCGGTCGGTGGCCTCGCGGTCGGCGGTGGCGGTCGGGGTGGAACGCGTCTGGAGCACGATCTGGGTGCCACCGCGCAGATCGAGTCCGAGACGGACCGGCACGGTGAGGGCGATGTACAGCGACACGGCGATCACGGTGAGGGCGAGCAGCGCCCTCACCCGGGCGGAGCGGATCAACACGGGCCTCCGGCGGGCATGCCACGGCTGCGGCCGTACGGCCGCGGCGGATGGCACGGGTGAATGGGTCGGCGGATGAAGGGGCGGAGCGGGCGGCCGCGCCGGTCTCAGGCGCGGGCCGGCCCGGCCGGTGGCGCCCGCCCGCGATCCGCCGCCGCCCGGTCCCAGCGGAAGGGCGCGGCCGCCCGCTCGCCGTCGCCCGGCACACCGCCGGGCGGCGCCGCCTGCGCACCGGGTACGGCCACGGCGAGCGGGCCGTGCGGCACCGGACGCTCCCCGGGGGCCTCCTGCCGCACCGCGGCCCGGGCGGCACGCACGCCGGCACACGGCTCGTCGGCGAACGCGACGGCGCTGCTCTCGTCGCCCGGGGCGGCCGGGGAAGCGGCGGCCGCCTGCGGGAGGCGGACGGGTCCGGCGTCGGCCGGCTGGGCGGTGAGGAGGGCGAGGGCCGTCAGCAGGAGGGCCAGGAGGGCCGTGAAGGCGGGCGCACGAAGGGGGGTGCGCGGTGTCCGGTGCATGCGCCGGTCCCCTTTCATGGCGGTGACGGTGCGTGGGGGCCCGGGCCCGGCCGGGGAGTTGGCGGCCGGGGCACCGGGCGGTCGGGGTGCCGGGGTCAGGGTTCGACGAGGCCGGCGCGGATGGCGTAGCGGGTGAGTTCCAGGCGGTCGTGCAGACCGAGCTTCTGCAGCAGGTTGGCGCGGTGGCGCTGCACGGTCTTGACGCTGATGAAGAGGATCTCGGCGATCTCCTTGGAGGAGTGCCCCTCCGCGACCAGCTTGAGGACCTCCTCCTCGCGCGGGGTGAGGATCTGGTCCGGCGTCTCCTCGCCGTGCCGCACCCGGTCGAGGTAGTTGCGGATGAGGGCGGTGACCGCCCCCGGGTAGAGGAAGGGCTCGTCGCGCATCGCGGACCGGCAGGCGGCGACCAGGTCCCGGTCGGCGACGGACTTCAGCACGTAGCCCGAGGCGCCGGCCTTCAGGGCCTGGAAGAAGTACTGCTCGTTGTCGTGCATCGTCAGCATCAGGACGCGCAGCCCCGGCTTCAGCGCGATCAGCTCGCGGGTGGCCTGCAGTCCGGTCAGCCGGGGCATGGCGATGTCCAGCACGGCCAGGTCGACGTCGTGCGTGCGGGCCATCGCGATGGCCTCGGCGCCGTCGCCCGCCTCGGCGACCACCTCCAGGTCCGGCTCCTGGTCGAGGATGAGCCGCACGCCGCGCCGGACCAGCGCGTGGTCGTCGGCGAGGAGGATGCGGATCGGGGTGGCTGGCATGGTCACGGCTGCTTCCTGGGAACGGGGGCGGTGAGGCGCACCCGGGTGCCCGCACCGGGCGCGGAGGTGATGTCGAGGTGGGCCCCGATGAGCAGGGCCCGCTCCCGCATGCCGCGGATGCCGGCGCCCTCCCGGGCGGCTTCGATGCCGCAGCCGTCGTCGGTGACGGCCAGTTCCACCCTGCCCTCGCCGTGGTCCAGGGCCACGACGACGCGTTCGGCGTCCGCGTGCCGGGCGGCGTTGGTCAGGCCCTCCTGGGCGACCCGGTAGAAGACCAGCTCGGTCTCCGGCTCCAGGGCGGGCAGGTCGGCGTCGAAGCGGCGCTGCACCTGCAGCCCGGTGTGCGCGGCGAAGTCCTCGGTGAGCGAGGTCAGCGCGCTGACCAGGCCCAGGTCGTCCAGCACGCCGGGCCGCAGCCGGCGCACCAGGCGGCGCACCTCGTCCAGGCTCTCCCGGGTGATCTCCTGCATCTGGTGCAGTTCCCCGCGCAGCGGCTCGCCGGCCTGGTCGGCGGCCCGTTTCAGGGCGAGCAGGATCGCGGTCATGCTCTGCCCCACCTCGTCGTGCAGTTCCTGCGCGATACGGCGGCGTTCGGCCTCCTGCGCGAACAGGGCGCGGGCGCTGCTGGTGGCGCGTTCCTGCTCCAGCCGCTCCAGCATCGCGTTGAAAGCGCGGATCAGCTCGGCGACCTCGGCGCCGCCGTGCGCGGGCAGCCGCTGGCCGGGACGGAGCAGGTCCACGGTGGTCATCAGCTTCGTCAGCCGGTCGAGCGGGGCCAGACCCCAGCGCAGCAGGCCGGCGTTGGCGACCAGCATCACCGCCAGACCGCCCAGCAGGATCACGGCCTCGGTCAGCACGACCGGGACGGAGACGGTCA
Source organism: Streptomyces sp. NPDC038135 (assembly GCF_055601245.1). Classification (NCBI taxonomy): domain Bacteria; kingdom Bacillati; phylum Actinomycetota; class Actinomycetes; order Kitasatosporales; family Streptomycetaceae; genus Streptomyces; species Streptomyces sp. NPDC038135. The sequence continues at coordinate 498,674 of NZ_JBVJXS010000003.1, read as the reverse complement.
CCGGAGCCCACAGCAGCAGTGCCGTGGCCGTGCCCAGCACCACGGCGTTGAGTCCGAAGATCCGCCAGAACAGGGACACCGGACGTACGCCTCCTTTTCGCGATGCGGCCTGCCTCCACTGTCGGGCATCGGGCGCCCCGGGCGGGCCGCTGCCCTGGCCGCCCCCAGCCTGCCCGTCGCCGACACGCCGGGGCGATGGGGCGCGTGGCCCATTTTCTCCGCCGCCGTCCACCCACGCCCGGCCCGGGCAGGGTTCGTGACGCTCGGTAAATGGGTTCCGCGCCCGATGGGCAGGGGCGGCGTGATCGGCGAGGGTCGAGACGACGGCGGACCGGCCGTCCGACACCCCGAACCGTCCGGGACCGAGAGAGGGAAGCACCATGTCGATCGACACTCCCGCCGCCGATGGCCACCTGCGCAGCCTCACCGCCCACGAGGCCCGCCGGCGCCTGGAGCACGCGCGCGGCACCCGGCTGGTCCAGCTCGAGGCGGTGAACGAGACCGGGCACCCGGCGGACGACCAGCTGATGTCCGCCCAGCGGACCGCCATCGAGCGGGTGCTGAAGGAGATCGACGACGCCTTCGCCCGGGTCGCGGCGGGGACCTACGGGACCTGCGAGAACTGCGCCAAGCCCGTGCCGGTGGAGCGGCTGGAGATCCTGCCCTACACCCGCTACTGCGTCACCTGCCGGCGCGTCGCTCCCTGAGCCCGCGCCCTCCCCTGTCCCCGACCCGCCTTTCGTTCCGCTCTGCCCAAGGGGTGAAGTGGTGACCCACCAGATCATCGGCGACCCGGAAACGCACGACACCGGGCCAAGTGCCCCAGCGGGGCACGCGCCGCTCCCGCACCCGCACCTGTCGCCCGAGGACGTGGCCGCGCTGCGCGAGAACCTCCACGAGCAGCGCCTGTTCCGGCAGGAGCAGCTGGTGCAGATCGCGTCCGCCGTCCCGTCCCGCACCGACGACCTGCTGCGGCAGAGCACCGCCGGGCAGGTGGAGGTGCACGTCAAGCTCGCCGCCTCCGCCCGCATGGTCCTCAGCGACGTCGTCGCGGCGCTCGACCGCATGGACCGGGGCAGCTACGGCGCCTGCCACCTGTGCCGCCGGCCCATCGACCGCGAGCGGCTGCTGATAGTGCCGCAGGCCCGCTACTGCGCGCGCTGCCAGCAGGTCCGGGAGGCCGGCCGATGAACGGCGTCCGGCGCCCCGGCGCCACCGGGCACCGGCCCTGGCCCCGGTGCCGCCGGTGCTGCGGGGTCGCCCTCGACCTGGGCAGCGCCCGCACCCGCGCCTGGATCGCCGGCCGGGGACTGGTCCTCGACGTGCCCACGGTCACCTTTCCCGGCACCGGCGCGGTCCACCCCGCCCAGCGGGACGCCATCGTCGACACCCCGGGCTGCGCCAGGATGCTGGAGCGCCTGCTCTCGGACCGGCTGCCGCGCCTCGCCCGGCCGCTGGTCATCGTCACCGCCCCGGTGCTGGACGGCGTCGCCTACCGGGACGCGGCCCGCACCGCCGTGGGCGTGCTGCGTCCGCGCGGCGTGCTGACCGTCCCCAGCGCCCGGGCCGTCGCGCTGGCCGCGGGCGCGGACCAGGCCCGGCCCGTGCTCGTGGTGGACATCGGCGCGCACCTCACCGAGGTGGTGCTGCTGTCCGACGGCGCCGTCGTGGACGCCCGCCGCACCGCTCTGGGCACCGGCGACCTGGACACCCTGCCGCCCGCGGACCTCTGCGACGCGGTGACCGCCATGGTGGCCGCGATGGTGCGGCAGGACCGCACCAGCGCCACCCTCGACGCGCTGCGCCGCGGCCCCCTGCTGGCGGGCGGCGGCGCGCTGCGGCCGGAGATCACCCACCGGCTCACCGGCCGGCTGGACGTGCCGCTCCGCGTCGTCCGGGCGCCGCACACCGCCGCGGTGCGCGGCGCCGCGCGGCTCCTGGAAGCGGCCCACCGCCACCCCGCCACGACCGGGTCCGGCGCCCTCCTGCCACCCGGCCCGCACCCCTCCTAGCCCGTCCTCCCGTGCGCCGTCCCCCTCACCGGAAGGAGGTCGCCTTGGCCGGCCGCGTACCCCCGCCCGCACAGCCGCCTCCCGAGGACCTGCCCCGGGTCACCCTGTGGCGGCTGCGCGGCAATCCCCTGCGCCGCCGCTCGGACCTGCTCCTCGGGTGGTTCGGCCTCGGTCTGCTGGCGGCCGTGCTCGCGGCCGCCCCCGTCGTCGCCCTGCTGGCCGGCGACACCGCCCGACGGCACTACGCCCGCACCGCCCAGCACCAGGCCGAGACCCGGCGACCCACCACCGCGGTCCTGCTCCGGGACGTGCCGCGGCACCCCGAACCGGGCTCGGCGGAGGCCGCCCTGACGCGGTACCCGGCGCGGGTCCTCGTCGACGGCCCCGACGGCCGTACCCGGACCGTGCGGACCGAGGTCGAACCCGGCCTGCGCGCGGGCAGCACCGTGCACGTCTGGGCCGACCGGGACGGTCGGATCACCGGGGCGCCGATGACCACCGAGGAGATCCGCTCCCGCTGCATGGGCTGGGCGATCTGCGCGGCCCTGGCCACCGCCGGCGCCGGCGCGGCCGCCTACGGCACCGCGGCCCGGGCCGTGCGGCGGCACAACCTCGCCGCGTGGGAGACGGCCTGGAACAGGACGGCACCCCGCTGGACGCTCTCCTCGTGAGTGACGGGTCACCGGAGCGGTGAGCGCACGGCGCATGACGTGGCATCACCGCGCCGGGACCGCCGCCCATCGGGTGATTCCGGCCGCGCGGCGGGGGGCGGCCGGGGCCGGGACGGGAAATCCCTTGTGCGTAACCGATCACCGACGGGCAGGGAGCGTCATGCCGAAGTTCCTCATCCAGGCCAGCTACACCGCGGACGGCACGAAGGGGCTGCTCGACGAGGGCGGCAGCGGCCGCCGCGCCGCCGTCGAGCAGGTCGTCTCCGGCCTCGGCGGAAGCGTCGAGGCCATGTACTTCGCCTTCGGGGCGGACGACATCGTGCTCGTCGTCGACTTCCCCGACCCGGCGGCCATGGCGGCCGTCTCCCTCCATGTGAAGGCCAGCGGCGCCCTGCTCACCCGGGCCACTCCGCTGCTCACCCTGGAGGAGCTCGACGAGGCCGCCCGCCGGCAGGTCGCCTTCCGCGCCCCCGGCGCCTGAGCCGGGGGCGCCCGCGGGCCCTACGCCGCCGGTGTGATCTCCAGCAGTTTCTTGCCGGCGACGAGTTCCGGCACGGTCTTCCCCGTCACGTACTGCCGCCCGAGTCCCGGCTGGCCGAACCAGGGCCTGATGGGACCGGCCTGGACCGTGAAGTCCTCGGTGACGCGGTAGAGGTGGTAGTTGAACGGCGGGGCGGCCGGGTCGTACTCGTCGAGGTTGGTAGGCGGGATGGCCCGCTTGGCGTACGGCGTGCCCGCCGGTGCCAGGAAGTTGCCGCGGCCGCTGCCGAAGAGGTCGACGAGCTGCCCCTTGCGCAGCGTCTCCGTCCGCTGCACCGGGCGGCCGTCGCGCAGCACGAACCCGTTGTTGTCCGGGTACCACCAGCCGGAGACGTTCTGCTGGCTGGTCTGCCAGTAGCAGCCGAGGAACCAGTACGAGGAGGTGCCGTCCTGCGGTTTCCAGCCCTTGAGCATCCGCGCGACGGGGCCGGTGACCGGGAGATGGCTGGGGCCGAGCCGCCAGTCGTCGCGGTAGTAGTTCTCCAGCCCCTCGGGCGGCGCCTTGGTGACGTTCGCCGTCCGGTGGGTGACCGGGCAGGCGCGGCCGTCGTGGCGCAGGTGCGCTCCGGCGGCCTGGGCGGGGGCCGGGGTGACCCCGAGCAACAGGAGCGTCGAGGCGAGCGCGCTCCACAGGAAACGGCGCAGTACGCGCATCCGAGTCCCTTCTCCTCCGGTGCCCGCCGGGCACCGGGTACGCGGGCATGGCCATGGACGCGCGAAGGGACGGCACGGAGCGGCCGTCCCTCACGCGGCACGGTGCATTCAATGCGCGGCGCGGGCGCGAAGCGGCGAACTGCGGCGGGAGGGGCACCGGAACGGCGTAACGGAACACCCCGGGCGGCCGAGGCCGTCCGCCCGGCGGCGGACTCCTCAGCCCTGGCGCGGGTTAGGCCGCAGGACGGCGAAGACGGACCGGTCGGGCGCGCTCAGCCAGGCGATGGTGCCGACGTCGGGCACGTCCACGGCGGGCATGAGCACCGTCGCGCCGTTGTCGCGTCCGGCGGCGACGACGGCCTCCGGGTCGGACACGGCGAAGTACGGCACCCAGCGCGGGTCCCCCTGGCCGCCCCGCAGCGGGGCCACACCGCCGAACGCGCCCTCCTGCTGGTCGCCGTCGGCGACGCTGAGCACCTGGTACGCCATGCCGGGCGCCGTCATCTCCGCCGAACGCCAGCCGAACAGCCCGGCGTAGAACCGGATCGCCGACTCCGGTTCGGTGGTGTGCAGTTCGACCCAGACCAGCGCGTTGTCCTCGCTGGTCCGCTGCAGCCCCATCGGGGACCGCAGCACCGCGAACCGGGCGCCCTGCGGGTCGGTGAACTGGGCCATCGACCCCTCGCCCACTCTCATCGGCTCGACGCGCACGGTTCCGCCGCCCGCGACCACGTCCCGGGCGGTGGCCTCGATGTCGTCGCTGTGGAAGTACGTCGTCCAGGCCGGGACGGCGCCCGGTTCGGTGAGCCGGCCGAGGGCGGCGACGGTGCTGCCGTCCTTCAGGAAGAACCCGTAGCCGCCCGCCTCCGGGCCGGCGGAGGCGAACTGCCAGCCGAAGACGGCGCCGTAGAAGGCGGCGCTCGCGTCGGTGTCCGGACTTCCGAGGTCGAGCCAGACGGGCGATCCGGTGCGGAAGTCGGTGCCGAGCATGCGTTTCCTCCTGGGGCGGGTGCAGGACGCCCGTCACTATGCCGTAAACCGGGTGAAGAAGTGACAGACAGGAGTGAGAGTGTTCATAGGAAAATAAGCGTTGATTCATCGCTTTACTGACATAGTGCGGCCATGAGAACCACGAGGGCCGGCAGCCGTGCCCGCACCGCACGCCCGCGCGGCCGCCGTACCGCCCTCGTACTCGCCGGCGCCGCCCTGCTGGCCTGCGCCCTGTCCTGCCAGGCGGACCGCACCGCCCCCCGCCCGGCCCGCGAGGCGCCCGGCGCCGACGCGGGCGTCTCCGCAGCGGCGCCCTCTCCCGGCGCCCGGGGCATCGGCGACCCGCTGCTGCCGCTCGACGGCAACGGCGGCTACACGGTGCGCCGTTACGAACTCGTCTTCGACTGGCGGGCGCCGGGCACGCCGTTCGCGGCCGGCGCCACCGTCACGGCCACCGCCACCCAGACCCTGTCCCGCTTCGACCTGGACTTCGCGGGCAACACGCTGCACGAGGTCACCGTCGACGGCCGTCCCGCGCGGGCGGAGCGCGACGGCGACGAACTCGTCGTCACCCCGGCGCGGCCGGTCGCGGACGGCGCCTCCTTCACCGTGCGGGTCACCTACACCGCCGACCCCGCCCAGCGCCGCCACCGCCGCGACGCGATCGGTGAGTACGGCTGGGTGCCCACCCCCGACGGCACCGTGCTCTACCCGCAGCCCGACGGCGCCAAGATGATCTTTCCGGCCGACGACCACCCCAGCCTGCGCGCGCCGTTCACCTTCCACATCACGACCCCGGCGGACCGTCAGGCGGTGGCCAACGGCCGGCTCGTCGAGCGGGCTCCGCAACCCGGCAGGCGCGTCCGGTGGACGTACGACTCCGAGGAGCCCATCGCGGCCCAGCTCGTCCAGGTGGCGATCGGCAGGTTCGAGTTCGCCGACGGCACCGGGCCGCACGGGCTGCCGGTCCGGGACGTCGTGCCCGAGGACCTCGTCGCGGACACCGCGGAGCACCGCTCCCTCACCCCGGAACACCTGGCCTGGCTGGAACAGCGGCTCGGCCCCTACCCGTTCCGCCGCTACGGCGTGCTCGTCGCCGACACCGATCTGCCGGTCGCGCTGGAGACCCAGTCGCTGTCCGTCGTGCCGAGGGACAGCCTGCTGGGCGACCGGGTGCACGCCGAGCGCGACCTGGTGCACGAGCTGACCCACCAGTGGACGGGCGACAGCGTCGCCCTGCGGCGGTGGTCGGACCTGTGGCTGAGCGAGGGTCACGCCCGCTTCTACGAACGCCTCTACTCCGAGTCGCACGGTGGGGTCTCCCTGGAGGACGCGATGCGGGACGCGTACGAACAGCACGACCAGTGGCGGCACGACGACGGGGCGCCCGCCGAGCCCACCGAACCGTCCCTCTTCCGCAACATCCGCTACGACGGCTCCGCGCTGGTGCTCTACGCGCTGCGCGAGGAGGTCGGCGAGGAGACCTTCGGGCGGATCGAACACACCTGGGTGACCCGCTACCGGGGCCGGGCGGCCGGCACCGCGGACTTCGTCGCGCTCGCCTCCGAGGTCGCGGGCCGGGACCTGAAACCGTTTCTGACGCCGTGGCTGTACGGGCCGCACACCCCGCCGATGCCCGGGCACCCCGACTGGCGGGTGGACCCGGCCGAGGACTGAGCGTCCACGCCGCCGACCGGGTGGCCTGGGCGGGGTCACTGGTCCACGCCAGTGACCCTTGGCGCGACGTGGCGCGGCGGGCACGGCAGCGTACAAGGGGTGGCGGTGGAGCACCCGCTCCCCCGGGGCAGGACGAGCGCGGTCGGAGGCCCTTGCATATGTGGAGTCGTGTCAAGTCCCGTGTCCCCGGCGCCGTACGCGGCCGCAACGGGCTGATCTGCGCCACCGCCTCGGCGGCGCTCCTGCTGCCGCTGCTGGCCTGGCCGTCGTCCGACGACGGTGAGAACGAGGACCGGCGGCTCCAGGGCGACTTCGCGACCGCCGCGCAGGACTACCACGTGCCGGTGAGCGTCCTCATGGGCGTGTCCTATCTGCAGTCGCGCTGGGACTCCCATCCGGGCGTCCCGAGCACCGGCGGCGGCTACGGGCCGATGCACCTGGTGGACCCCGGCCTCACGGGGGCGGCGGGACCCTCGCCCCGGCCCGCCGCCCGGCCCGCGCGCGGCGGTCCGGAACAGCGGGCGGCGGACCTGCGCCGGGCCGCCCGCCTCACCGGAGAGGCGACGGACCGGCTGCGGCTGGACGCCGCCGCCAACGTGCGCGGCGGCGCCGCCCTGCTGGCGGCCACCCAGAAGGCGCTCGGCAGGCCGCTGAGCCAGAACCCGGCGGACTGGTGGGACGCGGTGACCCGCTTCTCCGGCTCCAGCGACAAGGCGGAGGCGGCGACGTACGCGCACGACGTCTTCGAGGTGATCCGGCAGGGCGCGCACCGCACCACCGACGTGGGCCAGCGGGTCACCCTGGCCGCCCGCCCCGAGGTGCGCTGGAACCCGGCCGGCCAGTCCGGCCCGCAGCGTGCGCAGGACCCCGAGTGCCCGCCGGAGCTGTCCTGCTCGTGGCTGAGCGCCTCCTACGCCACGACCGACGACGACGGCGGCTACGGCAACCACGACCTCGCCGACCGGCCCCGGGACCAGAAGATCGACTACATCGTCATCCACGACACCGAGGCGATCCTGCCCAACATGTTCAAGACCGTGCAGGACCCGACGGAGGCCTCCTGGCACTACTCGATCAGCTCCCGCGACGGCCACGTCACCCAGCACATCAAGACCAAGGACGAGGCCTGGCACTCGGGCAGCCAGTTCGTCAACGCCCGCTCGATCGGCATCGAGCACGAGGGCTTCCTCACCCAGCCCGACGCCTGGTTCTCCGAGTCGATGTACCGGACCTCGGCCCGCCTGGTGCGCTACCTGGCGCGGAAGTACGGCGTTCCGCTGGACCGGCAGCACATCTTCGGCCACGACAACGTGCCCGCCCCGACCGCCGACTCCATCCCCGACATGCACGACGACCCCGGCCCGTTCTGGGACTGGCGGCACTACTTCGACCTGCTCGGCGCCCCGCTGAAGGCGACGGCCGGACCGGACAGCCCCATGGTGACCGTGCTGCCCGACTACGCCACGCACAAGCCGCGGTTCACCGGGTGCACGGGGAAGGGCGACCCGTGCGCACCGCACGGCTCCAGCGCCGTCCGCCTGTACACCGAGCCGTCCGAGAGCGCGCCCCTGATCCAGGACATGGGCCGGCACCCGGACGGCGAGGACTCCACGGAGGACGTCAACGACCTGGGCTCGCGGGTCTCGGCCGGCCAGACCTTCGCGGTCGCCGGGCGCAGCGGCGACTGGACGGCGATCTGGTTCCAGGGCAACAAGGCCTGGTTCAAGAATCCGAAGAAGCACCCGACGGCGGTCGGCGCGGCCGGCCGGATGGTCACGCCCAAGGAAGGCCTGAGCGAGATCCCGGTGTTCGGGCGCGCGCTGCCCGACGAGGACGCCTACCCGGACGGCGTGGACGAACAGCCCGAGTCGCCGCTGCCGTACGACCTCCGCGCGGGCCAGCGGTACGTGACGCGGTCCAGCGTCCTCGGCACCTGGGCCGGCAAGTCGTACGGCAGCGCGCCCTACCCGGTGGTGAAGGGCCGCGAGCGCTACTACGAGATCCAGTTCGGGCACCGGCTCGCCTACGTCCGGGAGCAGGACGTGGACCTGGTGAAGGCGCCGGCCACGAAGGCCCCGAAGTCGGGTGCGGCGGGCTCCGCTTCGCACTGACGCACCTCCCCGGCGGGCCCGGCGGGGCACTAGGGTCCGCGCATGGCGAGGGTGGGGAAGCGGACGTGGATCGCCTGCGGGGTGATCGGGGCGGTGTGCTGCGCGCTCGCCGTGTCCACCGCGCTCGCGGTGGCCCGGCAGCGGCAGGACGCCCGGCGGATCGACGCCGCGCCCCGGCGGGTCACCGGTGTCGTCGAGCGCGCGGTGCCCGAACCCAAGGGGGGCGTGCGGATGGAGATCGCCTACACGGTGGGCGTCCGCCGCTACGCCACCCACCGGGAACTGTTCGACCTTCCGTACGGCACGAAGCCGAGGGCGGGCGTCCGGGTGTGCCTGGAGGTGGCCGCCTCCCGGCCGGCCGTCAACCGTCTGTGCGGCCGGCGCTATCCGGCGGGCGACGACTGGGTCCCGGCCTACGGCCTCGTGGCCGTCGCGGGCACGATCGGGGTGCTCGCCTGCGTCGGCACCGTCCTCGCCGCCCGCCGGGCGCGTCCCGCCCCGGCCGCCGGTGACGGGGTCCTTACGGACCCGTGACGCGCCGTCCGCGCGAGGGGGCGGGGGCCGGGTGCGCGCCTAGCGTGGGCGTATGCGCGTACTGGTCACCGGCGGTGCCGGGTTCATCGGGTCCCATGTCGTCGACGCCCTGCGGGCGCGCGGGCACGAGCCGGTGGTGTTCGACGTCCGCGACGACCCCGGAGCCGACGTGCGCGACCCGGCGGCGGTCGACCGCGCGCTCGCCGGGGTGGACGCGGTCTGCCACCAGGCGGCCATGGTGGGCCTCGGCGACGGCGTCTCGGACGCGGCCGAGTACGTCTCCCGCAACGACCTGGGCACCGCCGTCCTGCTCGCCGCGATGGCCCGGGCGGGCGTGCGGCGGCTGGTGCTGGCGGGCTCGATGGTGGTGTACGGGGAGGGCCGCTACGAGTGCCCGGCGCACGGCGTCGTACGTCCCGGCCCGCGCGCCGAGGACCGGCTGGCGGCCGGCCGCTTCGAACCGGACTGCCCGTCGTGCGGCGCCGAGCTGGCCCCGGGGCTGGTCGCCGAGGACGCCCCGGCCGACCCGCGCAACGTCTACGCCGCCACCAAGCTCGCCCAGGAGCACCTGTCCGCCGCGTGGGCCCGCTGCACCGGCGGTACGGCCGTCTCGCTGCGCTACCACAACGTGTACGGCCCCCGGATGCCCCGGAACACCCCGTACGCCGGCGTCGCCTCCTTCTTCCGCTCGGCCCTCGAACGCGGGGAGCCGCCGAGGGTGTTCGAGGACGGGCGGCAGCGCCGGGACTTCGTCCACGTGCGGGACGTGGCCGCCGCCGACGTCATCGCGCTGGAGGCCGGAGGGCGCCCCGGAACGCTCACCGCGTACAACACCGGCAGCGGTGAGCCGCACACGGTCGGCGACCTGGCCCGCGCCCTGGCCGCCGCGCACGGCGGCCCGGAGCCGCTGGTCACCGGTGAGTACCGGCTGGGCGACGTCCGCCACATCACGGCGGACTCGACCCGGCTGCGCACGGAACTCGGCTGGATTCCGGAGGTCGGATTCGCCGAGGGGATGCGGGAGTTCGCACGGACCTCCTGAGCCGGATCCGCCGCGCACCGACTCCCGGGTACGACCCGGCCGGCCAGCGGGGCGTGTCCGGGCGCGGCCGCCGACCGGACGACCGGCGCCTGTCCGGGCACGGCCGCCGACCGGACGACCGGGCTCCGCCGGCTCGGCGGGCGCCCCGGACACGGCTCGGCCGGACACGGCTCGGCGGCGCCCCGGCCTACGTTCCGGCCGCCGGGAGGGTCACCTCGAAGCGGCAGCCGCCCGGGATGTTCCGCACCGTGGCGTGTCCCTGGTGCGCCTCCACGATCCCCCGCACGATCGCCAGGCCCAGGCCCGCCCCCGCCGGTGGCGTCCGGGCGTCCGTGCCGCGCCAGCCGGTGTCGAAGACGCGGGGCAGGTCCTCCTCGGGGATGCCGCCGCAGCCGTCCGTCACCGACAGCACCACACCGCCGGGCGCGCGCTCGGCGGTGACGGCGACCGTGCCGTCGGCCGGGGTGCGGCGGATGGCGTTCACCAGCAGGTTGGCCAGCACCCGGCTCATCTCCTTGCCGTCGACCTCCACCGGGACCGGCTCCACCCCGTCCCCGACCAGCCGTACACCGTGCTCCCGGGCGAGCGCGCCGACGCCCGCGAGGGCGTCGCCGACCAGGTCGTAGAGGGAGACGCGGGCCGGGCTGAGGGGCAGTGTGCCGGCGTGGATGCGGGAGAGCTCGAAGAGGTCGCCGACCATGTCGTTGAGGCGCTCCACCTCGGTGCGGATCTGCTTGAGGTAGCGGTCCGGATCGGCGGCCACCCCGTCCTCCAGCGCCTCGGACATGGCGCGCAGCCCGGCGAGCGGGGTGCGCAGATCGTGCGAGATCCAGGCGACCAGCTCGCGCCGGGAGGTCTCCAGCGCCCGTTCGCGGTCGCGGGACGCGGCCAGCCGGGCGCTGGTGGCGGCCAGCTCGCGGCCGAGCGCGTCCAGTTCGGCGGTGGCCGGGGCGGCCGGCGCGGCGAAGGCGCCGCCGTCGCCGAAGTGCCGTGCGGCGTCGGTGAGTTCCCGGCTGCGGGCGACGACCCAGCGGCCCAGCAGCAGCGCGGTGGCCAGGGAGACGACGGCCGCCATCGCGACGACGGCGGTGACGACCCGCAGATCGTGCGCGGACAGGAACATCGCCTGCGCCACGGCCATGGTCCCGGCGAGCATGGCCACCACCCCGACGGCGGCCACCACGGCGAGCGAGGCGGTGAGGGAGCGTCTGCGGATCAGGCGGAGCACCGCCGCGCCCACGAGGCCGGTGGCGGCGGCGCCGAGGAAGGCGTAGAGGGCGATGAGGAGGTTGTCGCGCACGTCAGACCGCCTCCTTCCCCGTGGCGTCGAAGCGGTAGCCGACGCCCCACACGGTCTGGATGAGGCGGGGCCGGGCCGGATCGTCCTCGACCTTGCCGCGCAGCCGCCGGACGTGGACGGTGACGGTCGACAGGTCGCCGAAGTCCCAGCCCCACACCTCCCGCATCAGCTCCTCCCGGCCGAACGCCCGGCCCGGGTGCCGCATGAAGAAGGCCAGCAGGTCGAACTCCCGTAGCGTGAGCAGCAGTTCGCCGCCGTCCTTGGTGGCGCGGCGGGCCTGCGGGTCCACGGTCAGACCGGCCGCGCCGAGCCGGCCGCCCGCTGCGGCGGGCCGGGCGCGGCGCAGCACCGACTCCACCCGCAGCACCAGTTCGCGCGGGCTGAACGGCTTGGTGACGTAGTCGTCGGCGCCGACCTCCAGGCCGAGGATGCGGTCGTCCTCGTCGCCGCGCGCGGTGAGCATGACGACCGGCACCGAACCCCGCTCGCGCAGCCGGCGGCACACCTCGAGGCCGTCCATGCCGGGCAGCATCAGATCGAGCACCACCAGGTCGGGCCGGTGCCCGGCGGCCCGTTCGAGCGCGGACGGCCCGTCGCCGGCCCGGTCCACGGTGAACCCGGCGCGGTCCAGGTAACCCGCGACGACCTCGGCGACGGTCGGGTCGTCGTCCACGACGAGGATCCGGCCCCGGGTGTCCGGCCGCCGTCCGGTGTCCGGTGACGCGTATGGCTGCTGCATGTCTCCCACCCTGGCACCGCGCCGCCGCCCCGGCCCGCCCCCGGCGCCGACGTCCGGGTTTCGTAAGGAGCGGATGTCCGCTTCGTCACGGTTCGGCTTCGTAGGGTGAACGCCGTGACCACCTCACCGTCCCGCACCGGCGTGGATGTCGTCCTGCCCTGTCTGAACGAGGCCGGGGCCCTGCCCTGGGTGCTGGAGCGCATTCCGCCCGGCTGGCGCGCCCTCGTCGTCGACAACGGCTCCACCGACGGCTCCGCCGCTCTCGCCCGCGCCCTCGGCGCCACCGTCGTCACCGAGCCACGGCGGGGTTTCGGCGCCGCCTGCCACGCGGGGCTGCTGGCCGCCACCGCGGACGTGGTGTGCTTCTGCGACTGCGACGCCTCCCTCGACCCCGCGCACCTGGTCCCGTTCGTCCGCGAGGTCCGGGGCGGCGGGGCCGACCTGGTCCTCGGCCGGCGGCGCCCGCAGACCCGGGGCGCCTGGCCCGCCCACGCCCGGGCCGGCAACCTGGCGCTGACCCGCCTGCTGCGCCGCCGCACCGGGCTGCGCCTGCACGACCTCGGCCCGCTGCGCGCCGCCCGCCGGGAGGCCCTGCTGGGCCTCGGCCTCACCGACCGGCGCAGCGGCTACCCCCTGCAGATGGTGGTGCGCGCCGCCGACGCCGGCTGGCGCATCGCCGAGCACGACGTGCCCTACCTCCCGCGCACCGGCGCCTCCAAGGTCACCGGCACCTGGCGCGGCACCTGGCACGCGGTGCGGGACATGAGCGCGGTCCTGGGCGAGCCGCCCGCCGCCGGCCCCCGGCCGCACGGCGACGGCGGCTGACCGCGCGGTTCCCCCGCGCCCACCGAGGAGCCGCACCACCCGCGCGGTCCCCCCGCGCCCCCGAGGAGCCGCACCACCCGCGCCGCACAAGGAGACCGAACCATGACCACCCTCCTGGTCATCGCCAAGGAGCCCTGCCCCGGCAGGGTCAAGACCCGTCTCACCCCGCCCTTCACCCCCGCCCAGGCCGCCGCGCTCGCCGAAGCCGCCCTCGCCGACACCCTGCGCGCCGTGGCCGAGACCCCCGCCGCCCGCCGGCTCCTGGTCCTGGACGGCCGGCCCGGCCCCTGGCTGCCGGCCGGCTTCGACGTCGTCCCCCAGTGCGCCGGCGGCCTCGACGACCGTCTCGCCGACGCCTTCGCCCGGTGCACGGGCCCGGCCCTGCTGATCGGCATGGACACCCCGCAGGTCACCCCCGCCCTGCTCACCGTGGACTTCACGGACTGCGACGCGTGCTTCGGCCCGGCCGAGGACGGCGGCTTCTGGGCGCTGGGCCTGGCCCGCCCGGAGCCCGCGCTGCTGCGCGGCGTTCCCATGTCGACGCCGGCGACCGGGGCGGTGCAGCGGGAGCGGCTGGTGGCCGCCGGGCTGCGGGTGCGGGACCTGCCCACGCTGCGGGACGTCGACACGGCCGCCGACGCCCGCGCCGTCGCCGCCCTGGCCCCGCACGGCGCCTTCGCCGCCCGCCTCGCCGACTGCACGGCGGGCCGGTGAGCGCGGCCGGCGCCCCGCCCGCCTGGGCGGCCTGCGATCCGTACACCGCCGCCCTGCGCAGCGGCCGGGGCCCGCTGTTCCTGCGCCTGGCCGACGGGCGGCTGCTGCCGCTGGACGTGGAGCGCTGGTGCGCCGCCGCGGACGCCGTGGACCGGGCCGTGCTGGCCCGCTGCGAGGGCGCCGTCCTGGACGTCGGCTGCGGCCCGGGCCGGCTGGTCGCGGAACTCGCCGCGCAGGGCCGCACCGTGCTCGGCGTCGACGTCTGCGAGGCCGCCGTCACCCGCACCGTCACCGTGGGCGGCCAGGCGCTGCGCCGCTCCGTCTTCGGCCCGCTGCCCGGCGAGGGCCGCTGGGGGACCGTCCTGCTCATGGACGGCAACATCGGCATCGGCGGCGACCCGGGCGCCCTGCTGCACCGCATGGGACAACTGCTGCGCTCCGGCGGCCTGCTGATAGCCGAGACCGACCCGGCGGACATCGACGAGCGAGCCGAGGCGCGGGTCGTGCGCCACCACCGGGAAACCGCCGGCGAACCGTTCCCGTGGGCCCGGACCGGCACCCCGGCCCTGCTCGCGATCGCGGACCGGGCCGGGTGGCGGACGGCCGCTCAGTGGGCGGCCGGCGAGCGCCGCTTCGTCGCCCTGCGCACGCCGAGCACCCGCAGCGCCAGCAGCAGCGCCGAGCCGCCGAAGAGCACGGCGGTGATCAGCAGCCAGCGGCCGAGGTAGACGTCGGCGGACATGCCGGTGGCCGCGCGGTAGCGCCGGTCCACCAGGTTCAGGATCAGCGGGAACCACACGAGCAGCAGCAGCCCCGACAGCACGGCGGGCACCCGCACGTACGACGTCCACTCACGCCGGCCGGCCGCGCCGAGCCCGCGGACGACCGCCCGGTCCGCCGCCGAGTACAGCGGCAGCAGCACCAGGTCGTGCAGCAGGGCCGCGCCCACGATCCACAGCGCGATCGCGCGCCAGTCACCGGCGAGGAGCCGCACCCCGGCGTACCCGGCGAGCGCGAACGTGCAGGCGAACAGCAGCAGTTGGAACGGGCTCCCGACCGGGAGACGGGGCCGCATCACAGGTCTCCGAAGGTCAGCCGGGCCACCCACTTGGTGTTGAGCACCCCGGGCGCTGCGGGCACGATGATCCGCGCCGGGTGGCCGTGGTCCATGGACAGGTCCTCGCCGTTGACGGCCAGGGCGAGCAGGGAGCGGCCGTCCGCCACCTGGTTGGCGCGCAGGGCCGCGCGGCGGAAGGCGCCGTGCCGCTGCAGGGACTCCACGAGCACGTCCGGGACCTCGCCGTCGTACCCGACGAGCGCCGCGAGGTCGCGCAGCCGCACCCCGCGCCACCACTGGTCGGCGGTCGACCAGCCCTCCACGCAGGCGATGGGCAACGACGAGCTGTGCTGGGGCAGTCGCAGCAGCTCGGCGCGGCTGAGGCGCACGGTGCCGGTCCGGCCGGTGACGACGAGCCGCCAGGCCTCCTCGCCGGTCTCCGCCGCGTCGATCCCGGCGTACGCGGCCGTCTTGTTGATCTGGAAGCCGTTCGGGCCGCCGCCCGGGTCGGGCCCGCCGTGCGGCGCGAGCAGCGCGGTCCGGCGGAACGGGCCGCCCAGGCTCTGCCCCACCGTGGTCAGGAACAGCAGCAGCGAGCCGCCGCCGACCAGCCACAGCGCCCCGCGCCGGGAGACGGTGGGCGGGTCGGGGCGCGGGGCGGCCAGGTCGCTCTCCGGCTCCCCGCCCAGCCGCCGCCGTACGGTGCGCACGGCCGCCGGCGCCTTCAGCACGGCGTGCGCCACGAACGCGGCGAAGAACACCCAGGCCCCGTAGAAGTGCAGCGGGTAGAAGCTGCCCGGGAAGACGTAGGCGAGCTGGACGTTGAGGACGCCGGTGGTGAACTCGAACAGCCCGCCGCCGACGAGCAGCAGCAGGGAGAGCCGCTCCAGCGCGTGCGCGAGGGAACGGGCCGGCGGCAGGGTGAACAGCCGGGGCACCACCGACCACAGCTTGGCCAGCAGGACCGGGACGAGGGTGACGCCGAGGGTGACGTGGACGCCCTGGGTGAACCGGTACAGCCACACCGGGCCGGCCGGCCAGGCGAACAGGTAGAACCCGAGGACGCCCTTGTCCGGCGTGGTGTCGTTCACCGGGGACAGGTCCGGGTTGTAGGAGGCGTACGACACCAGGCCGGTCACGAACAGCACCGTGATGCCGGCGAGCAGTACGAGGCCGAGCACCGAGGTGAACCAGGGCCCGCGCAGGGGGCTGCGCCAGAAACCGGGGGCGGTGGGAAGCCGGGGATGGTCGCGCATGTGCCGACGGTAGGCCGCGGGACGCCCGGAGAAGGGCCCGCGACCGGTGACGAAACGCTGACGTCCGCCCGGTGCGACGGCTCCGGCACGGCCGTGCGGCCTAACGTGCCGACGTGACCCGCTCCCTCCGCAGTGACGCCGGCCGTGACCGCCGCCCGGCAGACCGCGACGCCCGCCGCGGCCTCCGCCGTGACCTGTACGCCGCCGGGGCCGCCGCCCTGCTGGTGACGGCCGCCGTGCTGACCGGCCGCCACATCCAGTCCACCCGCCACACGCTGTTCGTGCACTGGCCGCCCCTGCTGGCCGAGTGGGACCCGCACCTGGGGCCCGGCACCCCGGCCGCCGTGCTCCTCGCCGCGGCCGGGGTGGCGTACGGGCCGTCGCTCGCCGGCCGCCTGCCCTGGCGGGCCCTGCTCGCGGCGGCCTGGGCGGCGTCGACGGCCTGGATCCTCTCCCTCGCCCTGGTCGACGGCTGGCAGCGGGGCGTCGCGGGCCGCCTGACCACCCGCGAGGAGTACCTCCGGGTCGTCGGCCGCTTCCACGACATCCCGGCCGCGCTGCGCGACTTCACCCACCACATCGTGGCGGGGACCCCCGATCCCTGGCCGGCCCATGTCGCGGGCCACCCGCCCGGCGCCACGCTCACCTTCGTCCTCCTCGACCGGGCCGGGCTGCACGGGGGCGGCTGGGCCGGGCTGTGGTGCGTGCTCACCGGCGCCACGGCCTGCGTGGCCGTCCTGGTCGCCGTACGGGCCCTGGCCGGCGAGGCGTTCGCCCGCCGCGCCGCGCCCTTCCTGGTGCTGGCCCCGGCCGCGGTGTGGACCGGCACCTCGGCGGACGGCTGGTTCGCGGCGGCCGCGGCCTGGGCGGTGGCCCTGCTGGCCCTCGCGGTCACCCGGGGCTCCCTGCCGTGGGCGGCCGCCTCCGGGCTGCTGTTCGGCCTGACCTGCTACCTGTCGTACGGGCTCACGCTCGTCGCCCTGCCCGGCGCGGCGGTGCTGTGGACGGCCCGGGACGGGGTCCGCGGGCGTCCCGCCCTGCTCCTGGCCCTGCTCGCCGGACTGGCCGTGGTGCCGCTGCTGTTCACGTTCGCGGGGTTCGACTGGTGGACGGCGTACCGCCTGCTGGTGACCCGTTACCACCAGGGCGTCGGCGGCACCCGGCCCTACGGCTACTGGGTGTGGGCCAACCTCGCCTGCACCGTGCTGATCACCGGCCTGGCGACGGCGGCGGGCCTGCGCCGGGCCGTCGCGGCCCTCGTCCGGCGCGCGTCCCCCGCCGCCGTCCGCCCGGCGGTCCTCGTCTGCGCCGCGCTGCTGGCCCTGCTGATCGCCGACCTGTCCGGGATGAGCAAGGCCGAGACCGAGCGGATCTGGCTGCCGTTCGCGGTGTGGCTGCTCCCGGCGTGCGCGTACCTTCCGCGTCCCCGCGCCTGGCTCACCGCTCAGGCGGCGCTCGCCCTGCTCCTGAACCACCTGCTGCTGACCGGGTGGTGAGGGGGCGAGGGGTCGGCCGGCGGACCGGTCCACAGCCTGTGGACGGCGGCGGAGTCCGCGGCCCGCTGCGGGGGTCCCGTCGTGGCCGGCCCTAGTAGTCCTCCTCCTTCACGGCCCGGGCGCGGCCCGGCTCGGGCAGTTCGCCCAGCTCGGCGCGCACCACCAGCACGTCGCCGATGAACAGGTCGTAGACCAGGATGCCGATCACGGCGCCGACCAGCGGCCCGACGATCGGGATCCACCAGTACGCGCTGAACGAGCCGGCCACACTGCCGGGGAAGGCCAGACTGTCCCAGCCCGCAGCCCAGGTGAACAGCCGCGGCCCGAAGTCGCGGGCCGGGTTGATGGCGTAGCCCGCGTTCGCGCCGTAGGACATGCCGATCGCGGCGACGATGAAACCCACGATCAGCGGTGCGAGGTTGGCCTTCACGGCCTGGTTGCGCAGGTCGAGGACGGCGGCGATCAGCATCAGCAGGAAGGCCGTGCCCACGATCTGGTCGATCAGCGGCCCCCAGATGCCGCCGTGGAAGTACGGAGCCGGGAAGGTCGCGAAGATCGAGAAGGTGGCGTTGGTGTGCCCGTTCACCTTCGGTCCCGGCACGGCCGCGTCGAAGGCGTTGATCGCCTGGTGGTAGACGAGGTAGACCAGCGCCGCTCCCGCGAACGCGCCCACGATCTGCGCGAACCAGTACGGCACCACCTTGACCCAGGGGAACCCGCGGCGCACGGCCATGGCCAGCGTCACCGCCGGGTTGATGTGGGCGCCGCTGACGCCGCCGGCGACGTAGACGCCGAAGACCACGGCCATCGCCCAGCCCCAGGTGATCAGCAGCCAGTCACCGGCCGCCAGGAAGATGGTCGTCGGGGTGGCGGCACGGCCCGATCCGGGCAGCGCGGCGACCGCCATCGCGACCACACCGCAGCCGAAGGAGATGAGGACGAAGGTCCCCAGGAACTCCGCCAGACACTCGCCCAGCAGCCCTCCCCGGCTTCGGAGCCGGGACGGCTTGATGAGCGAAGGGATTTCCACAGCCATTGAGGCCCCCTCGAAGAGAGCAATGCGGCCAACATCACCATATTGGCCCACAAATGCTCTTCACGCAGGGCAACGTCCGGTACCCCCGCCCGCCTGCGGTTTCAGCCGTCGAGGTCGTCGGCGTAGTGCCGGAATCCGCGCCGGTCGCGGTGCATGGCCCACAGGGTGTCCGCCAGCACGGCCGGGTCCTTGCGCACGTGGCCGGGCGTGATCGACCCGGGGATGATCAGCTGGGCGACGTGGATCCCCTCGCCGGCCAGCCGGTCGTGCAGCAGATGCCCGTACGCGCTCTCCGCGGCGAACGCGATCGAGGTGCCGGCCCGCTCGGGATGGGGCACGGCGGCCGTGCCGCCGTTGACCAGCAGGATGGTCCCGCGGCCCAGCTCCCGCATGCCCGGCAGGACCTGCTGCACCGCCACGACCGGCCCGTACACCGAGAACTCGATCGGCCCGAGCAGGTCCCGGTGCCGGGTCTCCAGCACCGGCCGCATGAAGTCCCGGTGCGGTACCGGGCTGTACTGCAGCACCTCCACCGTGCCGAGGACGCGGCCCGCGTCCTTCAGCGCGGCCGCCAGTTCCTCCGGCCGGCGCACGTCGGCGGCGAAGCCGCGTGCGGCGACCCCGTCGGCGGCCAGCTCACGGACCAGGTCGTTCAGCCGCCCGGCGTCCCGCGCGACGAGGGCGACGTCGTAGCCCTCCCGCCCGAACCGGCGGGCGACGGCGGTCCCGAGCCCGGGACCGGCCCCGACGATGGCGATGACACTCACGGATGAAATCCTCCCCGCCCGGCGAGCACCTCACCACCCGCGCGGCGGCGAGGCCGTCGCACGGGCCCGCGCGCGGGTTCCCCGTCAGCCGCCGACGACGCCCGCGGACTCCTCCGTCACACTCCGGCCCGGTCCACGCCGGATCCGCTCCACCTGAGCGGCGGTGACGGCCCGCACGGCGAACGCACCGGCCACCGCGGCGCCGACCACGGCGGCGTCGGCGAGGAGCAGCGGCCACACCCCCTCGTAGGCCCGCGCGATGATCCGGTCCGTCGAGTCGCGCGACACCAGACCGACCCCGCCGAACATGCCGAGCAGCCAGAGCACCCACCACACGTTGACGGAGACGGGCAGCCTGCGTTCCGGGGCGGTGGCCCGGAAGGCGTCGGCGACGATCCCGCGCGGGAACCAGAGGTTCACGACGGGCACGATCCACCCGAGGTACACCCAGATCCCGAGGTACTTCGGCGGACGCCCCGACAGCACCCGCGCGTTCTCCCGCACCTGCCGCAGCCAGGCCAGGAACAGCAGCGCGCACACGAGGGCGACGCCGCCGCCCAGCGAGGTCACGAGGTGGTACGAGTCCTCGAGCCCGGTGAGCGGCCGGTGCACCCCGTCGCCCTGGTCCGGCGGCCCCGAGGCGGGCTCCCCCGCCACGGCCAGCCTGATCTCCCAGACCCCCCGCACCACCCAGGCGGCCCCGGCCGCCAGCAGCGCCCCGCCCGTCAGCCGCCCGGCCGTCCGCACGGACCGCGCCTCGAGCCGCTCGCGAGCGGCTCCCTCCCCCATGAGTTCGTCCACGCGCCCATACTGGCGCACCGCCCGCTCAGTCCGTGAAGAACCCCTTGTCGAGCGCGATCTCCTGCAGCCGGTCCAGGCTCAGTTCGGGCCGCGGGCGGGTCACCGGGGCGCTCTCGGCATAGGAGTTGACCTCGCGGACCGTCACCCGGCGGCCGTCCGGGCGCAGGGTGTCGACCAGCCAGACCTGAGCGGCGCCGCCCTTCTCCGAACGGGTCCTGACCCTCTTGATCCGGGTGCCGTCGGCCAGGGTCCCGGCCTCACAGCCGCCGGACTCGCCGGCGCAGCCCATGTGGCCGCCGATCGCGGCGGTCGCGTCGTACTGGACGTCGACCTCCACCATGTTCCGGCCGTCGCCGTCGTCGTGGACCAGCTGGACCAGGCCGGTCCCGCTGTTCACGTCGGAGACGGTGCCGTGGGGCAGGTGCGACTCGAGCACCCTGGTCAGGCGGACGCCGGAGGCCCGGTCGGTGCGGGTGGGCCCGGCGGGAGCGGTGTCCGGGACCGGCAGCGCGTCGATCGCCCCCTTCCAGGCCGGGCTGCGCACGATCGCCGTGAGCTGGGCGGTCGAGAGCAGGGGGTCGGCGCCCCCGGTGGCGCCCTTCTCCGCGCCGCCGCCGAACTCCTGCGCCGTCAGCTGCACCCCGTCCGCGGTCGTGAGGACCACGTACCAGCGCTTCTGGCCGGTGTCGCTGTTGGGGTAGGTGAAGGACTTGGTGGTGCTGAGCAGGGCGCCGCCGGGGAGCCTGCGGGTGCTGCACTTGTCGTACGGGCGCACCTCCAGCGGCAGGCACCCGCTCGCGCCCTGCTCGTCGGCGGGCAGGCCGGACGCGAGTCGCGCGACGGTGACGTCGATGCCTGAGGAACCGGCCCCGGTGGAGTACGTGAGCCTGGCGCTCGGCCAGACGACGGCGCCGTCCGACCGGGACCCCCGGCCCGTGGCCTCGGAGACCGTCCCGCCGGGCGGCAGCAGGCTCTTCAGTGTGCGGACCATCTCCTCGCCGCTGACCGGCGCCTGGGCGCGGGAGGGGGGCCGGCCGGGGGACGCGGGGCTGCTCGCCGAGGCGTCGGCGGCGAGCCGGCCGTCCGCCCCGCTTCGGGTGCCGAAGGCGTCCGTGGCCATCAGGGTGCCGCCCACGGCGACCACCGTGACGGCCGCGGCGGCGACGCGGGCGGCGCCGAACAGGCGCATCCTGCGGCCCCGGGCGATGGAGCGGGTCACCAGGTCGGCCGAGTGGGGCGGGAACTCGTCACTCGCGCCGACCATGGCGCGGCTCACCCGTTCCTCGAAGTCGTCGGTGCGGTGCTCGTCGCGTGGCATGGCGGTGGGGCTCTCCGTTCGTCTGGGGAGGGTGTCTGGGTGACGGTGCCCGGCCGTCGTCCGGGGAGGGCGCCGGCGCCCGGCCGGTCAGGCGGCCAGGTCGGCCAACTGGCCGCCGAGGAGGGTGCGCAGCCGCTGCAGGGCGCGCTTGCTCTGCGCCCGGACGGCGCCGGGGGTCGTCCGCAGGACCTGGGCGGTGTCCTCCACCGAGCGGTCCTCCCAGTAGCGGAGCACCAGCACGGCCCGGTCCCTGGCCGCCATCCGGGCGAGGCCGTCCAGCAGCGCCATCCGGAGCTCCGCGTCCCGCGCCGGACCGGCGGCGTCCGGCAGCCGGTCGCTGGGACGCTCGGTGGAGCTGCGGCGCCGGCGCTGCGAGAGGAAGGTCCGCACCAGCACGGTGTCGGCGTAGGCCACCGGGGAGCCCGCGCGGCTGATCCGCCGCCAGGAGCGGTACATCTTGGCGAGGGTCTCCTGCACCAGGTCCTCGGCGAGGTGCCAGTCGCCCGTCAGCAGGCACGCGGTCCGGAACAGCGGACCGCTGCGGGCGATTGCGAACTCCAGGTAGTCCGCGGGTGCTTCCCTCACCGTGTGTCCCTTCGTGGTCGGACGTCACCCTTTACACGCGATGGGACCCCACCCGCGTTACGGGTCGGCGCCGGCCACTGGAAAAGAGTGCGGTCCGGACGCCGTCGTGGGTGTCCGGGCCGAGGGGGCCGGCGCTCTCACCGGTGGCCGGGCCGCGCCGCGCACCCGCGGCGACTCAGCGTCGCAGGCCGCGTAGTTTGTCCGGGTTGAGCTGTACGCGGATGGTTTCGAAGCGGTCGTCGAGCAGGTCGTACGTGACGGCGCCCACCGGCTCCCCGCCGAGGGTGAGCAGGACGCCCAGTTCGCCGTTGACCGGGACCAGCTCGACGGCCACGCCCGCCATCCGGGGTTTGCGGAGCACGCCCAGGACGAACCGGCCCACGTGGTCCGCGCCGTGCAGCGGCCGCCGGGCCGCGGAGACCTTGCCGCCACCGTCGGACCAGCAGGTGACATCCGGTGCGAGGAGTTCCAGCACCGCGTTCAGGTCGCCGCCCGCGCACGCCTCGATGAACCGCGCGGTGACCGTGGCCCGCCGCTCGGGGTCGGTGTCGTAGCGGGCGCGGCGGGAGCGGACGTGCTCGCGGGCCCGGCGGGCGATCTGGCGGACCGTGGGTTCGGGGCGGTCCAGGAAGCCGGCGATCTCCGCGTGCGCGTAGCCGAAGACCTCGCGCAGGACGAACACCGCCCGCTCCACCGGGGTCAGCGTCTCCAGGACCACCAGCAGGGCCGTCGAGACGCTGTCCGCGAGTTCCGCCTCCTCCTGGGCACCGGGGGAGGTCAGCAGGGGTTCGGGCAGCCACGGGCCGACGTACCGCTCGCGGCGCGCCCGGGCCGAGGTGAGGCGGTTCAGGGAGTGGTTGGTGACGGTGCGGACCAGATAGGCGCGGGGGTCCCGGACCGCCGAGCGGTCCGCGCGGTGCCAGCTCAGCCAGGTGTCCTGCAGGACGTCCTCCGCGTCCGCCACGCTGCCCAGCATCCGGTACGCCGTCGCGAACAGCGTCCGCCGGTGCTCCAGGTAGGGGTCGGGGTCGTCGCCGGTGTCCGTCTCCGAGTACGCCATGGGGCCACGCTGCCAGAACGCCCGGGTCCCGGCACCGCCGGGTGCCCGACTCAGGCCATCCAGAAGAAGACCGCGGTCATCCGCTTGCGCGCCAGCTCCCGGCCGGAGTAACCCGTCGCGCCGTGCACCATGTTGGCGTTGTAGAGGAGCAGCCGGTTGTACCGGTGCGGGACGCGCACGTCCTCCTCGAAGGCGTCGGCGGCCACGAACCGGGTGCCGAGCGCGGCCACGAGGTTGTCGTGCGGGGCCTGGACGACGTTGCCGCCCAGCCGGCCGCCGGGCAGGGACTGGCGGTAGAAGCTGGTGCCGCAGTCCTCGGGCACGTCCGGGTTGAGGTAGAGCACGGCCGCGTACCGGCACAGCGCGCGCGAGTCGGTGTGCGGGCGGGGCTCGCTCTCGCCCTCGCCGACCACCTGCACGCAGTTGTGGTTCAGGGTGCCGCCGCCGGGCGCCCGCTGCACCCACAGCTTCCCGGCCCCGGTCGCCTTCCTCACCAGCCGCTCCACCCGCTCGAGTTCGCCGGGTTCGAGGCCGGGCATGGCCCGCAGCCCCGGCCAGGTCTCGGAGGTGTACGGGTACCCGCGGGTCCAGTCGTCCTTGGCCAGGCACCGCTCCCGTACGGCGTCGGGGTCCGGCAGGACGTCGTCCAGCACCCAGTAGTCACGGCCCCGGGTGGGCTTGCGGTAGGGCAGGACGGGCAGCGCGGCGGGCGTCCTCGGGGACGGTTGCGGGGGCATGCGGCGAATCTAGGACCGCCTCCGGTCTGCCTTCTCCCGGCGGCGGGTCAACCTTCGCCCAACCATCTGTCATGCACATCCATCGATCGCCAACGGATCGCAATCGCCCGGGGGCCGGGAGCGCGGGCGCCGGGGACCCGCACCGGCGCCCGGCGGCACTTTTCACCCGCGTCGGCGCCCGGCCACAGTTTTTACCCGCGACACAGAGACGATCGGCCCCCGTGTCCGTACTGCTGTGCGTACGAACTGCCCACGCGTCGCCGGGGGCGGGATCCACGACCGGGCAGGAGGCACGGTGCGCTTTTCGCGGAACGCGACGGGAACTCTCTTCGTGGGCGGTGCGATGGCCCTGACACTCGGCGCGCTCGCCTACCCGAGCATGCTCGGGCTGAACACCGTCTCCACCTCGCAGACACGGATCATCGCCCAGACGCAGTGGGGGCCGCTCACCGAGGGCGACCGGGACTTCGTGGTCAGGGTGCGGGCCGCCGGTCTCTGGGAGTACCCGCTCGGTCAGATCGGGCTGCAGAAGGGCGCCTCGAAGGGCGTCCTTGAAGCCAGCAAGCACCTGGTCGACGGGCACGCCGCGCTGGACGCGAGCTGCCGCAAGATCGCGCCCATGCTGAACATCACGCTGCCCAACATCGCGAGCCCCCAGCAGGAGGGCTTCGTCACCCAGCTCAAGGCGGAGAGCGGCAAGGCGTTCGACACCGACTTCGCCAACATCCTGCGGATGACGCACGGCTCGATCTTCAACTCGATCGCCAAGATCCGCTCCACCACCAAGAACTCGCTGGTGCGGGCCCTCGCCGACCAGGCCAACGACACCGTGCTGGACCACATGACGGTGATGGAGAAGACCGGCCTGGTCGACTTCGACCAGACCATCTTCCAGCAGACCACCCCGCCGAAGCTGCCCTCCGACAACCTCACCCCGCCCCCGCCGCCCGCGGGCCAGCCGGAGGTGGTCCTCACCCCGCCGCCGAACGCGACCTCCACCCCGCTGAACCTCAGCGGCCTCACCGGTGACGGCGGCGGCTCCGGCGGCGGCGCCCCGGCCCCCACCCCGAGCCCGACCGTGGGCTAACCGAGCCACACGGTGGTGTCCGGCGGGAGCGAACCGGCCCCGGCGAGCGGGGTGCTGGCGAGCAGCACCTCGCCCGGCGGCAGCGGTACGGGCCGCCCGGTCAGGTTGGTGACCGAGCGCCAGGTCTCGGTACGGGCGAAGTCGAGGACGCCGGCCGGTGCGCCGGGCGTCCAGGTCAGCGTCTCGCCCTCCAGCAGCTTCCGGCGCAGCCGCAGGGCGGTGCGGTACAGCTCCAGGGTGGAACCCTCGGCGCCGGCCTGCGCCGCCACCGCGTAGGAGGCGAAGGACTCCGGCTGCGGCAGCCAGGCGGCCCCCGGCCCGAAACCGTACGACGGGCCGTCCGGCGTCCACGGGATCGGCACCCGGCAGCCGTCGCGGCCCTTGCGGACGTGGCCGGTCTGCTCCCAGATCGGGTCCTGCAGCACCTGGGTGGGCAGGTCGGCGACCTCGGGCAGGCCGAGTTCCTCGCCCTGGTAGACGTACGCGGAGCCGGGCAGCGCCAGCATCAGCAGGGTCGCGGCCCGGGCCCGGCGCAGACCGGCCTCGGGATCGACGGCCGGGGCCCGGCCACCGGACAGCAGCCAGGCGTTCTCGTCGGTGCCGGGCGGCAGCAGCAGGCGGGAGGCGTGCCGTACGACGTCGTGGTTGGAGAGCACCCAGGTGGCCGAGGCGCCGACGGTGCGGGCGGTGGCGAGCGAGCCGGTGATGACCTCCCGCAGCTCGTCGGCGTCCCAGGACGCCTGCAGGTACTCGAAGTTGAAGGCCTGGCCCAGTTCGTCCGGACGGGCGTACAGGGCGCGGCGGGCGTCCGGGACCCAGGCCTCGGCGACCGCGGTGCGGGGCGGGGTGTAGGCGTCGAAGATCTTGCGCCAGTCGCGGTAGATCTCGTGCACCTCGTCGCGGTCCCAGTACGGGTGGCTGCCGGGCGCGACGCGCCGCAGGGCCTCCTCGCCGGTGGCGCCGATGCCGCCGATGTCCCGCAGCGGCTCGGCGAGGTCCTTGGCGAGGCCGTGCGCGACGTCGACGCGGAAGCCGTCCACGCCCCGGTCGGACCAGAAGCGCAGGGTGGCGCGGAAGTCGGCGCGGACCTCCTCGTTCTCCCAGTTCAGGTCGGGCTGCTCGGGCGCGAAGAGGTGCAGGTACCACTCGCCGTCCGCGGTCCGCCGCCAGGCGCTGCCGCCGAACACCGACTGCCAGTCGGTGGGCGGAAGTTCACCGTGCGCGCCGCGGCCGGGACGGAAGACGTAGCGGTCCCGGGCCGCGGAGCCGGGGCCGGCCAGCAGCGCCTCCTCGAACCAGGGGTGCCGGTGCGAGGTGTGGTTGGGGACGACGTCGACGACCACCTTCAGACCGAGGCGGTGGGCCTCGGCCACCAGTGCGTCGAAGTCGTCCAGGGTGCCGAGGCGGGAGTCGACGCCCCGGGGGTCGGCGACGTCGTAGCCGCCGTCGGCCAGTTCCGAGGGGTAGAAGGGGCTCAGCCACAGGGCGTCGACGCCGAGCGTGGCGAGGTGGTTCAGGCGCTGGGCGACTCCCCTGAGGTCGCCGAGCCCGTCGCCGTCGGCGTCGGCGAAGCTGCGCGGATACACCTGGTACACGACGGCCTGGCGCCACCAGTCCGGGTTCCGGGACGAGAGGTCTGCCATGCGGACTCCCTTCGGGAAGGACGACAGTACAGAGCCTGTCCACATTGCCCGGAAAGGGAACCTTCAGGTGATGGGGAGTGGATCCTTCCCCGTGTGACGAAGTTGTGACGGAGCCATGAACGCCCTCTGCATACACGCAGGTTGACAGGTTTCAACACGGCCGATCACCATGGCCTCACACTGTGGCGCATGTGACCAATGGGCCGCGTGTCTCTTCTGACTTCTTCGCTCACTCGAGCTTCTGCGATGGGATACCCATGTCCATAGCCAGACGTGTCACCGCGCGCCGCCTGCTGGGGACGGGCGCCGCGTCACTCGCCCTCTGCGCCGCCTCGGTCGCCGCCGCCTCCGGCGCTTGGGCCCACGGCGCGCACGGCGGTGACGGCTGGAGGTCCGGCGGCCACTACGCGCCCGGCACCGGCGCGGGCACCGAGACCGGCACCGACCGCTGCCAGTTCTCGCTGGACGGCGTGAACTTCTTCGACTCGGTGAAGGTGGACGACCAGAACCTCCGGCCGACCGAGGACGGCAAGGTCCACGTCAAGGTGCGTGCCGCCGGGGGCGCCGCGGGCTGCACCGCCTCGCTGGCCTCCTACCTGGCCCACGGCGCGAGCTTCGCCACCTCCGGCGAGCAGGTCTTCGTCGACTTCGACACCGTGGCCGTGAAGCCGGGCGAGACCGACTCCCTCGACATCGCGGTGCCGGACGCGGGCTGCTTCGCGCAGATCGACCTCTACCGCGGCGCGGTCAAATTCGACGGCAAGAACGGCGCGAACGACGGCTTCGAGCACGGGGACCTGCCCAAGGGCCCGGACCACCCGGTCATCAAGGACAAGCTGATCGCGGCCTGGAACGGCGGCACCAAGGACTGCGCCACCACGCCCGAGCAGCCGCAGTCCCCGTCGCCGAGCGCCCCCGCGGACGACTCGGCGTCGCCCGCGCCGAGCACGTCGGAGCCGTCCACGCCGAGCGACTCGGAGTCGTCCGCCGCGCCGTCCCCGGCCGCCACGGAGTCGGCGCCGGCCCCGTCCGCCTCCGAGTCGCGGGCCGGCTCGGCGCCCACCCCGGACGGGGGCGACGACGGGGGCGACCTCGCGGAGACCGGTGGCGGCGGCAACTCGGGGCTGATCGCGGGCGGGGCCGCCGTGCTGGTCGCCGGCGGAGCCGCCTTCGTGCTCGTCTCGCGCCGCAGGCGGGGCGCCCAGGGCTGACGGCCCGGCCCTCCACCCGGCCCACCACGACCCCCGCCGTCCCGCGGCAGCCGCAAGGCCCGCGGGACGGCGGGGGCGTCTCGCATGTGATCTTGCGTACCCGCACCGGTGCCCGGCTAGGCGGACGGGCGTTCACCCGCCTACGGTGGGCGGGCCGTGGTGCTCGGGAAGTCGGTGACGGCCCCTCAAGGGTCCATGCCGACGCGGCCCTCGCCACTGTGATCGGGGAGTTCCCGTCCCGTCCGGCGTCCGCCGGGCCACTGGCCGTGTCCACGGCTGGGAAGGCAGGGACGGCGAACGCACCACCCCGTAAGCCAGGAGACCGGCCACGGCAGCTCACGAGATGATCCACGAGGTGCTGGAGCGTGAATCCGATGGCCGATGCCGCTGCCTTCCGATGGCGACGCGAGGACACGATCAGGACGGCGGGGCTGCTGGGGGTGATCGCCGCCCTGCACGTCGTCGCCTTCGGGGTGCTGTTCCTGCTCGTCGCCCCCGGGCACTACAAGGTCGGCCAGGACGTCTTCGGCGTCGGCCTCGGCGTCACCGCCTACACCCTGGGCATGCGGCACGCCTTCGACGCCGACCACATCGCCGCGATCGACAACACCACCCGCAAGCTGATGGCCGACGGCAGGCGGCCGGTGTCGGTGGGCTTCTGGTTCGCGCTGGGCCACTCCGGCGTGGTGGTGCTGCTGGCCCTGCTGATCGCGGGCGGCACCCGGCTCGCCGGCCGGGTCATGGACGAGCACTCGCGCACCCACCAGGTGCTCGGCTTCATGGGCACGACGATCTCCGGCGCCTTCCTCTACCTCATCGCCGCCCTCAACCTGGTCGCGCTGGCCGGCATCCTGAGGGTGTTCCGGGCGATGCGGTCCGGCACGTACGACGAGGGTGAGCTGGAACAGCACCTGGACTCGCGGGGGTTCATGAACCGCGTCCTCGGGCGGCTGACCAAGTCCATCTCGCGGCCGGGCCAGATGTTCCCGCTGGGCTTCCTGTTCGGCCTCGGCTTCGACACGGCCACCGAGGTCACGCTGATGGTGATGGCCGGTTCGGGCGCGGCGGCCGGACTGCCCTGGTACGCGGTCCTGTGCCTGCCGCTGCTCTTCGCCGCCGGGATGAGCCTGTTCGACACCCTCGACGGCACGTTCATGAACTTCGCCTACCAGTGGGCGTTTTCCAACCCGGTGCGCAAGGTCTTCTACAACCTCACGATCACCGGGCTGTCCATCGCCGTCGCGTTCCTCATCGGCACCATCGAGCTGGTCGGCGTCCTGCACGAGAAGTTCGCCCTGGGCGACGCCGTGACCGGCTGGATCGCCGGGCTGGACCTGGACAGCGTCGGCTACGTCATCGTGGGGCTGTTCGTGGTGGTGTGGGCGGCGGCGCTGGCGTACTGGCGGCTGGCGCGGGTGGAGGAGCGCTGGACGGCACGGGTCCCGGCGGCGTCCGACTGACCCGGGGTCGGTGGGACGGCACAGGTCCCGGCGGCGTCCGACTGACCCGGGGTCGGTGGGACGGCACAGGTCCGGCGGCGTCCGACTGACCCGGGGTCGGTGGGACGGCACAGGTCCCGGCGGCGTCCGACTGAGCCGGGGTCGGCGGCCTGCGCCGGCCTAGGCCGGGGGCCCCTCGACCGTCTCGAGGTAGAGCTTCACGAACCGGTCCACGTCCACGTCCAGCGCGACGTCCACCAGGGGCTGTTCGCGGGCGCCCTCGTGGATCTCGGACTCGCCGGGGCGGGGGCGGCGGTCGACCAGCGTCTGGCCGCGGGCCGGGCCGGGCGCCAGGCAGACCTCCACCGGCAGCAGCCGGGTGGCGATGCCCGCCGGGTCGGCGACCGCGCAGACCGCGCCCGCGTCACCGAGTCCGCCCGCCTCCTCGGCCTCGGGGTCGCCGCCCTGCGCGGTGGGCCGGTGGGCGAGGAGATCCCCGGCCAGCCGGGTGCCCGGGTCGGCGCTGCCGCGCAGCCGGTGCACGTCGGCGCCGGGCACGACGACCCGCATGAAGACGTCCAGCCCGTACATCGTGATCGGCACCCCGGCGGTGAGCAGCACGGCCGCCGCCTCGGGGTCGTGCCAGACGTTGAACTCGGCGACGGGCGTGGCGTTTCCGGTGGCGACCGCGCCGCCCATGAACACGATCCGCTCGATGTTGCGGGTCACCTCGGGGTGGGTGCGCAGCAGCAGGGCGATGTTGGTGAGCGGCGCGGTGGGCACGAGGGTGACCGGGCGGGGCGAGGCCAGGATCTCCCGGCGCAGCAGGGACACGGCGTCCACGTCGGCGGGGGCGCGGGTGGGGGCGGGCAGGCCCAGGTCGCCCATCCCGTCCGAGCCGTGCACGTGCCGGGCCGAGCGGGCCGGCTCGATCAGCGGGCGCTCGGCGCCCCGCGCCACCGGGATGTCCGGGGCGCCGGCCCGCTCCAGCACGGTCAGGGTGTTGCGGACCACCCCGTCCACGTCCGTGTTCCCGGCCACGCAGGTGACGGCCCGCAGGTCGAGGCCCGGGTGGCGTACGGCGAACAGCAGGGCCAGGGCGTCGTCGACGCCGGTGTCACAGTCGATGATCACAGGAATACCGGCCTGCCCGGCCACGACGGTCTCCTTCCACCAGGAACTCCCCCCGAAGGCCCCCTCAGCCTACGACCGCCCCCGGCCCCCGGCCCCCGGCCGCGCGGCGACCTGCCCTGGGCGGCGCCCTGAGAGCCGCGGGGCGGTCACGGCGAGCGCCGGAACAAGCCGGTACCGAGGCGGTGGCCGGACGCCCGGGGCCGACCGAAGAACGGGACGCCCGCCGCCAAGCCGGACCCCACCGCCCTGACCCGCCCGGAAGCCCCGGAACACGCCTCAAGCCGGGCAGCTCCACCCCGGCATCCCGAAGCCGCGGGGCGGTCACGACGCGCGGCGGACCGAAGCCCGGCCGGGCGCCCCTGCCGCCGGACCAGCCGCGCACCGCCGCCACGACCGGGCCCACGCTCCCGGCGGCCCGAAGCCGGACGCTTCAGGGCGGCCGCGGCGAGGCTCGACACCATGCGCGCGTTCCAGCCGGCGCCGCCCGGACGCCCGGAGCCGGACACTCCAGGGCGCCCGGAATGCCGTGCGGCACGCGCACCGAGCATCCGTGCCAGCCGGCGCGTCCTCTCACCCGGACGGCCCGTCGCGCTGGTGGGCCGGTGTGGGCGGTGGTGGCGTGAGAGGTGGCACCACCACCGGTCCGCACAGGAGGCCCCCCCGATGACCGCCGCGATACGCCCCCGTGCCCTCCCGCTCGCCGCTCTCGCGGCCGGTCTCCTCGCCCTCACCGGCTGCGCCGCCCTCGGCCTGGAGCACCCGCCGACCGCCGAGCAGCCGCTGCCCACCGTCGACGCGGCCTCGCCCACACCGAAGGCGTCCGGCGGAGGGGACGGCCTGCTCACCGACGACCAGGCCAGGGCAGCGCTCCTGACGCAGAACGACCTCGGCGCACCCTGGTCCGCGACGCGCGGGGCGGCCACCTGGCGCGACGGCCTGCTCAAGGCGAGCTCCCGCACCGCGGAGTGCCAGCGCCTGCTCGACGCGCTGTACGCGGACGAGCTCCTCGGCGCCCCCGCCCGGGTCGCCGTCGGCCTGGACGACGCCGACACCGACGCCCAGCTCCGCTACCAGATCGGCGCGCGCCGCCCGGCCGACGTCGACGCCGCCCTGGCCTGGCTGCGGACGATGCCGGAGCGGTGCGCCCGGTTCACCGCCACCACGGAGAACGGCCTGGTGGAGGACGTCCAGGTGCAGGACGCCCCGCTGCCGGAGGTCGGCGACGCCCGCCAGGGCCTGCGGCTCACCCTCTACACCATGACGTCCGACGGCCAGGACGTCGTCCTCACGATGGACGTGGCCGCCGTCCGTGTCGGGGAGGACTCCTTCGCGCTCACCAACGGCGGTCTGGGCGACGTACCGAACGAGGCGACCCAGGCGGCCGTCCAGATCGGCGCCATGCGCCTCGCGGACATCCGCAAGCAGGGCCGCGCCGAGGTCTGAGCGGCCGGGACGGCGCCCTCAACCGAGCCCGGTCCGGCGCCGCCCCGCGCCGGACGACCGTGCCGCGCCCGCTCCTGCCGCCGTCACAGCGGGGGCTGGGCCGGGGCCGGGCCGAGGGTGGTGGTGCCCGGGGCCGTGCGGTGGCCCAGGCCGGTGCGGTAGGCGTCGAGGGCCGCTTCCACCCGGCCGGTGCGGCGCAGCAGGTCGCCCAGCAGGCGGCACAGGTCGGCGAGGTCGCCGGCCGCCCCGGCCCGTTCCAGCAGGCTGAGCGCGCGGACGTAGTGCTCTTCGGCAGCCTCGGTGTCCCGGTCGTCCTCGGCGATGATGCCGAGGAGGCGGTGCGCGGCGGCCGCGTGGACGGCGCCGCGCTCGGAGGAGAAGTCCCCGAGGACCCCGTTCAGCAGCTCGGCCGCCTCCGCGGACCTGCCCTGCCGGTGCAGGACGTCGGCCAGCTCGACGGCGGCCTGGCTGCCGTAGAGGGCCGCCCGGGTCCGGGAGAACATGGCGAGCGCCTGCCGCAGCTCGGCCTCGGCACGCTCCAGTTCGCCGTTCTGGGCGCAGACGTAGCCGCGCATCCAGTGGCAGTTGGCGAGTTCGGTGCGGAGCTGGAGCTGCCGGTTCAGCTCGGCCGCCTTGGCCAGGGAGGCGTCGGCCTCGGCGAGCCGGCCCTCGGCGAGCAGCGTGCGGGCGACGGTGCGGTGCATGCGGGCGATCAGCGCCGGGTCGGCGACCCGCGGGGCGAGCGCGAGGGCGAACTCGGCGGCCTGGGCGGCGCGCGCGTGGGCGCCCATGTCCATGTACGGGCCGATGACGCTCGCGTAGAGGAGCAGCAGGGCGTCCGGGTCGTGCAGGCCGCCGCGGTTCAGCTCGTCGAGGGCGGTCTCCAGGAGGTAGACGGCGTACCGGAGTTCACCGGCGAGGTAGTGGGAGACGGCCCGGCCGCGGACCGCCGGCACCCGGACGGGCAGCGACTCCCCGGCCAGGCGCTCCTCGGCCCGCTCGAAGTGCTCGCGGGCCCGCCCCAGTTCGCCCGACTGCAGGGCCGTCTCGCCGAGTCCGAGCAGCGCGGTGGCCTGCTCGGCGACCAGCCCGTGGCCCTCCGCCTCGGCGAGCAGCCCGGAGTACCGGGCGGTCGCCTCCTCGCAGTCGCCGTCCGCCAGGGCGCGCTGGGCCTCGGCGAGCCGCAGCCGCAGGGCGGTGGCCAGGTGCGCGGGCCGGCCGACGGCCAGCTCCTCGAAGGCGACCCCGAGCCGGCCCGCGATGTGCCGCAGCGCCTCGTCGGAAGCGCGGACCCGGCCCGCCTCCAGGGTGGAGATGTAGGCGGGCGTGTAGGCCGGTTCGGCCAACTGCCGCTGCGTGAGACCGCGTTCGGTGCGCAGTTGCTGCACGCGCCGCCCCACGACCTGCGGATCATCCCGTTCCGGCATCTCCCCGTCACCCTCAACTCGCTTGGCAGGCCTTGCCGTTCGCGTCCGTCAGCCTCTAGGTTAAACGGCGGATTAAGCATGTTTAACAGGTCGCTGTCGTTGCGAGGTCGACGTGCCCGGACGTACATCCGAACCCTACGGCCGCCCCTGCGCACCGGCCCCCGCCCGGCTCCGTCCGGGCGGGCGGAAGCCCACCGCCCGGGGCGTGGCCGCGGCCGTGCTCGCCGTGGCGGCGCTGGTCACGGCGGCCAACGCGGGACCGGCCCGGGCCGCGGACATCGCACCGGCCCCGCCGGCCGCGGGCCGGACCCTGCCCTGAGACCTTCTCCCCGCATCCGAACTACTGACGAGTCAGGCCGAGTTCGTCAACCCCTGTGAAGGTTGTACGGGAGTGGCATATCTCACCACTCACCCCAACTCATCGCGTCACGCCGATAATGTGTGCGATCCGGTGCAGCCGGAGACGCGGCAGGCGCCGTCGGGGTGGGAAGGCAGAGAATGACGCTGGACGCACAGGCGCGGCCGGCCGGCCGCGGCCGGGACGACGACGGCCACGAGGACGACGGCACCTCCGGCAGACCGCGCCGCGGACGCCGGATCCTGCGCTGGACGGCCTTCACCCTGGCGGCCCTCGTGTTCGGCGGCGCGGTCGCCGGATACCTCTACTACGAGCACCTCAACGCCAACATCACCAAGGCCCGGCTGAACCTCGGCGACTCCACGCCGCCCAAGGCCGCGCCGAACGCCGCGGGCCAGACCCCGCTGAACATCCTGCTGCTCGGCTCGGACAGCCGGAACACCGCGGCGGACCTGAAGCTCGGCGGCTCCAAAGCCGACGTGGGCCGCCCACCGCTCGCGGACGTGCAGATGCTCCTGCACGTCTCGGCGGACCGCGGCGACATGTCCGTGGTCAGCCTGCCGCGCGACACGATGATCCCGATCCCCAGGTGCACCGACCCGGACGGCGGCAAGGTGTACGGCGCGCTCACCCTGGCCATGGCCAACGAGTCGCTGGGCCGGGGCGGCCCGGGCTGCACCGTCGCCACCTGGGAGAAGCTGACCGGCATCCACATCGACCACTTCATGATGGTCGACTTCTCCGGCGTGGTCTCGATGGCGGACGCCATCGGCGGCGTCCCGGTCTGCGTCAAGGAGAACGTCTGGTCGCACACCTCCGAGGGCCACGGCTCGGGCCTCAAGCTGAAGGCGGGCACCACGTACGTCAAGGGCGAGCAGGCCCTGCAGTGGCTGCGCACCCGCTACGGCTTCGAGGACGGCACCGACATCGGCCGCACCCACGCCCAGCACATGTACATGAACGCGATGGTCCGCCAGCTCCGCGAGAACGCCACCCTGGGCAACCCCACCGAGATGCGCCGGCTCGCGGAGACCGCGACGAAGGCGCTCACCGTCGACGAGGGCCTCGGCACGGTCAAGAAGCTGTACGACCTGTCGACCGAGCTGCAGAAGGTCCCCACCGAGCGGATCACCATGACGACGCTGCCCACCGTGCAGTGGGCCCAGGACCGCAACCGGCTGGTGCCCGCCGGTGAGGACGCCGACCAGCTCATCTCCATGGTCCGCACCGACACCCCGCTCGACGGCAAGGCCGGGCGACAGCTCACCGAGCAGGTGTCGGACGACCCCGCCGCCCCCGCCGGCGCCCTCGCCGTGCGGGTCCGCAACGGCACCGGCACCACCGCCGAGGCCCCCGTGCTCCACCGATCCGACGCCGTCGTCAAGGCGCTGCGGGACCAGGGGTTCACCAAGGCCGCCGCGGATGTCACGCCCGCCACGGGAACCGCCACGACCGTGCTGTACACGAGCCACCGCCTGGAGGGCGACGCCCAGGCCGTGGCCAAGGCCCTCGGCATCCCGCTGACCCAGGTGCGCCCGTCCACCGACGTCAAGGGCGTCACGCTGACCGTGGGCCCCGACTGGCGCAGCGGCGGCGCCTACCCGAAGTCCGCGGCGCCGGCCAAGGCACCTGAGTCCGCGGCCGTGCTGAACGGCGGCAAGACCGACGCCTGCATGCCGGTTCAGCCGGGTTTCACCTGGTAGAGCTGGTATCCCGGAGGCAAAGAAACCCGGGGCCACCAGCGCTTTCACCGACGGCGTGACCTAGTCTTCGCTCACTCGCCACGCCCGGCGCCCAGGGGGCTCTCACACCAGCCGTGCCGCGTGGCGCCCCATCTCCTCATTCGTTCCGGGGGGTTCGAATCAGCGTGCGCATACGCACCCTTCCCGCGGCCGCCGCCCTGGCGGCCATGATCGGCTCGATGGCGCTCGCCGCGCCGTCGTACGCCGACACCGACCGGTCCATCCCGGTCTGGAACGTCGACGACACCGTGGTCGACGGCCTCCACCAGCAGGTCTTCCTCAGCGACAGCTACAAGAGCCAGATCGTCGTCACCGACTACGCGGGCCAGGTCGTCGGCACCGTCTCCGGCCTCGGCCAGGTCAGGGACCTGGAGCTGAGCCCGGACGGCGGCACCCTGTACGCGGCCGTGCAGGAGGCCGACAAGATCGTCGCGATCGACACCGGCACGCTCCGGCAGACCGCCGAGTACCCGACCGGCGCCGGGACCGCCCCGTCCCGCCTGGCCCTCGCCGACGGCAGGCTCTGGTTCGGCTACGGCGACCAGTGGGACTCGGGGCTCGGCGTGGTCGACCTGACCGCCGGCACCCCGGCGGTCACCCTCGGCCTCGACGACGGCCACGACTTCTCCAGCCCGCCCCGGCTCTACGCGGCCCCCGGCAACCCGGGCACGCTGCTGGCGCTCGACGCGAACATCAGCTCCGGCCCGATCGTCGTCTACGACATCTCCTCCGGCACCCCGAAGATCAGGGTGTCCGCCGAGAAGGGCGGCTCCTACGCGGACGCCGCCCTCACCCCGGACGGCCAGGACGTCGTGGTGGCCGGGCCCGGCACCCGCGCCCTGACCGAGTACCGCCTGTCCGACCTGTCCGAGGTGCGCACCTACCCGGTCCCGGACAGCCCGAAGGCGGTCAGCATCGCCCCGGACGGCACGGTCGCGGCGACCGTCGCGGACACCGGCAGCGACGGTGACACCTACGTGTTCACCGGCGGCGCCGACGGCACGCCGAGCGTCCGCGACCTCTCCCCCGCCTTCACGCCGGGCGGCGGCCACTCGATCAGCTGGACGCCGGACGGCGGCGCGCTGTTCGCGCAGACGGGCTACGACACCTCCACCCGGCTGCACCGGGTCGACGAGCCCCGCAGGTACGCGCCGGTCCTGACGGTGAACGCCCCGTCGACCGGCACCCGGACCAAGACGCTCACCGTCACCGGCAAGCTGACCGCCGGCGTCGCCCTGCCCGCCGGCACCCCGCTGAAGGTGACCCGCACGGACCTGGACTCACCGAACGGCAAGTCCCTCGGCACCAGGACCCTCGGCACCGGCGGCACGTTCTCCTTCACCGACGCCCCGCCGGCCGGCTCCAAGGTCACGTACACGGTGACGTACGCCGGTGACGCCACCCACACCTCCGCCACCGCCTCGGACAGCGTCCAGGTCTCCCGCGCCACGCCGAGCCTGTCGGTCGACAACAACGGCAAGGTGTACGCGTACGGCAAGGACGTGAAGTTCACCGCGCACCTGGGTTCGACGTACAAGAACCGCACGGTGGAGATCTGGGCCGACCCGTACGGCGCGGACAAGCCGAACAAGCTGGTGAAGAGCGGCACGGTCGACTCCCACGGCAACCTGTCCGCCGTCGTCGACATGAAGCGCGACACCAAGGTCACCGCGAAGTTCGCCGGCGACTCCCACTACCAGCCGCGCTCGGTGTCCAGCACGGCCGGCGCCGAGGTCAGGGTGTCCACGTCGGTGAGCGGGCACTACAAGACCAAGTACACCAGCGGCCACACCTACTACTACTTCCACAAGTCCAAGGACCCGCTGTTCACGACGGACATGACGTACTACCGGGGCCGCAAGCAGCGCCTCGAGATCGACGTGTACGCCGACGGACGCTGGCAGCGCGTCGGCGCCCAGTACTTCGCGCTGGGCACCGACGGTGTCTCCCGGGTCCACCTGACCGGAACGCACAGCACCGGCTGGCGCACCCGCGTCCGCTCCTCGTACTACAACTTCTCCTCGGGCGACAACGTCAACTCCACGACGCACGGCGCCTGGAAGTACTACATCTTCACCAGCTGAGCGGGGTCATCCCGCCTGAAGCTGCCGCAGGTGGCGCTGGACGTTCTCCAGCGCCCCCCGCCGGCGGCCCGGCACCCGCAGTCTCAGCTCCGCGAGCGCGGGCCCGAGTTCACGGGCCCGCGCCGCGTCCGTGATGGTCCCCCACTGGTGGTGGGCCCGGTCCACGGCCGCCTCCACGGCGGGCGCGTCCGGCGGCTGCCCCGCCGCCAGCCGCACCCCGGCCACCGCCAGCCAGGCCCGGCAGCTCCGCGCCGCGTCCCCCGCGAACATGGCGAGGTCCGCCCGGACCTCGGCCCAGTGCAGGGCCTGGGCGGAGGCGGCGCCGAAGGCGCGCACGGCGGCCTCCTCCTGCCGCGCGGCGAGCGCGTCGGCCTCGGCGTGCCGGCCGGCCCGGACGGCGTCGCTGATGGCCGCGTGCGGATCGCCCTGCGCCGCGGGCGGCCCGGACGGCGGGGCGTCCGGCTGGTACGGGCGGGGCACCGCCGGCACCGGGGCGGGCCGGTGGGCGAAGCCTCCGGGACCGGCCAGCACCAGGTCCCCTGCCGCGCCCTGCTCGGCGGCCCGGGCCAGGGCGTGCTCGTGCAGCTCGGCGAGCGGCGGCCGGTGCCCGCTGCGCAGCAGCGTCGCCACCGCCTTCATGTACGACGGCTCGGCCGGCCCCCGCCCCCTGGCCGGGGGCGCGATACGGCCGTAGACCGCGGTCGTGCGCCCGGAGTCCAGCGGCTGCCCGGCCAGTTGCCGCCAGGTCTCCGCGTCCGCGTGCAGATCGACCAGGAGCGCGGTGTCGGCGGCGGAGCGCAGCCGCAGCTCCTCCCGGATCCACGCCCAGGGCAGGGCCGTGTAGCGGACGGTCGCCGGGGTGGTGCGGGCCAGCGCGAGGTGCGGCCGGCGCTGGCGCCGGTCCAGGTGCAGCTGACCGGTGAGGTACACGGTGAGCGGTCCGGGCGCGGCCGCGGCGGCGCGCAGCCGGGTGAGGACGGCCTGCGGCTCCAGCGGATCGGCGAGTTCGACCACGTTCGCGGTGTCGGTGCCGGACAGCACCGCCGGCGCGACCGCGGCGAGGACGGGCAGCACACCGGCCGCGTCCACCAGACGCCCCCGGCCCAGCGGCGAGGCCGCGAGCAGCAGCACGGTTCCGGGCATCGTCCCTCCCCTGTGGATCGCCCTACAGCCAGCACCGTAGCCGCTGCTGCTGCAAAGGGTCGGCTCAGGACCGCAAACGTCCCTATACGGGGTCTTCGCGCAGGCGCCGGACGGCGAACACCGTGGTGTCGTCCTCCAGGTGGCCGCCGGTGTACCGGAACACGCCGTCGCGGACCCGGCGCACCAGCCGGTGCGGGTCGGCGCGGCGCGGGTCGGCCGCGACCGCCCGGGTCACCTCCGCGACGAGCGGGTAGAACTCCCCGGTCCTGTCCCGCGCCTCGGTCACCCCGTCGGTCACCAGCAGCAGGGTCTCCTCGGGGTCCAGCGGCACCCGGTGCAGGGGCGGGCAGCCGGACACCAGTTCGCTGAGCCCGAGCGGCAGGCCGTCGCCGGCCGGCAGGACGCGCACGCTGTGCGCGCCGACGGCGAGCGGCGGCTCGTGGCCGAAGTTGATCAGCTCGACCGTGTCCGGGGCGTCCTCGGGGAAACCGAGCAGCACGGCGGTGGAGAAGCGGTCGGCGTCGTCCCGGCCGAGCGCGACGCGGTGCGCCCGGTGCCGGGTCATACGGGTCTCCAGCCGCTCCGCGACGACCCTCAGGTCCGCCTCGTGGTAGGCGGCCTCCCGGAACGTGCCGAGCAGTGCGGCCGCCGTCTCCACCGCCCCGAGCCCCTTGCCCTGGACGTCCCCGACGAGGACCCGGGTGCCGTGCGGGCCGGGCTGGATGTCGTAGTAGTCGCCGCCGACCCGGGCGTCCACGTCGGCGGCGAGGTACGCGCCCGCGTGCTCGAGCCCGCCCCAGTCGGGCGGCAGCCTGCGCAGCACGGTGCGGCGGGTGGTGTCGGCGATGTCCCGCATGTGCAGCATCTGCCGCTCCCGGCGCACCCGGGCGGCGGAGGCCAGCGTGGCGAGGGCGCCGCCCAGGGCGACCAGCAGGAAGTCGGCGAGTCCGGCCCGGTGCTCGCTGGGCCAGACGCGGTCCACGGCGACGTACGTCAACAGCGACAGCACCCCGTACCCGGCCGTCGTCCACACCCCGCAGACGGCGGCGGCCGTGCCGGGGACCAGGACGATCCAGGAGACGATCCGGAACCACTCGCCGGTCCGCAGGTCCAGCAGCGTGATGCCGGCGAGCAGCAGCAGGGGCAGCGCCTGCAACGCGATCCGCCCACCGGTCCACAGCGGCTGCCGCCGGCGCCGGGACTCCACTTGCGTCACGGCGGACAGCGCTCCATGCCCCTCAGCGAAACACGGGATCGAAACCGCCGCATCCGGGCACCCGGCCCGTCCGACCGACTTGCCAGGCCGTCCCCCCAGGTGTGCCCTGGAGTCCGGGGGCGAGGAGCGAGAGGAGTGCTCTCATGGCTCAAGCGGCACCCGCGCCCGGTGGCACGCACCGGGGCACGACAGCGCCCGCACTCGGCGGCCGGGACGCGGCCGCCCGCCACCGGCCGCCCGATGTCTTCGACGAGCGGACCCACGCGATCGCGCGGTGGGCGCTGCCCATCGTGCTCGGCCTGATCTACGGCTACTGGGCCGCCGCCAACACCCGCTACGGCGGCCCCATCACCGGCTGGAACGTGTTCTTCGGCGTCGCGACGGGCGTCGTCTTCTTCGCCGTCTTCCGGGCCCTCGAGTTCTTCGCCGCGCGCTGCCGGCGCGAGGTGCACGCGGTGCTGTGGGCGGCCTTCACGGGCATCGCCATCGGCTTCCTGTACAGCCTGAGCGGCCGCGGCCACGGCGTGTGGGAGTCCACGGTCCTGGCCCTGGCGGTCGCCGTGCCCACGTTCGCGGTGCTGTTCTACCGGTACTACACGCACGAGGACGCGGCCGGCCACCGCATCCGCTGAGCACACGGTCCCGCCCGCGCGGAGCATGCGGGGCGGTGACCGCGGTGCGCGTGGGGCGGTGAGCGCGGTGCGCGCGGCACGCGCGTGGGCCCCGGCCGGACGACCCGGCCGGGGCCCACGCGCTCCCCTGTGCTTCCTTCCTCACCGGTCGCCGGGCCCGCTTCCCGCGGCCCGGCGTCTCCCAGCACCAGGAAACACCCGTTCGGGTGAGCCCTCCACCGGAGCCGGGGCTCCCCGCTTCCACCAAGAGGAAGCGGGACGGAGTACGGGGGCGGGGCGGACGATGCGGACGAGGCCCCGCACCGCCCGTCCGGCCCCGTCCCGTCCCCCGAATGCACGCGCTCCGCTCGCGCGTCCGGACGCGCGGCCCTTGCCTTGAAGAGTGCCCCCACGCCTCAGGAGCGCCCTGTCGGCCGCCCTGATCGCCGTGTCCTGCCTCCTCGTGCCGTTCGGCGCGCTGGCGGCCTGGGCGGCGTATGGACTCGCCGACACGGGCCGGTACGTCACCGCGATGGCCCCGCTCGCCGCCGACCCCGACGTGCGGGAAGCCGTCGCGGAGACCGTCGGGGACGGCATCCTGCGCGAGGTGGACCAGCGGATGCACGTCCGCCCGCTGCAGGGCTCGGTCGCCCCGTTCGTGCACGAGGCGGTGCGCTCCTTCACCCAGACCCGGGCCTTCCGCAAGGCCTGGGACACCGGCAACCGGGTCACCCACGACGCCGTCCTGCGCGCCCTGCGCGGGGACGCCACCGCCGGCGACGCGGACGACGGCCCGGTCACCGTCGATCTCGCCCCCGTCACCGCCCAGGTCAAGCAGCAGCTCACCGACGACCACATCACGCTCGCCGCGCGCATCCCGGTGGAGCACACCGCGGTGCCGGTGCTGGAGGCGCACGAGGTGGCACCGCTGCGGAAGGGATTCCACGTGCTCGAAGTCGCCGGTTTCTGGTGCCCGGTCGCGGCCGTCGTCTTCGCGGTCGCCGGCATCGCCCTGGCCGTCCACCGCCGGCGCGCGATCGTGGCGACCGCGCTCGGCACCGCCCTGGGCGGCGGCCTGCTCAACCTCGCCCTCGTCGTCGGCCGCGGCCTCACCCTCGACGGCCTGGCCGAAGGCGTGTCCCACCCGGCCGCCGGCGCGGTCTACGACGCCCTGACCGGCACCCTGCGCACGGCCTCCTGGCTGCTGATCGGCCTCGGCCTCGGGGCGGCCCTCACCACCCTGCTCACCCGCCGCCTACGACCACCCCGCCCCGCCCGACCCCAGCAGCACTCCACGGAGCCCACCCAGTCTCCGTCCCCGGAACCGACCCGGGCCAAGGTCTGACCGAGCCCGGCGGCCGCGCAGGCCCCCGGGCCTCACCGCCCCGCCTCATCCGCGGACGGCGGCCACCCCGTCCCGCGCGACCCTGGCCAGGGTCCGCAGAGCCCGCGCAAACTCCGACCCCGGGGCCGAGCCGAGCCCGATTCTTACCGCGTCCGGCGTATGGCTCGGGTCGCCGGGCGAGGCCAGACCCAGACCCCCTCCGCCCCGCGCTGCCAAGCCACACGCTCCGCTCGCCAGACCGCCCGACTCACCCGCCGACCGAGGCCGCCCCGTCCCTCGCGATACCGGCCAGTGTCCGCAAAGCCCACGCGAGCTCTGGCTCCGGAGCCGAACCGAGCCCGAATCTGACCGCGTCCGGCGTATGGCTCGGGTCACCGGGCGAGGCCAGACCCAGACCCCCTCCACCCCGCGCTGCCAAGCCGCACGCTCCGCTCGCCAGACCGCCCGACTCACCCGCCGACCGAGGCCGCCCCGTCCCGCGCGATGCCGGCCAGAGTCCGCAAAGCGAAGGCAAGCTCCGACTCCGGAGCCGA
The DNA here is from genome assembly GCF_055601245.1 of Streptomyces sp. NPDC038135. Lineage (NCBI taxonomy): Bacteria > Bacillati > Actinomycetota > Actinomycetes > Kitasatosporales > Streptomycetaceae > Streptomyces > Streptomyces sp. NPDC038135. Next base: position 456,336 of record NZ_JBVJXS010000003.1, on the reverse strand, counting down.
ACCGAGCCCGATTCTGACCGCGTCCGGCGTATGGCTCGGGTCCACCCGGAAGGCCGTGCCCGGGGTCACCGCGATCCCGTGTGCCCGCGCGGCCGCGGTGAAGGTGTCCGCACGCCAGGGCGCGGGCAGCCGCCACCAGGCGAAGTAGGCGGCCGGGTCGGACCGCACGTCGAACCCCGCCAGCTCGTCGGCGACCAGCCGCTGCCGGCGCGCGGCGTCCCGCCGCTTCGCGGCGACCAGTCGCGCCACGGTCCCGTCGCCTATCCACCGCACGGCCGCCTCCAGCGCGAAGGACCCCGCGCTCCAGCCGCCGGACCTGACGGCGCGCGCCACCGCCTCGGCCCGCCCGGCCGGCACGGAGGCGAACCCCACGGTGAGCCCCGGCGCGACCCGCTTGGACAGCCCGTCGACCAGGTGCACCAGCTCCGGGACGAGCGCGGCCAGCGGCGGCGGTCCGGACGGCTGGAGGAAGGACCAGATCCGGTCCTCCACGACCGGTATCCCCAGGCTGTGGACGACATCGGCCACCCGCGCCCGGCGCTCGGCGTCCATGGTCAGCGAGGTCGGGTTGTGCAGGGTCGGCTGGAGGTAGAGGGCGGACAGCGGAGCGGCACGGTGGACCGCGGCGACCGACTCGGCGAGCGGCCCCCGGTCGTCGGCCGCGAGCGGGACGAGGACACAGCCGAGCCGCCCCGCGATCTCCTTGACCAGCGGATACGTCAGCGGCTCCACACCGACCCGGCCGCCCGGCCGGACCAGGGAGGCGAGGGTGGCGGCGACGGCCTGGCGGGCGTTCCCGGTGAAGAGCAGTCCCGCCGGGTCGGGCCGCCAGCCCTCCGTGGCCAGCAGCCCGCCGACCGCCTGCCGCGCGGCGCCCGTGCCGGCGGCCGCGGCGGGCCGCAGCGCGTCGGTCAAGGCGTCCGGCCGCAGCAGCGACGCGAGCACGGGGGCCAGCAGCTCCGACTGGCCGGGCACCGAAGGGTAGTTCAGCTCCAGGTTCACCGGCGGCGCGGCGGCCGCCTCGGTCAGCGCCCGCCCCGGCTGCCCGTCCGGCTCGGTGGCCCGCACGAACGTGCCGCGCCCGACCTCGCCCACCACCAGCCCCCGGCGCACGAGTTCGGCGTACACCCGGCCCGCCGTGGAGGCTGCGATCCCGTGCCGCCGCGCGAACGCCCGCTGCGGTGGCAGCCGTTGCCCCGGACGGAGCCGCCCGGAACCGATGTCACCGGCGATCCGGTCGGCGATACGCCGGTAGTCCTCCACAAGTCCCCCTGTCACACGACGCGTTGAATTGCACCGAGGGCAAAGATTTTATTGCACCGAGAAGACGCGGAACCCTAGGGTCGATCACATGCCCCCGTTCCTCGCATACGACGACAAAAACCCCGCGTCCTCCACCCACACCCCGCTCGTCCTCGTCCACGGCCACCCCTTCGACCGCACGATGTGGGCCCCGCAGATCGCCGCGTTCTCCGCCGGGCGCCGGGTGATCGCCCCCGATCTGCGCGGCTACGGCGCCTCCCCCGTGACCCCCGGCACCGTCCCGCTCTCCCGTCACGCCCGCGACATCGTGGAACTGCTCGACTTCCTGGAGGTGGACACCTTCGCCCTGGCCGGGCTGTCGATGGGCGGCCAGATCGCCATGGAGTGCTACGACCGCCTGGGCGACCGCGTGCGCGGCCTGGTCCTCGCGGACACCTTCCCCGACCCCGAGACCCCCGAGGGCAGGAAGGGCCGGACCGCCCTGGCCGCCCGCCTTCTCGCCGAGGGCATGCACGGCTACGCGGACGAGGTCCTGGAGCGGATGGTCGCCCCGTACGCCGATCCGCAGGTCAAGGCCCATGTCCACCGCATGATGACGGCCACGTCCCCCGAGGGCGCCGCCGCCGCCCTGCGCGGCCGCGCCGAACGCCCCGACTACCGCCCGCTGCTGGCCCGGGTCTCGGTTCCGGCGCTGGTCGTGGTGGGCGCCGACGACACCTTCACGCCGGTCGCCGACGCGGAGGCCATGCACGCGCTGCTGCCCGACTCCGCCCTGCACGTGTCCAAGGGCGCGGCCCACATGCCGAACCTGGAGCGGCCGGAGGAGTTCAACGAGGTGCTGGGCCGTTTCCTGGCCCGGATCGACGGCACGCCCTTCCCGCCGACGGCGCCCCATTCCCGCGCCTGACGGACACCGCCCATCGCCCGCACGTATCCGACGTCACGCTCCACGGCTCCGCCAGAGACCGAAAAGCAACTTCGGGCCGCTAACCTTACGTGTCCGTCCTGGCCAGGGATTAACGGGTACCAACTCACGCAAAGGGTTGCGCACATGGGCATTCTCACTCTCCTGCGGAACGCATTCGGCCGGGGGCGCAAGGCGCGCGCCGCCGAAGCAGAGGGTGCGGACCGACGTCCGTCGCAGGAACCGGAGCCGACGACCACCGAGCCGGCCCCGGCCCCGACCGCCCAGGTCCCCGAGCCCCGCACCTCGTCCCCGGACGAACACGATCTGGTCTCGGCAGCCTTCGACAACATCACGGTCCCCAGGCAGCCGGACCGCTCCACGGAACCCCCGGCCACGGACACCCCCACCCCGGAACTGGTCCTCAACCTGACCCCGGACCCTGAGCCGGAGGCAACGCCCGAGCCGGAGACGAAGGCCGAGGCGAGGCAGGAGGCGGAGGCCGAGCCGACGCCTGAGCCGGAGGCCGAGCCGACGCCGGAAGCGAAGCCGGAGGCCGAGCCGGCGCCTGAGCTGGAGACGACGGCCGAGCCGACGCAGGAGGCTGAGGCTGAGGCCAAGGCCGAGGCGACGCAGGAGGCTGAGGCCAAGGCCGAGCCGACGCAGGAGGCTGAGGCCAAGGCCGAGCCGACGCAGGAGGCTGAGGCCAAGGCCGAGCCGACGCAGGAGGCCAAGGCCAAGGCCGAGCCGGCGCCGGACCCGACGCCGGAGGCCGAGCCGACGCCCGAGCCGGAGGCGAAGGCCGAGCCGGCCGACGCCAAGGCGAAGCCGAAGGCTGAGGCAGCTTCGGAAGCGGAGCCCGAGGCGAAGCCTGAGGCGGCTTCGGAAGCGGACCCCGAGGCGAAGGCTGAGGCGGAACCGGAGACCAAGGCGGAACCGGCGGCCGAGACGAAGGTCGAGGCGGAACCGGAGCCCGAGTCGACGCCGAAGCCGGCCGAAGACGAGCCCAAGGCGGAGCCGAAGGCTCAGGACGAGCCCAAGGCGGAGACGACGCCGAAGCCGGCCGCGGCGACGGCAGCGGCCGAGGCGGAGCCGAAGCCCTCCACCTCCGAGCCGCAGGCCGCCGACGGCGAGGACACCCCGCAGGGGCCGCCCGCACCCGACAACGAGACCCGCACGGGTGGTGCGGGTGGGAACGATCCCGCCGAAGGCGAAGCCGAGGCGACCCCCGAGCCGCAGACACCCCCCGCCGAGGCGACCCCCGAACCCCAGGCACCCTCCGCCAAACCCGCCACCCCCCTCACCAAGATCAAGTCCAACACCCCCAGCCTCGCCACCGCCTACAAGGCAGCCACCACCACCCTCAAGAAGACCAACCTCACCGGCACCCGAGCGAAGCTCTACCTCGTCCTCGACCGCTCCGCGAGCATGCGCCCTTACTACAAGGACGGCTCCGCCCAGGCCCTGGCCGACCAGACCCTCGCCCTCGCCGCCCACCTCGACCCCGAGGCCACGGTCCACGTCGTCTTCTTCTCCACGGAGATCGACGGCACCACCGACCTGACCCTCACCGAGGACCACGAGACGAAGATCGACGACGTCCACGCGGACCTCGGCCGCATGGGCCGCACCAGCTACCACGCCGCCGTGGAGGCCGTACTCGCCCACCACGAGAAGAACGACGAGCCCGGCACCCCCGTCCTGGTGGTCTTCCAGACGGACGGCGCCCCCGACGCCAAGACCCCCGCGACCCAGTCCCTGACCGAGGCCGCGAAGAACCACCCCGGCGTCTTCTTCTCCTTCGTCGCGTTCGGCGAGCACGACAACAAGGCCTTCGACTACCTGCGCAAACTGAAGACCGGCAACACGTCCTTCTTCCACGCCGGCCCCACCCCCCGGGAGCTCACGGACACCGAGCTCTACGAGGGCGTCCTCGCGGCCTGGCGTCCGTAGGAGGCCGGTGCCGGGGGGTGGACGACGCGTCCACCCCCCGAAACGCGTGTGAGTCGATCTTCGGCGGCCAAGTAGGATTTCGACTTATGGCGGCCACTGGATCCGAGAAGCAGGGGTCGAAGGCGTACTACGTCTCGACCCCCATCTACTACGTCAACGACGCTCCTCACCTGGGCCACGCCTATACGACCGTCGCAGGCGACGTGCTCACCCGCTGGCACCGTCAGCGTGGCGAGAAGGTGTGGTTCCTCACCGGCACGGACGAGCACGGTCAGAAGATCATGCGCACGGCCGAGGCCAACGGGGTCACGCCCCAGGCCTGGGCCGACAAGCTCGTCAGCGAGGCCTGGAAGCCCCTGTGGGAGCACCTGGAGATCGCGAACGACGACTTCATCCGCACCACGCAGAAGCGGCACACCGACCGCGTCCAGGAGTTCGTGCAGGACCTGCACGACAAGGGCGAGATCTACAAGGGCGGCTACGAGGGCCCGTACTGCGTCGGCTGCGAGGAGTACAAGCTGCCGGGCGAGCTGCTCGACGGCGAGGGCGAGTACGCGGGCCAGAAGCTCTGCCCGATCCACAAGAAGCCGGTGGAGATCCTCAGCGAGGAGAACTACTTCTTCAAGCTGAGCGCGTACACCGAGAAGCTGCTGGCCCACTACGAGGCCAACCCGGACTTCATCCAGCCCGAGTCCGCGCGCAACGAGGTCCTGAACTTCGTCCGCCAGGGCCTGCAGGACCTCTCCATCTCCCGCTCGACGTTCGACTGGGGCATCCCGATCCCCTGGGACGAGAAGCACGTGATCTACGTGTGGGTCGACGCGCTGCTGAACTACGCCACGGCGGTCGGTTACAACGAGAACCAGGAGAAGTTCGAGGCAACCTTCCCGGCCGACGTGCACCTCGTCGGCAAGGACATCCTCCGCTTCCACGCGGTGATCTGGCCGGCCATGCTGATGGCCCAGGGCCTGCCGCTGCCCGGGAGGATCGCCGCCAACGGCTGGCTGATGGTCGGCGGCGAGAAGATGTCGAAGTCCAACCTGACCGGCATCAAGCCGCAGGACCTGACCACGCACTTCGGCGTGGACGCCTACCGCTGGTACTTCCTGCGGGCCATCGCCTTCGGGCAGGACGGATCCTTCTCCTGGGAGGACTTCTCCGCCCGCTACACCTCCGAGCTGGCCAACGACTACGGCAACCTCGCCTCCCGCGTGGCGGCCATGGTCGGCAAGTACTTCGGCGGCGAGCTGCCCGAGGCGACGGCCGCCGGCGAGGCGGAGAAGGCCGTCCAGGAGGGCCTGGCCAAGGCCGCCGCGGAGGCCGACCGGCGCATCGGCGACGAGCTGGACTTCCAGGGCGGCATCCTGGCCGTCTTCGACTTCGTCAAGCAGGTCAACGGCTACCTCACCGAGCAGGAGCCGTGGAAGGTCGCCAAGGACGACTCGCCCGAGGGCAAGGCCCGGCTGGCCACCATCCTCTACACGGCCGCCGAGTCCCTCCGCGCGGTCGCCGTCCTCCTCAACCCGGTGATGCCGGACACCTCCCAGAAGCTCTGGGACTCCCTCGGCGCGGAGGCCTCCCTCGGCGCCCTGGCCGACCAGAAGGTCCAGGAGTCCGGTACCTGGGGCCGACTCCCGTCCGGCTCCACGGTCACCAAGGGCGCGGTCCTCTTCCCCCGCCTGGAGGAGAAGCCCGCGTAACCGACCACGCGACGACAGGGGCCCGGGAACACGACGTTCCCGGGCCCCTGCGCGTGCGCGGATGCCGACCGGGAAGGCGTGAACGTTTCCGCCTTACCCGAACGGGTGAACCAACCTGTCCACGAGGCACCCCGGCTCCCGCCCCCTCTACGTTGACCACATGGTCACATCGACACACGAGGCCTCACACCGGATCTTCCAGGAGCACCCCGAGGTTCTCGCCCCCGTCTTCGAGGCGCTGGGCCTGCCGCCTCCGGCCAAGTCGATCGTCGAGGCGCTGTCCCCCGACGCCACGGAGATCCGTCCCCTGGAACGCCGTGTGGACACCGTGCTGAAAGTCGAGCCTTCTGAGGGGGACCGGTTCATGGTCGCCATCGAGGCACAGACCGGTCGAGCCCCGGACAAGGGCATCAGCTGGGCCTACTACGTGGCGTACCTGCATGCGAAGTTCGAGCTCCCGGTACTGCTGGTCGTGGTCTGCAAGAACAAGCCGACCTCGATGTGGGCGGCCGGGCCGTTCGAGAGCCGTGTCGGCCCCTGGGCCACCCAGGTGACGCGCCCGTTCGTCCTGGGTCCGCACAACGTTCCGGAGATCACCGACGTGTCGAAGGTCGCCGACGAACCGGCGATGGCGACCATCTCTGCCATCGTGCACAGCGAGAGCAGGAACATCGACGCCATACTGCACATGTTGGCCCGCGGCATGCGGTCCTTCGACAAGGCCACAGCGAAGTACTGGTGTGAGTTCGTGGAAGTCGGCCTGGAGAACACTCCGGCCAGGGAGACGTGGAAAGGTCTGCAGAAGATGGTCGCCACCTACTTCCCCGGCCGGGGAACCCTCTTCGAAGAGACGTACCTGGAGGGCAAGGCCGAAGGGAAAGCCGAGGGCGAGGCCAAGGGAGTCCTGCGCGTCCTCGAGGTGCGCGGCATCCCCGTCTCGGACGACGCCCGTAAGCGCATCACCTCCTGCACCGACCCCGACCGGGTGGCCGACTGGCTGGACAGGGCGGCCACGGTCTCGCGGGCGGAGGACCTCTTCGCCGGGGATGTCGCGGAACAGACCGAGTCCTGACCTACGAGGTCTCCCGGGCGGGGCACCCCCTCACCCCGCCCCCCTTCTGGCAGAGTACGGATGCCGTGAGCCCTTCCGATCCCCAGTTGCGACTTCTCGCGGACGTTCTCGGCGCAGGCAGCCCGTATGCGCTGGTGCTCGCGGGCGGTTACGCCCTGCAGGCGCACGGCCTGGTGTCCCGGCCGCACGCCAACGTCGACTTCGCCACCGAGAGCCCCAAGGTCATGGAGCACATCGTGGCCGCCGTCGACTCGGCGCTGGAGGCGCGCGGACGCCGGGTGCGGGTCGGAGCCGTCACCCCGCTCACCGCGCAGCTCACCGTCACCGACCCGCCGAGCGGGGAGCCCATCGCGCTCGCCCTGCACAAGGAAGCCTTCTGGCAGCCGCCCGAGCTGACCGAGTACGGGCCCGCCCTGTCACTCGAGGACGCCGTCGGCACGAAGATCCGCGCGCTGTACGACCGGGGCGCGGCCGTCGACCTCGTCGACGCGCGGGGCGCCGCCGCCCGGTTCCCCCTGCCCCGCCTGGAGGAACTGGGCCGCCGCCACGCCCACGACCCCTTCGACCTGCCCACTCTGCAGTCCCGGCTCACCGGCACCGACTTCTACGCCGACGCCGACTTCCGCCGGTACGGCCTGGACGAGCCCCAGGTCCTCGCCCTGCGCGCCTGGGCGCAGCACTGGTCCGACGACATCGCCGAGCGGCTGATGGAGGACGGCGCCTCCCCGGACACCGAGCCGGACCCGGACCCGGACCCGGAAGCCGGCCCCGACTCCGGCGCCTGACCGGGCGACAGCGGCGACGGCGAGGGCGCCCTTTCCTCCGGAACGGTTCTTGACGGCTTCTTCATGGGTTCTTCATCACCCCGGATCTACATTCGTCGCCGCCCGGCCGGAACAGGCCGGGCGGCGACGGCGTGAAGGGGGCTCGGTGATGAGTGCGCGGCGGCGGTTAGGGGCGCGGACCTGGCTGGTCGGAGTGGCGGTGGCGGCCGTGGTGGGCGTCGCCGGCTGCGGCGGTGACGGCGACGACGGCGGCGAGATCGCCTCGGCCGGCGGCGGCAAGGCGGGCGCGGGCGCCTCCAAGAACGCGTCGAGCGAGCTGACCGAGTACGTCGACGCCCAGCGCAAGTGGGTCGACTGCCTGCGCGGCGCCGGTCTCGACGCGCCCGACCCCGACGCCCAGGGCAAGGTGGACCTCGGCGACCAGTCCAAGTGGAAGCGCGATCCCAAGGCCCTCAAGGCCCAGGAGAAGTGCGCGGACCTCAGCGTGCCCGTCCCGGAGAGCGTCGAGAAGGCCCAGCAGCCCGAGCTGTCCAAGGCGGAGATCCGCAAGAACCAGAAGTACGCCAAGTGCATGCAGGAGCACGGCGCGGCCGACTTCCCGGACACCGACTCCGACGGCCACTTCCGCGACGTCACCTGGGACTCCACGTCCGCGGGCGCCAAGCGAGCCACGCGCGAGTGCGCCTCCATCATCGACGTGCCCACCGACGCGCCCTCGGCCCAGGGCTGACGGGCGGGTGCCGTGGACGTCATGAAGGACGGACACCACGAGCCGGCGGCGGGAGCGGCGGGCCCGGACGATCCGGGGGACACGGTCCGGGCCGCCGGGCCGGGCCGGGCCGCCGCACGCCGGCGGAACAGGCTCGCCCTCGTGGTGGCCGGCTTCCTCGTCGTGACCGGCGTCAGCGTCGTCGGCGCCCTGGGCCTCGGCGGGAGCGGCGGCCCCGACGACGGCGGCGCGGCGCCCGGCCGCAGCAGCCAGGTCGTCCACGTCACCCGGGCGACCCTCACCGACCAGACCCAGGTCGACGGACAGCTCGGCCACGGCCCCCAGGTCCCGTTCCCGGTCAAGGCGAAGGGCACGGTGACCTGGCTGCCGGCCACCGGTACCGTCCTGCGGCGCGGCCAGGCGGTGATGCGGGCCGACGACCGGCCGGTGGTCCTGCTGTACGGCAGTCTGCCGATGTACCGGGACCTGGGGCTCGTGGAGCCGGAGCGGCCGGATGTCGAGGGAGCGGACGCGGGCGACGGCGGCACGACGGGCGGCAAGTCCGCGGCCGGCACCACCCCGTCCGCCTCGGTCACCCGCCCGGGCGCCGCCGCGGCCGCGCCCCTGAACGGCATGGACGTCAAGCAGTTCGAGAGCAACCTCAGCGCGCTCGGCTATTCGGGGTTCACCGTCGACGAGTCGTACACCGAGCTGACCGCGAACGCCGTCAAACGCTGGCAGAAGGACCTGGGACTGCCGCAGACCGGCAGGGTCGGGGCCGGCGACGTCGTGTACGCGCCCGGCCCGGTCCGGGTCGCGGGCACCAGCGCCCGCGTCGGCGACGAGGCCGCCGGCGGTCAGGTCAGCTACACCAGCACCTCCCGCATGGTGACGGTCAGCGCTCCGGCCGCCGACACCGACTGGGCGCGGCGCGGCAGCCGGGTCACCGTGGACCTGCCCGACGGCCGCTCGGTCGAGGGGACCGTCGCCAGCCTGGGCTCGGACGCCTCGGCGGCGTCCGGCGGGGGCGGTGACGGCGCGGGGGACGGCGGTGGCGACGGCGGAGGCGCGGACGGGGGTTCCGGCGGTGGTGCGGACGGCAAGTCCGCGACGGTCTCCGTCGTGGTCACCTTCGACGACCAGCGCTCCCTGGGCCGGCTGCAGAGCGGCCCGGTCACCGTCCGGTACACGCAGAAACAGCGCAAGGACGTCCTCACCGTGCCGGTCGCCGCGCTGACCGCGCTCGCCGAGGGCGGCTACGGCCTGGAGCTCGCCGACGACGGCGCCCGGGACGGCAAGAACGGGGACGCCGGTGCTCCGGGACGCTTCGTCCCGGTGCGGACGGGGCTGTTCGCCGGGGGCAAGGTGGAGGTCAGCGGTCCCGGTGTGCGCGAGGGCATGAAGGTGAGGATCCCCAAGTGACCCCACCGGACACCGAGTACGCCGCTCCCGCCACGCCCGTGGTCGAGTTCGCGGGCGTCTCCAAGACGTACGCCGGGGGCGTCACGGCTGTCGCGGACGTCGAGCTGACCATCCGGCACGGCGAACTCGCGTGCGTCGTCGGGCCGTCCGGCTCGGGCAAGTCGACCATGCTGCATCTGATGGGCACCCTCGACAGGCCGTCCGCCGGTCGCATCGTCATCGACGGGTACGAGGTCGCCGGCCTCTCCGACCGGGAGCTGTCCGCGCTGCGCGCGCAGCGCGTCGGGTTCGTGTTCCAGCAGTTCCACCTGGCGGTCGGGGTGCCCGTGCTCGACACGGTCGCCGACGGACTGCTCTACACCGGGGTGCCGCTGCGGGAACGCCGGCGCCGGGCCGCGCGGGCGCTGGCCCGCGTCGGGCTGGACCACCGGCTCGGCCACCTGCCGCACCAGCTCTCCGGCGGCGAACGGCAGCGGGCGGCGGTGGCCCGCGCGGTGATCGGGGAACCGGCGCTGCTGCTCGCCGACGAGCCCACCGGCAACCTCGACTCGGCCTCCGGGGCAGCGGTGCTGGCCCTGCTGCGGGAGTTGCACACGGCCGGCACCACGGTCGTCGTCATCACCCACGACCGGGAGATGGCGGAGGTGTTCGACCGCAGGGTGGAGATGAGGGACGGACGCGTCGTGGCCGACAGCGGCAGCGGCCCGCGCACCGCCCCGGCGGGCACAAAGGACCGGCGATGAGGCCGGGCACGGCGGGCGGGGGAACGCTCCGGCCGGCCCGGCTGCGGCCCGCCGACTTCCTGCGGCTCGGCGGCACCGGCCTGCGCACCCGGCCGCTGCGCGTCTTCCTCTCCGCGCTGGGGATCGCGATCGGGGTGGCGGCGATGGTCGCCGTGGTCGGCATCTCGTCCTCCAGCCGGGCGGAGGTGGACCGCCGGCTGGACGCGCTGGGCACCAACATGCTGCGGGTCGCTCCCGGTCGGACGCCGGACGGCACGGCGACCCGGCTGCCCCAGGAGGCGGTGCCGATGATCCGGCGGATCGGGCCGGTGGACCAGGTCGCGGCGACCGGTGAGGTCAAGGAAGCGGCGGTCTACCGCAACGAGCACATCCCCGTGGGGCGCACCGGCAGTGTGGAGGTGGCCGCGGCCGGGGCGGGACTGCTGCCCGCGGTCGGCGGCGAGGTGCGGGTCGGGCGGTGGCTGACCGAGGCGACCGAGGAGTACCCGGCGGTGGTGCTCGGCGCACAGGCCGCCCGCCGGCTCGACGTCTACACGCCGGGCACCCGGCTCTGGCTCGGCGGCACGTGGTTCTCCCTGGTCGGCGTCCTGGAACCGGTGCCGCTCGCGCCGGAGATCGACGGCTCGGCGCTGGTCGGCTGGCAGGCGGCGCGGACGTACCTGGGCTTCGACGGCCATCCCTCGACGGTGTACGTACGGGCCCGTGACGACCGGGTGTCCCAGGTACGGGCGGTGCTCGCGGCGACGGCCAACCCGGAGAAGCCGAACGCGGTGCTGGTCTCCCGGCCGTCCGACGCGCTGGCCGCCCGGGAGGCCACCGAGTCGACGCTGACCGGGCTGCTGCTCGGCCTGGGTTCGGTGGCCCTGCTGGTGGGCGGGGTCGGGGTGGGCAACACCATGGTGATCTCGGTCCTGGAACGCCGCCCGGAGATCGGCCTGCGCCGCGCGCTGGGCGCCACGAGCGGGCAGATCCGGGGCCAGTTCGTCTCGGAGTCGCTGCTGCTGTCGGCTCTGGGCGGTCTCGGTGGCACGGTGCTGGGCACGGCGATCACCGCCGTCTTCGCGTCCGTACGCGGCTGGCCGACGCAGGTCCCGGTCTGGGCGACGGCGGCGGGTGTCGCCGTCACCCTCCTCATCGGGGCGCTGGCGGGCCTGTACCCGGCGGTCCGGGCGGGCCGCCTGACCCCGACGGAGGCGCTGGCCGGGCCATGAACGCGGGTGCCTGCGGCCGTCCTTCCACGGCCCGGCGCAGACCCGGCCGCCGGTCCCTCGCCGCAGGGCGACCGCCGGTTCGCTCCAGGTCCGGCCCCCGTCTCACCGGAGCGGCGCACGACCGCCGCGGGCCGCGCCGCGTCCCTCACTCCAGCGCCCGCAGCGTCACCGTGAACGTGGTCCCGGTGCCCGGACGGCTCGTGACCTCGATCGTGCCTTCGTGGTCGGTGACGATCTGGCGGGCGATGGCGAGGCCGAGGCCGCTGCCTCCCGTGGTGCGGCCGCGCGCGGGGTCCGCGCGCCAGAAGCGGTCGAAGAGGCGGGGCAGCTGCTCCGCGGGGATCCCCTTGCCGGTGTCCCGCACGAGGAGCACCGCCGTGCCGTCCCGGCGCTCGGCGCGGAGGGTCACCGTCCCGCCGGGCGCGGTGGCCCTCAGCGCGTTGCCGACCAGGTTGCCGACCACCTGCCGCAGCCGGTGGGCGTCGGCGTGGACCCGTACCGGACGGGGCGCCTCGGTCCGCAGCGCCACACCGGCGGCCTCCGCCTGCGCCAGATGGGCGGTGCGGCTGGTCTCCAGCAGGTCGCCGAGGTCCACCACGGCCCGGTGGTAGGTGAGCGCCCCCGCCTCGGCCAGCGCCAAATCCTGGAGGTCGTCGACGATCCGCTGCTGCAGCATCGCCTCCTCGTGCAGGGAGTCGAGCAGTTCGGGCGTCGGTTCGACCACGCCGTCCCGCAGCGCCTCCAGGTAACCGCGCACGTTGGCGAGCGGGGTGCGCAGTTCGTGGGCGATGTCGGCGGTGAGCCGGCGCTGGCGTTCCTCGGCGGCCTGCAGCGAGTGGGCCATGCGGTTGAACGCCCGGCCCAGTTCGGCCATCTCGTCCCGTCCGGAGACCGGCACCCGCCGTTCCAGTTCGCCCTCGCCGAGGTCCCGGGCGGCCGAGGTCAGGGCCCGCACCGGCCGCAGCACGGCCCGGCTGAGCAGCAGCGCGCCGAGCACGGCGACCAGGGCGACACCGGAGGCGACCGCCACGGTCGGTGCGGCGGCGAGGCCGGCCGGGGCCTCGCCCCGGAAGCCGAGCCCCACCTGGAGGCGCGGCGGGGCGAGGGTGGCGGTCCGTTCGTTGAAGACCCGCTGCAGGCAGGCGGTGAGGCGCTGTTCGCCGGAGCAGCGCGAGACGGCCGCGTGGTCCTCGCCCGCCCGGGGGTCGGCTCCGGGGTCGGGCCGGACGCACCGGGCCTGGTCCCGGTCGGTGCTGATCCGGGGGATGCCGGTCCGTCCGGTCCGGGCGGTGACCTGCGCGCCGGCCCTGGTCAGGCAGGTGGCGTAGGTGACGGCGGACCGGTAGTCGGCGATCGCGGCCACCGTCCGCTTGACCGAGGCGAGGGGTACGGAGGTCTCCGGCAGCCGCAGTCTCGGCCGGGGATCGACGAGGAGGGGCGGCTGTCCGCCGACCGGGCGCGGGGTGCGGCCGGCCAGGGTGTCGGAGTCGGCGAGCAGGACGTCCGTCTCGGTGGTGACCCGGATCCGCTGGCCGGTGTCCGCCGCCAGTCTCCGCACGGTCGGGGCCACCCCGTCCCAGGTGCCGTGCCGCAGGCCGTACGACTGGAGGGCGTCGGTGATCCGCGCCACGTCCTGGCGTCCGGCGGTCACCGAGTCCCGTGCCTGGCTGGCGGCCTGCCGTAACGTCAGCCAGGCGGTGGCGCCCGTGGCGGTCAGGGCGATCAGGGCCAGCAGGCCCAGCACCCGCAGCCGGAAGCTCACCGCGTCCCGCCGTCCGGCGCCGGCGTCCCGGGCGGCCGCGTCGCCAGGCGGTAGCCCCGCCCGTACACGGTCTCCACGTACCGGGTCCCGTCGCGGCCCCGCTCCAGCTTCCGCCGCAGGTTCATCACGTGCGCGTCCACGGTGCGCTCCAGCACGTTCTGGTCGAACCCGAAGACCCGGTCGATGATCTGGGCCCGGGTGAAGGCACGCCCCGGCTCGCCCGCGAGCACGGCGAGGATCGCGAACTCCTTGCCGGTGAGCGGCACCGGCTCACCGGCCGCCCGTACCTCGAAGCGGGCGGTGTCGATCACCAGGTCCCCGACCGTGAGCAGGGCGGGCCGTTCGCCCTCGGCGGCCCGGGCCCGGCGCAGCAGCGCCCGCACCCGGGCGGTCAGTTCGCGGGGGCTGTACGGCTTGGTCATGTAGTCGTCGGCGCCGAGGTCGAGGCCGAGCAGCAGGTCCTCCTCGGTGCTGCGGGCGGTCAGCAGCAGGATCGGCACCCGGGAGTCCATGCGCAGGATGCGGCAGACGTCGAGTCCGTCGACGTTCGGCATCATCACGTCGAGGACGATCAGGTCCGGCCGGGAGGCGCGGGCCCGGTCGATCGCGGAGCGTCCGTCGGCCACGAGCTGGACGTCGTGGCCCTCCCGTTCCAGGTAGATACGGATGAGTTGCGCCTGTTTCACGTCGTCCTCGGCCACCAGTATGCGAGCGGGCAATGCGACTCCTTCGCCTGGGATTCCACACCGTACCGGATTGCACCCGTGCTGTTCAGGGGCGGATACGGGGCATTCTCTTCCGCCGCCGGCCGGTAACGGGAATTGCGGAACCGGCGGATCCACGGGCAGGCGGCACGACCAATTCCAGCCGAACGGCCACCCCGCTCAGGGTTGTACGCATGTCACACAACGGCACAGGAATGACCTATTCCCCCATCATTTCTTTTCGGTCGCACATCGAACAGAAACGGACATCCCTTATCGGAAGCATTTCTTCAGTCCGTCCGGCACCGAATCGTACTAGTGCCACTCGGGACCCGGACGACCCCGGGTGACGCGAAAGGAAAAGCGACAACGACAAGAACAACGACGATGGGGGTTCAATGAAGCGTCGATTCGCAGTCGTTCTGCCCACGCTCGTGGCGGTGGCCGCGAGCCTGCCGATCGCCCTGGCGACCACGCCGGCCTCGGCGGCCGCGTCCTGCGGCAAGACCGTGGCGGACAAGGACTCGAGCGCCTGGAACAAGACGGCGGACGGGGCCAACGAGCGCAGCGGCTCCAGCACCAGCTGTGCGATCAACGGGATCGCCTACTCCACCCAGCGGCTGGACTACCACTGCTACACGGTCGCCGGCGACTACACCTGGACGTACGCCCGCAACGACAGCACAGGGGTGTACGGCTGGATCCGCGACGACCTGCTGAGCGACTACGGCAGCTCGGTGTACTGCGGATTCTGATACCGCTGAACGGATTCCGCACCGGAATCCGGGAACGGCAGAAAAAAAGGGCGGCCCCCCTGCGGGGGCCGCCCCTCTGATCCGTCCCGAGAACGGAGCGCGGATTACTTGGGCTGCGGCTTCCGGACGGAGAGGTGCAGCTCGCGCAGGCGCGACTCGTCCAGCTCGGTCGGCGCGCCCATCATCAGGTCCTGGGCGTTGCCGTTGAGCGGGAAGGAGATCGTCTCGCGAATGTTGGGCTCGTCCGCGAGGAGCATGACGATCCGGTCCACGCCGGGCGCGATTCCGCCGTGCGGCGGGGCGCCGAAGCGGAAGGCGCGGAGCATGCCCGCGAACTTCTCCTCGACCGTCTCGCGGTCGTAACCCGCGATCTCGAAGGCCTTGAGCATGATCTCCGGCTCGTGGTTCCGGATGGCGCCGGAGGACAGCTCGACACCGTTGCAGACGATGTCGTACTGCCAGCCGAGGATGTCCAGCGGGTCCTGGGTCTGCAGGGCCTCAAGACCGCCCTGCGGCATCGAGAACGGGTTGTGCGAGAAGTCGATCGCGCCGGTGTCCTCGTCCTTCTCGTACATCGGGAAGTCGACGATCCAGCAGAAACGGAAGACGTTCTCCTCGAACTGACCGGAGCGCCTGGCGGCCTCGACCCGCACCGCGCCCATGATCTTCGAGACCTCGTCGAACTCGCCGGCGCCGAAGAAGATGGCGTGGCCGGGCGCCAGCGACAGGCGCTTGGTCAGCTCGGCGACGTTCTCCTCGGTCAGGAACTTGGCGATCGGGCCGGTCAGCGTCCCGTCCTCGCCGACGCGCACCCACGCCAGGCCCTTCGCGCCCAGCGAGACGGCGAAGTCGCCGAGCTGGTCGAAGAACTTGCGCGGCTGGTCCTGGACCGCCGGCACGGGCAGCGCCCGCACGTGCTTGCCGGCGAACGCCTTGAACTCCGAACCCTCGAACACGTCGGTGATGTCGACGAGCTCCAGCTTGGCGCGCAGGTCCGGCTTGTCGGAGCCGTACTTCAGCATCGCCTCACGGAACGGGATGCGCGGGAACGGGGAGGTGACGTGGCGGCCGCCGCCGAACTCCTCGAACAGCTCCGTCATGAGCTTCTCGATGGGCTGGAAGACGTCCTCCTGCTCCACGAAGCTCATCTCGACGTCGAGCTGGTAGAACTCGCCCGGCGAGCGGTCGGCGCGGGCGTCCTCGTCACGGAAGCAGGGGGCGATCTGGAAGTACCGGTCGAAGCCGGAGATCATCAGCAGCTGCTTGAACTGCTGCGGGGCCTGCGGCAGCGCGTAGAACTTGCCAGGGTGGACCCGGGAGGGCACGACGTAGTCGCGGGCGCCCTCGGGGGAGGTGGCGGACAGGATGGGCGTCGCCATCTCGTTGAAGCCCATCACCGCCATCTTCTGGCGCATGGCGGAGATGACCGCCGTGCGCAGCATGATGTTGCGGTGCATGCGCTCGCGGCGCAGGTCCAGGAAGCGGTACTCCAGGCGCCGCTCCTCGTTGACCCCGTCCTCGGCGTTGATGGTGAAGGGCAGCGGGGCCGCCGCGCCGAGCAGCTCGACCTCGGAGACCTCGACCTCGATCTCACCGGTGGGCAGGTCGGCGTTCACGTTCTCGGTTCCACGTGAAACCACGCGGCCGTCGACGCGGACCGTGGACTCCTTGGAGAGCTTGTCCAGGGCCTCGTACGAGGGCGTGCCGGGACGGGCCACGAGCTGCGTGATGCCGTAGTGGTCGCGCAGATCGATGAAGAGGATGCCGCCCAGGTCGCGCCGATTGTGCAGCCAGCCACTCAGCCGGACGTCGGTGCCGACGTCAGAGGCGCGGAGCTGGCCGCAGGTGTGGGACCTGTACCGATGCATCGTCGTTCATCGTCCTTCGTGGTGGGGTGATGAGTGCCGGGACTGCCGCCCCGGCGGGGGCCGGGCACGGGGCCCGGACCCATCAAGGGTACCGGGCACGCCAAGATCGGCTCCCCACCATTTACGGCGTCCGCCAAGGGTGGCAGTTATCGAGCACATCTCCTTAAATGGGGGCAATGCGTACAGGCGAGTCTCTGCCGTCCGTGGGTGACGTCCTCGCCGCCCTCGCGACCGGGTTGTGGCACTGGGACACCGCCGCCGGACTGGTCACCGTGGACGGGGAGGCGGCGCGGCTGCTCGGGCTGCCCCCGGAGCCGGTCACCCTCACCGAGAACCAGACCCGGGCACGGCTCCACCCGGAGGACTGGAACGAGATCACCGGAGTGGTGCCGCTGGCGGTCGACGAGGGCACGCTGGCCGAGGTGCGGATCCGGATCATGGACGAGGAGGGCCAGGTCGTACGGGTCGTCCGCAGCCGCTCGAAGCCGTCCTTCGACCCGGACCGGCGGGCGTACGAACTGATCGGGACGCTCCAGGAGGTCACCGAGCCCACCCCGGGCACCGCGGCGGCCCGCAACGCGGTCACCGGCGACTGGCGCCGCTCACGGGAGGCGTTCCTGCTGGACGCCGGCCGGGCCCTGGCGGAGGCGCGCTCCACGGCGGAGGTGCTGCGGGTCGCGGCCGGACTGTCGATGCCCGGGTTCTCCCCGGACGGTCTCGCGGTGTTCGGCGTGGAGGGCGAGCGGCTGACGGTGATCGGCCACCACGGGCAGCAGCCCGGTGAGGACGGCCCCTTCCTGCACATGCCGCTCAGCGCGGACTACCCGGCGGCCGAGGTGGTCCGCACCGGCCGGGCCGTCTACCTCTCCTCCCCCGAGCAGTACCGGGCGCGCTACCCCGTCACCTGGCCCCTCGCCCGGCACTTCGAGCGCCGTTCCTGGGCGTTCCTGCCGCTCACGGCGGCCGGGCGCACCATGGGCGCCTGGATGGCGGCCTTCACCTACCCGGTCGCCTTCACCCCGGACGAGCGCGCGGTCCTGACGACGGTCGCCCGGATGCTCGCCCAGGCCCTGAACCGGGCCGGCGCCGCCGACACCCAGCGGGAGCTGACCGAGGGCCTGCAGCGCTCCATGCTGCCGTCGCTGGGCCCGGAGATCCCAGGGATGACGGTGGCCGCCCGCTACATCCCGACCGGGGGCGGGCTGCAGGTCGGCGGCGACTGGTACGACATGATCCCGCTGCCCGCCGGGAGGTTCGCACTGGCCATCGGCGACGTCCAGGGGCATGACGTCCGGGCGGCGGGCCTGATGGGCCAGCTCCGGATCGCGCTGCGCGCCTACGCCTCCGAGGGGCACCGCCCGGACGCGGTGCTCTCCCGCGCCGCCCGCTTCCTGCACGGCATCACCCACGACGAGCACATGACCGACGTGCGCTTCGCGACCTGCCTCTACGTCGAGGCCGATCCGGCGACCGGCATGCTGGAGATCGCCCGCGCCGGGCATCCGGACCCGGCGATCCGGATGGCCGACGGCACGGTGATGATGCGCCCCACGGCCGGCGGGGTGCCGCTGGGCGTCGACCCGGACGCCGACTACCCGACCACCCGGTTCACGCTGGAGCCCGGCGAGACCCTGATGCTGTGCACCGACGGCCTGATCGAGACCGGCGGCCACGACATGGAGAGCGGCTGGCGGCGCATACGCGCGATCCTCGAGGCGCACACCGGGGATCTGGAGTCGCTGGCCGACGCGCTGGTGCAGGGCGTGCACGGACCGTCGTCGCACCACACCACCGGCCCGCTCGCCGACCGCCGCGAGGACGACATCGCGCTGCTGCTGCTGTGCCGGCAGGGCGCGGGCTGCGGCCGCGACGACACGCTGACCGTGCAGCCCCGGCTGCGGCGCACCCTGCTGCCCGTGGCCCAGGACGAGCCCGAGCGGATCGCCGAGGCCCGCCGGCACCTGCGCGAGCTGCTGCACGACTGGGTGTCGGCCGAGCAGGTGGACTCCGCGGTGCTGCTGGTCTCCGAGATGGTCACCAACGTCCTCGTGCACACCGACGCGGACGCGCTGCTGCTCGCCGAGGTGGCCGGGGAGCCGGGCGGGCGCCGGCTGCGGGTGGAGGTCACGGACTCCGGCGACGACCTCCCGCACCGGCGCCGGCCCGGGGAGCTGGCCTCCTCCGGCCGCGGCCTGATGCTGATCGAGCTGCTCGCGGACCTGTGGGGGGTGGACCCGCGCGGCAAAGGCAAGAGCATCTGGTTCGAGCTCTACGAGTCCGGCGGCCCGGCCGCCGTGTGACGCTCACGCAGCTCGTTCACGACGCCGACGGCGGCCGCGGTCAGCGGCACCGAGAGCAGCATGCCGAGGATGCCCGCGACGGACGCCCCTGCGGTGATCGCCAGCAGCACCACCGCGGGGTGCATGTGCACGGTCCGGCTCTGGATGGCCGGCTGGAGCACGTGCCCCTCCAGCACCTGCACCGCGAGCACCACCCCCAGCGCCCACAGCGCGATGACGAGGCCGCGGTCGGCGAGGGCGACCAGCACGGCCACCGCGCCGGAGATGAAGGCGCCGAGGTAGGGGATGTAGGCGCCGACGAAGACGAGCGCGCCGAGCCCGATCGCGCCGGGCACCCGCAGGATCAGCAGGCCGACGGTGATGCAGACGGCGTCGATGAGCGCGATGACCGTGGTGCCCCGCATGAACCCCTGCACCGCGCCGAAGGCACGTCGCGCCAGCGCCTCCAGGGTGTCGCCCAGCGGGCCGGGCGCGACGATCCGGAGCGCCCCGGCCGCCCGGTGGGAGTCGCGCAGGAAGAAGAAGACGAGCAGCAGCGCGAGCAGGGCCATGGCCAGGTACTCACCCACCACGCCGACCCCGCTGATGACGTTGGAGGCCGCGGTCCCGCCGTACTTGCCCAGCAGCTTCTTGGCGTTGCCGATCAGGTCGTCCAGCCCGGTCCCGGCGGCCCCGAAGTGCTTCGTCAGGGCCCTGACGCCCTGCCGTACCGACGCGATGATCTGGTCACCGGTGTCGACGAGCGCGGCGACCACGATGTACACGGCGCCGCCGACCACGGCCACCACGGCGACGCAGGTCAGCGCGGCGGCGAGAGAGCGCTGCACCTTGGCCTTCACCAGCCGCCGGTACAGCGGGCCGAGCAGCGCCGTCCCGAGCAGCGCGAGCAGCACCGGCACGACGGCGGTGCGCAGCACCGCGCACAGCCGGATCACCACCCAGCCGACCCCGGCGACCAGCAGCACGACGGCACACCAGGCGGCGAGACGGCGCACGGACTCGGGCAGCAGCGACACATCCCCAGCGGATCACGCCACCGGGCCGCCTGTCCTGCCGCACGGGACCGGCCGGGTGAGGGGGCCGGCGCCCGGGGCCCCGCACATGCCCGTCGCCCGGTCCGCTCGGCGAGCGGACCAGGCGACGGGGTGGAGGGGGCGGGTCAGGCCTGGGGGCCCTTCGGGGTCATGCCGTGCACGGCCGGGACCGTGCCGAGGCGGCCCTTCTGGAAGTCCTCGAAGGCCTGCATCAGCTCTTCCTTGGTGTTCATGACGAACGGGCCGTAGTGCGCCATGGGCTCACGGATGGGCTGTCCGCCGAGGAGGACGACCTCCAGGTCGGGGGTGTGCGAGTCCTGCCGCTCGTCCGCGCGGACCGTCAGGGCACCGCCCGCGCCGAAGACGGCGGTCTGGCCCAGGTGGATCGGCCGGCGCTCGGCGCCGACGCTGCCGCGGCCCGCCATGACGTAGGCGAGGCCGTTGAAGTCCTCGCGCCAGGGCAGGGTGATCTCGGCGCCGGGGGCCAGGGTCGCGTGGATCATCGTGATCGGCGTGTGCGTGATGCCGGGGCCCGCGTGGCCGTCCAGCTCGCCCGCGATGACCCGCAGCAGCGCGCCGCCGTCCGGGCTGGTCAGCAGCTGGACGCTGCCGCCGCGGATGTCCTGGTAGCGCGGGGCCATCATCTTGTCCCTGGCCGGGAGGTTCACCCACAGCTGCAGGCCGTGGAAGAGGCCGCCGGACATGACGAGCTGCTCCGGCGGGGCCTCGATGTGCAGCAGGCCCGAGCCCGCGGTCATCCACTGGGTGTCGCCGTTGGTGATGGTGCCGCCACCGCCGTTGGAGTCCTGGTGGTCGAAGATCCCGTCGATGATGTAGGTGACGGTCTCGAAGCCGCGGTGCGGGTGCCAGGGGGTGCCCTTGGGCTCGCCCGGCGCGTACTCCACCTCGCCCATCTGGTCCATCATGATGAACGGGTCGAGGTGCCGGTAGTTGATCCCGGCGAACGCCCGGCGCACCGGGAAGCCCTCGCCCTCGAAACCGCCCGGGGCGGTCGTGACGGAGAGCACGGGCCGAGCCACCGCGTCGGCGGGAGCGGTCACGCGGGGCAGGGTCAGCGGGTTCTCGACGGTCACTGCAGGCATGGTCGGTACCTCCTTGTGCGCCCAGTTTAGTTGAGCGTTGAACTTTCTGCTACCCCACAACAGAGCGAGCCCGGAGGGCATTCCCTCCGGGCTCGCAGCGGGGTGCGGGCCGGCCGCCGTCCACGCGGCAACGGCGGCTAGCCGTACATCCGGCGCATGGCGAAGTCGACCATCTGCTCGACCGCCTTGGCGTCGAACACCATCCGGTGCTCGCCCTCCATGTCCAGGACGAAGCCGTAGCCGCTCGGCAGCAGGTCGATCACCTCGGAGCCGGTGATCACGAAGTACTTGGACTCCTTGCCCGCGTACCGGCGCAGCTCCTTGAGCGAGGTGAACATCGGGATCACCGGCTGCTGGGTGTTGTGCAGGGCGAGGAAGCCGGGGGTGTCGCCGCGCGGGCAGTACACCTTCGACGTGGCGAAGATCTGCTGGAAGTCCTCGGCGGGCATCTGCCCGGTGGTGAAGGCGCGCACCGCGTCCGCCAGCGAGGGTGGGGACGGCTCCGGATAGAGCGGCGGCTGCTGGCCGTACCCGCCTGCACCGCCCTGCTGCGGGGGGACGTAACTCTGCTGAGCGGCGCCACCGTCCATGGGCTGGCCGTATCCGTACATGCGCAGAAGAGTACTCAGTCACAGATGACGGAATCGGGCTTGCGTCTTATTACCGACGGGTAGCATCATCGTAGCTACTTGTTGGTACGTGAACCAGATGCGAGGAGACAGTGCCTCGCCGAGTCCGATACGGAGCCGTCACCATGGGGCACTACAAGCCGAACCTCCGCGACATCGAGTTCAACCTGTTCGAGGTGCTCGGGCGCGACAAGCTGTACGGAACCGGCCCGTTCGGCGAGATGGACACGGACACCGCCAAGAGCGTCCTGGAGGAGCTGACCCGCCTCGCGGAGAACGAGCTCGCCGAGTCGTTCGCGGACGCGGACCGCAACCCGCCGGTCTTCGACCCGGAGACGAACACCGCGCCCGTCCCGGCGTCCTTCAAGAAGAGCTACAAGGCGTTCATGGACTCCGAGTACTGGCGTCTGGGCCTGCCCGAGGAGATCGGCGGCACGACGGCCCCGCCGTCCCTGATCTGGGCCTACGCCGAACTCGTCCTCGGCTCGAACCCGGCCGTGTGGATGTACTCCTCCGGCCCGGCGTTCGCCGGCATCCTCTTCGACGAGGGCAACGACGTCCAGAAGAAGATCGCGCAGATCGCGGTGGAGCGCACCTGGGGCTCCACCATGGTGCTCACCGAGCCCGACGCGGGCTCCGACGTCGGCGCCGGCCGCACCAAGGCGGTCCAGCAGGAGGACGGCTCCTGGCACATCGAGGGCGTGAAGCGCTTCATCACGTCCGGTGAGCACGACATGGAGGAGAACATCCTCCACTACGTGCTCGCTCGTCCCGAGGGCGCCGGTCCCGGCACCAAGGGCCTGTCCCTCTTCCTCGTCCCGAAGTACCTCTTCGACTTCGAGACCGGCGAGCTGGGCGAGCGCAACGGCGTCTACGCCACCAACGTCGAGCACAAGATGGGCCTGAAGGCGTCCAACACCTGCGAGATGACCTTCGGCGACCGGCACCCGGCCAAGGGCTGGCTGATCGGTGACAAGCACGACGGCATCCGCCAGATGTTCCGCATCATCGAGTTCGCCCGCATGATGGTCGGCACGAAGGCGATCTCCACCCTCTCCACGGGCTACCTCAACGCCCTGGAGTACGCCAAGGAGCGCGTCCAGGGCCCGGACCTGGCGAACTTCATGGACAAGACCGCGCCCAAGGTCACCATCACGCACCACCCCGACGTCCGCCGCTCGCTGATGACGCAGAAGGCGTACGCCGAGGGCATGCGCGCCCTCGTCCTCTACACGGCCTCGATCCAGGACGCCATCGCCGTCAAGGAGGCGAACGGCGAGGACGCCAAGGCCGAGCACGCGCTCAACGACCTGCTCCTGCCCATCGTCAAGGGCTACGGCTCCGAGAAGGGCTACGAGCAGCTCGCCCAGTCGCTGCAGACCTTCGGCGGCTCCGGCTTCCTGCAGGAGTACCCGATCGAGCAGTACATCCGCGACGCCAAGATCGACACCCTGTACGAGGGCACGACCGCGATCCAGGGCCAGGACTTCTTCTTCCGGAAGATCGTCCGCAACCAGGGCGCCGCGCTGAACTCGCTCGCCGAGGACATCAAGAAGTTCCTGGCGCTCGGCACCGGCGGCGAGGAGCTGGCGGGCGCCCGCGAGCACCTCGCGAAGGCGGCCGTCGAGCTGGAGGCCATCGTCGGCCTGATGCTGACCGACCTCGCGGCCACCGAGCAGGACGTCAAGAACATCTACAAGGTCGGCCTGAACACCAGCCGCCTGCTGCTCGCCTCCGGCGACGTCGTGGTCGGCTACCTGCTGCTGAAGGGCGCCGCCGTCGCCGCCGAGAAGCTGCAGACCGCCTCCGCCAAGGACAAGGCGTTCTACACCGGCAAGATCGCGGCGGCGAAGTTCTTCGCGGCCAACGTCCTGCCCGGCCTCACCCTGGCCCGCAAGATCTCGGAGAACGTCGAGCTGGACCTGATGGAGCTGGACGAGGCCGCCTTCTAGGACGACCTCGGGCCGGTCCCGGGCCGGCCGCGTGCCGGAAGGCCCGTTCCGCATCCACCGATCGCAGCCGTGGGCCCGCTCCCGTACCGGGGGGCGGGCCCACGCACGTCGTTAAGGTAAGCCCATGAGCGCACCAGCCCGCTTCGATCGCGGCCACACCGACGACCTGATGACCTTCCTGGCGGCGAGCCCGTCGCCGTACCACGCCGTGGCGAACACCGCCGAGCGGCTGGAGAAGGCGGGCTTCCGGCAGGTCGCCGAGACGGACGCCTGGGACGGGACGAGCGGCGGCAAGTACGTGCTGCGCGGCGGGGCGATCGTCGCCTGGTACGTCCCCGAGGGCGCCGCCCCGCACACCCCCTTCCGCATCATCGGCGCGCACACCGACTCGCCGAACCTGCGGGTCAAGCCGCTGCCCGACACCGGCGCCCACGGCTGGCGGCAGGTCGCGGTGGAGATCTACGGCGGTCCGCTGCTGAACTCCTGGCTCGACCGCGACCTGGGCCTGGCCGGCCGGCTGACCCTGCGCGACGGCAGCACGGTCCTGGTCGACGTGAACCGCCCGCTGCTGCGCGTGCCGCAGCTCGCCATCCACCTGGACCGCGCGGTCAACAGCGAGGGCCTCAAGCTGGACAAGCAGCGCCACCTGCAGCCCGTGTGGGGGCTGGACGACGCCCCGCGCGACGGCGAACTGATCGCCTTCCTGGAGCAGGAGGCCGGCCTGGCGGCGGGCTCGGTGGCCGGCTGGGACCTCATGGTGCACCCGGTCGAGGCGCCGGCCTACCTCGGCCGCGACCGTGAACTGGTCGCCGGTCCCCGGATGGACAACCTGCTGTCCGTGCACGCCGGTACGGCCGCCCTGGCCGCCGCCGCGTCCTCCGGCGCCGCGCTCGGCCACATCCCCGTGCTGGCCGCCTTCGACCACGAGGAGAACGGCTCCCAGTCGGACACCGGCGCGGACGGCCCGCTGCTCGGCTCCGTCCTGGAGCGCTCGGTGTTCGCCCGCGGCGGCTCGTACGAGGACCGGGCCCGGGCCTTCGCCGGCACCGTCTGCCTGTCCTCCGACACCGGCCACGCCGTCCACCCCAACTACGCCGAGCGGCACGACCCGACGCACCACCCCCGGGTCAACGGCGGTCCGATCCTGAAGGTCAACGTCAACAACCGCTACGCCACGGACGGTTCGGGCCGCGCGGTGTTCACCGCCGCCTGCGAGCGGGCCGACGTCCCGTTCCAGAGCTTCGTGTCCAACAACTCCATGCCGTGCGGCACCACCATCGGCCCGATCACCGCGGCCCGGCACGGCATCCGGACCGTCGACATCGGCGTGGCGATCCTGTCGATGCACAGCGCGCGTGAACTGTGCGGCGCCGACGACCCGTTCCTGCTGGCGAACGCGCTGGTGGCGTTCCTGGAGGACTGAGCCGGGACGTCCCGGCGGCCCCTGAGGCCCCGTCACGAGCCGTCCCACACATGTTCGGGGCGGCTCCGGGTACCCGGACGGCACCGGAGATTCCGGAACCGGAAGGGGAGGCGACGACAATGGGCCTCGGCGGTTGCATCATCCTCATCGCCCTGGGTGCCATCCTGACGTTCGCGACGGACTGGCACATGCAGGGAGTCAACCTCGACCTCGTCGGGATCATCTTCATGGCCGTCGGGCTCATCGGCATCGCCACGTTCAGCGGCATCGCCCGGCGCCGTCGGGTCGTGGTGCCCCCGACGCCGGTGGTCGAGGAGGAGCCCCACCACCACCATCACGCCCGCGACGGCTACACCGACGGCTACGGCGTGTGAGCCGGGCCCCCGACCGGGGACGGCTTGAAGACGGCTTTGTGACGACGGCCCGAAGCCGGGGAACGGTCACCGCATGAGATTCCTCGTACGCGACCGGCTCCTCGGCATCGGTGACGACTACTGGATCGAGGACGAGCACGGCCAGAAGGTCTTCCTCGTCGACGGCAAGGCCATGCGGCTGCGCGACACCTTCGAACTGAAGGACACCCAGGGGCGCGTCCTCATCGACATCCACCAGAAGATGTTCGCCCTGCGCGACACCATGGTGATCGAACGGGACGGCGAAGGCCTGGCCACGATCCGCCGCAAACGGCTGTCCCTGCTGCGCAACCACTACCGGGTGTCCCTGGCCGACGGGACCGACCTGGACGTCAGCGGCAAGATCCTCGACCGCGAGTTCGCCGTCGAGTACGACGGCGAACTCCTCGCCGTGATCTCCCGGCGCTGGCTGCACGTCCGGGAGACGTACGGCGTCGACGTCGTACGGGAGGACGCGGACCCGGCGCTGCTGATCGCCGTGGCGGTGTGCGTGATCCACCTGGCGGAGAAGGAGCGCGAGGACTGAGCCGGGGCCACGGCCGGGTGGGGACCCCGGCCGTGGCCCCACACCACCGCTCAGCGGCCCCGGCCGCCCACCTGCGTCGGCGGCGCGGGCGGTTCGAGCCCCATCACCCGGTCCTTCAGGGCCGGGAACTGCTCACGGGTCACCGCCACCTTCCCGGGGTCGAACTCCACCGTGAGGACCTCCTCGCCGGCCCCCGCCTCGGCGAGCACCTCGCCCCACGGGTCGACCACGATCGAGTGACCGGCCTGCGGAACTCCGGCGTGCGTCCCGGCCGTTCCACAGGCGAGCACGAACGCCTGGTTCTCCACCGCCCGCGCCTGCGCCAGCAGCGTCCAGTGCGCCCGCCGCCGCTCGGGCCAGCCGGCCGGGATCACCAGCGTCTCGGCGCCCGCGGCCACCAGCGAGCGGAACAGCTCGGGGAAACGCAGGTCGTAGCAGGTGGCGACGCCGAGGGTGGTGCCGGGCAGCCGGACCGTCACCACGTCCCGTCCGGCGCTCATCAGCACGGCCTCGCCCTTGTCGAAGCCGAAGCGGTGGATCTTGCGGTAGGCCGCGGCCAGTTCGCCGGAGGGGGAGAAGACGAGAGAGGTGTTGTAGAGGTCGCCACCGCCCGCTGAGCCGTCGGCCGGGGCGCGTTCCGGGATCGAGCCGGCGTGCAGCCATACGCCCGCGTCGCTCGCGGCCTTGGCCATCACCTCGTACGTCGGTCCCTCGAGCGGTTCGGCCTCCGCGCCGAACTCCTCGTAGGCGAAGGCGCCGGTGGTCCACAGCTCGGGCAGGACCACGAGGTCGGACCCGGCCTGCTCCCGGACCAGGGCGGCCGCCCGCCGCCGTCGGGAGGCCACCGATTCGCCCTCGTCCACGGCGATCTGGATCAGCGAGGCGCGCACACTACCACCGTCCTGGCATTCGAGTCGTCCATACAGGCCTACGATCGTCACACGAAAGCACTGCCGGGGTGCCTCGGAGCAGCGTAACTTGGGGGTCCCCCGCTCGAGCGAAGCCGAGAGCCGGGGGGGTGCCACGACACCCGCCGAGTGCAGCCACCGTCCGCCGGCAACGCCGCCACAACCTGCCCGTGTACCGACCGCCGAGGGGTCCCGTTCCGTGAGTCTGCATCCCACCCTCCAGCCCTACGCCGACGCCTGGACCCACTCCATCGAAGCGATATCCGAGCTGGTGCAGCCGCTCCCGGAGGCCGAGTGGAACCGGCGGACCCCGTGCCCGGGCTGGTCCGTCCGCGACGTGGTCTCGCACGTCATCGGCCTGGACTGCGAGATGCTCGGCGACCCGCGGCCCATCCACACCCTGCCCCGCGACCTCTTCCACGTCACCAACCCGCACCAGCGCTACATGGAGATGCAGGTCGACGTCCGCCGTCACCACACGGCGCCGGAGATGACGGCGGAGCTGGAGTACACCGTCATCCGCAGGAACCGCCAGCTGCGCAACGAGTCCCGCGACCCCGGCACCAAGGTGCGCGGCCCGATGGGCACCGAGATCACCCTCGAACACGCGATGCGCACCAGGGCGTTCGACGTGTGGGTGCACGAGCAGGACCTGCGCACGGCCCTCGCCCGCCCCGGCAACCTCGACTCGCCGGGCGCCCACGTCGCCCGCGACATGCTGCTGGAGGCGCTGCCCAGGGTCGTCGCGAAGGACGCGAACGCGCCGCGCAGCTCCGCGATCGTCTTCGACGTGCACGGACCCGTCGAGTTCCTGCGCACGATCCGGGTCGACATCCAGGGCCGCGGCACGCTGGAGACGGCGCCCGCCCTCGGCCCGGCGGCCACCCTCACCCTCGACTGGGAGACCTACGTCCGCCTGTCCTGCGGCCGGGTGTCCCCGGACGCGGTGGCGGACCGGGTGAAGACGGAGGGCGACCCCGAGCTGACGACGGCCATCCTGCGAAGCCTCAGGGTCACGCCGTAGCGGAACGCGGTGCTGCGGACCTCGCGGGGCGGGGCCGCTTCCTGGACGCGGGGCGCTGAGCGGCGGGGCGCGAAAGGCACGGAGGCGCGCTGGACGCGGGGGCGTGCCGTGGGCGGGGCCCGAGCCGCTTCCTGGACGCCGGGGCGTTGACCGCGGGGCGCGGAACGCGCGCAGGCGCGCTGCCCCCCGAGGCGCGTGCTGCGGGCGGGGCGGGGCCGCTCGCTGACGCGGGAGCGCTGGACGCGGGGACGCGGAGCGCTGAGTGCGTGCGGCGGGCGGAGCCGGTGTGTGCCTGGGCGCGGGGGCGCGGAGCGCTGAGTGCGTGCGGCGGGCGGAGCCGGTGTGTGCCTGGGCGACGGGGCGCGATATTCCGGTGACCGGGGCCGCCCGGATCGTTAGCGTGCCCGCATGATCGACGACGACGGCCCGCCCCGGCTCACCCGCCTCACCTTCCACGGACCCCTCTCCGCCGCCCGGGCGACGGCGATGGTGCAACGGCTGGCCGCCAGGCGGCCCCGCACCGTCCTGGACATCGGCTGCGGCTGGGGCGAACTGCTGCTCCGCCTGCTGGAGGCCGTGCCCGGGGCCAAGGGTGTCGGCGTGGACGTCAACGGCGAGGACCTGGCCCGCGGGCGGCGCAACGCCGGGGCGCGCGGGCTCACGGACCGGGTGGAGTTCCGCGAGGAGTCCGCGCTGGGCACCCGACGCGGGCCCGCCGACCTGGTGCTGTGCCTGGGCGCGAGCCAGGCGCTGAGCACGGCCGCGTCCCCGGTCGCGGAGGCGCTGCGCGAGCTGCGGCGGCTGGTGGCCGAGGACGGGCGGGTGTTGCTCGGCGAGGGTTTCTGGGAGCGCCCTCCGGCCCCGCACGAGCTGGCCCGGATGTGGCCGGAGGCGTCCGCGGACGATCACTGCGACCTCGGCGCCCTGCTCGACCTCGCCGTCGAGGCGGGCTTCCGGCCCGAGTGGACGGAGACCGCGAGCCGGGAGGAGTGGGAGGAGTTCGAGTCCGCGTACCAGGCGGACGCCGAGGTGTGGCTCGCCGGGCACCCCGGCCATCCCTCGGCCGCCGCGGTCCGCGACCGCCTCGACCGGCACCGGGCCCAGTGGATGGCCTACCGGGGCGTACTCGGCCTCGCCTACCTCACGCTGGTCCCGGTGGCCCGCTGACGCGCCCGCGGGAGGCCTCCGCGCGCCTCGTCGAACCGAATGCCCGGCGGGCGCCCGCTGGGGCCCGCCGGGCATCCGCGGTTCACGGGGGCACGTGGGCCGGGTCACGCGGGCACGTGGACCGTTTCCACCCGGCTCGCCACCAGGCGCTCCCGCTCCCGGCGGGCGGCCCGGCCGCGCAGGCGGAGGATCTGGCTGACGCCGAGGGCCTGCAGGACGAAGACCGCGGAGAAGGCCACCGTGTAGTCGTCGCCGGTCGCGTCCAGCAGCACACCGACCGCGAACAGCGTCGTCATCGAGGCGATGAAACCGCCCATGTTGGTGATGCCGGAGGCGGTGCCCTGTCGCTCGGGCGGGTTGGCCGGGCGCGCGAAGTCGAAGCCGAGCATCGAGGCGGGGCCGCACGCGCCGAGCACCGCGCACAGCACCACCAGCAGCCACATCGGCGCATGCTCGGCCGGGTAGGCGAGCGTCACCGCCCACATCAGCGCGGTCGCGGCCACCGTGCCCAGCGCCAGCGGCAGCCGGGCCGCGTGGTGCCGGGCCACGATCTGGCCGTAGACCAGGCCGATCACCATGTTGGACAGCACGACCAGGGTGAGCAGCTCACCGGCCGTGGCCCGGCTGAGGCCCTGCGCCTGGACCAGGAACGGCAGGCCCCACAGCAGCAGGAAGACCATCGCCGGGAACTGGGTGGTGAAGTGCACCCACATGCCCAGCCGGGTGCCGGGCTCCCGCCAGGACGCGGCGATCTGCCGGCGGACGTAGCCGGCGCCCTGGTGCGGAGAGGGCGCGGGCTCGTACCCCTCGGGGTGGTCCTTCAGGAACAGCAGCGCCAGGACGAGGACGACCGCACCGGCCAGCGCGCTGCCCGCGAACGCGGCGGTCCAGCCGATGCCGTGCAGCAGCCGCGCGATGACCAGCGTGGAGACCAGGTTGCCGGCCATGCCCACCAGGCCCGCGAGCTGGGCGACCAGCGGTCCGCGCCGGGCGGGGAACCAGCGGGTGCCGAGGCGCAGCACGCTGATGAAGGTCAGCGCGTCACCGCAGCCGAGCAGCGCGCGCGAGGCCAGCGCCATGCCGTACGAGGGCGAGAAGGCGAAGCCGAGCTGGCCCAGGGTGAACAGCACCGCGCCGAGACTCAGCACCTTCTTGGTGCCGAGCCGGTCGACCAGCAGCCCGACGGGTATCTGCATGCCGGCGTAGACCAGCAGCTGGAGGATCGAGAAGGTCGACAGCGCAGAGGCGCCCACGTGGAAGCGTTCGACCGCGTCCAGGCCGGCCACGCCCAGGGAGGTGCGGAAGATGACGGCGACGAAGTAGACCGAGACGCCGATCGACCACATCGCGACGGCGCGACGACCGCCCGGGGGGTCACCCGGCAGGGTGGCGCTGTTCATCGCACCTCACCCCGCGCGAGGTGCGAGAACCAGCTCACGTGCCGGTGCACGACCCCGACGGCCGCTTCCGCGTCACCGGAGCCCAGTGCCCGCAGGATCTCCTCGTGCTCGGCGAGCGTCTTGGCGATCCGGTCCGGGTGCGAGTGCATGACGGCGACCCCCATCCGCAGCTGCCGGTCGCGCAGCTGGTCGTACAGCCGCGAGAGGATCTCGTTGCCGCCGCTGCGCACGATCTCGGCGTGGAAGCACCGGTCGGTCACCGCGGCCGCGGCGAAGTCGCCGGCGGCGGCCTGCGTCTTCTGCTTCTCCAGCAGCTCCGCGAGCCGCTCCAGCAGCCCCGGCGGCGCGGGCACGGCCTTGCGCGCCGCGTGCTCCTCCACCAGCAGCCGGGTCTCGACGACGTCGGCGATCTCCTGCGCCGACACCGGCAGGACCAGCGCGCCCTTCTTGGGGTAGAGCCTGATCAGGCCCTCCATCTCCAGCCGCAGCAGCGCCTCCCGCACCGGTGTGCGCGAAACGCCCACGGCATCCGCCAGCTCACCCTCGGTGAGCAGCGTCCCGCCCTCGTAGCGGCGGTCGAGCACGCCTTGCTTGACGTGCGTGTAGACACGGTCGGCGGCGGGTGGTTGCTTCACGGGCGTTGCCATGCCCACAGGATAGATACAACACGTACGCAACACGGATCGCGTCCACCATGCGGACGTGCCGGAAATCGCCCCCAGCGGCCGCACAACCTTCTGTGCTATTTACGTGTCACACTCGTGCGGCCCCACTCGCTCGCCACCTCAACTCGGCCGCATATCAGGGGCATTCCAGACAATCGGGGTACTTCACTTTGATTACCGGCATCAAGGGCACCCGCCGTATCCGCCGAGCAACCGCCGTCGCTGTGACGTCCGGCGCGCTGCTCGCCACCGGGGCTCTCACCGCGGCACCCGCGCAGGCCGTCACCACGCCCTCGATCGTGGCCAAGGGCGGCTACGTGATGAACAACGCGAACGCCAAGTCGCTGTACACCAAGGCAGCCGACACCAAGCGATCCACGGGCTCCACCACCAAGATCATGACCGCCAAGGTCGTGCTCGCCCAGTCGAACCTCAATCTGGACGCCAAGGTGACGATCCAGAAGGAGTACAGCGACTACGTCGTCAGGAACAACGCCTCGCAGGCGCACCTGATCGTCGGCGACAAGGTCACCGTCCGCCAGCTCCTGTACGGCCTGATGCTGCCGTCCGGCTGCGACGCCGCCTACGCACTCGCGGACAAGTTCGGCACCGGCTCGACGCGTGCCAAGCGCGTGGCGTCGTTCATCTCCAAGATGAACTCCACCGCCAGGAGCCTCGGCATGACGAACACGCACTTCGACTCGTTCGACGGCATCGGCAACGGCTCCAACTACTCGACCCCGCGCGACCTGACCAAGCTGGCCAGCAGCGCGCTGAAGAGCTCCACGTTCCGCACGGTCGTCAAGACCAAGCACTACACGGCCAAGACGATCACCAAGACCGGCAGCACCCGCACGATGAAGACGTGGGACAACACCAACGGTCTGCTCAGCAGCTACAGCGGCACCATCGGTGTGAAGACCGGCTCCGGCCCTGAGGCCAAGTACTGCCTGGTCTTCGCCGCGACCCGGAACGGCAAGACGGTCGTCGGCACCGTCCTCGCCTCCACCTCGATCGCCCAGCGCGAGTCGGACGCGAAGAAGCTCCTCAACTACGGCTTCGCCAAGCTCGGTTGACGACAGCCCGGCCACCGGGGCCCGTCGCACCACGTGCGGCGGGCCCTTCGCCGTACGGGCCCCTGCCGGCACGGGCGTCCCTACGGGAGCCGGTCGTAGGTGCGGTAGGTGTACGAGGCGTCGTAGGACAGCAGGTTCCCGGTGGCCGCCGGCAGGCCGAGGCGTCTGCCGAGGGGACCCGTCAGCGGTCCGCAGTGCTCGGGTGCGGGGGCCGTGAAGGTGTCGTCGTACGCGGAGAACTCGATCACGGGCGGGTCCTCGGACACGTGCCGCGAGGGCCCCGACCGCTTCACCTGGAAGTCGACCGGCGCGCTCGCGCCGATCGCGCAGTCCCGCGGCAGCAGGGGGCTCAGCAGCCGGAAGCGCAGGCTGAGTCGTCCGGTGTAGAAGTCCGACCGCCCGCCGTACTCCGGCCGTATCGCCAGGCCCAGAGCCGGGGCGTGGCCGCCCGCCGGTGTGCCGGTCAGGCCACCCGGCACCGCGGTCGGCGCGCTGTGCAGCGCGCCCCACACCTGCCCGTCGGCGCCGTCCGGCAGGGGCCCCTCGGCGTGCGTCATGGTGATCGGGGCGAGCGTCGTGGTGATCTCGCCCATGGTCAGCTTCGGTGTGGCCGTGTGCACCTCGCACCTCCAGCGCGCGGGGTCCACGCCCTCGGGAAGAGCCGGGCAGTCGCCGAACCCCGTGGCGGCCCGGGCGCCGGCGGCGGGCGCGGAGTAGGCGGCGCCCGCTGCCCAGACACCGGCCACACCCGCCAGGAGAGCGGCGGCGGCGACGGGGGCGGCGAGGCGGCGGACGAGAGAGGTACCGCGGCGAGCGGCAGTGGTTTCCGACATGCCCCCAGCGTGCCGCCCGCGCCCCACCGGCCACATCGGTGACTCCCCCGGCCCGACCCGGAGGCGTCCCTGAGGACGCGTCAGGGTGTGGGTGACGGCGCCGAAATGGCCCTCCGCGGTGCCGAAAACCCTTTGTGGCCGCGGCACACCGCCACCTAGTGTCGGCCCATCGACGTGTAGCTCAGCAGCAGAGCACCGGGCTCTACTCCCGGAGGGCGCGGGGGCGGAACCCGCCACGTCGGCCATCGACGTGTAGCTCAGCAGCAGAGCACCGGGCTCGGGACCCGGAGGGCGCGGGGGCGGGACCCGCCACGTCGGCTATGAACGACGACGCTGAGCAGCAGCACCTCGCCCAGGCGAACCCCGGATACGCGGCCGGTCAGCTGGCCGCCGCCTTCCGTACGGCCGCCGCCCACCCGGACCCGGAGACCCGCCGACGCGGCGCGGAACGCGGGCGCAGGTGGCGCGCCGTGCTGGACGGAATGGCGAACGGCCTGCTGACGATCGGTTCCCGCACGCCCGTCGCCGGACTGCCCGCCTGGGTCACGCCCGAGGTGGTCCGGGGCGGCTTCGCCACCGGCGAGCCGAGCGCGGGCGGCCCGCTGCTCGACCACGAGATCGCCACCGCGCGTCGCGCCGGCGTGCCCGGGACCCGGCGGGCGCTGTTCGCGCACTTCCTGTCCGAGGACGGGCTCGCCCATCTCCACGCTCTCCTCGACAGCGGCCGCTACGAGGTGACCGTTCCCGAGGAGGCCGCGCTGCTCACGGTGGCCTGGCTGGTCCGGGCCGGGGAGCCGGCGGCCGCGCTCGACCTGGTGGAGGAGCTCGCGCCGTTCGCGGACCGGCTCCGCTTCGCCCCCCGGCCGTCCGGCGTGCCCGCGCCCCGGCACGACGCCGTGCACCGCTCCACCGTCGCCGAGGCCCGCGCGGCGCTCGCCGCCCGCCGTCCCAGCACGGCCGTCGAGACGCAGCGCGAGGCCCTGGCCGTCTGGCACCCCTTCGGTGACGAACTCCTGCTGCACTGGCTGGCGGTGACCGACGAGCGGGGGCGGATACACGTCCCCGGCCGCGACGACCCGTGGCACGCCCGCTCCGCCGCTACCACGACCTCGCGCGGCGCCACACGCACTGCACCAAGCACCTGCGGCCCAAGGAGAACCTGGGCATCCTGCGCGGCGCGCTGGAGGAGGCCGTCGCCGCAGGGGAGCTCACACCGCGGCGGCTCGGGCTGCTGCGGCACGCCGTCACCTCCATGGTCCGGCGGCGCGGGCGTCCCGGCTCCGCCGAGCACACCGCCCTGCGCCGGCGGCAGGCCGCCCATGCCGCGCTGCCCTCCCACCACGCGCTGGCCGGCGTCGTGCTGGGCCGCCTGTCCGGCCTGCCGCAGGAGGGCGGGGTCGAGGAGGTGGGGCCCGTCCTGGCCCCGGTGAGCGAGCGGGAGGCGGACGAGACGGGTGTGCCCGCGGGCGCGGTCGTCCCGGCCGCCGTGCGCCGGCCCGTCGAGGCCGCGCTCAGCGCGCCCGTCGCCACGCTCGTGGAACGCGGCGTCGTACCGTCGGCGGAGGTCCTGGCCGAGCTGGTCCCCCAGCTCGTCGCCGCCACCACCGCCGAGGCCCATCGCGACCCGGCCCTGCGGTCGCTCGCCGCCGCCCACTACCGCGCGTTCCGCAACCGCCGCTCCCTGCTGCTGTTCGATCTCCAGCGGCAGGTGCGGGTGGAGGAACTGCCGTGGGTGCGGGCGGTCGCCGCACAGCGGGCCGGCTCCGGGGCGGACGAGGCCGCGGCCGGGGCGCTGCGGCAGCTCGGCGGGCTCGCGGTGCGCGCCTTCCCGGGCACGATCCTGCCCAATCCGCTGATCCGCGAGCTGTCCGTGCTGGCCCGCCAGACCGAGCTGGGCGCGCCCTTCGTGGAGGAACTCGCGGCCGACATCTTCATGGGCACGTTCACCCCGAAGTTCCTGACCGCCGCACGGATCGCGGCCGAACTCCTCGGCGCGGGCTCGCTGTACGAGCGGTACTACGCCATCGACTACGCGGCAGTGCGCAACCTCGCCGTCATCGAGGCCGCCGATGCCGCCCGCCGGTACGGCCGTGCCCGCACCTCTCCCGGGTTCGCCGAGCTGTGCCGGCGGCGGGCCGCGGAGTTCGCACCGGGCGCGGGCCGAGGCGGCTCCTGGGTCGCGGGGAACGGCACGGTGATCGAGCAGGCGCAGATCCTCACCACCCACAATCTGGCCACGCTGGTCCACCGGGTGGGCATCGATCCCGGCGCCGGCTGGGACGACGTCGCCCTGCGCTGCTTCGACACGGTGTGCCGGCTGACCGGGCGCGTGCACCACAACCCGCGGCCGCTCGGCACCGTCAAGGACACCGCCTACGCCTGGCGGCAGATGATCTTCTACCTGTCGCTGTGCGCGCCGGACCAGCAGAGGTACGTGGTGGCCCGCGTCACCGAGGACTTCGCGCGGCAGCCCTGGCACGTCGCGGGACGGCTCGCCCCCGCCCTCACCGG
Source organism: Streptomyces sp. NPDC038135 (assembly GCF_055601245.1). NCBI lineage: Bacteria > Bacillati > Actinomycetota > Actinomycetes > Kitasatosporales > Streptomycetaceae > Streptomyces > Streptomyces sp. NPDC038135. Next base: position 420,521 of record NZ_JBVJXS010000003.1, on the reverse strand, counting down.
GCTCCGCCAGGTCCTGGCCGGCGAGCAGGCGGACCAGGGCGCCGGCCGCCGGCTGCTGGGCTGGAGCACCGGCGGCCACTGGTTCCGTGAGGACCCGGCACCCGACCAGGCACCCGGCTCGCACCCGCGCTAGGCGGCACCGACGGCACCGGGTTCGCGCCCTCGGCAGCCGGAGCCGTGTCAGAACGAAGGGGGGTGGTCGCGAGACGAACTCGCGACCACCCCCCTTCGGCGCTCGGGGACCACCCGGGCGACAGCCGTCAGGCCCAGGTCATCAGCCGCTTCGGCTGCTCCAGGATCGCCGCGACGTCCGCCAGCACCTTGGAGCCCAGCTCGCCGTCGACCAGCCGGTGGTCGAAGCTCAGCGCGAGCGTCGTCACCTGGCGCGGCTTCACCTTGCCCTTGTGCACCCACGGCTGGAGCTTGATGGCCCCGACCGCGAGGATCGCGGACTCGCCCGGGTTGAGGATCGGCGTGCCGGTGTCGACGCCGAAGACGCCGACGTTGGTGATGGTGACCGTGCCGCCCTGCATCGCGCCCGGCGAGGTCTTGCCGTCACGTGCCGTCGAGACCAGCTCGCCCAGCGACTCCGCGAGCTGCGGCAGCGTCTTGGCGTGCGCGTCCTTGATGTTCGGCACGATCAGACCGCGCGGGGTGGCGGCCGCGATGCCCAGGTTGACGTAGTGCTTGAGCACGATCTCCTGGTTCGCCTCGTCCCAGGACGCGTTGATGTCCGGGTTGCGCCTGATGGCGACCAGCAGCGCCTTGGCGATCAGGAGCAGCGGGTTCACCCGCAGTCCCTGGAACTCCTTGTCCTGCTTGAGTTCCTCGACCAGCTTCATCGTGCGCGTCACGTCCACCGTCACGAACTCGGTGACGTGGGGCGCGGTGAAGGCGGAGCCGACCATGGCCGCCGCCGTCGCCTTGCGGACGCCCTTGACCGGGATCCGGGTCTCGCGTGCGCCCTCGGAGCCGACGGCTGCGGGCGCGGCGGCCGGGGCCGGGGCGGCGGGGGCCTGCGTGACCGGCGCGGCGATCTCGGCGGCCTGCGGCGCCGCGGCCGCGTGCACGTCCTCGCGGGTGATGACGCCGTCCGGGCCGGACGGCGTGATCGTGGCGAGGTCCACACCGAGGTCCTTGGCCAGCTTGCGCACCGGCGGCTTGGCCAGCGGGCGGTTCCGCTCGGGGACCACCGGGGCGCTGTGGCCGTTCAGCTCGGTCTGGACCGCCTGGGCGGCGGCCGGGACGGTGACCTCGGGGCCCTTGCGCGGACGGCGCTTGGTGGAGGTGGTGGCCACGCCGTAGCCGACCAGGACCGGCTGGCGGCCCGTGGGCTCGGGCTCCGGCGCCTCGGGGGCCTCCGGCGCGGCGGCGGTCGTCTCCGGCTGCCCGGCGGGGGCCTCCGGTGCGGCTCCGCCCGAGACGTCCACCGCGATGATGGCCGTGCCCACGTCGACCGTGGTGCCCTCGGGGAAACGCAGCTCGCGGACCACGCCGTCGTAGGGGATGGGGAGTTCGACGGCCGCCTTGGCGGTCTCGACCTCGCACACCACCTGGCCGTCGGTGACCGTGTCACCCGGCTGGACGTACCACTTGAGGATCTCGGCCTCGGTGAGTCCCTCGCCCACGTCGGGCATCTTGAACTCGCGTACGGATGCTTCCGTCATCGTCGTCACGAACCCTCTCCTCAGTACGCCAGGGCACGGTCGACGGCGTCGAGCACCCGGTCCAGACCCGGCAGGTACTCCTCCTCCAGGCGGGCCGGCGGGTACGGGGCGTGGTAGCCGCCGACCCGGAGCACCGGGGCCTCGAGGTGGTAGAAGCACCGCTCGGTGATCCGGGCGGCGATCTCCGCGCCGGAGCCGAAGAACACCGGCGCCTCGTGGACCACGACCAGACGGCGGGTCTTCTCCACCGAGGCCTGGACGGAGTCGAAGTCCAGGGGGCTGACCGAGCGCAGGTCCAGCACCTCCAGGGACTTGCCCTCCTCGGCGGCCGCGGCGGCCACCTCCTGGCACAGCTTCACCATCGGGCCGTACGCGGCCAGGGTCAGATCCGTGCCCTCCCGCACCACCTGCGCCTTGTGCAGCGGGCCGGGGATCGCCTCCGCGTCCACCTCGCCCTTGTCCCAGTAGCGGCGCTTGGGCTCGAAGTAGATCACCGGGTCGTCGCTCTGGATGGCCTGCTGCATCATCCAGTAGGCGTCCGACGCGTTCGACGGGGAGACGACCTTCAGGCCGGCCACGTGCGCGAACAGGGTCTCGGGGGACTCCGAGTGGTGCTCGACCGCGCCGATGCCGCCGCCGTAGGGGATGCGGATGACGACGGGCATCTTGACCTTGCCCAGCGACCGGGCGTGCATCTTCGCGAGCTGCGTGACGATCTGGTCGTAGGCAGGGAAGACGAAGCCGTCGAACTGGATCTCCACCACGGGGCGGTAGCCGCGCAGGGCGAGACCGATCGCGGTGCCGACGATGCCCGACTCGGCGAGCGGGGTGTCGATGACCCGGCTCTCGCCGAAGTCCTTCTGCAGGCCGTCCGTCACCCGGAAGACGCCGCCGAGCTTGCCGACGTCCTCACCCATGACGACGACCTTGGGGTCCGTCTCCAGAGCGCGCCGCAGCGACTCGTTGATCGCCTTGGCGAGAGCCATTTTCTCGGCCATCTCAGTGATCCCCCTCTGCATCCGCGAACGACGCCTGGTAGGCGGCGAACTGGGCTCGCTCCTCGTCGACGAGCGCATGCCCGTCCGCGTACACGTTCTCGAAGATGGCGAAGTGGTCCGGGTCCGGCATGGCGCGGACCGCTTCGCGCACTCGCCTGCCCAACGCCTCGGACTCGGCCTCGAGTTCCGCGAAGAATCCCTCGTCCGCGTGGTTTGAGGCCTCCAGGAACCGGCGAAGGCGCAGGATCGGATCCTTCGCCTCCCAGGCCAGCCGCTCCTCGTCGCCCCGGTACCGGCTGGGGTCGTCGGAGGTGGTGTGGGCGCCCATGCGGTAGGTGTACGCCTCGACCAGGGTGGGGCCCTCGCCGTCGCGGGCGCGCTCCAGCGCCCACTTGGTGACCGCGAGGCAGGCCAGCACGTCGTTGCCGTCGACGCGCACGCCCGGGAAGCCGAAGCCCTGGGCTCGCTGGTAGAGCGGCACCCGGCTCTGCTTCTCGGTGGGCTCGGAGATGGCCCACTGGTTGTTCTGGCAGAAGAACACCACCGGCGCGTTGTAGACCGCGGAGAAGGTGAACGATTCCGCCACGTCGCCCTGGCTGGAGGCGCCGTCGCCGAAGTAGGCGATGACGGCCGAGTCGGCGCCGTCCTTGGCCACGCCCATCGCGTATCCCGTGGCGTGCAGCGTCTGGGAGCCGATGACGATCGTGTACAGGTGGAAGTTGTTGCCGTTCGGGTCCCAGCCGCCGTTGTTCACGCCGCGGAACATCCCGAGCAGGTTCGTGGGGTCGACCCCGCGGCACCAGGCCACGCCGTGCTCACGGTAGGTCGGGAAGACGTAGTCGTCGTCGCGCAGGGCCCGGCCGGAGCCGATCTGCGCGGCCTCCTGGCCCAGCAGCGAGGCCCACAGGCCCAGCTCGCCCTGGCGCTGCAGCGCTGTGGCCTCGGCGTCGAAACGCCGGGTGAGCACCATGTCGCGGTACAGGCCGCGCAGCTCGTCGGGGGTGATCCCGTCGACGTAGCCGTCGTACTCGGCGTTCTTGACCCGCTTGCCCTCGGGCGTCAGGAGCTGCACCAGCTCCGGGTCGGCGCTCTTCTGGGTGGTGCGGGTGGTGCGCTTGGTGCCGGTGGTGCCGGCTTTGCCTGCGGCGCTGCGTCGCGGCTTGCGCGCGGCACTGCTGTCCACGGTCACGTGTGCTCCTCCGTCGTTCCGGCCCCCGGGGTTGCCGGTAGGCCAGTGCGGCTCACCTGCTTCTCGACCACCGGGCACGGGGTGGGTGCCACTCGGCCGGGAACAGGCGTGACAGGTGCCCCGGCGAGCGCCCTGCGACTTTTACGTTACCCAGTGCTCCACATATCTGTGAAACCCCTCCTGACCTGCGTTTTTGCTTGGATTTCCAAGTAAATCCGCAGGAGGCGGAAGGTCGCTGGTCACAGCCTTGCAGGAGGCCGGAGCAACGGCACGTTATCCCGGCGACCCCGGACACGGGAAGAGTCGACTTGTGACTCGCACCTCGTGGACGAAAGGCGAGAATTCCGGACATGACCGTTGAGCGGTCTCAGAATCCGAGACGCGGACCTGGACACCCGGTGGCGCGGCCCACCCCTGCACACTCCGTGACCGAATGCGATCACCGATGACTGACCGTGACAAGCCGCAGCTCACGGGTTCTTTTCCTGCCCTAGCATCTGGCGCGTGCCGCGCTCATGTGTACCACCCCCTGTACCGCACGCGCCCCCTCTGGGCCGTCTTCTGCGCCTCTACGCCGCCGGTACGGCCCTCGCCTGCGAACCCGTCGACGAGGGCCTGCTGAACCGGGGCTACCGGGTGCGCACCACCCGCGGCCGCTACTTCCTCAAGCACCACTTCGATCCGGACACCGCCGACCCGGCCGCCATCGAACGCCGCCATCGGGCCACCCAGCGGCTGGCCGACCTCGGCGTCCCAGTGGCCCAGCCGCTCGAGCACCGCGAGGGCCGCACGGTCGCCGTCGTGGGCGGCCACGCGTACGCCCTGCACCCCTGGATCGACGGACGGCACCGCCACGGCGGCCAGCTCACCCGTTCCGAGAGCGCACGCCTGGGGGCGCTCCTGGGAGCCGTGCACGCCTGCCTGGAGCGGGTGATGCCGCCCAAGGGGCGCATCCGTCCGGCGACCGGCCCGCATCCGGTCGAGAGCGCCGACCCGTCCGACACCTTCGCCCTGATCGACGAACTGCTCGGCCGGGTACGCCGCCACCGCCCCGCCGACGCGTTCGACGAGCTCGCCCGCCACCGGCTCCTGGAACGCCGCGCCCTGCTGGAGCAGCACGCCGGCCGGCGCCCGCCGCGCGGCGGCCCGGTCGGCTGGGTGCACGGCGACTTCCACCCCTTCAACCTGCTCTACACGGACGAAGGACCGGCCGCCATCGTCGACTGGGACCGGCTGGGCGTGCAGCCCCGCGCCGAGGAGGCCGTGCGCGCCGCCGCGATCTTCTTCGTACGGCCCGCGGGCGCGCTCGACCTGCCGAAGGTGCGGGCCTACGCGCGCGCGTACCGGCGGGCGGCCCGCGCCACGCCGTCCGAGCTGGCGGCGGCCGTGCACCGGGTGTGGTGGGAGCGGCTGAACGACTTCTGGATGCTGCGCTGGCACTACGAGCGCGGCGACACCCGCGCGGACTGCCAGTTCCCGGCCGCCTCGGCGCTCGCGGTGTGGTGGACGCGCGAGTACGAGGCGGTGTGCGACGCCTTCGCGGGCTGAGGCCCCTGGAGACGGGACGACGTCACGCGCGCGGGTGAGCCGTGGCCCGCCCGCGCGCGGAAGTGGTTCAGCGACAGCGCCTCAGGGCGACACCGGGGCCGACGGGGTGACGCCCCCGTCCGAGCCCTCCGTGGCGCCGCCGTCGGTGCCGTCCGTGGTCCCCGCGTCCGTGCCGCCGTCCGTCGGATCCGTCGGCGGCGACTGGGACGGCTCCGGGTCCGACGGCTCCTCGCTCGGGTCGTCGGTGGCCGGCTGCGAGGGCGTGTACGACGGGGTGTACGACGGGGTCCCCCAGTTGGAGCCGCTGCCGTTGTCCGTCCCGTTGTCGGTGGACGGGTCCGAGGGCTGGTCCGTGTTGTCGTCGGACGGCGACTCGGAGGCCGTCTCGTCCTTCGTGGTCTTGGAGTGGGTCGGCGTCGGAGTGGTCCCGCCGCCGCTGCCGTCGTTGTTGTGGTTGAGCGCCAGCGCGACTCCGGCCGCGATGGCGATCACGGCGAGCACGGCGAGGATCCACAGCTTGCCGCGGCCGCTGCCCCGGTTGCCGTGCCCCTCGAAGCCGCCCTCGTCCCCGCTCCCGTACCCGCCGGGCAGGATCGGCTGCGGAATCTGCGCGGTGCCGGCGCCGAAGTCGCCGGGGTGCTGCATCACGGCCGTACCCGCGAATCCGGCCGCCGCGGCGTTCCGGCCGTCGTGCGCGGCCACCGGCCCGGTGTTCCAGGTGCCGGTGTGGCCGCCCTGCTCGTACAGCATCTGCAGGCTGTACTGGATCAGGCCGCGCATCTCCTCGGCGGTCTGGAACCGGTCGTCGGGCTCCTTGGCGAGCGAACGCATGACCAGGCCGTCCAGCTCCGGCGGGCAGGCGTCCGAGGCCTCCGAGGGCGGGGTGGGGATGTCCTGGACGTGCTGGTAGACCACCGACAGCGGGGTCTCACCGGTGAACGGGGGCCGCAGGGAGAGCAGCTCGTACAGCAGGCAGCCGGTCGCGTACAGGTCGGAGCGGTGGTCGACGGCCTTGCCGAGCGCCTGCTCGGGCGAGAGGTACTGCGGGGTACCCATCACCATGCCGGTCTGCGTCATCGTCGTCGACGCGCCGTGCAGCGCGCGGGCGATGCCGAAGTCCATCACCTTCACGGCGCCGTTGTCGGTGATGATGACGTTGGCCGGCTTGATGTCGCGGTGCACGATGCCGTGCTGATGCGAGTAGGCGAGCGCCTCCAGCACCCCGGACACGATGATCAGGGCCTGCTCGGGACCCGGCGCCTCGGCGTTGAGCAGCAGGTCGCGGATGGTGCGGCCCTCGACCAGCTCCATCACGATGTACGGCACCGACTGGCCGCCCACGACGTCCTCGCCGGAGTCGTACACGGCGACGATCGCGTGGTGGTTCAGCCCGGCGACCGACTGGGCCTCGCGCGTGAAGCGGGCCTTGGAGACCGGGTCCTCGGCCAGGTCGGCGCGGAGCAGCTTGACCGCGACGGTACGGCCGAGCCGGACGTCCTCGGCCGCGAAGACCTCGGCCATGCCGCCCCGGCCCAGCCGATGGGTCAGCCGGTACCGGCCGTCGCCGACGAGCCCGCCGTTGCCCCACATCTCCGGCGTCTCTGACATGCCGCCGCCAGTCGCCTCGGGGTCGGACGGGCCCTGGGCGCTGTGCGTCTGTGCCATCGGTCCTCGCCGTCGTTTCTGCCCGCGGTGCGCGCGGTGTTGTTACGGTCTCCGTCGGCCACGCTACAGCCTCCGCGTCCGCCTCCGGTCCGGAACCGGAACCGGAACCGGCCCGAGACGGACCGGTCATGAAACCCCTAGCACGCGCTCTCGTGCAAATTCTGTGCACTGCTCGTACGTCCGCTGTAACGCTTGCGCGACGCTTCTTTCGCGTACGGTCACGGAACGGGCACCGAGCTTGACGTGTCAGTGCCCTCGGGCAGACTTGGCCGGGAATGGGACATTCGATCAAGGCATGTTCGCCCAGCGACGGCGCCGGACGGCCAGTGGGGGACGCGGAGAGATGAGCCAGGACGGCGCACAGGAGCGGTACGCGGGGCGGGCGCTGGCCGGCGGGCGCTACCAGCTGCGCGACCTGCTGGGGCAGGGCGGCATGGCCTCGGTTCACCTGGCCTACGACACCGTGCTCGACCGCCAAGTGGCGATCAAGACCCTGCACTCCGAGCTGGGCCGGGAGCAGGCCTTCCGGGAGCGGTTCCGGCGCGAGGCCCAGTCCGTGGCCAAGCTCACGCACACCAACATCGTCTCCGTCTTCGACACCGGCGAGGACGCGCTGGACGGCGCGACGATGCCGTACATCGTCATGGAGTACGTCGAGGGCCGCCCGCTCGGCTCGGTCCTCGAGGAGGACGTCCGGCAGGCCGGCGCGATGCCCGCCGACAAGGCGCTGAAGATCACCGCGGACGTGCTGGCGGCGCTGGAGATCAGCCACGAGATGGGCCTGGTCCACCGCGACATCAAGCCGGGCAACGTGATGATGACCAAGCGCGGCGTGGTCAAGGTCATGGACTTCGGCATCGCCCGCGCCATGCAGTCCGGCGTCACCTCCATGACCCAGACCGGCATGGTCGTCGGCACCCCGCAGTACCTCTCGCCCGAGCAGGCCCTCGGCCGGGGCGTGGACGCCCGCTCCGACCTGTACTCGGTCGGCATCATGCTGTTCCAGCTCGTGACCGGGCGGCTGCCGTTCGACGCGGACTCCCCGCTGGCGATCGCCTACGCGCACGTGCAGGAGACGCCGGTCGCGGCCTCCTCGATCAACCGCGCGCTGCCGCCCGCGGTGGACGCGCTGATCGCCCGCGCGCTGAAGAAGAACCCGAACGAGCGCTTCCCGACCGCAGAGTCCATGCGCGACGAGTGCCTCCGTGTCGCCGCCTCGCTGCACGCCGCGCCGCCCAGCATCGTGCCGGGCGCCGGTCCGACGCAGAGCGGAGCGGGTGTGGGCGCCACGGTGTTCCCGCCCGTCGACCAGACGGCCCCGGCGCCCACCGGCCCGGTGCAGACGCCGTACCAGCCGAACCCGTACGGCACCCCGGCGCCCACCCCGGCGTACGGCTATCCCCAGCAGGGCGGCTACCAGACGCCCGCGGCGTACGGGCAGCAGACCCCCTCGACCCCGCCGCCGTACAACATCACGCCCCAGACGGCCGTGCAGTCCTCCGGCGGGGGCGACGGCAAGAGCAACAAGCCGGTGATCATCGGCTCCATCGTGGTGTCCCTCGTCGCGGTCGTCGGCCTGGTCGTCGCGCTGACCGTGAACGGCGGCGGCACCGACGACAAGGGCGGCAACGACCCCACCGCCTCCGCGTCGGCCCACGGGGCGGGCTACCGGGGTCCGGACACGTCGCGGACGGTCAAGGAGACCGACTGCACGGAGCCGGAGGAGTCGTACAACGACGAGAAGAAGATCGAGCTCCCGGACTTCCGGTTCAAGAACATCGACTCCGTGAAGTCGTGCTTCCAGGCCGCCGGCTGGCAGTACAAGATCAAGAAAGAGGACAACAACACCTGGGGCGACGGCACCGTCCTCGACCAGTTCCCCTCCCAGGGGACCAACCTCGATCCCAAGAACATGCCGGAGATCGAGCTGAGCGTCTCGACGGGTTATCCCGCGCAGTGACGCGGGCGCCCGCCCGGTGACGCGCAGGCGCCCCAGGCCTGACCGGTGCCATGCGTAAGGGCCCGGCGGAACACCGCCGGGCCCTGCTGTCCCTCCTGGCCGCTCGGACCGCCCGGCGGCCCTACAGGTAGGGGCCGCCCGAACGGCCGCCCGTGCGCGGGTCGTCACCGCCCTCGTGACCGCCCACACCCGGCGGCAGCGCCCGGCGCATCTGCTCGAGCTGTGCGCGCGCCGCCATCTGCTGGGCGAACAGCGTGGTCTGGATGCCGTGGAACAGGCCCTCCAGCCAGCCCACCAACTGGGCCTGCGCGATACGCAGTTCCGCGTCGCTCGGGGTCGTGTCGTCGGTGAACGGCAGCGACAGCCGTTCCAGCTCCTCCACCAGCTCCGGCGCCAGACCGTCCTCCAGCTCCTTCACCGAGCTGCGGTGGATGTCCTTGAGCCGGGCCCGGCTGGCCTCGTCGAGGGGAGCGACCCGGACCTCTTCGAGCAGCTGCTTGATCATGCTGCCGATCCGCATCACCTTGGCCGGCTGTTCGACCTGGTCCGTCACCGGCGTCTCACGGGAGTCCTCGTCCCCGCCGCCGATCGCCATGCCGTCCTGGCCCACGACCAGGATCTGGGGATTTTCCGGCGACCGTTCGTTCCTCGGCATCTCCATGCCGCCATTGTCTCGCACGCCCTCACCTCATCACCGTGCTGCCCCCTCATGGGGCAGATCCACCCTTTAGCTCCGACGGCGCAATCCGGAATGCCCGCTGTGCCCCACGATGTGAGGCTGTCTTGCGTCGAAGTTCGACGACTGGGCTCCGGGAGGTCACCGAAGTGACTTCATGGCTGCGTCTCACGCTCCGCCTCGTACCACTGCTGCTCGCCCTCGTGGCGGCGGTGCCGGTGTACGGCGCCGCCCCCGCGTACGGCGCGCAGGCGGCGCCACCGGACCCACCCGCGCCCGCGGCGCCGATCACCTCACCGGTCACCCCGGCCGCTCTGGCCTCCGCCTCGCCGGCCGCTTCGCACTCGGCGTCCCGCCCCCACGGCCACTCCGATCCGGCCGCCGAGCCGTCCCGGGCCGGGAGCAGGGCGGGCGAGGACCGGATGCGCCCCGGCCGCCCGGACGGGCCGGTCGCCGAGGAGGAGGGCGACGACGGCTCCGGGACGGTGACCGGGGCTCCCGACCCCTTCGATCCGCAGGAGCCGGAGACCGCCGACATCCCGGCCGGCACCCCGACGGCGTCCGCGCCGCCCGAGGAGGCCGGGCTGGACCCCGCCCGGCCCCCTCGGCAGACCGCGGACCAGAACGTCCGCCGGGCCGCCGCCCCCGCCGAGCCGACGCTGAAGATCCTGCCGCTGGGGACCGGACTGGTCCTCGTCGGTCTCGGACTGGGGCTGGCGTTCCTGGGTCTGCGGATCCGCCGTAGCTGACCGGCTCGACCGGTCGGACCGCGAGCCGGTGGCGGGGGCGGCCGTACGGTTACGGCGCGACCAGCAGCACCTTGCCGATGTGGCCGCTCTCCTCCACCACCCGGTGTGCCTCGGCCGCCTCCGGCATCGGCAGCTCGCGGTCCACGACCGGACGGATGTGCCCCTCGCTCAGCAGCGGCCACACGTGCTCGCGTACGGCGGCCACGATCGCGGCCTTCTCACTCAGCGGGCGGGCCCGCAGCGAGGTCGCGCTGATCGCGGCCCGCTTGCTCAGCAACGTACCGATGTTCAGCTCGCCCTTGACCCCGCCCTGCATGCCGATGATCGCGAGCCGGCCGTTGACGGCGAGGGCCTGGACGTTGCGGTTCAGGTACTTGGCGCCCATGTTGTCGAGGATGACATCGGCGCCCGCACCGTCCGTGGCCTGCTTGATCTCGGCCACGAAGTCCTGCTCGCGGTAGTTGATCAGGACGTCCGCGCCCAGCCCGGCACAGTAGTCCAGCTTCTCCTTCGTGCCGGCGGTCACCGCCACCCTGGCCCCGACGGCCTTGGCCAGCTGGACGGCCATGGTGCCGATACCGCTGGAACCGCCGTGGACCAGCAGGGTCTCGGCCGGACGCAGATGGGCGACCATGAAGACGTTGGACCAGACGGTGCAGACCACCTCGGGCAGCGCGGCCGCCTGCCTCAGCTCGACGCCCTCGGGCACGGGCAGCAGCTGCCCGGCGGGCACGGCGACCTTCTGCGCGTATCCGCCGCCCGCGAGCAGCGCGCAGACCTCGTCGCCCACGGCCCAGCCGGAGACCCCGGGGCCGAGCGCGGCGATCCTTCCGGAGCACTCCAGGCCGGGATACGGGGACGCGCCCGGCGGCGGGTCGTAGAAGCCCTGCCGTTGCATGATGTCGGCACGGTTGACGGCGCTGGCCACCACCTCGACCAGAACTTCGCCCTCGCCGGGCACGGGGTCGGGGACCTCGTCCCACACCAGCGCCTCGGGCCCACCAGGTTCGGGAATCGTGATCGCATGCATGACCGTGACGCTACTCCTCACCGGCGCCAACCCCGGCGCAGGCCCGCTCAGTCGCTCGGCAGCGGACGGTGATGCGGGGTGACGTGGGCGCCCGGGCTCACGCGGACGATGGTGATCAGGCGGTCCGTCAGCTGCAGCGAGCCGATGGACGGATCGTCGTAGCCGAGCACCCGGTGCCCGCGCACCACGCTGACCACGAGGTCGTCGGTCTCACGCGGGCCCTTGCCCACCTCGGCCCGCACCACGGGCCGTTCCATGATGTCGAGACCGCTGCCCTGCTGGATCAGGTCCTCCATCACCATGCCGGCGGCCGGGCTGAGCACGGAGAGGCCGAGCAGCCGGCCGGCCGCACCGGAACTGGTGATGACCGCGTCGGCGCCCGACTGCTTGAGCAGCGGGGCGTTCTCCTCCTCCCGGACCGCGGCCACGATCTTCGCGCTCCGGTTGAGCTGCCTGGCGGTCAGGGTGACCAGCACGGCGGTGTCGTCGCGCTGCGGGGCGACGATGATCTGCCGCGCCTTGTGCACCTCGGCCCGCCTGAGCACATCACTGCGGGTGGCGTCGCCTATGACGCCCGCGTAGCCCTCGGCCGTCGCGGCGTCGACCGCCTTGGAACTGGGGTCGACCACGACCACCTGCTCTGCCCTCAGGCCGGTGGCGCAGACGGTCTGGATGGCCGACCGCCCCTTGGTGCCGTAGCCGATGACGACGGTGTGGTCGCGCAAGGTGGACCTCCAGCGGTTCAGGCGCCATTCCTCCCGGGTGCGTTCGGTGAGGACCTCCAGCGTGGTGCCGACCAGGATGATCAGGAACAGCACCCGCAGGGGCGTGATGACGAAGATGTTGGTGAGCCGGGCGCTGTCGCTGACCGGGGTGATGTCGCCGTATCCGGTGGTCGAGAGGGTGACGGTCGCGTAGTAGAACGCGTCCAGCAGGTCAACGGGACCGTCGGAGTTGTCGTGGTAGCCGTCGCGGTCCGCGTAGACGACGAGCGCCGTGGCGACCAGCACCAACAGGGCCATGAGCAGCCGTTTGGCCACCTGGCGGATCGGGCGCTCCACCACCGTCCTCGGGAGCTGTACCCGCTGGGCCACCAGGTGCTCGTCCGCACGGCGGGCGATGGCGTCATGACCCGGAAGTTTCACGTGAAACACACCCCGATTCCGGCCGCCGCCCACGGCAGGTCCAGCAGCTCCGTCTCCTCCCCCTGCTGTGCTCCGCCCGGCGGCACGACCGCCATCGCGTCGGCGGCGGCGATCCCGCGCAGCATGGCCGGGCCGTTGTAGTGCAGCGGCAGGGCACGGTCGCCGCGCAGCACCACGGGGACCAGCCGGGTGTCGTACGGATGCCCGTGCACCGCTTCGGCGAGAGCCAGCGTGTACGGCTCCGGGGCCGGGCGGGCGGCGAGAGTGCGCAGCAGCGGCTCGGCGAGCGTGAGCAGGCCGGAGACGGCCGCGAGAGGGTTGCCGGGCAGACCGACGAGGTGCTGGTTCTCCTTGGTGCGGGCCAGCAGCATGGGGTGGCCGGGACGCACCTTCACGCCGTCGACGAGGAGTTCGGCGCCCATGCGCTCCAGGGTGGGGTGGACATGGTCGACGGGACCGGCGGCGGTGCCGCCGGTGGTGACGACGAGATCGGCCCGGGAGCCGGTGAGCGCCTTGTGCAGGACCTTGGCGTCGTCTCCCAGCCGGCGTACGCCGATGACATCGGCGCCCATCGCGCGCAGCCAGGGCGGCAGCATGGGGCCGAGGGCGTCCCGGATCAGTCCGTCGTGCGGGCGCCCCTCGGTGAGCAACTCGTCTCCCAGGACGAGCACTTCGACGCGGGGGCGGGCGACCGCGGTGACGGTGTCGTACCCCGCGGCCGCCGCGAGGCCCAGCACTGCGGGGGTGACGAGGGTGCCGACCGGGAGCAGCTGGTCGCCACCGCGGCACTCCTGGCCGCGGGGGCGGATGTCCTGGCCGTGGTTCATCTCACGGGTGGCGTGCAGCCGGTCCTGGGCGTCCGTACGGCCGTGTTCGGTGCGCAGCACGGCGGTGGTGTCGGCCGGGACACGGGCGCCGGTGGCGATGCGGACCGCCTCGCCGTCGGTGAGCGGCTCGGGCAGCGCGTGGCCGGCGAGCACGCCCTGTGCCCGCACGGCCCAGGGACCGGGTCCGGCGACCGCCCAGCCGTCCATCGCGGAGGTGTCGAAGGAGGGCAGGTCGGTGAGCGCGTCGAGAGGGGCGGCGAGGACCAGGCCCAGGGCCTCGGCCAGGGGGACGGAGACGGGGGTGCGGCGGCTGCCGGAGCGGGCGGCGCGGGCGGCGATCTCGCGTGCCCGGGGCCAGGCGGTGGCCCGGTGCCGCTCGTGGCGCCGCTCGTCGGGGGCGGCGGCGGGCGCGGCGGGGGCACCGGTCTCCTTGGGTTCCCTCACGAGGGCCAGGGCCTCCTCCACGTCGAGGTCGTCACTGTCCTCGGCGGGCGCTCCGGCCCGGGTGCCGGGGGTCATCGCGGGTCCGGGGCGGGGGCGCCACCGGCGCCTTCCTGGCCGCCGCCGCTGTTCTCTTCCTCCCAGCGCAGCGCCAGCGCGGCGGCCTTGCGGGCGGCCTCCGCGACGGCTTCCGGGCCGCCCTCGGCCCGGGCGGCGGCGTAGCCGACGAGGAAGGTGGTCAGCGGCGCGGCCGGCCGGGCCACGCCGTGTGCGGCGTCGCGGGCCAGGTCGAGCAGGAGACCGGTGTCGACGTCCAGGTCGATGCCCAGCTCGTCCTTGACTGCGGAGATCCATTCATCCAACACGTGCCCATGCTCCCTGATGCGTGCCCTGGCGTCGGCGATGTCGTCCCAGGTGTCGCAGTCGAACGACGCGAGCGGGTCCGGGACGCGGGTGAGCTGAAGGGCGCCGGTCAGCCGGCGCAGAGGCAGCCCCGTGAGACCGCCGTGCCCGGCGGCGAGGGCGGCCAGTTCACGGCGCAGTGCGGCGGTGCGGTAGGCCGCCACGAGCGGCTGGTCCCGGCCCTCGGCGTCGGTGAGCATCGCTCCGTCGGCGCCGGTGTCCCGCAGGACCGCCAACAGCCGCTCCAGCGTGGCCGCTTCGAGGAACGGCAGATCGGCGGAGAGGACCGCGGCGTATTCGGCGGTGGTCAGCCGCAGCCCTGCCTCCAGCGCGGCCACGGGGCCGCCGCCGGACGGTTCCTCGCGCGCCCAGCGCACCGGCCGTGCGGTGGGGCGGGCGCCGGCGACGACGACGGTCGTGGCCGCGCCGGCGCAGGCCGTGAGCACCCGGTCGAGCAGCGCCCGGCCGCCGACCCGTACCGCGGGCTTGTCGGCTCCGCCGAGCCGCCGGGCGGCACCGCCGGCCAGCACGACGGCGTCGTACGGCGCGGCGGTCCCGGGTGCGGCGGGGGTGTTCTCGGTCACCCCCCGAGTATGTCCTCTCAGGTCCTCCTCATGGACCGGGCGTGGGTCACATGGTGCGCAGCAGCACCGCCGGCTGCTCCACGCAGTCCGCGACGTACCGCAGGAAGCCGCCCGCCGTGCCGCCGTCGCACACCCGGTGGTCGAAGGTGAGGGAGAGCTGCACGACCTGGCGCACGGCCAGTTCGCCCTCGTGCACCCACGGCTTGGGGACGATCCGGCCCACGCCGAGCATGGCCGCCTCGGGGTGGTTGATGATCGGGGTGGAGCCGTCGACACCGAAGACGCCGTAGTTGTTCAACGTGAAGGTGCCGCCGGTGAGTTCACCCGGGGTGAGCGTGCCGGTCCGGGCGGACTCGGTGAGCCGCGCGAACTCCGCGGTCAGCGACTCGGCGTCGCGCGCGTGGGCGTCCCGCACGACCGGGACGACCAGTCCCCGTTCGGTCTGCGCGGCGAACCCGAGGTGCACCTGCTCGAGCCGGACGACCTCGCGGGCCTCGGTGTCGACGTAGGAGTTCAGCTCCGGGTGCCGGGCGAGGGCGGCGGTGCAGATGCGGGCGAGGAGCGCCAGGAGCGAGATCTTCGGCCCTCCGGCGGCGTTCATCGCGGCTCGCGCGCGCATCAGTTCCGTCGCGTCCGCGTCGACCCAGCAGGTGGCGTCGGGGATCTCCCGGCGGCTGCGGGAGAGCTTGTCGGCGACGGCGCCGCGGACGCCCTTGAGGGGAACGCGGATTCCGTCGCGGGCCGGTGCGCCCGGAGAGACCCGGGTGGCGGGCTCCGCCGTCCCGGGTACGGGTGCGGCCTTGGCGCGCAGGGCGTTCTCGACGTCGGCGCGCAGGATCAGCCCCTCGGGCCCCGAACCGGTCAGCTCCCGCAGGTCGAGACCGCCCTCCCGGGCGAGCCGGCGCACCAGCGGGGAGATCACGGGCACCGGGCCCTCGACGGGACCGGAGGCCGACGCGCTCCCGGAAGCGGCCTCGGGCGCGGGGGCGGGGGCGGGGGCGGGCGGTGTCCGAACGGCCTGCTTCGCGTGCCCGTTCGCGCCGGACGCGCGCACCCTGCGCCGCCGGGCCGGGGCCTCGGAGGTGCCGTAGCCGACCAGCACATTGCCCGAGCCGGCCTCCTCGCCGGTCGTCGCGGGGCCCACCGCGACCGTCAGCAGCGGTGCGCCGACGGGCAGTTCGGTCCCCTCCTCGCCGAAACGCGCGGTGACCACGCCGCCGTAGGGGCAGGGGACCTCGACCATCGCCTTGGCCGTCTCGACCTCCACGACGGGCTGGTCGATGGCGACGACGTCGCCGACCCGCACCAGCCAGCGGACGATCTCCGCCTCGGTGAGACCCTCGCCGAGGTCGGGCAGCTTGAACTCCAGCACCTGTGCCATCAGCCCTCGGCCTCCCACTGCAGGCGGCCTACGGCGTCCAGGATGCGGTCGACACCGGGCAGGTGGTGCCGCTCCAGCATGGGCGGCGGATAGGGGAGGTCGAAGCCGGCCACCCGCAGCACCGGGGCCTCCAGGTGGTGGAAGCAGCGCTCGGTGACCCGGGCCGCGATCTCGCCGCCCGGGCCGCCGAACCCGGTCGACTCGTGCACGACGACGGCGCGTCCGGTGCGCCGCACCGCCGCGCAGACCGTCTCGTCGTCGAAGGGGACCAGGGAACGCAGGTCGAGGACCTCGAGGTCCCAGCCCTCGGCCCGGGCGGCCTCGGCGGCCTCCAGGCAGACCGGCACGGACGGGCCGTAGGTGATGAGCGTCGCGCTGGTGCCGGGCCGCCGGACCACCGCACGCCCGACGGGCTCCACCTCCGTGGGCTGCTCGGGGTTCCAGGAGTCCTTCGACCAGTACAGCCGCTTGGGTTCCAGGAACACGACCGGGTCGTCGGAGGCGATGGCCTGGCGCAGTAGCCCGTAGGCGTCGGAGACCGTCGCCGGGGTGACGACGTGCAGGCCGGGAGTGGCCATGTAGTAGGCCTCGGAGGAGTCGCTGTGGTGCTCGACGCCGCCGATGCCGCCGCCGTAGGGCACCCGGACGGTGATCGGCAGGGGCATCCTGCCGCGCGTGCGGTTGCGCATCCGGGAGACATGGCTGATCAACTGCTCGAACGCCGGGTAGGCGAAGGCGTCGAACTGCATCTCCACCACCGGGCGCAGGCCGTACATGGCCATGCCGACGGCGGTGCCGAGGATGCCCGCCTCGGCGAGCGGGGTGTCGGTGCAGCGGTCCTCGCCGAACTCCTTGGCGAGCCCGTCGGTGACCCGGAAGACCCCGCCGAGGGTGCCGACGTCCTCGCCCAGGACGTGCACGCTGGGGTCGGCGGCCATCGCGTCGCGCATGGCGCGGGTGAGGGCCTGCGCCATGGTGGCGGGCTTGACGGCGACGGTGGTCATCGAAGGTCGCCTTCCTGGTCGTCCTGCTCGGCCTCGAGCTCGGCGCGCAGCTGGGCGCGCTGTTCGCGCAGTTGCGTGGTGGTCTCGGCGTAGACGTGGTCGAAGAGGTCCATGGGGTTGAGCTCGGGGTCCTGGTTCATGCGTTCCCGCAGGTCGGCGGCCATCTTCTCGGCCTCCTGCCGAGCGGCCTCGAGGCCGGCGTCGTCGATCAGGCCGCGCGCGGTGAGTTCCCGCTCCAGCAGCTTGACCGGGTCGTGCGCCCGCCAGGCCTCGACCTCCGAGTCACCGCGGTAACGGGTGGCGTCGTCGGCGTTGGTGTGCGCGTCGATGCGGTAGGTCACCGCCTCCACCAGGGTGGGTCCGCCGCCCGCGCGCGCCCGCCGTACGGCGTCGCCGAGGACCTCGTGCACGGCGGCCGCGTCGTTGCCGTCGACCAGCCGGCCCGGCATGCCGTAGCCGACGGCCTTGTGGGCCAGGGAGGGCGCCGCGGTCTGCTTGGCGAGCGGGACGGAGATGGCGAAGCCGTTGTTCTGCACCAGGAACACCACCGGCGCCTGCCAGACGGCGGCGAAGTTCAGGGCCTCGTGGAAGTCGCCCTCGCTGGTGCCGCCGTCGCCGACCATGGCCAGCGCGACCACGTCGTCGCCCTTGAGGCGGGCGGCGTGCGCGAGGCCGACGGCGTGCGGGAGCTGGGTGGCCAGCGGGGTGCTGAGCGGGGCCACCCGGTGGGTCCGGGGGTCGTAGCCGTTGTGCCAGTCGCCGCGCAGCAGCGTGAGCACCTCGACCGGGTCCACGCCCCGGGCGACGACGGCGAGGGTGTCGCGGTAACTGGGAAACAGCCAGTCGCGCTCCTCCAGGGCCAGGGCGGCGGCGACCTCGCAGGCCTCCTGGCCGGTGGTGGAGGGGTAGACGGCGAGGCGCCCCTGCTTGGTCAGCGCGGTGGCCTGGGTGTTGTAGCGGCGGCCGCGCACCAGCTGGGCGTACAGCCGGCGCAGCAGGTCCGGATCGGCCTTCGCGGCCGCCTCGGTGCCGAGGACGCGGTATGGCTCGGCGTCGGGCAGCAGCGGCGCGGGGTCCATGCGGGGCTGCCAGGCGGGCGGCGGCGATGGCCGGTACGCGCCTCGCTGCTCCATGACCGTCATGACGGCACCTCCTCGTGGGAGCGGCTACGGGAGGCGTGTCGGCTGTGACCCGCCTCACCTACCGATTGTTCGGTCGCCGGCACATTTTGGCTACAGGCCCCGGCAGGCTGTGGACAAACGGTTCTCCACAACCTGCAATGAATGCAGGACGTCCACGGCGGTGAAGCGGGGGGACATGGCAGCTGAACAAATGGCCGACGGGCCGCAGGACGGCGCCGTCCCGCCGGCCCGCCCGCTGGACGCGATCGACCAGGACATCCTGAAGATCCTGCAGGCGGACGGCCGCGCCTCCATACGGTCCGTCGCCGAACGCGTCCACGTCTCCCGGGCCAACGCCTACGCCCGCATCAACCGGTTGATCGACGACGGGGTGATCAGGGGGTTCAGCGCCCGGGTGGACCACGAACGGGCGGGTCACGGCACCTCCGCGTACATCACGCTGAAGATCGTCCAGAACACCTGGCGCACGGTCCGCGAACAGCTCAGGCAGCTGCCCGGCGCCTCGCACATCGCCCTGGTGGGCGGCGACTTCGACGTCCTGCTGCTGGTGCACACGCCGGACAACAGGACGCTGCGCGAGCTGGTGCTCACCCGGCTCCAGGCGATCCCGGAGGTGCTCAGCACCCGCACGCTGCTGGTGTTCGAGGAGGAGGACACCGAGCCGGAGGCCTGATCACCGGACGCGCGGGCGGCGGACCCGGGCTCGGAGCCGGGGGCTCGGAGCCGGAGGCAGGCGGGGGCGTGGCGCCGGGAGCGGCCCGGCGGGCTCGGGCCCGGAGATCAGGCCTGCCGCAGGCCCGAGAAGGCGAGCCGGACCACGGCGTCGGCCACCTCGCGGCCGCTGACGCCCCGGCTGTCGGGCCGGTACCACTCCACGATGGAGTTGATCATTCCGAAGACCAGACGGGTGGCCAGGCGCCCCTCCACGTCGGCGCGTACGTCCCCGTCGGCGGCCGCGGCCTTCAGCAGGGCGGCGACCCGGTGGTCGAAGTCGCGGCGCCGCTCCAGCGCCCAGCGCTCGGTCTCGGTGTTGCCGCGCACCCGCAGCAGCAGCGTCACGTACGGCAGCTCCGATATGAGCACCTCGACCATGCGCCGCACCACGTGCTCCAGCCGGTCGGCGGACCGCCCCACGCGCGCGGGCTCCTCCTCGAGGATCCCGAACAGTCCGTCCAGCGCCCTGCTGACGGCCCGCCGCAGCAGCTCCTCCTTGCCGCTGACGTGGTGGTAGATCGACGACTTGGAGATGCCCGCGGCCCGGGACAGGTGCTCCATGGAGGTGCCGTCGTAACCGCGCTCGTTGAAGACCTGCACGGCGACCGAGAGCAGCGTCTCGGGGGTGTACGTGTCGCGCTTGGCGGTGGTCATGGGGTGCCCTCCCGCTTGTCGGTGGCGTACGCGTGACGGTAGAGCGCGAGGGACGGCGCGTAACGGCCGGAGGGGTCGCGCAGGTGCAGGTCGTCCAGGAGGTCGTAGGCCCAGCCGCGGCCGAGCCTGCGGCTCCACTCGAAGGGGCCCAGCGGGTAGTTGACGCCCAGGCGCATCGCGGTGTCGATGTCCTCCTCGGTGGCCACGCCCTTGGCGACGGCGTCGTGGGCGAGGTCCACGATCCGGGCGACCGTACGGGCGACGATCATTCCGGGGACGTCGCCGATGACGCTGACGTCCTTGCCGAGCGCCTGGAAGAGGCCGGTGGCCTCGGCCAGGGTCGCCGGCGAGGTGTCCTGGGAGGCGGACAGGGCGATGCGGGTGGCCCGGCGGTAGTCGAGGGCGAGATCGAAGTAGACGACGTCGCGGAACTCCACGGAGGTCTGGCCGTCGGCGAGCACCAGCTGGCCGCCGCTCGGCAGCACCAGGCGGGTGCCGTGGTCCTCGTCCTCCTCGCGGACCTGGATGCCCGCCTCGCGGATCATGGTGAGCAGCTCGGCAGCGGGGCCGAGTCCGCCCTCCGCGGTGACGTGGGCGGGCGGCTGCCGCTTCTCGGCGGTGTGCGGCTCGGGGCGCTCGGCGCCCTCGGCGTAGTCGTACCAGCCGTGCCCCGCCTTGCGGCCGAGGCGGCCGGACTCCACCAGGCGGCGCTGGGCGAGGGAGGGCGCGAAGCGGACGTCCTGGAAGAAGGACTGCCACACCGAGTGGGTGACGGACTCGTTGACGTCCTGCCCGATCAGGTCGGTCAGCTCGAACGCGCCCATCCGGAAGCCGCCGCTCTCACGCAGGACGGCGTCGATGGTGGCGGGGTCGGCCGCCTGGGCCTCGTACACCGCGAACGCCTCGGCGTAGAACGGCCGGGCGATGCGGTTGACGATGAAACCGGGGGTGTCCGCGCACGCCACCGGGATCTTGCCCCAGGCACGCGCGGTCTCGTACGCGCGCGTGGCCGACGTGACGTCGGTGGCGAACCCGGAGACGACCTCGACCAGCGGCAGCAGCGGGGCCGGGTTGAAGAAGTGCAGGCCCAGGAAACGGCCCGGGTTGCGCAGGGCGCCGCCGATGGCCGTCACCGACAGCGAGGAGGTGTTGGTGGCGAGCAGGCAGTCCTCGGAGACGATGTCCTCCAGCTCGCCGAAGAGCCGCTGCTTGACCTCCAGCCGCTCCAGGACCGCCTCCACGACCAGCGCGCAGTCGGCCAGCTCGGCGAGGCTCTCGGCTGGGGTCAGCCGGGCACGGGCCGCGTCCCGCTCGGCGGCGGTGAGCCGGTCCTTCTCCACGAGCCGGTCGAGGCGGGCGCCGATCGCGTCGGCCGCCTCCCGAGCCCGCCCGGGCAGGGCGTCGTGGAGCCGCACGGGGTGGCCGGCCACCAGCGCGACCTGGGCGATGCCCTGGCCCATGGTGCCGGTGCCGACGACGGCCACGGGGCTGCTGAGGTCGAGTGCTGTCATGTGCGCGATCCTCCCGCACGGGGTTGTCCACAGATGCGGCAGGCCCCCTTGTCCCGACCGATCGTTCGGTTACTCTAGCCCTGTCCGCCCGTTCCTGCCTCTGTTTCCGCCCAGGTCATGAACTCGAGGAAGAGTTCCTGAGACGAGGAGTTGGTCCCGCATGGCCGCCGAACTGACCGCGCACGACCTGATCGCCAGGCACCGGCCCACGCTGGACCAGGCCCTGGAAGCGATCCGCACGCGCGCGTACTGGTCCCCGCACCCCGAGCACCCCAAGGCGTACGGGGAGCAGGGCAGCCTGGACGCGGCGGCCGGCAAGGCCGCCTTCGACGCCGTCCTCGGCACCCGCATCGATCTCGGCCAGCCCGGCACGGACGACTGGGTCGGCGGCGAGGTCTCGCCCTACGGCATCGAGCTCGGCGTGACCTACCCGCACGCCGACCCCGACGTGCTGCTGCCGGCGATGAAGGCCGGACAGCGCGCCTGGCGCGACGCGGGCGCGGAGACGCGCGCGGTGGTCTGCCTGGAGATCCTCAAGCGGATCAGCGACCGGACGCACGAGTTCGCGCACGCGGTCATGCACACCAGCGGGCAGGCCTTCATGATGGCGCTCCAGGCAGGCGGCCCGCACGCCCAGGACCGCGGCCTGGAAGCGGTGGCGTACGCGTACGTGGAGCAGGTCCGCACCCCCGACGCCGCCGAGTGGACCAAGCCGCAGGGCAAGCGCGACCCGCTCGCGCTGACCAAGCGGTTCACGCCCGTCCCGCGCGGCATCGGCCTGGTCATCGGCTGCAACACCTTCCCGACCTGGAACGGCTACCCGGGTCTGTTCGCCTCGCTGGCCACCGGCAACGCGGTCCTGGTCAAGCCGCACCCGCACGCGGTACTGCCGCTCGCGCTGACCGTGCGGATCGCGCGGGAGGTGCTCACCGAGGCCGGATTCGACCCGAACCTCGTGGCACTGGCCGCCGAGCGCCCCGGCGAGGGCATCGCCAAGACCCTCGCCACCCGCCCCGAGATCCGCATCATCGACTACACGGGGTCGACGTCCTTCGGCGACTGGCTGGAGGCCAACGCCCGCCAGGCGCAGGTCTACACGGAGAAGGCCGGCGTCAACACGGTCGTCGTGGAGTCCACCGACGACTACAAGGGCATGCTCTCCAACCTGGCCTTCTCGCTGTCCCTGTACAGCGGCCAGATGTGCACGACCCCGCAGAACCTGCTGATCCCGCGGGACGGCATCCGCACCGACCAGGGCCACAAGACCTTCGACGAGGTGACCGCCGACCTCGCCCGCGCCGTCGACGGCCTGCTCGGCGACGACGCCCGGGCGAACGCCCTGCTGGGCGCGATCGTCAACCCGGACGTGAAGGCCCGACTGGAGGCGGCCGCCGGCCTCGGCGAGGTCGCCCTGGCCTCCCGGGAGATCACCAACCCGGACTTCCCGGGCGCGGTGGTCCGCACCCCGGTGATCGTCAAGCTGGACGGCGCGCGGAAGTTCTGGGAAGGGACGGAGGACGAGGCCGCCTACATGAGCGAGTGCTTCGGCCCCGTCTCCTTCGCCGTCGCGGTCGACTCGGTGGCCGACGCTGTGGAGCTGCTGCGCCGCACGGTCCGCGAGAAGGGCGCGATGACAGTCGGCGCGTACACCACCGACCCGGAGGCCGAGCGGGCCATTGAGGAGGTCTGCCTGGAGGAGGCCGCCCAGCTGTCGCTCAACCTGACCGGTGGGGTGTACGTCAACCAGACGGCCGCCTTCTCCGACTTCCACGGCTCGGGCGGCAACCCGGCGGCGAACGCGGCCCTCACCGACGGCGCGTTCGTGGCCAACCGCTTCCGGGTGGTGGAGGTCCGCCGCGAGGCCTAGGACTCCGTGACCACCGGGGGCGCCGTCGCCGCGCCCCCGGTGGCACTCCAGTGGTACAGCGTCATGGCCACACTGGTGGCCAGGTTGTAACTGGAGACCTGCGGCCGCATCGGCAGCGCCAGCAGACGGTCGGCCCGCTCGCGCACCTCCGGCGACAGGCCGCTGCGCTCCGAGCCGAAGGCCAGCACGGCGTCGTCGGGCAGCGTGACGCCCCGGATGTCCTCGCCCTCCGGGTCGAGGGCGAACAGCGGCCCGGCGGGGAGCTCGTCTACGCCGAGCCGCTCCACCGCCGTCGCGAAGTGCAGCCCCGCACCGCCGCGCACCACGGTGGGATGCCAGGGGTCGAGCGTGCCCGTGGTGACCACCCCGGCCGCCCCGAAACCGGCGGCCAGCCGGATCACGGCGCCCGCGTTGCCGAGGTTGCGCGGGTTGTCGAGGACCACGACGGGCGCCGGGCGGGGCGTACGGGCCAGCGAGCGCAGATTGGCCTCCCGGGACGGCCGCACGGCCAGCGCCGCCACCCCGGTGGGATGGGGCCGGGGCACAAGCGAGGCGTACGTCGCCTGGGGCACCTCGGTCAGCAGCTCGTCCAGGGTGTCCCTGACGTCCCCGGCCAGCTCCTCGGCGAGGGCGAGGGCCGCCCGTCGGTCGGGGGTGACCGCCACCGGTACCCGGGCGCCGAAGCGCAGCGCGTGCTTGAGGGCGTGGAAGCCGTCCAGCAGCACGGCGGTACCGGCGCTCGCACGCCAGCCGGCCAGGGGATCGGTCATGCGCTGAACCCTACGCGGCCGGGCGCGGGCTCCTCGGCCGGCGCCGGGTCGCTCTCCCCGGAGGCGCGCGGCCCCGGCAGCACGGTGTCCCCGTCCCGGCCGCGCCGCACCATCCGCTCGCGCGCGCGTGCCGCCCAGCCGCCGATCAGCAGCAGTACGGACGTCGGCAGGAAGACGGCGTCCGCCGTGATCATGGCCAGCGAGAAGAACGGCAGCCCGAGGACGACCGCGATCACCGCGTGCTCGAGCATCATCAGCACCAGCAGGACGTTCTTCACCCGCCGGTTGAACAGCGTGAACGGGAAGGCGACCTGCACCATGACCGTGCCGTAGGTGACGACCATCATGATCGTGCCGCTGGAGGACATCAGGTCGGCCAGGGCCGGCCAGGGCGAGAAGTAGTCCAGGTGGAGCGGGTAGTAGACGGCGGTGCCGTCCTGCCAGCGGGAGCCCTGGATCTTGTACCAGCCGGCCGTCGCGTAGATCAGGCAGGCCTCGGCCATGATCACGAACAGAGCGGCGTTGTGCAGCACGTTGGCGATCACGTCCAGCAGGATCCGCGGCTCCTCGGACCTCGCCCAACGCCGTACCGCCGCCCACAGGCCGAGCACGGCCCAGACCGTCCACAGCAGCGACGGCACCAGCCAGCCGTTGTCGAACAGCAGGCCCGTCAGCGTCACACCGGCGAGCACCAGGCCCAGCACCGCCCACAGCACCGGCCCCAGCCGGTCGGGGCGGACCCGCTCTCCACGCGCGCGTGCCGCGGCCTCGCGGTGCGCCCGCCGGGCGTCGAGCGACCACACCTGACCGCAGCGGGTGAACACCAGGTAGAAGGCCATCAGATGCAGGACGTTGTCGCCGCCGTCGCCCATGAAGACGCTGCGGTTCTGCAGGGACAGCACGCCCACCATGAACAGCACGGAGGCGGTCCGGGTGCGCCAGCCGAGCAGCAGCGCCGCCGTGGCGAGGATCGCCAGCACGTAGAAGATCTCGAACCAGGCGCCCGCGCCGGACCACCTCAGGGCCGTGAAGGCGTGGTTCTCGTCGGTGAGCTGCCGGCCGAGGTCCCAGCCCCAGGGGCCGTCGGGCCCGTACATCTCCCGGCGATGGGGGAACTCACGCAGCAGGAACAGCAGCCAGGTTGCGGAGAAGCCGATGCGGATCACGGCGCTCTGGTACCGGCCGAGCGCCGACTCGGTGACGCGGGCGATGCCCCGCGAGAGCGTCAGGGAAAGACTGTTCACGCCACACCTCCCGCGGCCTCGTCGGCGGTCACGGTCCACCAGGGCAGTACGCGGTAGACGGGCTTGCTGGAGAACCGTTCTCGGCTCCACACGGGCGGCTGCACATTGGTGGTGCGGGATCGGACCTGCACGCGCTGGACCACTCCCTCGCGGCCGATCGCGTCCTCCTTGTTCAGGCGCATCGTCACGATCCGGCGCATGTAGGTCTCGGACAGCGCGCCCCGCAGGCCCACCGGCCGGTTGTCCGTGCCGTGCGTGGCGACGAGGAAGTCCCAGGCGCGGCGCAGCTCGTTCTGCTGGGTGTGGCTCGGCAGCAGGTTGCCGTCGATCGCGGCGCCGTCGCGCGCGGAGAGGTCCCGCCAGCCGGTGGTCCGCAGGTCACCGTCCTTCATCCGCACCTCGGCGCGGACCTGCACGGCTATGTTCTGCTGCAACGGATTGGGGGCGAACAGCTTCCAGTTCTGCTCGAACTCCGGGTACACCCAGTCCTCGATCGCCTTGCCGTGCTGCTTGGTCACCGTGTTCGCGGGCGCGAGGCTCAGGAACACCATCCCCAGGTGCACGCAGGCGGTGACGGCGACGGCCGCGAGCGCCACCGCCGCTCCGAACTGGTAACGGGGGGAGAGGGCGGCGACGCCGGTACGGGGCGGAGCGGTCGGGGCCACCGCCTGCTCGGCGTCGGCGTCGGCGTCGGCGTCGAGGCCCGGGGCCGCGAGCGGCCGCCCGGCCGGATGCGGGCCGACGGCCGAGGACTCGTCCGCGTCCTTGCCCACGGCCGGCTCGTCGCCCACCGCGTCGTCGGCCGGCTCGCCTTCCCTGCCTTCGGCCGGCTTCGTCTCCACACCTTCGGCCGGCTTCCCCTCCGCGCCTTGGGCCAGTGGCTCGTCCGTGGCCGCACCGGTGGCCGAGGGGCCGCCGTCCTGCCCGTCGGCGCCCGGCGGCTCGTGGCCGAGTGCGCCGTCGTCCGGGAGACGCGCCCCCTTCGACCCGTCCGGCCCCCGCCGGTCGTGCGAATCCTCGTCGTACGCGTCCATTCCGCCCCGATCCCCGATTTCCGCCGACGTCGTACGGCCGCCCGCCACAGGCGCCGCATGGTTCACGGGCGCCACCGCTCGGCGCCCGCACGGAACGGTACTCAGCCGTGCCCACCGGGCGCAGCCCCGGGGAACCATCGGAGGCCGTGGCCATCACCACGTCGTCCGTGCGGGTCCGCCGTGGAACCTGCCCGGGACCGTCCGGCGACCTGCGCGGGGACCTCGCCCGGAAGGGGCACCCGGCGTCGTCCGGCACGTCGTCCACAGGACGTCGGCGGGGTTTTCCACAGCGGTTGACAGCGGCACCGGCCCGGCACACCATTGATTCCGCACGGACCGAACGATCGGTCGGGACAGTGTTCACAGCAGAGCCCGAGGTCAGGGGGACCGCATGGCCACAGCAGCCGCGCACCGCACGGCACGCACAGACGGCGTCGGCGCACCGGACGCCGCCGGAGCACCGGCGGAGTTCCAGCACGCCTTCGACGCGGCCGTGGCCGCCGACGAACGCATCGAGCCCCGCGACTGGATGCCGGACGCCTACCGCGCGACGCTCGTCCGGCAGATCGCCCAGCACGCGCACTCCGAGATCATCGGCATGCAGCCGGAGGCCAACTGGATCACCCGCGCGCCTTCGCTGCGCCGCAAGGCGATCCTGATGGCCAAGGTCCAGGACGAGGCGGGCCACGGTCTGTACCTCTACAGCGCGGCCGAGACCCTCGGCGCCAGCCGTGACGAACTGCTCGACAAGCTGCACAGCGGTCGCCAGAAGTACTCGTCGATCTTCAACTACCCCACCCTGACCTGGGCCGACGTCGGCGCCATCGGCTGGCTGGTGGACGGCGCCGCCATCACCAACCAGGTGCCCCTGTGCCGCTGCTCCTACGGGCCGTACGCCCGCGCGATGGTGCGCGTCTGCAAGGAGGAGTCCTTCCACCAGCGGCAGGGCTACGAACTGCTGCTGGCGCTCAGCAACGGCACCCCCGAGCAGCACGCCATGGCCCAGGACGCGGTGGACCGCTGGTGGTGGCCGTCCCTGATGATGTTCGGCCCGCCGGACGACGCCTCCCAGCACTCGGCCCAGTCCATGGAGTGGAAGATCAAGCGCCACTCCAACGACGAGCTGCGTCAGCGCTTCGTCGACATCTGCGTGCCCCAGGCCGAATCCCTCGGCCTCACCCTCCCCGACCCGGACCTGTGCTGGAACGAGGAGCGGGGACACCACGACTTCGGCGCCATCGACTGGACCGAGTTCTGGGACGTGCTCAAGGGCAACGGCCCCTGCAACGAACAGCGCATCACCCAGCGCAGGCGCGCACACGAAGAGGGCGCGTGGGTGCGCGAGGCGGCCGCGGCGTACGCGGCCAAGCACACCGGCAGCACCGGCGGAACGGGAGAGACACGAGGATGACCGACACCGACTGGCCCCTGTGGGAGGTCTTCGTGCGCTCCCGCCGCGGCCTCTCCCACACCCACGCCGGCAGCCTGCACGCGCCCGACGCCGAGCTGGCCCTGCGCAACGCCCGCGACCTGTACACCCGGCGCGGCGAGGGCGTCTCGATCTGGGTCGTGCCCGCCACCGCGATCACCGCGTCCTCCCCCGACGAGAAGGACCCGTTCTTCGAGCCGGCCGCCGACAAGCCCTACCGGCACCCGACCTTCTACGAGATCCCGGAAGGGGTGAAGCACCTGTGACCGCCACCGTCCCCGCCACCGCCGCGCTCGCCCTCGGCGACGACGCCCTGGTGCTCTCCCACCGCCTGGGGGAGTGGGCCGGGCACGCCCCCGTCCTGGAGGAGGAGGTCGCCCTCGCCAACATCGCCCTCGATCTGCTCGGCCAGGCCCGCGTCCTGCTGTCCATGGCCGGTGACGAGGACGAGCTCGCCTATCTGCGCGAGGAGCGGGCGTTCACCAACCTCCAGCTCGTCGAGCAGCCGAACGGCGACTTCGCCCACACCATCGCCCGCCAGCTGTACTTCTCCACCTACCAGCAGCTGCTCTACGGCGAGCTGGCCGCCTCCGGCGGGCCGTTCGCGCCGCTGGCGGCCAAGGCCGTCAAGGAGGTCGCCTACCACCGCGACCACGCCGAGCAGTGGACCCTGCGACTCGGCGACGGCACCGACGACAGCCACGCACGGATGCGGCGCGCGTGCGACGCGCTGTGGCGGTTCACCGGTGAGATGTTCCAGCCGGTCGAGGGCCTGGACGCCGACTGGGCGGCCATGGAGGAGCACTGGCTCCGTTCCGTCGCGGACGTACTGGGCCGGGCCACCCTGACCGTGCCCGAAGGACCCCGCACCGGCGCCTGGGCGGCGGGCGCGGGCCGTCAGGGCCTGCACACCGAGTCGTTCGGGCGGATGCTCGCCGAGATGCAGCACCTGCACCGCAGCCACCCGGGGGCGTCATGGTGACGGCCACCGCGCTGGAGGCGGAACTGCTGGAGCTGGCCGGTTCGGTGCCCGACCCCGAACTGCCCGTGCTCACACTCCAGGACCTGGGGGTCGTGCGCGCGGTCCACGTCCGCGGCACCGACACGGTCGAGGTCGACCTCACCCCGACCTACACCGGCTGCCCCGCCATCGAGGCGATGAGCCTGGACATCGAGCGGGTGCTGCGCGAGCACGGCATGCGCGAGGTCTCCGTCCGCACCGCGCTCAGCCCCGCCTGGACGACCGACGACATCACCGCCGAGGGCCGCCGCAAGCTGGAGGAGTTCGGCATAGCTCCCCCACGCGCGGGTCGTGACCCCGGCCCGGTGACACTGTCCCTCGGTCCGACGAGAACCGAGGAGGACGCCGAGCCCGTCCGCTGCCCGCACTGCGGATCGGCCGAGACGGAGCTGCTGAGCCGGTTCTCCTCCACCGCGTGCAAGGCGCTGCGCCGCTGCCTGTCCTGCCGCGAACCGTTCGACCACTTCAAGGAGTTGTGATGGCGCGCTTCCACCCGCTCCCGGTGGCCGCGGTCGACCGGCTCACCGACGACGCGGTCGCGCTCACCCTCACCGTCCCGCCCGAGCTGCGCGAGGAGTACCGGCACGCGCCCGGCCAGCACCTCGCCCTGCGGCGGCGCGCGGACGGCGTCGAGATCCGGCGGACGTACTCGATCTGCTCCGCGGCCCCCGACCCGGCCGGCGAGGGCCCGAGCACACTGCGGGTGGGGGTGCGCCTCGTCGAGGGCGGCGCCTTCTCCACGTACGCGCTGAAGGAGATCAACGTCGGCGACGAGCTCGAGGTGATGACTCCCGCCGGGCGCTTCACGCTGGAACCGGCGCCGGGCCTGTACGCCGCGGTGGTCGGCGGCAGCGGCATCACTCCCGTGCTGTCGATCGTCTCCACCCTGCTGGCACGCGAACCGGAGGCCCGGTTCTGCCTGATACGCGGGGACCGCACGGCCGCCTCGACGATGTTCCTGGAAGAGGTCGCGGACCTGAAGGACCGCTACCCGGAGCGGCTGCAGCTGGTCACCGCGCTCTCCCGGGAGGAGCAGCAGGCAGGTCTGCCGTCCGGCCGGCTCGACCGGGAACGGCTCGCGGGACTGCTCCCCGCGCTGCTGCCGGTGGAGCGGGTGGCGGGCTGGTTCCTGTGCGGGCCCTACGGTCTGGTCGACGGCGCGGAGCGAGCGCTGCGCGAGCTGGGCGTGGACCGGGCCCGGATCCACCAGGAGATCTTCCACGTGGACGCGGGATCGGCCCCGGCGGCCGGCACCCCGGTTCCCGCGCACAGCACCGTCACCGCCCGGCTCGACGGACGCGGCGGCACCTGGCCGGTGCAGGACGGCGAGTCGCTGCTGGACACGGTGCTGCGCAACCGGCCCGACGCACCCTACGCCTGCAAGGGCGGCGTATGCGGGACCTGCCGGGCCTTCCTGGTCGCGGGCGAGGTGCGCATGGACCGCAACTTCGCCCTGGAGGAGGAGGAGACCGAAGCCGGTTACGTGCTGGCCTGCCAGTCGCATCCGGTGACGGAGAAGGTGGAGCTGGACTTCGACCGCTGAATCAGCCAGTGCCGGCGGGCTCAAAGGGAATCACGCCCGGCACACGAGAAAGACCCGGCCGCCCGTAGGCAGCCCCCAACCCTGCCGACCGGTCGGCCTGGCTCGGCCCGGGCCGCTCGGGGCCGCCCGAGCCTGACCGGACCACTCGCGGCCGTTGCCGTCCCCAGCCTGGCCGGGCCACGTCAGGCAGGTACGGGGTGGCCGGGCAAGGCCAGGCCACCCCGTACCCGGCGAGGCCGGGCCGAGCCGGTCACCAGGATCGGTCGAGCCGAGCCAACCACCAGGATCGGCCGGCCCGACCCGGGTCACCGCAGCTCAGACGACCGCGCCCGGTGCTCCCGCGTCGGTGACCACGGGGCGGCCGGCGGCCTGCCAGACCTGCATGCCGCCGTCGACGTTCACCGCGTCGACGCCCTGCTGGATCAGGTACATCGTGACCTGTGCCGACCGCCCTCCGGACCGGCAGATCACGTGCACCCTGCCGTCCTGCGGGGCGGCCTCGGTCAGCTCGCCGTACCGGGCCACGAACTCGCTCATGGGGATGTGCAGCGCGCCGTAGGCGTGACCGGCCTGCCACTCCTCGTCCTCGCGGACGTCCAGCAGGAAGTCGTCGTCCTTGAGGTCCGTGACCCCGACGGTGGGCACTCCAGCTCCAAAACTCATGCCCCCGACGCTACCGGACGGACCGGCGGCCCGGCCGGGTCAGCCCTGGGCCAGCAGGTCCGCCAGTTCCGACTCCCGCTGCTCGATGTCGGCGCGCAGCCGGCCGGCGATCTCGTCGAGCAGGCCGTCCGGGTCGTCCGGGGCCAGGCGCAGCATGCCGGCGATGGCGCCCTCCTCGAGCTCGCGGGCGACCAGCGTGAGCAGCTCCTTGCGCTGGGCGAGCCACTCCAGGCGGGCGTACAGCTCGTCGGCGGGGCTCGGCCGGCGCTCGGACGGCACCGGACCCGCCGCCCACTCGTCGGCCAGCTCCCTGAGGAGCGCCTCGTCGCCGCGGGCGTAGGCGGCGTTGACGCGGCTGATGAACTCCTCGCGCCGCTGCTGCTCCTCTTCCTCCTGGGCGAGGTCGGGGTGGGCCTTGCGGGCCAGCTCGCGGTAGAGCTTGCGGGCCTCCTCGCTGGGCCGCACCCGCTGGGGAGGGCGTACCGCCTGGTCGGTGAGCATGGCGGTGGCCTCCGGGAACAGGCCGTGGCCGTCCATCCAGCCGTGCATCAGCTCCTCGACGCCTGGGATCGGCAGCACATGCGCCCGGGCCTCCTCGGCGCGGCGGATGTCCTCCGTATCCCCGGTGCGGGCGGCCTTCGCCTCGGCGATCTCCGCGTCCAGGTGCTCGATGCGCAGGTAGAGCGGACCGAGCTTCTGCTCGTGCAGCCGGGAGAAGTTGTCGACCTCGACGCGGAACGTCTCCACGGCGATCTCGTACTCGATCAACGCCTGCTCGGCTGCCCGTACGGCCTTTTCCAGCCGTTCCTCGGGCCGCGGTGCCTGGGACTGCTCAGCTTCCGGGGTCGTCACCCGACCAGCGTAGGCCACGGCCGGAACCCGGCGGCGCGCATGGCGCGGTTCACGCGCGCGGCACCGCGTCGGGGCAGTCGGCCGGTACCCATTCGGCCACCAGGTCCCGGCAGGCGACCACCAGGGTGCCCGGGCGGCAGGCCAGCTCGTGGGTGCAGCCGCCCGGGCCCGGGAGGATCTCGTCGAGGATCACATCGCCGAGCGAGGCGGGGTCGCAGCTGCCCAGGACGTCGGACTGGAAACGGGAGACACCGGTGTAGCGGACGAGGAGGTCCTCGTCGTGCTTGAAGCAGTTGTGCCGGAAGCGGATCTCGACGTCCCCGCCCCCGCCGCGGCGCACCCGCGACGGCCGCAGGTCCTTCACACAGCGTCTGCCGCCGAAGTCGTAGTGCCCGGGGTCGGTGGCGAACGCGCGTGCGCCCGGCGGCAGCTCGGCCGCGAGGGCGGGCAGTCGCTCGAGGTAGGGGCGGGGGTCGATGAGCCCGGCCTCCTCCCCCTCGCCGTCATTCAGCTCGACGTACTTCACCGCGCCACCCCCGTCACACGCCCGTCTCGGCCGCGATCCGCCCGGCGCGCACTCCCGCCACCAGCTCACCGTGGTCCGCCTCGGTGCGGTCGGCGTAGGCGACGGCGAAGGCGGCGATCGCCTCGTCCAGCTCCTCGTTCTTGCCGCAGTAGCCGGCGATCAGGCGCGGGTCGGCGCTGTGGGAGTGGGCGCGGGCCAGCAGGGCGCCGGTCATGCGGCCGTAGTCGTCGACCTGGTCGGCGGCGAGCGCGGCCGGGTCGACGCTTCCCTTGCGGTTGCGGAACTGGCGCACCTGGAAGCCGCGCCCTTCCACCGTCGTCCAGCCGAGCAGGATGTCGCTGACCACCTGCATCCGCTTCTGGCCGAGCACCACCCGGCGGCCCTCGTGCTCCACCGCCGGCGCCTGGAAGCCGGCCGCGGCCAGGTGCGGGACGAGCGCCGACGGACGCGCCTCCTTCACCTGGAGCACCAGCGGCTCCCCGCGGTGGTCCAGCAGCAGCACCACGTAGGAGCGCGTGCCCACGCTGCCGGTGCCGACCACCCGGAAGGCCACGTCGTGCACCGCGTGCCGGGCGAGCAGCGGCAGCCGGTCCTCGGAGAGGGTCGCCGCGTACGGCTCCAGGGCGGCGGCCACCGCGGCCGCCTCGGCGTCCGGGACCCGGCGCAGCACCGGCGGCGCGTCGACGAAGCGCCGTCCGCCGGACTCCGTCTCCTCCGTCGACCTGGCCGCGAACCGGCCGCTGGTGTTGGCCCGCGCCTTCTCCGAGACCCGCTCCAGCGTGCCGAGCAGGTCGTGGGCGTCGGTGTGGGAGACCAGTTCCTCGTCCGCGATGGCGTTCCAGGCGTCCAGGACGGGCAGTTCGGCCAGCAGCCGCATGGTGCGCCGGTAGGCGCCCACCGCGTCACGGGCGGCGTCCCGGCAGGTGTCCTCGTCGGCGCCCGCCTCCCGGCCGGCCAGCACCAGGGAGGCGGCGAGCCGCTTCAGGTCCCACTCCCAGGGGCCGTGCACCGTCTCGTCGAAGTCGTTGAGGTCGATGACCAGGCGGCCGCGGGCGTCCCCGTACAGACCGAAGTTGGCCGCGTGCGCGTCACCGCATATCTGGGCGCCGATGCGGGTCATCGGCGTGCGGGCCAGGTCGTACGCCATGAGGCCGGCGGAGCCGCGCAGGAAGGCGAACGGGGTCGCCGCCATCCTGCCCACCCGTATCGGCGTCAGCTCGGGGATGCGGCCGGCGTTGGAGTCCGTCACCGCGGTGACCGCGTCCGGGCGGCCGGCGTCCAGGTCGAGGACACGGTGCGCGTCGCGCGGGACTGCGGCCCGCAGCGCCTTGCCCTGCTTCTTGGGCGAGCCCTGCGGCGGCCACTGGGCGAAGCCACTCACCCGCGGCAGCCGTGGCGCCGGCACCGCCCCCTCCGCCGTCTCCGCACCGGTTCCCGTCACCAGGACCGCCTCCCCCACCGCACGCTCGAACGTCAACTCGTGCAGACCGTACAGCCGTCGGCCGGAACGCGTCAGACCCCGGTCCCGCCCGGCCGGCCGGCCGCGGGCCCCAGCCGGTCCAGCAGATGGCCGACGGCCGCGTCGAGCTGCGGGTCGCCGGCGGACGCTGGGGCGCCCGGAGGGACCACCACCTCGATGTCGGGTTCCACGCCGTGGTTCTCCAGCCCGCCGCCGACGCCGTCGAAGACGTACTTGAACTCCGGCTGGGTGGTCACCGTGCCGTCCACCAGGGGATGGCGGGCCCAGGTGGCGATCACCCCGCCCCAGGTGCGGCGCCCGACGAGGGTGCCGAGCCCCAGCGCCCGGAACGTGTGGCCGAAGATCTCCCCGTCGGAGCCGGTCTGCTCGTTGACCAGCAGCACCATCGGCCCGCCCGGCGACTCCGCCGGGTACGGCCGCTCCCCGCTCCAGCGGCCGTGCTCGGCGCCGAGCCGGTACCGCGCGAGCCGCTCAAGGAGCAGCGGGGAGATGTGCCCACCGGTGTTGAAGCGCACGTCGAGGACCAGGCCCGGGCGGTCCATCTCGACCGTGAAGCCCCGGACGAACTCCGCGTATCCGGCCGCGAACATGTCGGGCACGTGGACGTACCCGAGCCGTCCGGCGGACGCCCCGTGGACATGCCTGCGGTTGGCCTCGACCCAGTCGCGGTAGCGGGCGGGCAGCTCGCTCTCGGCGGCCCGTACGCAGACCCTGCGGGGCTCCCCGTCGCCGCGGCGCACGGACAGCTCCACCTCGTGGCCCGCCAGTCCCACCAGCAGCTCGCCAGGGCCCTGGGGACCGACCGGCCGGCCGTTGACGGCCACGACCGCGTCCCCCGGGCGGATGTCCACGCCCGGCCGGTTGCACGGTGAGGTGGCCGCCGGATTCCACGGATCACCGGTGAGCACGGCGCCCACCCGCCAGGCCTTGCTGTCCTGGGGGTCCCAGTCGACGCCCAGGAAGCCCTGCGCGTGCCGGGCCGCCTCGCGGTAGTCGCCGCCGCGCTCGTAGGCGTGGGAGGTGCCCAGCTCTCCCTGCAACTCCCAGATCAGGTCCGACAGTTCGGACCGGGTCGCCACCCGGTCGACCAGCGGCAGATAGCGGTCGTACACCGCGTCCCAGTCCATCCCGGCCATGCCGTCGTGCCAGAAGTTCTCCCGCTGGAGCCGCCACGTCTCGCGGAACATCTGCCGCCACTCGCCGCCGGGCCGCAGCGGCACCCGCAGCCGGTCCAGGTCGACCCAGCCGGTGGCGCGTGAGCACTTGGCCTCCACCGAGTCGTTGTCGTCCTCGATCTCCAGCGGCGCCCCGGCCCGCAGCACCCGCAACCGGTTGCCGCAGCGGTACACCAGCGTGTCGGCTTCGGCACGCACATGCAGGTCGTCGACCTGGATCAGGCACTCGGTGCGGGTGATCCGCTCCAGGTCCACCAGGCAGACCTGGCCGCCGGTCTCGAGCTCGGGGTGCAGCGGGTCGGCGGCGGTCAGCGGCACCGACCACAGCAGTGCCTTGCCGTGCAGGCCGAGAACGGAGATGTAGCGGGACTCCGGCACCGGGAAGGGCACGACGCGCCGCTCGATGCCCTCCAGGTCGACCACGAGCTCCCCGGGCTGCTCCTCGGCGCCCGGCAGTGCGCCGCCGGGCAGTTCGGGTCCGGGCACGAACGGCGCCGGGTCGCCCTCCCGCAGGACCACCGCGTACGGCAGGGTGCTGAACGGGAAGCCGACGCCGGCCTGGAGCTGGTCGTACTCGGGCGTGACGGCCCGCTGCCCGATGAAGTACAGGTACCGGCCGCCGGGGTCGAACGACGGCCGCATGTCGCGCAGCACCGGGCTGGTGATCCGCCGGGTCGTCCCCGTGACGGGGTCCGCGAGGCGGATGGCGGAGGTGCGGGCGTCCTCAGGGCAGGTGTACGCGAGCCAGCGGCCGTCCGGTGACCAGGCGAGGTCCTCGATGCGGTCGTACGGGGTGTGGTCCAGCGGCCGCAGCTCGGCGGTCGCGGTGTCCACGACGTACAGCCGCTGGCGGTTGGTGGCGAAGGCGACCAGGTCCGAGCCGGGCGCCGGGGCCAGTTCGGTCACCTGGCCCAGGTCGCCGACGGCCAGGTCGGTCAGGGTGCCGTCCTCGGTGTCGAGGACCACCAGCCGCTCGTGCGGTCCCTCGTCGGCCGCCACGGCGATCAGCCGGCGGCCGTCGTGCAGCCAGTCGAGGAGCCGGTGGCGCACTCCGTCGGCCTCGCCGTGCTGGCGCACCGGTCCGGACCAGTGCGGGAAGGTGAACGCCTTGCCGCGGGAGGTCACCGCGAGGGCGCTGCCGTCGGGGCTGAGCCGCACGCCGTCCAGGTGCTGCACGCCCGGGACCAGCCGGCGCCCGCGCTGCTCCCGGGAGCCGCCGAGCCGGACGTCCAGCGGGCGCGGCCCGCCGCCGGCGGCCGGGTCCAGCAGGTACAGCCGCCCCGCGCTGTGGTAGACCAGCCGCTCGCCGTCGCCGCGGAGGTTGCGGACGTAGAAGTCGCGGTGTCCGGTGTGGCGGGTGAGGTCCGTGCCGTCCGGCAGGCACGAGTAGACGTTGCCGACCGACTCGTGGTCGGAGACGAAGAAGACCCGGCCGCCGGTCCAGCACGGGTGGGCGGGGTTGCCGGGCAGCGAGATCAGCGGGCGGAACTCCACCGCGCCCGCGTCCCGGATCCACAGCTCGCCCGCCGCGCCGCCCCGGTAGCGCTTCCAGC
Source organism: Streptomyces sp. NPDC038135 (assembly GCF_055601245.1). Classification (NCBI taxonomy): domain Bacteria; kingdom Bacillati; phylum Actinomycetota; class Actinomycetes; order Kitasatosporales; family Streptomycetaceae; genus Streptomyces; species Streptomyces sp. NPDC038135. Next base: position 384,077 of record NZ_JBVJXS010000003.1, on the reverse strand, counting down.
GCGCCGGGTCGGTCGCGTTGCGGCACAGCACGACCGCGCCGTCGGGGCCGTCGGTGCAGGCCGTGGCCGGGCCGTACGGCAGCAGCCGCGGCGGGCCGCCGTCGGGGTGCACGGCGAACAGCCGGTGCCCGAAACCGGGCGGCTGGTCGGCGGTGCTCGCGTAGCGGATCTCGCCGGTGGCCCGGTCCCAGCCGGCGGGCAGGCAGGCCGCCGCCTGGTGGGTGAGCCGGCGCGCGGGCCCGCCGGACGCGGGCATGACGTACATCTCGGTGGGGCCGTCCCCGGACCCGACGAAGGCGATCGCGGCGCCGTCCGGGGACAGCAGCGGCCGGGTGGCCTCCGCCCCCTGGGCGGTGAGCCGTACGGCGGCGCCGCCCGCGGCGTCCACCCGCCACAGGTCGTCCTCGCAGGCGAAGACGACGGTGTCGCCCGCGATGCTGGGAAAACGCGGATATCCCTCGGTCACGGCCGCTACGCCCCCTCGATCGTCAGCCGCCGGGCGGCCTGCACGCCGGCCTGGAAACGGCTGGTGGAGTCGAGGCTGCGCAGCAGGGCGGCGATGTGCCGCCGGCAGGTGCGCACGGACATGCCGAGCTTGCGGGCGACGACCTCGTCGGTGTGGCCCTGGGCCATCAGCCGGGCGATGTCCTGCTGGAGGTCGTCGGCCACGTCCGCGTAGCCGGGACCCTCGGGCTCGAACGGGGCGGCCCCGTCCCAGAGCTGGTCGAGCAGGTCGCCGAGGAACCGGACCACGTTGTCCTCGCGGACCCGCCAGGCGACCGGCTCGCCCTCCTCCGTCTCCCCGAAAACCAGCGCGAGCGACCGGTCGAAGACGACGGCGGTCTGGGACAGCCGGGTCACCGTGCGCACGTCGGCGCCCTCTTCGATCAGCCGCAGCGCCTTGGCCCGACCGGCGAAGTCCGCGCGGCTGCGGTGCGTGCACAGGGCCCGTACGGCGACTCCGCGGCCGGTCAGCCCGGCGCAGGTCTCCAGGAAGCCGTCGAGCGGGTCGCCCGGCTCCTGCCGGGAGCGCAGCACCAGCACCTCACGCTGGCACACGTCGGCCATGAGTTTGAGCAGTCCGCGGATCTCCGCGAGCCCGAACAGCCGGTCGATGGAGCCCACGGGCAGCTGGGCCGGCTGCGGTTCGGGCCGGACCATGTGGTCCAGCCGGTCGCGGAGCTGGTCGATGAAGTCCCGCCGGGCGAAGATCTCGCGCTCGATCGGGGAGATCAGCAGCGCGGAGGCGCGCCGGGGGTCGACCGGCACCAGCCGTCCGTCGTCGAACGGATCGGTGCGCAGCAGGCCCAGCTCGACCAGGTGGGCGGCGGCCGCACCGACGTCGGGCACGTCCATGCCGAGCTCCTCGGCCGTGGACCGGACCGATTCCAGGCCCCCTTGCTGAACGGTGTGGCAGTACACACCGATGACGTGCTCGTCCAGCGCCGATGGCGGTCCGAACCGCGTGTGCACGCTCGCCGACGTCACCATGGACTCCCCTCTTCCCGCAAGTCCCGCCCATCCGTTGACGTGCTGCGTGGGCTCGCGGCCATGGTGCGCGCGACGGCCATCGCCGCCCTGTCGCGCCGCCCACCGTCCGCCGTGCCGACCGGTCGGAGCGGCACGGACGTATGCCGACAAGCGATGGCGAACCGGGCGCTTCGGGGGGCAAGGCGGCGATAGACCGGCGATAGACCGCCGAAAGAGCCCGCTTCTACCTTTCCTCGGTGCGGTGACAGGCGGGGAGGACGGCCCGGACAGCGCCGACCCGCGCACCGCTGTCGGAGCAGAACTCTCCCCGAGGTGACATCAATGCCTGCATCAGTAGCGATACCGCCGCGCTTCCAGGACATCGTCCGGCCGTTCCTGCCCTATGCCGACGCCGGCGAGCTCGGGGCGTCCGACGAACTGGCCGCCCTCGGTCTGGACTCCATGGGTGTGGTCCAGCTGCTGGCCGCCCTGGAGGAGGGGTACGACCTGGACTTCCCGGACGAGGCCCTCAACCAGGACACCTTCGCCACCGTCGGTTCCCTGTGGCAGACGGTGGCCGGGGTGCTGCCCGCCGAACAGGACGGCGATGAGTGACACCCCGGGCGGCACGGTCGTCACCAGCGTCGACGGGCTGATCGGGCGGGGCGAACCCGGCCGTCCCGCCCTGACGTTCCAGGACACCACCATCGACTACGCCGAGCTGGGCCGGCGCGTGTCGCGCGCGGCCGCCGGGCTGCGCCGCCTGGGCCTGCGCCGCGGCGACCGGGTGGTGGTCTGCATGGAGAAGCGCATCGAGACGGTCGTCGCCCTGCTGGCGGTCTCCGCGTCCGGCTGTGTGTTCGTTCCCGTCAACCCCGCCTACAAGGCGCCGCAGATCGGCCACATCGTCGACGACTGCGCGGCGACCGCGGTGATCACCACGGCCGAGCGCCGTCCGACGGTGTGCTCGGCGGTCGAGGCGGCCAAGTCGGTGGAGCACGTCGTCGTGGTCGGCGAGACGCCCGCGGCGCCGGGCGGCCACTGGCGGACCACCGGGTGGGACGAACTGACCGGCCCTGGGGCGGACGAGCCCGCAGCCCGGGTGATCGACACCGACCTCGCGGCGATCCTCTACACCTCGGGCAGCACCGGTTCGCCCAAGGGCGTGGTGCTCAGCCACCGCAACCTGGTCGCCGGCGCGGAGAGCGTGGCCACCTACCTCGGCAACACCGCCGACGACGTGATCCTCGCGGCGCTGCCCCTGAGCTTCGACGCCGGTCTCAGCCAGGTCACCACCGCCCTGTACGCGGGCGCCCACGTGGTGCTGGCCAACTACCTGCTGCCGGTCGAACTGGTGCGGCTGTGCGCCAGGCACCGGGTCACCGGCCTGACCGGCGTGCCCCCGCTGTGGATGCAGCTGACCGGCTGCCGCTGGCCCGAGGAGGCGGCGGCGCACCTGCGCTACTTCGCCAACACCGGCGGCCGGATGCCGCGGTCCACCCTGGACCGGCTGCGCGAGCTGTTCCCCGCCGCGCGCCCCTACCTGATGTACGGGCTGACCGAGGCGTTCCGGGCCACCTATCTGGACCCGGACGAGGTGGACCGCAGGCCCGACTCGATCGGCAAGGCCGTCCCCAACGCCGAGGTGGCCGTCGTACGGCCCGACGGCACGGTCTGCGATCCCCACGAGCACGGCGAGATCGTGCAGCGCGGCGCACTCGTGGCTCAGGGCTACTGGAACGATCCCGGGCGCACCGCCGAGCGGTTCCGTCCGGCGCCCGGCGCGTCCGGCGCGGTCCGCGCGGAGCTCGCGGTCTGGTCCGGGGACAGCGCCTACCGCGACGAGGACGGTTTCCTCTACTTCGTCGGCCGCGACGACGAGATGATCAAGACGTCCGGGTACCGGGTCAGCCCGACCGAGATCGAGGAGGCCGCCTACGCCACCGGCCTGGTCGGCGAGGCGGTCGCCTTCGGCGTACCGGACGAGCGGCTCGGCCAGCACGCCGTGCTCGTCGTCTCCGGCGACACCACCGAGAGCGCCCTGCGCCGCGCCATGGAGGAACAGGTGCCCCGATACATGATGCCCAGACGCGTCGTCTTCCAGGACCGGCTCCCGGTCTCGCCCAACGGCAAGTTCGACCGCGTCGCGGTCCGCCGGACGGTGACCTCATGAGCCCCCGCGCGACCGGCACCGCGCCGCCGCGCCAGGACGGCGCCGATGCGGGCGGGCGTGTGCCGGACCCCGCGCCCGCCGGGCCGGAGGACAGCGGCCGCGGAACCGGGCCCGCGCTGTTCGAGCGGCAGGACGGGGTGCTCGCCGTCGGCGGCATCCCGGTCGACCGGCTCGCCGCACGGGTCGGCGGCACCCCGTTCTTCGCCTACGACCGCCGGCTCGTCACCGAGCGGGTCGCGGAGGTACGGAAGGCGCTTCCCGACGACGTCCTCCTGAAGTACGCCGTGAAGGCGAACCCGATGCCCGCCCTGCTGGCGCACATGAGCGGGCTGGTCGACGGATTCGACGTGGCGTCCGAGCTGGAGATGCGCAACGCGCTGAACACCACCGTCCCCCCAGCCCGGGTGAGTTTCGCCGGGCCCGGCAAGACGGACGCGGAACTGTCGGCCGCGGTGGCCGCCGGTGTCATGGTGGAGCTGGAGTCCGCGCACGAGCTGGACCGCATCCGCCGCACCGGTGAGGCGCTCGGCATCCGGCCCCGCGTGGCCCTGCGGGTCAACCCGTCGTTCGCGGTGCGGGGTTCGGGGATGCGCATGGGCGGCGGCCCGCAGCAGTTCGGCGTGGACGCCGAGCGCGCTCCCCGGCTGCTGGCCGACATGCGGGACGTGGACTTCGAGGGGTTCCACGTCTTCGCCGGCTCGCAGAACCTGCGCGCCGACAGCATCTGCGAGGCGCAGCGCCTGACGGTCGAACTGCTGCTGGAACTCGCCGAGTCGGCGCCCGGCCCGGTGCGCTACCTGAACCTCGGCGGCGGCTTCGGCATCCCCTACTTCGACCGCGACCAGCCGCTCGACCTCGCCCGCGTCGGCGAGAACCTGGAGACGCTGCTCGACGGACGGGTGCGCCCGCGGCTGCCGCAGGCACGCGTGCACATCGAGCTGGGCCGCTATCTCGTGGGTGAGGCCGGGGTGTACGTCACCCGGGTCGTGGACCGCAAGGAGTCCCGCGGCACCACCTATCTCGTGGTGGACGGCGGCATGCACCACCAGCTCGCCGCCTCCGGGAACTTCGGCCAGTTCATCCGGCGCAACTACCCGGTCTCCACCGCCCGCCCGGACGATCCGGCCGACGGCACGGCGACCGTCGTCGGCTGTCTGTGCACCCCCCTGGACCTGCTCGGCGACGACGTCGCGCTGCCTCGCGCCGGGGCGGGGGAGCTGATCGTGATGTACCAGGCGGGCGCCTACGGCCTGACCGCCAGCCCGACCGCGTTCCTGAGCCACCCCGCACCGGCCGAGGTGCTCGTGTGATGCCGACCGTGACCGACCTGGGGAGCCCCCCGTGCTAGAAGCAAGCGAACTCAGCAAGCGCTACGGCGACGTACGCGCGCTCGACGGATTCACGCTGTCGGTCGCGGCCGGGGAGATCTGCGGCCTGGTCGGACACAACGGCGCCGGCAAGTCCACCTTCGTGGAGATCGTCTCCGGGCTGATCCGGCCGGACGGCGGCACCGTCACCGTCGGCGGCAGGGACCCGGTGCGGGCTCGCTCGGACGTCGGGGTCGCCCCGCAGAGCATCGCGCTGTACCGCCCGGTGACGATCCGTGAGCACCTGAAGCTGTTCGGCGGTCTCGCCGGACTGCGCCGGGCCGCGCTGCGCCACGAGATCGACCTGCTCGTCGCGGCCCTGCGGCTCGGGGAGTTCTGCGACCGGCCCGTGGGCGTCCTCTCCGGCGGCCAGCAGCGGCGCGCCCAGGCGGCGGTGGCGCTCATCCACAGGCCCGGACTGCTGCTCATGGACGAACCCACCGCGGGCGCCGACCCGGAGACCCGCCAGGCGCTGCTCGACGTGGTGAAGCAGCGGGCGGGCGAGGGCGCCGCCGTGATCTACACGACCCACTACCTGCCGGAACTGGCCGAGCTGGAGGCCACCTTGGCGGTGGCACGGGCCGGCCGGGTCATCGCCCGCGGCACCAGCGCCGAGCTGCTCGACGGACTGCCCGGCGAGGTGCGCGTCACCTTCCAGGACGAGGAGGAGGTCAGCGTCTCCACGACCGACCCGACCGCCGCCCTCATGGACCTGCTCAGCGGCACCGAGCGCCCGGTGACGAGCGTCGACGTGCGCAAGCCCGACCTCGACGACCTCTATCGATCCCTGGCGGTGGCCCATGTCTGACGTGTTGCTCCGCAGCGGCGTCCTGATCAAGCACAACGTGATCCTGCGGCTGCGCGACCCCGGCCAGATGATCAGCTACATCGTGGTGCCGATGGTGCTGATGCTGGTCTTCAAGCCGCTGTACGTGAAGGCGCTGGACGGCAGCACGCTCCAGGCGGTCACCGGCCCGCTGGTGATGTTCTCCGTCTTCGCGCTCGGCATCGTCGGCAACTCGATCCTGCTGGAGCGCGAGTGGCGCACCTGGGACCGGCTGCGGGTGACCCGGGCCACCCAGGCGGAACTGCTCGTCGGCAAGACCGTGCCGATCTTCGTGGTGCTCGTCTTCCAGCAGCTGGTGCTGATGGTGTACGGCTGCCTGATCATCGGCCTGCCGGTGCCCGGGTCCCTGCTGCTCATCGCGCTGGCGATCGCGGTCTGGGGTTTCACGCTGCTGTCCATCGGATCGGCCCTGGCCACCGTCGTACGCAGTCGCGGCGATCTGCATCTGGCCACCGACGTCGGCTCGATCGTCGTCAGCTCGCTGGGCGGCGCCGTGGTACCGGTCAGCCTGATGCCGTCCTGGGCCGCCTCGCTGGCGCACATCTCGCCCGGCTACTGGGGACTGACGATGATCCAGTCCGCCGTCGGCGGCGACCTCGGCGGCACGCTGCGCTGCGCCGGCGTCTGCCTCGCCATCGGAGCGGTGTTCGGCGCCTTCGCCGTCTACCGGCTCTCCCGCGGCTGGGGCCGCAGCCACCTGCTCTGAACCGAACCCACGACCAAAGAGGTCCAACGTGACGGAGACCGACTACCAGTCCGCGGTCGCGATCATCGGCATGTCGGGGCGGTTCCCCGGCGCGTCGGACGTGACCGAACTATGGCAGCACCTGCTCGACGGGACACCGGGGCTGCGGCAGATCACCGACGACGAACTGCGGGCGGCGGGCGTCGACCCGGCGCGGCCGGGCGAGGGGCACGTGCCGGTCGGCGGGCCGGTCGACGGCATCGACCGGTTCGACGCCTCGGTCTTCGGGTTCAGCCCGCGCGAGGCGGAGACCATGGAACCGCAGCACCGGCTGTTCCTGGAGTGCGCCTGGGAGGCCCTGGAGGGCGCCGGCCACTGCCCGACCTCCCACGACGCCCCCGTCGGCGTCTTCGCCGGCTGCGGCTACCCCGACTACATGCGCGACAACCTGGCCGGACTGGGCGACGAGCCCGGCGGTCACCTGCTGCTGGCCGCCGGCAGCGAACGCGACTCGCTCACGTCGCTCGTGGCGTACAAGCTCGGCCTCACCGGGCCCGCCGTCACCGTGCAGACCTTCTGCTCGACCTCCCTGGTCGCGGTGCACATGGCCTGCCAGAGCCTGCTCACCTTCGAGTGCGACACCGCGCTGGCCGGCGGCGCCGCGCTGCCACTGCCGCAGCCCGCCGGGTACCACTACGAGCCGGGCGGGATCCTCTCCCCCGACGGGAAGGTGCGCAGCTTCGACGCCGCGGCCAACGGCAGCGTGATGGGCAGCGGCGTCGGCGTCGTCGCCCTCAAGCGCATGACCGACGCGCTCGCCGACGGCGACGTGATCCACGCCGTGATCCTCGGCTCCGCCGTGAACAACGACGGCCCCGGACGCGTCGGCTACACCGCCCCCGGCGTCGAGGGCCAGGCCGGGGTGATCGACGCGGCGCTGGCCGTCGCCGACGTCAAGCCGGAGACCGTCGGCTACGTCGAGTGCCACGCCACCGGCACCAACCTCGGCGACGCGATCGAGCTGACGGCGATGAGCAAGGTGTTCCCGGACGGCCGGGACACCCCGTGCGTCCTGGGCTCGCTCAAGCCCAGCGTCGGGCACCTGGACCGCGCCTCGGGCGTCACCGGCCTGATCCGGGCCACGCTCGCGGTGCGCGAGCACGTGCTGCCCGGCACCCCCGGCTTCGAGCGCCCCAACTCCGCGCTGGCGGCGGCCGGAGACCGCTTCGCCGTGCTCACCGGCCACCGCCCCTGGGCGGCGGGCCCCCATCCGCGCCGGGCCGGCGTCAGCTCCTTCGGGCTGGGCGGCACCAACGCCCATGTGGTCCTGGAGGAGGCCCCGCCGCGCCCCGCGCCGTCCGGCCGGCCGGGCCCGCACGTGCTGGCCTTCTCGGCCGGCGACCGGACCGCGCTGGACGCCCTCACCGAGCGGCTGCGCGCCCACCTGGCCGCACACCCCGAACTCGACCTGGCGGACGTGGCGTACACCCTCCAGGTCTCCCGGGGCCAGTTCGCACTGCGCCGCGCGGTGGTCTGCCGGGACCGCGAGGACGCGCTGGCCGCGCTCGTCGACCCGGAGCGCCTGAAGGACGGCGAGGCCCACCGGCAGAACCCGCCCGTGCGGCTGGTCGCCGGGCCGGAGACCGACGACCGCCGCGCGGCGGAGCTGGCCGCCGCCCTCGCCGCGCTCACCGACGTGCCGCCGCCCGCCTCGCCCGGCCCGCCGGCCGTGGCCGCCCAGGCCGGCGAGGCGCTCGCCCGGCTCGGCGTCCGGCCGGCCGCGGACACGGACGGCGACGCCGTCGAGGTCCGCCTCGGCGACGGACCGGCGGACCTGTGGCCCGCCGAGACGCTCGCCCGGCTGTGGCTGACCGGCGTCCGCGTCGACTGGGAGGCCCTGCACCGCGGTTCCGGCGACACCCGCACCGCCCGCCGGGTCGAACTGCCCACCTATCCCTTCCAGCGCCGCCGCTACTGGACGGACCCCGCCCCCGCGTCCCGGACGGCGGCGGCCCCGACGGACGGCAGGATCGACGACGTGTCGGCCTGGACCTACCTGCCGACCTGGGAGCAGCGCCCCGCGGCGGACGGCGGCCCGGCCGGCGCGGAGCACGAGCCGGCCGACCTGCTGCGCGCGGCGGGCCCCTGGCTGGTGCTGTCCGGGGACGCGCGCGGCGAGGCCCTGATCGAGCGGCTGACGGCGGCCGGCGCCGAGACCACGGCCGTACGGCTCGGCGCCGCGTTCGGCATGGACGACGCCGGTGACCTCACCGTCGGCCCGCGTCCCGCCGACGACATCCCCGAGGTGCTGGCCTCCCTCATGGTCGCCCCGCGCACCGTCGTGCACGCCTGGAGCCTGGCCGACCCGCGGGACGCCCCGGCGGACCCGGCGGACCGGTTCGACGCGGCCCAGGAGCTGGGCTTCCACAGCGCGCTCGCCCTCGCCGGCGCACTGGCGGACACGGATGCCGAGACCGACCTGGTCCTGCTGACCCCCGGCGCGGCCGGCGTCACGGGGGCCGACCTGGAGCGGCCCGAGCACGCCTCGCTGGCCGCGCTCGCCCCCTCGCTGACACAGGAGAACCCGCGGCTGCGCTGCCGCAGCGTCGACGTCGACGACCCGTCCGCCGGACCCCACCGGCCCGCCGCGCTCGCCCGGCTCGCAGCCGCCGTCCTCACGGCCGCCGTCGCCCCGCACGAGGGACCGCTGGCGGTGCGCGCCGGGGAGAGCTGGCTGCGCCGCTACGTCCCGCTGCCGCTCGGGGAGCCGCACCGGCCGCCGTTCCGGGAGGGGGAGACCGTCCTGATCACCGGCGGTCTCGGGGACGTGGGCCTCACGCTGGCCCGCCATCTGGCCGCGGCCTACCGCTGCCGGCTGGTCCTGACCACCCGTGCCGCCCTCCCGCCCCGTGCGGAGTGGGAGCACTACGCGGACCCCGCCCGGCCCCGGCCGGCCGGTGACGAGCGCACCGCCCGGCACGTGCGCAACCTCCTCGACCTGGAGGAGCGCGGCGCCGAGGTGCTGGCGGTGTCGGCCGACGTGGCCGACCTGGAGGCCATGCGCGCGGTGGTCGCGGCCGCCGAGGAGCGGTTCGGCCGGATCGACGTGGCGGTGCACGGAGCCGGTGTGCAGGACCCGCGGTTCTTCCGCGCGGCCCATCTGTCGGACCGGGACGTGTGCGCGGCGCACTTCGGCGCCAAGGTGCGGGGCTTCCACGTCCTGCAGGAGGTGCTGGCCGGGCACTGCCCCGACCGGCGCATCACCCTGTCCTCGATCGCCGCGGTGCTGGGCGGTATCGCCCTCGGCCCGTACGCGGCCGCCAACGCGGCCCTGGACGCCTACGCCCGCACCGCCCGGCGCGACGGCGCGGGCGCCTGGGTCAGCGTCGACTGGGACACCTGGGGCGTGGACCCGGCGCGTTTCGACGGGGAGCTGGTGATGACACCGCGCGAGGGCGTCGCGGTCTTCGAGCGCGCCCTGGCCGCCGGTGAACGCACGGGCCACCTCGCGGTGTCGACCGGGTCGCTGGGCGCACGGCTGGACCGGTGGGTGACCGGTGGCCCGGCCGAGGCCGACGATCCCGACACCGGCGAGCGCCACCCACGCCCCATGCTCAACACGCCCTACGCGCAGCCGGCCGACGGGCTGGAGACGACGCTGGCCGGTGTGTGGGCCGCGGTCCTGGGGCTCGACCGGGTCGGCAGGGACGACAACTTCTTCGAGCTGGGCGGGCACTCCCTGCTCGCGATCCAGGTCGCCAACCGCATCCGGGCCGCGGTGAGCTCGTCGATGCCGGTGACGGCGATCGTCGAGCACCCGACGGTGCGCGAACTGGCGGAAGTGGTCAGGGCCGGCTGAGCCGGGACGGCAGGACGCCCGCGGGGGGCGACCGCTTCGAGCGGTCGCCCCCCGCGGGCGTCCGGGGCCGGGGTCAGCGCCAGGGCGCGAGCGCCGACGCGAGGTACTTGCGGGTCAGATCGGCCTGCTCCAGTGCCGCGAAGTGGCCGCCCATCAGCGTGTTCAGGACGAACCCGGCGCTGGTGTGCGCCTCCCAGGCCGCCACGTCCGCCACCGAGGCGCGCGGGTCGTCCGTCGCCGCCACGGCGGTGACCGGGACGGTGAGCGGGGCGGCGGGGACGTACCGGTAGTTCTCCTTGACGGTGAAGTCCGCCTTGAACGGCGGCAGCACCAGGTTCAGCAGCGCCTCGTTGTCCAGCAGCCATTCCGGGGTGCCGCCCAGCCGGCGCAGCAGCTCGGCTATCTGCCGCTGGGTCATCTGCCGGATCGGGACCAGCCCCTCGAGACCGCCGCACAGCTCGGGCGCCCCGCATCCGGACACCAGCAGGTGCACCGGGGCGGGGCCGCCGACCGCCGCGACGCGCCGGACGAGTTCGTACGCCGTCATCGCGCCGAGGCTGTGGCCGTAGACGGCGTACGGGCCGCCGCCGGACTCCGCCACGTCCGCCAGGACCGCCTCGGCGAGATCGGCGACCAGGTCCCGCATGTGCTCGTACGGCGTCTCGCGATGCCGGCCCTCCCGGCCGGGCGGCTGCACCGGGCGGACGCTGACGCCGGGCACGGCGCCGATCCAGGAGCGGAACGCCGAGGCGGACCCGCCGGCGTGCGGCAGGCAGTACAGCCGGACGGCTCCCGCGGAAGCCTGGTACGGGAGCCAGCGCTCCGGGTCAGTCATCGGCGGCGCTCCCGGCGTCGAGGATCTCCAGGGTGACGTAGCCCGGCGGGTCCTGGAGGTTCGCCAGATCGGCGCCCAGCACCACCCGGTCGCCGTCCCTGGACACCTCCGTGAAACCGCTGAAGGCGTAGGTGATCTGCATCATGCGGTTGCGCCCGGTCTCCACGAAGTCCGCGTGCAGGGCGGCGCCGGCCTGCCCGGCCAGCCGCATCACATGGTTGAGCAGCACCATGCCGACCCCGCGGGACATCACCCGGCAGGACATCAGCATCATCCGCAGGTGCCACACCTCGGGCGTCTTCTCCACCAGGGCGAGGCCGATCTTGCCGTACGAGCCGAATTCGTCGGTGAGCGAGGCGACCAGCAGCAGGTGGTCGTCCGACCGGCGCAGTTCGTCCAGTTCGTCGTAGGAGTACGTGCGCCCGGTGGAGTTGAGCTGGTTGGTGCGCAGCGTCAGCTCCTCGGCCCGCTGCAGGTCCTCCCGGCGGGCCGGCGCGATGGTGAAGCGCATGCCGAGCCCGGCGAGGAACTCCTCGTCGGTGCCGACGAAGTCCCGGGCGCGCTCGTCACGGGTGAGCTGCGCCCGGTACATGCCGCGCCGCTCGGCGGACTCGTCGGTGACGAAGCGCGGCCGGAACTCCTCCCGGACCAGCACCTCGTCGATGTCGGTGACGTCGACGCAGGTGACCTGGGGCAGCGCCGAGGCGACCTCGGCGCGTTCGAAGGGCTGGTCGTCGACGAACGCGAACGCGTCCAGCCCGAGGTTGAGCGCCTCGGCGATCCGCCTGAGCGAGTCGGACTTGGCGTTCCAGGTGATCTGCGGGCACAGGAACATGTCCTCCAGGCCCAGTTCCCGGAGCTTGGCCAGAGCCGTCTCCGGGTCGTTCTTGCTGGCCACCGAGTGCAGCACGCCCATCCGGTCCAGCCGGTGGATGTGCTCGACCACGTGCGGCCTGACCCGGACGCCGGCGTCCTCGAGGAGGACGCCGTCCCACAGCGTGTCGTCCAGGTCCCACACCACGCACTTGATGCGTCCCTGCGCCGGCTTCCCGGGCAGCACGGCGACGCCGGCCGCTTCAGTCATCTCTCAGTCCCTTCCCTTGCGGAACGCCTCGCCGGCGATGGTGATCCGCTGGATCTCGCTGCTGCCCTCGATGATCTCCATCACCTTGGCGTCGCGGTAGAACCGGGCCACCGGGGAGTCCTGGCTGCAGCCGAGCGCGCCCTGGATCTGCACGGCCTCGGTGGCGTGCCGGGCGGCGGCGGTGGAGGCGAAGTACTTGGCGATCCAGGTCGCCATGAGCGTGGCCGAGTCGCCGGCGTCCTTCAGCCGGCCCGCTTCCCCGACCAGCAGCCGCGCCGCGCGCACGTCGGTCACCATGTCCGACAACTTGGCCCGGATCAGTTGCTGTTCGGACAGCGGCACGCCGCCGACGGTCCGCCGGCCGCTGTGCTCGGCGCTGGCCTCCAGGCACGCCTGCACGATGCCGACCGAGCCGGCCGCCACGCTGTAGCGGCCGAGGTCGAGCACGCCGGTGAGCACCATGCCGCTGGTGAAACCGCTCGGGCCGAGCAGGGCGTCCGGGCCCAGGAGCACCTGGTCGAAGCTCACCTCGGCCAGCATCGACGCGCGGGTGCCCAGCATGTCGTGGATCGGTTCGACGCGGACGCCCGGCGCCGTGCGCGGCACCAGGAAGGCGCTGATGCCCGCCCCGGCGCGCGCGAAGACCAGGAACAGGTCGGCGCGGGCGCCGTTGGTGATCCACTTCTTGACGCCGGTGAGCAGCCAGCCGTCGCCCTGTCCGGTCGCGGTGGTGGTGATGCCGACGGCGTCGCTGCCGGCGCCCGGCTCGGACAGGCAGAACGCGCCGAGGACGCGCCCGGCCGCGAGGCCGGGCAGCCAGCGGTCGCGCTGGGCTTCGCTGCCCCAGCGCTGGACGGCCCAGGACACCATGGTGTGCACGGTGAGCAGGCTGCGCACGGACGAGCAGCCGCGGCCCACCTCCTCGTGCAGCGCGCCCAGGCCGACCATGTCCAGCCCGGCCCCGCCCGCCTCACGCGGCAGGAACGGGGCCCACAGTCCCGCACCGGCGAGACGGTCGAGCAGTTCTTCCGGTATCGCGCCGGCACGGTCCCAGCGGTCCGCCTCGGGCACGATGTGGGCGTCCACGAACTCCCGGACCGCGGCGCGGTCCAGGGCGGGCAGCGCGGTGGTCATCTGCGGCCCCTACGCGGTGACGGTGGCGGACTGCCGGCGTTCCACCAGCTCGGCCATCGCGGTGACGGTACGGAAGTTGTCGATGCGCAGCTCGTCGTTGGGGATGGAGATGCCGAACTCCTTCTCCACGAACATCACCAGCTCCATCGCGAAGAGGGAGTTGATGAAGCCGAGCGAGAAGATGTCCTGGTCGTCGGTGAGTTCCGCCTGCGGGTAGCGGCTGACGATGAAGTCACGGATGCGGGCGGCGTTGTGCATGGAGTGCTCCTTGGAGAGACGTCGGGAGGAGGGAAGGAAAGGGGCGGGACTGAGGCGCGGTACGCCGGTCAGCCCTCGTAGGTGTAGAAACCGCGGCCTGACTTGCGTCCGTGCAGCCCCGCGTCGGTCATCTGCTTGAGCAGCGGGCAGGGCCGGTACTTGCTGTCGGCGTAGTGCTCGTAGAGCACCTCGACGCTGTAGAGGATCGTGTCGACGCCGATCAGGTCGGCGGTCTCCAGCGGGCCCATGGGGTGCCCGAAGCAGCCGCGGAAGACCTCGTCGACCTGCTCGGCGGTGGCCACGCCCTCGTGCACCAGGTAGGCGGCCTCGTTCACGGTGAGCATCAGCACCCGGTTGGAGACGAAGCCCGCGGAGTCCTTGACCTCGACGGCCTTCTTGCCCATGCCGCGCAGCAGCTCCCGGGTCCGCTCGACCGTCTCCGGCGAGGTGTGCACACCGGGGATCAGCTCGACGACCGGCTTGGCCGGCACCGGGTTCATGAAGTGGACGCCGACGGTCTGGGCCGGGCGGCTGCTCAGCGAGGCGATCCGGGTGATCGGGATGGCGGAGGTGTTGACGACGACGACGGTGTCCGGGGCGCACACCTCGTCGAGCGCGCGGTGCACCTCACGCTTGATCTCCCAGTTCTCGGTGACGTTCTCGATCACCACCGACGCCTTGGCCAGGGCGGGGACGCCGACCGCGGTGGTGATCCGCGACAGCACCTCGTCCGCGTCCAGGGCCGGTCCGCCCATCAGGGCGCTCATCCGGCAGTTCCGGTAGATCGTGTCGCGGGCGGCGGTCAGGATCTCCTCGTCCTTGTCGACGAGGACTACCTCGTAACCGCACTGGGCCAGGTTCTGGGCGACGCCGACGCCCATCACACCGGCGCCCACCACTCCGATGACGCTCATGTCCCACTCCGTTCTGTGCCGTTGTCTGCTTGCTCGGTCGTGCCTGTTGCCCGGTCGGCCCCGCTCGCGCCGGGTCCTGGGCGGTCCGTCAGGAGCGGGCGGCGCGGCGCGCGCCCAGTGCCTGGCGGCGGCGCTCCATGCGGCCGCCGGCCGCGGTGTCCCGCGGGGTCGCGGAGTCCGCTCCGGCGAGGGCGGTCGCCATCGCGGCCACCGTCGGGTGCTCGAAGAGCAGGGCCGGGGCGACCGGCCTGCCCAGCCGCTTCTCGAGGGCGGCGACCATCGACATGCCGATCAGCGAGTTGCCGCCGAGTTCGAAGAACGGGTCGTGCACGCCGACCTGTTCGAGGCCGAGGTAGGCGCTCCACACCTCCGCGACGGCCGTCTCCAGTTCGCTGCCCGGCGCCACGAAGGCGCTGCGCAGGTGCGGCCGCGGGAAGCGGGTCGCGCCGACCGCCGCGGGCGTGGTCCCGGCGAGGGCGTCCAGGTCGGACAGGGCCGCCCAGGCGTGCCGGGCGTCGGCCAGCGGCTGGCGCAGCGCGAGGACCGGGCCCTCGGCCCCCGCGGCGATACGGTCCAGGAGGGCGCAGCCGTCCTCGTCTCCGAAGCCGTAGGCGTCGCGGTAGGCGCGCACCCGCTCGGCGAGTCCGTCGGCCGCGTCCGCGCCCCACGCGTCGTGCCGCCAGGGGCTCCAGGCGACCGACAGCACCCGGGTACCGTGCCCGGACAGTGCGGCGGCATAGGAGTCCAGGACGGTGTTGGCCGCGCAGTAGTCGCCCTCGCCGAGGCCGCCGAGCACAGTGACGGCGGAGGAGTACAGCACCAGCAGCTCCAGGCGCTCCTCCTCGGGCGCCCCGGGGCCGGCGAGTTCGGCGAGCGGGGCCATGGCGAGGACCTTCGGCGCGAGCACCGCGGCCGTCGCGTCCGGCGTGCGGCGGGCCACCAGGCCCCCGGCGGGGACGCCCGCCGCGTGCACCACGCCGTGCAGGGCGCCGAAGTGCTCCCGGCACCGGCGCAGCGCACCCCGCAGCTGCCCGGGCTCCCCGGTGTCCGCGGTCAGCAGCAGCACCTCGGCGCCGGCCGCCTCGAGTTCGGCCACGTCCCGCAGGGTGCGGGCGGCCTCCGGTGCGGCCTCGCCGTCCAGCGCGGTACGGCCGACCAGGGCGAGCCTGCGCACGCCGGCGCCGACCAGGTGCCGAGCCAGTGCCATGCCGAGGCCCCGGGTGCCGCCGGTGATCAGATAGGTCCCGTCCGGTCGCCACACGGCGCCGGCGGCGGCCGGCAGGTCGGCCTCGCCCCAGCCGCGGAGCAGGCGGCGGCCGCCGCGGCGGGCGGCCAGGGAATCCGCGCCGGCGCCTGCGGCGGGCCCGGTCCAGGGGCCGCGCCGCAGCTCGTGGCCGACGGCGGCCGCCGGGTCGGGGCCGGCCGGGGCGCCGGTGCCGTCGGTCTCCAGGTCCAGGCCGCGCCAGTGCAGCCCGGGCAGTTCGCTGCGCACCACGCGCCCGAGCCCGTGCACCAGGGACCGCTCCGGCGCGGTCACGTCGCCGCCGGTCACCTCGAGGGCCCCGGCGCTGACCGTCAGCAGCCGGACCTCGCGGCCGGCCGCCGTCTCGGCGAGGGACTGGACGGTGAGCAGCAGCGTGTCGAAGCCCCGGGAGACCGCCGTGCGCAGCGCCGCCTCCTCGGTGCCGTCCGCGCCGTCGCGGGTGTCCAGGCTCCACAGGTGCGCGATGTGCAGCGGCCCCGGGCCCAGCTCGGCGGCCGCGGCGCAGACCGCCTTGTGGTGGCCGGCCGCGGACGGGTCGATGACCATGTGCGGGCCGTCCAGGCGGATCTCGGCGCCCGCCTCGACCCGCAGCACCGCGGTCCCCGCCGCGGCGGCGAGACCGGCGAGGCGGGCGCCCAGCCCGTCGCGGTCGCCGAGCACGACCAGCGGGCCGTCGAGAGCGACGGCGAGCGGGCCGGGGGAGACGTCGCGCTGCCAGGTCGGCGTGTAGCACCGCTCCTCGGGGGCGCCGGCGGGCGCGGCCGTACCGACGGTCGCGGCGCCGGTCTCCTCGGGCCAGAACCGGGTCCGCCGGAAGGGGTAACCGGGCAGGTCGACCAGCGTGGCCCCGGCGGGCCGCAGCGCCGGCCAGGAGACGTCGACGCCGGTCTCCCACAGCCGCGCGCAGGTCTCGAGCAGCGCGGTGCGGGCGTCCTTGCGGCCCTGCTCCGGCCACGGCGCGGCCAGGGTGCCGAGGATCGCGGAGCCCTGCCCGGCGGCCGTGTTCTGCCGCACCAGGCCGCCGAGGGTCTGCCCGGCGCCGAGTTCGACGTACACGTCGACGCCCAGTCGCGCGCACTGTGCGACCCCGTCGGCGAACCGGACCGGCCGGCACAGGTGCTCGGCCCAGTACCGCGGGTCGGTGGCCCGTTCGGCGGTGAGCGCCTCGCCGGTGAGGTTGGACACGATCGTGCGGGTGGGCTCGTGCCGGGGCACCGAGGAGATCAGCTCGGCGAGCCGGGCGCGGGCCGGCTCCAGCAGGGAGGAGTGGAAGGCGTGCGCGGAGCGCAGCAGCCGGCAGGCCACGCCGCGGTCCGCCAGATGGCTCCGGACCCGCTCGATGTCGTCCTCGCGGCCGCTGAGCACGGTCATGTGGGGGCCGTTGAGCGCCGCCACGTCCACCACGGCGCCGCACCGCGCCAGCGCCGCGCGGACCTCGCTCCCGCCGAGGGGGACGGCGAGCATCCGGCCGGGTTCGGCCGCCTCGATCAGCCGGGCCCGCTCGATGACGATCCGCAGCGCGTCCTCGGGCGTGAACACCCCGGCCAGGCAGGCCGCGACGTACTCGCCGAGGCTGTAGCCGATGAGCACGTCGGGGGTGACCCCCCAGTGCCGGAGCAGGGTGGCGAGGGCGTACTCGACGGTGAACAGGAACGGGTGCGCCACCTCGGCGTGGTGCAGGGGGTCGTCCGCCTCCTGCGGTCCGCCGGAGGCGCGGCCGAGCAGGGCGGCCAGGTCGAGGCCGCCGCCCGCCGCTTCCGGCGCCGGCTCCTCCCGCGGGAACAGGGCGGGACGCAGATCGACGCCGTACTGCTCGGCGACGGCCGTCAGCCGGTCCACGGCCGCGGCGAACACCGGTTCGCCCGCGTACAGTTCGCGGCCCAGACCGGCGTACTGGTCGCCCACCCCCGGCAGCAGGAACGCCACCCGCGGGCGGCCCTTCATCCGGCGTACCCCGGGCTCGCCGGCCGCACCGGACAGCAGCCCGGCCGCCTCCTCGTGGCCGCCGGCGACGACCGCGCGCCGGAACTCCAGCGCCGAGCGGCCCTCACGCAGCGAGTACGCCACGTCGGCGAGCGGGGACTCGCCGCCGCTCTGGCGGAGATGGGCGGCGAGGCCGGTCAGCCTGTCGCGCAGTGCCTCGGGGCCGGCGGCCGACACGGGCAGCAGCTCGGCCCGCGGAGCGGCCCGACGGGACTCCTCCCCGGGTTCCTCGCCGTGGGCGGGGTCGGGCGCGGCCTCCAGGACGACGTGCGCGTTGGTGCCGGACCAGCCGAAGGAGCTGACCCCGGCGATGCGCCGCCGCCCGTCCTCCACCAGGGGATGGGAGCGGACGGCGGGCCGGACGGTGCCGTCCTCGGGGACGGCCTCGGCCGGGGAGCTCTGGTGCAGGTTCGGGGGCACGACACCGTGCTTGAGCACCAGCACCGTCTTGATCAGCCCGGCCACGCCGGCCGCGGAGAGCGTGTGGCCGATGTTGGTCTTCACCGCGCCCACGGCCAGCGGCCGGTCGGGCGAGCGGTCCTTGAACACATCGTGCAGGGCGCCGAGTTCGATGGCGTCGCCGAGCCGGGTGGCCGAGCCGTGCGCCTCGACGTAGGAGACCTCCTCGGGCCGCACCGAGGCGGCTTCGAGCGCCTGCCGGATGACCGCCGCCTGGGCGGGCCGGCTCGGAGCGGTCAGCCCGTTGCTGTGCCCGTCCTGGTTGACCGCCGAGCCGCGCAGCACCGCGTGGACGCGGTGCCCGTTGCGGATCGCCGAGGACAGCCGTTCCAGTACGACGATGCCGCCGCCCTCGCCCATCACGTAGCCGCCGGCGCCCGCGTCGAAGGTCCGGCACTCGCCGTCCGGCGACAGCATGGACGACGCGCAGGCGTACACGAACGAGGTGTCGGGCTGGATCATCGCCATCGACACACCGCCCGCGACCGCCATCTCGCACTCGTCGCGCCGCAGGGCCTGCGCGGCCAGGTGCACGGACACCAGCGAGGACGAGCAGGCCGTGTCGACGGTGAGCGCCGGGCCGTGCAGGTCGAAGTGGTAGGCGATGCGCCCGGCGGCCACGCTCGGCGAGCTGCCCTGCACCAGGTAGGGGTCGGTGTACGCGACCGGTCCCTGGCGTTCGGTCTGGAGCCTGCCGTACTGGAAGGTGTCGAACAGGCCGATCATCACGCCGGTACGGCTGCCGGCCAGTCGCTCGGGCGGGGTGCCCGCGTTCTCCAGCGCCTCCCACACCAGTTCCATCAGCAGCCGGTGCTGCGGGTCGGTGCGCAGCGCCTCCTGCGGGGACATCCCGAACAGCTCCGCGTCCCAGGCGGCGATGTCCTTCAGGAAGGCGCCGCGCCGGGTGTAGACCCCGTAGTCCTTCTCGTAGGGCTCGATGCGGAAGCGTTCGGGAGGCACGTCGGTGACCGCGTCACGTCCGTCGCGCAGCAGTTCCCAGTAGGCGTCGACCCCGTCCGCTTCGGGGTAACGGCAGGCCATCCCGACGATCGCGATCGGCTCGGCGGCGCGCTCCTCCAGCTCGGCCACGCGTCGCCGGGTCCGCACGAGGTCGTTCGTCGCCCGCTTGAGGTACTCGCGCAACTTCTCTTCGGTTGCCATCAGTCTCGGACTCTTCTCACTCGGGGGGCGGCGCTCAGGCCTGCTCGTCGATGAACGCGAAGATCTCTTCGTCGGAGGTGAAGAGCTCCTCGCCGGCCGTCCCGTCCGCGCCGCCCGCGGACACGTCCTCGCCGAGTCCCGCCAGCGTGCGGCGCAGCAGCTCGGCCAGGCCCTCGCGGCTTCCGGCGGCCGCGGCGGCGTCCCGCAGGACCCGCTCGGCCTCGGCCAGCGAGGTGTCCGCCGGCCCGGAGGCGGAAGCGGGGGCGGGGGCCAGCTCCTGGTAGAGGTGGCCGGCCAGCCGGGCGGGAGTGGGGAAGTCGAAGACGACCGTCGTCGGCAGCCGCAGACCGGTCGTGCCGGCCAGGCGGTTGCGCAGCTCCACCGCCGTCAGGGAGTCGAACCCGAGGTCCCGGAAGGAGGAGCCGGGCTCGATGGCGTCGCCGGAGGGCTCGGCCAGCACCAGGGCCGCCTGGGCTCGGACCGCGTCCTGGACCAGGCGCCGGGCCTCGCTCTCCGGCAGTCCGGTCAGCCGGGAGGCCAGCGTGGCCTGTCCGGCCCGGTGCTCGGAGCGGGCGGTGCGGCGGGCGGGACCGCGCACCAGTCCGCGCAGCAACGGCGGTACCGGCTCCCGGAACCGGGCGGGCTGGAGCTTGGCCGGCACCACGACGGGCAGGGCGCTGTCCATGGCCGCGTCGAAGAGCGCCAGGCCCTCCGCGACGCCGAGGGGTGCGACGCCGTCGCGGGCGATGCGGCGCAGTTCGGCCTGGCCGAGGTGCCCGGTCATGCCGCTGGCCTCGGCCCACAGGCCCCAGGCGACGGACACCGCGGGCAGACCCCGTTCCTGCCGTCGGATCGCGATGGCGTCCAACGCGGCGTTCGCGGCCGCGTAGTTCGCCTGACCGGCATTGCCGATCACACCCGCCACCGACGAGAACAGCACGAACCGCGCCACGTCCAGATGAGCCGTCAGCTCGTCCAGCACCCCGGCCGCACCCGACTTCGGCTCCAGCACCCGCCGCAACCGCTCATCCGACAACTGCGCGACCACACCGTCGTCCAGGACACCCGCCGCATGCACCACCACCTGCAGCGGACGCTCCACCGGGATCCGTCCCAGCAGCGCCTGAACCGAAGCCCGGTCCGAGACGTCACACGCCTCCACCACCACCTCGGCGCCCAGCGCTTCCAGCTCGGCGGCCAGCTCCGCCATCCCCGCGGCCGCCGGCCCGCGCCGGCCCGCCAGCACCAGCCGGCCCACCCCGTGCGCCTCGACCAGCCGCCGCGCCACCAACCGGCCCAGCGTCCCCGTCGCACCCGTCACCAACGCCGTGCCCCGCGCATCCACCCCACGCGGAACCGTCAGCACCACCTTGCCCACATGCCGCGCCTGAGACACGAACCGGAACGCCTCCGGCGCCCGCCGCACATCCCACACCGACACCGGAAGGGGCCGCAGAACTCCGCTCTCGAAGAGCCGCATCAGCTCCGCCAGCATCCGCTCGACGCGCTCCACGTCGAGACTCGGCAGGTCGAAGGACTGGTACGTGACGCCCGGGTACTGGGCGGCGACCTCGTCGGCGTCACGGATGTCGGTCTTGCCCATCTCGATGAACCGGCCGCGACCGCCGAGCGCCCGCAACGACGCGTCCACGAACTCACCCGCCAGCGAGTCCAGCACCACGTCCACACCCCGGCCACCGGTGGCCGCGAGGACCCGCTGCTCGAACTCCAGATCACGGGACGAGGAGATGTGCTCCTCGTCCAGCCCCTGCCCGCGCAGCGTCCCCCACTTGCCACGCGACGCCGTGCCGAACACCTCGGCGCCCAGATGCCGCGCCACCTGCACCGCCGCCATACCCACGCCGCCGGTCGCCGCGTGCACCAGCACCGACTCGCCCGCCCGCAGACCCGCCAGCTCCACCAGCCCGTACCAGGCGGTCAGGAAGACGGCCGGGACGGCCGCCGCCTGGGCGAAGGACCAGCCCTCCGGCATCGGCACCAGCGTGCGCCGGTCGGCCACCGCGACGGGTCCGTAGGCGCCGGGCACCATGCCCATCACCCGGTCCCCGACCGCCAGCCCGGTCACACCGGGGCCGACCTCGAGGACGACGCCCGCGGCCTCGCCGCCGAGCCCGGTCAGCCCCGGCACCAGGCCGAGGGCGACGACCACGTCGCGGAAGTTCAGGCCGGCCGCGCGCACACCGACGCGCACCTCGCCCTCGCCGAGCGGCCGCAGCGCCTCCTCGCACGGCACCAGCGCCAGCCCGTCCAGCGTCCCGTCGCCGTGCGTGTCCAGCCGCCAGGCCCGGGCGCCCTGCGGAACAGGCAGCCCGTCTCCGGCGACGGGGGCCAGCCGGGGCACGAGCAGCCTGCCGTCGCGCACGGCGGCCTGCGGTTCGTCCGCGGCCAGCGCGGCGGCCAGCGCGGGGCCCCAGTCGCCGGTCCCGGCGAGGTCGACCAGCGTGAACCGGTCCGGGTTCTCCGACTGCGCCGAACGCACCAGACCCCACACCGCGGCCTGCGCCGGATCCACCGGCTCCGCCGGACCGGTGCGCACCGCACCCCGGGTCACCAGCACCAGCCGGGTGTCCCGGACGGCCTCGGCGGCGAGCCAGTCCTTGACGGTGGCGAGCGCCGCGGCGACCGTCCCGGCCACCGAACCCGCCGGCTCGACGGCGAGCACGGCCACCTCGCAGCCGCCTGCCGTCAGCAGGTCCCGGGAGTACGGGGCCACGGCGGCGCCGAGCGCGGTCAGCTCCTCGGGCAGCGGGTCGAGACCCGGGGCCACGGCCCAGCGGCCCTCGGCCCGGACCGGGCCGGGGACGGAGCTCCCGGACCAGTCCACGGAGTACAGGTGCCGGCCCGCGGGCCCGGCCGGGCGCGGCGCCTCGGCCACGTCCCGCAGGGCGAGTCCGTCGACCGTGACGACCGGCGCTCCGGTGGCGTCGGCCGCGAGCAGCGACACCTCCTCCGCTCCGGTACGGCGCACCCGCAGCCGCAGCAGGGACGCACCGGTGGCGTGCAGGCGCACCCCGGACCAGCTGAAGGGCAGCTTGGTGGCGGGCCGGCCGTCGGTCCGGGCGAACCAGTCGCCGGCGAGGATGCCGTGCAGGGCGGCGTCCAGCAGCGCCGGGTGCAGCCCGTACCGCTCGACCTGGCCGCGCACCGCCTCGGGCAGCGCGGCCTCGGCGTACAGGTCGTCGCCGTCCTGCCACACCGCGGTGAGGCCGCGGAAGACCGGCCCGTAGCCGTAACCGGCCGCCCCGAGGCGGTCGTACAGGTCGTCGACGGGCACCGGGCGGGCGCCGGCGGGCGGCCACACGGTCAGGTCGCCGGGACCGGCGGCCGGTTCGTCGGCCAGGGAGCCGACGGCGTGCCGGGTCCACTGCCGGTCCAGGCCGTCGCCGAGGTCCGGGCAGGACGAGACGGTGAGCTGCCGGTGTCCGTGCTCGTCGGGCTCGTCCACCCACAGCTGGAGGCGCACGGCGTCGTCGGCGGTCAGCAACAGCGGCTCGTGCAGCGTCAGTTCCGCCACGGTCGCGCAGCCGACCTGGTCCGCGGCGCGGACCGCCATCTCCGCGAAGGCCGTGCCGGGCAGCAGCACGGTCCCGGCGACGGCGTGGTCGGCGAGCCACGGGTGGGACTTCAGCGACAGCCTGCCGGTGAACATCCAGCGGTCGCCGCCGGCCACCGGCACGGCCGCACCGAGCAGTCCGTGACCTGTGCCGTCCAGGCCCGCGCCGGTGACGTCCGCGGCGGCCTCGGCGTCCTGCTCCAGCCAGTAGCCGCGGTGCTGGAAGGCGTACGTCGGCAGCGGGACACGGCGGCCGCCGGCGCCCGCGTGCACCGCGGCCCAGTCGACCCGGACGCCCGCCACGTACGCCTCGGCCATGGCGGTCAGGACGCGCGTCCAGTCGCCCTGGCCGCGGCGCAGGGTGGTGAGCACGGCCGCGTCGGCGCCGGCGTCCTCGACGGTCTGGGTGACCCCGACCGTGGCCACCGCGTGCGGGCTGACCTCGACGAAGGCGTCGTGTCCGGCGGCCAGCGCGGCCCGTACGGCGGACTCGAAGCGAACCTGGTTGCGCAGGTTGCGGTACCAGTAGCCCGCGTCGGTGACGGCGCCGGTCACCGGTTCACCGGTGACGGTGGAGTACAGCGGTACGCGACCGGTGCCGGGCTCGGTGCCGGCCAGCAGTTCCGCGAGCCGCTCCTCGATCCGCTCGACGTGGTGCGAGTGGGAGGCGTAGTCCACCGGGATGCGGCGGGCCTCGACCTCGCGTCGGGCGCACTCGTCCAGGAAGGCGTCGAGCGCCTCGGCGTCACCGCTGACGATCACCAGGGACGGCCCGTTCACGGCGGCGATCTCCAGCCGCCCGGTCCACTCGGCGAGCAGCGGGCGCACCGCGTCCTCGGGCAGCGGCACGGAGACCATGCCGCCGAGGCCGGACAGCGCGGTCAGCGCCCGTGCCCGCAGCGCCACGACGGCGGCCGCCTGCTCCAGGGTGAGCAGTCCGGCGACGTGGGCCGCGGCTATCTCGCCCTGCGAGTGGCCGATCACCGCGGTCGGAGTCACCCCGGCCGACTCCCACAGCCGGGCCAGCGCGACCATCATCGCGAAGGAGACCGGCTGCACCACGTCGACCCGGTCCAGCCATCCCGCCTCGGGCGCGGCCCGCAGCACCTCGCGCAGCGACCAGTCCACGTGCGGGGCGAGGGCGCTCTCGCAGTCGTCGATCGCCGCCGCGAAGACGGGGGACGTGTCCAGCAGTTCGGCTCCCATGCCGGCCCACTGGGCGCCCTGGCCGGGGAAGACGAACACCGGGCGGTTGCGGGAGCGCCCGCCGGAACCGCGTACCAGGTGCGCGGCCTCGGTTCCCTCGGCGACCGCGGCCAGTCCGGCGAGCAGTTCCTCGGAAGTGCCGCCGACGACGACGGCCCGGTGGTCGAAGGCGGTCCGGCCGGCCAGCGAGACGGCGACGTCGGCCGGGTCGGCGCCGGGCAGCGCGGCGAGCAGCCGGGCCGCCTGGCCGGCGAGGGCGTCGGCGCCGCGTCCGGACACCGCCCAGGCCACGGCGGGCAGTTGCCGCCCGGCCGGTTCCGCCGGGGTGTCCTCGGCGGGCTCGGGGGTCTGTTCCAGGATGACGTGGGCGTTGGTGCCGCTGATGCCGAAGGAGGACACCGCGGCGCGGCGCGGCCGGTCCGTCTCGGGCCACGGCTGGGCCTCGGCGAGCGGGGCGACCGTCCCGACGGACCAGTCCACGTGCGGCGAGACCTCGTCGAGGTGCAGCGTGGCGGGCAGTACGCCGTGGTGCATGGCCTGCACCATCTTGATGACACCGGCGACACCGGCCGCGGCCTGGGTGTGCCCGATGTTCGACTTCACCGACCCCAGGAGCAGAGGCCGCTCCGCGGAACGCCCGGCGCCGTAGGTGGCGATGAGGGCCTCGGCCTCGATCGGGTCGCCCAGCGCGGTGCCGGTGCCGTGCGCCTCCACGGCGTCCACGGCGTCCGGCGTCAGACCCGCACCGGTCAGCGCCTGCCGGATGACACGCTCCTGAGCGGGCCCGTTCGGCGCGGTGAGCCCGTTGCTCGCACCGTCCTGGTTGACGGCACTGCCCCGCACCACGGCCAGCACCCGGTGCCCGTTGCGCCGCGCGTCCGACAGCCGCTCCAGCAGCAGCATGCCCACGCCCTCGCCCCAGCCGGTGCCGTCGGCGGCGGCGGAGAACGGCTTGCAGCGGCCGTCGGCCGCGAGACCGTTCTGCCGGCTGAACTCCACGAACGCGCCCGGCCGGGACATCAGCGTCGCACCGCCGGCCAGCGCCAGCGAGCACTCGCCCCGGCGCAGCGCCTGCACCGCCAGGTGCAGCGCCACCAGCGAGGAGGAGCAGGCGGTGTCCACGGACAGCGCGGGGCCGTTGAAGCCGAACGCGTAGGAGATGCGCCCGGAGGCGACGCTCGTCTGCGTGCCGGTCAGCAGGTGGCCGTCGGTGCCGCCGGTGGGCTGGTCGAGGCGGGGGCCGTAGTCGCTGGCGAGGACGCCGACGAAGACGCCGGTGTCGGAGCCGCGCAGCCCGGCCGGGTCCAGACCGGCCCGCTCCAGCGTCTCCCAGCTCGTCTCCAGCAGCAGCCGCTGCTGCGGGTCCATCGCCAGCGCCTCACGGCGGCTGATGCCGAAGAAGCCCGCGTCGAACGCGCTGATGTCCTCGAGGAAACCGCCGCGCCGTACGTAGGTCGTGCCGGAACCCTCGGATCCGAACAGCGAGTCCAGGTCCCAGCCGCGGTCGGTGGGGAAGTCGCCGAGCGCGTCCACCTCGTCCGCCACCAGGCGCCACAGGTCCTCCGGTGACTCCACGCCGCCCGGGTAACGGCAGCCCATGGCCACGATCGCCACGGCGTCGTCGTCGGACGGCCGCCCCGCAGGGGCGGGGGCGGCCACCGCGGCGGCGGGCTGCGGCGCGGCGCCGGCCAGCTTGCCGTGCAGGTGCTCGGCGAGCTCCAGCGGAGTCGGGAAGTCGAAGACGACCGTCGTCGGCAGCCGCAGTTCGGTCGCGCCGGCCAGGCGGTTGCGCAGTTCGACGGAGGTCAGCGAGTCGAAGCCCAGTTCGTTGAAGGGGAGTTCGACGTCCACGGCGGTGTCGGGGCCGTAACCGAGGACGACGGCGACCTGGGCGCAGACCGTGTCGACCACGGCCTGCCGGGCGGCCTCCTCGGTGAGGCCGGCCAGCCGTGCGGCCAGTCCTCCTCCGTCGGCGCCGGTCACGGCGGCGGCCGTACGGCGCTGGGCGCGCACGAGACCGCGCAGCGGTGCGGCCAGCCCAGGTCCCTGACCGCTGCGGGCGCGCAGCGCGGCGAGGTCCCAGTGGGAGGCGACCACGGCGGGTTCGGCGCCGGCCAGGGCCGCGTCGAACAGCGCCAGGCCTTCCTCGGCCTCCAGCGCCACGGTTCCGGCGGCGCCGGCCAGCCGGGCCCGGTCGGCACTCGACAGACCGGCGGTCATGGCCGACTCCGGGGCCCACAGGCCCCAGGCGACGGACACCGCGGGCAGACCCCGTTCCTGCCGTCGGATCGCGATGGCGTCCAGCGCGGCGTTCGCGGCCGCGTAGTTCGCCTGACCGGCGTTGCCGATCACACCCGCCACCGACGAGAACAGCACGAACCGCGCCACGTCCAGATGAGCCGTCAGCTCGTCCAGCACCCCGGCCGCACCCGACTTCGGCTCCAGCACCCGCCGCAACCGCTCATCCGTCAACTGCGCGACCACACCGTCGTCCAGGACACCCGCCGCATGCACCACGACCTGCAGCGGACGCTCCACCGGGATCCGTCCCAGCAGCGCCTGAACCGAAGCCCGGTCCGAGACGTCACACGCCTCCACCACCACCTCGGCGCCCAGCGCTCCCAGCTCGGCGGCCAGCTCCGCCATCCCCGCGGCCGCCGGCCCGCGCCGGCCCGCCAGCACCAGCCGGCCCACCCCGTGCGCCTCGACCAGCCGCCGCGCCACCAACCGGCCCAGCGTCCCCGTCGCACCCGTCACCAACGCCGTGCCCCGCGCATCCACCCCACGCGGAACCGTCAGCACCACCTTGCCCACATGCCGCGCCTGAGACACGAACCGGAACGCCTCCGGCGCCCGCCGCACATCCCACACCGACACGGGGAGCAGGGTCAGCGCGCCGGTGCCGAACAGCCGCATGATCTCGGCGAGCATCTCGCCGATCAGGTCGGGTCCGGCCTCCGGGAGGTCGAAGGCGCGATAGCTCACACCCGGGTACTGGGCGGCGACCTCGTCGGCGTCACGGATGTCGGTCTTGCCCATCTCGATGAACCGGCCGCGACCGCCGAGCGCCCGCAACGACGCGTCCACGAACTCACCCGCCAGCGAGTCCAGCACCACGTCCACACCCCGGCCACCGGTGGCCGCGAGGACCCGCTGCTCAAACTCCAGATCACGGGACGAGGAGATGTGCTCCTCGTCCAGCCCCTGCCCGCGCAGCGTCCCCCACTTGCCACGCGACGCCGTGCCGAACACCTCGGCGCCCAGATGCCGCGCCACCTGCACCGCCGCCATACCCACGCCGCCGGTCGCCGCGTGCACCAGCACCGACTCACCCGCCCGCAGACCCGCCAGCTCCACCAGCCCGTACCAGGCGGTCAGGAAGACGAGCGGCACCGACGCCGCCTGGGCGAAGGACCAGCCCTCCGGCATCGGCACCAGCGTGCGCCGGTCCACCACGGCGACCGGGCCGTAGGCCCCGGGCACCAGACCCATCACCCGGTCCCCGACCGCCAGCCCGGTCACACCCGGACCCACTTCCTCGACCACGCCGGCCGCCTCCCAGCCGAGGCCGGCGAGGCTCTCCACCATGCCGAGGGCGACGACCACGTCGCGGAAGTTCAGGCCGGCCGCGCGCACACCGACGCGCACCTCGCCCTCGCCGAGCGGCCGCAGCGCCTCCTCGTACGGCACCAGCGCCAGCCCGTCCAGCGTCCCGTCGCCGGCTGCCTCCAGGCGCCACGCCCGGGCATCCCGCGGCAGGACCAGGGTGCCGTCGTCGGCGGCGCGGGTGAGCCGGGGAACGCGCAGCGCGCCGTCCCGGACGGCCACCTGGGGCTCGCCGGAGGCCACCGCGCGCAACAGGGCGTCGTGCGGGCCCGCCAGGTCGACCAGGGTGAACCGGTCCGGGTTCTCCGACTGCGCCGAACGCACCAGACCCCACACCGCGGCCTGCGCCGGATCCACCGGCTCCGCCGGACCGGTACGCACCGCACCCCGGGTCACCAGCACCAGCCGGGCGCCGGCGAACCGGTCGTCGGCGAGCCACTGCCGTACCGCCGCGAGCACCCCGGAGGTGGTCTCCGGGACCCCGCCGCCGACCGGGCAGGTGAGGATCGCGACGTCGGCGCGCCGGCCGCCGTCGGCCGCCGCGGCCAGTTCGTCCAGCCCCGCGTGCGAGGGCAGTCCGGTGACGGGCTCGCCGACCGCCGCCCAGGACGACGGTGTGGCGTCGGCGGCCGGAAACTCCTCCCAGCCGACGCGGTACAGGTGGGTGGCCGTGTCCTGGGTGTCGGCCGTGAGGAAGGACGCGGGCACCGCCCGCACGTCGAGGCGGCCCGCCTTGAGCACCGGCTGTCCGGCGCCGTCCGCGGCCTCGACGGTCAGCGCGTCGGGGCCGTCGGCCGTCAGGCGGACGCGCAGCGCCGTGGCTCCGGTCGCGGCGAGCGACACGTCCTGGAAGACGAACGGCAGCCGCAGCTCGGCGGAGCCGGCTCCCGCGACGTAGGGGTGCAGGGCCGCGTCGAGCAGCACCGGATGGAGGCCGTAGCCCTCGACACCGGTGCCGTCCGCGAGCGCGATCTCCGCGAAGGTCTCCTCGCCGCGGCGCCACACCGCGCGGACGGCGCGGAAGGCTGGGCCGTAGTCGTAGCCGACGTCGGCCAGGTCGTCGTAGGCGGTCTCGAAGGGGACGGGGGCGGCGCCGGCCGGCGGCCAGGCGGTGGCCCAGTCGGGCCGGGCGGGCGCCGCGCCGCGGGAGGAGACCGCGCCGGAGGCGTGGCGGACCCACTCGGCGTCGGCGTCGCCGCGCGAGAACACCTTGACCGTACGGGCCGGTCCGGCGCCGGTGACGACGATCTGGATCCGCAGATCGCCCTTGTCGGGCAGGACGACCGGCGACTCGAAGGCGAGTTCGTCCACGTGATCGCAGCCCACCTGGTCGGCGACGTCGAGCACCAGGTCGAGCAGCGCGGTGCCGGGCACGATCAGCCGCCCGCCCATGCGGTGGTCGGCGAGCCACGGCAGGTCGGCCACCGACAGCCGTCCGGTGGCGACGGCTCCGTCGCCACCGGCGACGTCCAGGACCGCGCGCAGCATCGGGTGCCCGGTCGGGCGCAGACCGGCGGAGGCGACGTCCGCCTCCGGCCGGCTGCTGAGCCAGCTGCGCTTGCGGTCGAAGGCGTAGGTGGGCAGGTCGACACGGGTGCCGCCGACGGCGAGCGCGGACCAGTCCACCGTGCCACCGGCCACGAACACCTCGGCCAGGCAGCGCAGCAGCGCCTCGTCCTCGGCGCGGTCGCGGCTGTGCAGGGCGGCCACGACGGCGTCACCGTCCAGGCTCTCCCGGACCATCGCGGAGAGCACCGCGCGCGGGCCGACCTCCAGGTAGGCGCTGATCCTGCGGTCGTGCAGCTCGGACACCACCGGGTGGAACATCACCGGCCTGCGGATCTGCTCCAGCCAGTACGCGGGCTCGGCCCAGGACGCGGTGACGCCGGTGCCGATGAGGTCGGTGACGTGGGACAGGCGCGGCTCGTGGAAGGCGAGTTCGCCGAGCACGGCGGCGAAGTCCGCCAGCATCGGCTCCATCAGGGGCGAGTGGAAGGCGTGGCTGACGGTGAGCCGCTTGGTGCGGCGGCCGCGCGCCTGCCACTGGGCGGCGACGGCGAGGCAGGCGTCCTCGTCCCCGGAGACGACAACGCTCCGCGGTCCGTTGACGGCGGCGATCCCGACGAGGTCCTCCTGGCCGGCGACGGACGGCAGGACCTCCTCCAGGGAGGCGGAGACCGCCACCATGGCGCCCCGGGCCTCGAGCGCCTGCATCAGCCGCCCGCGGGCGGTGACCATGCGGGCGGCGTCCGCCAGCGACCACACCCCGGCGACGTGCGCGGCGGCGATCTCGCCGACGGAGTGCCCGGCGATCTCGTCCGGGTGCACGCCCAGCGAGCGGAGCAGGGCGAAGGCGGCGACCTGGTAGGCGAACAGGGCGGGCTGGGTGTAGCAGGTCTCGTTGAGCAGCGCCGCGTCGGCGGTGTCCGGCTCGGCCCACATGATCTCCCGCAGGGGCCGCTCCAGGTGGGCGTCGAGTGCCGCGCACACCTCGTCGAAGGCCTCGGCGAAGACGGGGAACGCCCGGTACAGGTCCCGGCCCATGCCGGGGCGCTGCCCGCCCTGGCCGGTGAAGAGGAAGGCCGTCTGGGCGAGGGACCGGGCGCGGCCGGTCACCGCGGCGCCGGCGCCGGTCCCGTCGCGCAGCGCGGCGAGGCCGGCCAGCAGGTCGTCGCGGGTGCGGCCGTCCAGCACGGCGCGGTGCGGGAAGAGGGCGCGGGCGGCGAGGGAGTGCGCCACGTCGGCGGGGCCGGCGGCGGGATCGGCCTCGATCCGGCGGTACAGCCGCTCGGCCTGGCCGCGCAGCGAGGTCTCGCTGTGCGCGCTGAGCACCCAGGGGAGCAGCCGTCCGCCGTCCTCCCGCGGGCCGTCGGCGGCGGTGTGCCCGGCGGGTTCGGGGGTCTGTTCCAGGATGACGTGGGCGTTGGTGCCGCTGATGCCGAAGGAGGACACCGCGGCGCGGCGCGGCCGGTCCGTCTCGGGCCACGGCTGGGACTCGGCGAGCGGGGCGACCGTCCCGCCGGACCAGTCCACGTGGGGGGACGGCGCGTCCATGTGGAGGATGCCCGGCAGTACGCCGTGCTGCATGGCCTGCACCATCTTGATGACACCGGCGACACCGGCCGCGGCCTGGGTGTGCCCGATGTTCGACTTCACCGACCCCAGCCAGAGCGGGGTGCCGGCGGCGCGGTTCTGCCCGTAGGTGGCGATGAGGGCCTCGGCCTCGATCGGGTCGCCCAGCGCGGTGCCGGTGCCGTGCGCCTCGACGGCGTCCACGGCGTCCGGCGTCAGACCCGCACCGGTCAGCGCCTGCCGGATCACCCGCTCCTGCGCCGGCCCGTTCGGCGCGGTCAGACCATTGCTCGCACCGTCCTGGTTGACGGCGCTGCCCCGCACCACGGCCAGCACCCGGTGCCCGTTGCGCCGCGCGTCCGACAGCCGCTCCAGCAGCAGCATGCCCACGCCCTCGGCGAACGCGGTGCCGTCGGCCGCGGCGGAGAACGGCTTGCAGCGGCCGTCCGCGGACAGTCCGTTCTGCCGGCTGAACTCCACGATGGTGCCGGGGCGCGACATCATCGTGACGCCGCCGGCCAGGGCCAGCGAGCACTCGCCGCGGCGCAGCGCCTCCGCGGCCAGGTGCAGCGCCACCAGCGAGGAGGAGCAGGCGGTGTCCACGGACAGCGCGGGGCCGTTGAAGCCGAAGGTGTAGGCGATACGGCCGGAGGCGACGCTGGTCTGGAAACCGGTGAGCAGATGCCCGTCGGTGCCGCCGGCCGGCTGGTCGAGGCGGGGACCGTAGTCGCTCGCCATCACGCCGACGAAGACGCCGGTGTCGGAGCCGCGCAGCCCGGCCGGGTCCAGACCGGCCCGCTCCAGCGTCTCCCAGCTCGTCTCCAGCAGCAGCCGCTGCTGCGGGTCCATCGCCAGCGCCTCACGCGGGCTGATGCCGAAGAAGCCCGCGTCGAACTCGTCGGCGTCGTGCAGGAAGCCACCGCGACGTACGTACGTCGTGCCCGATCCCTCGCCGAACAGTGAGTCCAGGTCCCAGCCGCGGTTGGTGGGGAACTCGCTGGTCGCGTCCACCCCGTCGGCCACCACGCGCCACAGGTCCTCAGGCGACTCCACGCCCCCCGGGTAACGGCAGCCCATGGCCACGATCGCCACGGCGTCGTCGTCGCGCCGGGCCCGGCCGGCCCGGCGGACGGCGATCGCCGGCGCCTGCTGTGCGCCGCTGCGCAGCCGGTCGTGCAGATGGTCGGCGAGCCGCTGCGGAGTGGGGTGGTCGAAGACCAGAGTGGTGGCCAGCGGCAGGCCGGTGGCCAGGGACAGCCGGCGGCGCAGCTCGACGGTGCCGAGCGAGTCGAGGCCGAGCTCCTTGAAGGTCAGCGCGGGGTCGACGCCGCGGCCGTCGGCGTCCCCGCACAGCGCGGCGGCGGTGTCCACGACGAGGCGGAGCAGCTCGCGTGAGGAGCGCACCTGAGCGGGGGCCACCTCACCGGCGGTGTCCCGGGCCCGGCCGGTGTCGGTCAGCCAGTAGCGCTCGCGCTGGAAGGCGTACGTGGGCAGGTCGGTGCGCCGGGCCCCGGCCGCCCGGGCGAGGAGGGCGCGGTCCACGCCCGCGCCGCGGACGTACGCCTCGGCCGCCGATGCCCGGAGCCGGTCCGGGCCGCCCTCGCCGCGGCGCAGCGTGCCCAGGGCCGCCGCGTCCAGTCCCGCCTCCTCGGCGGTCTCCTCGACGCCCGCCACCAGTACCGGGTGCGGGCTGCACTCGACGAAGACCCGGCAGCCCAGTTCGAGGGCGCCGCGGGTGGCCCGGCCGAACTCCACGCCGTGGCGCAGGTTGCGGTACCAGTACTCGGCGTCCAGCGTCGCGGTGTCCAGTGCCTCACCGGTCACGGTGGAGACGAACAGGATGTCCGCGGAGACCGGCCGCACGGGGGCGAGTTCGCGGAGGATCTCCTCGCGCAGCTCCTCCACCGCCGCGGAGTGCGAGGCGTAGTCGATCGGCAGCACCTTGGTGCGCCGGCCGGCCGCCTCGAACACCTCGGCGACGGCGGCCAGCGACGCCGCGGGGCCGGAGACGACGACCGAGGAGGGGCCGTTGACCACGGCGACGGACAGGTCGGGGGCGTGCTCGGCCAGCGTCGCCTCGACGGCGTCGCGCGGCGCGGCCACGGACATCATGCCGCCGCCGCGACCGCCCAGCCGGGTGATCGCGCGGGCCCGCAGCGCCACCACGCGGGCGGCGTCGGACAGGGAGAGCGCACCGGCCACCGTGGCGGCCGCGATCTCGCCCTGGGAGTGGCCGACGACCGCGTGGGGCTCCACGCCCTGGGCACGCCACTGCGCGGCGAGCGCGACCATGACCGCCCACAGGGCGGGCTGGACCACGTCGAGGCGGTCGAGCCCGGGCGCGCCGGGCCGCTGCCGCAGCACGTCGAGCAGCGAGTAGTCCACGAACGGGGCCAGCGCCTCGGCGCACTCGGTGACGCGGGCCGCGAACACCGGCGACTCGTCGAGCAGGGTGCGGGCCATCCCGGGCCACTCCGATCCCTGCCCCGGGAACACGAAGGCGGTACGGCCGGCCAGGGCGGCGCCCGCCGCGAAGCCGGCCTCGGACCGGCCCTCGGCCAGCGCCCGCAGCGCTGCCCGCTGCCCGTCCGGGCCGGCGCCCAGCACGACGGCCCGGTGCTCGAACTCCTCCCGCGTCTCCACCAGCGACCGCGCGACGTCGGCCGGCACGGCGCCGGGGTTCTCGTCCAGGTACCGTCCGAGCGCCTCGGCCTGCCCGCGCAGCGCCTGGCCGGAGCGCGCCGACAGCACCCACGGCACGGCGTCCTCGCCCGGCTCCGCGGCGTCGTCCGCGGCCGGGGCCGGCGGCTCGGCCAGGATCAGGTGGCAGTTGGTGCCGCCCATGCCGAAGGAGCTGACGCCGGCCACCAGCCGCTCGTCCGCACGCGGCCAGTCCCGGGCGCCGGTGACGACCCCCAGGCCGAGGTCGTCGAGCGGGATCCCCGGGTGCGCCGTACGGAAGTTGAGGCTGGGGGCGATCCGGCGCCGGCTGATGCTCAGGACCACCTTCAGCAGCCCGGCGATGCCCGCCGCTCCCTCGAGGTGGCCGATGTTGGTCTTCGCCGAACCCACCAGCAGCCGCGTGTCGCCGGCCCGGCCCGCGCCCAGCGCGGCTCCGAGCGCCGCGGCCTCGACGGGGTCGCCGACCGGCGTGCCGGGGCCGTGCAGCTCGACGTACTGGACATCCCCGGGCCGGATCCCGGCGCGCCGGCAGGCGGCGCGGATCACGTCTTCCTGCGCCCGCGCGCTCGGCACGGTCAGGCCGTCGCCGCCGCCGTCGTTGTTGACCGCCCCGCCCAGGACGACGCTGTGGACGCGGTCTCCGTCGGCGAGGGCCGCGGCGAGCGGCTTCAGCACGACGACCGCACCGCCCTCGCCGCGCACATAGCCGTTGGCCCGGCTGTCGAAGGTGTACGCGCGCCCGTCCGGGGACAGCGCGCCGAAGCGTCCGACGGCGTCGGTGGTCTCCGGCAGCAGGTTGAGGTTGACGCCGGCGGCCAGCGCCACCGCGGTCTCGCCGCGCCGCAGGCTCTCGCAGGCGGCCTGCACCGCGACGAGCGAGGACGACTGGCCGGAGTCGATGGTCAGGCTCGGGCCGCGCAGGCCGAGCGCGTAGGACACCCGGTTGGCGATGATGCCGCGCTGAACGCCCGTCAGGGTGTAGGCGCTGACCGCCTCGTCGCCCTGGCGGTCGTGCAGGGTGGCGTAGTCGCCGTTGATGGCGCCGACGAACACACCGGTGGCGCTGTCGCGCAGGGTGGAGGGGACGATGCGCGCGTCCTCCAGGGCTTGCCAGGCCAGTTCCAGGGTGAGTCGCTGCTGCGGGTCCATGGCGGCGGCCTCGAACGGCGAGATGTCGAAGAACGCGGCGTCGAAGGCGTCCACGTCGTCGATGAAGCCCGCCCGGCGGTGACCGGCGGCCGTACCGGCCGGCCACCGGCTCTCGGGCGCCTCGCCCACCGCCTCCCGGCCCTCGCTCAGCAGCTGCCAGTAGGCACGGGGGCCGTCCGCCCCGGGCAGCCGGCAGGCCATGCCGATGATGGCTATCGGCTCGTCGGCCGCGGACCGGTCCTGGACAGGGTTCATCGATGCATCCATTGAGAGCGTCACCTCAGGCTTCGCCACGCGAAAACGCCGCTGAAGAGGGCGATGTCGCCGCCGTCTGATTTTTCTGGCGTACTGGAACGAGGAATCCCCGGCACCCGGGCAAGCCCCGAACGTCCCGCGCGCCAAGAGCGCGGGGTGTTTAGTCGTCTTCCGGTGAGCCGCGGTGCGTCGAATACGAGAACGGGCTCAAGAACAGCGGAATATGAAGGTCCGAGACGCCGGGGTAGCGCACGGACACGATGATCTCGGGGTAGAGGGCCTCGGCGCCCTGGTCGCGGAAGTAGTCGCCGGTGGCGAACACCAGCCGGTAGACCCCCCGCGGCAGCGGATGCGGCACGAACGAGCCGATCCTGCCGTCGCTGTCCGTGCAGGCGCCGGCCACCCGGGCCCAGTCGCCGCGCTCGCGGCCGTACAGGGCGACCGCCAGGTCCCGGACGGGGCGGCCGCCGGTGGAGTCGAGCACCCGGACCGAGACACCCATGGCCCCAGCCTCTCCGTGCGTCAGCTCCAGATGATCTCGGCGTCGGGGCCGGCGCCGAAATAACCGAGCATGGAGGCGAACAGCGAAAGCATGTGAATCTCCCTTGTGGAAGCCCTGGAGAACTGAAGTCCCTTGCGGGTGAGTCCAGTTCTACGAGGCCCCCTTCTCAACGTCCTACCAGATCGCTATCACGCGCTAAATCACGTCAGCCCACGGCGCACACCGCGTATCCGCGCGGGGTCACCACCACCGGCAGTTCCCGCCGCTCATGGCTCTCCCCGCCGGCGAACGCCACCGTGATGTGGCTGTAGAACGGCCGCAGCCCGAGCGTGGCGAAGTAGCGGTCCGTCTCCAGGGTCAGCCGGAAGGTCCCCTGCGCGTCCCTGGACCCGAGGCAGCAGCAGCACCGCCCGTCCTCGCCGGTGACCCCGTCCCACACGCGCTGCCAGTGGTCGAGGCCCAACCGCTCCAGGCACAGCGGCAGACCGTCCACGGGTCGTCCGTTGGTGCCGTCCGTGACGGACACATCGAGCTTCACGCCGTATCGGCCTCTTCCCTGGGTCGCGGCTCCCCGGGCGCACCTCGCGCCCGAGGGGGCACCGTCCCCCGCCCCGCTGTCAGGCCGCTGTCGCCCGGCTTTCACCGCTCTCAATGCCCGGCGCCCACGGGACCCGACGGTCCCGCGAGGCCGCGGCCGGCCGGCGCCGGCAAGGGCGCGACCTCTATACGGGCAGGAAGTCGCCGACCTCACGGGAGACGGCTCCGCCGTCCGGTGGCCCCTGCTCGCCGGACGGGCCGGCGACCCGGTCCAGCACCCGCAGCGCGCGGTCCCGCCAGCCGGTCGCGTTCATCTCCTCGAAGATGTCCAGTGCGGCGCCCGCGTGGTCCCGGGCCCGGACGTGGTCACGGCGTTCGGCGGCCAGCTCGCCCAGGGTGAGCCGGATCCGGCCGACGGCGAACCGCTCGTCGGCGCGCTCCGCGATGGCCATGCCGCGTTCGAGCATCTCCAGCGCCTCGGCGTGCGCGCCCTGCCGGTCCCGGGCGACGGCCAGGCCGCGCAGCGCGTGCGCCTCGCCCACCGGGTCGCCGACGGCGCGGATGCTCTCCATGGCCCGGGTGAAGGAGCTCTCCGCAGCCGCCGCGTCGCCCGTCTGGAGGTGCGCCTCCCCCAGCCGGCACAGGATCTGCGCGCGTATACGGAAGCCGCCGGAGCGTTCCACGGCCGCGAGCGCGGCCCGCAACGTCCGTTTCGCCTCGGTCAGCAGACCGCGCTCCAGCCGGATCTGCGCCATGTTGTTCAGCACGTGCGCCTCGGCGGTCGGGTCGTCGACGTGGGCGAGCAGGGCGAGCGCCTCCTCGTAGCCCGCCATGGCCTCCTCGTGCCGGCCGCGCACCTGGTCGGTGAAGGCCACGTTGCGCCGGGCCAGCGCCTCACCGTGCCCGTCGCCGACCTCCCGGAACAGCTCCCTGGCCACCTGGAGCCGGTCCCGGGCCTCGTCCAGCTGGTACTGGAACATGTGCAGCGAGCCCAGCGAGTACAGCATCGCCGCCTGGCCGCGCCGGTTGCCGTGGTGCCGGGTGACGGCCAGGGCGATCTCGTGCGTGGTGCGCCAGTCGTCGAAGTAGTTGTAGTTCTGGAACATCGTCACCGAGGTCAGCGCGAGGTCCCAGCACAGCTCGTCCAAGCCGGCGGCGGCCGCCTGCCGCACCGCCGTGATCAGGCCGGTGCGCTCCGCCTCGAACCACACCATCGGGTCGGCGATCTCGCGGTCGACGACCCACCGGTCGAGCGGCAGGCGCGGGGCGTCGCCGTGGATGGCGTGGTCCCCGCGGTAGACCTTCCGGTGGGCCTCCTCCAGCAGGTACAGCCAGCTGCTCAGCACCCTGCCGAGGACGGCGGAGCGCTGCGGGGTGCTCTCCTTCTCGGCCAGGCACTCCTGGGCGTACACGCGGACCAGGTCGTGCAGCCGGTAGCGGGCGTGACGGCCGTCCACGAGTTCCACGTCGACGAGCTGTGCGTCGACCAGGAGCTCCAGGGTGTCCTCGGCGACGGGCGCCTCCATGTCGAGCAGCGGCGCCGCGACCCAGGAGGGGAACTCGGTGGCCTCCAGCATCGACAGCCGGCGGAACAGGCACTGGGCCTCCGCGGGCAGCCCCTGGTAGGCGAGCGCCAGGCTGGCGCGGACTCCGACGCCGCCGTGCGTCAGCTCGTTGAGCCGGCGGCGCTCGTCGTTCAGCCGCGCCACCATGTGCCCGAGCGTCCAGTGCGGCCGGGCGGCCAGCCGGGCGGCGGCCACGCGCAGCGCCAGGGCCAGTCCGCCGCACAGGTCGATCAGCTCCAGCGCGCTGGGCAGGTCGCCGCGCACCCGGTCCTCGCCGAGGATCCGGCACAGCATCTGCACGGCCTGGTCGGTGGGGAAGACGTCGACCTGGACCGAATGGGTGCCCTCCAGGCCGGTGAGCCGGGATCTGCTGGTGACCAGCACCGGGCAGTTGGCCGAACCGGGCAGCAGCCAGCGCACCTGGGCCTCGTCGATCGCGTCGTCGAGCACGATGAGGAGGCGGCGGTCGGCGACGTGGTTGCGGAACAGCTCGGCGCGTTCCTCGATGCTCGCCGGGATGGCCGCGCCGGGCACGCCCAGGCTGCGCAGGAACCGTTCGAGGATCTGCGCGGGGGGCACCGGCTGGGCCGCCGGGCCGCGCAGCTTGGCGAAGAGCTGGCCGTCCGGGTACCGCTCGGCGAGCAGGTGCCCCAGGTACACGGCGAGGGTCGTCTTGCCGACGCCGCCCTTGCCGGTGATGGAGATGATCCGCAGTCCGTAGGAGCCCGCGGCGCCGGTCTCCAGCAGCCCGCGCAGGCTCTCCACCAGCTCGCCCCGGCCGGTGAAGTCCGCTATGGCACCCGGCAGCAGCCGGGGCACACCGGCCGTCTCACCGGCCGGTGCGGACGCGGCGGCCGGCGGACTCGGCGCCGCGGCCGGGGCGGGGGCGCTGTCCAGTTCCCCGGACAGGATCGCCTCCTCCAGCCGCCGCAGCTCCTCCCCGGGCTCGATGCCGAGCTCGTCGACGAGGACCTGCCGTCCGCCGCGGTACGCCTCCAGCGCCTCGGCCTGCCGGCCCGACCGGTACAGCGCCACCATCAGCTGGGCTCTGAGATGCTCGCGCAGCGGGTTCTGCATGACGAGGTCGATCAGCCGCTCCACGAGCTGCTGGTGGAGCCCCAGCGCGAGTTGCGCGTCCACCCACTGCTCGACCACGGCCAGGCGCTGCTCGCTGAGCCGGGCCGCGGGAGCCTGCAGCGCGGTGCGCGCGGCACCGCTGTCGATATGTATCTCGCCGCGCCACAGGGCCAGCGCCTCGGCGAACACGGAGGCGGCCTCGGCGTGCCGGCCCGCCTCGGCGGCGGCGCGTCCGGCCAGTGCGAGCCGGTCGAACACGCGTAGATCGAGGTCGTCGTCGCCGACCTCCGCGACATAGCCCGGGGGGCGGGTGTGGATGACGTCCCGCAGCCCGACCTTGGCCAGATTGGCGCGGACCATCGAGACGCAGATCTGGATCTGGCCACGGGCGGTGGACGGCGGTGAGTCCCCCCACACCGCGTCGACCAGCCGCTCGGTCGGGACGACCCGGTTCGCCTCCATCAGCAGAAGAGCCAGGACGATGCGCTGCCGCTCGGCGGTGATCAGTACCGTCCCTTCGGGACCCACGACCTCCAGCGGCCCGAGCATGCGAAAGTGCATGGCCTTCTCCCCCCACAGAAACGGCATTCGGAATGCGTCGCAACTCCCCAGAGCGACAGCCGTCTTCCACAGTACTTCTCAGCCATGACGGGGCGCATTAATACCTGGCAAAGAGTCAGGCATTGGTGCAGGTCAAGGGTTATCCCCCGGCGTAACGAATCCGATTTACCCGAACTGCCCCACCGTTCCGGGCGGGATCCGGACACTATGCCGCCGCCTCCTCCCCGCCGCCCGCGCACGCCGGCGAACCGACCGCGGGGACGGTCGCGGCGACACAGACCACCAGGTCGCCGTGGTGCGATACCGACATCTCGATCCGGTGGATCCTCCTCGCGTCGGCCAGGCGCCGGGCCCGGCCACGCAGCGTCACCTGCGGCGCCCCCCAGCGGTCGCCGGTGATCTCGATGTCCCGCCACCCGAGCCCCTGCCCGAGCCCCCGCCCGAGCACCTTCGCCGTGGCCTCCTTGGCGCAGAACCGCCCGGCGAGCCGCTCGGCGCGGCGCGGCCCGGAAAGCCCGTCCGCCTCGCGGAGCTCGGCCT
This sequence comes from Streptomyces sp. NPDC038135, assembly GCF_055601245.1. Classification (NCBI taxonomy): domain Bacteria; kingdom Bacillati; phylum Actinomycetota; class Actinomycetes; order Kitasatosporales; family Streptomycetaceae; genus Streptomyces; species Streptomyces sp. NPDC038135. The sequence goes on along the minus strand of NZ_JBVJXS010000003.1, from coordinate 344,258 downwards.
CCGTGAAGACGAGCGTGCGATAACGCGCGTGCTCCGCGATTCGCTTGAATCGCGAAATACTCAGCAGATCGATGCCGATCTTCACGCCGCGCCCCCGCTCGCGGTGCGAATACGGGCGGCGATCGCCCGGCGCCGTTCCTCGTGCTCGGCCATCGACCGCTCGTATTCCTCGGCGTCCTGCGCCCAATAACAGGAATCGCGCCATTCGCCCGCCGTGAACGAATCGTAAGCACATCGCACCTGGGACTGCGCCGTCAGGTCCTCGGCGGACACGAGCATCGTGTTGTGCACCAGCACCTGGTTGATCACCGCCCGCATGTTCAGCTCCTCGCGGATGTAGCGGTGCATGGCGCCGACGGCCGCGGCGCCGTAGCCGCCGCGGAAGCGGGGCAGCACGCCGAAGGAGAGCTCGCAGGTGCGGGCCCGCCAGTCGATGGAGGTGATCCAGGCGAAGCCCAGGGTGCGCCCGTCGGGATGGCACATCGCGAACATGCGCTTGACGCCGTGCTCGTGCTCGATCGTGCGCCGCTGGTTCTCCACGAGCGCCTCGTCGCTGGAGACCACGGCGAAGTCCGTGAGGTTGGCCTGGAAGCGCTGCTCGCGCAGCAGGGCGCTGCGCGCGGGGATGTCGGCCTCTTCGAAGTGCCGGATCCTGGGTGTGATCATGACTCTTCCCTGGGAGTGGCGGCCGTACGGCTCAGCAGGACCCAGGCGTGGTGCTCGTCCGCACCGCACCTGACGAGGACCCGCTCGCCCGACCGCAGTTCGTCGCGGTGGAGTGCGTGATGGAGGTCCGGCCAGCCGCCGCAGGCGCCCGGACCGGTGAAGACGCGGTCCGCCCCGGGGTCCGGGCGGCCGCCCTCGCCCCAGCCGAGCACGCGCAGCGGGCCGTCACCGCCGCCGAAGCGCAGGGCCACGGCGGTCAGCCGCCCGGGCACGGCGCCGGCGAGGGCGAACAGCGGCTCGTCGACCACGACGGCCGTGACGCCGACCGCGGGGTCGGCCCACCAGGAGAGCAGGTCCAGCACGGCGGCGCCGCCCAGGTCGCCCAGGTGCGTGATGCCCATGTCCTCCGTGACCGGCCAGTCCCGCTCGTGGACGAGCCGGGGCAGGGCCGCGCTGAGGGTGTCGCGGTCGGCCGCGGACTGAACCAGCACGAAGGGCTGCGGCCCGGGCGGGGGCCCCAGCCTGCGCAGCGCGGTCTCGGCCAGGTCCGCGCCGTCCTCGCGCGCGGCCAGCATGCGCAGCTCCCGCAGCGGGGCGCCGCTGTGCTCCGCCACGGACGACAGGTACGAGGCGAGCAGCCCGCCGGCCTCCGGGTCGGCCTCCGTCCAGCCGCCGAACAGGCCGCCCTCGGCCGGGTCGCCGCCGGCCGCCCGCGCCTGCCCGGCGTCGCAGTAGCGGGGGGACTCCTCCACCGCGACCGCCAGGGCGTCGACGCTGAGCACGGGAGGGGCGGCGGCGCTCACGCGTCACCTCCGGCCGGCCGGTGCCCCGTACTGCGCACATGGCCGTCGGCGATGTGAAGTCGCTGCATGTTGCCGGTGCCCTCCATGAACTCGAAGCCGTAGGCGTCCCGGGACCACTTCTCCAGCAGCGGGTCGGCCGGCAGACCGCCGGGGCCGAGCACGGCGGCCGCCCAGTGGGCGACCGCCACGGGCAGTCCGCTGCCGGTGAGCTTGGCCATCGCCGGCATCACCCGCGCGTCGGGGTCGCGGTCGACCTCGGCGGCCGCCCGGTAGGCCAGCTCCCGCGCCGCCTCCGCCCTGGCGCGCAGCACCTCCCCGCCCGGGGCGCCCGGGGCCAGCTCGCCGACGCGGTCGAGCATGGCCAGCGCGGTGCCGACGGCCATGGCGCCGACCTGGATCCGTACGTTGTTGAAGGTCTGCAGCGCACCCCACAGGCCGCGCCGCGAGACCGGCAGGTGCTGCCCCAGCAACTGGTCCTCGGAGACGGGGTGCCCGTCGAAGGCGATCTCGCTCAGCCAGGCGCCCCGCAGCCCGAGGGTGTCGAGCCGCCGCCCCTGCCAGCCCCCGGCCGGGCGCTCCACCAGCACGGCCCGGATGGTCAGCGGCGAGCGCCCGGTGCGGGCGAAGACGACCCCGATCCCGGCACGGGCGGCGTTGCCGATGTACCGCTTGCGGCCGGACAGGGCGAAGCCGCCGGGCGTCCGTTCCAGCCGGCTCTCCAGCGAGGTGGCGTCACTGCCGTGCGCGGGCTCGGTCATCGCGAAGAAGGTGCGGGTACGGCCGTCCGCGACCCGGGCGTGGAAGAGGTCCCGCTGCGCCGGGCTGCCGAGGGCGTCCACGACGATCCCGGCCAGCGCGGGGCCGGGGGCGCCCAGCAGGGCGCCCGCGTCACCGCGCGCCAGTTCCAGGGTGGCGACCACCCGCTCCAGGCAGGTGCCCCGGTAGTCGCCGAGGACCTCCGGCGGCTCCGGCGCCGTCCGGCGCTCCGCCGGCAGCGCCGCCGCCCGGATCAGCGCCACCGCGGCCGAACCGGCGGGCAGCGCGGCGCCGTCCGGGTCGGCGTCGATGGCGAGCGCGTGCGCGCGCAGTTCGCCGGCCACCTCGGCGACCCGCTCCCGCAGCGCCACCAGCCGGGGATCGCCGTCGACCACACCGCCGCGGGTCTCCGGCCGGGCCGTCGCCCCGCCCCCGCCCGCGGCCGCCGGCCGCCCCGCACGCTCCCGCACAGCCGTGTCCGCCGCCTTCACTCCGCCTCCTCCGTCGCCTCTACGACGGCCGCCTGGAAGTACGCCCCCATGCCCTGCGCGGCCAGCACGCACCGCGTGCCGGGCGCCAACCGTCCCGTGCGGTCGGCGTGGTCCAGGGCCATCAGGGCGTCCACCCCGAAGGTGTGCCCCTGCTCGGGCAGCAGATCGAGGTGGACCCGGTCCATGGGGATGCCCAGCGCGCCGCTCACCGCCCGCCACACGAACGCGTTGGACATGTGCGGCATGATCCAGTCGACGTCGTCCCGGCCGAGACCGGCCCGCCGAAGGGCCTCGTCGATCACTCGCGCCATGCCCTCGACACACGCGGTGCCGAACTCACGGCTCTCCTCGGTGCTCATCCGCAGGTTCCGGTGGAACCGGGCGTCCCGCACCGCTGCGCCGCCGAGATAGCGGTACCGTCCGCGGTGCCGGCCGCCCTCGCGCCCCATGACGAACGCCGCCGCTGCGTCCCCACACACGACGAACCCCGGGATGATCCGGGACATGTCGCCCATGCTGCCCTGGTCCCCGCCGAGCACCAGCACCGTGTCGTCGGCCCCGGCGCCCGGCCGTCTCAGGAACCGGTCCGCGAGGTCGGCCGCGCGCAGCACCGAGGCGCAGTTGATCCGGGAGATCCCGTACACCGGGGTCGCGGGACGCGCCAGCCGGTCGCGGACGAGGGAGACGAACTCGTCATGGTGCCCGAAGGGCTGCACCAGCAGCGTGTGCCCGTAGAGCACCAGGTCCGCCCGGCGGCCCGCGAGCGCCTCGCGGCCGGCGTCCAGCAGCGCCTCGAGCAGGCTCTCGCCCTCGGCGAGCGAGGGACTGGTGCGCAGCCCGAAGATCCGGGTGAACAGCCGCCGTTCGGCGCGCGGACGGTCGTACCGGGCGAGGATCTCGTCGACCGAGTCCCGCTGGTCCGGCACCCGTGCCGCCACCCGGGACAGCGTGATCGTCATGTCCGGCTCCCCGCTCGCGGTGCGCCGCCGATCACGCCGCCGCTTTCCGCAGCTGGTTCGTCACATAGTCGGACAGACTCCCGAAGGACCGGAACACGTCGGCGTCCAGCTCGTCCGGGTCGATCTCCAGGCCGACCGTGTCCTCCAGGCTCATCAGGAGCTCCAGGACGCTCGTCGAATCCAGGGCGAGCTCCTCGAACAGCCGTGTCTCCGGCGTCAGTTCGCCGACCTCGCGGCCGAGCACCGCCTCCAGCGAGATCCTGATGTGCTCGGCGACCTTCTGCTGCTCCATGGCACGTCCTCCGCGTGGCTGGGCTGACTGGTGGAATACAGGTGCTGCGTGCGCACGGGATCCGTCAATGGCACGGGAAAAGGCACGGACGGATTTCCCTGCCCGGGACCGGCGAATTACGGCGCGCACTCACGGCCGCGCGCTTTTCCTGTCCACGGCAGCGGAGAAAAACCTGCACCGGCTAGGCTAGTGCGCCCGCCGGCCAATTCCCCGTGCCCGCCGGTGGCAGTTATTTCCTGGCCAGTCGATGTCACAACGCCGTCAGCCGCCCGGCCAGCGCCCTCAGCGGCTGCACGCCGCCGAGTTCGCGCACGCCGAGTCCCTGCCAGCCGGCCGCCCGCAGCGCCTCCAGTACGCCGGGGGCCCGCAGCAGCCGGCCGCCGGCGGCGACATAGCTGTCCGCCGGGTCGATCCCGGCCAGCCCGTTGACCCGTACGACGGCCGCGACCAGCGCCGCCTCGGCGTCCGGCGCGCAGGCGACGGCCGGGCCGGCGGCGTGCGCCGGGGCGCCGTCCGGCGCGGCGGGGAAGCCGAGGTCCCGCGCGACCTCCCCGAGCCGCCGGTCCGTGCCCTCCTCGGCGTGGGCCACGATCAGCTCCTCGTAACCGCGCAGGAACCGCTCCGCCTCCCCGGCCGGCAGCACCGCCTCGGCCGCCCGCAGGGCGACGGTGACGCCGTCGGACCACTCGTGGATGCGGAAGTAGGCGTCGGATCCGGACCGCGCCCAGGCGGCGGGCTCCGGGTTCCGGGTGAACCGGGTGCGCCGGGTGCCGCAGGAACGGGGGGCGTAGTTCAGGAAGTTGAGCTCGGTCTCGACCCGGACCTCAGCGCCGCGCCGGAAACCCTCCGCCGCGAGCAGCTCCAGGACCTCGTCGTAGGCCGCCTGGGGCAGGTTCTTCGCCCGCTCCACGGCGCCGGCGGCGCTCCGCACGGCCTCCGAGAACGCCGGATCGTCCCCGGACAGGTCGAGGAACACCAGCAGCGGGGCGAACATGCAGGTCAGCACGTCCATGGTGGCGGCGCTGTCCCGGTGGCTGGTGAACAGCCAGCAGGGCACCCGGCGGCTGCCGGTCCAGGCGGCGGTGGTCATCGCGAAGGCCGCCATGTGCACGGCCGACGGCCACACCCGGTACCGTGCGGCGACCGCCCGGGAAGCGGGCAGCAGCCGGGGCGAGGTGAGCGCCGCGCTGCTCGAGGCGGGTCGCCCGGCCGGGCGGCGGCGGGCGGCGAAGGCATCCCGCGGCAGGGCGGCGATCTCCTCGCGCCAGGGCGCCAGCCGCGCCCGGTCCGCCTCCGTCGCGTCCGGCTCGGGGGCGGCGAGGTCGGCCGGCTGCCGCACCACCGGGGGCAGCGCCGCCGGGCGGCCCGCGACGGCGCCGGCGAGCAGCGCGTCCAGCTCCCGCAGGAAGGTGTCGACGCTCCAGTCGTCGAACGCGATGTGGTTCAGGACCAGCACCAGCCGCCGGGGCACCCCGCCCGCCGTGACCAGGCAGGCCCGCACCGGCCAGTCGGCGGCCAGGTCGAACCCGGCCCGGGTGCACTCGGCGACCGCCTCGGCCGGGCCGGGAGTGCCGTCGTCCTCGACGGTGACCTCCCGGATCGGCAGTGCGGCCGGCGGGTGGACCCGCTGCTCCGGCCGGCCCTCGGCGTCGCACGGGAACGTGGTGCGCAGCGCCTCGTGCCGGCGCACCAGGTAGTTCAGGGCCGTCCTGACGCGGACGGGCGCGATCCCTTCCGGCAGCGGCGGGTCGAGCACGATGTGCGTATCGTGCCGGGCCGTGGGCGGCAGCTGGTGGTGATGCAGCCAGAAGTACCGCTGTCCGAGGCCCAGACGCGCCTGTTTCACCATGGGCGTTCGATCCTCCGTGATCGCTGTGGGAACGACTTTCGATGATGGGCGAAGCCGGTGCCGCCCCAATACCGCGGTCCGCTGTCACCAAAAGGACGGCCAAAAGCTGTCAGCGAGCACAAGGCGATGCCGCCCGGGAATTCCTTGACAGCATCGGCGGGCATTCGTCAGCCTTCATTGCACCAGCCGCCGCAGCAACTTCCGGCAAGCGGGCGTTAATTCACCCTCATAACCCTGAAATGCAGGCGGGGGCATTTTTGATAACTCTCACGGAGGTGAATCCCATGACCAAGGCTGCTACCAAGGCCGCTGTCAAGGCTGCGACGAAGGCCGCCACCAAGGCTGCCACCAAGGCCGCCACGAAGGCCGCCACCAAGGCCGCCGTCAAGGCCGCCGTCAAGGCCGCGTGATCCCGGTGGCATGGCGCCGCCCCCCGGGGCGGCGCCATGCCACTGCCGCATTCCCAGCACCGAGCACATCGCAGGGGTCCCGGAGGATCCAATGACGGACATGATCGCCGAATGCGAGCGGGCCGCCCACACCGACGGACTCGCCGCCGGACTGGCCGTGGCACTCGACGGACTCGGCCCGGCCGCGGCGCCGGGGCCCGTCGCCGCCGTACCGGCGGCCTGGACGGGACCCGACGACGAAGTGGTACGGCACCCGGTCGCCGGACACGAGGGCATCGCCTTCGTCCGTCCCGCCGACCGCGACCCGGCCCCCGAGCGCACGCTGGTCGCCCTCGGCGCCCGCCTCGCCGCAGCCCGCCTGGGCGCCACCCGGCGGCTCACCGAGCACGCCGTGGAGCACCTGTCCGGCCGGACGGCCGGCGGCGAACCCACCATCCGCAAGCAGCTGGTGCTCGGCACCGTCGCCGACCTGCTGACCGCGCTGGAGGCGCTCGGCGCCCAACTGCGCGTCACCGAGAGCAGCGTGGCGACCCTCGCCGACGTGCACGACAGCATCACCGGCCTCGACTGGGAGGCGGCCAAGCTGCTCGGCGCCAGCGGCTTCCTCACCGACAGCCCCGGCCGCAGCGCGCACGTCTCCCAACTCACCGCCAACTGCTGGGTCGTGAGGGAAGGCACGCGATGACCGATCTCGACCCGGCCCTGCGCGCGATGCGCGACTGCTTCGCGGACGCCGTCCCCGACCTGCGCTCGCGCGCCCTGTCCGTGGACGCCGACCCCACCGCCGTCGCCGGCCACCTGGACGCGCCGGGCCTCGACATCGTCCGCAGCGCCACCACACCCAAGCGCCACCGCGGCCGGCTCGCGGCCACCCCGCTGGACGCCTACGACACGGAGACCTGCCTGGCCCGGGTGGTCGGCACCGTCGAACTCGCCCGCGGCGACGCCGCGATGCTCACCGCGGCCCCCGGCCCCTCCCTGGCCGGCACGGTCGTCGACGCCCTCGGCAGCGAGGCCCAGCAGGACCACTTCTACGAGACCATCGGCGACGGCCGCACCTGGACCTTCTTCGGCATGACCGAACCCGGCCTGGGCAGCGACGCGACCCGGCTGAGCACCCGCCTGGAACGCGACCCCGACGGCGGATACCGGCTGCACGGCACCAAGCGGTACATCAGCAACGGCACCCGCGGCAGCGTCGGCGCCGTCTTCGCCCGCACCGGCCCCTCACCGCTGTCCATCCGCGCGGTCCTCGTCCACTGCCCCGCCGACGGCTTCACCAGCCGCGCGCTGGACATGACCGGCCTGCGCGGCGCCCGCATCAGCGAACTGAGCTTCGACGGCGTGCGCGTGGCCGAGGACATGGTCCTCGGCAACCACCTGCGGCTGTCCCAGCGCGGCCTGTGGGGCGTCATGCGCACCTTCAACTACATGCGCGTCCACATCGCCGCACTGGCCCTGGGCACCGCCATGGCGCTCACCGAGTACGTGCGGGAGCACCGGCCCGCCCTGACCGCGGCCGAGGTGATGACGGCCCGGCTGCTCGCCGCCCGCCAGATGGTCTACGAGGCCGCGGCCTCGGTCGACCACGACCCCGACGACCAGCGCCCGCCCTCCATGGCCAAACTGCACGCCACCCGCCTCGCCGTGACCACCGCCCACTGGGCCGCCACGGCCCTGGGCCCGGCGTCGCTGCTGGACCACCCGCTCCTGGAGAAGTGGAGCCGCGATGTGTACGCCTTCGAGTTCATGGACGGCACGAGCAACATCCAGCGACTCCAGATCGCCCGCGACCTGTGACGCGGCAGCGGCCGCACGGCTGAGGAAGGACCCATGACCACACCCGCGGACACCGGCCCGCCCCACTGGTCCGCCCGCCCGTACGACCCGGAACGGGCGGCGGACCGCGAGACGGCCCTGGCCTTCTTCACCGAGCCGGACTTCCACTTCCGCACCGCCCAGCCCGACACCCGGGCCGAGTGGGAGCTCCTCGGACTCCTCGACGACGGCACCCGCATCCTGCTGGCCGACTCCGTCCCGGTCGGCCTCTACGCCGTGGAGGACATGGGCAGTGAACACGGATCACATGTCCAGCTCGACCTGCGGCTGCACGCCCGCGCGCCCGGCCACTGGTGGCCGGCGGCCTATCGGGCCGTACTGGACGGGCTGCGCTGGCGCCGCGAACTGGTGCGGGTGACCGTCCGCGTGGGGGAGCACGACGCCCGCGGCCTCGCCGCCGCCCGGGCCGCCGGCCTCACCGAGGAGGGCACGCTCGCCCACGTCACCCTGCACGACGGCAAGCCGTGCGGCACCGTCTTCTTCTCACAGATCTGGGCACCCGCGTCATGAGGCTGAGAGGCTACCGAGAGGCCGACCGCACCCTGCTGACCGGAGACTGGCTGCCCGGCGAGATGCTGGGGCTGCCGGTCGCCGGCCGGCCGCCGCTGGCCGAGCCGTCCGTGGTGGCGGCCCCCGCCGACGACACCAGCGAGGTGTGCGTCGTACCCGGCGCAGGCTACGTCCGCTTCGCGGAGATCGACTGGATCCACCGGCGCGCCCGCCTGGAGACCGGCCTGCACACCGTTCCGGAGGATCCGGCCCGGCTCCTGGCGGCCGCGGTCGACCACGGGTTCCGGGTGCTCGGCCTGCACCGCCTCCACGGTCTCGTCACCCCCGCCGCGCACCCGCCGGACGCCGCCCTGGCAGCGGCCGGCTTCCGGCACGAGGCCACGATCCCGCAGGCCCTGTGGCTCGCGGGCCGTCCCGTCGAACGTCAGGTGTGGGGAGTCGTCGATGCCTGAGCTGGAACTGCTGACCCCGTCCGCCGCCGCGGCCGCGCTGACCGCGGCCGGGGACGACGGGCGCGGGTTCCTGGGACTCGACCCGGTCACCCAGAACGAGCCGCTGCTCGCCCGGGAGCTGGCCGGCGGGGCCGCCGCCTTCCGCTACGCGGACACCGTCCTCGGCTGCCGGGTCAATCCCGACCAGCCGCGGCAGGCCGAGGTCGCCGCGACCACCGCCGACCCGGACGCCCTCGGCGCCCTGCTCGACTTCCTGCACACCTACCAGCGGTGCACCTCGTTCGTGGCTCTCGTCCCGGAGTCCCTCGACACCTCCGGCTACCGCGCCCACGGCTTCACCGAAACCGGTCTGCTGCGCTCCCACCGCTTCGCCGCCGGCGCCTACCGAGACGTCCGGGTGCTCCACGCGGCGAGAGACGCGTACTGACCACGATCGCCGACGACGACGCCGGGCGGCGGCCGCCGGGCGGCCGCCGCCCGGCACGTCACCAGGCCAGGTCCGTCACCCGCGCAAGCCGGTCGACGGCGACCTCGGGCGGCGGCCCCGTGGTGGCGAGCGCCGACACATACCCCTCGTCCAGCGACAGCCCGGTCAGCCGGATCGCCTCGTCGGGCCAGTGGTCCAGCGGGGCGGTGAGCCGCACGACGGGGCCGTCCACGCCCAGCGCGGTGAAAGGCACCGCCAGCAGTCCGTGCCCGGTGAGCTTCACCACGGCCTCCTTGCACGCCCAGAGGCGGAACAGCTCCCGGCGCAGCGCCTGCCCGGACAGCCCGGCCAGCGCCGTGCGCTCGCTCTCGGTGGCCAGCAGCGGGATCATCCGCTCCGGCTCCACGTGCCGGCTGCCCGCCTCCACGTCCAGGCCCACCCGGGTGTCCGTGGAAGCGGCGATCGCCACGAGGTCCCCGGAGTGCGAGACGGAGTAGTCGAGTTCCGGCGCCGCGGCGAACCGGGGCTTGCCGTGGCCGGGGTGCGCGCAGTGGGCGCAGGCCCGGGTGATGTCCACCTCGGCGGCGGGCGCCCCCGAATACCGGCTGCACAGCGTCCGCTGGAGGGCGCGCGAGAGCACGAACGTCCGCCGTACCGACGCCACGTCCAGTTCCCCGGCCCGGTCCAGCTCGGCCTCCGACAACAGCCGCGCCGCCTCCGCCTCGTCGGCGGTCCTCGCGTCGACGACCCACACCCGAACGGCCATGCCCCGCCCCCTGAGAGCTTCCTCACACACCATGAGCCGGGAAGGACCGTACGGCCGCCCACGGCATCCGATGACGGACGCCCCTGCGCCGGCCACCGGCGAAGCCTCCCGGGCAACGCGGAACGGGCGGCATCGTCATCACGATGCCGCCCGTTCCAGCGGTACTACCGGAGCGGTCCGAGGACGCTCCTCTGTGCGCGAGGGGGGAGTTGAACCCCCACGCCCTTGCGGGCACTGGAACCTGAATCCAGCGCGTCTGCCTATTCCGCCACCCGCGCATTGGGTGTGTCTTCCGGCTCCGTTCCTTGCGGCCCGGCGCCTTCCGACATCCAGAACATTAGCACGTCGTACGGGTGGGATTCACATCCCTTACCTGCCGCCCGACCGGGTAGGGAGAGCCCAGGCGACGGCCGCGTATCGAGGAGAGCCTGTTCACGTATCAACCTCGTACCGGTCCCGGTCATCTCTCCATGAGGAGGCCCGGGTCCACAGCCGGGTGCGGGACACTGGTCCTTGCCCGCCTCTACGATCCTGTCTGCAGGAGTTCGAAGGGGAGCCGCTCGGGGAACCGGCTGAATGCAGGACGCGTAGATACGATCAGTGAGCAGTACGGGCGGCACGGCGGCCCGCAGCAGGCACAGAGCAGGGCAAGGCACGACGGCAGCGACGGAGGAGGTGCCCCATGGGAGTCCTGAAGAAGTTCGAGCAGCGTCTCGAAGGTCTGGTCAACGGCACCTTCGCCAAGGTCTTCAAGTCCGAGGTCCAGCCCGTGGAGATCGCCGGCGCGCTCCAGCGGGAGTGCGACAACAACGCGACCATCTGGAACCGGGACCGCACGGTCGTCCCCAACGACTTCATCGTGGAGCTGAGCGCGCCCGACCACGAGCGCCTCAGCCCCTACTCCGGGCAGCTCGGCGACGAACTGGCCGGGATGGTGCGCGACTACGCCAAGCAGCAGCGCTACACCTTCATGGGCCCGATCAAGGTCAACCTGGAGAAGGCCGACGACCTGGACACCGGCCTGTACCGGGTGCGCAGCCGCACCCTGGCCTCCTCCAGCAGCCAGCAGGCGCCCCCCGCGCCGCCCGCCGGCCGCCCCGGACCCGGCCCCGCCCAGGGCGGCGGATACGGCTACCCGCCCGCCGCTCCCGCCGCAGCGCCCCCCATGCCGTCCGCACCGCCGCCCGGCACCCGCCCCGGCGGCTACGGATACCCGCAGCCCGCCACCCAGCGGCCCGCGGCCGCGCCCATGGCCGGCGGACGCACCCGCTACTGGATCGAGATCAACGGCACCCGCCATCAGATCTCCCGCCCGACCCTGGTGCTGGGCCGCAGCACCGAGGCCGACGTGCGGATCGACGACCCCGGCGTCTCCCGCCGGCACTGTGAGATCCGGACCGGAACGCCCTCGACGATCCAGGATCTCGGCTCCACCAACGGCATCGTGGTGGACGGGCAGCACACCACCCGCGCTACGCTCCGCGACGGCTCGCGGATCGTCGTGGGCAGCACCACCATCATTTACCGGCAAGCCGAAGGGTGAAGCGGGGGCAATGTCAGAGCTGACCCTCACGGTCATGCGGCTGGGTTTCCTGGCCGTACTGTGGCTGTTCGTGATCGTGGCCGTGCAGGTCATCCGTAGTGACCTGTTCGGCACACGCGTCACCCAGCGCGGAGCGCGCAGGGAGGCGGCACGGCCGCAGCAGGCCGCCCGGCAGCAGTCCGCGCCCCCGCAGCAGCGCGGCCAGCAGGGCGGCGGCCGCCGCGGCCGCAACGCCCCCACCAAGCTGGTCGTGTCCGAGGGCACCCTCACCGGCACCACGGTCGCGCTGCAGGGACAGACCATCACCCTGGGCCGGGCGCACGACTCCACGATCGTGCTGGACGACGACTACGCCTCCAGCCGCCATGCCAGGATCTACCCGGACCGCGACGGCCAGTGGATCGTCGAGGATCTCGGCTCCACCAACGGCACCTACCTGGACCGGTCCCGGCTGACGACTCCCACGCCGATCCCGCTGGGCGCGCCGATCCGCATCGGCAAAACCGTCATCGAGCTGCGGAAGTAGTGCTACGTCATGAGTGAGCGCGAGCGGAGCGAGCACGCAGCGGCAGGCCGCACCCCGGTCTGCGGCGCGCTCCCGACCGGAGGGTGGGCAGTGTGGCTCGACACGACCGGCTGTACCCGGAGCCGACGGGCGAGGTGCGCATGAGTCTGTCACTGCGCTTCGCCGCCGGATCGCACAAGGGCATGATCCGGGAGGGCAACGAGGACTCCGGTTACGCCGGTCCCCGCCTGCTCGCGATCGCCGACGGCATGGGCGGCCAGGCGGCCGGCGAGGTCGCCTCCTCCGAGGTCATCTCCACCCTGGTCACGCTCGACGACGACGTCCCCGGCTCCGACATCCTCACCTCCCTCGGCCACGCCGTGCAGCGCGCCAACGACCAGCTGCGCTCCATGGTCGAGGAGGACCCGCAGCTCGAGGGCATGGGCACCACGCTCACCGCCCTGCTGTGGACCGGGCAGCGGCTCGGCCTGGTGCACGTCGGCGACTCGCGCGCGTACCTGCTGCGCGACGGCGTGCTGTCCCAGATCACCCAGGACCACACCTGGGTGCAGCGGCTCGTCGACGAAGGCCGCATCACCGAGGAAGAGGCCACCACCCACCCGCAGCGCTCCCTGCTGATGCGCGCCCTCGGCAGCGGCGACCACGTCGAGCCCGACCTGTCCATCCGCGAGGTCCGGGCCGGCGACCGCTACCTGATCTGCTCCGACGGTCTGTCCGGCGTCGTCTCCCACCAGACGATGGAGGAGACCCTCGCCAGCTACCAGGGCCCGCAGGAGACCGTGCAGGAGCTGATCCAGCTCGCGCTGCGCGGCGGCGGCCCGGACAACATCACCGTGATCATCGCCGACGTGCTCGACCTGGACACCGGCGACACCCTCGCCGGGCAGCTGTCCGACACCCCGGTCGTGGTCGGCGCCGTCGCGGAGAACCAGCACCACCTGCACGACAACGGCATCATGCAGACCCCGGCCGGCCGCGCCTCCCACCTGGGCCGCCAGGGCCACCCCGGGGGCGGCGGCGAGTTCGGCCCGCCCGGCTCCGGCGACACCACCGGCTACGTCCCCACCGACGGATACGGGGACTACGGCGACGAGGACTTCACCAAGCCGCGCAAGAACCGCAGGTGGCTGAAGAGATCGTTCTACGGCGTCCTCGCCCTCGCCGTGATCGGCGGCGGCCTGTACGGCGGCTACCGCTGGACGCAGACCCAGTACTACGTCGGCACCAACGGCGAGCACGTCGCCCTGTACCGCGGCATCAGCCAGGACCTGGCCTGGGTGTCGCTGTCCAAGGTCGAGAAGGACCACCCCGAGATCGAACTCAAGTACCTGCCGCCCTACCAGCAGAAGCAGGTCAAGAACACGATCACGGCGGGTGGCCTGGACCAGGCCCGGGCGAAGATCGACGCCCTGTCCGTGCAGGCCTCCGCGTGCCGCAAGCAGGCGGAGCGCGCGGCCGCCGAGACGGAGAAGAACGCCAAGACCGGCGAGGGCGAGGCCGGAGGCACCACGGGAACCACCCCGGCCTCCTTCACGTCCAAGGCATCGCCCACGCCGAATCCGTCGGCGTCGTCGAAGTCCCCGTCGTCCCCCTCGAAGTCCCCGACCGCCAAGCCCAGTCCCGGCCCGAGCCTCTCCGAGAATGAGCAGAAGGTCGTCGATCAGTGCGGCAAGCAGTAAGCACGCCGTGAGAGGCCCTGTCACACGATGAGCAGCACTTCGAACACACCGACGCACCACACGTCCACGATCGGCGCCATCGGCGCACCGAGCCGACGCAACACCGAACTGGCCCTGCTGGTCTTCGCGGTGGTCATCCCGGTGTTCGCCTACGCCAACGTGGGCCTGGCCATCGACGGTTCGGTCCCGGCCGGCCTGCTCGGCTACGGCCTGGGCCTCGGTCTGCTGGCCGGCATCGCCCATCTCGTGGTGCGCAAGTTCGCCGCCTACGCCGACCCGCTGCTGCTGCCCCTGGCGACGCTGCTGAACGGGCTGGGGCTGGTGGTCATCTGGCGGCTGGACCAGTCGAAGCTGCTGCAGAGCATCGGCGTCGCCGGTGGCAAGGCGACCAACCAGCTCATCTACACCGCGCTGGGCATCGGGCTGTTCGTCGCCGTGCTGATCTTCCTCAAAGACCACCGCACGCTGCAGCGCTACACGTACATCTCCATGGCGGCGGCGCTGGTGCTGCTGCTGCTCCCGCTGGTACCGGGCCTGGGCGCCGACCTCACCTACGGCGCCAAGATCTGGATCAAGGTCGGCAGCTTCACCATCCAGCCCGGCGAGTTCGCCAAGATCGTCCTGGCCGTGTTCTTCGCCGGCTACCTGATGGTCAAGCGTGACGCGCTGGCCCTGGCCAGCCGCCGCGTCATGGGCATGTACCTGCCTCGCGGCCGCGACCTCGGCCCGATCCTCGTCGTCTGGGCGATCTCGATCCTCATCCTCGTCTTCGAGACCGACCTCGGCACCTCGCTGCTGTTCTTCGGCATGTTCGTGATCATGCTGTACGTCGCCACCGAGCGGACCAGCTGGATCGTCTTCGGCCTGCTGATGTCCGCCCTCGGCGCCGTCGGTGTGGCCAGCTTCGAACCGCACATCCAGACCCGTGTGCAGGCGTGGCTCAACCCCATGCACGAGTACCTGGCCAGCCGCTCCGGCGTCCACGACGGCAAGGTCCACTCCGAGCAGCTCCAGCAGGCCCTGTGGGCCTTCGGCTCCGGCGGCACCCTGGGCACCGGATGGGGCCAGGGCCACTCCGAGCTGATCCGCTTCGCCGCCAACTCCGACTTCGTCCTCGCCACCTTCGGCGAGGAGCTGGGCCTGGCCGGCGTCATGGCCATCCTCCTCGTCTACGGCCTGATCGTGGAGCGCGGCGTGCGCACCGCGCTCGCCGCCCGCGACCCGTTCGGCAAGCTGCTCGCCATCGGCCTGTCCGGCGCCTTCGCGCTCCAGGTGTTCGTCGTGGCCGGCGGTGTCATGGGCCTCATCCCGCTGACCGGTATGACGATGCCGTTCCTCGCCTACGGCGGTTCCTCCGTGATCGCCAACTGGGCCCTGATCGGCATCCTCATCCGGATCAGCGACACCGCGCGCCGCCCGGCACC
Source organism: Streptomyces sp. NPDC038135 (assembly GCF_055601245.1). Taxonomy (NCBI): domain Bacteria; kingdom Bacillati; phylum Actinomycetota; class Actinomycetes; order Kitasatosporales; family Streptomycetaceae; genus Streptomyces; species Streptomyces sp. NPDC038135. The sequence goes on along the minus strand of NZ_JBVJXS010000003.1, from coordinate 328,866 downwards.
CGCACCCGCCGCCAACCCCGACGCCGAGATGACCCAGGTGGTCCGCCCGTCATGAACAAGCCCCTGCGCCGGATCGCGATCTTCTGCGGCCTGCTCGTCCTGGCCCTGCTGATCCGCGACAACTGGCTCCAGTACGTCAAGGCCGACCAGCTGCGCACCGACACGGCCAACCGCCGGGTCGCCATCGAGCGGTACGCCAACCCGCGGGGCGACATCGTCGTCGACGGCGACCCCATAACCGGGTCGGTCGAGTCCAAGAGCGGCGACTTCAAGTACAAGCGCACCTACAAGGACGGGCCCATGTGGGCCCCCGTCACCGGATACTCCTCGCAGGCGTTCGGCGCCACCCAGCTGGAGAGCATCGAGGACGGCATCCTCACCGGCAACGACGACCGGCTCTTCTTCCGCAAGACGCTCGACATGATCACCGGCAAGGACCAGCAGGGCGGCAACGTCGTCACCACGCTCAACGCCGCCGCGCAGAAGGCCGCGTACGGCGGCCTGAAGTCCCAGGGCGGCAAGGGCGCCGTGGTGGCCCTTGAGCCCTCCACCGGCAAGATCCTCGCCCTGGCGTCCTACCCCTCGTACGACCCGTCGAGCTTCGCGGGCAACACGGACAAGGACTCCAAGGCCTGGAACAAGATCCTCAAGAAGAACGACCCGTCCGACCCGGCGCTCAACCGGGCGCTGCGCGAGACCTACCCGCCGGGCTCCACCTTCAAGGTGGTCACCGCGGCGGCCGCGCTGGAGAACGGCCTGTACAAGTCGGCCGACGAGAAGACCGACTCCCCGCTGCCCTACATCATGAAGGGCACCACCACCGAGCTGAAGAACGAGGGCAACATCCCCTGCAAGGACGCCAACATGCGCGAGGCGCTGCGGGTGTCCTGCAACACCGTCTTCGGCAAGATCGGCGCCGACCTCGGCAACGACAAGATGCTGGACGAGGCGAAGAAGTTCGGCTTCGACGCCGAGCAGTTCACCCCGGTCCGCTCCAGCGCCTCGGTGTTCTCCGACGACATGAACCCGTCGCAGACCGCGCTGTCCTCCATCGGCCAGTACAACACCGCCGCCACCCCGCTGCAGATGGCCATGGTCGCCTCGGCCGTCGCCAACGACGGCAAGCTGATGAAGCCGTACATGGTCGACCAGCTGCAGTCCTCCAACCTCGACCCGGTCGCCAAGACCGACCCCGAGGAGCTGAGCCGGCCGCTGTCCCCGGAGAACGCGCAGATCCTGCAGTCGATGATGGAGACGGTCGTCAAGAGCGGCACGGGCCAGCGGGCGCAGATCGGCGGCGGGGTGACCGTCGGCGGCAAGACCGGCACCGCCCAGCACGGCGTGGCGAACAGCGCGAACCCGTACGCGTGGTTCATCTCGTACGCCAAGCTCAGCGACAACAGCTCGCCGGTCGCCGTGGCCGTGGTGGTCGAGGACGAGAACGCCAACCGTGACGACATCTCCGGCGGCGGCCTGGCCGCGCCGATCGCGAAGAGCGTCATGGAGGCGGTCATCGACTCCAAGAAGTGAACCCGCTCACGTCCCCTTCACATCGTTGCACGTTGCGATACCGGTCCTGTATCGGGTTCCGGGCTTGGCCAGGGCACACGGAGCGAGCCGGGTACGGTAGGCCCGGACGGCAGCCTCCGGCCGCACACGACATGTGCGCGGCCGAGACCGACGGAGAGGGCTGGTAGGTAGCTATGGAAGAGCCGCGTCGCCTCGGCGGCCGGTACGAGCTGGGCCAGGTGCTCGGTCGTGGTGGCATGGCGGAGGTCTACCTCGCGCATGACACCCGTCTCGGCCGCACCGTGGCGGTGAAGACGCTGCGCGCGGACCTCGCGCGCGACCCGTCCTTCCAGGCCCGGTTCCGCCGGGAGGCCCAGTCGGCCGCCTCGCTCAACCATCCCGCGATCGTCGCGGTCTACGACACGGGCGAGGACTACATCGACGGGGTCTCGATCCCGTACATCGTCATGGAGTACGTCGACGGCTCCACGCTCCGTGAGCTCCTCCACTCCGGCCGCAAGCTGCTGCCGGAGCGGACGCTGGAGATGACCATCGGCATCCTCCAGGCCCTGGAGTACTCGCACCGGGCCGGCATCGTCCACCGCGACATCAAGCCGGCCAACGTCATGCTGACCCGCAACGGCCAGGTCAAGGTCATGGACTTCGGCATCGCCCGTGCCATGGGCGACTCCGGCATGACCATGACCCAGACCGCGGCCGTCATCGGCACGGCCCAGTACCTCTCCCCGGAGCAGGCCAAGGGCGAGCAGGTCGACGCCCGCTCGGACCTCTATTCGACGGGCTGCCTCCTCTACGAGCTGCTGACGGTCCGCCCGCCCTTCGTCGGCGACTCACCGGTGGCCGTGGCCTACCAGCACGTCCGCGAGGAGCCGCAGGCCCCCTCGGTCTTCGACCCCGAGATCACGCCCGAGATGGACGCCATCGTCCTGAAGGCCCTGGTCAAGGACCCGAACTACCGCTACCAGTCGGCCGACGAGATGCGCGCCGACATCGAGGCCTGCCTCGACGGCCAGCCGGTCGCCGCCACGGCCGCGATGGGCGCCGTGGGCGCGGCGGGCTACGGCGGCTACCCCGACGACCGGCCGACGACCGCGCTGCGCTCGGACGCGGGCGGCGGGGCGACCACCATGCTCCCGCCGATGAGCCCCGACGACGGCGGCTACGGCTACGACGAGCGCCCGGACCGCCGCCGCCAGCAGAAGAAGAACAACTCCTCGACGATCCTCCTCGTGGTCGCGGGCATCCTGGTGCTGATCGGCGCGATCCTGATCGGCCAGTACGTGTTCAGCTCGCACGACGGCGAGGGCGACACGTTCGGCGCCCCGAACTTCGTCGGCAACAGCTACGGCACGGCCCAGAAGATGGCCGAGAACCGCGGCCTGAAGCTGGCGCCCCCCACCCGCAAGCCCTGCGCAAACCAGCCGAAGGGCAACGTCTGCGAGCAGAACCCGACGGAGGGCTCGGACGTCAAGAAGGGCGACACCATCAAGCTGGTGGTGTCCACCGGCGCGCCCAAGGTCACCGTCCCCGACGTGCTCGGCATCCAGTACGACCAGGCCGAGGCCCAGCTGCGGAAGAAGGGCTTCGAGGTCGAGAAGAAGACCGAGGTGTCCAGCCAGACGCCCAACGTGGTCACCAAGCAGGACCCGGACGGCGGCACCAGCCGGCAGAAGGGCTCCACCATCGTCCTCACGGTCGCGAAGGCCGAGGAGAAGGTCGCGGTCCCGGACGTCACCGGGAAGACCTGTGACGAGGCCAGGGCCGAGCTGCAGTCCAAGGGCCTGGCCCCGAACGCGACCTGCAACGACACCCCCACCGACAACCCGGACGACGACGGCAAGGTCCTCTCGACCAACCCGCAGGCGGGCAGCGAGGTCGCCAAGAACACCCCGGTGACGATCAACGTCGGCAAGGTGCAGAACCAGCAGGTCCAGGTTCCGCAGGTGCAGAACCGGAGCCTCAAGGACGCCCGGAAGATGCTCGAGGACCTCGGGCTCCAGGTGGCCGTCCAGGGCGGCTCGCAGGACGACAACGCCCGGGTCCTCACGTCCAACCCGACGCCGGGCAGCCCCGTGAACAAGGGCGACACGGTGACCCTGTTCACCGTGGCCCAGAACGGCAACAACGGCGGCCCGAACATCTTCGGCGGCGTCGGAGGCTAGCCGGCACACGGTCGACGGACCGGTCCGCAGCGGTTCACGCAGGCGCCCGGCTGGGAACTCCCGGCCGGGCGCCGCGCGTTGCCGGCGAGTGCGCCGGTCGGGGTGGGCGCCTCAGCGCAGCTCCGCCGGCGGCGTCCGCCCGCTGTCGACCTTGTCCACGCGGACCAGTTCGCCCCACACCACGTACCGGTAGCGCGAGGTGTACACGGGCGTGCAGGTCGTCAGGGTGATGTAGCGGCCCGGCTTCTTCCTGCCGGACTCCTCGGGGACCTGGGAGAGGACCTTGACGTTGTACTTCGAGGTCTCCGGGAGGATCGAGTAGACCTTGTAGACGTACCAGTCGTCCTTCGTCTCGAAGACGATCGGGTCGCCTTCCTTCAGCTTGTCGATGTTGTGGAACTTCGCGCCGTGGCCGTCCCGGTGAGCGGCGAGGGTGAAGTTGCCCTTCTTCCCGGTGGTGGGCAGCACGGCCTTGAAGGGGTCCGTGTAGTAGCCGGCCACGCCGTCGTCGAGGACGTCCTCGTCGGTGCCCTTCTCCACCAGCACCGCGCCGTTGCGCATCGCGGGCACGTGCAGGAAGCCGATGCCGTCCTTGGTGTCCAGGGCGCCGGGACCGGTGTCGGCGGACCGGGCCCAGTGGTCGCGGACCCGGTCGGCCTGCCGGTCCGCCCTGCGGTCCGCTATGACGTTCGTCCACCACAGGGAGTAGACGACGAACAGTCCCATCACCAGGCCCGCGGTGATGAGCAGTTCCCCGAAGAAGCTGACCGCCAGCGCGACCCGGCCGGGGCCGCGGCGGCCCGGGTCGGGCGTCGCGCCGGGCGCGTCCGTGTGGTCTTCGGTGTCGTCGGCGGTGGCTGCCACAGTGTTGTTGCCCCTACTCGATGAGCGCGTCCGGCTTGCCCTTGCTGCGCGGGCGTTCCTCGACCATCTTGCCCCAGACGATCAGCCGGTACTTGCTGGTGAACTCCGGCGTACAGGTGGTCAGGGTGATGTAGCGGCCCGGCCCGGTGAAGCCCGAGCCCTTGGGCACCGGGTTCAGGACGCTGGTGTTGGACGGCGGTGTCACCGGCAGCGTCGAGGTCACCTTGTACACGAAGTACTCGTCCTGCGTCTCGACCACGACCGGGTCACCCGGCGTCAGCCGGTTGATGTACCGGAACGGCTCACCGTGGGTGTTGCGGTGCGCCGCCAGGCCGAAGTTGCCCGTCTTGGCGTCCGGCATCCCCGTCTTCAGCGGGGCCTCGCCGTAGTGCCCGACCATCCCCTTGTCGAGCACCTTCTTGTTGCTGACGCCCTCGGCGATCGGCGCGACCACGTCCAGCTTGGGGATGTGGAGTATCGCGAAGCCCTGGCCCGGCTCGAACACCCCCGGGGCCCGCTTGCCGCTCGCCCAGTCGTCCTGCAGCTGGTGCGTCTCGCTGCCCGCCTGCGCGTGCGCGCGGACGTTCGTCCACCAGAGCTGGTAGGTGACGAACAGCAGCATCAGCACGCCGGTGGTGATGAACACCTCGCCGATCGCCCGGCTCGCGATGACACCCGGACTCGCCTTGCGCAGCCGCGCCTGCCGCCGGGCCTCGACCCGGGACAGCGGCCGCCCGGTCTCCGGCTCCGGGGCCGCGGCTTCCCGGTGCGCTCCGCCGTGGCGCCCGCCGCGCCGCTTGGCGGCCTTCCTGCGGGCCGCGCGGCCACCCGGCGGGGTTCCGGGAACGGAGGAGGCGGAAGAGGCTCCAGAGGCGCGTGCGGCCCCGCTCCCGGGCCCCTGCACCGGGTCGGGGAGCCGCAGCGCCATCGTCTCGTCGTCCAGGGCGGCCCGGTACGGCTCCCCCGGCGCCGGCCCCGCGGCCTGCCAGTCCCCAAGCGCACCGGAAGCCCCGTACGACTGATCCCCGTACGAGGCATCGGTCTCGCGCTCCGGGCGCAGCGCGGTCACGCCGTGGCCCTGCCCACCACCGGGGCGAGCCCCGCCGACCTCGCCACCGCGCCCTCGTCGCCGCACTCCACCAGCCAGTTGGCCAGCATCCGGTGTCCGTGCTCGGTCAGCACCGACTCGGGATGGAACTGCACGCCCTCCACCGGGAGTTCACGGTGCCGCAGCCCCATGACGATGCCGTCGTGGGTACGGGCGGTGACCTCCAGCTCGTCCGGGACGGTCGAGGGCTCCGCGGCCAGCGAGTGGTAGCGGGTCGCCGTGAACGGCGAGGGCAGCCCGGCGAAGACGCCCCGGCCGCCGTGCTCCACCAGCGAGGTCTTGCCGTGCAGCAGCTCGGGCGCCCGGTCCACCACACCGCCGTACGCGACCTGCATCGACTGCATGCCGAGGCACACCCCGAAGACGGGGACGCCGGTCGCCGCGCAGTGCCGGACCATCTCCACGCACACGCCCGCCTGCTCCGGCGTGCCCGGTCCCGGCGACAGCAGCACGCCGTCGAAGCCGTCCTGGGCGTGCGCGGTCGACACCTCGTCGTTGCGCAGCACCTCGCACTCGGCGCCCAGCTGGTACAGGTACTGGACCAGGTTGAAGACGAAGCTGTCGTAGTTGTCGACGACGAGAATCCGCGCGCTCACTGGTTGTCCACCGTCACATCGTTGAAGGGCAGCAGCGGTTCGGCCCAGGGGAAGACGTACTGGAACAGGACGTAGACCACGGCCAGGACCAGGACGAGCGAGACCGTCGCCTTCACCCACACGTTCCCCGGCAGATGCCGCCAGATCCAGCCGTACATGCCGTCCCTTCCCGTCTCGCCACGGCACCGGTAACCCACGCCGTACGGCACCAGACTAACGGCGTGCAGCCCTTGGTCGGCCTGACTCGGCGGGCTGCGTGGTCAGCGCGGGGGACCCGTCCGGACGTGTGTACCCGGACGTACGTGACAGGGGGCCGATCGCCTCAACGCCGGCCGCGGCGGTTCCGCCGGACCGCGCGCCGCCGGCCCCGCGGGTGGGTGGCTACTGCACCGGTTTCGCGTAGTGCAGGTCCACGGTGCCCGAGTAGCCCGGCAGCGTCGCCGTCCCGTCCTCGGTGACCTTCCAGCCGAGGCCGTAGACGTTCACGTACACCATGTACGTCTGGATCGCCTTGCTCGCGGCAAGCGACTGCTGCAGCCGCTCCGGGTCGCCCACCGCGGTGATCTTGTACGGCGGCGAGTAGACGCGGCCCTGGAGGATCAGGGTGTTGCCGACGCAGCGCACCGCGCTGGTGGAGATCAGCCGCTGGTCCATGACCTTGATGCCCTTGGCCCCGCCCTGCCACAGCGCGTTCACCACGGCCTGCAGGTCCTGCTGGTGGATGACCAGGTAGTCGGGCTGCGGCTCGGGGTAGCCGGGGAGCTTGGCGGTGGCGTTCGGCGGGGCGTCGTTGAGGGTGACGGTGATCGCGCTGCCCTTGACCTGCTGGGTGCCCGCGCTCTTCTCCAGACCGCTCAGCTTCTCGTCCTGCGCCCTGGTGCTGCCGTCGTCGCCCTCGGCGAGCGACTCCACGTTGTCCCGCAGGGCCGCGTTCGACTCGTCGAGCTGCTTGTTCTTGTGGCTGCGCTCCTGGATCAGGTCGGACAGCTTGAGCAGCGAGGCGTCCTGCCGGATGTCGGTGCCCTTGGCCGTGTTGAAGCTGGTGAAGAAGATCAGACCGGCCAGCGCGAACACGGCCACCGTGAGAATCCGCGCCGGACGCAGGCGCGACGAACGAACGGGCCCGGAACCCGTTGATCCCGTCCCGGGGGAGTCGGCAGAATTGCTCAACGTACCCTTATCTCCTTCGGCGCCGCGGAAGCACTACGCTAACGGACGCCCGGGGGAGCGCTAAGCGTCCCCTTGTACGCTGCCCCGGACCGACCCAGTTACCTGCGCGGCCACGCAGCGCATCGACAGGAGAGACCCTCGTGCCGAAGTCACGTATCCGCAAGAAGGCCGACTACACGCCCCCGCCCGCGAAGCAGGGGCAGGCCATCAAGCTCACCAACCGCGCCTGGGTCGCGCCGGTCATGCTGGCCATGTTCCTCATCGGCCTGGCCTGGATCGTCGTCTTCTACGTCACGGACGGCTCGCTGCCGATCGACAGCCTGGACAACTGGAACATCGTGGTCGGATTCGGCTTCATCGCCGCCGGCTTCGGCGTCTCCACCCAGTGGAAGTAGACCGGTCCCGACCGGCTCTGCCCACGGCTGTTCACTGAGTTATCCACAGGATTGCAACGTCGTCCACACCCTCCTGGGGAAAAGACTACGATCTGTGGATAACCCATCGGGCGTTGACGCCGGTGTGACTGCCCTACCGGCCCCTGGAAAACCGTTCGCCCCCTGCCTCACCTGCGGAAACACATCCGAGCGGCAGGGGGCGCAGCTGTGCCCGCACAGTATGCACAAGATTCGCCACACACTGTGGACAACGGTTCGACGTCAGGTGAGCTGAGCGGTTCTGACCAGCACCATGACCACGACCGCGACCAGTACGAGCGCACAGGTGCCGTACTGGATCAGCGACCGCCGCTCACGCGGGGCGTGCACCATGGCGTAGCCCGTGACGACGCCGGCGACCAGGCCGCCGATGTGGGCCTGCCAGGCGATACCGCCCCAGCCGAAGGTGATGATCAGGTTGATCACCAGCAGGGCGATGACCGGGCGCATGTCGTAGTTGAGCCGGCGCATCAGCACCGCCGTGGCCCCGAAGAGCCCGAAGATCGCGCCCGAGGCGCCGAGCGAGGCCGTGGAAGGCCCTTCGAGCAGGTACGTCAGGGCGCCTCCGGCCAGTCCGGAGACGAAGTACAGCGCCAGGTAGCGGGCCCGGCCGAGAGCCGCCTCGAGCGGTCCGCCGATCCACCACAGGCTGAGCATGTTGAACGCGATGTGCCAGATCTCCTGGTGGGTGAACATCGAGCTCAGGAAGCGGTAGTACTCGCCCTCGGCGACACCCATCGTCGGCTGGTAGGGCTTCGGGGGCCACTCGCCGATGAGGACCAGGTGGTCCACCAGCGAGCTCTCGGCCCGCACCGCGATGAACACGGCGATGTTGATCGCGATGAGGATCTTGGTGACCAGCCGGGGATCCGCCGTCACGGTGCCCCCCGCGACCGTGCGCGGGCGGGAGGCGGCCGGGGAGTGTCCGGTGCCGGAGCCGGCGCGGACGCATTCGGGGCACTGGAAGCCGACCGAGGCGCTGACCATGCACTCGGGGCAGATGGGGCGCTCGCAGCGGGTGCAGTGCACGCCGGTCTCGCGGTCCGGGTGCCGGTAGCACACGGGCACGCTCCGGGCGTCGTGCGTGCGGTCTGCGGCGTGGTCCATGAGCACCCCTTGCTGGTCGTGGGCCTTCCCCCGGCAACTACCCCGCCCCGCTCTTCCATACGGACGAGCGGGGCGTTTGGTTCCCTGCGGCGGCCCGGGGCGCGAGCGCGCCCGCGATCAGCTCGCGCGCTTCTCGATGACGACCGACTCGATGACGACGTCGTTGACCGGCCGGTCGTTCGGCTTGGTCGTGGGCACGGCGGCGATGGCGTCCACCACCTTCTGGCCGGCCGGGTCGCTGACCTCGCCGAAGATGGTGTGCTTGCGGTTCAGCCAGGTCGTCGGGGAGACCGTGATGAAGAACTGCGAGCCGTTGGTGCCCGGGCCGGCGTTGGCCATGGCGAGCAGGTACGGCTTGTTGAAGGACAGGTCCGGGTGGAACTCGTCCTCGAACTCGTAGCCGGGACCGCCGATGCCGCTGCCCAGCGGGTCGCCGCCCTGGATCATGAAACCGCTGATCACCCGGTGGAAGACCGTGCCGTCGTAGAGCCGGTCCGTGGTCACGGCGCCGGTGCCCGGGTGGGTCCACTCACGCTCGCCCTGTGCGAGTTCGACGAAGTTCCTGACGGTCTTCGGCGCGTGGTTCGGGAACAGCCGTACCTCGATGTCGCCGTGGTTGGTCTTCAGGGTGGCGTAGAGCTGCTCGGCCACGGTGTGCCTTCCGTTGTCCTCGTGTAACCCCCCGATCCTCGCACGGCGCGGATCGGGCGGCGCCCGGCGTGCCGAGTTCCGCGGAGAGGGAGCGCTCGGCGACGATTCGTGGCAGTGTCGACGACAAGCCCCTGTTGCACCCATATGCCCGCCCTCGCATGCCGCACCGGCTCCCGGGAGGCATGATCCGTAAAAGGGTGGAAAGTCGAATTACCGTACGCCACCGAGGAGGAGGAACCCGTGACCCGCATTGACAGCGTGCGCGCCGCGACCGGCTCGGCGAAGGACAGCGTGCTGCACGCCGCGGAAGTGGTGGCGCCCTACGCCGACACGGCCAAGGAGCGTGCCGCGTATTACGCGCAAGAGGCACGCGTACGGCTGGCGCCCGTGGTGTCGCAGGCCGCCGAACAGGCCCGCGAGCAGTACGACGCCCGGCTCGCCCCACGTCTGGAGCAGGCCCGTGCGCATGTGCCGCCGAAGGTGGACATGGCCGCACACGAGGCCGCCGTCCGCACTCGCAAGGCCGCCCGGCAGGCGGCCGAGTACTCGCGTCCGAGGATCGAGCAGGCCGTGGCCGCGGCCGCGCCGGTAGCCGACGAGGCCGCCACGCGGGGCGCCGCCGCTCTGGCCGCCCTGCGCGGCCAGGTGACGGCCGAGGACATCCGGAAGCTCGCGCGCAGGAACGAGCGGCGCTGCCGGGCCGGCCGTGCCATGAAGGTGTTCGCGCTCGTCGGCCTGGTCGCGGGGGGTGCGTTCGCGGCCTGGAAGTGGTGGGACAAGCAGGCCAACCCCGACTGGCTGGTGGAGCCGCCCGCGGCGACCGAGGTGCCGGAGTCCGGCCTGGGCTCGGTGGACGGCAGCGGTTCCGCGGTGCTGGACCCGGAGGTCCAGGCGAAGCAGGCCGAGGACGAGGCCACCGACCGCGACGACAAGGACTGAGGCGGGGGCACTCCACCTGCCCGGAGACAGCTGTGGGGCGGACGACCGTCGAGTCGTCCGCCCCACAGCTGTTTCACGTGAAACGGCCGGTGAGACGGACCGCCCCCAAGAGACAAAGAAGCCCTCCGGAGCTGCGTTCCCGCAGTTCGGAGGGCTTTTCCAGGTGGAGCCTAGGGGAGTCGAACCCCTGACATCCGCCATGCAAAGACGGCGCTCTACCAACTGAGCTAAGGCCCCGGAAAGGAAGCGTCCGGCCGGAGGAACCTCGTCCCGGGCGGGCGCCGGGCACCAGAGTACCGGGTCACCCCCCGTATCCCGCAAAAAGATTGGGGGTCCCGGCGAATGACCACTCTCCGTAAGATGCTCGACGTGGTTCGCTACAGCGAACCACGGTTTCAGGGGAAGCGATGGGGAGACGCAATGGACGCCGCACAGCAGGAAGCCACCGCGAGAGCGCGGGAGCTGCAGCGGAACTGGTACGGAGAGCCGTTGGGGGCGCTCTTCCGTAAGCTCATCGACGATCTCGGGCTCAACCAGGCCCGGCTCGCGGCGGTGCTCGGGCTGTCGGCTCCGATGCTGTCGCAGCTGATGAGCGGCCAGCGCGCCAAGATCGGCAATCCCGCCGTGGTCCAGCGGGTGCAGCTGCTGCAGGAGCTGGCGGCCCAGGTCGCGGACGGCAGCGTCAGCGCGGCCGAGGCGACCGACCGGATGGACGAGATCAAGAAGTCCCAGGGGGGCTCGGTGCTGAGCAACACCACGCATACGACCAACAGTTCCGGTGCGCCGACGGTCAAGCGCGTGGTGCGCGAGATCCAGTCGCTGCTGCGCTCAGTGGCCGCCGCCGGCGACATAATCGAGGCCGCCGACAGCCTCGCCCGGACCCACCCCGAGCTGGCAGAGTTCCTCCGGGTCTACGGGGCCGGCCGTACCTCCGACGCGGTCGCGCACTACCAGTCCCACCAGAACTGATCCCACGGCCCGGTCCTCGGAGGGGGTCCGGGACCGGGCCACGGGTGTGTCGCAGGGGGGTGCGGGAAATGACCGTTTCCCGGTGGGGGCCGAGGGCGTGTCCCTCGTCGAGGGGGCCGGGGGGAGGAGCGGCGGACTGCCATGGGTGAGGTCTTCGCCGGCCGGTACGAACTGGCCGATCCGATCGGGCGCGGCGGTGTGGGCGCCGTATGGCGCGCCTGGGACCACCGCCGCCGGCGCTACGTCGCCGCCAAGGTGCTCCAGCAGAGCGACGCCCACTCACTGCTGCGCTTCGTGCGCGAGCAGGCGCTGCGCATCGATCATCCCCATGTCCTCGCCCCGGCCAGCTGGGCGGCCGACGACGACAAGGTGCTGTTCACCATGGACCTGGTCGGGGGCGGCTCGCTGGTCCACCTCGTCGGTGACTACGGCCCGCTGCCGCCGGGCTTCGTGTGCGTTCTGCTGGACCAGCTTCTGTCCGGGCTGGCCGCGGTGCACGCGGAGGGTGTCGTGCACCGCGACATCAAGCCCGCCAACGTGCTGCTCGAGGCCACCGGCACCGGCCGGCCGCGGCTGCGGCTGTCCGACTTCGGTATCGCCATGCGGTTCGGCGAGCCCCGCCTCACGGAGACCAACCTCGTGGTGGGGACGCCGGGTTATCTCGCGCCCGAGCAACTGCTGGGCTCCGAACCGGACTTCCCGGCCGACCTGTTCGCGGTGGGTCTGGTCGCCCTGTATCTGCTCGAGGGCGCCAAGCCGGACGCCAAGGCGCTGGTGCAGTACTTCGCGGAACACGGAACGCCCGGCGCGCCCAGGGGAGTTCCGGAGCCGCTCTGGCAGGTCGTCGCCACGTTGCTCCAGCCCGTTCCGGCGGCCCGATTCCGCACCGCCACGGGGGCGCGCAAGGCGCTCGCCTCCGCCGCCGAACTCCTCCCGGAGCCCGGCCCGGACGACGAGTTGATCGAGATCTTCGATCAACTCGGCCCGCTGCCGCCCGGGTTCGGACCCGAAGGGCCGCTGCGCACCGCCTCCGGAGTGCGGGCACGGCAGCCGTCGCCGGCCACGGACACCGGCCGTGGTGCCGGGCGCGGCGGTACGGGGAGCACCGGGGCGGAGCACTCCGGCACCGGCTCGATGTCGGACACCGGGAGCTTCCACCTTCCGCCCCCGCAGCCGACCCCCAGCCCGCAGCCGTACGCCCGGCACGCGGAGCAGGCGGTCTCTCCGCCGCCGTGGAACGACGGGCACGCGCCGACGCCGGTCACGGAGCCCCGCGCCCCGCACCTCCCGGCACACCACCCGCCGCCCTCCCCCGGCCGGGCCCCCACCCCGGAACCCCCGGCAGCCCCGGTGGCCCCGGCGGCTCACGCGGCGGCGGCGGCCTCCGCGCCGCCGGCGCCATGGGAGCGGCCGCGCACGGACGCCTCCACGGCGTCGTACACCGCCCAGGACCCCCGCGTCCCCCCGCCCGCCGCAGCGACCGGTCCCACGGCCGTGCCTGTTGGCAACCCCCGAGCCGGGCGCGGCCGCCGGGCCCGCCGGGCGGCCCGCCGCCCCGGGCCCCCGGCGAAGGCGGCGATCCCGATCCTGCTGCTGGCGCTGGCCTGCTACGCCGTCGGCTTCTGGGCGCTGAGCCGCGTCTGAGCCCGCCGGACCGCCACGGTCCACCCGCCGAGCACCAGCAGCAGCGCGGTCCCGGTGCCGATGCCGCCGGCCGCCAGGGCCTTCATCGCGACGCCGCCTCCCCCGGTCTCCCCGGACGCCGCGGCCCGCCGGTCCCGCTCCGTGACCGTGAAGACGTCCCCCGGCTCCGGGCGCCCGGCGTACCGCGGTCCGGCGTGCGCCTGCCCGTCGACCCGCACCCGCAGTGTCACGTGGAACGGGCCCGTTCCGAAGGTGTCGGCCATCTTCTCGCTGAGGTGCAGCACGAGGTAGTAGTCGCCGGCGAAGCGCACCGCGTTCTCCCCGGTGAGGACGGCGTACCGGTTGGCGTACTCCACGGGCGGCAGCGGATCGAGGGCCGCGGTCCTGCGGGTGCCGGTGTAGCCGAGGGAGGCGCCGTCGACGTAACCGCGCACGGGGCTGTACAGCGAGAGGTTCAGGGCGCCGCCGACGTAGCCGTGGCCGCTCGTGGCGGCGTCGAGTTCGGCGACGGCGTGCATCCGGCGGCCCCAGTCGACCGGGACCTTGTAGAAGAGGGTGCTCCCGGGTGTGATGCCGGTCCGCCAGACCCCCTGGCCCAGGGGGCGGGCGGTGGTGAATCCGGCGCCGCCGGTGCGTTCTTGAGGGTTCCCGGCGAGCGGCCCGGGAGAGGCGGAGTCCTGGGCCGGGGGCGCGGTGGTGGGTCCGGTGGCGGCCAGGCCCGGTTCGGTGACGGGTGCGATCTCCAGGTCCCAGCGCGGCGCCGGGGACGCCGTACCGCTCGCGGAGCCGCCGGTGCTCAGGCGCTCCACGCGCAGGTAGTAGGCCCCGGCTCCCTGGCACAGGGAGCGCCCGGTCTGCCGCTGTCCCAGGGCGGTCACCGGGCGGGCGCTGAGGCCCGCGCCGAACAGCGCGGAGGCGGTGGAGCAGCGGGTGCCGCGCGCGTCCTCCAGGGACACGCGGATGCCGTCGGTGGCGTTGCCGGTGGTGCCCGCCGGGGGCACGGCGGTGACCGGGGCGTACGCGGACTCGGCCGCGGTGAGGTCGAGGCGGTAGGTGAGCGAGCCGCGCACCGGGAGGGAGTCGCGGTAGGCACGGCCCGGCTCCAGACGCGGCGCGCCCGCGGTGCCGGTGGCGCCCGTGACGGACCGGCCGGCCGGGTCGAAGGCGTACGCGTCCCGGGTTCCGGCCGTCGCCGTGAAACCGCCGGGCAGCGCGGCCGCGGCGCACAGCGCGGCCGCCACGGCGCCCGCCCGGGCGGCGGCGCCCGTGGGCCGTCCGTCGCCCCGCCGCCACCGCGTCCTACGCCCTCGCCCCCGCACGTGCCGCTCCTTCACGTTCCGCGCCGCGCATCCGGCCGTGGCCCATCCTGCCCCGAGCGCCCCTGCGCCATCCGGGGATTCCGTACGGCCGTCCGAATCACCGGTACCGGGGAAGCCTCGTCCCTCGGGCGGCCCGGCGACGCCTACACCACCTCGCGCGAACCGGCAACACGAACCGTAGGACCACAGGACAATCGGACAAGAGGACCGGGCAACACAAAACCCCGACCGCGAAAGCGGCCGGGGTCTGATCAGATTCTGAATCGGTACTCAGGAACCCGTGGGCACGGAGTCGGTCGCCTCCGTCCACAGGTCCTGCTCGGCGCGATCCGCCTGGATCTGGCGGTACACGAGGAGCCCGCCGATGGCGGCCAGTGCGACCAGGAGCAGCTTCTTCACCGCGCGACCTCGTCTTTCCTTGACGTAGGGGACCTCTGGCGCCCGACTATACACACCGGCCGATATCGATCGGTGACCTGCGCCGGGCCTCAACTCCCGCCCCCCGGGAGCGCGATAGGCCGGACCGGCGCCGCCGTCGCCGCAGGGTGATCACACCCGCACGGGCCGTCACTTTCCCCGCGTTTCGCTCGACCTCGACCGGTTTCTGGAGATTTCCGGGTCTCTTACGTCCATCCGAGTGGTGTTGATCAGAACATCGACGCGCCACGGCTCCAGGTCCACCACTTCGCGACGCTCATACACATCATGAGCAAAGTACGCAAATCGCCCAACCCGAAAGTGAGGGGCCATGACCGGGAACAACAAGGTCGTGCAGCTGTGGACCGCCATCGTCACCGCATTCCTCGCGCTGTGCACGGCGCTCGGACTCGTCACCGCGACCACCGCCACCGCCGCGGCGGCCGCACCCCGGACCGAGGCGCCGCAGGACCGCGTGGCGCAGCGGACCGTCCCGACGAGCCCCATGGCGAATCTCTGGACCCGGCCCCATGCCAGGGCCCTGCCCCCCACGATGAAGCAGCGCATCCGGGCCGAGGCCCACGGAAAGTCCCCGAGCTGCCGGCACAGCCCCCTCACCGAGACGGAAGCCGAGACCGAGCCCGACCTCCAGTCCGCGGACCCGCTGAACTGCTGAATCCCCCGCAGTACTGAGAACGCAACGTTTCGACACCAGGGCGACTTGCGTACGCATCAGTCGACACGGACAGACCCCCGGCCGGGATCGGCCGGGGGTCTCGCGCTGTCCGGGGGCGTTCGGCACCGGGTCGTCACGTCCAACCCAGCGCCGTAGCCTGGGCGGATGCCCAAGGCCCCGCGCCTCGCGCGGCCCGGCGGCCGTACGGAACCGCTCCTCACCACGTGCCCGGAAAGGTGGTGGATGCCGCCGTGCCCCGGCGCGTCACCGTTGTCACCGCTGTCCACGCCCCGTCCGCCCGCTTCCTGCCGGAGGCCCACAGATCCCTGTGCGAGCAGCGGCTCCCGGACGGCTGGGACTGGCAGTGGCTGATCCAGGAGGACGGCCGGACCGACGAGGTGCGCCCGTACGTGCCGGACGACGCGCGGGTGAGTTTCCGGCAGGGCCGGCCGGGCGGCCCGGGCGTCGCCCGCACCATCGCGCTGGCCCGCGCGGACGGCGCGTACGTGAAGGTCCTGGACGCCGACGACCGGCTCACGCCCGGCGCGCTCGCCCGTGACCTGGCCGTCCTGGAGGCCGACCGCACGATCGGCTGGACCACCTCGCGGACGCTCGACCTGCTTCCCGACGGCTCCACGGCCGGTTTCCCCGGCGACCCGGACGCCGGCCCCGTCGAACGCGGCGCCGTCCTGCGCTTCTGGAAGGAGCACGGGTACCGCGCGCAGGTCCATCCGGCGTCGCTCTGCGTCCGCCGGGACCTGCTGACGGCCCTGGGCGGCTGGATGGCCCTGCCCGCCTCCGAGGACACCGGCCTGCTGCTGGCGCTGAACGCGGTCAGCCGCGGCTGGTTCAACGGGGAGGCCGGACTGCTGTACCGGAAGTGGGAGGGACAGGTGACCGGTCAGGCCGCGCACACCGACCCGGACGAGCGGGACGCCCGCATGGCGGTGGTGGAGGCCCGGGCACGTGCCCTCGCGGACCTCGGCTGGGCCTGTCCGGCCGGCCGGTGAGCCGCGGCCGTCCGCGTCATTCGGTGAGCACGACGGCCTGCGAGGGGCACCTCTCGGCGGCCTCGCGCACCGACGGGTCGTCCCCGGCGTCCTCCCGGCCGGGCCGGACCACGCCGTACCCGTCCTCGAACGCGAACACGGACGGGGCACGGTGCGCGCACTCGGCGGAGCCGTAGCACACGGCACGGTCCACGGAGACCTTCATGCGTCCTCCAGCCTTGCGGGACCCCGGCGCCCTCGCGGGCCGGCCGGCGGTCGGTGACGGACTGCCAGGACGTGACTGCCCGGTTCGGCCGCCCGGTGAACCGCCGGCCCGTACCCGGTCCGTCCGGCACCGGTCCCTCCCCTCGTGGGGACCGCTACCGGACGGATCGGGTGGCGTCGCCCGCGCCGTGTCGGCGTATCGGCGCGGGGGCCAGGCGTCCGGGACCTCGAGGCGCTCGGGCTTGTCGACGTCCACCGCGCCCGGCGGGCACATTGGCCGGATACGTTCGGCGCCCCGGGCCGCCCGCCCGGGTACCCGGGCCGGTGGCCTGTCCGGACCGAGTGTGACGGTTCCGCTACCGCGTCGTGATCCTGCCATTTACGGCCCCGAACGAGGAGGTCCCGGCATCCGGTCCAGGGCTTAGCCGCAGGTCAGCCGTATAGGGTGAGTTTTCCGGTCCGGACGTCCTGAAGCGGGGGGAGTAAGGGGTGGGACCTTGAGTTCCGACTCAGGGACACGCACGGCCTTCGCCGAGCGGCTCGCGCTGCTGTACAAGGAGGCCGGCAATCCACCCCTGAAGAGCGTGTCCGAGGCGGTCGTACGGCTGCAGCGGGTGGACGAGCGCGGACGGCCGGTGCGGGTGTCCGCCCAGCGGATCAGCGACTGGCGGCGCGCCAAGAACGTACCGGCCCAGTTCGCCGCCCTCGCGGCCGTCCTGCAGATCCTCATCCCGGAGGCCCGCCGCGCCCGGCCGGTCCCGGTCTCCAGCGGGCTGTACGACCTGTCCCAGTGGCAGCGCCTGTGGGAGCGCGCGCTGGCCGATCCGGCCGGCGACCGCCCCGCGGTGCCCGCCCAGGAGAACCGGCGGCCGCCGACCCAGGCGCCGCCCGTCGCCGGCGGTGTGTGCCCGTACCGGGGCCTGGCTCCCTACCGCCAGGAGGACGCCCGGTGGTTCTTCGGGCGGGAGCGGAGCACCGAGGCCCTCGTGGCCCAGCTGCGCGCCGCGGAGCGCACCGGCGGACTGATCATGATCGTCGGCGCCTCAGGCGCCGGGAAGTCGTCCCTGCTGAACGCCGGCCTGGTGCCCGCGGTACGGGACGGCGCGCTCGGCGACGCAGGCGGCCCGCCGCCGGCCGTGCTCCAGCTGGTGCCGGGCGCCGATCCGCTGGGCGAGCTGAGCCGCCGGATCCCGGAACTGGCCGCCCTCGCCGCCGACGCGCGCGCCGCCGAGACCGAGACGGCCGGCCGGCCGGCCGCACCGGCCACCGGCGCCCCGCGCTTCACCCGCGCGGTGCGCGCGGCGGTCACGGCGTGGGCGCGCCGGGAGACCTCCGCCCCGGACGAGGAGGCCGACGAAGCGTCGCCGACAGGGGCCGGCTCGCCGGACACCCGGGTGCCCGGGCCCGACACGGCCGCCGCGCGGGCGGACCGGGGCGGCGCCGAGGGCACGCTCCCCATCCCGCACCAGTCCGGCGCCCCGCTCCGCACCCCGGACGACGCCACCGGCGCCCCCTCCCCGCACCCGCCCGCCCCCGCCGCGCGGCCGCGAGCGGTGATCATCGTCGACCAGTTCGAGGAGACCTTCACCCTCTGCCCCGACGAGGCCGACCGCCGCGCCCTCGTCCGGTTACTGCACGCGGCCTGCACCCCGCCCGCGGACCCGCCCGGGGCCGCCCCCGCCCTCGTGGTCCTCGGCGTCCGGGCCGACTTCTACGAGCAGTGCCTCGGCCACCCCGAGCTGGCCGACGCGCTGCAGCACCGGCACATGGTGCTCGGGCCGCTCACCACGGCGGAACTGCGCGAGGCGGTGACCGGGCCCGCCAAGGCGGTGGGCCTGGAGCTGGAACCGGGGCTCGCGGAGCTGATCGTGCGGGAGGTGAGCGCGGACGGCCCGCGCGGAGCGCACGACGCCGGAGTGCTCCCGCTCCTCTCGCACGCCCTGCTCGCCACCTGGCAGCGCCGCAAGGCGGGCCGGCTGACCCTGGCCGGCTACCGCGCGGCGGGCGGCATCCAGGGCGCGGTGGCGGCGACCGCCGAGCGCGCCTGGACCAGCCTCGACCCGGCCGCCCGCACCGCGGCCCGGCTGCTGCTGCTGCGCCTGGTCCGGCTGGGCGAGGACACCCAGGCCACCCGCCGGCGCGGCACCCGGCGCCAGTTGGCGCAGGAGTCGGCCGACCCCGGCAAGACGGAGGAGTCCCTCGAGGCGCTGGTGCGCGCCCGGCTGGTCACGCTGGACGCGGAGACCGTGGAGATCACCCACGAGGCCCTGCTGCACGCCTGGCCGCGGCTGCGCCACTGGATCGACGAGGACCGGGGCGACCATCTGCTGCGCCAGCGGCTGGAGGAGGACGGCCGCGCCTGGGAGGCCTCGGACCGGGACAGCGCGCTGCTCTACCGGGGCTCCCGCCTGGAACAGGCCCGCGGCTGGGCCAAGTCGGCCGGGGACACCTACCTGACCCGCGGCGCGGTGCAGTTCCTGGCCGCCTCGGTCCGGCTGCGCAGGCGCACCGTCCTGATCAGCCGCGCCGCGGTGGCGGCCCTGGTCGTGCTCGCCGTGCTGGCGGCCGGTTCGGCGGTGGTGGCCTGGCAGCAGCGGGACGACGCCGTGTTCGAGCAGGTGATCGCGGAGGCGGACCGGGTCCAGCACACCGATCCGTCGCTGGCCGCCCAGCTGGACCTGGTCGCCCACGACCTGCGGCCGGACGACGAGGGGACGTACAGCAGGCTGATCTCGATCGTGAACGCCCCCCTCGCCACCCCGCTCCTCGGCCACCACGGCGCCGTCTACCTCACCTCGTTCAGCCCCGACGGCAAACTCCTCGCCACGGCCGGCTACGACCGGACGGTCCGCCTGTGGAACGTGGCGGACCGGGGCCGCCCGAAGCCGCTGGGCAAGCCCCTCACCGGGCACACGAGCTGGGTCAGCAGCGCGGTCTTCAGCCCGGACGGCCACACCCTCGCCAGCGCCGGGGACGACGGAACGATCAGGCTGTGGGACGTCACCGACCCCGCCCGCCCAGCCCCGCTGGGCAAACCCCTCCCCGGCCGTCAGGGCACGATCTACCTGGTCGCCTTCAGCCCCGACGGACGCACCCTGGCCGCCGCCGGCGAGGACCGCACCGTACGCCTGTGGAACGTCTCCGAACCGCGCCGGCCCGAACCGCTCGGCGCGCTGGGCGGGCACACGGCCGCGGTGCGCTGCGTGGCGTTCAGCCCCGACGGACGCACCCTCGCGGCCGGCGGCGACGACGGCACGGTCAGGCTGTGGAACACGGCCGACCCACGGCACCCGCGCCCGCTGCCCAGGGTGCTCACCGGCCACACGGACCTCGTGCACTCGGTGGCGTTCAGCCCCGACGGACGCACTCTGGCCAGCGGCAGCGCGGACGACACCATCCGGCTGTGGAACGTCGCCGACCCCGCGCGCGCGACGCCGGCCGGCTCACCGCTCACCGGTCACACCGGCCCCGTCTGGTCCGTCTCCTTCAGTCCCGACGGCAACCGGCTCGCCGCGGCCAGCGCGGACAGCACGGCGAGCCTGTGGAACGTCGGCGACCCGGCGTCGGCGTCCCAGGTCGGCGAGCCGCTGGCGGGCGGCAGCGGCGAGATGTACGCCCTGGGGTTCAGTCCGGACGGCCGGACCCTCGCCACCGGCAACGGTGACGGCAAGGCCCGCCTGTGGTCGGTGCCGACGTCGGACATGACCGGTCGCGGCGGGGCGTTCCGCCCGGACGGGAAGGTGCTCGCCACGGCCGCGCGCGACGGCGCGATCCGGCTGTGGGACGTGACCGCCCCCGGCCGGCCCGTGCCCCTGGGCCGGCCCTTCATGCGGACGAGCGGCGACCAGCGGTCCCTGGTGTTCTCGCCGGACGGCTGCACCCTCGCGGTGCTGACCGGAACCCGGACGGTGCGCCTGTGGAACGTCGCCGACCCCGCCCGCCCGGTCTCCGCCGGGCCGCCGCTGCGCCTGCGGACCCGGTTCATGGGCCCGGACGCGCTGGCCTACAGTCCCGACGGGCGCACCCTGGCCACCGCCTACGACGACCGCACCATCCGGCTGTGGAACGTCACCGACCCCGCCCGTGCCGCACCGCTCGGCAAGCCCCTCACCGGGCACCGGGGCTTCGTCAACGCGCTCGCCTTCAGCCCCGACGGGCACACCCTGGCCAGCGGCAGCGCGGACAGCACCGTCCGGCTGTGGAACGTCACCGACCCCGCCCGTGCCGCACCGCTCGGCAAGCCGCTCACCGGGCACTCCGGCCCCGTCAACACGCTCGCCTACAGCCCCGACGGGCACACCCTGGCCAGCGGCGGCGACGACGACACGGTCCGGCTCTGGGACGTGGCAGACCCCCGTGCGGCGACCGAGCCGGGGCGGCCGCTCACCGGACACACCGAGGCGGTCACGTCGCTGACGTTCGGCGAATCCGGCCACATCCTGGCGAGCGGCGGCAACGACAACACCGTGCGGCTGTGGAACGTCACCCGGCCCTCGTCGGCCAGCGCCATCGGCCAGTCGATGAGCCCCTACGCCAAGACCGGCAACTTCCTGGCGTTCAGCCCCAACAGCCGTGTGCTCGGGGTGTCCAGCGGCGCGGACACGGTCCGGTTGTGGCGCCTGGACGCCGACGCGGCCATCCGGCACATCTGCGCCGTCACCCGGGGCGTGCTGACCGAGCGGAAATGGCACGAGTACCTGCCCCGCCTGTCCTACGACCCCCCGTGCCGCTGACCGATCAAGATCGGCCAACTCCCCGCCCCTACAAGCCGGTTGCCTCCCACAACCACCCCAACCTTGTTACCCTTGGCCATGGCCCGATCGCTGGTGCATCCCCCGTCGCCAGCGGTCGGGCCTTCCGCATGCCGCGCCCGTCCTACTCCTCCGGCTCCCATGCGCGGAGCAGGTCGAACAGGCCTGCGTCTCCCTCGATCCGCAGGGAGTCCGCCGGGATGCGGTCGTACACGAAGAGCACCAGCTCACTGGCCGTGCCACGCACGGAGACACCGGCCGCGTCCGGGCCCTCGCCGCCATCGGCGACAGGCGTCGTGCCGGGCGCGGGGACACGGGCGGAGCGTGCGCCGTCGCCGTCGACCGTGAGGCGCCAGGAGCGGCCCTCGGTGGCGTGGAAGTCGAAGGCAGTGGGCTTGTGCGGCCAGGCACTCGACGTCGCGACGCAGGTGAACAAGAACTCCTCGACACCGTCGAGTGCCACCTCCTCCGGCAGCGGCTCCGGGGCGCCCACGGTGATCTGGGCGTCGTAGGTGTGCACCGCCATCTGCTGGAGCTGGTGCCGGGCGACGGCGCCACAGGTCCGCGGCGACTGGGACGCGCCCCACCACGTCCAGCAGCCGCGGTCCGGGCCGGCCTCCCGCAGCGCGTCCAGCAGTTGACCCGTGGACTCCGCCAGCCAGGCCGACAGGGCCTCGCGCTCCCGAGGCGCGGCCGGGGCGCCCTCCGCCGCGGACTTGGCCGGAGCGGGCCCTGCGGCGACGGTGGCGGCCCAGTCGCGGCGCCCCTCGCCGATGTGCTGCGCCAGATCGAACAGCGTCCACTCGGGGCAGGTCGGCACCCGCACGTCGAGGCTGGGCGCGGAGGCGACCGCGGCGCGGAAGGCGCTCGCCCGTTCGTCGATCAGTCGCAACAGAACGGGGAACGCGAGTGTCGTCGTCACACGGACTCTCTATCACCGCGGTCCGACGATCGGACAGTGATTTTCCCGGCCGCGGCGGCGGGCGCGGGGCACCGGGCACGGACCGTGCGCCACTGGAGCACCCGCTCATGGGCTGATGCCGGCCACGGATGCCGAAGACCCTCAGCCGGTATCGACTGAGGGTCTTCTCGTATGTGGGGCTAACAGGATTTGAACCTGTGGCCTCATCCTTATCAGGGATGCGCTCTAACCAACTGAGCTATAGCCCCGCCGCGCTCTGCGGTGTGTGTCCCGCGCGCTGACTCCTGAAGATTAGCGCACGAGGGCGGCAGTCCCAAAATCGGTTGTCAGGGGGCTGCCGGGCGAGGCCGGCAGCCGGTCACTCGTCCTCGGCCAGCGTCAGTTCGACGCCGCCCACGAAGCCCGCGGACAGGTTGTAGATGAAGGCGCCCAGCGTGGCGAGCGCCGTGGCGAGGATGACGTCGATGACCGCGATGATCGACGCGAAGGTCAGCACGTGCGGCAGGGAGAGGAAGGACTGCAGGTCGAAGCCGTTCGCCTCGTTGGAGCCGGTCGCCTCCGAGATCGTGCCGCCGACCGTCGAGAACACGCCCATCGCGTCCATGACCATCCACAGCACCGCCGAGGCGACGACCGTGCAGATGCCCAGCGCGATGGAGAGCAGGAAGCTGACCTTCATCACCGACCACGGGTCGGCCTTGGCCACCCGCAGCCGCGCCTTGCGGGTGCGCGGCGCGGTCCGCGCGCCGGTGCGCGGCCGGCGCACGGCGCCGGTGGGCGTCTGCGCCGGGTACGCCTGCGGCGGGTGGTAGGGACCGGACTGCTGCTCGGAGCGCCGCTCACCGGGGAGCGGGGAGGCGGACTGGCCCTCGGCGGGCTGGGTCTGCGAGCCTCGGGTGTCCGTCACGGTTCCCCCCTGGGATGCCGGCGTATCGGTGGAGGGCGAGTCCTTCGCCGCGGGCCTGACCGCCCTCAGCTGGGTCGTGTGCGGGTCCGCCGCACCCGCCCCGTGCGCGGCGGAGCCACGGCCGCCGCCCGTTTCCGTACCCGTGGGGGTACCGGCCGATCCGGCGCCCGTGGCTCCGCTCACGATGACTCTCTCCTCGTGCTACTCGGCCGAGGGCGCCTCACCCTCGTCCGTGCCGGTGAGCGCGGACGCCTCGGCGGTCTCGTCGGCGGCGTCCTCGCCGTCGACCCCCTCCGCCTCGCGCCCCGCCTCGGCGTTACGTGCGATGCCGACGACGGCATCGCGCTTGCCCAGGTTGATCAGTTGGACGCCCATGGTGTCACGGCCCGTCTCCCTGACCTCGCTGACTCGCGTACGAATCACACCGCCGGACAGGGTGATGGCGAGGATCTCGTCGCTCTCCTCGACAATCAGCGCGCCGACGAGCGAGCCGCGGTCCTCCACGATCTTGGCGGCC
Organism: Streptomyces sp. NPDC038135; assembly: GCF_055601245.1. Lineage (NCBI taxonomy): Bacteria > Bacillati > Actinomycetota > Actinomycetes > Kitasatosporales > Streptomycetaceae > Streptomyces > Streptomyces sp. NPDC038135. The sequence continues at coordinate 304,969 of NZ_JBVJXS010000003.1, read as the reverse complement.
TTGATGCCGAGGCCGCCGCGACCCTGGACGCGGTACTCGTCGACGGCGGTCCGCTTCGCGTACCCGCCGTCCGTAGCAGTGAACACGAACGTACCGGGTCGAACGACATTCATCGAGAGAAGCTCGTCCGCCTCACGGAAACTCATGCCCTTGACGCCCGAGGTGGCACGGCCCATCGGTCGCAAAGTGTCGTCCGAGGCGGTGAACCTGATCGACTGCGCCTTCTTGCTGACCAGGAGCAGATCGTCGTCGGCGGAGACGAGTTCGGCACCGATCAGTTCGTCGTCGGTTCCGTCCTCCCGCCCGCGCAGATTGATCGCGATCACACCGCCGGCGCGGGGCGAATCGTAATCCTTCAGAGGCGTCTTCTTGACCAGACCCGACTTCGTGGCGAGGACCAGGTACGGCGCCGCCTCGTAGTCGCGGATCGCGAGGATCTCGGCGATCGCCTCGTCCGGCTGGAAGGCGAGCAGGTTCGCCACGTGCTGTCCGCGCGCGTCCCGGCCGGCCTCCGGCAGCTCGTACGCCTTCGCCCGGTACACCCGGCCCTTGTTCGTGAAGAACAGCAGCCAGTGGTGCGTGGTGGAGACGAAGAAGTGGTCGACGATGTCGTCTTCCTTCAGCTTCGTGCCGCGCACGCCCTTGCCGCCGCGCTTCTGCGCCCGGTAGTCGTGCGTCTTGGTCCGCTTGACGTAGCCGCCACGCGTGACGGTGACGACGATGTCCTCCTCGGCGATCAGGTCCTCGATGGACATGTCGCCCTCGTACGGGATCAGCTTGGTCTGCCGGTCGTCGCCGTACTTCTCGACGATCGCGGCCAGCTCCTCGCTGACGATCCCGCGCTGGCGGACCGGCGAGGCGAGGATCTCGTTGTACTCGTTGATCTTCGCCTGGAGCTCGTCGTGCTCCTGGACGATCTTCCGGCGCTCCAGGGCGGCCAGCCGCCGAAGCTGCATCTCGAGGATCGCGTTGGCCTGGATCTCGTCGATCTCCAGCAGGCCCATCAGGCCGCCGCGCGCGATCTCGACGGTGTCGCTGCGCCGGATCAGCGCGATGACCTCGTCGATGGCGTCCAGGGCCTTCAGCAGACCGCGCAGGATGTGCGCCCGCTCCTCGGCCTTGCGCAGCCGGAACCGGGTCCGGCGGACGATGACCTCGATCTGGTGCGCCACCCAGTGGCGGATGAACGCGTCCAGGGACAGGGTGCGCGGCACGCCGTCGACGAGCGCCAGCATGTTGGCGCCGAAGTTCGTCTGCAGGTCGGTGTGCTTGTACAGGTTGTTCAGGACGACCTTGGCGACCGCGTCCCGCTTCAGCACGATGACCAGGCGCTGGCCCGTGCGGGACGAGGTCTCGTCGCGGACGTCGGCGATGCCGCCGATCTTCGCGTCCTTCACCAGGTCGGCGATCTTCTGCGCCAGGTTGTCCGGGTTCACCTGGTACGGCAGCTCGGTCACCACCAGGCACTGGCGGTTCTGGATCTCCTCGACCTCGACCACCGCGCGCATCGTGATGGAGCCGCGGCCCGTGCGGTACGCCTCCTCGATGCCCTTGCGGCCGACCACCAGGGCGCCGGTCGGGAAGTCCGGGCCCTTGATGCGCTCCATGAGCGCGTCCAGCAGCTCCTCGTGGGAGGCCTCCGGGTTCTCCAGGTACCACTGGGCGCCGGACGCGACCTCGCGCAGGTTGTGCGGCGGAATGTTGGTCGCCATGCCGACCGCGATACCGGCCGAGCCGTTGATCAGCAGGTTCGGGAAGCGCGCCGGCAGGACGGTCGGCTCCTGGGAGCGGCCGTCGTAGTTGTCCGTGAAGTCGACGGTCTCCTCGTCGATGTCGCGGACCATCTCCATCGACAGCGGCGCCATCTTGCACTCGGTGTAGCGCATCGCCGCCGCCGGGTCGTTGCCCGGGGAGCCGAAGTTGCCGTTGGAGTCCACCAGCGGCATCCGCATCGACCACGGCTGTGCGAGGCGGACCAGCGCGTCGTAGATCGAGGAGTCGCCGTGCGGGTGGTAGTTGCCCATGACGTCGCCGACGACACGGGCGCACTTGTAGAAGCCGCGCTCGGGGCGGTAGCCGCCGTCGTACATCGCGTACAGCACGCGGCGGTGGACGGGCTTGAGACCGTCCCGGACGTCGGGCAGCGCACGGGACACGATGACGGACATCGCGTAGTCCAGGTACGAGCGCTGCATCTCCGTCTCGAGCCCGACGGGCTCGACGCGCATCGCGAGCTCGCCGCCCTCGGTCTCAGGGGTTTCCGGAGTGTTCTCGTCGGCCATTGCTGGTGAAGATCCTTCCTGGTGCGGTCAGCTGAGACCGACTCAGATGTCGAGGAAGCGGACGTCCTTGGCGTTGCGCTGGATGAACGCGCGGCGGGCCTCGACGTCCTCGCCCATGAGGACCGAGAACAGGTCGTCGGCCTGGGCGGCGTCGTCCAGGGTGACCTGGCCGAGGACGCGGTGCTCCTGGTCCATCGTGGTGACGCGCAGCTCCTCGGCGTTCATCTCGCCGAGGCCCTTGAAGCGCTGGATCGAGTCCTCGCGGACGCGCTTGCCGCGCTGCCGGCCCATCTCGATCAGCGCGTCGCGCTCGCGGTCCGAGTACGCGTACTCGATGTCGTCGCGGCCCCACTTGATCTTGTACAGCGGAGGGCGGGAGAGGTACACGTGCCCGGCCTCGACCAGCGGCCGCATGAAGCGGAACAGGAAGGTCAGCAGCAGGGTGCTGATGTGCTGTCCGTCGACGTCGGCGTCCGCCATCAGGATGATCTTGTGATAGCGGAGCTTCTCGATGTCGAAGTCCTCGTGCACGCCGGTGCCGAACGCGGAGATCAGCGCCTGGATCTCCTGGTTCTGCAGGATCTTGTCGATCCTGGCCTTCTCGACGTTGAGGATCTTGCCGCGGATCGGGAGGATCGCCTGGTACTGCGGGTTGCGGCCCGACTTGGCCGAGCCGCCGGCGGAGTCACCCTCGACGATGAAGATCTCGCACTTGGTGGGGTCGTTCGACTGGCAGTCGGACAGCTTGCCCGGCAGCGACGCCGACTCCAGCAGGCCCTTGCGCCGGGTCAGGTCGCGCGCCTTGCGGGCCGCGACGCGCGCGGTGGCCGCCTGGATGCCCTTGCGGATGATGTCCGCGGCCTCGACCGGGTTGCGGTCCAGCCAGTCGTTGAGGTGCTCGTACACCGCCCGCTGCACGAAGGTCTTCGCCTCCGTGTTGCCCAGCTTGGTCTTCGTCTGGCCCTCGAACTGCGGCTCGCTCAGCTTGACCGAGATGATCGCGGTCAGACCCTCGCGGATGTCGTCTCCGGTGAGGTTGTCGTCCTTCTCGCGCAGCAGCTTCTTGTCACGCGCGTACTTGTTGATCAGGCTCGTGAGGGCCGCCCGGAAGCCCTCCTCGTGCGTACCGCCCTCGTGCGTGTGGATGATGTTCGCGAAGGAGTACACGCCCTCGCTGTAGCCGCTGTTCCACTGCATCGCGACCTCGAGGGACAGGCTCTTGTCCTTGTCCTCCGCCTCCAGGTCGATGACGGTGGGGTGCACCACGTCGCCCTTGCGGGAGTTGAGGTACTTCACGAAGTCGACGATGCCGCCCTCGTAGTGGTACGTGACCGACTTGACCTCGGCCTTCTCGTCCGCGCCCGCCTCGTCCGCGCCGCTGGTGGCCTTCGCCGACTCGCGCTCGTCGGTGAGCCGGAGCGTCAGGCCCTTGTTGAGGAACGCCATCTCCTGGAAACGCCGCGACAGCGTCTCGAAGGAGTACTCGGTGGTCTCGAAGATCTCCGGGTCGGCCCAGAACGTGACCGACGTACCGGTCTGCTCGATGGCCTCGTGCTTGGCCAGCGGGGCGGTCGGGACGCCCATCTTGTAGTCCTGCGTCCACCGGTGACCGTCGGTCCTGACCTCGACGGAGACCTTGGAGGACAGGGCGTTCACGACGGAGACGCCGACGCCGTGCAGACCACCGGAGACCGCGTAGCCGCCGCCGCCGAACTTGCCGCCCGCGTGCAGCACGGTCAGCACGACCTCCAGGGCCGGCTTGCCCTCGGAGGGCACGATGCCCACCGGGATGCCGCGCCCGTTGTCGACGACGCGCACGCCGCCGTCGGCGAGGATCGTGACGTCGATGGTGTCCGCGTGACCGGCCAGCGCCTCGTCGACCGAGTTGTCGACGACCTCGTACACCAGGTGGTGCAGGCCCCGCTCACCGGTCGAGCCGATGTACATGCCGGGTCGCTTGCGGACCGCGTCCAGCCCTTCGAGCACGGTGATGGCGCTGGCGTCGTAGGAGGCGGAGACCGTGCCGGGTGCCGCGGCCTCGCCGGTGTCGCCGGCGTCGGTGGACGGGATGTTCTCGTTGGGGTTGCCGGAATCGGCCACGAAGCGCCCTTTCTGGCACAGCACGAGCCAGGCTCCTGGGACGACCCCTCCCTGGAGAGGGGTTACCGGAGCGGCTGCGGCATGTTGCGTCGGTAAGCCTTGATCAGCGTTGCTCAGCTTTTCCCGGACGTCCCCACGACTGGGGCGGGATTGTCTCCCAGTCTACCGGTAGCGCCGACAGTGATGGGGGTTTGCGGGTACCTGAGTCCCCATGTGCCGCCCTGAACCGGTCTCCGCCGGGTACCGATATACGGAAGGGGGCTCCAAGGGGCTCACAGCGGCACTCAGCGCTTCGAGCCGTCAACCCTTGGCTACTGGCGGGTCAGCACGTGATCCACACCTGTGCACAGCCCTGCCACACGGGCCGGAACGGCACCGCGCGGAGGCATCGGGACGTGAGGTACGTCACCCATAGGTGTCGCCGGGCCCGGTGCTCCCGGGGGCCCGCAGCGGCCCGTAACGCCGGGCAGGACCGCCCGGACCGTTCACCTTGATCAGCCGGACCGTGCCGTGCCCGAGGTCCTCGTTGAGCCGGGCCACCAGCGTCGGCGCGAGCAGCCGGAGCTGGGTCGCCCAGGCCGTCGAGTCGCAGCTCACCGACAGCACCCGCTCGTCCTCGTCGTACCGCTGCGGCACACAGTGCTTCGCCAGGTCCTCGCCGACGATCTGCGGCCAGCGGCCCATGACGCCGCCCACCGCGGCCGGCGTCTCCCAGCCCCGCTCGGTGAGCAGCCGGTTGATCGCCGCGCCGAGCGCCATCGGGTCACGGCCGTCGGCCCGCGCGCCCGAGCGCAGCCCGCCGCCGCGCCGCGCCTGCTTCTTCTGCCGCGCCGCGTCCCCCCGCGCGCGTGCCTGCTCCTTCGCCGCGCGCAACGCCACGCGCGCGAGGTCGACACCGGACGGCTCGTCCTTCTTCGGGGTGGGTTCCTCGGTGCTCATACGCGCTCCACCGTCCCGCCGGCCACCGCGTACCGCGCTCCGGCCAGCACATGCGGTACGTCGTCGTCCACAGCCGCGGTGACCAGCACCTGCTCGCCGGGCGCGACCAGCTCCGCCAGCCGCTCCCGGCGGCGGGCGTCCAGTTCGGCGAAGACGTCGTCCAGCACCAGCACCGGCTCGTTGCCCTCCGCGCGCAGCAGGTCGTACGAGGCCAGCCGCAGCGCGAGCGCGTACGACCAGGACTCGCCGTGCGACGCGTACCCCTTGGCCGGCAGCTGACCGAGTTTGAGGACCAGATCGTCCCGGTGGGGACCCACGAGGGTCACGCCCCGCTCGATCTCCTGCTTGCGCGCCTCTCCGAGGGCCGCCATCAGCTGACCGTGGAGGTCCTCGCGCGTGTGGGCCTCACCGGGCGCCGACGGCTTGTACTCCAGCGCCACCGGACCGCCGCCGGGGGCCAGTTGCTCGTACGCCTTGTCCGCCAGCGGCTGCAGCGCGGCGATCAGGTCCAGGCGCTGGGCGAGCAGCTCGGCGCCCGCGCGGGCCAGATGCTGGTCCCAGACGTCCAGGGTGGACAGATCCATGGAGCGTCCGCCGTGCCGGCGCGCGAGAGCGGCGGACTTCAGCAGGGTGTTGCGCTGCTTGAGCACCCGCTCGTAGTCGGAGCGCACCGCCGCCATGCGCGGAGAGCGCGCGGTGATCAGCTCGTCCAGGAACCGGCGCCGCTCACCGGGGTCGCCCTTGACCAGCGCGAGGTCCTCCGGCGCGAACAGCACCGTCCGCACGATTCCCAGCACGTCCCTCGGTCTGACCTGCGAGGAACGGTTGATCCGGGCCCGGTTGGCCTTGCCCGGGTTCAGCTCCAGCTCGATCAGCTGCTGCCGCTCGCCCTGCCGGATCTGCGCCCGGACGAACGCGCGCTCGGCGCCCATGCGGACCAGGGGTGCGTCCGAGGAGACCCGGTGGCTGCCGAGGGTGGCGAGGTAGCCGACGGCCTCGACGAGATTGGTCTTGCCCTGCCCGTTGGGGCCGACGAAGGCGGTGACGCCCGGGTCGAGCGGGACCTCGACCCGGGCGTACGAGCGGAAGTCGGCCAGCGAAAGATGCGTCACGTGCATGGTCGTCCGCCGACCTCCCCCAGGGTTGTGGATCCCGGAGGGATCCTGTGGATTACTTCTTCTCTACGGCGTGGCCGCCGAACTGGTTGCGCAGCGCGGCGATCATCTTCATCTGCGGCGAGTCCTCCTGCCGGGAGGCGAACCGCGCGAACAGCGAGGCGGTGATCGCGGGGAGCGGCACCGCGTTGTCGATGGCGGCCTCCACCGTCCAGCGTCCCTCACCGGAGTCCTGTGCGTAACCGCGCAGGCCGTCGAGGTGCTCGTCCTCGTCCAGCGCGTTCACCGCGAGGTCGAGCAGCCAGGAACGGATGACGGTGCCCTCCTGCCAGGAGCGGAAGACCTCGCGCACGTCCGTGACGGAGTCGACCTTCTCCAGCAGCTCCCAGCCCTCGGCGTAGGCCTGCATCATCGCGTACTCGATGCCGTTGTGGACCATCTTCGCGAAGTGGCCCGCGCCGACCTTGCCGGCGTGCACCGAGCCGAAGTCGCCCTCCGGCTTGAGCGCGTCGAAGACCGGCTGCACCTTGGCGACGTTCTCGGCGTCGCCGCCGTACATCAGCGCGTACCCGTTCTCCAGGCCCCAGACGCCGCCGGACACGCCGCAGTCCACGAAACCTATGCCCTTGGCGGCCAGCTCCTCGGCGTGCTTCTCGTCGTCCGTCCAGCGGGAGTTGCCGCCGTCCACGACCACGTCACCGGGCTCCAGCAGCTCGGCCAGCTGGTCGACCGTGCTCTGGGTGGGCTCGCCGGCCGGGACCATCACCCAGACCACGCGGGGAGCGGAGAGCTTGCCCACAAGCTCTTCCAGGCTGTGGACGTCCGCGAGGTCCGCGTTGCGGTCGTATCCGATGACGGTGTGGCCCGCGCGGCGGATCCGCTCGCGCATGTTGCCGCCCATCTTGCCGAGGCCGACGAGACCGAGCTCCATCAGTTGTGTTCCTTAGGTCGGTGTGTGCCGTGACAGGCACCGGAGTGCCGAGCCGAGCCTAAACCCGGACGCGCGTGCACAGTTGTGGGCATACGCGCTCACACGCACGGTCTGACCTGCGGAATCCCATCCGGCTGCGGGGCTCGTCGCCCGGTCACGCCGTCGGGCGCCGCGACGGCGCCCGACGACTGTGCACAGCTGTGGACGGCCTCAGCCGCTGAGCCGCACCGGCATGATCAGGTACTTGTAGGCGTCGTCCGCCTCCGCGTCCAGCGCGGGCCTGCCGCTGAGCAGCGCCGGCTTGGTGGACGTCGTGAACGACAGCTGCGCCACCGGGGAGTCGATCGCGCTCAGGCCGTCCAGCAGGAACGTGGGGTTGAAGGCGATCGAGATGTCGTCGCCGTCGAGCTGGGCGTCGACCCTTTCCACAGCCTGTGCGTCGTCGCTGGAACCGGCCTCCAGGATCAGCACGCCCTGCTCGAAGCTCAGCCGCACCGGGGTGTTCCGCTCGGCGACCAGGGCCACACGCTTGACGGCCTCCACGAAGGGGGCGGTCTCGATCACCGCGACGGAGTTGAACTCCGTCGGGAACAGCGTGCGGTACTTCGGCAGGTCGCCCTCGAGGAGACGGGTCGTCGTCCGCCGGCCGGCGCCCTCGAAGCCGATCAGGCCCTCACCGGCGCCCGAGCCGGACAGCGCCAGGATGACGCTGTCCCCGCTGGTGAGCGCCTTGGCGGTGTCCTGGAGCGTCTTGGCGGGCACCAGGGCGACCGCGGAGACGTCCGGGTTCTCCGGCTTCCACAGGAACTCGCGGACCGCGAAGCGGTAGCGGTCGGTGGACGCCAGGGTGACGGTGTCGCCCTCGATCTCGATGCGCACACCGGTGAGGACGGGCAGCGTGTCGTCGCGGCCGGCGGCGATGGCCACCTGGGACACGGCGGCCGCGAAGACCTCGCCGGGCACGGTGCCGGTCGCGTTCGGCATCTGCGGCAGCGCCGGGTACTCCTCCACAGGCAGGGTGTGGAGTGTGAACCGCGAGGAACCGCAGACCACGGTCGCCCGTACACCGTCTGTGGAGATCTCCACCGGCCGGTTGGGGAGGGCGCGGGAGATGTCGGCGAGCAGGCGGCCGGAGACCAGGACGGTGCCGTCCTCGTCGACCTCGGCCTCGACGCTGACCTTCGCGGAGACCTCGTAGTCGAAGCTCGACAGGCTCAGCTGGCCGTCCTCGGCCTTCAGCAGCAGGCCGGCGAGGACAGGCGCCGGCGGACGGGCCGGGAGGCTGCGTGCCGCCCAGGCCACTGCCTCCGCGAGTACGTCGCGTTCCACCCGGATCTTCACCGTAAGCCGCCTCCTGCTGTTGCTACTGAGTCCTCCGACTCGGTGTCACCGCCCACAGCGACGGGAAGGACACCGGGGACCAGTCTGACGCACCGCACTGACAGTAGGTGCCGGTCGGGGTCAAGTCGCTCCGAGGGGCAGCCGGGCTCGAGACGGCGAGTTGTGCACAGGCCCCGCTTCGAAACGGATTCCCAGCTCTCTCTAGTCGGGAGTAGTAGTAGGGGCTGTGGATACCGTGGATAACCACGTTTTCCCAGCTCAGCGCCGGAATTTTGTCCACTGACCCTGTGGGTGGAGGCGGTGGACAACCAGGGGTCTCTGTGGAGAACGGAAAGTTCTGCACACACCGCCCACAGCCCGAGCGCAGTTCTCCCCAGCTGCGTCCCCAGGTTTACCCACGTTTCCCACACCCCAATCCGGCAGCCTCGTGTGACGGCTTTCACTCGACGCGGTGATCCGGCGCGTGGCGTTGCCGAACAGTGGACAGCCATGTGGAGAAGCCGGTGATCGCTGGGGACAACCGCCGCCGGCCTGTGGGCCACCCGTGGACAACTCCGTGCACAGCCTGTGGATCTCCGGCTCGTCCACAGTCTGTGGAGATCCTTCGTCCACGATTCCACAGGCCGCTGAGCTGCACGGACGTCATCTCCCCAGCGTTCCTGTGGACGCGGTTCGGGACAACTCCGCAGTCCCCAGCATGTGGAGGGAAGAAAGTCGGTGAATCTGTGGAGAGCGGCCGTAACCACGCAGGTATTCGAACACCAGGTGGCCGGGGAGGGACGGTCGCGAGCGCGGACAACGGCGGCCGACGGCGGTGAACGGGGGCGATCGAGGCGGCCCACACGTCGGCAGACGGTCGTGGAAGCGCCGCCGTGGGATGCCGGCGACAGCGCGGGGCCGTCCCGGTCACGACGACAGCGAAGGGCCGTCCCGGGCCGCGACGACAGCGCAAGGCCTTCCAGGTCCGGACGCACAGCAGGGCGCCCCCGGGATCTCCTCCCGGGGGCGCCCTCTTGTCTTCTGTGCGGACCTGCGGCTGGGTCAGCCGTTCTTGATCCGGTTCGTCAGTTCGGTCACCTGGTTGTAGATCGAGCGCCGCTCGGCCATCAGCGCGCGGATCTTCCGGTCGGCGTGCATGACCGTCGTGTGGTCGCGGCCGCCGAACTGCGCGCCGATCTTCGGCAGCGACAGGTCGGTCAGCTCACGGCACAGATACATGGCGATCTGCCGGGCCGTGACCAGCGCACGGCCCCGCGAGGTGCCGCACAGGTCCTCCACCGTCAGACCGAAGTAGTCGGCGGTGGCCGCCATGATGGCCGGCGCCGTGATCTCCGGGGCGGAGTCCTCACCGCCGGGGATCAGGTCCTTCAGCACGATCTCGGTCAGACCCAGGTCCACCGGCTGCCGGTTGAGCGACGCGAACGCCGTCACCCGGATCAGCGCGCCCTCCAGCTCACGGATGTTGCGTGAGATCCGGGAGGCGATGAACTCCAGCACCTCCGGCGGGGCGTTGAGCTGCTCCTGGACCGCCTTCTTGCGCAGGATCGCGATGCGCGTCTCCAGCTCGGGCGGCTGGACGTCGGTGATCAGACCCCACTCGAAACGGTTCCGCAGCCGGTCCTCCAGCGTGACCAGCTGCTTGGGCGGCCGGTCGGAGGACAGCACGATCTGCTTGTTGGCGTTGTGGAGCGTGTTGAAGGTGTGGAAGAACTCCTCCTGCGTCGACTCCTTGTCCGCGAGGAACTGGATGTCGTCGACGAGCAGGATGTCCATCTCGCGGTAGCGCTTGCGGAAGCTGTCGCCCTTGCCGTCGCGGATGGAGTTGATGAACTCGTTGGTGAACTCCTCGGAGCTGACGTACCGCACCCGCGTGCCCGGGTAGAGGCTGCGCGCGTAGTGCCCGATGGCGTGCAGGAGATGCGTCTTGCCGAGCCCCGACTCGCCATAGATGAAGAGGGGGTTGTACGCCTTCGCCGGCGCTTCGGCGACGGCCACCGCGGCCGCGTGCGCGAACCGGTTGGAGGCGCCGATGACGAAGGTGTCGAAGAGGTACTTGGGGTTCAGTCGCGCGGTGGGCTCGCCGGGGCCGCTCGCCGGCGCGGGCTGCGCGGCCAGCGGGCCGGGGGCGCCGCCCTTGCCGGCCGGCGGCAGGTCCGGACGGACCGGGCCGCCGCGGCGCGCGGGACCGGCGCCCGACGGCTGGTCGGGCAGCTCGCGGCGGACCGGGTCGCGCTGGTCGTAGTCGGCGCGGGGCGCGTCGTAGTCCGGGCGGTCGTAGTCCTGCCGCTCCGGGCGCTCGTAGTCCTTGCGGTCCTTGCGCTCGTAGTCCTGCCGGGAGTCGTACTCCGGGCGGTCGTAGTCGGAGCGGGGGCCGTCGTACTCGCCGCGCTGCTGCTCGTAGGCCTGGCGTTCCCGGCCCGGCGAGCGGTAGTCCTGCGCCGGCGGCCCGTAGTTGTCCTGGGAGGGACCGCCGTACGAGTCCTGCGAGGAGGCGTAGGGGTCGCGCTCGGGGAAGCCGAGCCGCGGCTGCTGCCAGCCGCCGTACTCGTCCCGTGCGTGCCGCGGCCAGGCGCCGGGCTCGGGGCGCTGGTACTCGGACGGGTAGGCGGGCCGCGCGGTGGGGAGCTGGTCACCGCGGGACGGAGGTTCGCCGCCCTGCTGCGGATCGGCGGCACGGTGGCGGCCGTAGCCCTCGTACGGTCCGGAGGGCAGCTCGGGCTCCTCGTAGCGCGGCTGCGACTGCGGTGCGGACGGCTGCGGGGTCGGCGGTTCGCCCGCGGAGTCGTCGACGGTGATCGCGATGCGGATGGGGCGCCCGCACTCGCGGCTGAGGGTCTCGCTCACGACCGGCGCGAGACGGCCCTCCAGTACGCCCTTCGCGAATTCGTTCGGCACCGCGAGCAGGGCGGTGTCCGCGACCAGCGCGAGCGGCTGGCAGCGCCGGATCCAGTGCTCGTCCTTCACCTCGACGCCCTGGCCACGACCCTCGCCGAGGAGCTGCTCCAGTACTCGTGGCCACACTGCGGCAAGATCGGCAGGTACGTCAGCCACAGGGCACGCTCTCTCGCAGGTCCCACGAACGTGTGGTTCGGGGACGGGTTCGGGATGAAGATCGGGTGGACGGGTGGGGCGATCCCGCTCGGGCGGGGACAAAGGAACGAATCGGAGTCCAGCCACGGTAGTCAGCGCGGCGGGTAGGGTTCAAGTTGTTGTCCCCAGCCTGTGGACAGTGTCCCTCCTGGCTGCTGGTTTGACCGAATGGCGCGGCCCCGCGTACCGTAACCAGGTCGAGTTGTCGATGGCTGCTGCCGCCTGCCTCCGATGGGCACAGATCACTAGCAGGTGATCGGGAAGCGGTGCACTCGGGCGTGAAGCGAGCTACTCGTGGGCGCACGGTGACAGCCAGGACGGCACCCCGCCACCACCGATTCTTTTCTGGAGCCCCCGAGTGAGCAAGCGCACCTTCCAGCCGAACAACCGTCGTCGCGCGAAGACCCACGGCTTCCGCCTGCGGATGCGCACCCGTGCCGGCCGCGCGATTCTCGCGAACCGCCGCAGCAAGGGTCGCGCCAGCCTGTCCGCCTGATTCGATCAGGTCATGACGTCGTGCTGCCTACCGAGCATCGGCTGAGGCGGCGCGAGGACTTCGCGACCGCTGTACGACGGGGTCGCCGGGCCGGCCGCCCGCTCCTCGTCGTCCACCTTCGTAGCGGTGCCACGGACCCGCACGCGCCTGGGGAGAGCGCTCCCCCGACGCGTGCGGGTTTCGTCGTGAGCAAGGCAGTGGGTGGCGCGGTCGTGCGCAATCAGGTCAAGCGCAGACTGCGCCACCTGATGCGTGACCGAGTCGCTCTTTTCGCCCCCGGTAGCCTGGTAGTCGTACGAGCGCTGCCCGGAGCGGGCGACGCAGACCACGCACAGCTGGCCCGAGACCTGGACGCCGCCGTCGAGCGGCTGCTGGGAGGGGGCGCGCGATGAAGTACCCACTGCTGGCCCTGATCAAGCTGTACCAGTGGACGATCAGTCCACTCCTTGGGCCGGTGTGCAAGTACTACCCCTCGTGCTCCCACTATGGCTACACGGCCATCGACCGGCACGGTGCGATCAAGGGAACGGCTCTCACCGCCTGGCGCATCCTCCGGTGCAATCCGTGGTCGCTGGGCGGCGTGGACCATGTCCCGCCGCGCAAGCGCCCGCGGTGGCACGAAATGCTGCGCAACGCTTGGCGCGCACGCAAGGGCGGAACCTCCGCCGCCGAACCGGCCACCGAGGAGAAGACTCGATCCGAGCTTCCTTCGAGCCCGGCCGCAGAGACTTCGTCCCATGCCCAAGGAGCATGATTAGTGGACACGATTGCCAGCCTTTTCAGCTTCATCACGACACCCGTCTCATGGGTCATCGTCCAGTTCCACACGGTGTACGGCGCCATCTTCGGTCCCGACACCGGATGGGCCTGGGGCCTGTCCATCGTGTCCCTGGTGATCCTGATCCGCATCTGCCTGATCCCGCTCTTCGTGAAGCAGATCAAGGCGACCCGGGCCATGCAGACGCTCCAGCCCGAGATGAAGAAGATCCAGGAGCGCTACAAGAACGACAAGCAGCGCCAGTCCGAAGAGATGATGAAGCTGTACAAGGAGTCGGGTACCAACCCGCTCTCCTCGTGCCTTCCCATCCTGGCGCAGTCGCCGTTCTTCTTCGCCCTGTACCACGTGCTCAACGGCATCGCCTCGGGCCAGACCATCGGCGTCATCAACACGTCGCTGCTGGAGAGCGCCCGTAAGGCGCACATCTTCGGCGCCCCGCTCGCCGCGAAGTTCAAGGACAGCGCCAGCACGATCGAGGCCCTGGGCGCCTCGGTCACCGACGTCCGCGTCGTGACCGTGGTCATGATCGTCCTGATGTCGGCGTCGCAGTTCTACACGCAGCGCCAGCTGATGACTAAGAACGTCGACACGACGGTGAAGACGCCGTTCATGCAGCAGCAGAAGATGCTGATGTACGTCTTCCCCATCATGTTCGCCGTCTTCGGCATCAACTTCCCGGTCGGTGTCCTCATCTACTGGCTGACCACCAACGTGTGGACCATGGGCCAGCAGATGTACGTCATCCACAACAACCCGACCCCGGGTTCCAAGGCTCAGGCCGCCTACCTCGAGCGTCTGACCAAGCACGTCAGCCAGCACGGCAAGGTCCGCCGCCGCAGCGAGAAGACCATCGTCAAGGCGATCGTCGCCAAGGGTCGTGACCGCAACGAGTTCGAGCGCAAGTTCATCAACGGCCTGACCAAGGCGGGTCTCGCGGCCCAGGCCGACGGCACCGTGGTGAAGAGCGAGAGCCATGCCCTGGCTGAGACCGAGGACGGTACGGCCACCGCGGTCGCCACCGCCGCGCGGCGTCAGCAGCCCAAGCGCCAGACCAAGGCTCAGCGTCAGTCCGGTACGACCAGGCCGGCGGGCGAGGGCCCCTCGCTGGAGAAGTCCGACGACGAGCCGCAGGACGACGTCAAGCCCGCCGCTGCCAAGCAGCCCCAGAAGCCCGGCTCCGGCACCCGCAGCAAGGCCCAGTCCGGGCAGCGCAAGGGTGGCCCGCAGCGGCCCAAGTCCCCGTCCAAGAAGTAAGAAGGAGCCCATCCCGTGACGGAAGGCACCACCTCCGCCGCTGCCGAGGGTGCAGACACCCTCACCCGCCTTGAGCAGGAGGGCGAGATCGCGGCGGACTACCTGGAGGGCCTGCTCGACATCGCCGACCTCGACGGCGACATCGACATGGACGTCGAGGCCGACCGCGCCTCCGTGTCGATCATCAGCGACGCCGGCAGCCGTGACCTGCAGAAGCTGGTCGGCCGGGACGGCGAGGTGCTCGAGGCTCTCCAGGAGCTCACGCGCCTGGCCGTGCACCGGGAGACCGGTGACCGCAGTCGGCTGATGCTGGACATCGCGGGCTTCCGGGCCAAGAAGCGCACCGAGCTGTCGGAGCTGGGTGCCAAGGCCGCCGCCGAGGTCAAGAGCAGCGGCGAGCCCGTGAAGCTCAAGCCGATGACGCCGTTCGAGCGCAAGGTCGTGCACGACGCGGTCAAGACCGCCGGGCTGCGCAGCGAGTCCGAGGGCGAGGAGCCCCAGCGGTTCGTCGTCGTACTGCCCGCCTGATCGGCACCTCTCGTTCCACGGCCCCGTCTGCCTGCAGACGGGGCCGATCTTTGTCAGCCTGGTAGTTCTGGTGGCCGGTGCACGAAGCCCGGCGCTGTACGGAAGGACGGTCCCCGTGACGGAGGCAGCGGAGCTTCCCCCCGCGCCCGAACAGGCGCGGGAAGTGTTCGGTGAGCGCTTCGCCGATGCGGTCCGCTATGCGGAGCTGCTCGCCGAGGCGGGAGTGCAGCGTGGCCTGATCGGCCCGCGCGAAGTGCCCCGCCTGTGGGAACGGCACCTGCTGAACTGTGCGGTCCTCTCGGAGGCGGTTCCCGAGGGCGTGACGGTGTGCGACGTGGGCTCCGGAGCCGGCCTGCCCGGCATCCCGTTGGCCCTGGTCCGGAGCGACCTGAACATCACCCTGCTGGAGCCCCTGCTGCGGCGCACCAACTTCCTCACCGAGGTGGTCGAACTGCTGGGCCTGGACCATGTCACCGTGGTGCGTGGCCGGGCCGAGGAGGTCATGGGCAAGCTGCCGCCGGTCCATGTGGTGACCGCTCGCGCCGTGGCCCCGCTGGACCGACTGGCCACCTGGGGCATCCCCCTGCTGCGTCCCTACGGGGAGATGCTCGCGCTCAAGGGGGACACCGCCGAGGAGGAGCTGAAGGCGGCCGCCACGGCCCTCAGCAAGCTGGGCGCCGAGTCGACGTCCATTCTTCATGTCGGCGACGGTGTGGTGGATCCGCCGTCCACCGTCGTCCGGGTGGAGGTTGGTGAGAGCCCGGGCGGGGTGCGGTTCGCCGCCAAGCGCGCCAAGGCCGCTCGAACGGGTCGGGCGCGACGACGTCGCTGACCCGTAGAACCGACGTCTCGGGGTCGTGCCGAGAACGAGACGTACTCCACACAAGCTGCCAAACCCATGCAAGCCGGAGTGTCGCGGAGATCCGATCGCTGTAGCTGTGCATCGTGTTTCACGTGAAACGTCGCTCACTGCTCCACGGCATCATCAGTCGGGGCCGCGCTGCGGCCGAACCTCGTGACCGTAAGCCTCTCGGTTCACTCGGAAAGGCGGCGGAGTTGTCCACAGAGGTGGATTTCTCCACAGAACAACAGGCCTCACTGGTTCACGACCCCGAAGACATGGGAGGCTCTGTTCATTGCGAGCCTGAAGTCGAGGAGAGTGAATCCTTGCGGTCCGACGCCAACATCGCGGGACCGATGACCGATCCGGTCCCCGGTCCCCGTACCGAGTCGATGGGGGCGGATGTTTCACGTGAAACACCGCCTCCGATGGACGACACTCCCATCGGTCGTGCTGCCCAGCTGGCGGTGGAAGCTCTGGGGCGCGCCGGCGAAGGCCTGCCACGACCCGAGCAGACCCGAGTCATCGTGGTCGCCAACCAGAAGGGCGGCGTCGGTAAGACGACGACGACCGTCAACCTTGCCGCCTCGCTGGCTCTGCACGGCGGCCGCGTCCTGGTGATCGACCTCGACCCACAGGGCAACGCCTCTACCGCGCTGGGGATCGACCACCACGCCGAGGTCCCGTCGATCTACGACGTCCTGGTGGATAGCAAGCCTCTCGCCGATGTCGTCCAGCCCGTCCCGGACGTCGAAGGCCTCTTCTGCGCCCCGGCCACGATCGACCTCGCTGGTGCGGAGATCGAGCTTGTCTCCCTGGTGGCTCGGGAGAGTCGGCTGGAGCGGGCCATCCAGGCGTATGAGCAGCCGCTCGACTACATCCTCATCGACTGCCCGCCGTCGCTGGGCCTGCTGACGGTCAACGCTCTCGTCGCCGGCCAAGAGGTCCTCATCCCCATTCAGTGCGAGTACTACGCGCTTGAGGGCCTGGGGCAGCTGCTGCGCAACGTCGACTTGGTGCGAGGGCATCTCAACCCCACCTTGCACGTGTCGACCATCCTGCTCACCATGTACGACGGCCGGACGCGTCTCGCCTCCCAGGTCGCGGAAGAGGTGCGCACCCACTTCGGCGACGAGGTGCTGCGGACGAGCATTCCCCGTTCGGTCCGTATCTCCGAGGCGCCGAGTTACGGGCAGACGGTGCTGACCTACGATCCTGGATCGAGTGGCGCCCTCTCCTACCTTGAGGCCGCCCGAGAAATCGCGCTGAGGGGCATTGGCGTCAGCTATGACGCGAGCCAGGCCCACATCGGCGCCCAGACCGATCCGAACATGGTGGAGGGCATCCAGTGAGCGAGCGACGGAGGGGGCTGGGTCGTGGGCTCGGCGCACTGATCCCCGCTGCCCCGACCGAGAAGGAGCCGGCTCCGGCCACGATGGGCGGCCAGGTTTCCACGTCACCGTCCGCGGTGCCGTTGATGTCGGACCGTGGCGTCGCCGCGGCGAAGGTGGCCACGCTGCCGTCTGTTTCACATGAAACCGAGGAGCCCCCGGCGACTCCGGCCGCCGAGGTCCCCGCGCCGCCGGTGGGGGCGCACTTCGCTGAGCTCCCTCTCGACTCCATCACGCCGAACCCTCGCCAGCCGCGTGAGGTATTCGACGAGGACGCGCTCCACGAGCTGATCACCTCCATCAAGGAAGTCGGTCTCCTCCAGCCGGTCGTCGTCCGGCAGCTCGGGCCCGCCCGCTATGAGCTGATCATGGGCGAGCGCCGCTGGCGGGCCTGCCGTGAGGCCGGCCTCGAGGCCATCCCGGCGATCGTCCGGGCCACCGACGACGAGAAGCTCCTTCTCGACGCCCTGCTGGAGAACCTGCACCGGGCGCAGCTCAACCCGCTGGAAGAGGCAGCCGCCTACGACCAGCTCCTGAAGGACTTCAACTGCACCCACGACCAGTTGGCCGACCGGATCGGGCGCTCGCGTCCGCAGGTCTCCAACACTCTCCGGCTGCTGCGGCTCTCTCCGGCCGTGCAGAAGCGGGTGGCCGCGGGCGTCCTCTCGGCTGGTCATGCCAGGGCGCTGCTGTCCGTCGAGGACTCGGAGGAGCAGGACCGGCTCGCTCATCGCATCGTGGCGGAGGGGCTGTCCGTCCGAGCCGTCGAGGAGATCGTGACGCTGATGGGCTCACGGCCTCAGAAAGCTTCGCGGTCCAAGGGCCCCCGGGCCGGAGGCCGGGTCTCTCCGGCGTTCAATGAACTGGCGACACGCCTCTCGGACCGCTTCGAGACGCGGGTGAAGGTCGAACTGGGCCAGAAGAAGGGCAAGATCACCGTGGAGTTCGCCTCCCCGGAGGATCTCGAGCGGATCCTGAACACGCTCGCCCCCGGTGAGCGCCTGGCTCTCCAGCAGAGCCTTCAGGAGAGCGCAGCCGACGGGTCCGACGACTGACCGTCGCTCCCCGCCCTGGTGAGTTGAAGAGCGGACGGCGTCCGGTTGTACCGGAAGGCGGTCCGCTCTTTGCTTTGAGGCGGTATCGAGGAAATCGCATCGTGGATACGATGCGGATGGGTATGGCGCATCCACCTGGCGGATCTCTGAGTGGGGAGACAGGGGCCATGCGATTGATGAGCCGGACCGGATTGGTGAGCGCGGGCCTGGGCATCGGGGTGGTCGGCGGGTTCGTCGGCAGTCTGCTCAGACAACGGAGCGTCCTGACAGCAGCCCGCAATGCGGCGGGTGAAGGAAGCGAGGAACAGCTTTCATGGGGCGACGGCTCGTACCGCTCACGCTGGACAACCTCGAGGACCTACCCCGGCGCTGTCGCTCGTGTGTCTTCTGGGAGCTGGATCCCGTCAGCGGCGAGGCCGCGGTAAAGGCCGGCACGTCCGCGCTGGAGAAGGAATCCTGGATCTCGGCCGTGCTGCTGGACTGGGGCTCATGCGGCCGCGTGGTCTACGTCGACGACGTTCCCGTCGGCTTCGTGCTCTACGCGCCGCCGGCCTACGTGCCACGCTCTACGGCCTTTCCCACGAGCCCACTGTCACCGGACGCCGTCCAGCTCATGACGGCGTTCATCATGCCCCGCTATCAGGGGCAGGGACTGGGCCGGGTGATGGTCCAGACGGTCGCCAAGGATCTGCTCCGCCGCGGCTTCAAGGCGATCGAGGCCTTCGGTGACGCCCGCTGGAAAGAGCCCGCCTGTCTGCTGCCCGCGGATCACCTCCTGGCCGTGGGGTTCAAGACGGTACGGCAGCACCCCACGCACCCCCGTCTGCGACTGGATCTCCGCTCCACCCTCTCCTGGAAGGAAGACGTGGAGCTGGCGCTGGACCGGCTGCTGGGGGCGGTGCAGAAGGAGCCGGCACTGCGGCCGCTGTAGCGGACGTGCGGCCAGCGAAGCCCGACCATGCGAATGGGCCAACCCGTCGGGGTTGGCCCATTCGTGTTTCACGTGAAACATGCGCCGCCGGTGCGACGGCATCGACCGACTACTCGGCGATGAACTCCTCGAGGTCCCGCACGATGGCGGCCTTCGGCTTGGCGCCCACGATCGTCTTGGCGACCTCGCCGCGCTGGTAGACGTTCAGGGTGGGGATGGACATGACGCCGTACTTGGCGGCCGTGCCCGGGTTCTCGTCGATGTTGAGCTTGACGATCTCGATCTTGTCGCCGTACTCGGCGGCGATCGCCTCCAGCGACGGGGCGATCTGGCGGCACGGACCGCACCAGGCGGCCCAGAAGTCCACCAGGACGGGCTTGTCGTTCTTGAGGACGTCCTGCTCGAAGGAGTCGTCGGTCACGTTCTTCAGAGTGCCGGCCACGGCGGGCTCCTTAACTTGGTCGTGCGGTGAGGCGGGAGTGGGCGAGGGTCAGACTGCGGCGCTTCAGACGGCGGCGGTCTTCTCGGGCTCAGCCTTGTCCTCGTCCGCGAGGGCGGCGAGGAAGCGCTCGGCGTCGAGAGCGGCGGAGCAGCCGGTGCCGGCCGCGGTGATCGCCTGCCGGTACGTGTGGTCGACCACGTCACCGGCGCCGAAGACCCCGGTCACGTTGGTGCGGGTGGACGGGGCGGCGACCTTCAGGTACCCCTCCTCGTCGAGGTCCAGCTGGCCCTTGAAGAGCTCGGTGCGCGGGTCGTGGCCGATCGCGATGAACAGGCCGGTCACCGGCAGCTCCGACAGCTCGCCGGTCTTGATGTTGCGCAGCTTGAGACCGGAGAGCTTCTGGTCGCCCTGGACCTCGGCGACCTCGCTGTCCCAGACGAACTTGATCTTCGGGTCACCGAAGGCGCGCTCCTGCATCGCCTTGGAGGCGCGCAGGGTGTCGCGGCGGTGGACGATCGTGACCGACTTGGCGAACCGGGAGAGGAAGGTCGCCTCCTCCATCGCGGTGTCGCCACCGCCGATCACGGCGATGTCCTGGTCCTTGAAGAAGAACCCGTCACAGGTGGCACACCAGGAGACACCGCGGCCGGAGAGGGCGTCCTCGTTCGGCAGACCGAGCTTGCGGTGCTGGGAGCCGGTCGTGACGATCACGGCCTTGGCCCGGTGGACCGTTCCGGCGGTGTCCGTGACGGTCTTGATCTCACCGGTCAGATCGACGGAGACGATGTCGTCCGGGATCAGTTCGGCGCCGAAGCGCTCGGCCTGGGCCCGCATGTTGTCCATGAGGTCGGGGCCCATGATGCCGTCGCGGAAGCCCGGGAAGTTCTCCACGTCGGTGGTGTTCATCAGGGCACCGCCGGCGGTGACAGCGCCCTCGAACACCAGGGGCTTCAGCGACGCGCGCGCGGTGTAGAGCGCCGCCGTGTAGCCGGCGGGCCCGGAGCCGATGATGATCACGTTACGGACGTCGCTCACGGCTTGATTCCTCGTCTCTGGTCTGTGTCAGTCGACCGGTGGAGTCCCTTGCGGAGCTCTCACCCCACCCAACGGATCCTAGGGGGTTCGCATTCCCGGTGTGTCCGGGCACACGGGGGTTGGCACAGGGTACGGATGACCGCGCCGACGCCGAGAAATCCTCCGACGCCTCAGGACCGGGGAAACGACTGTTTCATCAGTACCTTGCCGGCGGAGTCGGGACGCTGATGGACACAGTCCGCGTCGACGACATAGGCGGTCACCCGGGTGCTGTCCTCGGTGTCGGGCACCACGACCAGGTAGGCGCTCTTACCGCCGTAGATGCCGGTCTTGGAGCCCAGGACGTCGTCCCGGCTGTTGATCGCCTGGCGGACACAGTCAGGGACCGGGGGCTGATCCTGGAGCAATGTATTGGCGCTCTGGGTGGACACAGGGCCGGTCTGCTCGGTCTCGACCCCCGACCGCGGCTCAGACGAGTGGTGCTGCCTGGCCTTGCCCGTGGCCAGCAGACCCTTGACCTGGCTCTGCACGCTGTCTCCGGAGAAGCTGCCGGCGGACGGCGTCGTCCTGCCGTGGGCCGTCGTGCCTGACCCACCGCCGTTGAGGGACTGCAGCACAAGGGACCCGGCGCCCAGGACCGCCGCGGTGAGAAGGGAGCCGAGGACGACGGTCCTTCGGCGGCGCCCCCGCCGTGCGTCCTTGCGTCCCGGACCTGTCGCAGCGGCGGAACGACCAACGGGGCGGTTCGACTGCATCGATGTTTCACGTGAAACACGAATACCGCTCTGCTCAGGGACGGTCGAGACGGGTAGCGACTCGGCGGCGAGAGCCGCATCGAGGCGCTCGACAACGTCGGCCGGCATACGAGGGGCTTCATCGAAGGTGCCGAGCAGCCCCCGGATCTCCTCCAGTGAGGCAAGGACGTCCGCACACGGCTCGCATGCCTCCAGGTGCCGCTGTACCTCGGCGCCTCGGTCCTGTGGGAGCAGACCTTCGGTGAGGTCGGAGATCTCCGCGACGTCCGGGTGCCCGGCCGTGTCTGCCGTGGAAGTCACGCTCGCCCACCTCCGCCCTTCGCTACGGCTGAATCACTCGGACCCGCGTCCCCGGCTTCTCTGCCGCCAAGGCCCGTTGCAGGTGGGACGGATGTCCCCTCCACCCGGTTCCGTCCCGGAGCGGGTTCTTTTCCGTCTTCGGTGCTTCCGGGCCGCAGATGGCCGAGGAGGGGAAGGAGTCTGGCTCTGCCCCGGGCGCACCGGCTCTTCACCGTGCCGGTGGGCACGTCGAGCATCCGGGCGGCCTCGGCGACCGGATACCCCTGCATGTCCACGAGGACCAGAGCCGCACGCTGGTCGTAGGGAAGCGTGCCGAGCGCCTCGAGGAGCTGCCGGTGCAGATCGTTGCGCTCGGCGGGAGCCGAGGCCGACTCATGCGGCTCCAGCAGCTGCTCCAGCCGCTCGGTGTCATCGACCGGGGCGGTCTTACGCGTGGCGGCCTTCCGTGCTCGGTCGAGACAGGCGTTCACGGTGATCCGGTGCAGCCAGGTCGTGACGGCCGACTGGCCCCGGAAGGTGTGCGCGGCCCGGTAGGCGGACACCAGGGCGTCCTGGACGGCGTCAGCGGCTTCCTCCCGGTCGCCGAGCGTCCGCAGCGCCACGGCCCAGAGTCGGTCCCGATGCCGCCGGACGATCTCGGCGAAGGCATCGGGATCGCCCTCTACGTGTCGGGCGAGCAGATCCTCGTCCCGTGCGTCGCCGTGTCCGGCGCCATCTCCCATCGGCCCCTCCCGAGTGGAGACCTCAGCTGGTCACCTTGATGTCTGCCACTCGGCCGCGCCAGTGGCCCTCGTTGTCCGCGGGCAGCTTGGTCAACCACACGAGGAGGTACTGCGTCTTGAGCGACTTGCCGGGCTTGAGCGTCACCGTGGTGCCCGAGCCGCCGGCAACCTTGCTGTAGGCGTTGAAGGTCGTCGGCTCGGATCCCGCGCCCGCGTCTGCGGCGCGGAGTTCGACCGAGGTCTCGCCCACGAACGTGATGCTCACCTGGCCGACCTGCTGGACCTTGCCGAGGTCGAGCTTGACGCCGACTCCCGACTTCAGATTGCCGAACTCGGGGCTCAGGTAGTAGTCCGTCTGCCAGTAGGAAGCGGTGCTGCTGTCGTAGACCTTGTCTATGTCGGCCGGCTTCTCGGACTGGTCGGTGCCGAACGGGTCGAAGTCACGGGCGCCCTTGATGGCGATGGGCTTGCCGTCCGTGGGCTTCTTCGGGCTCTTGTCGCCGCCGTCCTGCGTCTGGGTGTTGTTGGTGTCGTTCGAGTTGTCGCCCTGGTCCATCAGGGCCTCCGCGAGCTGCCAGCTCCCCAGGCCGAGCGCGGCGATGAGCAGGGCGGAGACCGCCCACTTCAGCACCTTGCCGGTGCGGCTCTGCAGCGGGGGCGGCGGGGAGACGAGCGGCTGGGTGACGCCGGAGTGCGGCGTGGGACGCCCGTAGGTGCCCTGCTGGTACGTGGTGCGCTGGTACTCCGGCGGTGCGGTGAAAGCCGGCTCCGGCGGGCGGATACGGGGCATCTCCCCGATCGCCTTGACCAGTTCCTCCGGCGTGGTGCACGCGGCCTCGTGACGCGAGGCGGTGGCCCCGTCGTTGACCAGGGCCCGCATGGCGAGTTCGGACAGGCCACGGTGCACACCGGCCCGTACCTGGTCCGGTGCGATGAGGCCGATGTCCTTGGGCAGTCCTGACAGGCCGTAGGCGTCGTTCTCGTACGGCCAGCGCTGGGTCAGCGCCGCGTACAGCAGGGCGCCGATGGATTCGGTGTCCGTGCGCTGCGGGGTGTCGGAGCTGATGCCGCGCAGCGCCGCGTTCACGGCGAGACCGCGAATGCGCCACTGACCGGTGGAGGCGCGCAGGACGGCGTTGGGGTTCAGCCGGAGATGGGCGAGGCCTTCGCGGTGGGCGGCGGCCATGGCCGAGGCGACCTGACTGACCATCTGGTAGGCGTCGTGCGGCTCCAGCGGGCCGGCCGCGAGCAGCGCGGTCAGTTCGGTGGCGTCGGGCAGCCATTCGTGCACGACGTAGACGAGGTCGTTCTCCTCGACGGCGTCGAGGACCTGGACGAAGCGCGGATCACCGAGCAGCGCCGAGGACCGGGCGGCGGCCAGCACCGACCGTGCCCGCGCATGATCCGCGGGGAGGATGTGGACGCCGACGGCACGACGGAGTTTCTCGTCGACCGCGCGCCAACTGCTGAATCCGTCCAGACGGGTGACGCACTCCTCGAGACGGTAGCGTCTGGCGAGCTTGTGACCGCTGTGCAGTTCGGGCGGCGAAGCCTTCTTACCGGGGCCCTCCGTCCCGGCGCTCCCCTGTGCCTCGTCGCTGTCCGTGTCCCGCTCCGGGTTATGGGCCACCCCGTCGGCCGTGGACTGGTCCGCCTTGGCGGTCAGCGGCTTGTCACCGCTGTTGTCTGCCACGTCGACGGCAGCCGTGCTCCGTTCCGCCACCGTCGTCCCTGCCTCCCCATCCGTTGCACGCTGTCCGACGCCGAATCCAATTGTGCCCACAGTCCGCTGCTATGCACGACACACGGCCGCAGACGATGGTTGTGCGCCTACCCCCGCCTCAGCGCCCCAGACGCCCGCGGACCATACCCACGAGCGAGTTGAGCTCCTCGATCCGCATCTTGCGGGCGGCGACGAAGAAGATGCCGAGCAGGACCGCGCCACCGGCGATCAGCGCGGCGAACGAACCGACGACGCCCTGGCCGAGAGTGTGCCCGATGCCGTAGCAGGCCGCACCGCTGAGCAGGGCCGCCGGCAGCGAGGCGATGGCAAGCCGGGCGTAGGTGCGCAGCACCCGGGCGCCGTCCAGGTCACCGCCGAGCCGCTTGCGCAGCCGGCGCCAGGCGACGCCCACTCCGATCGCGTAGGCGAGGCCGTACGAGGCGGCCATGCCCGCCACCGCCCAGCGGGCCGGCAGCAGGAAGTAGCAGAGTCCGGAGGCGGCCGCGTTGACCGCCGCCACGATGACGGTGTTGTAGAAGGGGGTGCGGGTGTCCTCGTACGCGTAGAAGGCGCGCAGGACGACGTACTGCACCGAGTACGGGATCAGACCGAGGGCGAAGGCCATCAGCACGTAGCCCATGTTGGTGGCCGAGCCGATGCCCGCGGAGCCGAAGATCAGCGTGCACATCGGGATGCCGAGCGCGAGGAAGCCGAAGGCGATGGGCACGATGGCCACCGCGGTGGTGCGCAGCCCCTGGGAGATGTCGTCGCGGACGGCCCCGCCGTCACCCTCGGCGGCCGAGCGCGAGATGCGCGGCAGCAGCGCCGCCATCAGGGACACCGTGATGATGGCCTGCGGCAGACCCCAGATCAGCTGGGCGTTGGCGTAGGCGGCCAGGCCGGTGCCCTTGCCGCCCGAGTCGGCGCCGGCCGCGGTGGACAGCTGGCTCACCACCATGGCGCCCAACTGGTTGGCCAGCACGAACAGGACCGTCCACTTGGCGAGCATCGCGGCCTTGCCGAGGCCGTGGCCCCGCCAGTCGAAGCGCAGCCGGATCCGGAAGCCCGTCTCCCGCAGGTACGGGATCATCGCGAGCGACTGCACCACCAGACCGAGCAGCACACCGACGCCGAGCAGCCGCTGGCCCTGGGGCGGGATGCTCTCGACGCCCAGGTGGGAGTTGGCCGCGGTGCCGTAGACGTAGATGAACATGCCGAGCGAGACGATGATGACGATGTTGTTCAGGACCGGGGTCCACATCATCGCGCCGAACCTGCCCCGCGCGTTCAGGATCTGACCCATCACCACGTGGATGCCCATGAAGAAGATCGAGGGCAGGAAGTAGCGGGTGAAGGTGACCGCCACGTCGTTGGCCGCCGGATTGTCGGCGACGGTGGGGGACAGCAGCCGCACCAGCAACGGCGCCGCGAACATCGCGAGACCGGTCAGCGCGGCCAGGGCCACCATCACGAGGGTCAGCAGCCGGTTGGCGAAGGCCTCGCCGCCGTCCTCGTCCTCCTTCATGGAGCGCACGAGCTGGGGCACGAAGACGGAGTTCAGACCACCGCCGACGGTGAGGATGTAGATCATCGTGGGCAGCTGGTAGGCCACCTGGAACGAGTCGGCGAGCACGCCGAGACCCAGAGCGGCGGCGATCAGCGCGGAGCGGACGAACCCGGTGAGCCGGGAGACCATCGTGCCCGCCGCCATGACCGCGCTGGACTTCAGCAGCCCCGCGGCCTTCCCGCCCTTCTTCGGAGCAGGTGCGGTGGCCGTGGCGGCGGCCGCCGATCCGGCGGGCTCGGAAGCCGCCGCCGGTGCCGGCACGGAAGACGGAGCGGAGCCGCCGGGCGCGGCGGACCCTGCCTGGTACGACACCTCCGCGTACCGGTTCGGGTGCTGCGGGCCCTGGGCGTTCGGCGGAGCCGGGGAGGAGCCTGCGGGACCCTGACCCGCGCCCGGCCCGGGGACGGCCGGGGGATCCATCGGCGCGGGCCCGCCGCCCTGCTGCTGGTCCCGGAAGAGGTGCGCGAAGGCGTCCGGCTCGTGGTACTCCTCACCGGAGTGCGTGACCAGGTCGTCCACGCCCACGAACTGGGTCGTGCGGGGATCGTCGCCGTACGGCAGAAAGGGGGCCGCGCCGTCGGGCTCCGGCGCCGGGGTCTGCGCCCAGACCCGCGGGTCCGGCGCGTGCGGAGACTGGGCCGGCGGGGCGTACAGCGGCTGCTGCTGCTCGTAGGTGCCCGGGGGCGGCGGCGGGTGCGCGGCACGGTCGTACAGCGCCTCGGCGACCGGGTCCTGGGCGGCGAGGTCCTGCGCCCGGTAGGGGTCCTGGTCGTAGGCGTCCTGGAGGTACATGTCCCCCGCGTGCTGCGGCGGCACCTGGCCGGGCTCATGCGGCGGCTCGGGGTAGCCCGAGCCGGCCGCGCCCTGGCCGCGATCACCGTCGTACGGCGCGTTCATGGTTACCCCACCTCATCGTCCCGGGCCACACCGGCCACGACATCGCTCAACGGTCCACTCTCTCACCCGTCCCGGACGGGTCGGTGTTTTCCGGTGCGGTGTCCGGCGCAGGGTCACTCGGCTGCTCCGGGCCCTCGGCCCCGGACGGGGCGTCGGACTGGTCGGGGAGACGGTCTCCGGAGGCGTCGGGGTTCCCCGGATCCTCGTCGGTTCCGCCACCCTCCGTGCCGGGACCGTCGTCGTCCGCCCGCCGGGCCGCCGCGCGCTTGCGCTGGGTGTACATCCGGAACCCGGCCAGGACGAGCAGGAGCACACCGCCGCCGATGACCAGCATGACGGTGGGGGTGACCTCGGTGACCTTCACGTCGAAGCTGACCGGGTCGCCGTACTCCTGGCCGTCCTGGGTGTAGAGCTGGGCGGTGACCGTGACGCGGCCGTTGGCGTTGGCCGCGGTGGTGAACTTCACGGACTGGCTGTGGCCGCCGGACACCTCGACACGCTGCTCGTCGTAGGCCTTGCCGCCGATCTTCAGGCGGGTCGGCTGCGTCGAGGTGAGCCGCAGGACCAGGTGGCTCACGGGCTGCACGAGGTTGTTCTGGACGGTCACCGGAATGGTGGCGCTGCGCCCGGAGAGCTTCGTCTCGGACTTGTCGATCAGTTTGACCTGGTCGGAAAGATCGTCGAGCCAGGCCTCGACATCGCCCCGGAAGCTGTCCGCGTCCGCGCCGCGACCGCGCCAGGACGTGGACATCTCGCGGTTTATGGCCCGTCCGAACGGGGTGATCACCCGGGACTGGTCGCTGAGGACCACCTTGAAGTTGTCGAGCTTGTCCTGGGTGCGGGCGATCTGCTCGAAGGCCGTCCTCGGGAGTTCCTGCCTGCGCAGCGAGGCCGGGTAGGCGGACGTCGACGGGATGCGGGTGGTGGCGTCCGGGTCCGGCTTGGCCTTGGCGGCCGCGGTGAGGTTCTGTGCCTGGGACCAGGTGCTGCCCTGGAGCTGCTTCACCGCCGCGGCCATCGCCTGGGCCTGGCTCGCCGACGGCATGCGCTGGGGAGCGACCACGATGTTGCGCTGCGCGTCCGTCTGCGCGTGCACCTCGAGGCTCTGCGCCAGGAACTGCTGGACGGCGAGCGTCGCCGAGCCCGCCTTGGTCAGGTCGTCCTCGAAGGCCGTGGACAGCCGTGCGTCGGAGACCACCGCCGTCGTACCGCCGCCGACGGGGCGGGCCGCGGACGGGGTGTAGGGCAGTCCGGCGGTCTCCTGGAGGCTGTCGCTGCTGGCGATCACGCGGTCGGCTCCGGCGGAGGTGGCGACCTTCATGATCGAGGGATCGACCGCGCCGTCCACGGGCCAGGCGAAGTCGGTCGTCGGTGTGACGTGAAGCACGGTCTTCACGGTGGTGGCGGCGACGTCGGTGGCGTCCTTGAGGTGGCTGAGCGAGCCGGTGACGCTGGTACCGCGGTGGGCCAGGGAGGCCAGGTCCGGATCGGCGAAGGGCAGGGCGACGACCTCCTTGCCCACGACGGCCTTCTGCAGCTTCGCCAGCCACTGCTTGGCGACCGCCTGGTGCGGGCCGACCGTGGTGGTGCCGTCCTCGCCCTGGAGCCGGTAACCGCCCGCCATGGCGTCCACCGAGGCCAGCAGGTCCGGATCGATCACCCAGGTGACGTCCAGGTCCTTGCCCAGGTCCAGCATCTGCGCCAGCCGGCCGCCCGGTGCGATCTCCTTGGCCAGGTCGTCGTCGAGGAAGACCGGCGTCTGCAGCTCGCCGGGGCCCGTCCGCGCCGTCATGTGGGACGTGGAGATCAGCGGCCACAGGACGGTGGTCCTGGTCTTGGTGTCCGCGTCGGACGGCTGCCACGGCAGGAACGTCCGCTGGATGCCGAGCGTCTGGTCCCAGGGCTGGGCGGAGGTCTGGCCGGACAGGGCCACTCCGAACTCGTAGACGCCGTCCTGGCCCAGGTCGAGCTGGTCGACCGGGACGGAGATGCTGAAGTGCTGCGCGACGCCGGGGGCGAGCTTGGCGAACTTCTCCACGTACTTGCCGCCGACCTCGGGGCCGGTGCGGGTACGGAGGTCGTCGGGGTGGCGGGAGACGGCGTCGATCGCCGAGCGGGTGTTCAGCAGGGGGCCCACCCGCAGGCCCACATGGGCGCCGGTGACGTTCTGCTTGCCGGTGTTCGTCACTGTGCCGGACACGGTCACCGTGTCCCCGTCCGTCGGGGCGCCGGGGGTGAGCGAATCCAAGGAGACGGACACCGGGCTGGACGAGGCGGCCTGCGCGGGCGCGGCGGCGGACAGCTGCAGGAGTCCCGCCAGCAGCGGCGCACCGGCGAGCAGCGCTCCGGTGCGCCGCAGCCACCGGCGGGCAGGTGAGGCACTGGTCCCCTGGAAGTCAGCCGCCTCGGCCACGCGCTCGCCCGTCCCTCGTCGTCGTCAGTGGTCGTCGGAATGTGCGTCCACGCATGGTAACGAGGCGCGCCGAGTGGAAGTGCCGCGGTCTGCCCAGCAAGACCAGGGAACAGTGGCGCCACGTCCTCTATATCCAGTATCGAGGAGAGAGCGCTTGTACGCCGTAAGCACTGGGCTTGTGCGGGTATGCCGGGAGGGTCCGCGCCGCTCAATGGAGGCGACCTGGGCCGCTGCGGACACGTACCCTCTTCTGTTGTGCCGAACGCCAACGAAGACACTCCCTCTGCCCTGAGCCAGGCGCAGCACCGCGCTGTCAGCGAGCTGCTGCGGGTGGCCCCCGTCGCCGACGACCTCGCCCGCCGCTTCCAGGCGGCCGGGTTCTCGCTCGCCCTGGTGGGCGGCTCGGTCCGGGACGCGCTGCTCGGCCGGCTCGGCAACGACCTGGACTTCACCACCGACGCGCGACCCGAGGACGTACTGAAGATCGTGCGGCCGTGGGCGGACGCTGTCTGGGAGGTGGGGATCGCCTTCGGGACGGTCGGCGCGCAGAAGAACGCCCGGGTCGAGGACACCGACTGGCAGTTCCAGATCGAGATCACCACCTACCGGTCGGAGGCGTACGACCGCACCTCGCGCAAGCCCGAGGTGTCCTACGGCGACTCGATCGAGGAGGACCTCGTCCGTCGCGACTTCACGGTCAACGCGATGGCCGTGGCGCTGCCGGAGAAGGAGTTCATCGACCCGCACGGAGGCCTTCAGGATCTCGCGTCCCAGGTGCTCCGCACCCCCGGGACGCCCGAGGAGTCGTTCTCGGACGATCCGCTGCGGATGATGCGGGCCGCCCGCTTCGCCGCCCAGCTGGACTTCGAGGTCGCTCCCGAGGTCGTCAGCGCGATGACGGAGATGTCCGGGCGGATCGAGATCGTCTCCGCCGAGCGGGTCCGGGAGGAGCTGAACAAGCTGATCCTCTCCGAGCAGCCGCGCAAGGGTCTGACCCTTCTGGTCGACACCGGGCTGGCCGACCATGTGCTGCCCGAGCTGCCGGCCCTGCGGCTGGAGAGTGACGAGCACCACCGGCACAAGGACGTCTACGAACACACGCTGATCGTGCTGGAGCAGGCGATCGCGCTGGAGCAGGAGGGGCCGGACCTCGCGCTCCGCCTGTCCGCGCTGCTCCATGACATCGGCAAGCCGCGCACCCGGCGCTTCGAGAAGGACGGCCGCGTCTCGTTCCACCACCATGAGGTGGTCGGCGCGAAGATGACCAAGAAGCGAATGACGGCTCTGAAGTACTCGAACGAGCTCGTGAAGGACGTCTCACGACTCGTCGAGCTCCACCTGCGCTTCCACGGCTACGGCACCGGTGAGTGGACCGACTCGGCGGTGCGGCGCTACGTCCGGGACGCCGGTCCACTGCTGGACCGTCTGCACAAGCTGACCCGATCCGACTGCACGACGCGGAACAAGCGGAAGGCAGTCGCGCTGTCGCGCGCCTATGACGGCCTGGAGGAGCGGATCGGCCAGCTCCAGGAGCAGGAGGAGCTGGACGCGATCCGTCCGGACCTCGACGGCAACCAGATCATGGAGATCCTGGGCGTGGGTCCCGGTCCCGTCATCGGGCAGGCGTACAAGCACATGCTGGAGCTGCGCCTGGAGAACGGCCCGATGGCGCACGACGAGGCGGTGGCGGCCCTCAAGGACTGGTGGTCCCAGCAGGACTGAGGTGTGGTGGCCGGTCGTGTTTCACGTGAAACACGACCATCCGCTGTTCTACCGAGGGGGCGATGTTTCACGTGAAACATCGCCCCCTCGTCTGTCCCGGCCACGATGGCGCTCGAAGCGGGTCATGCCCATGGCCACACCGCCATAGATCAGCGCGACGAACACCACGAGCAGGACCGAACGCCCGTCCGGCGGGAGCATCAGTGCGGCGACTCCGGCGGCCCCGACGAAGGCGATGTTGAACAGGACGTCGTAGAGCGCGAAGATCCGGCCCCGGAAGGCGTCCTCCACCGATGCCTGGACGACCGTGTCCGTTGCGATCTTGGCTCCCTGGGTGATCAGGCCCAGGACGAACGCTGCCGTCAGGAGTGGGGCGGTGGCGAAGGGGAGGCCCAGGGCGGGCTCCAGTACGGCGGCCGTGCCGGCGCACAGCGCGATCCAGCGGCCCGGCCCGAGCCGCCCCACCGCCCAGGGTGTCACCACGGCGGCCGCGAAGAAGCCGGCCCCGGACACGGCCAGACCGAGTCCGAGCAGTCGCAGCCCCTCCTCGGGGGTCGTGGAGAGTGCGTAGCGGCACAGCATGAGCAGCAGCACGAGAAGCGCTCCGTAGCAGAAGCGCATCAGCGTCATGGCGGCCAGCGCCCAGGCAGCCTCCCGGCGGCGGGGTGCGGCCAGATGCCGGACGGCCGAGAGCAGGTCACGTGCGGTGTCCAGCAGCGCGGTCCGCAGGCGGGGCTGTGCGGGCTCCCGGTCGGGGCCGAGCAGAGCGGGGGCCAGGCTCAGGGCGGTCAGCGCCGCGCACAGATAGAGGAACGCCCCCAGCAGTACCACCGCGGCATCGGAGTCGGACGCCACCAGCCGGACCACGAAGGCCAGGCCGCCCCCGGCCGTCGCGGCGAGGGTCCCCGCCGTGGGCGACAAGGAGTTCGCGATCACCAGGCGCTCGGTGTCGACCACGTGCGGCAGCGCGGCCGACAGCCCGGCGAGTACGAATCGGTTGACGGCCGTCACACACAGCGCGGAGGCGTAGAACAGCCAGTTCGGCACGTGGCTGACCATCAGTACGGCCGTCGCTCCGGCCAGCAGGGCGCGCAGCAGATTGCCGTACAGGAAGACCTGACGGCGCCGCCAGCGGTCCAGCAGGACGCCGGCGAAGGGGCCGACCAGCGAGTAGGGCAGCAGCAGGACGGCCATGGCCGAGGCGATCGCCGCCGCCGAGGTCTGTTTCTCCGGGGAGAAGACCACGTAGGCGGCCAGGGCGACCTGGTAGACGCCGTCGGCTCCCTGGGAGAGCAGGCGCACGGTCAGCAGGCGGCGGAAGTCCCGCAGACGCAGTAGGACGCGCAGGTCACGGACGACGGGCATGGGCCCCACCCTCACATAGGCGAAGGGTCCCCGGGTCAGGAGACCCGGGGACCCTTCGCGGCCCTGGCAGGAGCGTTCTCTTCGGCGCGCCGGGCGGCCGGACCGCAGTGCTTAGCGCTCGACCTCGCCGCGGATGAACTTCTCGACGTTCTCGTAGGCCTCGTCGTCGAAGTACTGGACCGGCGGGGACTTCATGAAGTAGCTCGAAGCCGACAGGATCGGGCCGCCGATGCCGCGGTCCTTGGCGATCTTCGCGGCGCGCAGCGCGTCGATGATGACGCCCGCGGAGTTCGGGGAGTCCCAGACCTCGAGCTTGTACTCCAGGTTCAGCGGAACGTCACCGAAGGCGCGACCCTCGAGGCGGACGTACGCCCACTTGCGGTCGTCGAGCCACGCGACGTAGTCGGACGGGCCGATGTGGACGTTCTTCTCGCCGAGGTCCCGGTCGGGGATCTGGGAGGTGACGGCCTGCGTCTTGGAGATCTTCTTCGACTCGAGGCGGTCGCGCTCGAGCATGTTCTTGAAGTCCATGTTGCCGCCGACGTTGAGCTGCATCGTGCGCTCGAGGCGGACACCGCGGTCCTCGAACAGCTTCGCCATCACGCGGTGCGTGATGGTGGCGCCGACCTGGGACTTGATGTCGTCACCGACGATCGGCACGCCGGCCTCGGTGAACTTGTCCGCCCACTCCTTGGTGCCGGCGATGAAGACCGGGAGGGCGTTGACGAAGGCGACCTTGGCGTCGATGGCGCACTGGGCGTAGAACTTCGCCGCGTCCTCGGAGCCCACGGGCAGGTAGCAGACGAGGACGTCGACCTGCTTGTCCTTGAGGACCTGGACGACGTCCACGGGCTCCTCGGCGGACTCCTCGATGGTCATCCGGTAGTACTTGCCCAGACCGTCGAGGGTGTGGCCGCGCTGGACCGTGACGCCCGTATTCGGGACGTCGCAGATCTTGATGGTGTTGTTCTCGCTGGCACCGATGGCGTCCGAGAGGTCGAGACCGACCTTCTTCGCGTCGACGTCGAACGCGGCGACGAACTCGACGTCACCGACGTGGTAGTCGCCGAACTGCACGTGCATCAGGCCGGGGACCTTGGACGCCGGGTCGGCGTCCTTGTAGTACTCGACGCCCTGCACCAGCGACGCGGCGCAGTTGCCCACGCCGACGATGGCTACGCGAACCGAACCCATTCCGGTTGCTCCCTGTGTGTACGAGTGAGGCCCTGAGTGGGACTCACGTGGCGGTGTCGCCGGGCGTATCCGTACCGAAGTTCTCTCCGGTCCGGGGCAGGCCGCCCGTCGATCCAGTGGTGGTGTCCTGCTGAGCGGCGCCCCCGGACGCGGGACCCTTCAGGTCCCGCCCGGCCCGCTCGCTCTCGATGAGCTCGTTCAGCCAGCGCACTTCGCGCTCCACGGACTCCATTCCGTGGCGCTGGAGCTCAAGCGTGTAGTCGTCGAGGCGCTCCCTGGTGCGCGCCAGGGAGGCGTGCATCTTCTCGAGACGCTCCTCCAGGCGGCTGCGCCGGCCCTCCAGTACGCGCATGCGCACATCGCGCGAGGTCTGCCCGAAGAAGGCGAACCGTGCGGCGAAGTGCTCGTCCTCGTACGCGTCGGGACCGGTCTGCGAAAGCAGCTCCTCGAAGTGCTCCTTACCTTCTGCCGTCAACCGGTAGACGATCTTGGCGCGGCGCCCGGTGAGGGGAGCGGCCAGGGCGTCCTCGTGGGTGCTGCCCGGTTCCTCGATCAACCAGCCGTTGGCGAGCAGCGTCTTGAGACAGGGGTACAGGGTCCCGTAGCTGAACGCCCGGAACACACCCAGTGACGTGTTGAGTCGTTTGCGCAGCTCATAGCCGTGCATCGGGGACTCGCGCAGCAGGCCGAGGACGGCGAACTCAAGGATGCCGGAACGCCGGCTCATGATCGCCTCCTCTCGGTCCACCGCGTCTTTATCTCACACTGATGTATCGACTCGATACATCACGACGATAGAACGGCCTTCCGCACGCGACAAGAGGGAGGACGGTGAACGGGATCACATCACCGATTCGTAGGAGGCAAGTTGCCTGTTTTGGGGTGAACTTCGGTCCTCGGCGGGTTTTGGCGGTGCGTAGTCTGTGCGGCATGCACATCACCGGGAACCGAGTGACGTCTGGGGGCGTCCTCGTCCCTGGAGCAGTACGGGTGAATGCGGAACCGACCACATCCGTACTTCGGGGGGACCGGAAACCAGCCGCCGTTTCCAGGCGCGCAAGGGTGCGCCTGCCCGAGGAGTAGTCGTTCGATGAGCGAGCACCGTCGCAAACCGCCGCAGCCGCAGGGAGGCGGACGTGCCGCGGCCCGACGCGGCCAGTCCGGCTCGGCCTCCGGCCGCCGTGCGGCACCGCGAGGCGCCACCGGGTCCTCTGCCGACTCCTATGGGTCCAGTTCCTATGGGTCGGAGTCCTATGGCTCAGGGGGTGAGGAGCGCACCTACGGCAGCCGTGCCGAGGCCCGCCGGGCCGCGCAGCGAGGCGGCGGCCGGCGCAGGGGCGCCGAACCGGCCGGGCCCGGACGCGGCAGAGGCCGTCCGGCCGCGCCCGCCAAGAAGCGTTTCATCGACTACCCACGGCACAACCAGGACGGATGGCACCGCTGGGTGCCTTCCTGGAAACTCGTCACCGGACTGTTCATCGGCCTCGTCGGCAGCCTGGTGGCCATGGTCGGTGTGGGTTACGCGATGGTCTCCATCCCCAATGAGAACGACGCGGCCAAGTCCCAGAACAACGTCTACTACTGGGCCGACGGGTCGCAGATGGTCGCGACGGGCACGGGCGTGAACCGTCAGAACGTCACCATCGACAAGATCCCCGAGGCCATGCAGTACGCGGTGATCTCGGCCGAGAACAAGAGCTTCTACCAGGACTCGGGCGTCGACCCCATGGGTATCGCGCGGGCTCTGGCCAACATGGCGCGCGGCGGTCAGACGCAGGGTGGTTCGACGATCACCCAGCAGTACGTCAAGAACACGTACCTCAGCCAGGACCAGACCGTCACCCGCAAGTTCAAGGAGATGTTCATCTCCATCAAGGTGGGGACGAAGCTCAAGAAGCCGCAGATTCTGCAGGGCTACCTCAACACCTCGTACTACGGCCGTGGCGCCTACGGGATCCAGGCCGCCGCGCGGACCTACTACAACAAGGACGCCGTCGACCTGAAGCCCAGCGAGTGCGCCTTCCTCGCCGCGCTGCTCAAGGGAGCGACGTACTACGACCCGGCGGGCAACGAGAGCCTCGACAAGTCTGCGACGGCCGACGCCAATCTCCAGCGGTCCAAGGCCCGGTGGGCCTGGATCCTGGGCGAGATGCACAAGGACAAGCACCTCACCGACGTCCAGTACCAGGACGCCATCAAGAGGTACCCCATGCCCCAGGACCGCAAGGCGACCAAGGGCATGACCGGCCAGATCAGCTACCTGGCCGACACGGCGAAGAAGTACGTCCTGAACCACTCGAACATCTCTGAGCAGCAGTTCGACCAGGGTGGCTACCAGATCTACACGACCTTCAAGAAGGACAAGGTCAACGCTCTGAGCGCCGCGGTGAAGAAGATCCAGAAGGAGCGGCTGAACCCGAAGCGCGCGCTCGACAAGTACGTCCAGTTCGGTGCGGCCTCGGTGGTTCCCGAAGACGGTGCGATCGTCGCCCTGTACGGCGGTGACGGCTACGAGAACGGCCACTTCACGAACAACGCCGACACCCAGGGTGTCCCCGTCGGTTCGACGTGGAAGCCGTTCGTGCTGGCAGCGGCCATGCAGTACGGCACGTACGACTCCAACGGCGAGGGAATTTCCCCGCTGAGCAAGTACAACGGCAACGACCACCTCAAGGTGAAGAAGCCGGACGGGTCGTACTACCTCAACAAGGACAACTCGTTCTTCTTCCAGAAGAACGAGAGCCCGCACCCGTGGGGCTACATCACCCTGCGCAAGGCGATGGAGCAGTCCATCAACACGCCCTTCGTGCAGTTGGGCGTCGATGTCGGCATGTCACACGTCCGCGATGTCGCCCGCTCGGCCGGCATCCTCGACCAGAGCATGTCGGTGGACCTCAACCCGTCGTTCGCCATCGGTACCTCCACCCCCAGCGCGATCCGTATGGCCGACGCCTACGCGACCTTCGCCGCGTCGGGCAAGCAGGCGGACCCGTACTCGGTGACCGCCGTCAAGAAGGACGGCGTGGATCAGCCCGGCTTCTCCAAGCCCAAGGTCAAGCAGGCGATGGAGTCGAACATCGCCAACAACGTCACGGACGTCCTGCAGAACGTGATCCAGAACGGTACGGCCCAGAACGCCAAGGCCCTGGGCCGTACGGCGGCGGGCAAGACCGGTACCACCGACAAGAACAAGTCGGCGTGGTTCGTCGGTTACACCCAGCAGCTGTCGACCTCGGTGGCGATGTTCCGAGAGAACCCCAAGAACCACAAGCTGCTCTCCATGAACGGCACCGCGGGCAAGGACTCCATCCACGGTGGTGACATCCCGACGCAGGTGTGGACCGAGTACATGAGGGCCGCACTGAAGAGCGCGAACGACCCGGGCTTCCCGGACGCGTTCAGGATCGGCAAGGTCCACGACGAAGCCGGCGCGCCCTCCCCGACCCCGTCGGTCACCATCACGCCGAGCCAGACGCCGAGCGACTCGCCGAGTCCGTCGCCGAGCCTCACGTCCCCGTCCCCGTCTCCGTCGCCCAGCGACACCTGCCAGTGGGGCTGGGGCAACAACTGCAACGGCAGCAACGGTGGCACGGACACAGGTGGAACGGGCGGCGGAGGATCCACGCCCACGCCCACGGTCACGGACACGACCGGGACCGGCAACACCAGAGGCAATGGCAACGGAGGCCTCTTCTCGGGCCAGAACGGCTAGCCCACCGGTCGGTCTGACCGATTGGTGGCCATATCGACCGCCAAGCACGTTTCACGTGAAACATGGGGCCGTCGCACTCACCAGGTGCGGCGGCCCTCGGCGTACACCCAGACTCGTACGGCAGGATGTGCCCCATGCCCAGTGCAGAGATGACGCCCGCGGGCGTGCACGAGCCCGAGCCCGTACGGCCCGTCGGCGCGGAGCCGGTGCGGCCGACCCGTGAGGACGAGGTCGCCGCGGCCGGGAGCGAGCTGATCGGCGGGCCGATCGGCCAGCGCGCACTGCTCGGGACGACCTGGTGGACCCCGCTGCGGATCATCGTGCTCGTGGCGATCGGTATGTTCGCCCTCGGCCTGGTGCAGAAGGCGCCCTGCTACCAGAGCGCCTGGTTCTTCGGTGCGAGTTCGCAGTACACCCACGCCTGCTACTCGGACATCCCCCACCTCTACCAGGGACGCGGATTCGCCGACGGGCTGGTGCCGTACTTCGACCGGCTCCCGGGCGACATGGACTACCTCGAGTACCCGGTGCTGACCGGCGTGTTCATGGAGGTCGCCTCCTGGCTCACTCCGGGCAGCGGCGGCATTCAGCACCAGGAGCAGTGGTACTGGTTCGTCAACGCCGGACTGCTGATGGCGTGCGCGGCCGTCGTCGCCGTCTGCGTGACCCGCACCCATGCGCGGCGCCCCTGGGACGGACTGCTGGTCGCTCTGGCCCCCGCGGCCGCCCTGACCGCCACCATCAACTGGGACCTGCTCGCGGTGGCCCTGACGGCCGCCGCGATGCTGATGTGGTCGCGGGGCCGCTCACTGGCCTTCGGTGTTCTCCTGGGGCTCGCCACCGCCGCCAAGCTCTACCCGATCCTTCTCCTGGGCCCTCTGCTGGTGCTGTGCTGGCGGGCCGGCAAGTGGCGGGAGTTCTTCCGGGCCGTGGGCGGTGCGGCCGTCGCCTGGCTGGTGGTGAACCTGCCGGTGATGCTCTTCGCCTTCGAGGGGTGGTCGAAGTTCTACACGTTCAGCCACGACCGGGGCGTCGACTTCGGATCGCTCTGGCTGATCTGGGCGCAGAACTCGAGCAACCCGCCCTCCACCGACTTCGTGAACAACGCCGCCGTCGTTCTGATGGCACTGTGCTCCCTGGGCATCGCCGCGCTGACGCTGACCGCCCCGCGCCGGCCGCGCTTCGCCCAGCTGGCCTTCCTGATCGTCGCGGTCTTCATCCTGACCAACAAGGTCTACTCCCCGCAGTACGTCCTGTGGCTGGTGCCGCTGGCCGTCCTCGCCCGGCCCAGATGGCGGGACTTCCTGATCTGGCAGGCCTGCGAGGTGGCGTACTTCCTGGGCATCTGGTTCTACCTCGCCTACACGACCAGCGGGGACGCTCACAAGGGACTGCCCACGCTGGGGTACGACTGGGTGATCGCGGTGCACCTGCTCGGCACGCTCTACCTGTGCGCCGTCGTCGTGCGGGACATCCTGATGCCCGAGCGGGACGTGGTGCGCCGCTCAGGCGACGACGACCCCTCGGGCGGAGTACTCGACGGCGCCGAGGACGTCTTCGTGCTGGGCGCCGCAGCTCATCCCCCGCGCCACGCCGCCCACTTCGACGCGCCCCAGGTGGACTGGGGACGGGCGGGCCCGCCGCCGAACGGGGAGCGTTCGCTCTGAGCGAACCGGTGCCTGGATGAGCAGGAAGAAGGCCGTACACGCGCCATGCGTGTACGGCCTTCCTGGTTCGGGGCCCGTGTCGTCCGGCGGTCCGGCCTAACGGTCCACGATTCGGTCGAACTGCGTTGTGGTGTGGCGCAGATGGGCCACCAGCTCGTCGCCCACCTTCGGCTCCGGGGCGTCCGAGGGGACGAAGAGGATCGACACCTGCATGTGCGGCGGCTCGGCGAACCAGCGCTGCTTGCCGCCCCAGACGAACGGGGACAGGTTCCGGTTGACCGTGGCCAGGCCGGCCCGTGCGACGCCCTTGGCGCGCGGCATGACGCCGTGCAGCGCCTTAGGGGCCTCCAGACCCACCCCGTGCGACGTACCGCCCGCCACGACCACCAGGAAGCCGTCCGAGGCCGCCTTCTGCTGCCGGTAGCCGAAGCGGTCGCCCTTGGCCACCCGGGTGACGTCCAGGACCGCGCCGCGGTACTCGGTGGCGTCGTGGTCCCCCAGCCAGAGCCGCGTGCCGATGCGGGCGCGGAACCGGGTCTGCGGGAACTGCTGCTGCAGCCGCGCCAGTTCATCGGCCTTGAGGTGGCTCACGAACATCGTGTGCAGCGGCAGCCGGGCCGCGCGGAGCCGGTCCATCCAGCCGATGACCTCCTCGACGGCGTCCGAGCCGTCGGTGCGGTCCAGCGGCAGGTGGATGGCGAAGCCCTCCAGCCGGACGTTCTCTATGGCGGAGTGCAGCTGCGGCAGGTCCTGCTCACTGATGCCGTGCCGCTTCATCGAGGACATCACCTCGATGACGACGCGCGCGCCCACGAGGCCGTACACGCCGTCGACCGACGACACCGAACGGATCACCCGGTCCGGCAGCGGAACGGGCTCCTCGCCGCGCCGGTACGGCGTCAGCACCAGCAGGTCGCCGCCGAAGAAGTCCTTGATGCGCGCGGCCTCGTACGTGGTGCCGACGGCGAGGATGTCCGAGCCGAGCCGGGTGGCCTCCTCCGACAGCCGTTCGTGTCCGAAGCCGTAGCCGTTGCCCTTGCAGACCGGGACGAGGCCCGGGAACTGCTCCTGCACGTGCTTGTGGTGCGCCCGCCAGCGCGCGGTGTCGACGTAAAGCGTGAGCGCCATGGCCGGACCCGGACCCTTTCTCGTGGCTGCCGTATGTCAGTGGGGTGGAGAGCTGTGAAGGCTATGGAATCAAACGTCCCGCGCTCAGCGGCGCGACATGTAGATGTCGAGCGCCTTGTGGAGCAGCTTGTTCAGCGGGAAGTCCCACTCGCCGAGGTACTCCGCGGCCTGGCCGCCGGTGCCGACCTTGAACTGGATCAGGCCGAACAGGTGGTCCGTCTCGTCCAGCGAGTCCGAGATGCCGCGCAGGTCGTAGACGGTGGCACCGAGCGCGTAGGCGTCGCGCAGCATCCGCCACTGCATCGCGTTCGAGGGCCGGACCTCACGGCCGATGTTGTCGGAGGCGCCGTAGGAGTACCAGACGTGGCCGCCGACGATCAGCATGGTCGCGGCCGACAGGTTCACGCCGTTGTGGCGGGCGAAGTACAGCCGCATGCGGTTGGGGTCCTCGGTGTTGAGGGCCGTCCACATGCGCTGGAAGTACGACAGCGGGCGGGGCCGGAAGTGGTCGCGCACGGCCGTGATCTCGTACAGCCGCTGCCACTCGGCGAGGTCCTGGTAACCGCCCTGGACGACCTCGACGCCGGCCTTCTCGGCCTTCTTGATGTTGCGGCGCCACAGCTGGTTGAAGTTCTTGTGCACGTCCTCCAGGGAACGATTCGCCAGCGGCACCTGGAAGACGTAGCGGGGCTGGACGTCGCCGAAGCCGGCGCCGCCGTCCTCGCCCTGCTGCCAGCCCATGCGGCGCAGCTTGTCGGCCACCTCGAAGGCGCGCGGCTCGATGAAGTCGGCCTCCATGTCGCGCAGGCGCTTCACGTCCGGGCTCTGGATGCCCTTCTTGATGGTCTCCGCGTTCCAGCGGCGGATGATCACCGGCGGGCCCATCTTCACGGAGAAGGCGCCCTGCTGCTTGAGGTGGGCCAGCATCGGCTGGATCCAGTCGTCCAGATTCGGCGCGAACCAGTTGATGACCGGGCCCTCGGGGAGGTAGGCGAGGTAGCGCTTGATCTTGGGGAGCTGGCGGTAGAGGACCAGGCCCGCGCCGACCATGTCGCCGGTGCGCTCGTCGAACCAGCCGAGGTGCTCCGAGCGCCACTCCGCCTTCACGTCGGCCCAGGCCGGGACCTGCATGTGGCTCGCCGACGGCAGGCTCTGGATGTAGGCCAGATGTTGCTCGCGGCTGATGGTCCTCAGGGTCAGGCTCATGTCGGGGCGCTCCTCGGGCTGGTGTGTCCCCATGGGTTCAGGGGCTCCGGCTCACGCGCCGAAGCCTACTGCGCCTTACGACCACCCTGACTGGGCGCACACCACCTTCGCCCCGGCCTGTCGCTCGCCGGGGCGTCCGCGCGGTGTGTCAGCGGGGTGTCGAGGCCGGCGGGCTCAGCCGACGAGTCCGCCGAACAGTCCGCCGTTCGCCATGCCGAGCATGAAGCCGACGCCGGAGGCGCCCAGACCCAGGATCAGGCCGAACCGTTCACGCGTCGTCACCGAGATCCACTGGCCGTAGGCCCCGATCACGAGTCCCACCAGGCCCGCCCAGGAAGCGATCAGGTGGAGACCGGAGAAGAAGGACGTGATGAAGGCCAGCACGCCCAGAACCAGGGTCACCGCCATGAGGGCGTCCTGGAGGGGATGGGGCTTGCCGTCCGTGGCGAAGAGGGATCCGGCGGTGTTGGGTCGCAATGCCTGCTGTGCCATGGGGCACCTCCTGCGGATCGCGGCGCACCGTAGCGCCATACACACCCGATGTGTACAGACTGACGGTGCTCACCGCCGGATTTCAACCGGAAGCGGGTGTGCAGGTAGTCTGTACCGTCTGCACCGGTGTCTGCCCAGGCCTGCCAGAAATATCTGCGGCCGCACTGCGGGATCCCTGGATCCCCGTCGATTGTCAGTGGCGGCCGATACCGTTGCGTACGCATCACGACCCTCCTGCCACGGAACGACCGTGGCCGCTGAGTCCAAAGGAGGTGGGTTCCACATGCGTCACTACGAGGTGATGGTCATCCTCGACCCCGATCTCGAGGAGCGCGCTGTCTCCCCGCTGATCGAGAACTTCCTGTCCGTCGTCCGCGATGGCGGCGGCAAGGTTGAGAAGGTCGACACCTGGGGCCGTCGTCGTCTCTCGTACGAGATCAAGAAGAAGCCCGAGGGCATCTACTCGGTCATCGACCTGCAGGCCGAGCCTGCGGTCGTCAAGGAGCTCGACCGCCAGATGAACCTGAACGAGTCGGTCCTCCGGACCAAGGTCCTCCGTCCCGAGACCCACTGAGCCACCCGCTCAGCTGATCTCGGGATTCGAGTAGCAGCAAGCAGCCAGCAGCAAACCCGCCGAGAGGTTCCCCATGGCAGGCGAGACCGTCATCACGGTAGTCGGCAATCTTGTCGACGACCCCGAGCTGCGCTTCACCCCGTCCGGTGCGGCGGTCGCGAAGTTCCGCGTCGCGTCCACTCCCCGCACCTTCGACCGCCAGACGAACGAGTGGAAGGACGGCGAGAGCCTGTTCCTGACCTGCTCGGTCTGGCGCCAGGCGGCGGAGAACGTCGCCGAGTCGCTCCAGCGAGGCATGCGCGTCATCGTGCAGGGCCGGCTGAAGCAGCGGTCCTATGAGGACCGTGAGGGCGTCAAGCGCACGGTCTACGAACTGGACGTCGAGGAAGTCGGCGCCAGCCTGCGCAACGCCACGGCGAAGGTCACCAAGACCTCCGGTGGCGCACGCGGTGGCCAGGGCGGTTACAGCGGCGGTGGCGGCCAGGGTGGCGGCGGCTGGGGCGGCGGCTCCGGCGGCGGCCAGCAGGGCGGTCAGCAGGGCGGCGCTCCTGCCGACGACCCGTGGGCGACCGGCGCTCCCGCCGGTGGCAACCAGGGCGGCGGCGGCTGGGGCGGCGGCTCCGGCGGCGGTGGCGGCTACTCGGACGAGCCCCCCTTCTAGGGCTCGTATCCCCACTTCTTGATCACACAGGAGAAACATCATGGCGAAGCCGCCTGTGCGCAAGCCTAAGAAGAAGGTCTGCGCTTTCTGCAAGGACAAGGTCACGTACGTGGACTACAAGGACACGAACATGCTGCGGAAGTTCATTTCCGACCGCGGCAAGATCCGTGCCCGCCGCGTGACCGGCAACTGCACGCAGCACCAGCGTGACGTCGCCACGGCCGTGAAGAACAGCCGTGAGATGGCGCTGCTGCCCTACACGTCCACCGCGCGCTAAGGGAAGGGTGACCGACTAATGAAGATCATCCTCACCCACGAGGTGTCCGGCCTCGGTGCCGCCGGCGACGTCGTCGACGTCAAGGACGGCTACGCTCGCAACTACCTGATCCCGCGGAAGTTCGCTATCCGCTGGACCAAGGGTGGCGAGAAGGACGTCGAGCAGATCCGTCGCGCTCGCAAGATCCACGAGATCCAGACCATCGAGCAGGCCAACGCTGTGAAGGCCCAGCTCGAGGGCGTCAAGGTGCGTCTGGCCGTCCGTTCGGGCGACGCCGGTCGTCTCTTCGGTTCCGTCACCCCGGCCGACGTCGCTTCCGCGATCAAGGCTTCCGGTGGCCCCGAGGTCGACAAGCGCCGCATCGAGCTGGGTGCGCCGATCAAGACCCTGGGCGCCCACGAGACGTCCGTGCGTCTGCACCCCGAGGTTGCCGCCAAGGTCAGCATCGAGGTTGTCTCGGCGTAACGCCGCGCTCGGCTTGAACAGCTGAGAGAGGGGCCACCCCATCGGGGTGGCCCCTCTTCGTATGACGCGTGGCTTGTCGCGGTGCGGTCCTGTTTCACGTGAAACCGGATCC
This sequence comes from Streptomyces sp. NPDC038135, assembly GCF_055601245.1. Lineage (NCBI taxonomy): Bacteria > Bacillati > Actinomycetota > Actinomycetes > Kitasatosporales > Streptomycetaceae > Streptomyces > Streptomyces sp. NPDC038135. The sequence continues at coordinate 261,468 of NZ_JBVJXS010000003.1, read as the reverse complement.
ACGCGAGCCGGCTGATCCGTTCAGCGGGTCGCGCCCGTCACGATCCAGCGACCCGAGCGGGTCCGCAACCACAAAGTGATCATGCGGACCGTCATCATCAGGGTCATGGCTGCCCAGAGGGCGGTGAGGCCGCCGCCGAGTGCGGGCACGAGCAGCGCCGCCGGCGCGAAGACCGCCAGGGTGACGACCATGGCACCGGCCAGATAAGGGCCGTCTCCGGCGCCCATCAGGACTCCGTCCAGGATGAACACGATTCCGCAGACGGGCTGCGAGAGGGCGACCATCAGCAGCGCGGGCAGTGCCGTGTCCTTGACCAGGGAGTCGCTGGTGAACAGCGGCAGGAACAGGGGGCGGGCGGCCACCACGAGGACCCCCAGCCCGACGCCGGTGGCGACGCCCCACTGGACCATCCGACGGCAGGCCAGCCGGGCGCCCTCGGAATCGTTCGCCCCGAGGTAGCGACCGATGATGGCCTGGCCGGCGATGGCGATCGCGTCGAGGGCGAAGGCCAGCAGACTCCACAGGGACAGGATGATCTGGTGTGCGGCGATGTCGGCATCGCCGAGGCGTGCGGCGACCGCTGTGGCGATCATGAGAATCGCCCGCAACGACAGGGTGCGGACGAGCAGTGGTGCTCCGGCCTGTGCGGAGGCCCGGATACCGGCGGCGTCCGGTCGCAGCGAGGCCCCGTGCCGCCGGGCTCCGCGCACCACCACGATCAGGTAGGCCGCCGCCATGCCGCACTGGGCGATCACGGTGCCCCAGGCGGATCCGGCGATGCCCAGTCCGGCGCCGTAGACGAGCCCCACGTTGAGCGCGGCGTTGGCCACGAAACCCGCGATGGCGACGTAGAGGGGGGTCCTGGTGTCCTGCAGGCCACGCAGTACACCGGTAGCGGCCAGGACGATCAGCATCGCCGGGATGCCGAGCGCGGAGATGCGCAGGTATGTCGTGGCGAACGGCGCCGCGGTGGCCGAGGCGCCGAACAGATCCACGATGCCCGGGGCCAGGGGGAGGACGGCGGCGATGACCGCCGCACCGAGGAGCAGCGCGAGCCATATGCCGTCCATGCCCTGGCGGATGGCCGCCTGGAGATCGCCGGCGCCGACCCGTCGGGCCACGGCGGCCGTGGTGGCGTACGCGAGGAAGACGAAGACGCTCACGGCGGTGGTGAGGAGGGCCGACGCCACCCCCAGGCCGGCGAGCTGGGCGGTTCCCAGGTGGCCGATGATCGCGCTGTCGGCCATCACGAAAAGGGGCTCGGCGACCAGCGCACCGAAGGCCGGAACGGCCAGCGCGATGATCTCCTGGTCGTGCCTGCGGCGGGTGGCCTTGGGGATCGCGGGAGCCTGTGTCATGAGCACCAATCTAATCGTCCACAGGTAAGAGATGCAATCGGCTTTGGACCCTTACTTGTGATTGTGGGCCGTGCGGCCGTGCGGACCATCCATACCGATCTTGATCCGACTGGGGAAGTTTTTCTTCTGCACAGCCGGTGGACGGTAAATCCGCAGTTCAGAGGGGTGGAGCGCGGAGTGGGGAGGGCTTGTTCACAACGCTGTCCACCGGGTCGTGCACAGGTTTCGGGAAGTTCTCCACAGCATCTGGGCCGTCGTCCACATGGCCTGTGGATAACCAGATTGGCTGACGCTGCCGACAGGCCTAACGTTGTCCGTCGCCCGCTCCTTCCTCCGACCCGGGAAGCGTCACAAAACGAACGCGTGAGAACCGGAGTTGGGTCTCTTATTTGTCAGTGTCGTGCCGTACAACAGAGGGCACGGCTAGGTCCGCCGTGCGGACGGGAGGAGGTCGCTCGGTGAGCATTTCCGAGCCCTTGGACGATCCGTGGGCCGAAGCCGGGCCCAGTGATCGTCTGCCGGCCTCCCGTCGGCGGAGCGACGGCGGCCGGGGCCGTGACGAACAGCACGACCGGGGCCGGGACAGCGGTGGGTGGGACGGCGGGGGCTCCTCCTTCGAACGGCTGCCTCCGCAGGACCTGGACGCCGAGCAGTCCGTCCTCGGTGGCATGCTCCTGTCCAAGGACGCCATCGCCGACGTCGTGGAGATCCTCAAGGGCCACGACTTCTACAAGCCCGCGCACGAGACGATCTACCAGGCGATCCTCGACGTCTACGCCAAGGGCGAGCCGGCCGACCCGATCACCATCGCCGCCGAACTCACCAAGCGCGGTGAGATCAACAAGGTGGGCGGGGCGTCCTATCTGCACACCCTCGTGCAGACCGTGCCGACCGCGGCGAACGCCGAGTACTACGCGGAGATCGTGCACGAGCGCGCGGTGCTGCGCCGCCTGGTCGAGGCCGGCACCCGCATCACGCAGATGGGATACGCGGCCGATGACGACGTGGACGAGATCGTCAACCGCGCCCAGGCCGAGATCTACGCCGTCACCGAGCAGCGCACCAGCGAGGACTACCTCCCGCTCGGGGACATCATGGAGGGCGCCCTCGACGAGATCGAGGCGATCGGCTCGCGCAGCGGCGAGATGACCGGCGTGCCGACCGGGTTCACGGACTTCGACTCCCTGACCAACGGCCTGCACCCGGGTCAGATGATCGTCATCGCGGCCCGCCCCGCCATGGGTAAGTCCACGCTCGCGCTGGACTTCGCCCGGGCGGCCTCGATCAAGAACAACCTCCCCAGCGTCATCTTCTCCCTAGAAATGGGACGCAACGAGATCGCCATGCGACTGCTGTCGGCGGAGGCCCGCGTGGCCCTGCACCACATGCGGTCCGGCACGATGACGGACGAGGACTGGACCCGGCTCGCCCGGCGTATGCCGGACGTGTCCGCCGCCCCGCTCTACATCGACGACTCCCCGAACCTGTCGATGATGGAGATCCGGGCGAAGTGCCGGCGGCTGAAGCAGCGCAACGACCTGAAGCTCGTGGTCATCGACTATCTGCAGCTGATGCAGTCCGGCGGTTCCAAGCGTGCCGAGAGCCGTCAGCAGGAGGTCTCGGACATGTCCCGTAACCTCAAGCTGCTCGCCAAGGAGCTGGAGCTCCCGGTCATCGCGCTCTCCCAGCTCAACCGTGGCCCCGAACAGCGCACCGACAAGAAGCCCATGGTCTCCGACCTGCGTGAGTCCGGCTCCATCGAGCAGGACGCCGACATGGTCATCCTGCTGCACCGTGAGGACGCGTACGAGAAGGAATCCCCGCGTGCGGGCGAGGCCGACCTGATCGTGGCCAAGCACCGAAACGGCCCCACGGCGACGATCACGGTGGCCTTCCAGGGCCACTACTCACGCTTCGTGGACATGGCCCAGACCTGACGGCCGGCTCATGGGGCGCGGTCGTCGCGCGCGGGGCCGGTGAAATGGACTCGACGTGCGTCGGCACAGCCGCTGAACTGGGGGCATGACGACATCCCAGGAAGAGCTGCTCCCCGGTACGCGGCGGGCGTTGCTGCATCGCATCGCCGTCGCCCAGACCGAAGGGCGGACACCCTCGCTGGTCGCCGCGGTCGTACGGGACGGGCGGACCGTGTGGCACGGTGCGCGCTCCTCGGTCGACGGGCACGCGCCGGACGAGAACGTGCAGTACAGGATCGGCTCGATCACGAAGACGTTCACCGCCGTCCTGGTACTTCGGCTGCGCGACGAGGGCCTGCTCGACCTCAACGACCCGCTGGAGAAGCATCTGCCGGGCACCGGCGCGGGGGAGGCGACCGTCGCCCAACTGCTCGCGCACACCAGTGGTCTCGCGGCGGAGTCACCCGCGCCCTGGTGGGAGCGGACCCCCGGTTCGCTGCGTCCGGAGCTGAGCGATGTCCTGGGAGAGCGGCCGGTGCTGCATCCTGTCGGCAGGCGGCACCACTACTCCAATCCCGGCTACACCCTGCTCGGTGCGCTGGTGGAGCGACTGCGGGGTGCAGCCTGGACGGATGTGCTCGGCAGGGAGGTGCTGGAACCCCTGGGGCTGACCCGTACCAGTGCTCAGCCGCAGGCTCCGCACGCCGGTGGCTGGGCCGTGCATCCATGGGCTGACGCTCTGCTGCCCGAGCCTCTGGAGGATCTGGGCCGGATGGCGCCGGCCGGGCAGCTCTGGTCCACCACGGCCGATCTGGCGCGCTTCGCCGCCTTCCTGGCCGGGGGAGACGACCGGGTGCTGAGCGCGGCATCCGTCCAGGAGATGCGCACGCCCGCGGCCCCGGCGGAGACCTCGGACGTCGTCGACGGCGCCGCCTACGGCCTGGGCATGCAGATCCAGCGGCGTGACGGCCGGCTGATCGTGGGTCACTCCGGCTCGCTGCCGGGGTTCCTCGCGAACCTCAGCATCAGCGTGGAGGACGACGTGGCGGCCGTGGTGCTGACCAACTGCACGTCCGGTCCGGCGGTGTCAGCTGTGGGCGCCGATCTCGTGCGCATCGTCGCGGAGGCCGAGCCCCGGATTCCCGCGCCTTGGCGTCCGCTGGATGTGGCCGACCCGGCCGTCCTTGAGTTGGCCGGGCAGTGGTACTGGGGAACGTATGCCTTCGCCCTGCGGGTGACGGCGGACGGCCTCGTCTCCCTGGGGCCGATGGCCGGTGCCGGGCGGCGGGCGCGCTTCCGTTCCAACGGCGATGGCACCTGGACCGGACTGGAGGGTTACTACGCGGGAGAGATCCTGCGTGCCGTGCGGCGCCCGGACGGGTCCGTGATCCATCTGGACCTCGGATCGTTCGTGTTCACACGGCAGCCCTATGAGGACGGCGCCGGGGTGCCCGGCGGAGTGGATCCGGCTGGCTGGCGAGGGATCGCGGACTGACAGAACAAGACGGCCGTTGGCGGGTGTTTCACGTGAAACGCCCGCCAACGGCCTTTTCAGAGCTGCAACTTGAAGCCGACGTGGGAGGCGGTGAAGCCGAGCCGCTCGTAGAAGCGGTGGGCGTCGGTGCGGCTGTTGTCGGAGGTCAGCTGCACCAAGTGGCAGTTCGCCCGCCGGGATTCTTCAATCGCCCACTGGATGAGGTGCGTACCCAGACCGCTGCCTCGCTCGTCGGCGTGGATGCGCACGCCTTCGATGATCGAGCGGGTGGCTCCCTTGCGGGAGAGGCCGGGAATGATCGTGAGCTGGAGTGTGCCGACGACCCGGGTCTCGCGTACCGCGACGACGAGCCGCTGGTTCGGATCCGCGGTGAGCCGTTCCAGGGCTGCCAGGTACGGCGACAGGTCGTCGGGCGATTCGCGCTGGGCCCCGAGCGGATCGTCGGCGAGCATGGCCACGATCGCGGGCACGTCAGGCGCGGTCGCCGCGCGTATCTCAAGATCTCCCATGGCCGCACCCTATGCGGGCACGTTCAGGGACTCCACGACCCGCACCAGTGGGGCCAGTTCGGGATTCCGGGCCGCCTCGTCCAGAGCGTCGCGGAGGGCGGCGTCATTGGTCGGTCGCGCTTCGTCCAGCAGGCGCAGGCCCGTCTCCGTGACGTTGGTGTAGATGCCACGACGGTCGGTGGGGCACAGGTAGCGCTCCAGTAGACCGCGGTCCTCCAAACGGGTCACCAGCCGAGTGGTGGCGCTCTGGCTGAGGACGACCGCGTCGGCGACCTGCTTCATTTGCAGATGGCCGCCCTCGCCCTCGTGCTGGCGGCTGAGCACGTCGAGCAGGGAGTACTCGCGCACGCTCAGGTCGTGCTTCGCCTGCAGGGCGCGCTCGATGTGCGCCTCGATCCTCCCGTGCAGCAGGGAGAGGGCGCACCAGCCCTGGGCAAGGGCGGTGAGCGCAGGGTCCGTCGCAGTCATGGGCGTCTTCCTCCGTCCCGAGCGGCTGGATCCAGGGTAGAGCATTTCCGCAATAGACGGCGGTTGCATATAGCCCGCGTCTGCAACTATTGTGAACGCACGCAAAGCGCTCCTGCAATCGTCTGGGAAGGGTGTACTCCACATGCCTCTCGCGCTTCTGGCCCTCGCGATCGGGGCCTTCGGAATCGGAACGACCGAGTTCGTGATCATGGGGCTGCTGCCTGAGGTCGCGGCTGACTTCGGGGTCTCCATCCCCACGGCCGGCCTGCTCGTGACCGGATACGCCCTCGGCGTGGTGATCGGCGCACCGCTGATGACCGTGCTCGGCACCAAGGTCCCCCGCAAGCGGATGCTGATGCTCCTCATGGGGCTCTTCATCGTCGGCAACCTGCTCTCCGCGGTGGCCCCGGCCTTCGCGGTCATGCTGATCGGACGAGTGATCGCGTCCCTCGCCCACGGCGCGTTCTTCGGCATCGGCTCGGTCGTCGCGGCCGAACTGGTCGCCCCCCACAAGAAGGCCGGAGCCATCGCCATGATGTTCACCGGCCTGACCGTCGCCAACGTCGTCGGCGTTCCGCTCGGCACGCTGATCGGCCAGAACGTCGGCTGGCGCTTCACCTTCGGCATCGTCGCCGCCCTGGGCGTCGTCGGCCTGGCCGGCATCGCCCGGCTGGTGCCGGACCTGCCACGGCCGGAGGGCGTGCACCTGCGCCACGAGCTGGCCGCGTTCAAGAACGCCCAGGTGCTGCTCGCCATGGCGATGACCGTCCTCGGCTTCGGCGGGGTCTTCGCGGCCATCACCTACATCGCGCCGATGATGACGCACATCGCGGGCTTCGCCGACGGCTCGGTCACCTGGCTGCTGGTCCTGTTCGGCCTCGGCATGGTCGGCGGCAACCTCATCGGCGGCAAGTTCGCCGACCGCGCGCTGATGCCGATGCTGTACGTCTCCCTGGGCGCGCTGGCCGTCGTCCTCGCGCTCTTCACACTCACCGCGCACAACAAGATCGCCGCCGCCGTGACCATCGCCCTGATCGGCGCCCTCGGCTTCGCGACCGTTCCGCCGCTGCAGAAGCGCGTCCTCGACCAGGCACACGGCGCCCCGACGCTCGCGTCGGCCGTCAACATCGGCGCCTTCAACCTGGGCAACGCACTCTCCGCCTGGCTCGGCGGCATGGTCATCGCGGCCGGCCTCGGCTACACCGCGCCCAACTGGGTCGGTGCCGCCCTCGCCGCGAGCGCCCTGGTCCTGGCCGTGCTCTCGGCCGCGCTCGAGCGCCGCCAGAGTCCGCACGACACGGTGATCTCCTCGGCGGCGCCCACCGGGCAGCGGACCCCGGTCCACCACTGAACCCAACCGGCGGCCGGACAGCAGTCCGAAGCCGGTCGTCGCCCGGCGCACGGGGCGCGTCAGCGCCCCGGCCCGCGCGGCCTCACCTCACGCACCACCGCACAAGGAGAACGCCCCCCCATGAGCACCACCACCGCCACAACCCTCACCATCGAGGACGCAGAGCTGCTCGTCGCAACGGCCCGCCGGGCGGCCGAAGAGGCCGGCGTCACCGTCAGCGTCACCGTCCTGGACGCCGGCGGCCACCTGCTCGCCTTCCGCCGGGACGACCGAGCGGTGCTGATCTCCGGCGAGACCAGCACCCGCAAGGCCTACACGGCGCTCCAGCTCAACGCGGCCACCGCCGACCTCGTGGACGCCGTACAGCCGGGCGGCCCCTTCCACACGCTGCCCACCGCCCTCGACCGGCCCCTGCTCTTCATCGCGGGCGGTCTCCCCGTCCACCGGAACGGCCGTCTGATCGGCGCGATCGGCGTCGGCGGCGGCGCACCCGAGCAGGACCACGGGTTCGCCGCGGCGGCCGTTGCGGCGCTCGTCTGACCGGTCTCCGCGCCCGGCGGCGTCGGCCCTCGCACCGGAGCGGGGGCCGGCGCTCAGCCCGCGGCCACGGTCAGCGGCGCGAACCGACGCCGCCAGTCCCCCGGCAGGTCCGTGATGCCGTACGTCATGACGGCGTTGACGGTCACGGGAGCCAGTCCCCGTGCCCTGGCCCAGGACAGCAGCTCCTCGTGCCGTACGTCGATGTCGGTGCGCAGCGGGCGGTGCGTGCGGGCCGCGAGCGAGGTGATGAGAGCCATGGCCGTCTCCGTGTCCCGGGCGATCAGCGGGCCGACGACATGGGTGTCCATGTTGGGCCACGCGGCCGTGTAGCCGATGATCCGGCCGTCCTCCTCGGCCACACGGAGCTGGTCGGCGAAGGAGGGGAGGCGGGTGATGAGGGACGTGCGGTCGGCGCCGAACACCTCTTGGTCGAGCCGGAGCATCGCGGGCAGGTCCTCGGCGACGGCCGCCCGTGTCGCCACCCGGCACTCCGGGCCGCCGGGGGCGAAGTGCCCTCTCAGCATCTCCGACCGGCCCGTCATCTTGAAACCGAGCTCCTCATAGAGCGGACGGCCGAAGGGCGTGGCGTACAGGGTCAGCGGAGTGGTGTCCATGAGTGACAGGACATGCCGCATCAAGCGGCGTCCGACGCCCTGCCGGGCGTGGCGTCCGGCAACGAGGACCATGCCGATGGCGCCGAGAGACGAGCGCTCCCAGGAGCCGTACTCGGTGACGACGCATGCGGCGACGAGCCCGCCGTCGGGGTCGTCGATGCCGTAGCCCTTGCCTGCCGTGAGGAGGAAGCCCCACTTGTGTTCCTCGCGTGGCCACCCCCGGTCCTCGGACAGGTCGGCGCACGAGGAGAGATCGTGGAGCGTCAGACGCCGGACGGGCAGGGTGGCGAGTGAAGGAGTCGGCACGCAGGTCAGGCTGTCCGACCAGCCCCCTGTACGTCCACTTGTTTCCCTGCGGACGTGGACGCTTTCGGCCAGGACGTGGCCCGTTCACGCGGGGCCGCGTGAGCACCGCGTTTCACGTGAAACTTTCTCGGACCGTGGGCCCGTGCCTCCTATCCGAGGTCGGGGGCGTGCATGGCGCGTACCCCCTCGATATTGCCGTCGAGGTAATGCCTCAGGGACAACGGCACGAGGTGGACGGACGCGATGCCGACCCGGGTGAAGGGGACACGGACGATCTCGTACTCGCCCAGTGGTTCCTCCACCTCGGGGCCGTGACGCAGCGACGGGTCCATGGACTCCAGCCGGCAGACGAAGAAGTGCTGCACCTTCACGCCGGTCGCGCCGCCGTCCTCGCCGATGTGCTCCACGGTGTCCACGAAGCAGGGCACGACGTCGGTGATCTTGGCGCCGAGTTCCTCGTACACCTCTCGGTGCAGGGCGTCCACGACGGTCGGGTCCGCGGCTTCGACTCCGCCACCGGGGGTGACCCAGTAGGGATCGATGCCGGGCTTGGTGCGCTTGATCAGGATCAGGTCGTCACCGTCGAGCAGAACGGCGCGAGCGGTGCGCTTGACCACGGGTCGGACGGTCATGGAGGGAATGTGGCCCGGCTCGTTCCACGTGAAACATCAGGCCTTCGACACCGCTCGTGTGCGAGCCGTGGAGTCGGGCGGACTGCCTCAGCCCCAGCCGGCCGCGGCTCGCTGCAGCCACTCGTGTCCCCGGGCGATGTGGGGCATGGCGAGCGATCCGGTGCGCACGGCCAGGAAGTAGGTGCGCAGCGGCGGTACCGCGGGGTCGTACAGCGTCGTGATCTCGCCGCTTTCCAGGGCAGGGGCGCTCAGATAGCGGGGCAGTACCGCGAGTCCCGCGCCCGCGATCGCGCAGGAGAGCACGGCGCGCAGGTCGGGAACGATGACCCTGCCCGAGGCGGCCGGACGGGAGTCGAACACGGAGGCCCAGTAGCGCGAGACGAACGGCAGTGACTCGTGGACCTCCACGACGGGCAGGTTCTTCAGGGCCACCGCCCCCTTGAGGCGCAGCGTTCCCGGGCCGATCCGGTCGGCCCAGCGGGGAGCGGCGACCAGCACATGCTCCTCGTCGCAGAGCGGGGTCGCGGTCAGCAGGGCGCCGCGCGGTCGGGCGGTGCTGATGGCCAGGTCGTGGTGTCCGGCGGCCAGCCCTTCCAGAGCCTCCTCCGCGGTGCCGAAGGAGGCGCGGAGCGCGAAGCCCCGGCCGTCCTCGCCGGTCAGGCGGGTCAGCGCGGGAAGTGCACGCTCGGCCGTGAACTCCGGCGGGCCGGCGAGATGCAGCGTCCGTAACGAGGGCCCGTCGTCCGGGGCGCTCTCGGCTATCTCGACCAGGGCGTCGAGGTGGGGTGCGGCCTTGTGCGCGAGTTCGTCGCCGACGGTCGTCGGCGTCACCCCGCGGGCCTGTCTCAGGAACAGCGGGCGGCCCACCTGCCGCTCCAGGGTGCGGATCTGGGAGGTGACCGCCGGCTGGGAGAGGCCGAGCAGGGCCGCGGCGCGGGTGAAGGAACCGGCCCGGTGCACGGTGACGAAAGTGCGCAGCAAGGCCAGGTCCATGGCGCGCCCTCCCCTTCCCTGCCCTTTTCCGGCCCCCGGGCAGGCACCAACTATAAATAAGTCGATAGGTCTCTGTCGCCACCGTGATTGGACACTGACGGAGAGTCAACTAGCCTTGTGCGCGCGGTTCTTCGCGCGCAGAACCGAGGACGGTCCGAGCCACGAGGGGGGAGGCTCGGACCGTCTGCCGACTTGGGAACGCAGCCGTTGACCGGCTCACTCGGCCGACTCGTCGAGCGCGCGCAGCACGTCCGCCACCAGGTCCTCGGGGTCCTCCGCGCCGACGGACATGCGGATGAAGCCCTCGGAGACCGCGTCCCCGCCCCAGCGGCGGCGGCGCTCGGCGGTGGACCGCACTCCGCCGAAGCTCGTCGCGTCCTCGACCAGGTGCAGTGCCTCCAGGAAACGCTCGGCACGCGCGCGCGTGGGCAGTGTGAAGGAGACCACACAGCCGTAGCGGCGCATCTGCTGCGAGGCGACCTTGTGCGACGGGTCGTCGGGCAGCCCCGGATAGCGCAGCCCGGAGACCTCGGGCCGCTGTTGCAGGGCCTCGGCGACCGCCAGCGCGGTGGCGTTCTGCCGGTCGACGCGCAGCTGGAGCGTGGCGATGGAGCGGTGGGCGAGCCAGGCCTCCATCGGCCCGGTGATCGCTCCGACGATCTTGCGCCACCGGCGCACGGCGGCCATCGCCTCGTCGTCGCGTCCCGCGACGTAGCCCAGCAGGACGTCGCCGTGGCCGGTCAGCTGCTTGGTACCGCTGGCCACGGAGAAGTCGGCGCCCAGCTCCAGCGGACGCTGGCCGAGCGGAGTGGCGAGCGTGTTGTCGACGGCGACCAGGGCGCCCCGCGCGTGCGCGGCCTCCACCAGCCGCCGGATGTCGCACACGTCGAGCCCCGGGTTCGAGGGCGACTCGATCCACAGCAGCCGCGCGCCGTCGAGGACCTCGAGCTGGGCGTCTCCACCGGTGGGCGCGGTGCGCACCTCGACGCCGTAGGCCTCCAGCTGGGCGCGGACCAGCGGCAGCACCTGGTAGCCGTCCGAGGGCAGGACGACCGCGTCGCCGGCGCGCAGCTGGGAGAACAGCACCGCCGAGATCGCCGCCATGCCCGACGCGAACACCAGCGTCGCGACGTCCTCCCGTCCCGGTGCCTCCAGCTCGCCGATGGCGCGCTCCAGGTTCGTCCAGGTGGGGTTGTCGTCACGGCCGTAGGAGTACGGTCCCGTCACCTCGCCCGGCAGGTGGAAGTGCGCGGCGAACACGGGCCCGGGCAGGGTCGGCTCGTGCTTGACCGGCTCGGGCAGTCCGGCCCGTACCGCGCGCGTCCCGTCGCCGGTGTGGTCCGCGCCCTTGATGGATCCGCTCATGCGATCCGTCCCTCCAGTTGTTCCCGTACGGCGGCGAGCAGACCGGTGCTCGCCTCCTCCACCATCTCAAGGCACTCCAGGAAGCCGTCCGGGCCCCCGTAGTACGGGTCCGGCACGTCCAGGTCGTCGCAGGCGTCCTCCGGAGCGTCCGCCGTGGTGCGCCGGCCGGAGGAGGGGCGGGCGTAGGAGCGCAGCAGACGGACCTTGCGAGCGTCCGCCTCGGTGGGCGCGAGGCGGCGCAGGGCCTTGAGGTGGCCGGTGTCCAGGGCGATCACCAGGTCGAGGCGGGCGAACCAGGCGGGCTGGAACCGCCGTGCGACGTGCTCGCTGCGGTAGCCCCGCTCGTCGAGGACGCTGACGGTGCGCGGGTCGGCGGCCTCGCCCTCGTGCCAGTCGCCGGTGCCGGCGCTGTCGATCTCCACCAGGTCCTCGAGGCCCGCCTCCGCCACACGCGCGCGGAAGACGGACTCGGCCATCGGGGAACGGCAGATGTTGCCGGTGCACACGAAACAGACGCGGTAGGTCATGGCGCGCTCAGTCCTCGTCGGGCAGGACGAGGTTCAGCGCCCAGGAGACCACGGAGATGATCAGTCCGCCGAGCACGGCCGTCCAGAAGCCCTCCACATGGAAGCTCAGGTCCAGCTTGCCGCACACCCAGGAGGTCAGCAGCAGCATCAGCGCGTTGACGACCAGGGTGATCAGCCCCAGCGTCAGCAGGAACAGCGGGAAGGTGAGCACCTTCACGATCGGCTTGACCAGGAAGTTGACCAGGCCGAAGATCAACGCGACGACGATCAGCGTGCCGGCCTTCTTGCCCGTGCTGTCCCCCGTCAGAGTGATCTTGTCGAGCAGCCACACGGCGATCGCGAGAGCGGCCGCGTTGGCGATCGTCTTGACTACGAAATTCTTCATGTGTCTGATCGTGGCAGACCGGATCCAGAGCGAGCAGGGGCGAGGGCGGACAACGGCGATGAAGGCATTCCGGCTGGACGAACTGGAGGCGGAGCGCGCCGCCAACGAGGGGGCCTACCTGCAGTTCCTGCGGGAGCGGAACATGTCGGTGGGCCTGTACGCCCTCGACGCGGGCGAGCACGACCCGCAGAAGCCGCACAACCAGGACGAGGTCTACTTCGTCGTCAGCGGCCGTGCGTCGATCACGGTCGGCCTGGAGACCACCCAGGTGGCCCGGGGCAGCGTGGTGTACGTGCCGGCGGGCGTCGCCCACAAGTTCCACCACATCAGCGAGGACCTGAGGGTACTGGTCGTGTTCTCTCCGCCCGAGGCGTGAGGTCCGGGCTCGGGGTTCCCTAAGGGTCGGGTCAGGGGGAGACAAGGGGTGCGAGACGCCCGCACGACCCCTCGGCGGCCCTAGCATCGATGGCAGACATCGGGACTGTGTCCAGGACCGCGCAGGACGTCGTGGACGCAACGGAGCAAAGGACGAGGGCAATGCGAGAGATCTTCGCGGGGCTGCCGTGGTGGGTTAAGTGGGTCGCGGTGCCCGTCATCGCCCTGGTCGTGTTCGGCAGCCTGATAGCGACCGTCATCGGCTTCGTGATCGGCCTGCTCTTCAAGGCGCTGGTCTTCGTGGCGCTGGTCGGCGGACTGATCTACATCGTGCGCAAGTTCATGTCGAACTCCTCGTCGCGCAGCGACTGGTAAGGGCGCGGGAGCCGGTGACCGGTAACGGAAGTCACCGGTTCCCTCGGGGGAGGGAAGTTTCCCCGGCGTGCCGTACGCACCGGGTGGCGGACGGCTAGGTTCGGAATCCGCGCGGGGCCGGCCCCGCGCGTGGCACACACCCTCACCCGTGTTCGCACGGGCTGCCCCACCTCGCGCTCCCGGAGTGACCCTTGGCCACGGTTGACACCGCACCGGCGGAACCCCACGCACCCCCCGTTCCACCGCGACCCTGCGTGCCCCAGGTGCAGCGGCCGCGTGCGGCGGCCGTCCCGGGACAACCGCGACCCGCGGCCGGCCCAGGACGCGCACGGCCTCCGGAGGTGCCGGAGCAGCCGCAGGCGGCGACCCTCATCGGCTCCGTCCAGCGGGCGATGCGCCTGCTGGAGACCGTCGCGGTCCACGAGTACGGCGCCCCCGCCAAACAACTCGCCCGCGAGACCGGCCTCGCGCTGCCCACGGCCTACCACCTCCTGCGCACCCTGGTGCACGAGGGCTATCTGCGCCGCGACAAGGGGCTGTTCTTCCTCGGCGACGCGGCCGAGCGGCTGAGCAGCAGCGGAGCGCAGCAGAAACGTCGCGGCACGGTGGCCGACACCCTCGCCTACTGGCGCGACTCCCTCGGCGCCCCGGTGTACTACGCCCTGTACCGGGCCGGTGAGATCGAGGTCGTGTGCGTCTCCGACTCGCGGGAGACCCCCGCGGTCGAGGAGTGGGCCGACTTCCGTGAGACCGGGCACGCGCACGCCATCGGGCAGTGCCTGCTCTCCCAGCTGGACGAGGAGGCCCGCCGGGACCACCTGAGCCGCTACCCGGTGCGGTCCTTGACGCCGTACTCGGTGCGGGACGACAACGCCCTGCTGCGCCGGCTGGCGAGAACGCCGCGCATGGAGCCGGTGGTGGAGCGGCAGGAGTACGCGCTCGGGACGGTCTGCGCGGCGATCCCCATCACGGTGGGCACGACGGCAGCCGCGATGGCCATCTCACTCCCCGTACATCAGAGCGAGCAGCTGCTGCCCGCGGCCCTGCGGCTGCAGGCCGGGATCGGGCGCCATCTGGGCGCGCTGTCGCTCTCTATCAGTATCTGAAATCTCACTCCTTGTGATCTGTCGTGCACGTTGAGCAAGATTTGAGTCACAGTCGAGGGGGATCATTCCCGGCCGGTCGACGTCATATGACGGGGTAGGCGATGCGCGAATCCGTACAGGCAGAAGTCATGATGAGTTTTCTCGTGTCCGAGGAGCTCTCCTTCCGCATCCCGGTGGAGTTGCGTTACGAGACCTGTGATCCCTACGCCGTGCGGCTCACCTTCCATCTGCCCGGTGACGCCCCGGTGACCTGGGCCTTCGGGCGGGAGCTCCTGATCGACGGAGTCGGGCGGCCGTGCGGGGAGGGTGATGTCCACATCGCCCCCGCCGACACCGAGATGCTGGGCGAGGTGCTGATCCGGCTTCAGGTGGGCAGCGACCAGGCCCTGTTCCGCTCCTCGACGCCGCCGCTCGTGGCCTTCCTCGATCGCACGGACAAGCTGGTGCCGCTCGGGCAGGAGGGCGCGCTGGCCGACTTCGACGCACACCTCGACGAGGCTCTGGACCGCATCCTGGCCGAGGAGCAGAGCGCCGGCTGACGGTCCGTGGGCGGCGGGGCGCCGGACGCGCGCCCACCCACTGCCGCCCGGGACACCGCAGGAACGCTTCTTCGGTGGTGTGCCGGCCTGCTGCCCCGCTCAGCGCTTCCGACGTCGTCCCCGGCCGCCGCGTGCCGGGGCGGGCAGCGCCTCGGAGCCCGCACCACCGGCCGGCCCGGTCCGGTCGGCCGACACCACGAGGGCGGCGAGGGCGGTGGTGACCGGGACCGAGGCCACCAGCCCGATCGAACCCACCAGCGTGCGCACGATCTCCTCGGCGACCAGCTCGCTGTTGGCCACCGTGCCCACGCTGCTCTGCGCGATCGAGAACAGCAGGAGCAGCGGCAGCGCGGCACCGGCGTAGGCCAGGACGAGGGTGTTGACGACCGAGGCGATGTGGTCGCGGCCGATCCGGATGCCCGCCCGGTACAGCTCACGCCAGCCCATCGCCGGGTTCGCCTCGTGGAGCTCCCAGACCGCGGACGTCTGGGTCACCGTCACATCGTCCAGGACACCCAGCGAACCGATGATGACCCCGGCCAGCAGCAGACCGCTCATGTCTATCGACGGGAACAGGCCGTGGATCAGTCCGGTGCTGTCGTCCGTGTTGCCGGTCAGCGCGGCCCAGTCGATGAACCCGGAGCCGAGCACGCCGATGAGCAGCAAGGAGGCAAGGGTGCCGAGCACCGCGACCGACGTACGCGCCGATAGGCCATGGCACATGTAGAGCGCGATGAGCATGATGGCGCTCGACCCGACGACCGCCACCACGAGTGGATTCGAGCCCTGCAGGATCGCGGGCAGGATGAAGAACGTCAGCACCATGAAGCTCACGGCCAGCGCGACCAGGGCCATGACCCCGCGCAGCCGGCCCACCACCACGACGGCGAGCGCGAAGACGCCCGCCAGCAGCGCCATGGGGAGCTTGCGGTTCACATCGGTCACCGAGTACTGCAGGTCCTTCGGCGCCGAGGGCTCGTAGGCGACCACGACCTTCTCGCCCTCGTGCAACTGCCGTGACTGGTCCGGCTGCACGATCTCGGTGAAGGTCCGGCCTTGGTCCTTGCCGGTGTCGACCCGGATCGTCGCCTTCCTGCAGGTGCCGTTGGCCTCGTGCTGGGCCGAGCCGTCCCCTGGTGCGGAGCTACCGCCCGCCGCCGTACCGCCCGAGGCGGTGGCCGACTTGCAGCTCAGCTCGGTCACCTGGGTGACCGTGGCCTGCTGCGTCTGCCTGTCGAAGCCGACACCGGTGCGCTCGTGCGGCGGCGCTCCTCCGGGCCACAGAATCACCAGGCCCACCACGACGGCGGCGGTGAACGGGACGAGGATCGCCGCGATCACCTTGCGCAGGTGCTTCGAAACAGGCGCGGCTGGTCCGTGGTTGTGACTATGACCGTGTGAGTGGCCATGGCCATGGCCATGGCCTGGTTCGGAGCCGCCGTGGCGCGGCGGCTCGGAGGGCGGGTACGGGTGCTGCTCCGTCGTGGTCACCGCCCGATCATCGCAAGAACGACGGGGGCCCACTGTTCACCGCGCCCGAACTGACGCTAGCGTGGAGGCACCTTTGCACACGCGGGAGCTCGGAGCACCGGGCTGAGAGGGCGCTGACCTCCGTATACGCGATGTTTCACGTGGAACGCGATTCCCCGGGAGACATCCGGAAACGGAAGCCGCTGCGTCGACCGCCGAACCTGTTACCGGGTAATGCCGGCGTAGGGAGTAGGTCTCATGACCAACAAGGACGCACGCACGCCTGCCTCCGTTCAGGACGAGAAGTCCCCGGAGGCCGGACAGTCCGTCGGCTGGCACAAGGCGTACATCGAGGGTTCACGCCCCGACCTGCGCGTGCCGGTTCGTCAGGTGCACCTCACCAACGGGCAGTCGGTCACGCTGTACGACACCTCGGGCCCGTACACCGATCCACTCGTCGGCACCGATGTCCGCCGGGGCCTGTCGCCGCTGCGGGAGAACTGGATCACCGCCCGCGGTGACACCGAGGAGTACGCGGGCCGTCCCGTCCGCCCCGAGGACGACGGAATCAAGCACACCTCGCCGCGCGGCGGACTGCGCAACCTGGACGCGGTGTTCCCCGGGCGCCCACGGCAGCCGCGCCGCGGCCGTGAGGGTCAGGCGGTCACCCAGCTCGCGTACGCGCGCCGAGGCGAGATCACGCCGGAGATGGAATACGTGGCCATCCGGGAGAACGTCTCTCCCGAAGTGGTCCGTGAGGAGATCGCGGCGGGCCGCGCGGTGCTGCCGGCCAACGTCAACCACCCGGAGATCGAGCCGATGATCATCGGCAAGCGCTTCCTGGTGAAGGTGAACGCCAACATCGGCAACTCCGCGGTCACCTCCTCCATCGAGGAGGAGGTCGAGAAGATGACCTGGGCGACGCGCTGGGGCGCCGACACGGTCATGGACCTCTCCACCGGCCGCAACATCCACACCACCCGCGAGTGGGTGCTGCGCAACTCCCCCGTCCCCATCGGCACCGTTCCGCTCTACCAGGCACTGGAGAAGGTCGACGGCAAGGCCGAGGAACTGACCTGGGAGATCTACAAGGACACCGTCATCGAACAGGCCGAGCAGGGCGTGGACTACATGACCGTCCACGCCGGCGTGCGCCTGCCGTATGTGCCGCTCACCGCCAACCGCAAGACGGGCATCGTGTCGCGGGGCGGCTCGATCATGGCGGCGTGGTGCCTGGCGCACCACAAGGAGTCGTTCCTCTACGAGAACTTCGAGGAGCTCTGCGAGATCCTTGCCGCGTACGACGTCACGTACTCGCTGGGCGACGGGCTGCGGCCCGGCTCGATCGCGGACGCCAACGACGAGGCGCAGTTCGCGGAGTTGCGCACGCTCGGGGAACTCAACCGGATCGCCAAGCGTTTCAACGTACAGACCATGATCGAGGGCCCGGGCCATGTCCCGATGCACAAGATCAAGGAGAACATCGACCTTCAGCAGGAGATCTGCGATGAAGCTCCGTTCTATACGCTCGGCCCGCTGACCACGGACATCGCGCCGGCCTACGACCACATCACCTCCGGCATCGGCGCCGCGATGATCGCCTGGTGGGGCACGGCGATGCTCTGCTACGTCACGCCCAAGGAGCACCTGGGCCTGCCCAACCGTGACGACGTGAAGACCGGGGTCATCACCTACAAGATCGCCGCCCATGCGGCGGACCTCGCCAAGGGGCACCCGGGCGCTCAGGAGTGGGACGACGCGCTGTCCGACGCCCGCTTCGAGTTCCGGTGGGAGGACCAGTTCAATCTCGCCCTGGACCCGGACACGGCACGGGAGTTCCACGACGAGACCCTGCCGGCCGAACCCGCCAAGACGGCCCACTTCTGCTCCATGTGCGGGCCGAAGTTCTGCAGCATGAAGATCTCCCAGGACATCCGCCGGGAACACGGCGGCACCCGGGCCGAGGTCGAGGAGGGCATGGCTCAGAAGTCGAAGGAGTTCGCGGCGTCGGGCAACCGGGTGTACCTGCCGATCGCCGACTGATCCGGCCGCGACGGGCGCCGGCCAGGGTCCGGCCGGCGCCCCGTGGCGGGGCGCGGGCCGGCTATTCCGGCTGGTGCTCCGGGCCGCCGAAGTCGGGACTGGTGTAGTCGGGGCTGCTGAAGCTCGGACGGCCGGAGACGGAGCCGTCGTCCGGGCTGCTGAAGCCGGGGCGGCCGTAGCCGAGACGCGGCATGCGGTTCGTCGGAGCGGCGGGCGCGGTGCGGTGCAGCGGCTCCGTACCGGGCTGCGCCAGGGCGTCCCGCAGGAACGGCAGGACACCGCGTTCCAGCAGGGCTTCCTGCCAGGCCTCTCTGGCCCTGCTCACCTCCGCGTCGGCCGCGTCATGGGCTCCGGCTTCCGCGGCCGCACTGTTGCGCAGGGCGGTGAGCAGCAGCCCGGCACCGGCGACGACGATCGCGGCGGCCGTCACGGCGCCGAACACCCAGCCCGCGGTGAGCATCGTCTGGGCGAAGGCCTGGCCGGGGGCCAGCATCTTCAGGATGTAGCCCACGAGCAGGAAGATCGCCGCGGCCGTCCCCGCGAGGACGGGCGCCAGCACCGCGACCACGGCGACGGCACCCGCGCCGGTCGTCTCGGCGGCCTCGCCGAGGGCGGTGGCGAGACCCACCGGGCCCGCGCCCGGTTCCGCGGAACCGGTGTCGTCGGCGGCCGAGGGGATGGACGGCGCCGGGCGGCGCAGTTCCTCGCGGGCCTTCACGTAGTGCTGGTACTCGGTCGCCGCGGCCGCCGTGATGAGCGCGGTGGCGTTGAGTGCCATGGTGCGCAGTTGTTCCGGGTTGAGCCGCTGTCCGACAGCGGCGAGTTCGGGTCGCTGGGGTGCGGAGCGCAGCGCCTCATCGAGGATCCGCTCGAATTCCTGGCGGTCCTCGCTCAGCAGGTGCTGCGGAACGCTGTTCATGTGCATCCCCCGATGCTCCGTAGGGCTTGGGGCTCGCACGCCGGCGAGCCGTCGGGCAGAAACGGAGGGGAGCCTGCTACGGATAAGCCGATGGTAGAGCCGTCACACCACGCGGTGACAGGGGGTTGCCGGAAATTGGGTGCCGACCTGGTCGCATCCGGACGGACCCGATCAGTGCCGTGAACGCTCAGACGCTCAGCGGTAGTTGCTGCACCAGCAGCTTCCCGGCCATGGTCACGCCGCCGTCCATGGCGATGGCGAGCCCTTCGGCGTAGATGTGCGGTCCCTCCACCGAGGGGCCCTCGTCCTCCTCGGTGTCCTCGGAGCCGACCTCGCCGAGCAGGTAGGGAATGGGGCTGTGACCGTGAACGACGCGGGTGCCGCCGTACGTGTCGAGGAGGGAGCGCACGGCTTCCGCGCCGCCCTCGTCGCGGAAGGAGAACCGCTTGGTGAACTTGCGGAACAGGTCCCAGACCTCGTCCGCGTCGTTGCGGGTGATGGTCTCGCGGACGGTGTCGTTGACCGCCTCGATCGAGTCGCCGTAGTCGAGGTAGGCGGTCGTGTCGGAGTGGATGAGCAGATGCCCGTCGACCTCCTCCACGGCGTCGAGACGGGACATCCACTGCAGGTGGTGGTCCTGGAGGCGGTCCATGTCGGTCTTCTGGCCGCCGTTGAGCAGCCAGGCCGCCTGGAAGGTGGCGGTGCCCGCGCCGGAGTGGACCGGGGTGTCGCCGAACCGCTTCGCGCCGAGCAGCAGCAGCTCGTGGTTGCCCATGAGGGCCTTGCAGTAGCCGCCGGCGGCCGCCGCCTCGGCGGACAGCCGCATGACCAGGTCGATGACGCCGATGCCGTCGGGGCCGCGGTCGGTGAAGTCGCCGAGGAACCACAGCCGGGCCGTGCCCGCGCTCCACCTGCCCTCGGCGTCGACCAGCCCCTTCTCCCGCAGGGCGGCCAGCAGTTCGTTCAGGTAGCCGTGGACGTCGCCCACGACGTACAGCGGGCCCGGACCGGTCGACGGCTGCGGGTCCGGAGCCGCCGGGCCCGGCTCGACGGACACCTGCAGCGTGTCGCCGCGGTTGATCACGGGCAGGTCGCGCTGGGTGGGCGTGTAGCCCTCGGGGTAGGCCTCGTCCATCGGCGGCACGGTGTCACCCGGGTGGGTGCGGACGTACGGACCGGTCTCGTTGACGTACGCGGGCACCCGGAAGTCGCGCAACGTCGCCGTCCGCTCCGTCTCGGGTCCCTGACCGGCCCCCTGAGTCATCAGACCCCTCCACCATCGCGCCGCAACTGCACCGCTTCGGACTGCCTGGTCGCAGCGGCCCCGCGGTGTCGTGGGCCCATCATAGGAATGCGCGTCGCTCCGTGTGATGACCCAGGGGTGGTGAATCGGAGCGAGACGACAGTTCACCGCGGCTTTCGTTCCGTTTGGGCGGGGTTTCGACTGGTTGCCCGACAGCGGTGATCCGTGCCGCGCGACGGCCGGCCGTTCCGTCCCGGGGGGGAGCCGATCGCGCGTCGCGGCGCCGGGCGGGCGGGTGGGCCGCGCGGGGGCCCGGCCCCGACGCTCCGGACCTCAGTGTCCCCCTCGCCTCCGTGTCCCCCCAAAGGCGGCCATCCCGTGGTGTCCCCGGTCGGCCGCCGGGCGGAGACCCGTCTGCTACCCCCGCTCCGGGGCCCGCGGCGGGCTGACGGTCGTGCGGGGAGGCCGTCGCTGGGATGAGGTACGCACGATCAGCTCCGTCGGTATCACCTGTTCGACGGGCTGGTCCGACTCGACGCCCTCGATGGCGTCGATGAGCAGCTGCACCACGGCCGTACCGATCCGGCGCGGCTTCAGGGAGAGCGTGGTGATGGGCGGCTCGGTGTTGGCGTACACCGTGGACTCGCTGCAGCACACCAGCAGCAGGTCGTCGGGGACGCGCAGGCCGTAGCGCCGGGCTGCGGCGAGGAGGTCGGTGCCGTTGGGATCGAAGAGGCCGTACACGGCGTCGGGCCGGTCGGGCCGGGCGAGCAGCCGGTCGGCGGCAACGGCGCCCGCACAGGGGTCGTGCGCGGGGTAGGCCTCGTAGACCGGGTCCTGGCCGACCCGCTCGCACCAGCGCAGGTAGGCGGTGGTGGACAGATGGGTGTACGTGTCCGTCGTGGTGCCGGTGAGGAGGCCGATGCGGCGGGCGCCGGCGTCGGCGAGGTGGTCGAGGATGTCGAGGACGGCGGCCTCGTGGTCGTTGTCGACCCAGGCGGTGACCGGGAGCGAGCCGGCCGGGCGGCCGTCGGACACGACCGGCAGGCCCTGCCGGACGAGCTCGCTGACCACCGGGTCCTGGTCGGAGGGGTCGATGACGACCGTGCCGTCCAGGGCGACGTTGGACCACACGTCGTGGCGGGAGGTCGCGGGCAGGATGACCAGGGCGTAGCCGCGGGCGAGCGCGGCCGAGGTGGCGGCCCGGGCCATCTCGGCGAAGTAGGCGAACTCCGTGAAGGTGAAAGGTTCATCCCCGTACGTCGTCACGGTCAGGCCGATCAGCCCCGACTTGCCGGTACGGAGGGTGCGGGCGGCGGCCGAAGGGCGGTACCCCAGCCGGTCGGCGACCTCGCGGACATGGCGCCGGGTGGCGTCCGGGAGCCGGCCCTTGCCGTTGAGGGCGTCGGACACGGTCGTGATGGAGACCCCGGCGGCGGCGGCCACGTCTCTGATGCCCGCCCGGCTCGGCCGGCTTCCTCGCCGTGAGGTTTCCGCGCGGCTCACCTGGTGCTTCCCTGCTGCTGTCATGGCGAGCCGATAGTAGGGCTCATGCGGTGGGGTAGTGCGGACGCATATGCACGCGTTGACAGGCACGTTTCTGCATGGCTGTGGACG
This sequence comes from Streptomyces sp. NPDC038135, assembly GCF_055601245.1. Lineage (NCBI taxonomy): Bacteria > Bacillati > Actinomycetota > Actinomycetes > Kitasatosporales > Streptomycetaceae > Streptomyces > Streptomyces sp. NPDC038135. Next base: position 239,322 of record NZ_JBVJXS010000003.1, on the reverse strand, counting down.
GCTAACTGCCTTGGAAACAAAGGTAGTTGAACGATCCAATGATAGGACGTGACGTGCCGACGGGTGTGGGCCTGCCGAGGGGCCGATGTCTCGAACAGGTCTCAACTCACCTGCACGAGGGATGCGCGCCAGGGCGTGAGCCACCGGCGCGTAGATATATGTGTGGCGCGCCCCCTGGAACGTACGCCTTCGTACGGTGATGCCCCTGATGCCTGTGTGACGGAAGAGGCGGGACTCCCGTCCTCCCGCACCTGTACGCAGCGGGACCGAATCCTCATAAGGTGTTGAGTATTGGAAGCCGGCGGCGTCGACGGGTCGCCGGTGGTCGCGAGGAGGACTGCGGTGAGCGAGACGAGCCCCAAGCTGCGCGCCGAGCTGGAGGGTATCCCCACCTACAAGCCGGGCAAGCCGGCCGCGGCCGGCGGGCCGGTCGCCTACAAGCTGTCCTCCAACGAGAATCCGTATCCCCCGCTCCCCGGCGTCATGGAGAGCGTGACCGCGGCCGCCTGCAACTTCAACCGCTACCCGGACATGGCGTGCAGCGGGCTGATGGAGGAGCTGTCTGAGCGGTTCGGCGTCCCGCTCGCCCACCTGGCCACCGGGACCGGTTCGGTGGGCGTCGCCCAGCAGCTGATCCAGGCGACCAGCGGGCCCGGCGACGAGGTGATGTACGCCTGGCGCTCCTTCGAGGCGTACCCGATCATCACGCAGATCAGCGGGGCGCGCTCGGTCCAGGTGCCGCTCACGCCCGGCGACGTGCACGACCTGGACGCCATGGCGGACGCGATCACCGAGCGGACGCGTCTGATCTTCGTCTGCAACCCCAACAACCCGACCGGCACTGTGGTGCGGCGAGCCGAGCTGAAACGGTTCCTCGACCGGGTGCCCAAGGACGTGCTCGTGGTGCTGGACGAGGCCTACCGTGAGTTCATCCGCGATCCCGAGGTGCCCGACGGCGTCGAGCTGTACAGGGAGCGGCCCAATGTCTGCGTCCTGCGCACGTTCTCCAAGGCCTACGGTCTCGCCGGGCTGCGCATCGGTTTCGCGATCGCGCATGAGCCGGTGGCGGCGGCGCTGCGCAAGACGGCGGTGCCCTTCGGCGTCAGCCAGCTCGCGCAGGAGGCGGCGATCGCCTCGCTGCGGGCCGAGGACGAGCTGCTCGGCCGGGTCGGCTCGCTGGTGTGCGAGCGCAAGCGGGTGGTCGACGCGCTGCGCGCGCAGGGCTGGACGGTGCCGGAGACCCAGGCCAACTTCGTGTGGCTCCGGCTGGGGGAGCGCACGGTCGAGTTCGCCGCGGCCTGCGAGCAGCACGGTGTGGTGGTCCGGCCGTTCCCGGGCGAGGGCGTGCGGGTGACGGTCGGGGAGACCGAGGCGAACGACATCTTCCTCAAGGTCGCGGAGGCGTTCCACAGGGAGAGCTGAGAACGGACGGTCGGCGGCTGAGCGCTGTCGGCCACGACTGGGCCCCGCCATGTGCGGGGCCCTTTTCGTTGATCCGTTCTGCCGTGGGCGTACGAGGGGTACCCCCATGCGGTTGCCGAATACCAGTGCGTCATAATGGCTTGTGAATGTGAACGCGTTCACAAGCGCGTCCCGATTGCTCCTGTATGTGCGGAACAAAGGGAGCAAACCGCCGCTGTACCACGGCGTAGTAAGGAGAGTGACGACGTGGACCTGGCTCTGGCGCCGGAGACACTGGCGCGCTGGCAGTTCGGCATCACCACCGTCTACCACTTCCTGTTCGTCCCCCTGACGATCTCCCTGGCCGCGCTGACGGCCGGGCTGCAGACGGCGTGGGTGCGCACGGAGAAGGAGAAGTACCTCAGGGCGACGAAGTTCTGGGGCAAGCTCTTCCTGATCAACATCGCGATGGGTGTGGTCACCGGCATCGTGCAGGAGTTCCAGTTCGGCATGAACTGGTCGGACTACTCGCGCTTCGTCGGTGACATCTTCGGTGCCCCGCTCGCCTTCGAGGCCCTGATCGCCTTCTTCTTCGAGTCCACGTTCATCGGCCTGTGGATCTTCGGCTGGGACAAGCTGCCCAAGAAGATCCACCTGGCCTGCATCTGGTTGGTGTCGATCGGCACGATCCTGTCGGCGTACTTCATCCTCGCGGCCAACTCCTGGATGCAGCACCCGGTCGGCTACAAGATCGACAAGGTGCGGGGACGGGCCGAGCTGACCGACTTCTGGGCCGTGCTGACCCAGAACACCGCGCTCAGCCAGGCCTTCCACACCCTGTCCGCCGCCTTCCTGACCGGTGGCGCGTTCATGGTGGGCATCGCCGCCTACCACCTGGCACGCAAGAAGCACGTCCGCGAGATGAAGACCTCGCTGCGGCTCGGTCTGATCACCGTGGTCATCGCCGGCCTGCTCACCGCGGTCAGCGGTGACGTGCTCGGCAAGGTCATGTTCAAGCAGCAGCCGATGAAGATGGCGGCCGCCGAGGCGCTGTGGGACGGGCAGGCACCTGCGCCGTTCTCCGTCTTCGCCTACGGCGACGTGGAGAAGGGCCACAACAGCGTGGCCGTCGAGATCCCGGGCCTGCTGTCCTTCCTCGCCAACGACGACTTCACCTCGTACGTGCCCGGCATCAACGACGTCAACAAGGCGGAGCAGCAGAAGTTCGGGCCCGGCGACTACCGGCCCAACATCCCGGTGACCTTCTGGGGCTTCCGCTGGATGATCGGCTTCGGCATGGCCTCCTTCGCCATCGGCCTCGCCGGGCTCTGGCTGACCCGCAAGAGGTTCATGCTGCCGCAGCACCTGCGGGTGGGCGACGACGAGGTGCCGCACCTGGTCCTGCTCCCCAACAAGGCACTGGGCCCGAAGCTGACCACCTGGTACTGGCGCATCGCGATCTGGACCCTGGCCTTCCCGCTGATCGCCAACTCCTGGGGCTGGATCTTCACCGAGATGGGCCGGCAGCCGTGGGCCGTCTACGGCGTCCTGCAGACCCGAGACGCGGTCTCCCCCGGCGTTTCCCAGGGCGAGGTCCTCACCTCGATGCTCGTCTTCACCGCGCTGTACGCGATCCTCGCCGTCGTCGAGGTCAAGCTGCTCGCGAAGTACGTCAAGGCCGGCCCGCCCGAGCTGACCGAGGCCGACCTCAACCCGCCCACGAAGATCGGCGGCGACTCCCGTGACGCCGACAAGCCGATGGCCTTCTCGTACTAGGCCGAGGGGACAGTCATGGAACTTCACGACGTCTGGTTCGTCCTGATCGCCGTCCTGTGGACCGGCTACTTCTTCCTGGAGGGCTTCGACTTCGGCGTCGGCATCCTTACCAAGCTGCTGGCCCGCGACCGGCCCGAGCGCCGTGTGCTCATCAACACCATCGGGCCCGTCTGGGACGGCAACGAGGTGTGGCTGCTCACGGCGGGCGGCGCGACCTTCGCCGCCTTTCCGGAGTGGTACGCCACGCTCTTCTCCGGCTTCTACCTTCCGCTCCTGGTCATCCTGGTCTGCCTGATCGTCCGGGGTGTCGCCTTCGAGTACCGGGCCAAGCGGCCCGAGGAGAACTGGCAGCGCAACTGGGAGACGGCCATCTTCTGGACCTCGCTGGTCCCGGCGTTCCTGTGGGGAGTGGCCTTCGGCAACATCGTGCACGGCGTGAAGATCGACCGGAACTTCGAGTACGTCGGCGGCCTCCTGGATCTGCTCAATCCGTACGCCCTGCTCGGCGGCCTGGTGACGCTGACGCTGTTCACCTTCCACGGGGCGGTGTTCACCGCACTGAAGACCGTGGGTGACATCCGGCTGCGGGCGAGGAAGCTGGCGCTGCGGGTCGGGCTCGTCACCGCCGTGGTGGCGCTCGCCTTCCTGCTGTGGACGCAGGCCGAGAGCGGTGACGCCAAGAGCCTGGTGGCGCTGGTCGTGGCGGTCGTCGCCCTGGTGGCGGCGCTGGTGGCCAACCAGGCGGGGCGCGAGGGATGGTCGTTCGCGCTGTCCGGCGTGACGATCGTGGCGGCCGTGGCGATGCTCTTCCTGTCGCTCTTCCCGAACGTCATGCCGTCCACGCTGCAGAGTGACTGGAGCCTCACGGTCACCAATGCGTCGTCGAGCCCGTACACCCTGAAGATCATGACCTGGTGCGCGGCCATCGCCACCCCGCTCGTGCTGCTCTACCAGGGGTGGACCTACTGGGTGTTCCGCAAGCGCATCGGTACGCAGCACATAGCCGACGCCGCGCACTGAGACCCGCCGAGGGTGTGTTTCACGTGAAACGCACCCTCCGGATGGAAGGGCATGTTTCACGTGAAACCGATCGACCCGCGCCTGCTGCGATACGCCCGTGCCACCCGTCTCTTCCTGGTGGCGGTCGTCGCTCTGGGAGCCGTCGGGGCCGGGCTGGTCATCGTCCAGGCGATGCTCATCGCCGAGGTGGTCACCGGGGCGTTCCAGCGCGGCCAGGCGAGTGCCGAACTGCGCACGCCCCTGCTGCTGTTGGCCTCCGTCGCCGTGGGCCGGTCGGTCATCGCATGGCTCACCGAGCTCGCGGCGCACCGGGCCAGCTCGGCCGTGAAGTCGGAACTGCGCGGGCGCATCCTGGACCGTGCGGTGCAGCTGGGTCCCGGCTGGCTCGGCGGGCAGCGGACCGGCTCGCTGGTCACCCTGGCCACGCGCGGAGTCGACGCCCTCGACGACTACTTCTCCCGCTACCTCCCCCAGCTGGGGCTCGCGGTGGTCGTCCCGGTGGCCGTGCTGGCGCGCATCGTGACCGAGGACTGGGTCTCGGCGGCGATCATCGTCGCCACCCTGCCGCTCATCCCCCTCTTCATGATGCTGATCGGCTGGGCCACCCAGTCCCGTATGGACCGTCAGTGGAGGCTGCTGTCCCGGCTGTCCGGTCACTTCCTGGACGTGGTCGCGGGGCTGCCCACGCTGAAGGTGTTCGGCCGGGCCAAGGCACAGGCCGAGTCCATCCGGCGGATCACCGGGGAGTACCGCCAGGCCACCATGCGGACCCTGCGGATCGCCTTTCTCTCCTCGTTCGCCCTGGAGTTGCTGGCCACGCTCTCGGTCGCGCTGGTCGCCGTGACGATCGGCATGCGCCTCGTCCACGGCGACATGGACCTGTACACCGGGCTGGTCATCCTGGTGCTGGCACCTGAGGCCTATCTGCCGCTGCGTCAGGTGGGGGCGCAGTACCACGCGGCGGCGGAGGGGCTGGCCGCTGCGGAGGAGATCTTCGCCGTGCTGGAGACACCGATGCCGGCGTCCGGCACGGCGCCGGTGCGTTCGGGCGCCATCGCTTTCGACGCGGTGACCGTGCGCTATCCCCAGCGCTCGGCCGACGCCCTGACGCGTGTGTCCTTCACCGTGGAGCCCGGGGAGACCGTGGCCCTGGTCGGACCGAGTGGCGCGGGCAAGACGAGTCTGCTGAACGTGCTGCTGGGCTTCGTCCGTCCCGTCGACGGCCGGGTGCACGTCGCCGGGACCGACCTCGCCGACCTCGACCTCGCGCAGTGGCGCTCGCGGATCGCGTGGGTGCCGCAGCGGCCGCACCTGTACGCCGGGACCATCGCGGAGAACGTACGGCTGGCCCGGCCCGAGGCGGACGACGACGCCGTGCGCCGGGCGCTGCGGGACGCGGGTGCGCTGGAGTTCGTGGACGCGCTTCCCGAGGGCGCCGGGACGGTGCTCGGCGAGGACGGCGCGGGACTGTCCGCCGGCCAGCGCCAGCGGCTCGCGCTGGCCCGTGCCTTCCTCGCCGACCGGCCCGTCCTGCTGCTGGACGAACCGACGGCCGCGCTGGACGGGGCGACGGAGGCCGACGTCGTGGCAGCGGTGCGGCGGCTGGCGGTCGGCCGCACGGTGCTGCTGGTGGCGCACCGACCGGCGCTGCTGGAGGTGGCGGACCGGGTCGTCCGGCTGGACGTCCCCGAGCCGCCCGCCGTCGGGACGGCCGCCGCTGTGACGCCCGCCGCCGGCACCGGCGGTTCCGGCGGGCGCCCGGCCGAGGGGAGCGGCCCGGCCGGGACGGAGCCGGACACCGGTGTCCCGGCACGGGGCGGCCGGATCCTGTCCCGGGTGCGGGCCCTCGCGGGTCCCCGGCGCGGCCGGCTGCTGCTCGCGCTGCTGCTCGGCGCTCTGGCGCTGGGCAGCGCGGTCGGACTGATGGCCACCTCCGGCTGGCTCATCTCCCGGGCCTCGCAGCATCCGCCGGTGCTGTATCTGATGGTGGCCGTGACGGCGACGCGGGCGTTCGGGATCGGCCGGGCCGTCTTCCGGTACGCCGAGCGGCTCGTCTCGCACGACGCCGTGCTGCGGATGCTGGCCGACACCCGCGTCGCCGTGTACCGGCGGCTGGAGCGGCTGGCGCCCGCCGGTCTGCGGACGGCCCGCCGCGGCGACCTGCTCACCCGGCTGGTCGCCGACGTCGACGCGTTCCAGGACTACTGGCTGCGCTGGCTGCTGCCCGCCGGGGTCGCCGCCGCCGTCTCCGCCGTCTCCGTCGCCTTCACGGCCTGGCTGCTGCCCGAGGCCGGTGCCGCCCTCGCCGCGGGTCTGCTCCTGGCGGGCGCCGGTGTCCCCCTGGTCACCGCCGCCACGGCCCGGCGCGCCGAGCGGCGACTGGCGCCCGCCCGCGGTGCGCTCGCGACCCGGGTGACCGACCTGCTCACCGGCACCGCCGAACTGACGGTCGCCGGCGCCCTGCCGGCCCGCACCGCAGCGGCCCGGCGGGCCGACGGCACGCTCACCCGGATCGCGGCGCGCGGAGCGACCGCCACCGCCCTGGGCGACGGGCTCACCGCACTGGTCTGCGGGCTGACCGTCACCGCGACCGCGTGGCTGGGCGCCCAGGCGGTGGCCACGGGCCGGCTCGGCGGAGTGGCGATGGCCGTGGTGGTGCTCACTCCGCTGGCCGTCTTCGAGGCCGTACTGGGGCTGCCGCTCGCCGTGCGGCATCGCCAGCGGGTGCGCCGCAGCGCGGAGCGGGTGTTCGAGGTGCTCGACGCCCCGGAGCCCGTCACCGAGCCGGAGCGGCCGCGGCAGGCCCCCGTCTCGCCCTTCCCGCTCGTGGTCCGGGACCTGACCGCCCGTCACCCGGGCCGGCACCGCGACGCCCTGGTCGGACTGGATCTCACCCTTGAGCGCGGGCGGCGGATCGCCGTGGTCGGCGCGTCCGGTTCCGGGAAGACGACCCTCGCGCAGGTGCTGCTGCGGTTCCTCGACGCCGGGGCGGGCTCGTACACGCTCGGCGGTGTGGACGCCTACGCCCTGGACGGCGACGACGTGCGGCGGCTCGTCGGACTGTGCGCCCAGGACGCCCACCTCTTCGACAGCACGGTGCGCGAGAACCTGCTGCTCGCCCGGAGGGACGCCGACGAGCCCGGACTGCGGGACGCGCTGTCCCGGGCCCGGCTGCTGGACTGGGTGGACGGACTGCCGGACGGGCTGGACACGCTCGTCGGCGAGCACGGGGCCCGGCTGTCCGGCGGTCAGCGGCAGCGCCTCGCCCTGGCCCGCGCGCTGCTGGCCGATTTCCCGGTGCTCGTGCTGGACGAGCCCGCCGAGCACCTGGATCTGCCGACGGCCGACGCGCTCACCGCGGATCTGCTGGCCGCCACCGAGGGCCGTACGACGCTGCTGATCACCCACCGGCTGGCCGGGCTCGACGCGGTGGACGAGGTGGTCGTACTCGCCGAGGGCCGGGTGGCGCAGCGGGGAACGTACGCGGAACTGGCCGCCGTGGACGGGCCGCTGCGGACGATGGCCCGCCGGGAGGCGGCCGCCCAGTCGCTGGTGGCGGCGCGCTGAGGGGCGCGCCGGGACAGGTACGGCCGGACCGGGCGGGCGTCAGTCCCGTTCGGCCAGCAGCCGCTCGATGACGACCGCCACGCCGTCCTCGTTGTTCGCGACGGTGCGGCCGGAGGCGGCGGCGACGACGTCCGGGTGGGCGTTGCCCATCGCGTACGACCGGCCCGCCCAGGTCAGCATCTCGACATCGTTGGGCATGTCGCCGAAGGCGACGACCTCCTCGTGCGAGATGCCGCGCTCGGCGCAGCACAGGGCGAGGGTGCTGGCCTTGGAGACGCCGGGGCCGCTGAGTTCCAGCAGGGCGCTGGGGCTGGAACGGGTGACGTTGGCGCGCTCGCCGACCGCCAGCCGGGCCAGCGTGAGGAAGGCGTCCGGGTCGAGGTCGGGGTGGTAGGCGAGGATCTTCAGGACCGGCTGGTCGGAGTCCGGGCCGTCGGCCGCGAGCAGGTCCTCCGCGGGCAGCAGGTTGTCCGGCGTCTCCATGTGCAGCTTGGGATAGGCGGGCTCCTGGTGGAAGCCGTACGTCTGCTCGACCGCGAACACCGTGCCGGGGGCCGCGTCGCGCAGCAGCCGCACGGCGTCCAGCGCGTTCCGGCGGGCCAGTTCCCGCACCTTCACGAACCGGTGGGTGCCCGGGCCGCCGTGCAGGTCGACCACGGCGGCGCCGTTGCCGCAGATCGCCAGACCGTGGCCGTGCACGTGCTCGCTGACGACGTCCATCCACCGGGCCGGCCGGCCGGTGACGAAGAAGACTTCGACGCCCGCCTCCTCCGCGGCGGCCAGTGCGGCGACCGTCCTCGGGGAGACCGACTTGTCGTCACGCAGGAGGGTGCCGTCGAGGTCGGTGGCGATCAGCCGCGGCCGAAAGGCGGCGGCCGGGGTCCCGGGCTGTCTGGTCGCTGAGGTCACCCGGCCATTCTGGCGCATATGCCCGCACGCCCGTGCGAGAGTCCGCACAGATGAGTCCACCGACACACCACAGTCGGCCGACGGACGACGTCCGCGCCCCCGCATCAGGCGAGCTGGGCGAGGCCTTCCATGGCGATCCGCTCGAAGACCTTCTCGTCCGCGGCGAAGTCGGAGTCCGGGATCGGCCAGTGGAGCACGATCTCGGTGAAGCCCAGCTCCCGGTGCCGGCCCGCGAAGTCCACGAACGCGTCCAGCGACTCCAGCGGCCTGCCGCGGTCCGGGGTGAAGCCGGTGAGCAGCACCTTGTCCAGCTCGGCCACGTCCCGGCCGGCCTCCGCGCAGGCCGCGGCCAGCTTCTCGGTCTGCCCGCGCAGTGCGGCGACGGACTCCTCAGGGGTGCCGTTCTCGTACAGCTTCGGGTCGCCGGTGGTCACCCATGCCTGTCCGTACCGCGCGGCGAGCCGCAGCCCGCGGGGGCCGGTGGCCGCCACGGCGAAGGGCAGCCTGGGCCGCTGCACACAGCCGGGGATGTCGCGCGCCTCCACCGCCGAGTAGAACCGGCCCTCGTACGTCACGGAGTCCTCGGTGAGCAGCCGGTCGAGCAGCGGCACGAACTCGGCGAACCGGTCGGCACGCTCGCGCGGCGTCCACGGCTCCTGGCCGAGGGCGGTGGCGTCGAAGCCGGTGCCGCCCGCGCCGATGCCCAGGGTCACGCGGCCGCCGGAGATGTCGTCCAGGGAGATCAGTTCCTTGGCGAGGGTCACCGGGTGCCGGAAGTTCGGGGAGGTGACCAGCGTGCCCAGACGCAGCCGGCCGGTGACGCCCGCGGCGGCGGTCAGGGTCGGCACGGCGCCGAACCACGGGCCGTCGCGGAAGCTGCGCCAGGACAGGTGGTCGTAGGTGTACGCGGTGTGGAAACCGAGCTCCTCGGCCCGTACCCAGGCCACGCGGCCGCCCTCGCTCCAGCGGCGGTACGGCAGGATCACGGTGCTCAGACGCAGACTCATGGGTCCGAGCGTACGGGGGCGCCCCGGCAACGGCCGAAACCGGTCACCGTCCGGGGCCGCCGGGCGACACGAAGGGCCGGGTCCCGCGCGAGGGCGCCGGCCGGCGGTCAGTGCGCGGCGGGGAAGCGCAGGTAGCCGGGCGGTACCGCCCGGGTGAGCCACACCCCGTTCGCGCTGACGTGGAAGACGTGGCCGTCGCGGTGCATGGCGCCCGCGTCCACGGCGAGGACGACGGGCCGGCCGCGGCGGGCGCCGACCCGGGTCGCGGTCTCGCGGTCGGCGGACAGGTGGACGTCGTGCCGGTTCATGGGCCGCAGGCCCTCGGCGCGGATCGCGTCCAGGCTGCGGGCGACGGTGCCGTGGTAGAGGTACGGCGGCGGGGACGCGGGGGGCAGGCCGAGGTCGACCTCGACGCTGTGTCCCTGGCTGGCGCGGATCCGGGTGCCCTCCACGGCGAAGCGCCGTTTGTCGTTGGCGGCCACCACATGGTCGAGTTCCCCGCGGGTGAAGCGGAATCCGTGCGCGGCGGCCGCGGCGATCAGGGTGTCGATCTCGACCCAGCCGGCCGGGTCCAGCGTGAGGCCGATGCGCTCGGGCTGGTGGCGGAGGTGTTTCGAGAGGTACTTCGACACCTTCACGGTGCGTCTGTCGTCCATCCCTCCAGGGTGCGGGAGAGACGCGGATCACGCAGGTGGTTTTCCGTCTCGAGGTTTGGTCCACAGACAACTGGCGTTATCCACAAGCTGTTTGGGCAACTTGTGGACAACGAGCGGGCGATGCGCGCGCTTTGATCGCCTACTGCCCCCAGTCGTCCCGTCTTCTCACAGTCTCGGGTTCACGCGGGCCAGCCTGCGCAGCGCGCCCGGCAGGAACCGGGACAGGAGATGGGCGCCCCGGGCTTCCGGGGTCACCGGGACCATCGCCCTGTTGTGGGCCACCGCGTCCAGGACGGCGTCCGCGACCTTCTCCGGCGGGTAGTTGCGCAGGCCGTACAGGCGGGCGGAGCGCTGCCGGCGGCGGCGTTCCTCGGCCTCGTCGACGCCGGTGAAGCGGGCCGTGGCGGTGATGTTGGTGTTGACCAGCCCCGGGCAGACGGCCGTGACCCCGATGTCCCGTCCGGCGAGTTCGGCCCGCAGGCACTCGGAGAGCATCAGCACCGCCGCCTTGGAGGTGCTGTAGGCGGGCAGCGCCCGGGACGGCTGGTAGGCGGCCGCCGAGGCGATGTTGACGATGTGGCCGCCCTGCCCGCGCTCGGCCATGCGCGCGCCGAAGAGCCGGCAGCCGTGGATGACACCCCACAGGTTGACGCCGAGCACCTGGCGCCAGTCGTCGGTGGTCGTGGTGAGGAAGGAGCCCGAGAGGCCGATGCCCGCGTTGTTGACCAGGACGTCCAGGACGCCGTACGTGCCGTGCACCCGCTCGGCCAGCTGCTCCATGGCCTGCTCGTCCGAGACGTCCGCGGTCTCGGCCCAGGCCTCGGGGGCGCCGATCAGCCGGGACAGTTCGGCGGTGCGGGCGGCCGCCTCGGCGTCGCGGTCGACGGCCACCACCCGTGCCCCGGCCTCGGCGAAGGCGAACGCCGTGGCCCGGCCGATGCCGCTGCCCGCGCCGGTGACGAGCACCAGCTGCCCGCCGAACCGGTCCGCGTGGCGGCCGGCGGCCTTCGGCTCCGGCCGCCCGCCCTCGACGCTCGAGACGAACTCCCCGATCCAGGAGGCCACCTGGTCGGGCCGGGTGCGCGGGATCCAGTGCTTGGCGGGCAGCGTACGGCGGGTCAGCCGCGGCACCCATGCGTCCAGGTCGTCGTAGAGCCGCTCCGACAGGAACGCGTCGCCCTGGGGCGTGATCAGCTGCACGGGGGCGTGCGCGAACGCGTCCGGGCGGGGCCTGCGCAGGCGGGCGCGGACGTTGTCCCGGTACAGCCAGGCGCCGTGCGCCGCGTCGGAGGGCAGCGACGCGGTCGGGTAGTCACCGGCGGGGACCTTCTCGGCCCGCTCCAGGATCCGGGGCCAGCGCTTGCCGAGTGGACCCCGCCAGGCCAGTTCCGGCAGGGCGGGGGTGTGCAGCAGGTAGACGTACCAGGACTTGGCGCCCTGACCGAGGAGCTGGCCCACCCGGCGGGGCGTCGGACGCTTCACGCGCGCGTTGATCCAGTGCCCGAAGTGGTCGAGCGACGGCCCGGACATGGAGGTGAAGGAGGCGATGCGGCCCTCCGTGCGGCCCACCGTGACGAACTCCCAGGACTGCACCGAGCCCCAGTCGTGGCCCACCAGGTGCACCGGCCGGTCCGGGCTCACCGCGTCCACCACGGCCAGGAAGTCGTCGGTGAGCTTGGCCAGGGTGAAGCCGCCGCGCAGCGGCTTCGGCGCCGTGGATCGGCCGTGGCCCCGGACGTCGTACAGCACCACGTGGAAGCGGTCCGCGAGGCGTGCGGCCACCTCCGACCAGACCTCCTTGCTGTCCGGGTAGCCGTGCACCAGCACCACCGTGGGCGCCTGCGGATCGCCCAGCTCGGCCACGCACAGCTCGACCCCTCCGGTGTCCACCCGGCGCTCACGCGCCCCCTTCAGCGTCACTTCGCCTCCGCCCAGCGCCGCACGTGCGGCAGATCGTCGTCCAGCCAGAAGGCGCTCTCCGCGGGGTCCCGGGAGTCGGTGACCACCAGGATCTCCTCGAACTTCGCGCCGGTACCCCGGAACCCGAGGTGGGGTTCGACCGCCCACAGCCCCGGCCGCGGCGGGTGGTCGGAGAAGCGGTACGGCGACCACAGGGGCGACCAGCCCTCGCGGTGGCCGTGCAGGGCGTCGGCGGCGAGCCCCTTGAGGGACTGCGTGCCGAAGCCGAACAGATGCGGAGAGAAGCGGCGGGCCCGCACCCGGTCCACCTTGTGGGCGATCACCCCGAAGGGGTACGCGCGGTGCCGGTTGGCGTAGCCCTGGCGCACCATGAGGCGGTCCACGTTCTGGTAGATCTCGCGCAGCGGGCGCCGCTCGCGCACCTCCCGCAGGATCAGCTCGCGGTGCGCCTCCAGATCCGCCGTCAGCCGCTCCTGCACCGGGTTGACGCCCAGCGAGCCCGAGTAGCCGATGTCCGCCGTGCACCCCTCGTACACCGGGGCCATGTCCAGGATGAACGGCATCCCGGGCTCCAGCCGGCGGCCGGTCGGGAAGAACTGCAGCGGCAGGCGGAAGTCCACGAACGCCGTGCGGTCGCCGAACCAGGCGAAGGGGAGGTGGAACCAGTCCCGCACCCCGCGCTCCCGCAGCCACTCCCGCTGCATCCGGGCCGCCTCGCGCTCGGTGACGCCCGGCTCCAGACGTGCCGCGACGGCCTCCGCGCACTCGTAGGCGAGGCGCTGCACCCGCCTGAATCCCCGCAGCTCCGCGGAGAGTTCGCTGCTCACTGCCGTCGTCATGCCGCCCCGTCCGTCGACTGCGCTACGCGTCCGTAACTTGACACCGGCGAATGTTCCAGTTGTTAGAGGCGGCGTCAATAGGGTGGATCAAGGGCTGGGGACGACGGACGGCGCAGGGCCGCCGGGTAGGTCCGGGGCAGGGGATCGCTCAGGGTGCCGTCCTCCTGGAGTCTGACGTGAAGACGGCTCTGAGGTCTGACGACCGGCGTGGCAGGCGTCACTACCTTCGTAGCGTGACTGTGATCGCGACCGAGAGCCTGAGCAAGCGGTTCCCCCGGGTGACCGCGCTCGACCGGCTGTCCATGGACATCGGACCCGGTGTGACCGGACTCGTCGGGGCCAACGGCGCCGGCAAGTCCACCCTGATCAAGATCCTGCTGGGTCTGTCCCCCGCCACGGAGGGCCGCGCCGCCGTGCTCGGCCTCGACGTGGCGACCGAGGGCGCCGCCATCCGCGAGCGGGTGGGCTACATGCCGGAGCACGACTGCCTGCCGCCCGACGTCTCGGCCACCGAGTTCGTCGTGCACATGGCGCGCATGTCCGGCCTGCCGCCCACCGCGGCGCGTGAGCGCACCGCGGACACCCTGCGCCATGTCGGTCTGTACGAGGAGCGCTACCGCCCCATCGGCGGCTACTCCACCGGCATGAAGCAGCGGGTGAAGCTGGCGCAGGCCCTGGTGCACGACCCGCGGCTGGTCTTCCTGGACGAGCCGACCAACGGCCTCGACCCGGTCGGCCGCGACGAGATGCTCGGCCTGATCCGCCGCATCCACACCGACTTCGGCATCTCGGTCCTGGTCACCTCGCACCTGCTGGGCGAGCTGGAACGCACCTGCGACCACGTCGTCGTCATCGACGGCGGCAAGCTGCTGCGCTCCAGCTCCACCACCGACTTCACCCAGACCACGACCACCCTCGCGATCGAGGTCACCGACAGCGACAGCCACCCGGACGGCACCCGCGCGGTCCGCGAGGCGCTTCTCGCGCGCGGGGTGGACACCCACGACGAGGGCGGCGGCCTGCCGGGCGCCGGACGCATCCTGCTGCTGACCGCCCCCGGCGAGGAGACGTACGACCTGGTGCGCGACGTCGTCGCCGACCTCGGTCTCGGGCTGGTGCGCATGGAGCAGCGCCGGCACCACATCTCCGAGGTGTTCACCAGCAGCGACGAGCAGCGGAAGGAGGCCGTCGGCCATGGCGGTTGAGCAGCCCGCGCCGGTGACCGCCGGCGGCGACCAGTCCCGCATCCACGACATCGGCTACCGCGGTTACGACGGCCCGCGGCTCGGCCGCGCCTACGCCCGCCGCTCGCTGTACTCGCAGTCCCTGCGCGGCGCCTACGGCCTCGGCCGCTCGGTGAAGTCCAAGGTGCTGCCGATGCTGCTGTTCGTGGTGATGTGCGTGCCCGCGGCCATCATGGTGGCCGTCGCGGTGGCCACCAAGGCGCACTCCCTGCCGCTCGCCCACGCCTACACCCGCTGGGCGATCGTCATGCAGGCCGTGATCAGCCTGTACGTCGCCTCGCAGGCGCCCCAGTCCGTCTCCCGCGACCTGCGCTTCAAGACCGTGCCGCTGTACTTCTCGCGGCCCATCGAGACCGCCGACTACGTGCGGGCGAAGTTCGCCGCGCTCGCCTCGGCCCTGTTCGTCCTCACCGGCGCTCCCCTGCTGGTCATGTACGCGGGCGCGCTGCTGGCCAAGATGGGCTTCGCGCAGCAGACCGAGGAGTTCGCCCAGGGACTGGTCTCCGTGGCCCTGCTGTCCCTGCTGTTCGCCGGGATCGGCCTGGTCATCGCCGCCGTCACCCCGCGCCGCGGCTTCGGCATCGCCGCCGTGATCGCCGTGCTGACCATCTCCTACGGAGCCGTCTCCACGCTCCAGGCCATCGCCGACGTGCAGGGCAGCACCGGCGCCGTGCCGTGGATCGGCCTGTTCTCGCCGGTCACCCTGATCGACGGCGTCCAGTCCGCGTTCCTCGGCGGCGACTCCGGCTTCCCCGGCGGCACCGGTCCGACCGGCGGCGAGGGCGTGGTGTACGTCCTGGTCGCGCTCGGCCTGATCGCCGCGTGCTACGCCCTTCTGATCCGCCGCTACAAGAAGGTGGGGCTGTGACGACCCTCAGCATCGACCACGTCTCCCGCTGGTTCGGCAACGTGGTCGCCGTCAACGACATCACCATGACCATCGGCCCCGGGGTCACCGGCCTGCTCGGCCCGAACGGCGCGGGAAAGTCCACCCTCATCAACATGATGGGCGGCTTCCTCGCCCCCTCCACCGGCTCGGTCACCCTCGACGGGCAGCCGGTGTGGCGCAACGAGGCCATCTACCAGCACATCGGCATCGTCCCCGAGCGGGAGGCGATGTACGACTTCCTCACCGGCCGCGAGTTCGTCGTCGCCAACGCCGAGCTGCACGGACTCGGCGCCAAGGCCGCCCAGCGGGCGCTCGCCACGGTCGAGATGGAGTACGCGCAGGACCGGAAGATCTCCACGTACTCCAAGGGCATGCGCCAGCGCGTGAAGATGGCCTCCGCGCTGGTCCACGACCCCTCGCTGCTGCTGCTCGACGAGCCGTTCAACGGCATGGACCCGCGCCAGCGCATGCAGCTCATGGACCTGCTGCGGCGGATGGGCGACGAGGGCCGCACGGTGCTGTTCTCCTCGCACATCCTCGAGGAGGTCGAGCAGCTCGCCCGGCACATCGAGGTGGTCGTCGCCGGCCGGCACGCCGCCAGCGGCGACTTCCGCAGGATCCGCCGCCTGATGACCGACCGGCCGCACCGCTACCTGGTGCGTTCCAGCGACGACCGCGCCCTCGCGGCCGCGCTGATCGCCGACCCGTCGACGTCCGGCATCGAGGTCGACGTCGCCGAGGGCGCGCTGCGCATCCAGGCCGTCGACTTCGGCCGCTTCACCGCGCTGCTGCCGAAGGTCGCCCGGGACCACGGCATCCGGCTGCTCACGGTCTCGCCGTCCGACGAGTCCCTCGAGTCCGTCTTCTCGTATCTGGTCGCGGCGTAGGAGGCCCTGATGTACGACCCCACCGTCGCCCGGCTCACCTACCGGGCCCTGCTCGGCCGCCGCCGGGCCCTCATCCTCGGCGCGCTGCCGCTGCTGCTGCTCGTGATCTCCGTGGCCGTGCGCGCCCTGACCGGCGCGGACGACCAGACGGCCGCCGACGTCCTGGGCGGTTTCGCGCTCGCCACGATGGTGCCGATCATCGGAGTCATCGCGGGCACGGGCGCGATCGGCCCGGAGATCGACGACGGCTCCGTGGTGTACCTGCTGTCCAAGCCGCTGAAGCGGCCCACGATCATCCTGACGAAGCTGATCGTCGCGATCGCGGTGACCATGGTGTTCTCCGCCGTGCCGACCATGCTCGCGGGCCTGATCCTGAACGGCAACGGCCAGCAGATCGCCGTCGCCTACACGGTCGCCGCGCTGGTCTCCTCCATCGCCTACTCGGCGCTGTTCCTGCTGCTGGGCACGGTGTCCCGGCACGCGGTGGTCCTCGGGCTCGTCTACGCGCTCGTCTGGGAGGCCCTGTTCGGCTCCCTGGTGCCGGGCGCGCGCACGCTGAGCGTCCAGCAGTGGTCGCTGGCCGTCGCCCAGAAGGTCGCCGGCGGGGACCTGGTGACCTCGGACGTCGGGCTGACGACGGCCACCGTGCTGCTCGTCGTGGTCACCGTCCTGGCGACCTGGTACGCCGGGCAGAAGCTGCGGGCACTGAAGCTGGCGGGCGAGGAGTAGTTCCGCGGGGGCCCCGGTCCACCTTGACGGGGCCTTCACCTCCGCGTGGGCACACTGGACGCAGCGGACGTACGGCTGGGAGGCCGCGATGGCTGAGCGGACACCGGAGCACGGCGGAGCCGGGGCCGAGGGCGACGACTGGGACGAGACCGTCCTGGACGAGGCGTTCGTACGGGCCGCGGAGACCTCCGAGCCGTCCGCGCGGGCCCGGATGCTCGCCGCCCGCTGGCGCGCCGAGTCACCGGAGCCGCAGCCCTGGCGGTCGGACGAGCCGCCCGCGGGATGGTTCTTCGGCAAGGCGCGCCGGCGCAGATGGCGGCGCCGGTAGGACGGTCGCGGGCCCGGTTAATCCGGTGGCGCCCAACCCCCGCGCGGAGCACAGTGGTTGTGCCCCACCGGCCGGGACGGACCCGGCGCACGGACCGGGAGAGGAGCTGGGCGATGTCCATGCACGACAGTACGCCCGGCTCCCGTCAGGGCAGCCCGGGGCGGGCTCCGGAGTGAAAGCCACCGCTCCGTGGAGCTCAGGGGAGCTGCCCGGGGCGGCCGCTTCGAGCACGCGATGTCGCTCTCGCGTGGGCCGCCCACCCGGAGGATTGGCCGAGCGGTAAGGCACTGGCGCGCACCGTGTTCGATCACGAGGCCGGTTTCGATCACCGGGCCGAGGTCGAGCCGGAGCGGGCCGAGGTCGGGTGTGAGAGCCCGCGCACGTTCGAGTCGTGCATCCTCCGCGAGACGTTGCCACCAGGGCGGGTGGCGGCGCCGTCGTCGTACGTCGCGCGGACTACGGCAGCAGCCGCTCCAGGACCGCCGCGATGCCGTCCTCCTCGTTGGAGGCGGTGACCTCGTCCGCCACCGCCCGGAGTTCCTCGTGGGCGTTGGCCATGGCCACGCCGTGGGCGGCCCAGGCGAACATCGGGATGTCGTTGGGCATGTCGCCGAAGGCGATGGTGCCCGCGGCCTTGACCCCCAGCCGGCGGGCGGCCAGGGACAGGCCCGTGGCCTTGGAGAGGCCGAGCGGCAGCAGTTCCACGATGCCCGCGCCCGCCATCGCCACCGTGACGAAACCGCCGGCCACACGCCGGGCCACGTCCGCCAGCTCGTCGTCGCCGAGCGTCGGGTGCTGTATGTAGACCTTGTTCAACGGGGCGGACCACAGGTCGGCCGCGTCCGTGAACGGGGTGGCGGGGAGGTTGCCCGTGACCGCGTAGCCCGGCCCCACCAGCACCTCGCCGTCCAGGCCGTCCCGGCTCGCCGCCAGGTACAGCGGCCCCACCTCGGCCTCGAGCTTCGCCAGGGCCACGCCCGCGAGCTGCCGGTCGAGGGTGACCGAGGTCAGCAGGCGGTGCGCGCCGGCGTCGTACACCTGGGCGCCCTGGCCGCAGACGGCGAGGCCGTCGTAGCCGAGGTCGTCCAGGATGTGGCGGGTCCAGGGGACCGCGCGGCCGGTGACGACGATGTGGGCCGCGCCCGCCGCGGTGGCCGCGGCGAGCGCGTCACGGGTGCGCCGCGAGATCGACTCGTCGGAGCGCAGAAGCGTTCCGTCGAGATCGGTCGCGATCAGCTGGAAGGGGAATCCGGCGCTCACTTGGCGACCGGCTCCAGGACCTCCCGGCCGCCCAGGTACGGGCGCAGCACCTCGGGAACACGGACCGAGCCGTCGGGCAGCTGGTGGTTCTCCAGGATCGCCACGATCGTGCGCGGTACGGCGCACAGGGTGCCGTTGAGGGTGGCCAGCGGGCGGACCTGCTTGCCGTCGCGCATCCGGATCGACAGGCGGCGGGACTGGAACTCGGTGCAGTCCGAGGTCGACGTCAGCTCGCGGTACTTGCCCTGGGTCGGGATCCACGCCTCGCAGTCGTACTTACGGGAGGCCGAGGCGCCGAGGTCCGCGGAGGCCACGTCGATGACGCGGAACGGGAGCTCCAGCGAGGTCAGCCACTGCTTCTCCCACTCCAGCAGGCGCTTGTGCTCCTGCTGGGAGTCCTCGGGAGTCACGTAGGAGAACATCTCGACCTTGTCGAACTGGTGCACGCGGAAGATGCCCCGCGTGTCCTTGCCGTGCGAGCCGGCCTCGCGGCGGAAGCAGGGCGAGAAGCCCGCGTACCGCAGCGGCAGCCGGTCGGCGTCGATGATCTCGTCCATGTGATAGGCCGCCAGCGGGACCTCGGAGGTGCCGACCAGGTACAGGTCGTCCTTGTCGAGGTGGTAGACGTCCTGGGCCGCCTGGCCGAGGAAGCCGGTGCCGGCCATGGACTGCGGGCGCACCAGCGCCGGGGTCAGCATCGGCGTGAAGCCGGCCTCGGTGGCCTGCGCGATCGCCGCGTTGACCAGGGCCAGCTCCAGCAGGGCGCCGACGCCGGTGAGGAAGTAGAAGCGGGAGCCGGAGACCTTGGCGCCGCGCTCGACGTCGATCGCGCCGAGCACCTGGCCGAGCTCCAGGTGGTCCTTGGGCTCGAAGCCCTCGGCGCCGAAGTCGCGGATGACGCCGTGCGTCTCCAGCGTGACGAAGTCCTCCTCGCCGCCGACGGGCACGTCGGGGTGGACGAGGTTGCCGAGCTGCTGCAGCAGCCGCTGGGTCTCGGCGTCGGCCGCGTCGCGCTCCGCGTCGGCGGCCTTGACGTCGGCCTTGAGCTGCTCGGCGCGCGCCAGCAGCTCGGCCTTCTCCTCCGGAGTGGCCTTGGGGATCAGCTTGCCGAGCGACTTCTGCTCGGCGCGCAGCTCGTCGAAGCGGACGCCGGAGGACCTGCGCCGTTCGTCGGCAGACAGGAGGGAGTCGACGAGCGCGACGTCCTCTCCACGGGCGCGCTGGGACGCGCGCACACGGTCGGGGTCCTCACGGAGCAGGCGAAGGTCAATCACGCGAGCAAGGCTACCGGTGCGAGCTCGCAGGTCACGACTCACTATTGCGACTCGCGCCTTACATGCCGTTTCGGGCCAATTGCGCAGAGTGGTGGCGGGTGTCAAGAAAAGGTGTCTCAATCCCTGGAACGAGGCAGGCGGCGGATTCCCGGTTGACCGGATTTCCTTGCGGGGGGCGGGACTTGGAGAGGCCGTTGTCCACAGCGATCCGGCCCCCCAGGGGAGTTATCCACAGGCTGTGCGGAAACTCTGTGGATTCCGGAATTGATCACTCCGGAAGTTTCGGCCCGGCGAAGGAATTCTCGCCGCGAGCTGGGATGACACCCACTTTCGAGTGGAAAGGGGTCGCCCCAAAAGATGAACCAAAGGAAACGGGTGGACGAAGGGTGACGTGCGGGACGGTGGCCGCAAGAGGGACTTGCAGGGCGATTTGTCGACGGGATCGCGCGCCCTTGTCGACTTGTCCCCAGGTCGAGAAGCGGGCCTGTGGATAACTTCTGTGGATAACGAAGATATGCAGGTAGGACTGACCGGAGCAGTCTACGGCCGCTTCAGAACCGGCCGTCCTGGCAGCGCGCCACCCAGTCGGCGGCCGCCACGAACTCCCCGTCCGACGTGCCCGCGGGAGTGGCCCGGGCCTCGCCGGGGAGGATGTCGGCGCGCGGGTAGGAGCCGAGGAACCGCACCTGGAGGCAGATCCGCTTCAGTCCCATCAGCGCCTCGGCCATCCGCCGGTCGGAGATGTGCCCCTCGGCGTCGATGCAGAAGCAGTAGTTGCCGATGCCGGCGCCGGTGGGCCGCGACTGCAGCAGCATGAGGTTGATGCCCCGGGAGGCGAACTCGCCCAGCAGGTCGCGCAGGGCGCCGGGATGGTCGTCCCGCTGCCACAGCACCACCGAGGTCTTGTCGGCGCCGGTCGGTGCCGCGGGCCGGGCCGGGCGGCCGACGAGCACGAAGCGGGTCTGCGCGTTCTCCGCGTCGTGGATACCGGTCTCCAGGGCCTCCAGGCCGTACCGGGCGGCGGCGAACTCGCCCGCGAAGGCGGCGTCGTACTGGCCTTCCTGGACCAGCCGGGCGGCGTCCGCGTTCGAGGCGGCCGACTCCCAGTGGACGTCCGGCAGGTTGTTCCTGAGCCAGTTGCGCACCTGCGGCTGGGCCGCCGGGTGCGCGGAGACCGTCTTGATGTCCGCCAGCCGGGTGCCCGGCCGGACGAGCAGCGCGAAGGTGATCGACAGCAGCACCTCGCGGTAGATCGTCAGCGGCTCGCCCGCGACCAGCTCGTCCAGGGTGGTGGTGATGCCGCCCTCGACGGAGTTCTCGATCGGCACGAACGCGGCCTCGGCCTCGCCGGCCCGCACCGCGTCCAGCGCCGACTGCACCGAGACGTAGGGCATGAGCTCCCGGGTGGCCGCCTCCGGAAGCGTGCGCAGGGCGACTTCGGTGAAGGTGCCTTCGGGACCGAGATACGCATAGCTCGCTGGCATGTCCTCACCCTAATGGGCGCCGGGGCGCGCGGCTTCCGTGTCTCATCGACGCCACTCGACCGGGTGGTTTGAATCCCCGCAGGGGTGATTCCCCGGCCGGATTCACCCCTCCAGAAGCCGCTGGCCCACGTACTCTCCCGCGGCCGCGCCGCCGGGCACCGCGAACAGGCCGCTGGCCTCGTGCCGGATGAACCGCGAGAGGGCGTCGCCCCGGTCGAGCTTGCGCTGCACCGGGACGAAGCCGCGCAGCGGGTCCGCCTGCCAGCAGACGAAGAGCAGCCCGGCGTCCGGCGTGCCGTCCTGGTCGATGCCGTCGTGGAAGGAGAACGGGCGTCGCAGCATGGCCGCGCCGCCGTTGCGGTCGGGCCGGGTGATCCGGGCGTGGGCGTTGACGGGAACGGCCGGCTCGCCCTGGGCGTCGGTCTTGTCCAGGTCCATCGGCGTCGTCTCGTCGCCCCCGGACAGCGGGGCCCCGGTGTCCTTGCGGCGCCCGATGACCGCCTCCTGGGCCGCGAGCGACAGCGTCTCCCAGTCGTCCAGGAGCATGCGGATACGGCGTACGACGGCGTAGGAGCCGTTCGCCATCCACGCGGGCTCCGCCGAGGCGGGCACGAAGATCCGCCGGTCGAAGTCGGCGTCGGCGGGCTTGGGGTTGCGGGTGCCGTCGATCTGGCCCATGAGGTTGCGGGCCGTCATGGGGTGCGCGGTGGCGCCGGGGCTGCGGTTGAAGCCGTTCATCTGCCAGCGGACGCGGGCCGCGTGCCCGGCGTCCTTCTGGATGGCGCGCAGTGCGTGGAAGGCCACGAGGGCGTCGTCGGCGCCGATCTGCACCCAGAGGTCGCCGTCGCTGCGTGCCTTGTCGAGCCGGTCGGAGGAGAAGTCGGGCAGCGGGTCCAGGGCCGCCGGGCGCTGCTTCTCCAGGCCGGTCCGGCCGAAGAAGCTGTGCCCGAAACCGAAGGTGATCGTCAGCGAGGACGGTCCCGCGTCGCGGGCAACACCGGTGTCGCCGTGCGGGGCCGTCTCACCCGCCATCAGCCGCTCGGCCGTCGCCGACCAGCGGCGCAGCAGGGCCGCAGCCTCCTTGCGGCCCGCCCCCGCCGCGAGGTCGAAGGCGACGAGGTGGCCGCGGGCCTGGAGTCCCTCGGTGATGCCGGGCTGATGTTTCCCGTGAAACATCGCCCGGCCGGCGCCCACCGAGGTCAGCGGAGTGGCCTGGGCGGGCGCCGAGGCGTATCCCACGGCCCCGCCGGCCGCGCCGAGCACCAGCCCGGTGGCCCCGGCGGTGCCGAGCAGCGCACGCCGGGAGACACCACCGTGGCCCTCGGCTGCGCCGCCGTGGTGGGCGCTCGTCCCGGATGCCGGGGAGCCGGGCGTGCGGGTCTCGGGAAGGGACTGGTCGGGCATGGTGTGGTTCAGCCGATCTGCGCGTTCTTGGAGACGGTCGCCTGGTCGATGTCGGAGGTCCGCACGGTCACGGCGACCTTCCAGTCGCCCGCCATGGGAATCTGCACCCCGCTCGCCGCCCAGTGGCCGGTGGTGATGTGGTCCGGGGTGACCGGGAGCGGCCCGATCTTCCTCGCGGCGAGGGTGAGGGCGACCTTCACCTCGGGGACGTCGAAGGCGCGTCCGTTGGGCCGCTGGACGTAGACGTGCATCTCGTTGCCGCCCACGCGCGCGGGGTCGAAGTCGATCCGGACCAGGCCCTTGCCGTCGGCGCCTCCGGTGTCGAAGGGCATGTCCAGGGTCAGCGCGCCGGACGACGACGAGGAACTGGAGGAGGACGAGGAGGCGGCCTTGGCCTCCAGCTCGGTGCGGCCCGGCTCGGTCTGGGTCAGCCAGGTGGTGACGGCGAGCAGCACGACCGCGACACCGGCCTCGGTGAGCACCGAGCGGCGCAGCCCGAAGCGGTTCGGGTCGGCGTCCCGCCGGCGCTTCTGCCGGGCGGCGTCGACCGCGGCCCGCTGCCGGGCGAGCTGGGCGGCGCGTTCGCCGCCACCGGGGGCGCCCTCCGCGTCCTCCCGGCCGGCGGAGACCGGCGCGGAGACGGACTCCCGCTCCGGCTCCCCGATCGTTGCGGCTTCGGCCGCCGGGTCCGCGAGCCGTCCCGTCCAGCGCCGGGAGATCCACGCGAGGCCGACCAGCAGGGCCACCAGCGCGATCTTGACGAGCAGCAGCTGCCCGTACCGGGTCTCGGTGAACGCCGACCAGGAGCCGAGCTGGCGCCAGGACTGGTAGGCGCCGGTGGCGACCAGGGCGAGGACGGAGGCGAAGGCGAGACGGGAGAAGCGGTGGACGGCGGCGGCTTCGACCGGGGTGTCGGCGGGCGCCCGGTACAGGGCGACGAGCAGGGCGGCGAGGCCGCCCAGCCAGGCGGCGACGGCCAGCAGGTGGACCACGTCCACGGGCATGGCGATGCCCGGCTGGAGTCCGGTGGAGGCGTGCTCGGCCATGGCCCAGCTCGCCGCGAGCCCGGCGGCCACGACCACTCCGCCGACGGCCAGCCCGAAGGTGAGGTCGCGCTTCTCCTCGGCCTCCTCCCGCCGGTTGTAGGCGCCGAAGAGGACGGCGATGAACAGTGCGGCGGCGGCGAGCAGCAGCAGCCGGGAGACCAGCGCCGCGCCGGTCTTGGTCTGCAGCACCTGGCCGAGCAGGTCCAGGTCGAAGACGTCGCCGAACTTCCCGGAGGAGGTGTACGAGCCGCGCAGGAGCAGCAGCCAGAGCGTGGACGCGGTGAGCGCCAGCCAGCCGCCCACCACCAGCCGCTGCAGGGGCCGTACGCCCGAGCCGCGCTGCCAGCAGAGCAGCACGAAGGCGGCGCCGCCCGCGAGCACGATGAAGCCGGCGTAGGAGACGTACCGTCCGGCGGAGTAGAGCCGGCCGACGGCCGTGTCGGAGGCTGTGGTGCCGACACCGGAGACGACCGTCTGCGAGGGCGCCCCGATGGAGAAGGTGTAGGCGCCGGCGACCGGGTGGCTGTCCGCCGAGACGACCTGGTAGCCGACCGTGTAGGTGCCCTTGGCCAGGCCGCCCTTGAGCTTCACCGCGTAGGTGGTCCCGCTCACGTTGACCGGCGCACCGGCCTGGATCTTCCGGCCCTTGGGGTCGAGGACCTGCACCGAGTCGTCGTTCATGGCCACCTTCTCGGAGAAGGTGAGCGACACCTGGGTGGGCGCCCTGTCGACCACCACCCCCTGCGCGGGGTCGCTGCCGGTCAGCGCGGCGTGCGCGGAGGCCGGACCGGCGCCCGCGAGCAGCGCGCCGGTGACGGCGATGAGCAGCAGCACCAGGGTGCGCAGGCGGGGGGTGATGGTCCGCGTCAAGGTGGTCCCTCCCTCAGTGTCCGGTCGACGGGTTGTACGTGGCGGACTTCACCGGCATCTCGACGGTGAGGGGCCCGGACTCGGCGAACGTGAGCTTCAGGGTCACGTGCTGGCCCTGCTTCGGCCTGCGCTTCAGCTCCTCGAACATCAGGTGGTTGCCGCCGCTTCGGAAGACCAGCCTGCCGTGGGCGGGTATCGCGAAGGAGGACTTCTCCCGCATCGCCCCGCCGACGGTGCTGTGCATGGTGACCCGGCCGGCGACGTCGCTGCCGACCGAGGTCAGCGCGTCCTTCGCGCCGCCCTGGTTGGTGATCGTCAGGAAGCCCGCGGCCATGTCGGGGGAGACCGGCTGGGGCATGTAGACCGAGCTCACGGACAGCTCGGCCGCCGCGGAGCCCGAGCCGGAGTCCGCTCCGGAACCGGAGCCGCAGCCGGTCAGGGCGAGGGCGCCGGCGAGCACGGCCGCCGGCAGGAGGGCACGCCTCACGGCCTGGCTCCCTCGACGAGCTTCGGCAGGTCCTTGGTGTAGTCGTCGACGGTGGTGTCCTCGCCGTAGAGGACGTAGCCGCCGTCGGTCTTCGGGGAGAAGGCGATGACCTGGGTGCCGTGCACCGAGACGGTCTTGCCGTTCTTGTCCTTGGTCGTCGGCTCGATGGAGATGCCCAGTGAGCGGGCGCCGGCCTGGATGGTGGCGAAGTCGCCGGTCAGACCGGTGAACCCAGGGTCGATGCCCTTGAGCCACTTGCCCAGCTCGGCGGGGGTGTCGCGGTCGGGGTCGGTGGTGACGAAGACGACCCTGAGATCGGCCTGCTCGGCCTTGGGCAGCGCCTTCTTGGCGACGGCGATGTTGCTCATCGTCGTCGGGCAGATGTCGGGGCAGTGCGTGTAGCCGAAGTAGACGAGCGTGGGGTGGCCCTTGGTCTCGGCGCGCAGGTCGTACTTCTTGCCGTGCGTGTCGGTCAGGACCAGGTCCGGCTTCTCGAACGGCCGGTCGAGGATGGTCGCGGCCTTGCCCGAGTCGGACTCCTCGGAGACCACGGAGACCGGCGACGAGGTGTCGTCACCGCTGCCGCAGGCGGAGAGGGTGAAGGAGGCGGCGGCGAGCAGCGCGGCCGCGGCGAACGTCTTCTTGCGCATAGAAAAATGTCCCAGATGTGATGACTCCGGCGCGCACCGGGGGTCCGGTGAAAGGGTCGCACGACCCCCGGTGCGCGTGCGGAACGGTGATCAGGCGGTCCGGCGGCGGCCCGCGAGGACGCCGTAGGCCACGCCCGCGGCGCCGATGACGATGCCGGCCACGCCGAGCACGCGGGCGGTGGTGTCGCTGCCGCTCTTCGCGCCCTCGTTGTCGTCGGCGGCGGCGGTCTGCCCGGTCTTGCCGTCGGTCTCGTCGGCGGCCTTGTCGGCGCCGGCCGAGGTGCCGTGGTGGTCGTCGGCGGCGGCGGACAGCTCCAGCACCGGGGCCGGGTTCTCGGGCTCGGCCTGGCCCTCCTGCGGCACCTCGATCCAGCGCACGACCTCCTTGTCGGAGTACGTCTGGATCGCCTTGAACACGAGCTGGTCGGTGTCCTCGGGCAGGGCGCCGACGGAGAGCGGGAACTTCTGGAAGTAACCGGGTTCCACGCCCTTGCCGTCGGCGGTCCAGGTGACCTTGGTGACGGCCTCGTCGATCTTCTCGCCGTGCATCGTCAGCGGCTTGTCGAGCTTGGACTTGGTGACCTTGACGCTCCAGCCGGGCAGCGGCTGGGGCATGACGGAGGCCAGCGGGTGGTCGGCGGGGAAGTTCACCTCGAGCTTGACGGTCGAGGCGTCGTCGCGCTCGTTGGGGACCTTGAAGTCGACGACCGCGTAGCCGCCCTTGGCCGCGGATCCTTCGGGCTGCACGCTGACGTGCGCGAAGGCGGGGCCGGACAGGGCGAGGACGGCCGAGCCCGCGACGGCGGTGGCGGCGGCGATACGAGAAGCCTTCATGGCAGGGAGCACTCCACTTCGAGTGAGTTCGGTGGTGATCGGGAGTACGCGTGCGCGTGGCGGAGCCGTTCGGCGTGCCACCGGGTGAGATGCGCGCGCGTGCCGCACGACGGCGGCCCCTCCCGTCCGGCTCGTCCGTTTCCGGCTCCGGGGCGGTGGTGCTCGCGTCGTGTCAGGCGGCGAGGAGGAACGCGGCCGCGGGCGGGCCGCGCCGGATCACCGTGTGCTGGAGTGCGGTGGTGCGCGGGGCGGGCGGTTCGTCGCGGGCGGCCCGGCGGCCGCGCGGGTGCGGCTCGGCCGCGGGCAGCAGCCCGGCGCACAGGACGCGGGTCAGCGCGAGCGCGGCGCGCAGGGAACGCACGAGCGCCCCCTCGGTGACTCCGTGCGCCGACAGCTCGATCAGCCGCAGTACGGCCAGGTCGCCCCGGCGCAGCAGCCAGCCGGTCATGACGGCAGCGAGGACGTGGCCGAGGACCATCGGCACGGAGGGCAGCATCGACGCCGGCGAGCCGCCGGAGCCGGCGGCCATGTGGTGCATGGGCGGCATGGCGCCCGCGGGGGCGCCCGCGGGGTCGACGAGGTGCGCGTCGAGCAGGAGCCGGTAGGCGTGCCCGGGGGTGAGCGCCGAGGCGCTGGACCCGCACAGCAGCCGGGCGGCCCGCTCGACGAGCACGCCGTCGCTGTCCGGCGTGGTCATGGGGCCCATGGGCGTCGCGCCCGCGGCCCCGTGCTGGCCCAGTCCGAACAGCGTGTGCAGCACGGTCTGGCCGAGCGCGAGGAGCGCGGCGATGCCCGGCAGCGACCGCGCCCGCCCGGCGAGCGGCGCCACGATCAGCAGGGAGCCCGCGAATCCCGCGCCCAGCGTCCACAGGGGTACCCGCGCGCAGGAGGCCAGCGTGTGCCCGGCCGCGGCCAGCACGACGCAGACCGCGGCGAACACCGCGGCCCGTAGCATCCGGAGCCCGGCTCCGGAGGGTGCCGTGCGGGGGTGGGGGGCAGTCATGGCGGGGTCATCATCGCACTGGACCCGACCGCGACCCGCGGCAGGTCGCCGGATCCGGTCATCCCGCGAACGCCGTTGACCTGACCGGAAGATCCCCTTCCGCCGGAATCGGATCTTCCGTACACCGTTTCCGTCCGGGGCGCGTCGTCCTTCTGGGCGGCCGCACGGGAACGGTGTGCTTACGGCCGGGCACGCGCGGCAATAGGTAACGGTATGTCGAGCCGCGGCCGGGAGGCTGGAGCATGAGCATCTGGTGGTCACTCCATCTGCGCCGCGAGCCCGCCAGCGTCCCGCTCGCCCGCCGGCTGCTCATCGGCACCATGGAGACCGCGGGCGTCGACCCGGAGGTCTCCTACGACCTGTCCGTCGCCCTCAGCGAGGCCTGCGCGAACGCGGTCGAGCACGGCGGGGACGGTGTCCGCACGGGCTGCTCGGAGGCGTACCGGGTGACCGCCTACCTCGACGGCGAGAAGTGCCGTATCGAGGTGGCCGATTCGGGGCCCGGCTTCACCATGGCCCAGGAGCTCAGGCCCGCGCGGTCGGACGCCGAGCACGGCCGCGGGCTCTGTCTGATCCGGGAACTCGCCGATCACGTGCACATCGGCGGCAAGCCGGGCCGGGGCGGGACCGTGGTCAGCTTCGACAAGATCCTCAAGTGGAAGAAGGACCCGTCGCTGCTCACGGCATGACGGGCGCCGGTCCGGGCCCGCGCCGCTAGGGTGCCCGCATGCATGTCGACGACCTGGGCGGTTCGGGGATGCCCGGCGGAGCGGTCCTGCGCCCGCTCGCCGCGGACGACGCCGTCGCGCTCGCCGCCGCCTACGTGCGCAACCGCGCGCATCTGGAGCCCTGGGAGCCGGTCCGGCCGGAGGTCTTCTTCACCGCCGGGGGCCAGGCCGAGCGGATAGCGGGGCTGCTGCGGCAGCGCGCCGAGGGCTCCGTGGTGCCGTGGGTGTTCGAGGCCGCGGACGGCCGGATCGTCGGGGCGATCACCCTGTCCGGGATCTCCCGCGGTCCCTTCTGCAGCTCCCACCTCGGATACTGGGTCGCGGCCGACCAGCAGAACAAGGGGCTGGCCAGCGCCGCGGTGGAACAGGTCTGCCGGATCGCCCGGGACACGGTCGGGCTGCACCGGATCGAGGCGTCGACGCTGACCTGCAACACCGGCTCGCAGCGGGTGCTGGCGAAGTGCGGTTTCACGCCGATCGGTCTTGCCCCCCGGTACCTGCACATCAACGGCGCATGGCGGGACTGCCGGCTCTTCCAGCGCGTGCTCCACGACCACGCCCCCCTTCCGTGAGGGAGGCTCCCGGACCCGCCGCGAACGCCGATGGCCGGACGCCCCCGCGGGCGCCCGGCCATCGGCGGTCGGTGGGTGCGGTCAGCCCTTGAGCGACGCCATCCAAGCCTCGACCTCGTCGGAGCGGCGCGGCAGGCCCGCCGAGAGGTTCCGGTTGCCGTCCTCGGTGACGAGGATGTCGTCCTCGATGCGGACGCCGATGCCCCGGTACTCCTCCGGGACCGTCAGGTCGTCGGCCTGGAAGTACAGGCCCGGCTCGACGGTGAGGACCATGCCCGGCTCCAGGGTGCCGTCCACGTACGTCTCGGTGCGCGCGGCCGCGCAGTCGTGGACGTCCATGCCGAGCATGTGACCCGTGCCGTGCAGCGTCCAGCGGCGCTGCAGACCCAGCTCCAGGACGCGCTCGACCGGGCCCTCGACCAGGCCCCACTCGACGAGCCGCTCGGCGAGCACGCGCTGGGCGGCGTCGTGGAAGTCGCGGAACTTGGCGCCCGGCTTCACCGCCGCGATGCCGGCCTCCTGGGCCTCGTACACGGCGTCGTAGATCTTCTTCTGGATCTCGCTGTACGTGCCGTTGACGGGCAGCGTGCGCGTGACGTCGGCGGTGTACAGCGTGTGCGTCTCCACACCGGCGTCCAGCAGGAGCAGGTCGCCGGAGCGCACCGGGCCGTCGTTGCGCACCCAGTGCAGCGTGCAGGCGTGCGGGCCGGACGCGCAGATGGAGCCGTAGCCGATGTCGTTGCCCTCGACGCGCGCGCGGAGGAAGAACGTGCCCTCGATGTAGCGCTCGCTCGTCGCCTCGGCCTTGTCGAGGACCTTCACCACGTCCTCGAAGCCGCGGACCGTGGAGTCGACGGCCTTCTGCAGCTCGCCGACCTCGAACTCGTCCTTGACCAGCCGGGCCTCGGAGAGGAAGACGCGCAGCTCCTCGTCGCGCTCGGCGGTGACCTTGTCGGTCAGGGCCGCCTCGATGCCGGCGTCGTGGCCGCGCACGACCCGGACCGGGCCGGTGGCCTCGCGCAGCAGCTCCGCCAGCTCGCGCACGTCGGCGGCCGGGATGCCGTAGAGCGCCTCGGACTCGGTGAGCGAGTGGCGGCGGCCCACCCACAGCTCGCCCTGGCCGGACAGCCAGAACTCGCCGTTCTCGCGGTCGGAGCGGGGCAGGAGGTAGATCGTCTCCCGGTGCCCGCCGGCGGTGGGCTCCAGGACGAGGACGCCGTCCTCGGTCTGGTTGCCGGTGAGGTAGGCGTACTCGACGGAGGCGCGGAAGGCGTACTCCGTGTCGTTCGAGCGGGTCTTCAGGTTGCCCGCGGGGACGACCAGGCGCTCGCCGGGGAAGCGCGCGGACAGCGCGGCGCGGCGGCGCGCGGTCTCGGCGGCCTGCGGAACGGGCCGCAGGTCACGCATCTCCGTGTCGGCCCAGCCGGACTTCATGTTCTCGGCCAGCTCGTCGGAGACGCCCGGGTACAGGCCGTTCTTCCGCTGCTTGATGGGCTCCTCGGCCTCGGCTTCCGGACCAGCTGCGGTGGCAGCCTCGTCGGTGACAGCCGGGTTGAGCTCGTCGGCCACGTGATCCTCCTCGATACGCCTTGTGATCTCCCCCGGGCCCGCGACGCTCCTGCTTGTGGCCGAGCGGGGACCTCCATCATCGTACGGTCGCACCGGAGGCGGCCCGGGGCCGCGACGGCTGTTATGGCCGGTCATACCGGCCGGCCCGGGGCCGCCCGGGCCTCGGCGGCGGGCGGATCTCAGTCGAAGCGGGCGGCGAGCAGGACCACGTCCTCCGGGCTGTCCGCCGTGTCCCGGCCGTCCGGCAGCACCGTGCGCAGCACGTGGTCGGTGACCGCCTCGGGGTCGTGGCGCAGCGCGCGCGGGATGCCCGCGGCCGCCGCGTGCAGCCGGGCGAACGCCCGGTCCATCGGGTCGCCGGTACGGTGCAGCAGCCCGTCGGTGTAGAGCAGGACGGTGTCCCCGGCCTCGGCCTGCACCTCCACGCTGGGCGCCTCCCAGCAGGCGAGCATGCCGAGCGGCGCGGAGACGGAGGTCTCGGCGAACTCGGTGCGCCGCTCGCCGATCAGCAGCGGCGGGCTGTGCCCGGCGCCGGCCAGGGTGACCCGGCGCAGCGCCGGTTCGCAGTAGGCGAACAGCGCGGTGGCCGAACGCGCGGGCTCGGTCAGCCGTAGCAGCAGCTCCAGGTCGGACAGCACGGCGACCGGATCCTCGCCCTCCATCACGGCGTAGGCCCGCAGGGAGGCGCGCAGCCGGCCCATGGCGGCGACCGCGCTGGGCCCGGAGCCGGTGACCGAGCCGACGGAGAGGCCGAGGGCCGCGTCGGGCAGCGGCAGCGCGTCGTACCAGTCGCCGCCGCCGCGCGGGGAGGTGCGGTGCCGGGCGGCGAGCTGGACGCCGGCCACCCGGGGCAGCCGGGACGGGAGCAGTTCCTCGGTGATGGTGGCCATGCACGCGCGCGTGCGCTCCACTTCGAGCAGCCGGGCCAGGTGCTCGGAGGCGTGCCGGACGTAGAGGCCGGCCAAATGGCGGCGGCGCTCGTCCGGTTCGGCGGGCTCGTCGTAGAGCCACACGGCGGCGCCGAGGTGACCGGCGGAACCGGTGGACAGGGGCAGGGCGTAGCTGGCGGCGTAGCCGAGGCGGGCGGCCACCTCGCGGTGGCGCGGGTCGAGACCGTCCTCGGCGAAGAGGTCGGGGTGGGCGATCCCGTCGTGCGCGCCGGCGCCCCGGCCGGCGTCCAGGAGGGCGCCGTGGGGCAGGGCGTCCCGCGGCACGGTCTCGAGGTGGCCGAGATCGGCGCGGCCGAGTCCGAGACCGGCGGTGGTGCGCGGGCCGAGTCCGTCGCCGGGTTCCAGGGCGATCAGGCCGCGGCGCGCGCCGACCAGGGCGGAACCGGCGTGCAGCAGTTCCTGGAGGGCGGGCTCGAGCGCGTCGGTCGCGGAGAGGCGCTCGGTGAGTTCGTGCAGGGTCGTGAGATCCGAGACCCAGCCGGCCAGCCGGTCCTGGAGCAGCGTCCCGGGGGCGGGGCCGGCGGGAGCGGGGGTGCTCCTGGACGCGAGCGCGGCGTCGGGTGCCTGGGCGGCGTCCGGTGCGGGGGGTGCGGGCGCGACAGTGTGTGCGGGAGTGGGAACCGTTGGATCGATTCCGGCCACTTTCGGGGGGTGGGGGGCGTTCATGGCGTCCGGCCTTCAGACCGGTGCGTATTGCTCAGAAGCATCGCAAACCCCCATGTCATTCTGCGCCGCCTGCAGTGTCTCCACATGTACACGCACTCGTGAGGGGATGTCCAGCATTGTCCTGCGGGGATTCCTGGTGTCCATGGGTTTGAAGTGGCTTTCTCTCGAAACCCTTGCCTTACTGCCAAGTTGGCCTAAAACTGCCTCGGGTGACGGCTCTCTGCGGTCGACTGGCGTCGTTCCACGGAGCGTCACAACGGTCGTGCTGGGTACGTACTCGATGAAGGCCAGGGGTGGTTGGGGGCCACCCGGAACCTGGCGCCGGACCCGGACGTCATAACCATCGACGGCCGAGCCCCATCCTCCCGTGGCGGAGGCGGAGAGAAACACGCGCGACGGCAAAACGCCATACTTCGCCACCCCCGCGCCGCACCCGTGCTCCGATGGACGCACTGAGGACGCGGCCGACGACCGACCCCCGGGGTCCCCCCGCCGTGCGCGGGGGTGTGATGCGCCAACAGGTACGCACAGTGCAGTGATCGACACATGGTGTGATGTGGTCCACGGTGTTGCCAGCGGTGCAACGGAAAGGAACGAGCGCTCATGCGCGAGATCCTCGGAAGGCGACGCAGGCTCCTGTCCAGGCGGAACGACGGGAGGCCTGAGCCGATCAGCGCGGCCCTGACCTTCGCGACGGAATGGCAGTGGCCGGTACTCCCGGGTGTGGCGCCCGACCCGCAGGGCCGGGCCCGATGCGCCTGCCCGGACCCGGAGTGCACGGTGCCCGGCGCCCACCCCTTCGACCCCGGCCTGCTCGCGGCCACCACCGACGCGCGCATGGTGCGCTGGTGGTGGACCAACCGGCCGGCCGCGCCGATCGTCCTCGCCACCGGCGGCACGGCGCCCTGCGCGGTCAGCCTGCCGGCGCCCGCGGCGGCCCGCGCCCTCGACCTGCTCGACCGGCGGGGCATGCGCCTCGGCCCGGTGGTCGCCGCGCCCACCCGCTGGGCGGTGCTCGTCAAGCCGTACTCCATGGAGCAGCTCGGCGAACTGCTCTACGCCAAGGACTTCGTGCCCGGCTCCCTGCGTTTCCACGGAGAGGGCGGCTACATCGCCCTGCCGCCGTCCGAGACCGGTGAGGGCGCCGTCCGCTGGGAGCGCGCCCCGCTGCCCGGTTCGGCCTCGCCGTGGGTGCCCGACGTGGAGGCGGTGGTGGACGCCGTGGTCGACGCCCTCACTCGTACGGGTGTGAGCGCGCCCGAGTTGTAGGAGTGTCCGGCGCGGACACGGCCTCCGCCCGTCCGCGATCGTTATCTTCCGCTACATGCTGCGCATTTCTGGGGGTGGCCGCACGCGGTCGCCGCACCGCGGCGGGCCGGACTCCCGAAGGCTCCGTCTGCTCGCCCTCGCGGGCATCGTGGTGGCCGTGGTCGCCCTGCCGCTGGCCGTGGCGTCCACGGGACAGGTGGGCGACGCCGCGGCGCCCCGGCGGGCGGGCGGCCGTGACGCCGCCGGACCGGCCGCGGGCGGCGACGCGAAGATGCCCTCCGCGGGCCCCTCGCGCTCGCCCCGGGTGCTCGGCCTGGGTCTGGCCACCGCGGCCCGCTGCGGGCCGGAACTCTCGTCGTCGGACGGCGTCGAGGCGCAGACCTGTGTGCTGACCCAGGGCGAGGACACCTGGGCGCGCACCTACTTCCGCAACGCCACCGGCGAGGCCATGGAACCCGTGCTGAGCATGATGGGACCCGGCGGCCGGACCGTGCAGATCCACTGCGCCGCCGGCTCCGACGACGAACCCGCCACCTGCGAGACGCCTCGCGAGCACACCCGGGGCGCGCCGGACGCCTACACGGCCGTCACCGAGTTCGCCGTACGCGGGGCCGACGAGCCGCTGCTGCTGCGCTCGGGCAGCAACTCCGAACTGACGCAAGGCAGTTGACGCGTCGCGGTGGTCTGTCGACCGGGTGCGGACATGGAAAGGCCCGGTTGCTGGCGACGGGGGATGCACCAGCAACCGGGCTACTGGAACGGTAACAAGAGATCGGCGGTTAGCAAATTCGATCTCGGCTATTCGGACACCGATTCCGAGGCCGGTCCGGGCAGTTGTGACAGGAGTCACCTGATTCCCGTTCCGTCCCCACGGCTGACCGGTCGGTCAGCCGTGAGGCGGGCGTCGCGGCACGTCAGCTGAGCGTGACCTGCCGGTTGGTCAGTCCACCGCGGGCCCGGCGCTCCTCGGGGGTGAGCGGCTCCCCCGACGCGAGGGCGACGGCGAGCCGCTCGGCGAACTCGGCGGCCGGCTTCTCCACGTCCTCGGCCGTGACCCCGCTCGGCAGGTCCCAGACCGGCACCGTGAGCCCGTGAGCACGGAAGGAGCCCACCAGCCGGGTGCCCTCGCCGAGGCTGGACCGGCCCGCCGCGTGCAACCGGGCGAGAGCGTCCAGAAGCTGCTCCTCCGGATGCGGCATGACCCAGCGCAGGTGGTTCTTCTCCGGGGTCTCGCACCAGTACGCGGCGTCCACCCCGGACAGCTTCGCGGTCGGGATCGCGGCGGCGTTGGCCCGCTCGAGAGAGGCGGTCACCTCGGGCGTCGCGTTCTCCGCGTCCGGCACCCAGAACTCGAACCCGCTGTGCACGACCGGCTCGAACGGGCCTTCCGGGTCCAGCAGCTCCTGCAGCCTGGGGCCCTCGGCGGGCGCGCGGCGGCCCTCCACCGGGGAGCCCGGCGTCGCCTCGAGCGCGCGCCGCAGGGTGTCGGCGAGGTCGCGGCTGATGTCCCCGGAGGGCGTGTCGTTCTGCAGGCCGAGCATGACCGAGCCGTCGTCGCGGCGCAGCGCGGGCCAGGCCATCGGCAGCACCGTGGCCAGCGTGACCGAGGGGACGCCCTCGGGCAGACCGCCGGCGAGGGTCAGTTCGACCGTGGCGGCCGGCACCAGCTCGCGCAGCGCCACCCAGTCGCACTCGCCCGGCAGCCCCTCGAACGGGCGGCGCACCAGCTCGGTCACGGCGTGCGCGGCGGCCCGGCCGTGGCACGCCTTGTAGCGCCGGCCGCTGCCGCAGGGGCAGGGCTCGCGGGCGCCGACCACCGGGATGTCCCCGTCTGCCTGCTGCGGGCGCTTGGCCTTCGTCTGGGGTCGCTTCTTGGCCATCGTGGGGTCTCCCGGTTACGGCTCGTTCTGGTACGGGCGGGAGCCTAGCCGTTCACGCCCTGACCCACGGGAACCTGTGGACAACGGACACGCGGGCGATGCCGGCGGCGTACGCCCGCGCTCCGCCGACGAGGGCGCGGGCTCAGCCCAGATCGTCGAACGCGTCCGCGAAGTCCAGTTCGGCCATGGCCGCAACCGGGGCCGCGGTGACGCGCGTAGCGAAACCACCGCGCCGGCACCCGGCGTCCGGATCGTGCACGTCCTCGTGGACCACGACCCAGACCGTCACCTCGCCCTGGGTGTCGTCGCGCACGCCCCAGTCGTCGGCGAGCGCCGTGATGATGTTCAGCCCGCGGCCGCCGTGCGCGGTGACCGACGGGGTCGCCGGGGCGGGGCGGGTCGGGCCGCCGCCGTCGGTCACCTCGAC
Source organism: Streptomyces sp. NPDC038135 (assembly GCF_055601245.1). Taxonomy (NCBI): domain Bacteria; kingdom Bacillati; phylum Actinomycetota; class Actinomycetes; order Kitasatosporales; family Streptomycetaceae; genus Streptomyces; species Streptomyces sp. NPDC038135. The sequence continues at coordinate 203,777 of NZ_JBVJXS010000003.1, read as the reverse complement.
GATGAGCCGTCCGCGCGCGTCCACCTTCCACGCGGCGCGTACCGCGCCGTCCCCGGCCGGGGCGTCCCCGAGCGGCCGCCCGTGTTTGCAGGCGTTGCTCAAGAGTTCGGAAAGGATCAGTACGGCGTCGTCGACCACCGACTCCGACACCCCGCCGCTGCGCAGTTGCGCCCGCATCCGGTGTCTCGCCTTCCCCACGCCCGCAGGGCCATGGGGAACGGCCATGCTCGACGACGTGGGCACCTCCTGTGCCACCACCAACGCCACCCCCGAGACCTCCTTCGCCCCACGCCACGGTGTGGATGCCCCAATGGCCTGTACCGGAAACCGGCCAGTCCTCTTCCGCTGACGCATTCGCAACGTCTGCACACATGGCGAATACGCCGGAGCACTCCCTGTGACGGTCTGGTCACTTTGTGGCTGGATTTCGTGGGTGTGGCCGAGAACGGAGGATGCTGCAGCCCTCCGGCCGGGGTCAAGGGGCGTGCACCGGTCCTCACCCGGTTCTTGTGTCCGGCCGCGCGGGACGGCCCCGCGCGGCCGGTGTGCCCTTCCGGTCAGCGGCCCAGCCGGGAGAGCACCGCGCGCGGGCGGTTGGTGATGATGGCGTCGACGCCCAGGCCGACGCACAGGTCGACGTCCGCGGGCTCGTTCACGGTCCAGACGTGGACCTGGTGGCCGGCTCGTTTCAGCCGTTCCACATACGCCGGGTGGCTGCGCAGGATGCGGATCGAGGGGCCCGCGATGCGCACGCCCGCGGGGAGCCGGCCGTCGCGCAGCCGGGGGGAGACGAACTGCATCAGGTAGACCGCGGGCAGCGTCGGGGCGGCGGCGTGCACCCGGTGCAGCGAGCGGGCCGAGAAGCTCATGATCCGTACCGGCGACTCGGCCGCCGAGGCCGGAGCGTCCAGCCCGAACCGTTTCAGCAGCTGCAGCAGCCGGTCCTCGACCTGGCCCGCCCAGCGCGTGGGGTGCTTCGTCTCGATGGCCAGTTCCACCCGGCGCCCGGAGTCCGCGACCAGCTTGAGCAGCCGCTCCAGCGTGAGCACCGAGGTGTCCGCCGGGTCCTCCGGCCGGTGCTCCCAGTCGGGCTCCTCGTCCCGTCCGCGCCAGGCCTCGCGGGTCTTCCAGGAGCCGAAGTCCAGGGCGGCGAGATCGGCCAGCTCCAGCGCGGACACGGCCCCGCGGCCGTTGGAGGTCCGGTTCACGCGGCGGTCGTGGACGCAGACCAGATGGCCGTCGGCGGTGAGCCGTACGTCGCACTCGAGGGCGTCCGCCCCGTCCTCGATCGCCTTCTTGTACGCGGCCAGGGTGTGCTCCGGCGCGTCCTCGGAGGCCCCCCGGTGGGCGACGACCTGGATGGTGTGGTGTGGTGCGTGGGTCACCGCGTCATGGTGCCACCGACGGGGGGTACACGGGGGCGGCGCCGACGGGGCGTGCGGCGAGCAGTGGCATCCGTTCTGCACCTCGGTCAGACTTTTGCGAGAAATATCCCATATAAAGAGTGGCCCTGGACCCACAGCCACCGCTTATGGTGCTCTGACGGCCCATGGGAAAAGCTGACTGCATACAAGCGGAACACCGAAACATGCGCAGCTGTCGCACCGGGCCCCTGTCGCACGGGCGACCGGCGTGCACGCCCCGACGAGCGTGCCTGAGCGAGTGTGTCCGAGTGCGACCTGGAACAACAGCCGTGGATCGAGGAGAAGAGCTGTGAGCACCGAGAACGAGGGCAACGCGGTACCCCCGGCCCCGTCCGCACCTCCCGTGCCGGTGGCATCTCCCGCTGCTTCCCCGCAGGGCTCCGCGCCCGACGGGGGCGCGCCGACGACCCCGCTGCCGCCGGTACCCCAGGGAACCCCGGCGCAGTACCCGGCCCCCGCGGCGCAGGCCCCCGCGGGCCCGCCGCACGGGACCCCCGGCCCTGCCTCCGACGCCCACCAGCCCTACGGCGCCCCCGGCGCCCCCGCCCCCGACGGCTCCTGGCCGCCGCCCACCGCCGCGCCCTCCTACGGCGACGGCGGCTCCGGCGCGGCGGGCGCGGGCTGGGGCTCGTCGTACCAGCAGCCCGCCCCCAAGCCCGGCAACGGGCGCGGCGGGCTGGTCGCGGCGGTCCTGGTGGCCGCGCTGGTCGCGGGCGGCCTGGGCGGCGGGATCGGCTACACCCTGGCCAAGGACAGCGACAGCTCCGGCTCCACCACCGTCTCCGCCTCCGACGGCGCCTCCCAGGTCAAGCGCGCCCCCGGCACCATCGCCAACGTGGCCTCCCGGGCGCTGCCCAGCACCGTCACCATCGAGGCGGAGAGCACCAGCGGCGAGGGCGGCACGGGCACCGGGTTCGTCTTCGACACCCAGGGCCACATCGTCACCAACAACCACGTGGTGGCCGACGCGGTGGACGGCGGCAAGCTCTCCGCCACCTTCCCGAACGGCAGGAAGTACGACGCCGAGGTCGTCGGGCACGCCCAGGGGTACGACGTCGCCGTCATCAAGCTGAAGAACGCCCCCTCCGACCTCAAGCCGCTCGCGCTCGGCAACTCGGAGAAGGTGGCCGTCGGCGACGAGACCATCGCCATCGGCGCCCCCTTCGGGCTGTCCAACACCGTCACCACGGGCATCATCAGCGCGAAGAACCGTCCGGTGGCCTCCAGTGACGGCAGCTCCTCCAGCAAGGCGTCCTACATGAGCGCCCTGCAGACCGACGCGTCGATCAACCCCGGCAACTCGGGCGGCCCGCTGCTGAACGCCTCGGGCGCGGTGATCGGCATCAACTCGGCGATTCAGTCCAGCAGCAGCGGCGGCTTCGGCTCCGGGCAGTCCGGTTCGATCGGCCTCGGCTTCGCGATCCCGATCAACCAGGCCAAGTACGTCGCCCAGCAGCTCATCAAGTCCGGCAAGCCGGTGTACGCCAAGATCGGCGCCTCGGTGTCGCTGGAGGACTCCACGGCCGGCGCCAAGATCACCGACCAGGGCGCGTCCGGCTCCGCCGCGGTCGAGTCCGGTGGCCCGGCCGACAAGGCCGGCCTGAAGCCCGGCGACGTGATCACCAAGCTGGACGACCACGTGATCGACAGCGGCCCCACCCTGATCGGCGAGATCTGGACCCACAAGCCCGGCGACAAGGTCACGATCACCTACAAGCGCGGCGGCCAGGAGCACACGGTGGACCTCACCCTGGGCTCCCGGGCGGGCGACAGCTGACGCCTCCGCACGGGGTGCCGCTCGGAAACCGGCGGCACCCCGGTGTACCCACGCCCCGGCGGCGGCCCGGTAATCTGTACGCGCGCCGCCGATCACGGGCGGCCGCGGGGAGGCGTGCCCGAGCGGCCTAAGGGAACGGTCTTGAAAACCGTCGTGGCAGCGATGTCACCGTGGGTTCAAATCCCACCGCCTCCGCACAGGTCATAGACAGTGCAGGTCAGAAGGGGTGCCCCATCGTCCGGGGCACCCCTTCTGCATGAACCCTGTCTCACCCCGATCCGCCGGTATCTCACCTCTGACCAGCGCGTGCGGCCAACCTGCGGCCAGAAATCACAGCCCCTCGGCCCCGCTCTCCTGCTCCGCCAGACCCTGTTCGATGAGCGCGTTCATCCTTTCCTCCTCGCCGTCCAGCACCTTGGCGTAGTAGCGCTGGAGTACCGCGACGCTCTGTCCCGCGCGGCGGGCGGTCTCGGCCAGGCTCACCCCGGAGCGGAGCCAGAAGGACACGCACGCGTGTCGCAGGTCGTACGGGATGGCGGCCAGCGGAGAGGCGACCTGCGCGGGCGTGAGCGCCTTCCGGCGGGCCTCCTTCCACACGGCTCCGTACTCCTGTGACCGGACCGGACCGCCGCGCACGGCGCTGAACAACCGGCCGTCGGCCGTGGCGCCGGACGCTTCGAGGTGATCCCGCAGGATGCCGACCAGCACGGGCGGGATCGGCACCGGGCGGACTGCGCGACGGGCCCGGTGCTTCAACTGCCGCTCCTCGTAAGGCTTGCCGTCGTCCGTCCATGCCGACCCGACCTGTGGCCGTGCGCCGGCGAGCATGAGACGCCCCCACCCTTCCGATGGGAGGTCGCATTGATCGGCGCTGAGCATGGACACTTCCTCGGGCCGCATTGCCGCGTAGTAGATGCAGGCGAAGAACGCGACCAGGTGGGCTCCGCGGGGACCCTGCGCACGGACGGCGTCCAGTAGGGCACGCGCCTGCGCCGGTGTGGCGACGCTCCGCGCGTCCAGTTCTTCCACGGCCTTGGGGGTCTCCCAGTGGACGCGGTGCAGCGGGTTGCCGGGCAGCAACTCATGCTCGACGGCCAGGCGCAGGCAGTTGCTCAGCACCGCGCGACGGCGCCTGAACGTATTGGCGGCGGCGGGCTTCCCGTCCTGCCGTTTGGCCAGGTGCTCCAACACGGTGCGCACGCGCTGGGCGCTGTCGAGGTCGACCACCGCCGGCGCGTTGTGCTCCACCCACGCCAGTGCCTTGGCCTCCGCTTCCGGCGGTTGCTGGTCGTGGCGTCCCGCGTTGAACCCCCACTGGTAGAGCGCACGGCGCAAGAGATCGTCCGCCGGTCGACCCTTCCCCGGGGGGCAGAGCGCCATCGTGGCAATGGTCAGGCTCTCCGCGATGCTCGCGCGGTGCTTTGCTGCTGCCGTCGGCCACTTGCGGGCAGCGTGCGCACGCGCATGGGAGTACCAGTTCGTGCGGTTCCGCTCGCGCACCTCGGAGACGGGAAGCCCGGTCTCCGTGTCGAACGGCTCGCCCTTGCGCGTCGCAGTCAGCAGCTCCGCGCGGCGCGCGTCGGCGAGCGTCTTGGTAGCAAACCTCTCCTGATGCTCCTTACCGTCCACCTGCCACCGCAGTTGGAACGGTGCAGCCTTACTCGGACGCTTCCGGACATTCCAAAGGCGCACGTCGTAGCTGTGCATTGTTCTCCTTCACACGAGAGGGACCCTGCCGGTTGGCGGGGTCCCTCTGGGCGGGCACGTTCAGGCGCTCATCTCGCAGTTGGCCCACCACGCGTCCAAGTCGCTGCGGCGGCAACGGAGCTGCCCGTTGGGCAGCTTGATGAGCTTCGGCGCCTTGCCCCGAGCGCGCATGCGGTAAAAGGCGGCGCGACTCATCTCGATCTCTTCGAGGACTTCGGGGAGCTTGAGCATCTTGGTGCCGGCCAAGGTGGTGACTCCTTCTTCGTGAGGTCGTTCTGGGGCCGTGTGTGTCCGAGGTGCGGATTTCTGCGTCACCCGCGTCATCTGCGTCATCCGGGCTTCTGGCCTGCGGGTTTTGGGTGACGCAGGGCATTGGGCCTGCGTCACCGGTGACGCAGGCCCGCGTCATCGGGTGACGCAGGTGACGCAGGGTGACGCAGACAGAGGCCGTCTGCGTCACCCTCGTCTGCGCAGGTCACCGGCCGTTTTCGAGGCCCGGGTGACGCAGGTGACGCAGGATTTCCTACTTAGGAAAAAAGGGGCCGTGTCTGTGGTGGTGCGGTGCGGCTCAGGACGTGAAGAAGGAGCCGCTGCGCGGCGCGACTACTGGGCGGCGCTGCCGCCGAACAGCAAGAGGAGCACGCCCCGCCCGGGTGCTCTTCTTGCTGTTGCGGTCGGCGTGGTGCCGGTCAGAATGCCTGCTGTTCCTGCGCGGGCGGGGCGGGTGAGCGGGTCATCTCGATGTAGCGGCCCTCTTTGGTGCGGCCTGAGTCGATGATGACGCCTCGGGCCGCGAGGGTGGGCTGGAGGCGCTTGAGGCGGTCTGAGAGGACTTTGCCGGTGGTGGGCCAGCCTTTGGGCAGGGCGCGGAAGTCCTCGCCGCTGTAGAGGCGGCTGAGGCAGTGCAGCCACTCGGTGGAGGTCATCCGCTGCTCGGCGCCCGGTTCGAGTTCTGCGGCGTGCCTGAGGACGGTCTGCGCCAGGAGGTCGCCCTCGATGACGTCGTCGTTGAGGTCGTCCAGGCTGGCCCGGTAGGCGGTGAGTGCTCCCAGGCCGGTCGCGGCGTCGAGCTGCGCGCACAGGTGGGCGAAGTCCGCCATCCTCAGATCGGTGGGGGTCTCCGCCTCGACCGCCCGGACCTTGACGGTGAGGTCCAGGAGGGAGCCGAGAACGATGGGCAGCGCTTCCGCGTACTCCGCCCACAGCTCCGCCTCGGTGCGCCGCACCTTCGGCCTCTCCAGGCGCAGCGGCAGGAGCCGTTCGGCGAGGTCGGGCCGGATAACTCCCACGTCGATCCCGGTCAGGAGCAGGGGCCGGCGGTAGCCGACGCGGAACACGTCCCCGTCGGTGAACAGGGCGCGCTTGACGTTCTCGGCTCCGGTCACGATGCAGCACATCGCGTCGGACAGTTCCGGGGTCATGTGGGAGAGGTTGTCCAGGGCGGTGACCCATCCGGCCGCCACGGCCGCGATCAGGTTCTCCTCGTCCCTGGGGGCGCGGCGCAGGTCGCCGGTCATGCCTTCGATGATCCGCACGAGCATCCGGCCGCCGGTGGACTTGCCCGCGCCCTGCGGGCCGGTGAGGAAGGGGGCGGGGACGGGCACGGAGGGGCCGAGGCAGCCGATGAGCCAGGCGATGGCCAGGCACTCGGTTTCCGCGGTGGCGAAGTTGCACAGTCGCATCAGCAGGTCGATGCCCTTGCCGTCGGTGTCCTTGGCGGGCAGGGGCAGTTCTCCGGTGAGCTGGGTGCGCCGCCAGCACACCTCGCGTGGGTCCGGAATCGCGATGTCCCAGCCGGTGGGGTGGATCCGGATGGACTGCCCGTCATCGCGGCCCAGGTCCAGCCACGTCGCGCCGTCGAAGCCGGGGGCGACGCGGATGTGGACGGGCTGTACCGCCTCAGACAGTGCGAGCGCTTCGATCAAATCCAGCGCCTCTTTGAGGGCGGTCCCGTTGAACACGCCGAGCCCGTCTTTGAACAGGCCGACCATGAGTTCCTGCCGGTGACTGCCCGTCGTGCCCTGGGAGCGCATCGGACGGGCCACGGGGTGGCCGTTCTTCTGCGCGTACACGGTTCCGTCGGCGGTGCGGAAGTACCGGAAGTGTGATTGCGCGTAGTCGGCGATGACTTCGCGGGCCGGGTTCTTCTCGTCGTCGGACATGGTCACAGTCCCAACCTGGTGCGGGCGTTGGTCCACGCGTCGGTGCAGTGCCGGGGCGATTCACCCTTGGCCTGAGCGGCGGTGAACAGCCGGGCGATGTGGGTGTCGGTCAGGCAGCCGCACCGGCCGTGCGTGGACAGCACCGCGAGGAACGTCCGGTAGACCGTGGCGTGGACCGCGCTGCGGGCCTCGGTGATGCGCTGCTCCGCCATCGCGATGCCCCGGTGCAGATAGGCGGGCGTCCGGTGAGGGCACTCCCCGGCCCCGGCCGGTGCGGGCACGTGGACGGCCTGCGGCATCGGCCGGGGTGTGGTCGGCTCCTTGACGGCCAGCGCGCGCACGGCATCGGGCAGCTCGGCCATGCTGCCGGTACCAGGGCCGAGCCACCGGGCGTAAGCCATCGTGGACTTGATGTCCACGCCCGGCCGGACCGCGTTCACCGACCGCACGGCACCCCGGTAGATCCAGTGCTCTCCGCGCGTGCTGGCCACGGTGCGGGTGGCGGGCAGCGTCTCATGGGCCCAGGCGACGGCGGCCGCGTTGTCCAGGTCCACGACGGTGAGGCCTGCGCCGCCGGGGTGGTAGGCCACCGCCGCCGCCTCACGCCACGCCCGCGCCCATGTGGGCGAGTCGATGGTGTGGGTGTCGGTGGTGGCGGCGGCCCAGCCGTGGCACGGCTGCGGGCAGGCACAGGGGCCGGGGGTCTTCATATTCGGTCGGCCGCCGCACGCGTTGTCCGCGCAGCGGCGGCAGTTCCCGAACGGCACCTTCCCGGCCCGTAACGGCAGCACCGGGATGCCGGAGGCTGCCAGGCAGAGAGCGGCACGCACGTACTCTCCCCGAACGTCGGTCGGTTGCGTCATGCTGGATATCTCCAGTTCCTTGGGAATCGGTGCTGGGACAAGGGCGGCCCCGCGGCTTTGGCGAGACGGTGGGGGCCGCCCTTGGCGTAGCTAGCGGTCGGTGGGCAGGTACCAGGGCCACTGCGTCATGCCGTCGGCCTCGGCGGCCGGGGCGGTGGTGTCGAGCTCGCGCTCTTCGGCGGTGAGGTACAGGCGGACGTTGTTGCCGTCTCGGGCCGGGTACTGCCGGGCGGTGCCCGTAACGAACAGGCGGCGCAGGGCGGTGGTGATGCTGTCGGCCTCGGCGGGGTCGCAGACGATGCGGATCGCGAACATGGACGGGGCTCCTTCGGGTCGGTTCAGCCGTGGAAGTGGTTGCGCTTGAAGACGGCTTTGCGGATGTTGACCGTGGTCCCGGTGCCGTGGCGGTTGGCACTGAGGACCTCGACGGCGATCCAGCCGCCGAAGATGACGGCGGCGAGGGTGATGAGCTGGGCGATGAGCGCGGTGAGCGCGGTGATGAACGTGGTCAGCAGCAGCAGACCGCCGGACACCGCGAGGAACCCGACGCCTCCGAGGGCGACGTTCACCGCCGCCCGGGACACGGGCGGCTTGGCCGCGAGGGGTTCGGGCTGGGCTTGGTGGATGGCGTAGCCGGTGACGACCCGGCCGTCGGGAAGGACGATGCTCGCCACGGTCGGAACGGCACCCGGCTGCACCGGTACGAGCGGGGCCGGGATGACGGTGGCCGGGGTGAGCGGAGTCGGGTGGTGGAGGTCGACGGTCCGGCCGGCGGGGGCGATCGGGGTGGGTTCGGGGTACATGCGGAATCCCTTCTGGTGTGCGGTGAGGGAGGCAGAGGCACCCCCTTCGGGATGCCGTGTGGAGGGGGTTTCGGGCCTCTGAGCTGGGGTGCCTCCCTGCCTCCCTGAGCGATCATCTCCGCTGGTCAGGGCCAGGGAGGCGGGGCAGGGAGGGGGTGAGGGAGTTCTCCCTGCCTCCCTGACCCGGGCGGGGTCGGCTCCCTGTCATTCCGAGTCGGAAGCGGAATCCTCGGTGTCGCGGTTGGCGAGGGCGCGGGCGATGTGGTCGCGGGAGACGACCATGCGGCCGTCGGACTTGTAAGGCTCGGCGCCGGTGCCGTCCAGGACCCGGGTGAGGTCGCCGGGCGACCAGTCGCCGTAGGCGTCCGGGTTCAGCGCGGACAGTCGCTTGATGACGTCCTGGGTGCGGAGGCGGGGTGCGTCGCCGATGGCGGCGGCGATGTCGGCGAGCGGGTCGCGTTCCTCGCCCCGTTCGACGGCGTGCAGGGTGGTGACGCCGTCGCGCAGGGCCTTGGCGCGGTCGGTGATGGCTTCGGCAGTGGCGTCGTCGATGTAGTGCGTGCGCACGGTGATGGACGACTGTCCGGCCGGGATGGTGATGCCGTCGGAGGCGACGACCAGGGTTCCCCGGTCCAGCCCCGGCCGCAGCAGGTTCGGAGCCGCCCCGCCGTCGACGGCCTTGTCGCCCAGCGCCATGCGGGCCTGCGACTCGGTGCCTAGCGCGAGGGAGGCGCGGGTGTGGGCGCCCTCGCGGACCAGTTTGGGAAGGTTCTCGTTGGTGGGGTCCTGGGTGCCCTGCCACATCAGCACGTTGACGGCGCGGCCCTGGTTGTGGATTTTGCGGACGGCCATGAAGTACCGGGAGTTGGCCTTCGCGCCGCCGTAGGGGCGCTTGTCCTCGTCCTTGGCCGGGCACATGAACGCCACCTGCGCCTCATCTACCAGCACGATCAGCGGCGGGAACACGGTGCCGGGCGGGGCCTGGATACGGCGGTTCATCTCCTCCACCGCACCTTCCACCATCTCGGTCACCTGGATCACGTGCTCATCGGTGGGTCCTTGGATGAGGGTGAGGGCGAGGCCGTCGAACATGGCCCAGTCGCCCACGCCCTTGAGGTCGCCCATGAGGAACTGCACCGACTTGTCCAGCGACAGCCACAGCGCCAGGGACCGCAGGGCCACGGTCTTGCCCTGGTTCGACAGGCCGGTGATGAGCAGGTGCCGCTGATACAGGCTCAGGGCGGCGGCATCGCCGCGCAGGTCCTGACCCCACGGGGCGCGGCCCTTGGCGTAGTCGGCAGTCATGGTGTCGTCGGTGGCCAGCGGCGAGGGGCCGATCGGCTCGTCCAGGGCCCCGGAGTCGGCCACCCACAGGCGGACAGTGCGGGCGGCGGTCGGGATGGTGATGAACACCTCGTGTTCGTGCCGGGAGAGGTTCTCGGCGAGCTTGCGGCGTCGGTTCTGCACCTCGATCGTGGACACTCCGGAGGGGAGGGTGACGTCGACTTCGACGCCGCATCCGGCGATGACGATCGGGGACAGCATCGACGCGCCGGCGTCGCCCATCTCCTGAATCGCCTTACGCAGGGCGGGGACGCCGAGGTCGCGCAGGGCCTTGACCACGATCGACGGCGTGATCGGCTCGCCCTCGTTGCTGCGGGCGCCTGCCGGCAGGGCCCACTGAGGTGCGGCCTGCTGCTTGCTGCCGACGGCCCAGAGGGCGAGCAGGGTGAGGAACGGGCCGATGGAGAGCAGCGGGCCCCACACCACCTGCACGATGGTGATCAGCAGGTTGATGAACTTCACGACCGCCATCAGCGGCGTGACCACATCCGTGGCGTCCTTCGTGGCTACAGCCATCGCGATACCGAGCAGGACCAAGCCGCCGATGCCCATACCGGCACTCACGGCGGCGCCCTTGGCCACGTCCAGGGGCGAGTGCAGGAGATCCATGCGGCGGCGGTGGCGAGCGTCGCGGAAGCGCTGCCCGCGCTCCTCCCACTCAGCCGCAGCCTCGTAGTTCCCCGCGGCTTCCGCCGCGCGCAACATCCGTTCGTACCGTGCGGCGGTGCGGCCGTCCCACGCCCGGCGGCCCACGATCCGCGCGCCGCCGACGACGTACAGGCCGTGCCTGGCCACCGTGCGGGCGGTCGTCTTCGTGGCCTCGTGCGTGACCACTGTGCGCACGGCGCGTCCGGAACGCAGCCACAGCGGGACCGGCCGGGGTGCCGGCGGGTCGGGGACCACGGTCAGCGTGGTCACGGCCGCCTCGTTGGCGAGGGGCTCGGGCTCTTCCTTGTGCAGGTGGACGACGGTGCCGATCATAACGGCAGACTCCTGACTGCCCCGACGCGGGGCGAAGCGAGAGGGGAAGGTGCGGCGAGAGGGCCGGACCAGTGCGGCCCGGCCGGGCTGGTCACCACCAGCCGGAGGACTTCTTCGCGGCCCGGGCGGCGGCGGCCTCGTTCACCACGCGCTGGCGCTCGGTGTGCAGCGCGGCGATCTCCGCGACCAGTCGGGTCTCCGCCGACTGCCAGGCGGTGTCCAGCTTCCGCTCAGCACGGGCGGTGCTGTCGCCCCGGGTGATCCGATAGGAGCCGGACGCGAGCGCTCCCAATACGGCGCGGCGCTCGCGGCCGTCCAGCGGCCACATCTCGCGGTTGCGGACGGCTTCGAGCTTGCGGTTCGTCTGCTGGATGGCCTTGTCCAGGCGGCGGGTGTCGGGCTTGCCCATGTCAGGCACTCCTCAGGGCTTGGGCGCGTTCAGGGAAGGCGCAGGGCACGCACATGCCCAGCGCGGCGGGGATGACGTAGCCCGCATCACGCAGGCAGGCGGGGCAGACACGGCGGGCGGCGTTGGCCTTGGCCAGCGCTGCCCGTTTCGCGTCCGTCATGGGCCGAACGGGCTTGGCCAGGTCGACCCGGTACAGGTAGGCGATGAGCGGGGGCCGGCGGCGGCGCGGCCGTTCGAGTTGCGCCGCCACTTCCTGACCACCCGGCCGCAAGCCCTGGGCGCGGAGCTGTCGGCGGGTGGCGTAGCCGTCCGGGGCGAGGCGCCACCGGAAGACCGGCAGCGCCCCCATCACGCGGCTCGCTCGGCGAGCACCGCGTCACGCAGCTTGCGGGCGTTGACCGGGGAAGTGCGCAGGGCCCGGCGGATACCTTCGGCGGTCACCTTTCCGTCGGGCCAGTCGGCCGTCAGGGTGCGGGCCTCGGCCATGAGCTGTTCCGGGGTGCGCCGGGTCCGGGGCGTCTTGGCGGCGTCCGGGACCCGGTACGTCGTCCGGGGCGGCCGGGTCGACTCAGCCGCCACCGACCGACCCACGGTCGACCGGGCCGGGGCCGACTCGACCGGGGCGAGGGCGGGCACGGGCTTGAACGGAAGAGCCGACTTCCCCAGGTCCACCGGGACCGGATCGGGCACCCGCACCACCGACACGGTGGCCGGGACCGGGGTCGATTCCGGCAGGTCAGCCGTAGACCGAATCATCTCGGTCTTGGTGGATTCCTCCGCATTCGCATCCGGGATCGGGATCGGGGCCGGGCGGTGGTGCAGCACCTTGGCGACCAGGTCGGACCCGAAGTAGATCGACCCGACCGGAAGCGACGTTGCGAGCAGGACGAGCGCCCAGTTCGCGGGGTCCCAGTCGGCGAGCCGTCCCCAGTCGACGCCACGGCCGTGCAGCTCGGGCACCAGGCCGTGCACATAGTTCAGGACCAGTGAGGCGGCCGTGTAGGTGCCCAGGACCTTGAGCGCGAACGACCGGTCACGGTCGGCCAGAACGAGGGTGGCGACCAGGGCGAGCGCCATGAGTCCGTCGACCACGAACGGGTACAGCGTCGCCGCCGTTTCGTCCGCGCCGACGGCGCCGGCGATGTCCCGCAGTGCGTTCCACGAGACGCGGAACGCCATACCGACCACCGCGACCAGCGCGAGTACCAGCAGGATGCGTCCCTTGCGGTTCATGCCGCGCCGCCCGGCAGGCTCACCGTGGCCGCGTGGTTCGCCAGCGCCGCCCGTTCCGCCAGCACCCGGGCCAGCGCCCGGCGGGTACGGCGGGCGTCCAGCTCGGACGGGGCGCGGTCCAGGGTGACGATCTGCGCGTCGAGCAGGTCAACTTCCGCCAGGATCAGCGGCAACTCCTGCTCGATCGCATCCAGCTCCGCAGCCGTCGGCTCGCGCCAGTCGGCGAACGCGGTAACAGCGTCCTGAACAGTGACGATGTTCTTCATTGGGTCTGGTTCCTCTCACACAGGAACGGCCCGAACCGCGCCCCCGGAGTAGCCGCTCCGGGGGCGCTTGCCGTTGAAGTCGGAACATCCGGCTCCCCTCAGCGCTGCTCGTACGAGACGAGCAGCGGAGGCAACCGGCCGCAGCGGCGAGCGCTGCGGCGGTGTGATGGTGCGTGTGTCTCCTTTGGGAACACGGGCTCCCATTTCAGGCGTATGGAGACGTGACCTTTCGGTCTAAGCCCTCCCGAATGACCAGGGTCGGGTGCGCCCTCGGCCCGCTCTGTCCCGGACCCCTTGGGATCAAGCACAAGAAGCTCGATCCCCGCTGACTGCACGACAAGCGATTGGCACCTCTGGTCTTACTGGTACCAACCAGTGCGCAGCCATGATGCTGCACCGCTCGGTGTGAGCTGTCAAGCTTTTTGGTTCCTCTTGTACCAACCAGTGGGACGGCTGGGGCATGATGGGGGCATGGCGACGCGTTCAGATCCCCTGTACATGCAGTTGGCGGCCAGCCTGCGGGCGAAGATCCACAGTGGGGAGTATCCGCCGGGCAGCAAGCTGCCGAGCGAGCGGAAGCTGATGGAGCTGTACGACGCTTCCCGCAACACTGTGCGCCTCGGGCTGCAACGGCTTGTGGCCGAAGGGCTCGTGTTCGCCAACCAGGGTCGTGCCTACATGGTCCACCGGCAGGATGTCCTCGTTTACAACTCCTCCCGATCGGAAGAGCACAACAGGCGACTGGCTGCGGGTGTGGATGCGTGGGTGCAAGACATTCAGGAGCAGGGGCGAACGCCGAGCCAACAGATCTCAGTCAGCATCGAGACCGCCAGCCCGGATATCGCCCGGCGCCTCGGATTGCAGCCTGACGCTCTCGTCCTAGTTCGGCGACGGCTTCGGTTTGTAGACGAACAGCCGTGGTCGACGGAGGATTCTTACTATCCACACGAGCTTGTTAAAAACACGCCCATCGCTGAACCGGCCGATATCCCCGAAGGGGTTATCGCGTACATGGCAAGTATCGGGCATAAGCAAATTCGATACGTGGATGACGTCACAGCAGTGATGCCCAACCCAAAGCAGGCCACGGATCTGGCTGTTGAGGCCGGGATTCCCCTGCTAGTCAGGGCCCGGGTCGGCTACACAGAGACGGGTCCGGTGCGGGTCACCGTTACGGCAATGCCTACAGACCGGAACGTGCTCCGCTATGAGCTGGGAACAGGGGAAAGCAATGCATGATGACGTCACCATTCGGCCTGCCGGCCGAAATGAAGCCGACATCATCGCTTCCATGTGGGATGAGGCTGGCCAGCGGTTGAAGGCGCGGGGAATCAACCAGTGGCAATATCCTCCCAACAGGGAAAAGATCGCTGAAGATATCAAGCGGGGTTCCGCATACCTGGTTGTCGACGGCGCTGAATATCTTGGCACCATCACGGTAGATGCGTTCGCCGACCCTGAATTCTGGCTTGCGAACGACTTCCCCGATGATGCCCTTTACGCGCACAGAATCATCGTGCGTGCGAATGCTGCCGGAATCTCGTTGGGTGCTTCGATGCTCGACTGGGCCTCCGAAAAGGCAGCGAAGTTGGGTAAGTCCTGGCTTCGTGTCGACGCATGGAAGACGAATCCAGCCCTTGGGCGGTACTACGAATCGCAGGGCTTCGCACATGTCAGGACCGTCGACCTTGCCCATAGGCGTTCTGGTGCTCTGTATCAGCGGCTGGCGGGATCGGCGACGGGTGCTGGGCCTCGGTACCTAGGTCTGGAAGCCATGCCGCTGGACGTGAATGGAAACCCCGACTGGGGGCGAACCTCGGACGCATAGATCAGAGCGGTCGCTTGTCCGTGACCACGGATGCTGCTTCGGAAACCGTCGACTCATGAGGCATGTCGGACTGCCTCCGCTTGCTTGGTTAGGCTCGTCGCTGCAAGCGCCTCAGAAAGGTGGCTCGTCGCTGTATCCCGTATCTGGGGGGTCTATTTGATCGGCGAGTTCGCTGAAACCTTGGCCTCGCAATGTAGCGGCATATTTTGAACGCTGATTCCAAGGGATTGCCTGGATAAAGGATTCTTGAGAGCCCTTAGATCTGGGGTCGCGAAGTGCTATGATGAGCCTTTTTGCGCTGGTGGAAGCCATGCCGCTCAAGACCGTTTCGGCGTCCTTAATTGCCTCAGTGTCGAAGAAATGGTGAACGACTTCGAGCACTCGTGTATCCGCCCGCTGGCCTCCAACGCTTCGTAGGAGGTTCGAAGCATCTAGGGATAGTTCAGCCGCTCGAAGTAGCTGAACGGACTTCTCGATATTGTGGGCAAGGTGCCACGTGGCAATAGACGCAAGGAGCGGTGTCACCAGGTGTCCGATGTTAGCCCGACGGAGACCAACTACTAGCATCGGTGCCGAGTTGGGTCCGTGAAATCGAGCGGCATAGCGAAGCAAATGACTTATCGATGCGCCGTAAGCCGGAGACCAGTTGCCCCAGGGGGTAGGAGCCTCTTCTGACGGCAACGGGAATATTTGATTGAGTGCTTGCGTGCACTCAACTACGTCTTTAACACTCCCGCCCGCAAGCCATTCCATGAGGCCTTCGCAGGACATTCCGGCACGAAACATTTCGCTCGTTACGTGCGGAATCCACGTCACAGGCGGTGCGCCCTCAGATTGTGCGACTAAGTCCACGAGATCTGTCATTCCCGCATGCCTGAGAGGCGCCGGGTCCCATGTTCGCTTTGGCTGCATCGGTGACGCATTTTGTATTTCAGGGCTTTGGGTGTGTACCTGATTACCAGTTGCCGCAACATACTTCGCCCGCCAACTGTTTTCATCGACCTCCTGTGGAGTTAGCGGCGCACCGTTGAGTCGTCCGTATTCTGCCATAGCGGCAACCAGAGACAAGACTTGCGTGAGTTTCGCTGGAGTTTTTCCGGAGAGCTTCTCCTGGATAGTGGAGCGGCCCATAGGTAGCCGGCCTTGCTGGGCTCGCACGAGGCGCTCAAGCTCCCTGTAGGTCGGATGACCTGCCCGCGCGTGAAGATCATTCAGCTGCTTAACCAAGCTGTTACTCATGGCCCCCCTGTTAGGCGTCCGCGCGTGGCCGCTCACGTCCGGCGATGTCCGTGTGCGTCCGTCCCTGTCCGCGCAGCAGGGAAGAAGCCTAGGTCAACTCAGCAGCTGGCGTCCGGGTGTTGCCGTAAGTGGCCGTCTAGTTGGTCTCTCGGGACCCGGACAGCTTCACTCAGAGTCACGGATGCCCCGTTCTCACCGCTGGCACGGTGAGAACGGGGCGCAACTTGCTAGGGCCTGGCTGGCGGACAACCGGGCCGGAGGGTGGAGTACCGCCGTGACGAAGATGGACGGCCCTCTCAATGAGGAGACTAGCGAGACTCGCTACACCAGGGCCACGCTTTGGCTCACTGGGATCACCGCAGGGGCAGGCATGCTTTCTGCTCTGGCAGCGTTGATCACGGCGCTGAAGGGCTAGCGCCCACCAGTGGTTCGGCCGCTTCCCAACTTGTTCGCCCGCAGCAGTGCACTGGCACGGCTCCTCGACGCAAACCGCATTCGTGGCGAGTGGTGATCTTGACCGTACAGGCCGACTGTAGGTGGGCCGGGAGACTGCTCGGTGGCCATCCTCTGGCCAGAAAGCGGCCCAGGACACTGACGTTCTAGGAAAGGAGCAGGTCAAAAGGCTGTAGACGGTAGTAGCTAGGCGGTCTTGAAAACCGTCGTGGCAGCGATGTCACCGTGGGTTCAAATCCCACCGCCTCCGCACAGGTCATGAGCGTCGCATGCCGGAAGGGGTGCCCCTCGTCGAGGGGCACCCCTTCCGCGTGGGAGCCGGCTGGTCAGCCGTTGTTCTTCATCCTGGAGCCGGTTCCTCCCGGTTCCTTCGGCGCCCAGCCGGGGGTCCGGGTGGCGTCCTTGAAATCGGGCGACTTCATCAGGACGCGCCAGTTCTCCCCGCCCGTGTCGCCGTCGAGTCGAACGGTGAACTCCGCTTTCTGCCGGGTGTCGTGGAAGTACAGGACCACGACCTGGCGCTCCGAACCGCCGTCGTAGAAGTCACCCGTCACCTTCCCGTCGGCGCCGGTGCCGAAAGCCTTGATCCAGTTCTCGCCGGTCTTCCTGGCCTCCGCCTCGCCGCTGTCGCCGGTGGCCAGCTTGCGCAGCTCGTCCGCCTTGCCGTCGGCGATGTCCCACACGAGTTCCTGGACGACCCGCAATGAGCCGGTGGAGGGGTAGCCGACCACGTGCAACGGCTCGTGGTCGGCGTACGCCTGCTCGTAGGACGCGCCCTCCCCCGCGTCGTCGGCAGAGCTGCTGTCGAGGGCGGTACATCCGGACGTCAGCAGCACGGCTGCCGCCAGCCATCCGGCCGCTGTGTGGCTCCGCTTGAACCTGGGCATCTCACATCCAGGCCCAGTGGGCCGTTCCCGTGATGGCACCGGTGGCGGTGAGGGCGAGCACTGCTGCGCCGGTGATCGTACGTCCGAGCTTGTCGCGCAAGAGTCGGGTCCTTCCCCCGGTGATGAGCCCCGGCCGCCTGGTCGTGGTCAGTGCGGTTCGGGACTCGTTGATCAGGAGGATGGAAGAGGGGACGTACGGGTTCCCGGCCGGCCGCTGGCGCCGGGGGCCGGGGGCGGGCGGGCTCAGGCGGGGAGGTTCAGCTGCCAGGAGACGCCGAAGCGGTCGTTGACCCAGCCGAATTTGGGGCTGAAACCGTGGTCTCCGAGCGGCATGAGCGCGGTGCCCCGGTCGACGAGGGCCGCGTAGAGACGGTCGATCTCCGCCTCGTCCTCGCACTGGACGAAGAGGGACATCGCGGGGGTGAAGGTGAAACCGTGGCTCACGGGGCTGTCGATGCACATGAACTGCCCGCCGGCGAGCGAGAACGTGGCGTGCTGCACGGTCCCCTCCTTGCCGGGGCCGTCGGCGCCGTAGCGGGTGACGCCGACGAT
Source organism: Streptomyces sp. NPDC038135 (assembly GCF_055601245.1). Classification (NCBI taxonomy): domain Bacteria; kingdom Bacillati; phylum Actinomycetota; class Actinomycetes; order Kitasatosporales; family Streptomycetaceae; genus Streptomyces; species Streptomyces sp. NPDC038135. The sequence goes on along the minus strand of NZ_JBVJXS010000003.1, from coordinate 185,849 downwards.
CTCGCCGTCGTCGAAGAGCGAGGTGTAGAAGGCCATCGCCTCCTCCGCGTTCCCCTCGAACATCAGGAACGTGGTGATCTTCTGGGACGTCACGATCTCCATGCCGCGTGCTCCTTCGGCGCTGTCGGGCTTTCGACGCGCTGCCACGTTAGCGCCGGGCCCGGTGCGGGGCGGCCGCCCGGCGCGGCCTATCCGCGGACCGATTCGAATGCGTGGTACATGACGTGCAGGCCGACCGGGCCCAGCGACGGATGCCGGAACGCGCCGGGAACGGTGCCGACGACGGCGAACCCGAGACGGTCGTACAGTCCGAGCGCCGGTGCGTTGGAGGCCGCGACGGCGTTGAACTGCACGCCGGTGAAGCCGCTGCCGCGCGCCCAGTCGAGCAGGTACTCGCCCAGTGCCCGGCCGACGCCCCGCCCGCGTGCCTCGGGCGCGACCATGAAGTTCCCGCTGGCGATGTGCGAACCGGGCCCCGGTCGGTTGGGATACATGTTCGAGGTGCCGATCACGCGCCGGTCCTCCACCGCCACCACGACGTGCCCCGGCGGCGGGACCACCCACATCTCGTGGGCCTGCGCCTCGCTCTGGAGCGGGTCGTAGCAGAAGGTGTCCCCCTTGCGGATTATCGGCTCCATGAACGGCCAGGTCTGCGGCCAGTCACTTTCTTCGAAAGCCCGAATCTCCATTCGCGCGAGGCTAACCAACGGTGGATTCCTGTTCCATCGGTTATCCCCGGCGGTGACGCCCGGCGCGCGGGGCGTCAGGGCCGGTGGCCCGTCATGCGGGCGGCCGAGGCGATCGTCGCGCGGGCCTCGCGTTCGGTCAGGCCGGTGTCGACGGCCGCTTCGATCAGGGGGACCAGCAGGGCGGGGCCGATGCCGTTCTCGTAGGCGCGGCAGGCCGCCCAGAACAGGCGGGTGTTGCGCTGGCCCTCGTGCGCGGTGAGCACGAAGTGGATCAGTCCCCGCCCGTGGTCGCCCGCCGGCGGCGGTGCCGGGTGTGCCGAGCGCGGCGGGGGCAGGAGCAGGTGCAGCAGGGCCGGCGGGCAGGCGGCGGGGCCCAGGTGGGCGGTCCCCGGGGCGGTCGCGTACACGCCGTGGTCGGTGCGGGAACCCGGGCCGACGAGGTAGCCGCCGGCGCCCCGGATGTCGATGCCGGGGGCGAGCCGTCCCGCGGAGTTGGGGACGACGACGTCCGGCGGGCCGGTCAGCCAGAGGTGGCGGCCGCCGCTCGGAGTGATCACCACGACCGTCGCGGGGATCGTGAACAGGTGCCGCAGGGCCAGTTCGCGCAGCGCGGCCGAGGCGTCGGTGCCCGTCTTGGTGTCGAGGTCGACGCCGATGAGGTGGTGCGGGGGCAGCCCGCAGGCGATGCCGTAGCCGCCGGCCCAGGGCGCGGCGGCGAACAGCTCGCGGATGCGGGCGGGGTCCGTTGAGGCGTCGTACACACCGTGCCCGAAACGGCCGCACTCGCCGTGGCAGGAGGCCGGGCCGGAGCCGTCGTGGTGGGGGGAGCGCAGGGCCGGGAGCTTGCTCCGGGACAGGGGGATGACGGCCAGTCCGCGCTCGGCGGCTGACAGGGCGTGTGCGAGGGCCAGCGTCGCGGCCTGCCGGTCGGTGGTGGCCATGGATCCATGTTCGTACGTACGTTCGAAAAAGGGAAGAGGGAGGCGGGGTGACGTGCCGGGAACGGGGGATTTTCGCCGGGAACGGGGCGGAACGATTCGTCCCTTGTGCCGGTCGGGGAGGGGGGAGTTCGGGTCGCGAGCCGGTGCGGCGCGGAGTGGGGAAAGGCGGCGAAAGGGGTTTATCGATATGTCATCACGCTTGCGTGCGAATGAGGACTTAAGGGGTGGTTCGCCGGGATTCGGTGGGCAAGTCTGGATGCGCGACGTCGTTCACACCAGCCGGGGCGGTCGGCCAACCGCCCTGGCGCCAGCCGCACTTCACGGACCTTCCGGCCGCCTCGGCCGGAAGGAGCCCGGTTCTGGAGGGACAACATGGCACGTATCCGTACCGCCCGCGTTCTGGCCGCCGTCTCCGCACTACCACTCGCAGCCGCCCTCTTCACCGGCGTCGCGGGTGCGGACAACGGCGCCCTCGCGGGCGACGGATCCATCGCCGGCGTGACGAGCCTCGGCGGCAGCGGCGTCGGCCGCGACAACGGCGGGAACGTCGCACAGGTCAACGGCTCCGATCTCACGGCCCTCCAGCAGGGCACCGAGAACGTGGCCTTCCGCTTCACCCCGCTGTGGTGAGCCGGGGGCGGGGGCCCTTGTGGTGAGGGTCCCCGCGAGGCGTGCTTCAGGGTCGTAGGACGGCTGCGCGGCGGTGCTTCGGCACCGCCGCGCAGCCGTTTCCCGGTTCGCCGGCCCCGGTGGCGGCAGGACCCGCGGACGCCGGCGCCGGGCCTGAACCCGGCGGCCCGAGGGCCTGTCGCGGGCCTGAACCCGGCGGCCCGAGGGCCTGTCGCGGGCCTGAACCCGGCGGCCCGAGGGCCTGTCGCGGGCCTGAACCCGGCGGCCCGAGGGCGGGCCCGCAGGGGAGAACCCTCAGGGGCCGTCATCACGCGGTCCACCTTCAGGAGGTGGGGACGGCCCCACCCCTACAACCTGAGGGGGACCCGGCATCGGGACCTGGGGCCGATCCCAGGGCGGCCGGTCCGCTCCTAGCGTGGAGCCATGACCACACCCGTCTGCACCAGCGCCTCGGCCGCCGCCGCACCGGCGCGGCAGACCCACTCGTTCCCGTCGTTCGCGTCGTACGTGCGGGCCCGCCAGTCGGTGCTGCTGCGCACCGCGCGGTCGCTGACCGCCAACCCGAGCGACGCCGAGGACCTGTTGCAGACCGCGCTGACCAAGACCTATGTGGCCTGGGAGCGGATCGAGGACCACCGGGCGCTGGACGGCTATGTGCGCCGGGCGCTGCTCAACACCCGTACCTCGCAATGGCGCAAGCGCAGGGTGGACGAGTTCGTCTGCGAGGAGCTGCCCGAACCCGAGCCCGTGCCCGGCGCGGGCGACCCCGCCGAGCGGCAGGCGCTGCGCGACGCCATGTGGCGCGCGATCACCAGACTGCCCGCGCGGCAGCGGGCGATGGTCGTCCTCAGGTACTACGAGGACCTCAGCGAGGTCCAGACGGCCGAGGTGCTCGGCGTCTCGGTGGGCACGGTGAAGTCGGCGGTCTCCCGGGCCCTGAGCAAGCTGCGCGAGGACCCCGAACTGGGCCTGGTCCGCTAGGGCCGTCGCGCGGGGCCGGCCGGACTCGGACGACCGTCGTCAAACTGTGTCGCCTCTCCTAGTGACATACCGCGCGGTATGTGCGCAGAATCAGCGCAACCTCGACCACCGCGTAGGCAAAGTCGCCCGGGAGGACCGCCGTGCTGAGCACCATGCAGGACGTACCGCTGCTGATCTCGAGGATTCTGACCCACGGGTCGGCGGTCCACGGGGAGTCGCGGGTGACCACCTGGACCGGAGAGGCCGAGCCGCACCACCGCACCTTCGCCGAGATCGGGGCCCGCTCGGCACAGCTCGCCCACGCGCTGCGGGACGGACTCGGGGTCCGGGACGACGACCGCGTCGCGACGCTGATGTGGAACAACGCCGAGCACGTCGAGGCGTACTACGCCATCCCCTCCATGGGCGCGGTGCTGCACACCCTGAACCTGCGGCTGCCCGCCGAGCAGCTGGTGTGGATCGTCAACCACGCCGCCGACCGCGTCGTCATCGTCAACGGCTCGCTGATCCCGCTGCTCGCGCCGCTGCTGACGAAGCTCCCGACGGTGGAGCACATCGTCGTCTCCGGTCCCGGCGACCGCGCCCCGCTCGAGGGCGCCACCGCGCGCGTGCACGAGTACGAGGAACTGATCGCCGGCCGGCCCACCGCCTACGACTGGCCGGAGCTGGACGAGCGCCAGGCCGCCGCGATGTGCTACACCTCCGGCACCACCGGCGACCCCAAGGGCGTGGTGTACAGCCACCGTTCGGTCTACCTGCACTCCATGCAGGTCAACATGGCGGAGTCGATGGGCCTGACCGACCAGGACACCTCGCTGGTCGTGGTCCCCCAGTTCCACGTCAACGCCTGGGGCCTGCCGCACGCCGCGTTCATGACCGGCGTCAACATGCTGATGCCGGACCGCTTCCTGCAGCCCGCCCCGCTCGCCGAGATGATCGAACAGGTGCGGCCGACCCATGCGGCGGCCGTCCCCACCATCTGGCAGGGTCTGCTCGCCGAGCTGACCGCCCGCCCCCGTGACGTCTCCGCCCTCGTCCAGGTCACCATCGGCGGATCGGCCTGCCCGCCTTCCCTGATGGAGGCCTTCGACGCGCTCGGCATGCGGGTCTGCCACGCCTGGGGCATGACGGAGACCTCCCCGCTGGGCACGGTGGCCCGCCCGCCGGCCCACGCGGTCGGCACCGACGAGGAGTTCGGGTACCGCCTGACCCAGGGCCGCTTCGCGGTCGGCGTCGAGGCCCGGCTCACCGGCCCCGGCGGCGAGCGCATCCCGTGGGACGGCGAGTCGGCGGGCGAGCTCGAGGTGCGCGGCCCGTGGATCGCGGGCGCCTACTACAACGGCCCCGACGGCGAACCGCTGCGTCCCGCCGACAAGTTCAGCGAGGACGGCTGGCTGAAGACCGGCGACGTCGGCACCATCTCGCCCGACGGCTTCCTCACCCTCACCGACCGCGCCAAGGACGTCATCAAGTCCGGCGGCGAGTGGATCTCCTCGGTCGAGCTGGAGAACGCGCTGATGTCCCACCCGGACGTCGCGGAGGCCGCCGTGGTCGCCGTGCCGGACGACAAGTGGGGCGAGCGTCCGCTCGCCACGGTGGTCCTGCGGGAGGGCGCGAGCGCCGACTTCGAGACGCTGCGCGCGTTCCTCGCCGAGGAGGGAAAGATCGCCCGGTGGCAGCTCCCCGAGCGCTGGACGATCATCCCGACGGTCCCGAAGACCAGCGTCGGCAAGTTCGACAAGAAGGTGCTCCGCAGGCAGTACGCGGCAGGCGACCTGGACGTGACCAGGCTCGGCTGACGATCGCCGTGTGAACGGACAGCCCCCGGCTGCGCGCCGGGGGCTGTCCGTTCGTGCGGGGCGGGTACGACGGCGGAGCGCCCTCGCCGCTCAGTTCGTGCCGATGCCGGCCAGCAGGTCGACGATCCGGCTCTGCACCTCGGGGCTGGTGGACCGCTCGGCGAGGAACAGCACGGTCTCACCGGAGCCCAGCCTGGGCAGGTCGGCCGGATCGACGGCCGCGGTGTAGACGACGAGCGGGGTGCGGTTGAGCTGCCCGTTCGCGCGCAGCCAGTCGATGATCCCGCTGAACCCGTCCTGCCGGCGGTGCACCTGCATCAGGTCCATCACCACGAGGTTCGGCCGGAACTGCCCCGCCAGCGTCACCGCGTCGCCGTCGCTCGCGGCCCGCGCCACCTGCATACCGCGCCGCTCCAGCGTCGACGTCAGCGCCAGCGCGATCTCCGCGTGCTCCTCGATCAGCAGCACGCGCGGCGGATGCTGCTCGCTGTCCCGCGGCGCCAGCGCCTTCAGCAGGACGGCGGGGTCGGCGCCGTACGCCGCCTCGCGCGTCGCCTGCCCCAGTCCGGCCGTGACCAGCACCGGCACCTCGGCGGCGACCGCCGCCTGGCGCAGCGACTGCAGCGCGGTACGGGTGATCGGGCCGGTGAGCGGGTCCACGAACAGCGCGGCGGGGAAGGCCGCGATCTGAGCGTCGACCTCCTCACGGGAGTGCACGACGACCGGCCGGTAGCCGCGGTCGCTCAGCGCCTGCTGGGTCGTCACGTCCGGTGCGGGCCACACCAGCAGCCGGCGGGGGTTGTCCAGCGGCTCCGGCGGCAGCTCGTCGTCCAGCGGCTGCGGGCGCGGGGTGTCGGCGACCTCCACGGCCCCGCCGGGACCGTCCAGCGGCTCCGGTCCCTCGGCCGCGTTCGCGTCCGGGGCGCCTATGGCGTACGACCGTCCGCCGCCCTCGGCGGTGGGGGCGAGCCTGGACTGCCCGGCGAGCGAGGGCTGGGCGGGCGGCTGTTCGGCCGGCGGATGCGGCCGGGCGCCCTGCTCCGGCTGCGTCTCCTGGCGTGCGGCCGGGTCGGGCGGCGTGCCCAGCTTCCGCCGGCGCCCGGATCCGCCGGGGGTGTGCGGGGGCGGGGTGGGCGTCGGCTGCTGCACCTGCAGGGCCTGCCGCGCGAACGGCACGCCCTGCCCGAGCGTACGGACACTGATCGCCCGGCCCTGAGTGGAGTTCGGATCGCCGGCGTTCCCCGGCGCCTCGGCGGGCAGGGGCTGCGCGGGCGGCAGCGGCTGAGCGGCGGCGTGTTCCGCGGGAAGCGGGGTGCCTGTGGCAGGGGTGGCGGCCGGACCGGCCGGGGGTACGGCCACGCCCGCGCCGGAGGTGGCGTCGGCGCCGGGCCACTGGTGCGGCACGGCGGCCGCGGGGGCGCCTGCGGCCGGGGTGGCCGGCCCGCCCTGGGCTGCCGGCGCCCGGCCGGCGGCCGCCTCGGCGGGCAACGGCTGGGCGGCCGGAGCACCGGCCGGGGGAGCGGCCTGCCCGACGGCCCGCTGCCCCTGGACCGGGGGGTGCGCCTCGGGCCCGGCCTGCGCGGGCACGGGCACCGCCTGGGCCGGGGCGCCCTGCACGGGTACGCCCTGGCCGTGGGTGCCCTGCGCGGGCGGTACGGGCCGGCCGTGAGCGCCCTGTGCGGGTACGGGTCCGCCCGGCGCCACCTGTGCCGGAACGGGCCGGCCGGGGGGTACGGGTACGCCCTGGCCGTGGGTGCCCTGCGCGGGTACGGAGGCGTGCGGCAGCGCCGCCGGCCGACCGGGACCGGCCTGAGCCGGCACACCGGCCTGAGGCGCACCGCCCGGCTGACCGGGACCCGCCGCCGCGGCCGCACCCTGCGCCGGAAGCCCGTGCCCCGGCGTCGGCATCGGCTGCCCGGCCGGCCCGGCGACGGCCTGCCCGGGAACCGGCTGCGCAGGACCCGCCTGGGCCGGGACGGCCGGAGCCGCCTGAGCGGGACCCGTCTGGGCGTGCGCGTCCCCGGCCGGGGCGGCGCCCTGAACCGGCTCCGCCGCCCGCGCCGCCTCGTCCGGCCGGGCCACGGCCCGTCGGCGGCGGCCGGTCGGCGCGCTGGTGGGGTGCGGCTGCGGCGGGGTGTGGTCCTCGGCCTGATCGGGCGTCATGGCGTCGTGCCGACCGTCGTCGTCCGTGCCGTCAGTGCCGCCGGCGACGGCCACCGGGGGCTGAGCGGTCACCGGTGCCTGAGCGGCCACCGGCGCCTGACCGGTCACCTGGGCGACACCCGTCGCCGTCGCGGTGGGTCCGGGCGAGCGGTCGGCGTCGGCGGGCGGCAGGGCGAAGACCGTACGGGCGCCGGCCTCCTGCGCCGCCGCCCGCTCCTGCGCCGCGGCCAGGGCCCGGCGGCGCCGGCCGGTCGGCTGCGCGTCGTCGGCCGCACCGGCCTGCTCCGCACCGGCCGCGGGCAGCGCGGGCGGCAGGGCGGCCTGCGGTGCGTCGGAGTCACGCCGGGCACGGCGGCCCGAAGGCAGGGGCACGCCCTGCGGGGGCACGGCGGCGCCGAGCCCGTTGCCCGCGGCGGCGGTGCCCGCGGCATGCTCGGCCGCCGTCATCACGGCGCCCTCGCTCACGCCGTCACCACCGGCGCCGGGATCGGCGGCCCGGCCGCGCCGCCGTCCGGTCGCGCCGTCCTGGGCCTCGGCCACGACCGGCGCCGCCGCCTCGACGGCGGCCGCCGCACGCCTGCGGCGCCCGGTCGGCGAGGGCGACTCCGCCCCGCCGTCGGCGGGCTCACCGGACTCGGCCGGAACGTCGCTCTCCAGGAAGGCGTCGGTCGAGGCCCGGCGGGCCCGGCGCCGTCCGCCACCGGCACCCGGTCCGGCGCTCTCCGCCGCGGCCTCCACCGCGGCCGGGGCCGGGGCGGCGACCGCCCCGGCCCCACCGCCGAGCGGCACTTCGAGCACGAACGCGCTGCCGCTCATGCCGGGCACCTCGTGCGTCTGCAGCACCCCGCCGTGCGCCCGGACGATGCCCCGCACGATCGGCTCGTGCACCGGGTCTCCCCCGCTGTACGGCCCGCGCACCTCGATCCGCGCGACCTCACCGCGCTGGGCGGCCGCGACCACGACCGTGTTGTCCATGTATCCGCCCGCCGAGACGGGCGCGTTGCCGGTGGCGTCGACCCCGGCCACGTCGGCGACGAGATGCGCGAGCGCGGTGGCGAGACGCTGGGCGTCGACCTCGGCCTCGATGGGCGGCGCGTGCACGGCGAACTGCACCCGTCCCGGCCCGATCAGCTCGACGGCCCCGTCCACCCCGGCCGCGACGACGGCGTCCAGCATCACCTTCGTCCGGGTGATGTCCTCGCTGCCCGCGTCTAGGTGCTGGTAGCCGAGCACGTTGTCGATCAGCGTGGTGATGCGCGAGTACCCGGCGGACAGGTGGTGCAGCACCTGGTTGGCCTCCGGCCAGAGCTGGCCGGCGTCGTCGGCGGCGAGAACGGCCAGCTCGCGGCGGAGTTCGTCCAGCGGCCCGCGCAGCGACCGCCCCAGCAGCGTGAGCAGTTGCTCGTGCCGCCCGGCGAGCGCCTCGTAACGGTCCTTCTCCCGCTCGCCGAGGGCGGCGTACCGGTCCTCGCCGGCCGCCAGCTCCTCCTGGTGCTGCTCGCGCAGTTCCTCGAGTTCGGTGACGTGCGCCTGGCGCAGCGCGGTCAGGTCGGAGGCGTGCTCCTCGGAGAGCCGCTCCAACTCCTCGGCGTGCGCCTTCTCCAGGGCGGACTTCTCGTCGGCGAGGTCGTCGTACGGCCGGCGGTCGGCGAAGGTCATCACGGCGCCGACGAGCTGGTCGCCGTCGCGCACGGGCGCGGTGGTCAGATCGACCGCGACCTGCTCCCCGGCCTTGGACCACAGCACCTGGCCGCGCACCCGGTGCTTGCGTCCGGAGCGCAGGGTGTCGGCGAGCGGGGACTCCGCGTACGGGAAGGGCGAGCCGTCGGCGCGCGAGTGCAGCACGAGGGTGTGCAGCTCCTTGCCGCCCAGCTCACCGGCCCGGTATCCCAGTATCTGGGCGGCGGCCGGATTGACCAGCACGATCCGCCCGTCGGTGTCCGTGCCGACGACACCCTCCGAGGCCGCCCGCAGGATCATCTCGGTCTGCCGCTGCGAACGGGCCAGCTCGGCCTCGGTGTCCACGGTTCCCGACAGGTCCCGCACCACGAGCATCAGCAGCTCGTCACCGGTGTAGCCGTAACCGTCGTACGCCTGCTGCCCGTTCTCCAGATTCGCGCTCGTGACCTCGACCGGGAACTCCGTCCCGTCGGTCCGCCGCGCGATCATGCGGGTCGGCTTGGTCCGCCCGCGCGGGTCCATGTGATCGGGCCGCCGCATGGAGCCGGGGATGAGCCGGGAGTCGAACTGCGGCAGCAGATCGAGCAGCCCGCGCCCGACGAGCGCGGTCCCCGGCGCCTCGAAGGCCTCCAGGGCGATGGTGTTGGCGTTGACGACGGTTCCGTTGGCGTTGACCAGGACCAACGCATCGGGCAGCGCGTCGAGTATGGCTGCGAGGCGAGCAGCGCCTCGGGATGGCCTGCTGCTCACGAGACGCTTCCTCCTTGTTACCGCACCTTGCCTACCGCTCGGGCCATCTTGCCAACCGGCCCGCAGGGTGTCACGCGAGGGAGTCTAAAGGCACGGGTTGCGCTCGCGACGCCGGATGAGAGGGAGGTCGCACGACGAAGTGACGGCGAACATGTGACCGTACGCGTCCGTCGTGCGGCCGGGCCGCGTCCCGGTCGTGCCGCGCCCTGGTCCGGGATCCGCGAGACCTTCGCGGGACCTTTACGTGAGCGACGGCCGCCACCTGCGCGGCGGCCGCGCAGGGCACCGCCTAGGCGGGCGAACCGAGGTCCGGCAGCAGCGGCACCATCCGGTCCCACCGCCCGATCTCGCACCCGTTGCCCCGGTCGTACGCGGCGTCGACCGGGCGGCCGGCCCAGGTGCCGGTGACCCGGGCGGTGGCCGGCCCGCCGTAGACCAGGGTGCAGACGCTGTCGGGGGCGACCGGGGCGAAGGTGTCGCGCCCCCACTGCGTGTTCGCGTCGAGCGTCCGGCAGGCTCCCGCCGCGTCCGGGTGGGTCCCGGCCGTGGGGTGGCAGGACACCTGGTACGTACCGTCCAGCCCGCGGCCGGCGTGCCGAACGACGACGGTCAGGTGATCACCGGTCTCGTCCTCGGGCCGCGCCGGCGGGGGCATGAGGGCCGCGCCGGGCGGGGTGGGCACGGCGGTGGCAGCCGGGGCCGCCGATGCCGCCGTTACTGCCGGGGACGCCGTTGCCGCCGGGGCGGCCGTTGCCGGTGCGGCGGTGAGGACGGACAGGGACGGGACCGAGAGGGCGGCGAGGGCCGACACCAGGACGCCCCGCGGGACGACCGACATGACAGAGACCATGCCCTGATCAACGCCCACGGCGCCCGGACGTTGCGGCGCCGCACCGCCGGGCGAAGCCCTTTGCCCTGTGACCCGGGTGCCTAGTACCGTAGGGGTCGATTGGTGACAGCACGCTCGACTGTGTCATCATCTGCACGCACCAGTCGCGCGCTCGCGTGAGTGGTTGTGCTGGAGGCGTCGCCTAGTCCGGTCTATGGCGCCGCACTGCTAATGCGGTTTGGGTCTTAAAGCCCATCGAGGGTTCAAATCCCTCCGCCTCCGCGCTCATCCCGAAGCCCCGGTCCCAGGACCGGGGCTTCGGCGTTGTCGGCTCCAACCGCCCTGATCCACGTTTTCGCAGGTCACAAGGGGTATGCGGATCGGATTTCACATGACGGCGGCAGTCATGTAATGTTCTTCCTGTCGCCGCGAGCGGGCCGGAAGGGCCGGGAGCGGAAGACGAAAACAAAAGAACAAGCACTCGTAGCTTAACGGATAGAGCATCTGACTACGGATCAGAAGGTTGCAGGTTCGAATCCTGCCGAGTGCACACAGGTTAAAGGCCCCGGAGAGATCCGGGGCCTTCGGCGTTTTGTAGGGATGCGGCCACCGTGTCGACCCCGACGAAAGCGCCGGCCCCGAGGCCCCGGGCCCGCGCATCGGCGCCGGGTGTGGACGGTCGCCGGCGGTGGCGCGAGCCCGGTGCCGGGGTGGGCGGTCAGCAGTCCTCCTCCGGGTCGTTGCGGTTCAGCTTCTCCAGGTACTCGTGGGCCAGGGCCGTCGCCCGGGTGAACCAGTCGGTGATGACCGAGAGTTCCTCGGGGGAGTAGTCGGCGAACAGGGCCGTGACGCGCTGGTAGTGGCCGGCGTACACGGCCTCGACGCGGGTCACGGCGTCCGGGACGGGGGCCACCCGGACGCGGCGGCGGTCGGCCGGGTCGGGGCGGCGGGTGACGAAGCCCGCGCGTTCGAGACGGTTGAGGATTCCGGTGACCGCGCCGGTGGTCACATGGGCCCGGGCCGCGAGGTCGCCGGCCGTGAGCAGTGCCTCGCCCGCCTCCAGGACGAAGCCGAAGCAGGTGAGGTCGGTGACGTTCAGGCCCAGTCGCCGGGCCAGTTCCTGCTGGCCGATCAGGTGGGCGGCGATCAGGTGGTCCATCGCCGACAGCGCCTGCGCCGGATCGGCGGGCGGTCGGGGCGTGCCGTCCATCTTCCGTAATCCCTTAGCTCGTGAGATATTCGTTCGGTAAATGTCTTAGCTCGTGAGGGAAAGCTGTCGCTGTCCTTGGAGGCTGCCGTATGAGTCTGTACGACGAGGGTCACACGAGCGCCGGCTGGACCGGTGTCGGTGTCGCGACCGCCGGAACCGCCGTGCTGGGCTGGGGTGTCTGCGCGGCCTCGGCGGCAGGGGTGGCCGGCGGCCTGGTGGTCGTCGCGGCGAGCGTGCTGGTGACCTGGGCGCTGCACCTGTCCGGCTGGGGCAAGCCGCCCGGCGTGCGGCCGCGGCACCAGTGGGGCATGCGGGTCCGGGACGCCCAGGCCCGCGAAGGGCACCCGGGCTGCGTCGGCTGCCGCCTCGCGGGACGGGGGCGGCGGCGCGCGCGGGTGGTGGTGGTGCCGGGTGAGGCCGGCGCCGGAGCCAGGCCTCTGGCGCCTGTCGAGTGAAACCTCCGGGCCGGCCAGGGGCCCAGGGCGCTGTCAGTGGTCGCCCTTACGCTCGCGGGTGATGCGACGCGTGTGGAAGTGCTCGGGGCTGCGGTGGACGGCGGACGGCCCCGTGCTGGTCTGGGACGGGGGCCGGCGCAGTGGGCTGTCCTGGGGGAAGCGGGTGGCCTTCGCCGTGCCGGAGGGGGCCGTGCGGCGGTGTGTGGGGGCGCGGGGGAACACGTGTCCGGTGGCGGCCGGGGTGCCGGGCCGGAGCAGAGGCGCCCGGTGCGAGGAGTGCGCGCGGCTGGACCGGGCGCACTCGGTGGCCGCCGACACCCTGGCCGACGATCCGCGGCCGTACCGGGTGTACCTGGCCTGGTTCGGGCCCGGCATGGTCAAGGTCGGGATCACCGCCGTCGAGCGCGGTCCGGCCCGGCTGCTGGAGCAGGGCGCCGTCTGCTTCTCCTGGCTGGGCGCCGGCCCGCTGATGGCCGCCCGGCGGACGGAGGAGCTGCTGCGGGCCGCGCTCCGGGTGCCGGACCGGATCCCGTACGCCGAAAAGCGGGCGGTGCGGGCGGCCCTGCCCGGGACGGCGGCCGAACGGGCCTCCGAGGTGGAGGAGTTGCACGCGCGGGCCGTCGCTCTCGGCGGCTGGCCGGAGTCGCTGGGCCGGGAGCCCTGCCGGGTGGTGGACCACGTCGAGCGATTCGGGCTCCTCGCCCCGGCGGCGCGGGCCGCCACCGGCGACGTGACGGAGCTGGTGCCGGGCGGGGCCGTGAGCGGGGAGCTGGTCGCTGCCGCCGGGCCCGATCTGCATCTGGCGGTCGGCGGACGGCACGGGGTCGTCGTCCTCGACACGCGTCTGATGACCGGTTGGGAGGTGGTCCCCCGGTCGTCGGAGGCCGGTGAAATCAGCCTCCCCGTGCGGGAGTTCGCCAGGGAGCCGGACGGGTTGTTCTGAAGGCGCGGGCGGGGACGGGCGGTTCCCAGGTGTTCCCTGAGAGCCGCCTGTGTGTTTCTCAGCGAAATCACAGACGGGGGAAAGCGTCTTCTCAGAGGGCCCCGACAGGGTGTCCGGCATGACCACGATCTCGCCCCAGGGGCGCACCGAACTGCTGAGGCCGGACGGGAGCCCCGTCCGCGTGCTTGTGGTGGACGACGAGCTGTCGATCACCGAACTGCTGAGCATGGCTCTGCGCTACGAGGGCTGGCAGATCAGGAGCGCGGGCGACGGGCAGGGCGCCGTCCGGACGGCCCGCGAGTTCCGGCCCGACGCCGTCGTCCTGGACATGATGCTGCCGGACATGGACGGCCTGGCCGTCCTCCAGCGGCTGCGCCGCGAACTGCCCGACGTGCCCGTGCTCTTCCTGACCGCCAAGGACGCGGTGGAGGACCGGATCGCCGGGCTCACCGCGGGCGGCGACGACTACGTCACCAAGCCGTTCAGCCTGGAGGAGGTCGTGGCCCGGTTGCGCGGGCTGATCCGGCGCTCCGGCGCCGCCGACCGGCGGCCCGACTCCACTCTCGTCGTCGGCGACCTGACCCTGGACGAGGACAGTCACGAGGTGTCGCGGGGCGGGGACAACATCCACCTGACCGCGACCGAGTTCGAGCTGCTGCGCTTCCTGATGCGCAATCCGCGGCGGGTGCTCAGCAAGGCGCAGATCCTGGACCGCGTGTGGTCGTACGACTTCGGCGGGCAGGCCAACGTGGTCGAGCTGTACATCTCCTATCTGCGCAGGAAGATCGACGCCGGCCGGGAACCGATGATCCACACTCGGCGCGGAGCCGGCTACCTGATCAAGCCCGCCGTGTCATGAGCGGACGACGACGGCCGCGTCCGCGCAGACGAGCGGGCCAGCCGCGCACCCTGCGGACCCGGCTCGTCGTCGCGTCGGTGGTACTGATCGCCGTGGTCTGCTCGGTGATCGGCACCGTCACCACGCTGGCGCTGCGCTCGCATCTCTACGACCAGCTCAACGGCCAGCTCGACGAGGTCGCCGCACGCGCGTCCGGCTCCTTCGGCCCGCCGGGCGAGCAGCCCGGGGGCGGCATCGCGCCGCACGGGCAGAAGCCCAGGACCCGTCCCCCGGTCCTCGCCGACTTCGTCACGAAGGGCCCGCAGCCGCAGGGCACCGTCGCGGCCGTGGTCGAGGACGGTGTGATCACCGAGGCCGAGCGCGGCAAGCAGTCCCCCAGCGACTACGAGATGAAGCCGAAGCCGCTGACCAAGGCGCAGATCGCCGTCCTCCAGGCGGTGCCGCGGGAGGACGGGGGACAGCACACCGTCGGCCTGCCCGGCCTCGGCGAGTACCGGGTCGAGTACCGGACCGGCGACAACGGCGCCTACTACGTCGCCGTACCGACGACCTCGGTCGACAACACGATCGACACCCTGATCCTCGTCGAGATCAGCGTCACCGCGGCCGGTCTGGCCGCCGCCGTCATCGCGGGCTACGCGCTGGTCGGTGTCGCCACCCGCCCCCTGCGGAGGGTCGCCGCCACCGCCACCCGGGTCTCCGAACTGCGCCTGCACACCGGCGAGGTGAACCTGAGCGAGCGGGTGCCCGACGCCGAGTGCGACCCGCACAGCGAGGTCGGCCAGGTGGGCGCCGCGCTCAACCGCCTGCTGGACCACGTGCACGGCGCGCTGCACGCCCGGCAGCAGAGCGAGACCCGGGTACGGCAGTTCGTCGCGGACGCCAGCCACGAACTGCGCACCCCGCTCGCCTCCATCCGCGGCTACGCCGAACTCACCCGGCGCGGACGCGAGGAGGTCGGCCCCGACACGCGGCACGCCCTCGGCCGCATCGAGTCCGAGGCGGGGCGGATGACGCTGCTCGTCGAGGACCTCCTCCTGCTGGCCCGGCTCGACGCCGGACGCCCGCTGCGGTTCGAGCAGACCGATCTCGTGCCGCTCGTCGTCGACACCGTCAGCGACGCCCGCGCGGCCGGGCTTGACCACAACTGGCGGCTCGACCTGCCCGACGCACCGGCCCCGGTCTCCGCGGACGCGGCCCGCCTGCAGCAGGTGCTGGTCAACCTGCTGGGCAACGCCCGCAACCACACCCCGCCGGGGACGACCGTCACCGCGCGCGTGCGGCGGCGCGGGGCGTGGCTCCGCGTCGACGTCGAGGACAACGGGCCGGGCATCCCGGCCGGCCTGCTGCCGCGCGTCTTCGAGCGGTTCGCCCGCGGGGACTCCGCCCGCTCACGGGCCACCGGGTCCACCGGTCTGGGGCTCGCCATCGTGCAGGCCGTCGCGGCCGCGCACGGCGGCGCCGTGACCGTGGACAGCGTGCCGGGGCGGACGGTCTTCACCGTGCACCTGCCCGCGCTCGGCCCCGCCGAGGTGAATCCGGCCCCCGGTACGGACCGGGACTCGCACTCACAGGCACAGCACAGGGCCACCACATGGGCGGAACAGGGCGCCTGACGAGAGTCGGCGTCATGCGAACCGACCCTTCTTCCGGCGCCCTGCCGGCGCGGGAGCACCTCCCGGCCGGAAACGCCGGTACGCCTGTCCTGGACGTAGTGGTCCCCGTCTACAACGAGGAGAAGGACCTCGAGCCGTGCGTGCGCAGACTGCGCGAGCACCTCGCGCGCACCTTCCCGTACGCCTTCCGCATCACCGTCGCGGACAACGCCTCCACGGACGGCACGCCCCAGGTGGCGGCACGGCTGGCGGCCCAGCTCCCCGAGGTCACCACCTGCCGGCTGGAGCAGAAGGGCCGCGGCCGGGCCCTGCGGACGGTGTGGTCCGCCTCCGAGGCGCCGGTCCTCGCGTACATGGACGTCGACCTGTCCACCGACCTCAACGCCCTGCTGCCGCTGGTGGCGCCGCTGATCTCGGGCCACTCCGACCTGGCGATCGGCTCCCGGCTCGCCCGTGCCTCACGGGTGGTGCGGGGCCCCAAGCGGGAGTTCATCAGCCGGGCCTACAACCTGATCCTGCGCGGCTCGCTGCAGGCCCGGTTCTCTGACGCGCAGTGCGGCTTCAAGGCCATCCGGCGGGACGTGGCGCAGGTGCTGCTGCCGCTGGTGGAGGACACCGGCTGGTTCTTCGACACCGAGATGCTGGTGCTCGCCGAGCGGGCCGGGCTGCGGATCCACGAGGTGCCGGTCGACTGGGTCGACGACCCCGACTCGACGGTGCACATCGTGCGGACCGCTACCGACGACCTCAAGGGCGTGTGGCGCGTCGGCCGGGCGCTGGCCACCGGTTCGCTGCCGCTGGACCGGCTCGCCCGGCCCTTCGGGGACGACCCGCGCGACCGCGAGATCCAGGACGTGCCCCGCGGCCTCGCCCGCCAGCTCGTCGGGTTCTGCGTGGTCGGCGGCCTGTCGACGCTGTTCTACCTGCTGCTGTACAGCGCCTTCCGGCAGTTCTCCGGCTCGCAGGTGGCCAACGCGCTCGCGCTGCTGGTCTCGGCGGTCGCCAACACGGCCGCCAACCGCCGGCTGACCTTCGGGGTGCGCGGCCGGGGCGGCGCGGTCCGGCACCAGGCGCAGGGCCTGGTCGTCTTCGCCATCGGACTCGCCCTGACCAGCGGCTCCCTGGCCGCCCTGAACGCGGCGGGCGGCAGCCCCGCGCACTCCACCGAGCTGGCGGTGCTCATCGCCGCCAACCTCGCGGCGACCGTGCTGCGCTTCCTGCTCTTCCGGGCCTGGGTGTTCCCGGACCGTCCGGAGGACGGCCCGCACTTCACCGTGGCCGCGCACAGCCCATCGGCACACGCCCCGTCCGCGTGCAGCCCGTCCCCGTACGCCACGTCCGCGTACGCCCCGTCCGCGTACACCCCGTCCGCGTACACCCCGTCCACGCCGGCCCGCGCCACGGCGTCCTCGCCGACGTACGCCACGACGTCCGCGCCGGCCCACGCCACGCCCGCGCCGTACCGGCCGGACGGGCCGCTCCCGCGCCGCCCGCTGCCACACCCGGCGTACGGCCACCACGAAACGACCGCCCAGGTCCGCGCCGGTGAAGCCGCGGACGGCACCTGGAGGGACGGCACCCTGCCGCTGCAGCCGGTGCGCCCTCACGACACCGACCCGGGGGACCCCCGATGAGCACGCACTTCGACCAGCCCGCCCAGCAGGGCGCCGCCGCCGGCTGGGGCCCGCCCCCCTCGGCTCCCCCGCCGGCCCCGGAGGCGGCCGAGCCCCGCCGGCCCCTGGTGTCCCGGGTGTGGCGCGGCCGCCCCGAGGACCCGCGCTGGGCGCGGCCCGCCCTCCTCGGCCTGCTGGCCCTCACCCTCGCCACCTACCTGTACGGCCTGAGCGCCTCCGGCTACGCCAACTCCTTCTACTCGGCTGCCGTTCAGGCGGGCAGCAAGTCCTGGAAGGCGTTCTTCTTCGGCTCGCTGGACGCGGGCAACGCCATCACCGTCGACAAGCCCTCGGCCTTCATGTGGCCGATGGAGCTGTCGGTGCGGATCTTCGGCCTGAACTCGTGGGCGGTCCTCACGCCCCAGGTGCTCATGGGCGTCGGCACGGTGGCGGTCGTGTACGCCGCGGTGCGCCGCCGGTTCAGCCCCGCCGCCGGCCTGGTCGCGGGCGCGGTCCTCGCGCTCACCCCGGTCGCCGCGCTGATGTTCCGGTTCAACAACCCGGACGCGCTGCTGGCCCTGCTGATGTCGCTGGCCTGCTACTTCGTCGTGCGCGCGGTGGAGGACGGGCGGACCCGGTGGCTGGTGTGGGCGGGCGTCGCGATCGGCTTCGCGTTCCTCGCCAAGACCCTGCAGGCCTTCCTGATCCTGCCGCCGCTGGCCGTCGTCTACGCCGTGTGCGGTCCGGTCCGGCTGCGGAAACGGCTCGCGCAACTGGCGCTGGCGACCGTCGCGCTCGTGGTGGCGGGCGGCTGGTGGGTGGCGGTCGTGGAGCTGTGGCCGGCCTCCTCCCGCCCGTACATCGGCGGTTCGCAGAACAACAGCTTCCTCGAACTGACCTTCGGCTACAACGGCCTCGGGCGGATCAGCGGCGACGAGACAGGCAGCGTCGGCGGCGGTGGCGGCGCGGGCGGCTCCGGCCAGTGGGGCGAGACCGGCTGGGACCGGATGTTCGGCTCGGAGATCGGCAGCCAGATCTCCTGGCTGATCCCGGCCGCGCTGATCCTGCTGGCCGCCGGCCTGTGGGCGACGCGCAGGCTCCGCCGTACGTCCGTGACGCGCGCCTCGTTCCTGGTGTGGGGCGGCTCGCTGCTCATGACCATGGTGGTCTTCAGCTACATGGCGGGCATCTTCCACCAGTACTACACGGTGGCCCTCGCCCCCTACGTCGCGGCCGTCACCGGCATGGGCGCCGGACTGCTGTGGGAACGGCGGCGGGAGACCTGGGCGTCGATCACCCTCGCCGCCGCCGTGGTGGCGGCGGCCGCCTGGGGTTACGTCCTGCTCGACCGCACCCCCGACTACCTGCCCTGGCTGCGGTGGCTGGTGCTGGTCGGCGGCCTGGCGGCCGCGTTCGGGCTCGTCTTCGCCGGGCGGATCTCCCGGCGACTGGCCCTCGGCGCGGCGGCGGCGGGCCTGGTGGCGGCGCTGGCCGGCCCGGCCGCGTACACCCTCAGCACGGTGGACTCGGCGCACACCGGCTCGATCCCGACGGCCGGTCCGGCGGGCGCGAGCACGATGGGCTTCGGCGGCGGCCGCCCGGGCGGCGGCGACGGCGGCGGAATGCCGGGCGGCCTCGGCGGCGGAATGCCGGGCGGCCTCGGCGGCGGAATGCCGGGCCGGGGACAGCAGGGACAGCCCAACGGGAACGGGAACCCGCCGGGGCAGGGTCAGGGCTTCCCCGGCGGGGGGATGCCGGGCCGGAACGGCGACACCCAGGGCCAGGGTCAGGCGCCGCAGAACGGGAACGGCTTCCCGGGCGGCGGCGCCATGGGCGAGGGCGGTCGCACGGGCGCCGGCGGTCTGCTGAACGGTGCTCAGGTCGGCTCCGCCGCCAGGAAACTGCTGGAGAAGGACGCGGGTGACTACACCTGGGCAGCCGCCGCCATCGGCTCCCAGAACTCCGCGAGCTACCAGCTCGCCACCGGCGACCCCGTGATGGCGATCGGCGGCTTCAACGGCACCGATCCGTCCCCGACCCTGGCCCGGTTCAAGGAGTACGTGGCCGCAGGGAAGATCCACTACTTCATCGCCGGCGGCGGCATGGGCGGTGGCATGGGCGGCGACGGCAGCGGGTCGGCGTCGAAGATCAGCTCGTGGGTGCAGGCCAATTTCAAGAAGGTGACGGTCGGTTCGGCCACCTTCTACGACCTGACCCGGAGCGGCTGACGAAGGACGGCCGGGGCGGACCCGCCGTGCACCGCGGGGCCCCGGCCGTGCGGTGCACGGCGGGTTCGCCCACCCCGGCCGGGTCGGCCGGCACATGGACCGCCTAAGAGCTCGCGACCCTGGGTATGCGTGGCGCTGCGGGCGGTGTGCGGCCGGCCGCGCCCACGCGGTGAAGCCCCGTACCGACACGGCCGCGCGCCCCGCGTCCGGGGCGGTGACCGGAGTTCGAGAGAGGTGCGTCGGTGGCCAGGACCGGTGACGGGTCGGCGCGGGGCAGTGTCTGGCTGGCGGCGAGGACACGGCGCGGCGGACGGGGCGGCCAGCCCTCGGGCCTGGACCGGGAGCGGATCACCGCGGCCGGCGTGCGGCTGCTGGACGCCGAGGGCATGGCGGGGTTCTCCATGCGGCGGCTGGCCGCCGAGCTGAACGTCACCGCGATGTCCCTGTACTGGTACGTCGACACCAAGGACGACCTCCTCGAACTCGCCCTGGACGCCGCCTACGGCGAACTCGTGCTGCCGGACCCGGAGGACGACGGCGCCGACTGGCGCGAGCAGCTGCGGGCACTGGCCGGCGAGTACCGGGCGCTGCTGGTGCGCCACGCCTGGCTGTCGCCGCTGGCGGGGCGCTACCTCAACATCGGCCCCAACTGGCAGGCGTTCTCCCACGTGGTCCAGCGGGTCGTCCGCCGCGCCGGACTGCCCGCGCACGGCGTCACCGGCGCCATCTCGGCCGTCTTCCAGTTCGTGTACGGCCACGGCACGGTCGAGGCCCACTTCCGGGCCCGGACGGCGGACACGGGGCTGACCGCGGACGAGTACTACCGCCAGGCCGTGAGCCTGGTCGAGCAGGACCCGGGGACCGCCGAGACGTTCCGGGAGTCCCGGGAACTGACGGCGGCCCGGGGCGGCGACACGGTCGACGAGATGATGGACCGGGACTTCCGTTTCGCCCTCGACCTGCTGATCGCCGGCATCGAGGCGATGGTCGCCAGGGGCTGACCGCGACCGGCCGGCCGCCGTCGCCGGGCCGAGCCGCGGGCGCCGGCTAGTCGCCCTCCACCAGCCGGGCCGGGAAGCCGCCGGTCGCCACCGGGCCCCAGCGTTCCGGCGTCACCCGGATGATCGACTTGCCCTGCTTGCGCATCGCCTCGCGGTACTCGTCCCAGTCCGGGTGCTCACCGGCGATGTTGCGGTAGTACTCGACCAGGGGCTCGACCGAGTCGGGGGTGTCGATGACCTCGGCCGTGCCGTCGATCTGGACCCACGGCCCGTTCCACTCGTCGCTGAGGACGATCAGGCTGACCCGGGCGTCCCGCTTGGCGTTGCGGGTCTTGGCGCGCTCGGGGTAGGTGGAGGCCACGATCCGGCCCGAGTCGTCCACCCCGCAGGTGAGCGGGGAGCCCTGGGGGCTGCCGTCGGCCCGGCGGGTGAGCAGGATGGCGCGGTGCCGGGGGCGTACGAAGTCCAGCAGCTCGGCCTGCGATACACGGGTGTTCGTCGCGATGTTCGGTGCCATGGAGGCAGCCTAGGGCGAGCGGGGCCCGGTGAGCCTGACCCTGTCGGGCACAGGCTCGTCCGGGCGTCACTTCACCGCAACGGAGCAGCTAAAGTGCTGTTGTCGTGTGCTCGCAGTCAGGAATGTGCTGCGGAGCTCTCCTGAGCATGGCCGTATGGCTGTGACATCCGAGAGGTTCGTGGTGGCTTCCCCTGACTTTTTCGACGTGACCCGCTCTCCGGCCGGCCTGGAGCTGGCGGAGGCGCTCACGCTGGCGGCTCGGCAGCTGCACGAGACCACCACCCCGCAGGCCACGCTGCGCACCGCCGTCCGGCTGGCCGTGGAGCTGCTGCCCGGCGCCGAGCACGCCGGCGTCCTGGAGATCGACCGTGGTGAGGGCCGCCGTACGGTCGCCTGGACCGACGACATCGTGCGGGACGCCGAGGCCCCCGAGCTGCCGCACTGGGAACGGCTGTGGACCTCGCCGGTGGTGCGGCTGCCCGAGGACGACGGCGACGGCGGCGACGACGAGAGCGGGAGCGAGGACGAGCGGGGGCCGGGACCGCTGTCGGACCTGGGGCTGCGCTCGGTGCTGTCGCTGCGGCTGCGCGCCGACCGGCGCCGGCTCACCGTGCTCACCGCCTACTCCGGCAAGCCGAAGGCCTTCGACGACACCACCGCCCGCCTCGGCCGCCTCTTCACCGCGCACGTCAGCCTCGCCCTGAACTCGGTGACCGTGCAGGAGCAGCTCACCGAGGCCATGCACACCAGGGACCTGATCGGCCAGGCCACCGGCGTGCTCATGGAGCGCCTGGAGATCGACGCGGCGGCGGCCTTCGAGAGCCTGGTGCGCGCGTCCCAGCGGGAGAACGTCAAACTGCGGGACCTGGCCCGGCGCATCGTGGGCGCCACGGAGAACTGAGCCGCCCGGAACGACGCCGACGGCCCGCCGCCACTGCGAGTGGCGGCGGGCCGTCGGCCGTTCCCGTCAGGCGGCGGGCAGTGCCTCGCCCTGGACCGCCTGGATGTCCAGCTCGACCCGGAGGGTCGTGCCGATGGCGGCGATGCCCGCCTGGAGGACCTGGTTGTAGTTCATCGCGAAGTCCTCGCGGTGCAGTTCGGTGGTCGCGCGGAAGGCCGCGCGGGTGCCGCCCCACGGGTCGGCGCCGGTGCCGAGATAGGCCAGGTCCAGGTCGACCGGCCGGATCACGCCGTGCATCGACAGCTCGCCGTGCACGGTCCAGCGGTCCGGGCCGGCCACCGTCACGCCCGTGGAGCGGTAGCTGATCTCCGGGTGCCGTTCGACGTCGAGGAAGTCCGCGGAGCGCAGGTGCGTGTCCCGCATGCCGTTGCCCGTGTCGACGGACGCGGCCCGGATGACCGCCTCGACGCGGGACTTGGTGACGTCGTCCGGCGCGATCTCGATGGTCCCGCCGAACTCCGTGAACCTGCCGTGCACGCTGGAGATGCCCAGGTGCTGGGCGACCGCGGCGACGGAGGAGTGCGCCGGGTCGATGGTCCACGGGCCGGGCGGCGGCAGTTCGGCGCCGCCCTGCCGGGCCAGCGTGACGGTGCCGACCTCGGCCCGCCCGCTCGCGGTGACGATGGCGCTGGCGGCGGCGGGCGCGTAGCCGACGGCGGTCACGATCACCGTGTACGCCCCCGGCGCCAGCTCGGTGACGTCCCGTACGGCGCCCTCGGCGTCCGCCTCGGCCCGCAGCACCTGCGCACCGGTCATGTCGGTCATCGTGACGACCGCGTGCGACACGGCCCATCCGTCCCGGGTACGGATCCTCGCGGACAGTCCCATCCTGTTTTCTCCCTGAAAAGCCAGATAATTCGGTCGTATGAGGCCGGCCCGTGACGGGCGCGTCTCCGCTCAAGGCGCGCGCCGTCACGGGCCGGGGGTCGAACTATTCGCCGGGGTGGGCGAGTTCGATGTCGTGGTCGTCGACTCCGGTGCCGTGCACGGACAGGGCGGTGGCCACCGGCGGGTAACCCGTCGCGATGACGGTGTAGTCGCCGCCGTCCAGGTCGGTGAAGGCGTACGCCCCGTCCGTCCCGGTGGTGGCCGTGCCGACCACGTTGCCCGCCTGGTCGACCAGGGTCACGCGGGCGTCGGCCAGCGGACCGTGCGGGGCCCGCACGACACCCTGCAGCCGGGCGCCGGCGTCCAGGTCGACCTCGATCCGGGTGATCCCGGCCGTGGCGACCTCGACCGGCAGGGCGCGCGGCCGGAAACCGCTCGCGTTGACCGCGACGGTGACCGCGCCCGGCACCAGGTCGGTGAAGGCGAACTCGCCCTGCTCACCGCTGGCGGCGGTGGCCAGCAGGTCGCCGCGCACGTCGGTGACGATGACCATCGCGTCCTTGACCGGCAGCGCGCTGCCGGCCGAGCGGACCACACCGGTCAGCCCGCTGGTGCCGCTGAGCAGGATGTCGTAGGACAGCGGCTCCTCGCCGACCACGATCGTGGAGGCCTGCGGCTGGAAGCCGTCGGCGGAGGCGATCAGGACGTACGAGCCGGTGCCCGGCGCGTCCACCGCGTAGGAACCGTCGGCCTGGGCGACCGAGCGGCCGAGCTGGCGGCCGGACAGCGAGATCAGCGTGACCGCTGCCTGCGGGACCGGGGCGCTCTCGGCGCCGCGGACGAATCCGTGCACCGGGGTGCCGCCGCCGGCGCCCGGCTCCGCGACCGTGGCGACCGCGGTCACCGGCTGCGCGGCGGCCGCCGGAGCGGTGCCTTCGGACCCGGTGCCGGTGGTCGCGGCGACCGCGGCCGGAACGGCCTGCGCCTCGGCGACGACCGGGGCGGCGGCCGGGTCCAGGGCGGGCGCGTCGGCGTCCGCCGCCTGGGCCAGGGCGCCCTTGGTCTTCAGCGGGACCTCCTTGATGAACAGCGTGATCAGGAAGGCGACGGCGGCGAGGGCGGCCGCGATGTAGAAGACGTCGGCGATGCCGTGGCCGTAGGCGCTCTCCAGCAGCGTCCGGATGGGCAGCGGCAGCTTGTCCATGTCCGGGATGGTGTCGGTGGAACCCGAGCCGGCCATGGCGGCCTGGTACTTGGGGCTCAGGGACCCGATGCCGTCCGTGACGTAGTGGGTGATCCGGCGGGACATCACCGCGCCGAGGGCGGAGACGCCGACCGCACCGCCGAGGGAGCGGAAGAAGGTGACCGTGGAGCTGGCCGAGCCGAGGTCCGAGGGCGCCACCTGGTTCTGCGTGGCGAGGACCAGGTTCTGCATCATCATGCCGATGCCGAGACCCAGCAGGGCCATGAAGATGGCCATCTTCCAGTAGTCGGTGTCGTACCGGATGCCGCCCAGCAGGGCCAGGCCGGCCGTCACCAGCACGCCGCCGCTGACCAGCCAGGCCTTCCAGCGGCCGGTGCGGGTGATGAACTGACCCGACACGGTCGAGGAGACGAACAGGCCGCCGATCATCGGGATGGTCAGCACGCCCGACATCGTCGGGGACTTGTCGCGGGCGAGCTGGAAGTACTGGCTGAAGAACACGGTGCCGGTGAACATCGCGACACCGACGAACAGCGAGGCGAGCGACGCCAGGGTGATGGTGCTGTTGCGGAACAGGCGCAGCGGGATGATCGGCTCCTTGGCCTTCGCCTCGACGAGGACGAAGAGCGCGCCGAGCACGACCGAGCCGCCGACCATCGCGTAGGTCTGCCAGGACACCCAGTCGTACTTGTCACCGGCGAAGGTGACCCAGATGAGCAGCAGGGAGACGGCCGCGGAGATGAGCGTCGCGCCGCCCCAGTCGACCTTGACCTCGCGCTTGACCACGGGGAGGTGCAGGGTCTTCTGCAGCACGATCAGCGCGATGACGGCGAAGGGGACGCCGACGTAGAAGCACCAGCGCCAGCCCAGCCAGGAGGTGTCGGTGATGACACCGCCGAGCAGCGGGCCGCCGACGGTGGCGACGGCGAAGGTGGCGCCGAGGTAACCGGAGTAACGGCCCCGCTCACGCGGGGAGATCATCGCCGCCATGACGATCTGGGCCAGGGCCGACAGACCGCCGACGCCGATGCCCTGCACCACGCGGCAGACGATCAGCATGCCGGGGTTCTGCGACAGGCCGGCCGCCATCGACGCGACGACGTAGATGACCAGGGCTATCTGGACGAGCGCCTTCTTGCTGTACAGGTCGGCGAGCTTGCCCCACAGGGGAGTGGCCGCGGTCATCGACAGCAGGGCGGCCGTGACCACCCAGGTGTAGGCGGACTGACCGCCGCCGAGGTCGCCGATGATCTCCGGCAGGGCGTTGGAGACGATCGTGGACGACAGGATCGCCACGAACATGCCGAGCATGAGCCCGGACAGGGCCTCCATGATCTGCCGGTGGGTCATCGGGGCTTGACCTGTGCCTCCCCCGTGCTTGGCGTGAGCCCGCACACCGGCTGGTGTGGTCGTTGCCATGGGCTTCCTTTACTTACGTGCTTGCGGGTGTACGGGTGGTCTCTTCGACTACGGGCGCGGGGATCCGGACCGGCGTCGAGCGGCAGTCGCCGAAGGACGCGCGCAGGCGCGCCATCAGCTCGATGAGCAGGCCGACCTCGTCGTCGGTCCAGTCGGCCAACCGCTCCGCCAGCAGGTGCGTGGTCCGCCGGGACAGCTCGTCCAGCTGCTCCAGGCCCTCGGGCGTCAGGCGCAGGATGCGCGAGCGCTTGTCCGCGGGGTCCGGGAGCCGCTCGATCCAGCCGCGCGCGACGACGTGCGCGACGTGCCGGCTGGTGACGGACATGTCCACGGAGAGCAGCTCCGCGAGCTTGCTCATGCGCATGTCGCCGTGACGGCCGAGCAGGGTCAGCACGGCGGCCGCGCCGGCCGGGCACTCCGACGGCAGTATCCGTCCCAGGTCCCGTTTCACGGCGCCGAAGGCGCTGAACTGACGCACCAGCTCCTCGTACTGCGCCCGCTCGGCCATCGCACCTCCCGTATTCGTTGCTTAGGGCAACCATAGAGCCGGTTGGTTGCTGCAGGCAAACAAGTAGGGGTCCATCGGCGCAAAAACTTGGCAAAGGCAAGTATTGCGAACGTAAACGTGCTGGTCGGAGTGGCCGCCCGTGCCCCGTCCGTCCTGGTGGACCCCCACTTGGGTCGCACCCCCGGATTCGCTAGTGTCTCGGGCCATGGCTAACACCCAGGGCCCTCAGGGCAATTACGACCCCGCAGGCAGCACCCAGATGTTCCGCGCGTTCGTCGACGAGGGCCCCCAGGGCCGGCAGCAGCAGCAGCCCGCCTCGTCCGGACCCCGGGTCGGCCTGATCATCGGCATCGTGGCGGCCGTGGTCGTCGTCGCCGCCGTCGCCTGGCTCGCGCTCAAGTAGGACACCCGGCAGCCCGGACACACGAAGGCCGCCGACGCTGCCGCAACGGCGCGTCGGCGGCCCTGTCCGGGTGCCCGTCAGTCCGAGATGAGGCCCTCCCGCAGCTGGGCCAGGGTCCGGGTCAGCAGCCGGGAGACGTGCATCTGGGAGATGCCGACCTCCTCGCCGATCTGCGACTGGGTCATGTTGGCGAAGAAGCGCAGCATGATGATCCGGCGCTCCCGGGGCGGGAGCTTGGCCAGCAGCGGCTTCAGGGACTCCCGGTACTCCACGCCCTCCAGCGCGGTGTCCTCGTAGCCGAGGCGGTCGGCGAGGGAGCCCTCGCCGCCGTCGTCCTCGGGGGCCGGGGAGTCGAGCGAGGAGGCGGTGTAGGCGTTGCCGACCGCGAGGCCGTCGACCACGTCCTCCTCGGAGACGCCGAGCACGGCGGCCAGCTCGGTGACCGTCGGGGAGCGGTCCAGCTTCTGGGACAGCTCGTCGCTGGCCTTGGTGAGGGCCAGGCGCAGCTCCTGCAGCCGGCGCGGGACGCGCACCGACCACGAGGTGTCGCGGAAGAACCGCTTGATCTCGCCCACGACCGTCGGCATCGCGAACGTCGGGAACTCCACGCCCCGTTCGCAGTCGAAGCGGTCGATCGCCTTGATCAGGCCGATGGTGCCGACCTGGACGATGTCCTCCATCGGCTCGTTGCGGGAGCGGAAGCGGGCCGCCGCGTAGCGCACGAGGGGGAGGTTGAGCTCGATCAGGGTGTCCCGGACGTAGGCGCGCTCGGGGCTGCTCTCGTCGAGTGCGGCGAGCCGCAGGAACAGGGACCGGGACAGGGTCCGGGTGTCGATGTCCGCCGCGACCGGCGGGGCCGGGGCAGGAGCGGCGGCCGGGTCGGCCTGGGCCGGCACGGCGTCGAGGGCCGTGACGCCCTCGATGCCGTCGAGGACGTCGAGAGCGTGGAGCTCCTTGGGCGCTGCCTCGCTCGTGGGCGTGAGGACCTTCGAGCTGCCCTGGTCTGCGGACATGCCACCCCCTTTGGGTCGCGGGACGGTCGCGGCGGCGTTGCCTTTCGAGCAACGCAGCCCTCACCTGAATACCGGAGCCGGAGCTCCGGCAAACGCTCTTCCCGCAGAATGTCACATGTCGGCAACACGCTGTAGTGACATGTCGACATGCCAGCCGCGAATCGGCCCTGGAAAGAAGGGGTCTGATGGTCTTTCGGCGCACAACTGTCGGGATCCGCACCGATGGGGGATTCGCTCTTCCCGGTGAGTGATCGATCCTGCTTTCGATCCGTCGTGGGCTGGCCTTTTCCGGAGTGTGCTCCCGTGCGCCGGTTATGCCTCGATGCGATTCGCGGATCGCAGCCGCTGGAAGCTACGCGCGAGTAGCCGGGACACGTGCATCTGGGACACACCGAGTTCCGCGCTGATCTGCGACTGGGTCAGATTGCTGTAGTAGCGCAGGAGCAGAATTCTCTGCTCCCGTTCGGGGAGCTGGACCAGGAGGTGGCGGACCAGGTCGCGGTGCTCCACGCCGTCCAGGGCCGGGTCCTCGTAGCCGATGCGG
The DNA here is from genome assembly GCF_055601245.1 of Streptomyces sp. NPDC038135. Taxonomy (NCBI): domain Bacteria; kingdom Bacillati; phylum Actinomycetota; class Actinomycetes; order Kitasatosporales; family Streptomycetaceae; genus Streptomyces; species Streptomyces sp. NPDC038135. The sequence continues at coordinate 158,065 of NZ_JBVJXS010000003.1, read as the reverse complement.
TCCAGCAGGCCGGGCATCCCGTCGCCCTCCTGCGCGGCCTCCAGGGAGGTGGCGTGGTACGAGCGTCCCGCCTCGATGCAGGAGAGCACCTCGTCCTCGCCGATCCTGAGCCGCTCGGCGATCTCGGCGGTCGTCGGGGAGCGTCCGAAGGCCGTGGTGAGGTCCTCGGTCGCGCTGTTGACCTGCACCCACAGCTCGTGCAGCCGGCGCGGTACGTGGACCGTGCGGACGTTGTCCCGGAAGTACCGCTTGATCTCGCCGACCACGGTCGGCATCGCGAAGGTCGGGAACTGCACCCCCCGCTCCGGGTCGAAGCGGTCGATGGCGTTGATGAGGCCGATGGTGCCGACCTGGACGACGTCCTCCATCGGCTCGTTGCGGGAGCGGAAGCGGGCGGCCGCGTAGCGCACGAGCGGGAGGTTGGCCTCGATCAGCGCTCCGCGCACCCGGTCGTGCTCCGGCGTGCCCGGCGTCAGGTCCTTCAGCTCGGCGAAGAGCACCTGGGTCAGGGCGCGGGTGTCGGCGCCGCGGCGCTTCTCGGGGGTCGGAGGGGCGGGGCTGGGCACCTCGTCCTGGGGCGGCGCAGTACTGGCCGACACGGTCAACGCCACCTCTTCATCGGTCAGTCATCCGTCAAAAGCGGTCATAGCATCACAAGACATGTGCACTGTGTGCAAGCACCGTATAACGCCGTGTTGTGGCCAAGTGGCGCTCAGTTCGGGGCCCGAGACGCGCAAGAGCCCCCCGTCCTCGCGACGGGGGGCTCGGGGCGTGCGGGGGTCAGAACTCGTAGTCGGCGATCACCCACGTGGCGAACTCCCGCCACAGCGCGACGCCGGCCTGGTGGGCCGGGTGCTCGAGGTAGCGCCGCAGCGCGTCCCGGTCCTCGACCGCCGAGTTGATCGCGAAGTCGTAGGCGATGGGCCGGTCGCTGATGTTCCAGGCGCACTCCCAGAACCGCAGCTCCTCGATCCGGCCGCCGAGCGCCCGGAAGGCCTCCACGCCCGCCACGACCCGCGGATCGTCGCGCTCGACGTCCTCGTTGAGCCTGAACAGGACCAGATGACGGATCATGGGGTGTACCTCAGCTCTGTGCTCCGTCGGCGACCCAGGTCATGAAGTCGCCCACGGCCTTGGCCGCGTCCGATATGCCCTCGAAGCCTATCTGGACGTAGTCGGCCGCCTTGGCCGGGTCGGTGATGATCACGTACAGCGCGAACACCGCGAGCACGTACACGGCGATCTTCTTGGCGTTCACCGCCACCGCGGCCTCCCCTGCCCCTGCTGCGACTCTTCGGCTGTCCTGTTGTCGGCGGTGAGTTTATCCGCCCGCTCGTGTGTTCAGGCCTGGTAATCGTGTGCGAGTCGTGACGGACCGGAACACGGGCCGGTGTCTGGGGAGTTGGGAATACGACGAGAGGCCCGGTCCATCGGACCGGGCCTCTCGTGCGAAGCGGTAGCGGAGGGATTTGAACCCTCGGTGACTTGCGCCACACTCGCTTTCGAGGCGAGCTCCTTCGGCCGCTCGGACACGCTACCGAGGGAGACCTTACAGCAAGGTGGGGCGTGGTTTGAAATCGGAATTCAGCGGTCCCGGAAGAACTCCGTGAGCACCCGGGCGCAGTCCTCGGCCAGGACGCCCTCGACGACCTCCGGGCGGTGGTTGAGCCGCCGGTCGCGCACGACGTCCCACAGCGAGCCGGCCGCTCCGGCCTTCTCGTCCCGGGCGCCGTAGACCACCCGGTCCACCCGGGACTGGACCAGCGCGCCCGCGCACATCGTGCAGGGCTCCAGCGTGACGACCAGCGTGCAGCCGGCCAGCCGCCACTGCCCGAGCAGCGCGGCGGCCCGCCGGACGGCCAGGACCTCCGCGTGCGCCGTCGGGTCGCCGGTGGCCTCGCGCTCGTTGTGCCCGACGGCCAGCACCGTCGTGCCGTCCGGGGACAGCAGGACGGCGCCGACGGGGACGTCGCCGCCCTCCACCGCCCGCCGGGCCTCCTCCAGGGCGAGCCGCATCGCGGGCCGCCAGGGATCGCGCACCGGGTCCGGTGCGCCGGTGGTGTCCTCGGTGCTCAGCGGACGGTCTCCAGCACCTCCGAGGCGCCCAGGGCCTCGGCGATCGTGCCCAGGGCGTCGTCGGCCTCCAGGGTGCGCAGCTCCTTCTCCCCGATGCCGAGGTCGTCGAGGATCTCGCTGTCGCCCACCGGGCTGTGCGGCACCGCGTCGGAGGCGACGGCGTCCCCGTCGTCCTCGGCGTCGACGGACTCGCCGTCCTCCGTGCCGTCGAGATCGAGCGAATCCAGGTCGGGGACGTCGTCCGCGCCCGGCTCCCGGCCCAGCAGCTCGTCGGTGAGCAGCAGCTCCCCGTAGGCGCTGCGGGCGGCGGCGGCCGCGTCCGAGACGTAGATGCGAGGGTCCTCCTCGCCGTCCACGCGGACGACACCGAACCAGGCGTCCTCCTGCTCGATCAGGACCAGCACGGTGTCCTCTTCGGGAGAGGCTTCCCGGGCCAGGTCGGCGAGATCCGACAGGGTCTCCACATCATCGAGCTCTGTGTCGCTCGCTTCCCACCCGTCTTCGGTGCGCGCGAGCAGTGCGGCGAAGTACACCGTGACTCTCCCACTGGTCATAGGCGTGCCGGTTGGGGGTCCCCCCGGCGGAGGTCTCTGAGCGGCCGGAGCCCGTGCTCCGGGCTCCGCCCAATCGGAATCGTGGCAGAAACAAGACGTTCAGGGGACGTCTTCGGCTCCCTGTGTCCGGCAGTTTCGATCGTGGATCCGTGGCCGGTCCACGCGTACGTCCGTTGCCGCCACCTGCGGATCGTACGCGGCCAGACCGGCGCTCACGCACGTCCACCCGGGCAACACCGGTTCGTTCACCGGTCTTTCCCACCGGCTGTCTTCCCACGGGTCTCTTCCCACCCGACCGTACGACGGAATCCCCCTACCAGCGGAAGGTTCGCATCCGCATGGCGTGGCGCAACCGGGCCGCCTTGGCCCGCCGGGGCTGGACGCGGTCGCGCAGTGCCCGGGCCTCGGCGAGATCGCGCAGGAACTGGGCGCGGCGGCGCCGGCGCTCGGCGTCCGTCTCGGGCCGCCGGGGGCCTGTCGTGCGCCCGGCGTCCACGGCGGCGTCGGTCTCGTGATCAGGCAGGTCAGGCACAGTCACACCACCCCGGGTCCGTCCCTCCCACTTTCCCTCCGTCGGGCGGTTTGATGCCAGCGCGGAGTGCGGCCGAGCGCGGTTACTGTTAGGGACATGCGTCTCCACGTCGTCGACCACCCCCTGGTCGCTCACAAGCTCACCACGCTGCGCGACCAGCGCACCGACTCCGCGACCTTCCGCCGGCTCGCCGACGAACTGGTCACCCTGCTCGCCTACGAGGCCACGCGGGACGTGCGCACCGAGGCCGTCGACGTCCAGACGCCGGTCGCCCGGACCACCGGCGTCAAGCTCGCCCGGCCGCGCCCGCTGGTGGTGCCGATCCTGCGCGCCGGTCTCGGCATGCTGGACGGCATGGTCCGGCTGCTGCCGACCGCCGAGGTGGGCTTCCTGGGCATGATCCGCAACGAGGAGACGCTGCAGGCCTCCACGTACGCCTCGCGCATGCCGGAGGACCTCTCCGGCCGCCAGGTGTACGTCCTCGACCCGATGCTGGCGACCGGCGGCACGCTGGTCGCGGCCATCCAGGAGCTGATCAAGCGCGGCGCCGACGACGTCACCGCCGTGGTCCTGCTCGCGGCGCCGGAGGGCGTCGAGGTCATGGAGCGGGAGCTCGCGGGCACCCCGGTCACGGTCGTCACGGCGGCCGTGGACGACCACCTGAACGAGCAGGGCTACATCATCCCCGGCCTCGGGGACGCGGGCGACCGGCTGTACGGCGCGGCCGAGTAGAACCCGTCCGGCGTTCCGGGCCCGCCCCGGCCGGCGCCTCCCCGCCGGTGCGGGTGGGCGAGCCGGGGTCCGGGCCGCCGGCGTGATCCGCCGGACGGGCCCTGGACTGGGCCCTGTTCAGCAGCCCTTCTGCGACGCGGCGGTCGTCCGCTTCGGTTCGGTCAGCCGGGCCAGGGCCTGGTCGGCGGCGGCCCGCTGGGCCAGGCTGCCGAACTTGTCGCCGATGATCAGGTCGAGGCCGGCCCCCTTGCGGCCGGCCTCGGTGCGGTGCTCGGCACCGGGCAGCTGGGTGGCGAGCACCGGCAGCGAGGTGTCCAGCGCGGTGGCGGGGCCGAGGAGCACTCCGGCGCCCTTGACCTTCTTGTCGTACTCCTTGGGCGCGTTGCCCACGTCGCCGATCTTGAAGCCGCGCTTCTTCAGCTCGTCCGCGGTGGCCTTGGCGAGACCGCTGCGGGTCGTCGCGTTGTAGACGTTCACGGTGATCGTGCGGGGCTCGGGCAGGGCCCTGGCGGGCGCGGCGGAGGCCTTCGCGACCGGGCACTCGGCCTTGGTGCCGGCCGCCGCGGACTTGTCGCCGCGGGTGAAGACGTCGATGAGCTGCAGGGTGCCCCAGCCGATCAGCCCGAGCGCGGCGACGGAGGCCACCGCGGCGGCCACCAGCCTGCCGCGCCGCCGGGGAGGGCGCATCCGAGGGTATTTGCCCCCCGTGATCCGGTACTGGCCGCCCATGCCGGGGGGAGTCAGCATGCTCATGAACGCAGCGTAGTGCGCCTGGGCGGCGATGCCTATTAGATGATCACCAGATGCAGCACAGCGGAACCCGAAAGGGGCAACGGGCGTGTCGTGCGGCTCAGTCGAGTTCGAGCACGCGCGCGTGCAGCACCTGGCGCTGCTGGAGGGCGGCGCGCACCGCTCGGTGGAGGCCGTCCTCCAGGTAGAGATCGCCCTGCCACTTCACGACGTGCGCGAAGAGGTCGCCGTAGAACGTCGAGTCCTCGGCCAGCAGGGTCTCCAGATCGAGCTGCTGCTTGGTGGTCACGAGCTGATCGAGGCGGACCGGGCGCGGCGCGACGTCCGCCCACTGCCGGGTGCTTTCCCGGCCGTGGTCGGGGTACGGCCGGCCGTTTCCGATGCGCTTGAAGATCACACGGAAAGCCTACCGGTCCAGACGTTCCGGGCGCAGCCATGGCGGCGCAGTGCGACGCTGGAAATGCCGGAGCGAAGAGGCTCATAACGGGTGCTTTCGGAGACAGGGGCCGTGGATGAGTGACAGCGAGGCGCTGCCCGCCGAGGCCGAGCGGATCCGCGCCGGATACGGCTTCACCGGTCGCGCCCTCGATCTCGGCGCCCTGCTCTGGGACGGCCGGTGTCTCCCGGAGGCGCCGGTGCGCGTCCCGCTGCCCATGCTCAACCGGCACGGACTGGTCGCGGGCGCCACGGGCACCGGCAAGACCAAGACGCTCCAGCTGATCGCCGAGCAACTGTCCGCGCAGGGCGTGCCGGTGTTCCTCGCGGACGTCAAGGGCGACCTCTCCGGGATCTCCCGGCCGGGCGTGTCGAACGACCGGGTCCGGAGCCGCGCGGCCGAGACGGGCCAGAGCTGGACGCCGGCGGGGTTCCCCGCGGAGTTCCTCGCGCTCGGCGGGCTCGGCCACGGCATCCCGGTGCGGGCCACGATCACGAGCTTCGGGCCGGTGCTGCTGTCCAAGGTGCTCCGGCTCAACCAGACCCAGGAGCAGTCCCTCGGCCTGATCTTCCACTACGCCGACACCAAGGGCCTGGAGCTGGTCGACCTCAAGGACCTCAGGGCCGTGGCCGCCTTCCTCGCCTCGGACGAGGGCAAGGCCGAGCTGAGGGACATCGGCGGACTGTCCACCGCCACGGCCGGGGTGATCCTGCGTGCCCTGACCGCCTTCGAGGCGCAGGGCATGGCGGACTTCTTCGGCGAGCCGGAGTTCGACACGGCCGAGCTGCTGCGTACGGCGCCGGACGGGCGGGGCGTCGTCTCCGTCCTCGAACTCCCCGCCGTGCAGGACAGACCGCAGCTCTTCTCCACCTTCCTGATGTGGCTGCTCGCCGACCTCTTCCACGACCTGCCCGAGGTGGGCGACGCCGACCGGCCCAAGCTGGTCTTCTTCTTCGACGAGGCGCACCTGCTGTTCAGCGGCGCCTCCCGGGCGTTCCTGGAGTCGATCACCCAGACCGTGCGCCTGATTCGCTCGAAAGGGGTCGGCGTCTTCTTCGTCACCCAGACCCCGAAGGACGTGCCGTCCGACGTCCTCGGCCAGCTCGGCAACCGGGTCCAGCACGCGCTGCGGGCCTTCACGCCGGACGACCAGAAGGCCCTGAAGGCGACCGTGAGGACCTTCCCGGACTCCGCCTACGACCTGGAGGAGCTCCTCACCGGCCTCGGCACCGGCGAGGCCGTGGTGACCGTGCTCAGTGAGACCGGCGCCCCCACGCCGGTCGCCGCGACCCGGCTGCGCGCCCCGCAGTCCCTGATGGGCCCGGTGGACGGGCCGGAACTCGACCAGGCCGTGCGGGAGTCCGCACTCCACGGACGTTATGCACAGGCTGTGGACCGCGAGTCGGCGTACGAGCGGCTGAGCGAGCGGCCGGCGGCCGGGGCGCCGGAGCCGGGCCGGGCCCAGGAGGCCGCGGGCGCTGCGGAGACCGCGCGCACCCGGGGGAAGAAGGCCCCGAAGGAGGAGCCGTCGCTGGTCGAACAGGTCGTGGGCAGCGGGATGTTCAAGTCGCTGGCCCGCTCGGTCGGCACCCAGATCGGCCGCGAGATCAGCCGCTCCCTGTTCGGTACCGCACGGCGGAGGCGGTGACCGCCTCCGCCGGCTGATCAGCGGCCGTCCTCCTTCGCCGGCCCCTGCGGTCGCGTGTCCGTCTTCTCCGGCCGGGCCGGCGCGCTGCGCCTGGCCTCCGCGCGCAGCAGGGCGCGCAGGACCGCGTACGGGTCTGTGGGCATGGTCGTTCCTCGCGTAGTGCTGACTGGACCTGGGGGAAGGGCCCGGTCAGCAGCGCAGGACCACCGTGCGGAGCAGGGCGACGGCGCCGGGCGGCCGCGGCACGGCGGGGCCCGCGGGCGCCGCCGTACGGGCGGGCGCCGGTGCGGGCAGGGGCGAGGGACGTTCGGGGGCCCCGGCCGGGTGGGAGACGCGGGCGGCCGGGCGCGGCAGGGTGTCCAGGTGGTCGTGCTCCGAGGCGCCGGCCGACGCGGCCGGGGCGGGCGCCGGCTGGGCCTGCACATGGGCGCCTGGCACCCACACCGCCAGGAGCAGCACGAGCACCCGCAGCCAGATGCGGCTGCGGGATTCACGTACGGTCCTGCTCACACCGGGTCTGTGCCCGCCCGGCCGCCCCGCCGCAGCACGCGCCGCCCGGGATACGCCCGTTCGGCCCACCGCCCCCGGTCTCACACCGTGCGCGGGACCTGCCGGGCCATGCCCCGGACGCGGATCGCGGTGACGATCTCCACGATGCCGACGATCACCAGCCACCAGCCGGCGAGCAGGGTCAGCACGGCGACCGAGGTGAAGGGCGAGTCGATCAGCACGATCCCGGCGACGAAGGTGACGATGCCGAGGAAGATCTGCCAGCCCCGGGCGGGCATCCGGGAGTCGGAGGCGGCGGCCAGGGTCTGGGTGATGCCCCGGATCAGCCAGGCGATGCCGATCCACAGGGCGAGCAGCAGGGACGACTGCATCGGCCCGCGGAAGCAGAACAGGCCCAGCAGGATCGACAGGGCGCCGCTGATGAAGGCGAGCACGCGCAGCGAGGTCCGCTGGTGGGTGCCGAAGGCGGCGGCGAGCTGGAAGACGCCGCTGACGACGAGGTAGACCCCGAACAGCACCCCCGCGACGAGCAGGGAAGGGCCCGGCCAGACCAGCACCAGGACGCCGAGGACCAGGGAGGCGATCCCGGTGCCCAGGACGACCTGCCAGGCCGCCCGGGACAGGGCGTGCAGAGGCCCTTCCAGGGGCGGTTCGGGTTCGTGGTGGCCCTGGGGGGCGTGCCCCCCGTGGACGCTCCGGTCGTCGGGGGCGTGCCCTCCGTGGACGCTCCGGTCGTCGTACTCACGGTCCCAGGAGGGGCCGCCGCTGGGTGCCTCGGTCATGCTTCATGCTCGGATCGTCCCGGGCGGCCCCGCCACCCGGACTGGACCATCCGGCTGAGGCGCTACTTCCCCGCGGACTTCGCCGCCTTGGCGGCCTTGGCCGCCGCCTTCGCCTCCTGCTTGTGCGCCCGCACCCGGGTCAGCGACTCGGGTCCGGTGATGTCGGCGACGGACCGGAAGGAGCCCTCCTCGCCGTACGCCCCGGCGGCCTCCCGCCAGCCGGCGGGCCGCACGCCGAGCTGCTTGCCGAGCAGCGCCAGGAAGATCTGCGCCTTCTGCCGGCCGAACCCGGGCAGGTCCTCAAGCCGCTTCAGCAGCGCGGCCCCGTCGCCGGCGTCCCGCCAGACGGCCTCGGCGTCCCCGCCGTAGTGCTCGACCAGGAACTGGCACAACTGCTGGATCCGCTTGGCCATCGAGCCGGGGTAGCGGTGCACGGCGGGCTTCTCGGAGAGCAGCGCGGCGAACGCCTCCGGGTCCATGGCCGCGATCTCGTGGGCGTCCAGGTCCCGGGCGCCCATCCGGCCCGCGATGGTCGCCGGGCCCTTGAAGGCCCACTCCATCGGGATCTGCTGGTCCAGCAGCATCCCGGTCAGCGCGGCGAGGGGGCTGCGCCCCAGCAGCGCGTCGGCCTCGGGGTCCTGGGCGAGGTGCACGGTCGCGTCCATGGCTCGATGGTGCCCCGGCGGCGCGCCGGGCGCAGCCGGGCGCGGTCGTGCGGGCCGCTCCCCTCGGGCCGGCGGGGTGTCACGTACGATCTCCTTGACTTAGGCAAGCCTTACCTAAAGAGAAAGGGTGCTCCGAGGTGACCAGCGAGATTCACCGCGACGCCTGGGGCATCCCGCATCTGCGGGCCGCCGACGCCCGCGCCCTGGCCCGCGCCCAGGGCCGGGTGACCGCCCTGGACCGCGCCTGGCAGCTGGAGGTCGAACGGCACCGGGCCCGGGGCGCCTCGGCCTCCTTCCTGGGCGCGGCCGCCCTGCCCTGGGACGTGTTCGCCCGCCGCGCCCGCCTCGACGACACCGCCCGGCGCTGCTTCGGCGCGCTGGAGAGCCGGGACCCGGAGACGGCGGACTGGGTCCGGGCGTACGTCGACGGCGTCAACGAGGGACTGGCCGACGGCGCCCGCCGGGCGCCCGAGTTCGCGCGGTCCGGCCTCGCCCCGGGCCGCTGGGAGCCCTCAACCCCGCTCGGGGTCTGGCTCGCCACGCACATCCTGTTCGCCGGCTTCCCGGCCAAGCTGTGGCGCGAGGAGGCGATACGGCACCTCGGCCCCGAGTCGGTCGGCCTGTTCGCCACCGACGGCCCCGGCACCGCAGGCAGCAACGGCTGGCTCCTGTCCGGCGACCGCACCGGCACCGGGCGGCCCGTCCTCGCCGGTGACCCGCACCGCTTCATCGAGGACCCGGGCGTCTACCAGCAGATCCGCCTGGCCTGCCCGGAGTTCGACGTCGTCGGCCTCGCCGTCCCCGGCGTGCCCGGCGTCGCCCACTTCGGCCACACCGGCACCGTCGCCTGGGCCATCACCAACGCCATGGCCGACTACCAGGACGTCTACCGCGAGCGGCTGCGGCGCACCGGCGCGGGCGTGGAGGCCCTCGGCCCCGACGGCGTCTGGCGCCGGGCGCTGCGGCACACCGAGACCGTGGAGGTCGCCGGGGAGGCCCCGGTCGAGATCGAGGTGATCGAGACCGCGCGGGGGCCGGTGATCGCCGGCGGCCCGGAGGGCCTGGAGGCGGGCGTCACGGCCGCTCCGCCGCCGGGCCGCGGCGCCGGCGACGGGACCGGCCCGGCCGAGCCGCCCGTCGCCCTCGCCCTGCGCTATCCGCCCCGCGTCACGGAGGACCTCGGCTTCGGCTGTCTGCTCCCCCTCCTGCGCGCCCGCCGGGCCGGCGACGTCGACCGGGCGCTCGACGGCTGGGCCGAGCCGGTCAACGTCGTGCTGGCCGCCGACACCGAGGGCGGGCTGCTGCACCGGGTCGCCGGCCGCGTCCCCGTGCGCGCCGACGACAACCGGCTCCGGGTGGTCCCCGCCTGGCGGCCCGGCCACGAATGGCGCGGCTGGCACGAGACGCCGCACGCCCGACCGGACGGCGACGGCATCGCCGTGATGGCCAACCAGCGGCGGGGCCCGGCCGCTCCGCTCGGCGTCGAGTTCGCGCCGCCGCACCGCGCCGACCGCATCCGCGCCCTGCTCCGGGAACGGCCCACCTGGTCAGCCGCCGACCTGCACACCGTCCACACCGACACGTTCCTCGCCTCGGCCGGTCCGCTGCTCGACCGCGTCGCCTCCCTCGACGGCCTCGGCCCCGAGGCGGCCCGCCTCCGCGACCGGCTGCTGGCCTGGGACCGCCGCATGGACGTCGGCAGCACCGGCGCCGCCGCCTACGCGGCGGTGCGCACCGCGGTCGTCCGCCGGCTCGCCGCGCACCCGGCGTTCGCCGCCCTCACCGAACCGCCCGCCTACCCCGAGGTCCTACTCCCCTGGCTGGCCCTCGTCCCGCGCGTCGGCCACGCCCTCGAACACCTGCTGGCGGCCGAGGAGCTGTACGGCGTCGACCGGGACGCCGTCGTACGGGACGCCCTGACGGAGACCGCCGCCGCGGAGCCGGCCGGCGCCTGGTCGGACACCCACCGGCTCGCCCCCTGGAGGGCGCTGCCGGCGCGGGAGCCGCACCAGGAACCGGGCCTGGCCGGCGACCACGACTGCGTGCTGTGCACCTCGGCCGTCCCCGGCCTCACCGACCTCGCCGCCCGCGGCCCGGCCGCCCGCTACGTCTGGGACCTCGCCCGCCGCGAGGACAGCCGCTGGGTGGTCCCGTTCGGCGCCGACGGCGTCCCCGGCGCACCGCACCACCGCGACCAGCTCCCCCTGTGGCTCGAGGGGGAACTCGCCCCGGTCGTCACCGACTGGGCCCTGCTCACCCCCGAGGAAACCCAGGAGAACGATGTCTGACCTGTTCGAACGGCACATCGACGGCTACGGCACCGTCCGCGTCCGGCCCCTCGACCCGGCGGGCGACGCGCGGGTCGTGCACGCCTGGGTGCGCGAGGAACGCGCCGCGTTCTGGGGCATGACCGGTCTGACCCGCGCTCAGGTGACCGAGGTCTACGCCCACATGGCGACCCTCGACACCCACCACGCCCACCTCGTCACCAAGGACGGCGCACAGGCCGCCCTGCTGCAGACCTACGAACCCGGCGCCGACCGGGTCGGCGAGTGCTACCCGGTCCGCCCCGGCGACATCGGCGTCCACGTGCTCCTCGCCCCCGCCGGACCCGCCGGGCGGCGCCCCGGCTGGACCTCGGCCCTGCTCACCGGGATGACGGCGTACGCCCTGCTGGGGCTCGGCCGCCGCCGGATCGTGGTCGACCCGGACGTGCGCAACACCAGGGCGGTCGAACGCTTCCGGCGCCACGGTTTCACACCCGGCCCCGAGGTCGTGCTGCCCGAGGTCGACCTCCCCGACGTGCACCTGCCCGAGAAGCGCGCCCGGCTGGCCTTCCTGGAACGGGAGGCGGCCTTCCCCGGCGATCCGGTCTGATCCGCCGGCCGGTGCGGTGAGCACGGCGGCCGATCGCCGCGTACGTATGTGGAGGGCTGACGTGACCCGGAGCGCATGCGGCCGCCCGGGCCGGGGGACGGAGGGCTGAAGTGCGCGACGCACACCGGTGGCTGCGGCGGCTGACGGTGCTCGGCACGGGCCTGCTCCTGCTCCTGCTCGGCACCGCGGTCCCCGCCTCGGCCCACGCCGCCCTGCGCGGGACCGACCCCGCCGACGGGACCGTCCTGAAGTCCGCCCCGCGCCGGGTCACGCTGACCTTCACGGAGTCCGTCGGCCTGCTCACGGACTCGTTCCGCGTCTACGACCCGGAGAACCACCGCCTGCGCACCGGCGAGGCGGACCACGCCCCCGGCCGCTCCGACACGGCCCGCGTCCCGCTGCCCGACAGGCTCGCAACCGGCACCTACACGGTGACCTGGCGGGTGGTCTCGGCGGACAGCCACCCGGTGTCCGGGGCGCTCACCTTCTCGGTGGGCGAGCGCACGGCGGCGCCGGCCGCCCCGCTCCCGGACCGCGCGGAGAACCGGGCCACGACGGGCCTCTACGACATCGCGCGCTACCTCGCCTACCTGTCCGTGGCGCTCCTGCTCGGCACGGCGGCGTTCACGGCGTACTGCCGGCCGCCCGGCCGCGCCCGGCTGCGCCGTCCGGCACTGGCCGCCTGGGGCGTCCTGCTCGTCTCGACCGCCGCTCTCTTCCTGCTGCGGGCGCCCTACGAGGAGGGCACCTCGCCCACGGGGGCGTTCGCGCTGTCCTCGCTCACCCGCACGGCCACGACCCGGCCCGGTGAACTCCTGCTCGCCCGCCTGACCCTGCTGCTCCTCGCGGCCGCCTGCGTCCCGGTACTGCGCCGGGGCGCGTGGCGGCGCGTCCCCCGCCGGGCCCTGCTGGCCGCGGCCGCCGTCTTCTCCGTGGCCCTCTCCCTGACCTGGGCGGCGGCCGAACACGCCTCCGCGGGGCCGCAGGTGCCGGTCGCCATCGCGTCCACGGCCCTGCACCTGCTGGCCATGGCCGCCTGGCTGGGCGGCCTCGCGGCCCTACTGCTGACGCTGCGCCGGGACCCGGCGGCGGAGCCGGCCCCCGCGGGCACGCCGGAGCCGGTGGCGCGGACCGTCACCCGCTTCTCCCGCCTGGCCTTCGCCTCGGTGACGGTCCTCGCGGTGACCGGCGTCTACCAGTCCTGGCGGGGCCTGGGCTCCCTCCAGGCGCTCACCGGCACGACGTACGGACACGTCCTGCTGGCCAAGCTGGCGGCGGTGGCCCTGCTCCTCGCGGCCGCCTCCCGCTCCCGGCGCTGGACGGCCCGCCTGATGAGCCCGTCCCCCGCGGCCCGGCCGGCCCGCGTCCCCGAGCCGGCCACCGGCCCGCCGCTGCCGCCCGGGCCCCGGCCGGCGCCCGGCCCGGACACCCCGCCGGTCCCCGCCCCGCACCGGCTGCGCCGCACCGTGCTGGCCGAACTGGCCACGGGTGTCGTCGTCCTCGTCCTGACCACCCTGCTGACCAGCACCCTGCCGGGCCGGGCGGCGGCCGAGGCGGCGCGGTCCGACGCGGCGCCGGCCGGCATCCCGGCAGCCTCGGTCACCACGATCCCGTTCGACGTCGGCACCGCCGGCGGCCACGGCAAGGTGCAGATCACCCTCGACCCCGGAAGGGTCGGCACGAACTCCGTGCAGGCGGTGGTCTACGGCCCCGACGGCGGCCTGGCCTCCGTCCCCGAACTCCGCCTCACGATGACCCTCGCCGCCCAGCGGGTCGGCCCCCTGGACGCCAGGGTCACCGACCGCGGCGGCTACTGGGCGGCCGACTCCTTCGCCCTGCCGATGCCCGGGACGTGGACCATGAGGGTGACGGTCCGGGTGTCGGACGTGGACCAGGTGACCGTGTCGAAGACCGTACGGGTGGTGCGGTGACCGACCCGGGGGAGAGGGCGACATGGAGCACGGCGAGCGCGTGGACATCGAGCGGGTGGTCATCGAGGGTGTGGAGTTCGAGGCCGCTCTGACCGTCCGGTCGGACATCGGCCTGCTGGCCCTGCACGGCGGCAAGGAGGGCGGCACGGCGGAACTGGCTCGCGAGGCGGCGGCCCGCACCGGAGCGACCGCACTGGTCTTCACCCAGCCGGCCGGCACCCCGGCCCACATCCCCTCACACCGGATGTCCGAGGCCCCGAGCGAGGCCCTGCGGGAGTTCCTCTCGCACGTGTCCCTCGCCGTCTCCCTGCACGGCCACCTGCGGCCCGACGCCCCCCGCTCGGTCTTCCTGGGCGGCGCCAACCGCACGGCCGCGCTGGTTCTCGGCCGCCCGCTCGCCCTGCTCGCCCCCGCCTTCGAGACCGTGACCGACCTGGAGCTGATCCCGGCCGGACTGCGGGGCCTCAACCCGCGCAACCCCGTGAACCTGACCCGCGCCGGAGGCGTCCAGGTGGAACTCCCGCTGGCCGCGCGGACCTCGCGCCCGGAGGAGGACCGGGGAGCGCCCGAGACACCCCCGCGGGCGGTGGCGGACGCCTTGGCCGCCGGCGTCGCGGAGCTGACGGCGCGGCGGCCCGGCTGACCGGCGGCGCGAGCACCGGGCCGGGTTCACGGCTCCAGGTCGTCGAACCGGGTTCACGGCTCCAGGTCGTCGAACCGGGTTCACGGCTCCAGGTTGTCGAACCGGATTCAGGGCTCCAGGTCGTCGAACTGTTCGAGGAGGAAGTCGACCGGCGTGTGCCCGGCCGCGGCGGTCGCGCCGTCCTGGAGCTGCTGCTCCGTCCAGATCACCTTGCCGCGGCTGGTGTACCGGGTGCCCCAGCGCTGCGCGAACTGCGCGACCAGGAACAGGCCCCGGCCGCCCTCGTCCATGGACGCCGCCCGCCGCAGCCGCGGCGAGGTGCTGCTGCCGTCCGACACCTCGCAGGTCAGACCGCGGCTGTGCAGCAGCCGCACGGTGACCGGCGGCGAGCCGTACCGGATCGCGTTCGTGACCAGCTCGCTGAGGATCAGCTCCGTGGTGAATCCGGCCTCCTCCAGCCCCCACTGCGCCAGCGTCTCCCGGCAGCGCGCCCGCACCGAGGGGACCACCGCCGGGTCCGACGGCACGTCCCACTCGGCCACCCGCGAGGGCGGGAACCGCCGGGTGCGGGCCGCCAGCAGCGCGATGTCGTCGGAGGAGTGGGCCGGCTTCAGGGTGTCGATCACCGTCCGGCAGGTCTCCTCCGGTGAGCGGTCGCCGCCCCCGTCCAGCGCCTGGCGCAGCCGCTCCATGCCGACGTCGATGTCCTGGCCGCGGTCCTCCACCAGGCCGTCCGTGTACAGCAGCAGCTGAGTGCCCTCCGGCAGGGTCAGCTCGGCGGTCTCGAACGGGTAGCCGCCCAGGCCGAGCGGCGCCGACGCCGGTACGCCCGGGCAGTCGACCGTGCCGTCGGGCCGCACGAGCACCGGTTCCGGGTGCCCCGCGCGGGCCACCGTGCAGGCCCCGCTCACGGAGTCGTAGACCGCGTACAGGCAGGTCGCCCCGGTCACGCCTTCGCCCTCCAGGTCCTCCGCCGCCCTGCTCTCCTCGTTGTCCATGCGGACGACCAGGTCGTCCAGGTTGCCGAGCACCTCGTCCACGGGCAGGTCCAGCGTGGCGAAGTTGTGCACCGCGGTGCGCAGCCGGCCCATCGTCGCCGCCGCGTGCAGCCCGCGTCCCACGACGTCGCCCATCACCAGGGCCACCCGGGCGCCGGGCAGCGGGATGACGTCGAACCAGTCGCCGCCCACCCCGCCCTCCGCCGGCAGGTACCGCCAGGCGACCTCCAGCGCGTCCTGCTCCGGCTGTCCGCGCGGCAGCAGACTGCGCTGCAGCGTCACCGCCATCGCGTGCTCGCGGGTGAACCGGCGGGCGTTGTCGATGGCGACCGCCGCCCGCGCGGCCAGTTCCTCGGCGAAGGAGAGGTCCTCCGGCTCGAACGGCTGCGACTCGGCCCTGCGGTAGAAGTTCGCCACGCCGAGCGGCACACCCCGGGCCCGCAGTGGCACCGACAGCAGCGAACGCAGCCCGCACTCCAGGGACTTCCGGGCCCGCTCCGGATCCTGCTCCCACCAGCCGGAGGACTGCCGCAGGTCCGGCTCCAGCATCCCGTGCCCCTCCTGCAGGGTCCGCATCTGCGGGGCGAGGGGCGAGAAGGTGATCACTTCGCCGAGCTGGTACACCGGCACGTTCCGCCGCTCCCCGGCGATCGCCGCGCGCCGCAGATGCCGCCAGCCCTCCGCCGTCGGCTCCCACCCGCGCAGCACCGCGTCCAGCAGGTCCACCGTCACCAGGTCGGCGAACCGCGGCACCGCCACATCGGCCAGCTCCTGGGCCGTACGCTCCACGTCCAGCGTCGTGCCGACCCCCACCCCGGCGTCGTACAGCAGGTTCAGCCGCTGCCGCGCCACATCGGCACGGCCGGTGATCGCCGCCAGCTCGGTGGTGTCCCGCAGCGTCACCACGCTGCCCCCGCGCCCGTTGCGCGGGTAGGTGGGTCGCTTGTTCATCGCCAGCAGCCGGTTTCCCACGAGATGCACTGCGTCGGTGACCGCCTCCGGCGAGGCCAGCAGCCGCCGGACCGGCTCCGGCAGGTCGAGCTCCTGCACCGGACGCCCGCGCGCGTCGTCCGGGAGTCCGAGCAGCCGCGTCGCCTCCTCGTTGGCCAGCAGCAGCCGGCCCCCGGCGTCGGTGATCAGCACGCCTTCCCGCACCGCGTGCAGCACCGCCTCGTGGTGCTCGTACAGCTCCGCCAGCTCCCCGGGGGCCATGCCGCGCGTCTGCCGCAGCAGCCGACGGGACACCAGGGTCGTCCCGGCCACGGCCAGCGCCAGCGCGACGGCGCCGGCGCCCAGGGTGATCGGCAGTTCCGGCATCGCCGTCACGTTCTTGACCGTGATCCCGGCGGAGACCAGGCCGACGATCTTGCCCTGGGCGTCGGTCACCGGGACCACCGCCTGCACGGCCATCCCCCGGCCCGTCGGCAGCGGCGGTCCGCCGGCCCGCTCGACGACCGTTTTGCCCTGCAGCGCCGGCCCGATGGTGCCGACGAACTTCTTGCCGATCTCGCTCGGGTAGGGATACGTGTAGCGGATGCCCTTGGTGTTCATGGCGACGACGAAGTCGACGCCGGAGCGCTTGCGGGCCGCCTCCGCCTTCGGCTGGAGCAGCACCGTCGGGTCCGGGCTGCGCAGCGCCCTGGCCACGCCGGGGGCGCTCGCGAACGACTGCGCCGCGACGACCGACTCCCGGCTGCCCTCCCGCAGCGCGTCCCGCTCCGCCTGCAGCACCACGGCCGTCACCGCGGCCACGACCAGCAGCACCACGATCACGACCTGCAGCAGGAGCACCTGACCGGCCACGCTGCGCAGATCCAGCAGGGAGGTACGGCGCCGTCGGGGACGTCCGGCGGACCAGTGCTCCGCCGAACCCTCAGGCTGCCCGGAAAATCCCTCCATATCCCCTTGATAGCACCACTGCCCGATCCCGGAGCGAGCGAGGCCGACGCGTCCCGGCCGAACCGCGCGTCACAGTGGTCGCGCCGCGCCCCGGGGACGCCGCGCCCGCCCGTCCGGTCCCCGGCGGAGTACGGTCGAGGTCCCCGAGGCGCCGTCCCGGCGCGACGGCGCCGTCCGGTGCCCGCCGCCGAAGGGCGGGGAGAGGGACCTTGCGATGAGCCGGGCGAGCAGCGCGCGGTCCGCGTCGGCCCGGCGGATGTGGCCGCTGTACGCGGCCGGGTTCACCACGGCCTTCGGCGCGCACGGGATCGCCGCGAGCCTCGGCAGCGACACCGAGGGCGCGGTCACCTCCCTGCTGGTGCTCGGTGGACTGCTCGCCCTCTACGACGGCGCCGAGGTCGTCCTCAAGCCGGTGTTCGGCACCCTCGCCGACCGGATCGGCGCCCGTCCGGTGCTGCTCGGCGGGCTCGTGGCCTTCGCCGCCGCGTCCGCGCTGTACGCGGCGGCGGACAGCCCGGGCTGGCTCTGGGCGGCGCGCCTCGGGCAGGGCGCCGCGGCCTCCGCGTTCTCGCCGTCCGCCTCCGCGCTGGTCGCCCGGCTGAACCCGGCGGCCGGACACGGCCGGGCGTTCGGCGGCTACGGCTTCTGCAAGTCCGTCGGCTACACGCTGGGCCCGCTGCTCGGCGGCGTGCTGGTCCGGGCCGGCGGCCTGCGGCTGCTCTTCGCCGTCCTCGCCGTGCTGGGCGCCGCGGTCGCCGTCTGGGCCGCCGCCGCCGTGCCCGTCGTGGCCCCGCTGCCCAGGGCCCGGCAGACGGTGCTCGACCTCGCCCGGCGGCTCGCCGACCCGGCGTTCCTCGTCCCGACGTCGGCGCTGGCCGCGGCGACCGCCGCGCTGTCGGCCGGGGTGGGATTCCTGCCGGTCTCCGGCCGGACCGCCGGGCTCGGACCGGTGGCCACCGGTGCCGCGGTGTCGGCGCTGGCCGGGTGCGCGGCGGTGGTCCAGCCGAAAGCGGGGCGGGCTCTGGACGAGGGGCGCCTCACCGCACGGGGCGGACTCACCGCGGGTCTGCTGCTGGCGGCCGCGGGCCTGGGCTGCGCCATGCTGCCCGGCCTCGCCGGCGTGCTGTCCGCGGCGGTCCTGATCGGCGCCGGTACCGGCCTGATCACTCCGCTGGGTTTCGCCGCCCTCGCCTCCTCGGCCCCGCCGGAACGCCTGGGCCAGACCATGGGCGCCGCCGAGCTCGGCCGGGAACTCGGCGACGCGGGAGGCCCGTTGCTGGTCGCGCTGGTCGCCTCGCGCACCACCCTCGACCACGGCTACGCGGCCCTGGGCGCCCTGCTCGCCCTCGGCGGGGCCCTGGGGCTCGCCCGCCGCCGCGCTGGCTCAGAAAATCGAACACATGATTGAATTCGGTCATGCGAACGTTTCCCGACGACCTCGCGCAGGCGCAGAAGGAGTGGAGTGCCACGTACCGGCAGCTCGCCGAGCATCCTGGCCGCACGGATCTGCGCCGGCGTCTGTACCGGCTGTCGACCCGGACGTTCTTCCATCCGTACTGGCGGCACCGGCGCCCCGGCCCCGCCGCCTGGTGGGAGATTCGGGAGCTGGGCCGGGCGGACGGGCCCATGAGCGAGCGGTACCGCCGATGACCGGCTGGGACACGGGCGCCGACGCCCCGGACGACTCCGAGGGCATGCCGTCCGGACCGGTCCGCGTGACCGTGCACCCCCCGGCGCCCTCCGGCGGCCGGCGCGTCCGCGTGAACGGCGAGTTCCTGGGCCTCGCCCACAACGCGACCGACATAGCGGAGTTCCTCCGCCGGGCCGGCCTGGAGATCGACCCGTCGGACGTGCCCGGCGCCCCGTGGATCGACTGGCGCGGAGCCGGACCGGAAGGCTGGGACCCGGACGCGACCGCCTGACCCGGCGAAGCCGAGGGACCGGCGCGGGCGGCCGGGACCACGGCGACGACTTCCCGGACCTGCCGCGCGTTCGCAGGCACGGTCGTCGACGGAAACCCGGCCGAAGGCGGGCCCGGTCCCGGCGGCCGACCGGGCGGACAACGTCGAAGGGCCCCACTGCGAGCAGTGGGGCCCTTCGACATCGTGCCCGGTGAGGCACTGGCGGAGGATACGAGATTCGAACTCGTGAGGGGTTGCCCCCAACACGCTTTCCAAGCGTGCGCCCTAGGCCTCTAGGCGAATCCTCCGCCGGAAACATTACATGACCGAGGGGAGTGCTCGCGAACTCGTTCTCGCAGGCCGCCATCGGGTACTGTGGGCGCAGCCCCTCACGCGGCGCTATCTGACTGAACTCCCCCAGGGCCGGAAGGCAGCAAGGGTAGGTCGGCTCTGGCGGGTGCGTGGGGGGCGCTTGCGTTCCCGGGCGGGGCGGGCCGGTCCGGGGCGGGAACCTTGGGCGGGGTTGGTTGTCAGTGGACGCCTATAACCTCGTATGCGTGTCGTCTCTCGCGCTGTACCGCCGCTATCGCCCGGAGACCTTTGGCGAGGTCATCGGGCAGGAGCATGTCACCGACCCGCTGCAGCAGGCGCTGCGGAACAACCGGGTCAATCACGCGTACCTGTTCAGCGGGCCGCGTGGCTGCGGCAAGACGACCAGCGCGCGCATCCTGGCCCGCTGCCTCAACTGTGAGCAGGGTCCCACCCCGACGCCCTGCGGCGAGTGCCAGTCGTGCCGGGACCTCGCCAGGAACGGGCCGGGCTCGATCGACGTCATCGAGATCGACGCGGCCTCTCACGGTGGTGTGGACGACGCCCGTGAGCTGCGCGAGAAGGCCTTCTTCGGACCCGCGAGCAGCCGGTACAAGATCTACATCATCGACGAGGCCCACATGGTCACGTCGGCCGGTTTCAACGCGCTGCTGAAGGTCGTCGAGGAGCCCCCGGAGCACCTCAAGTTCATCTTCGCCACGACCGAGCCCGAGAAGGTCATCGGGACCATCCGGTCGCGGACCCATCACTACCCCTTCCGGCTCGTCCCGCCGGGCACCCTGCGGGACTACCTGGGCGAGGTGTGCGGACGGGAGGACATCCCGGTCGAGGAGGGCGTGCTGCCGCTCGTCGTGCGGGCCGGCGCCGGTTCCGTGCGTGACTCGATGTCCGTCATGGACCAGCTCCTCGCCGGCGCCGCGGCGGACGGTGTGACGTACGCCATGGCCACCTCCCTGCTCGGGTACACCGACGGGTCGCTGCTCGACTCCGTCGTCGAGGCCTTCGCCACCGGTGACGGGGCCGCCGCCTTCGAGGTCGTCGACCGGATCATCGAGGGCGGCAACGACCCGCGCCGGTTCGTGGCCGACCTGCTGGAGCGGCTGCGGGACCTGGTGATCCTGGCGGCGGTCCCGGACGCCGTCGAGAAGGGCCTCATCGACGCCCCGGCCGACGTGCTGGAGCGCATGCAGGCGCAGGCCTCCACCTTCGGCGCCGCCGAGCTGAGCCGCGCCGCCGACCTGGTCAACGAAGGCCTCACCGAGATGCGCGGCGCCAACTCCCCGCGCCTCCAGCTCGAACTGATCTGCGCCCGGGTGCTGCTCCCCGCCGCCTACGGCGACGAGCGGTCCCTCCTGGCCCGCCTCGACCGGCTGGAGCGCGGCGTCGCCTTCTCCGGCGGTGGCGGTGCGCCCGCCATGGGCTACGTCCCCGGTCCCGACGCCCACGCGGGCATGGCCCCGGGCGGTGCGCCCGCTCCGGCCGGCGGCGGTCCCGCCGCGGCCCGCGCGGCCGTACGGGGACCGGGCGGACAGCCCGCCGGCCCCGGCGTCCACGCCGGCCCGGGCGCCGGGGAGCCGCCGGCCCCCGCTCCCGTACCCGCTCCGGTTTCGCCCCCTGTCCCGGCGGCTCCCGCACCCGTGGCGCAGGCGCAGGCCCCCGCACCCGCTCCGGTGTCGCCCCCCGCCGCTCCCGAACCCCCGGCCCCCGCCGCCGCCCCGGCGCCCGGCGCCTGGCCGACCGCCGCTGCGGCCGGTGGCGGCCGGCGGCCCGGCGGCTGGCCCACGGCGGCCGCGACGGGCCCGCAGCAGGGTGGCGCCGCTCAGGCCCACTCCCAGCCGCAGCGCCCGGAGCCGACCGCGCCGGCGGCCGCCCCCGCGATGAGCGCCCCCGCCCCGGCGGCCCCCCAGGCCGGCGGGCTCGACCCCCGCGTGCTCTGGCCCAACATCCTCGAGGCCGTCAAGAACCGCCGGCGCTTCACCTGGATCCTGCTCAGCCAGAACGCCCAGGTGGCCGGCTTCGACGGCACCACCCTCCAGATCGGCTTCGTCAACGCCGGCGCCCGGGACAACTTCGCGAGCAGCGGCAGCGAGGACGTGCTGCGCCAGGCGCTGGCCGAGCAGTTCAGCGTGCAGTGGAAGATCGAGGCGGTCGTCGACCCCTCGGGCGGCTCCGCACCCCCGCCGTCCGGCGGCGCGCCGGGCTTCGGCGGAGGCGGCGGAGGCGCGGGCTACGGCGGCGCTCCCGCCGGCGGCTACGGCGCCCCGGCCGCCCCCCGTCCCGCGGCGCCCGAGCCTGCCGCGCCCGCGCCCGGCGCCTCCCGGGGCGGCGGCCAGCCCGCCCCGGCGCGGCCCGCCCCCGCTCCCCAGCCCGCCCGCGCCCCCGAGCCGCCCCCCGTCGCACCCGAGGACGACATCCCCGAGGACGACGATCCCGACCTGGACGAGTCCGCGCTGTCCGGCCAGGGCCTGATCGTGCGGGAACTGGGCGCGACGGTGGTGGAGGAGTTCACCCACGAGTAGCGGGGCCCGTCCGGCGGCGGGTCCGGCCCGGCGTTCGTAGGAACCCACAGGAAACCCGCCCGGCGGGCTTCGGCGACCTTGCCAGTAGGCTGAGCCCCGTGAAGGTCCTCGTCATCGGCAGCGGTGCCCGCGAACACGCCCTGTGCCGCTCCCTGTCCCTCGACCCCGACGTCACCGCCCTGCACTGCGCTCCCGGCAACGCCGGCATCGCCGAGGTGGCGGAGCTGCACCAGGTCGACGCGCTCGACGGCAAGGCCGTGGCCGCGCTGGCCGCCGACCTCGGAGCCGGCCTCGTCGTCGTCGGCCCGGAGGCCCCGCTGGTCGCCGGGGTGGCCGACGCGGTGCGCGAGGCGGGCATCCCGGTGTTCGGCCCCTCCGGGGAGGCCGCGCGGCTCGAGGGTTCCAAGGCGTTCGCCAAGGACGTGATGGCGGCGGCCGGAGTGCCGACCGCCCGGTCGTACGTCTGCACCACCGAGGCCGAGGTCGCCGAGGCCCTGGACGCCTTCGGAGCGCCCTACGTCGTCAAGGACGACGGCCTCGCCGCGGGCAAGGGCGTCGTGGTCACCTCCGACCTGGACGCGGCCAAGGCGCACGCGGCGGCCTGCGACCGTGTGGTCATCGAGGAGTTCCTCGACGGCCCCGAGGTGTCGCTGTTCGCCGTCACCGACGGCCGGACCGTCGTACCGCTCCAGCCCGCCCAGGACTTCAAGCGGGCCCTGGACGGCGACGAGGGCCCCAACACCGGTGGCATGGGCGCGTACTCGCCGCTGCCGTGGGCGGACCCCAAGCTGGTCGAAGAGGTGCTGGAGACGGTGCTGCGGCCGACCGTGGACGAGATGCGGCGCCGGGGCACCCCGTTCTCCGGGCTGCTGTACGCCGGTCTCGCGATCACCTCGCGCGGCGTGCGCGTCATCGAGTTCAACGCCCGCTTCGGCGACCCCGAGACCCAGGTCGTGCTGGCCCGCCTGCGGACCCCGCTGGCCGGCGTGCTGCTCGCCGCCGCGAACGGCACCCTGGCCGACCTAGAGCCGCTGCGCTGGAGCGAGGACGCGGCCGTCACCGTCGTCGTCGCCTCGCACAACTACCCCGGCGCCCCGCGCACCGGCGACCCCATCACCGGTCTGGACGAGGTGGCCGCCGAGGACGCCCCGCACGCCTACGTCCTGCACGCCGGGACGAAGCGGGACGGCGACGCGGTGGTCAGCGCGGGCGGGCGGGTGCTCTCGGTCACGGCGACCGGCGCGGACCTGGCCGCCGCCCGCGAGCGGGCGTACCGGGCGGTGGACCGCATCCGCCTCGACGGCTCCCAGCACCGCACGGACATCGCGGCGCGGGCGGCGGGCGCCTGACCGGCCCCGCACCCTCCCGCACACCCAGGCCCCGGACCCGAATCCGGGGCCTGTTCCTTGCTGTCTGTCGCCCACCTTTGACCAGAGCCATTCCATCGAGTGAGCAATCCCCCATACGGCTGACGGCGGCGGGGGCCCCAACTATGGTGCGGCGCAAGCGTTCCGGCACTTGGCCCACCGGCATTGCGATGTCAGTGACGGGTGCCACAGTGGGGGAGTGAGCAACGCCAGGACAGCGCGGGACCGGCAGAGGGGGTGAGGTCCGATCATGACCGGAACCGGAGTCGAGTTGGGCGCGCAGGCAGCGCGCTCGCGGGCCCTTGCCGTGCTGCGCGTCCGCGGCCGGGCCCTGGGGGTTGCCCTGCTGCCCGCGGCCGTCGAGGTGGTCCTGCTGACCGGCGGCGCCACCGGCCGGCTCACCGGCCCGGGCTGGGACACCGCCCGCTGGGCGGTGGGTGTGCCGGCCGCGCTCGTGCTGCTGGCCGCGACCGGCGTAGCGCTGGTGGTGGCCCGTGCCCGGCCGGCTGTGAGCCCCACGGTCCCGGTCGCCGAGAAGTCGGCCCCTGACCTGTACCGGCTGGTGCGCGACCTCGCCGACCGGCTCGACGTCCCCGCGCCCTCGGCCATAGCGCTGACCCCGGACTGCGACAGCTGGCTGGAGGACCGGGCCCACCCGGCCCACGGCCCGCCCCAGCGCCCGGCGCACGACAAAGCCGCCGGCCCCGGTCCCGGACCGGGCCCCGACGGCCGCCGGCGGGCCGCCTCGGCCCCCGTCCTCGTCATCGGCTCCCCGTTCCTGTGGTGGATGCGCGTCGGCGAGCTGCGCGCGGTCCTCGCCCCGGTCGTCGCCGGTACGGGCCCTTCCGCGCACCCGGACATAGCCGCCGCCCGGCGCTTCGTCCGTGGTCTCGACGCGGCGGTGGCGGTCGCCTCGACGCCCGGCCGCTGTCCGCTGACCCGGGTCGTGTGCGCGACCCTCGGCTGGGTCGCCCGGCTGATGCTGCGCGGCTGCCGCGAGCACGCGGCCCTGATGGAGCGCGGGGTCGCCGCGGCCGCCGCCGAGCGCGCGCAGGCCGTGGACTACGGCCTGCGGATCGTCGCCCAGGAGCAGGTCGGCCTCGCCTACGCGGGCTGGGACCGGCTGCTGACCAAAGTGGCGCTGCCCGCCTGGCGCATGGGCCGCTGGCCCTCCCGGCTGGACGCGGGCGTGGTGTCCGCCCTGACCGAGCTGTCCCGGCGCGACCGTCTGGCCGAGGGCTTCGCCTCCCGGCTCGGTGAGCGCCCCGCCTGCGACCTGCTGGAGGAGCCCGGCACGGTGGACGAGGCCGCCTCCCTGCTCGCCGCCCGCCTGTTCCACGGCGGCCCGGCCGAGACCGGCCCGGACTGGGCGCCGGTGGACTGGCAGGCGTACCCGGAGGAGGTCGTCGACCGCACCTGGCGCGCCCACGCGGCCCGCCTGCACCGCGTCCTGGACACCCTCGGAGTCCGGCCCGCCCCTGCCGCCCCCGGCCAGGGAGGCCCCACGCTCGCCCGGGTCCTGGACCACCTCACGGAACACGGCCACCCGCCCGCCGGCTCCGCCTGCGACCCGGCCGGGAGCCCGGACGGCGGCCGGACGACGGCCCTGGAGCCGGACGCCGGCGACGAGCCGCCCGGGCCGGCCGCCGCCGCGGACGCGGGCACCTCCGCCGACGCCGGCACCCCCGTCGACACGGACCCCGTGCCGACCGGCCGTCCCACCGCGCCCGCCGAACCGACCGGCACCTCGGACCACGTCCTCCCCGCCGCCGAGGACCCCGCTCCCGGCACGGAGGACGACGCCCCCGGCACGGAGGACGACGACGACTCCGACCCCGGCACCGAGCGCAGCGCGGTTCTCGCCGCCGGGCTGAGTGCGGAGCTGGCGCGGGAGGAGGCCGCCGCGCCCAAGGGCGCGACCGCCGCCGGGCTGTTCCCGGACAGCTCGCTCTGGGACGACGGCGCCCTGCCGCTGTTCCCGCTCCAGCCCCCGCGCACCGGACGCGACCTGCTCGCCGATCACGTCACGGCGATGGTCTGCTGCGCCGCCGTGGACACGGCCGGTGCGACCCCCGCCCTCGACTGGCTGGACGGCCCCTCCCTGCTGCTGGACGGCGAGCGGGCCGCCGACCTCGGACCCAAGGTGCTGCACCTGATCGAGGAGGGCGACCCCGGCCCGCTCCGGGACTGGCTGAGCGCGTCCGGGATACGCCCGGAGAAGCCGGTCCGGCTCGTCTGAACCGCGCCCGGCGCCTCGCCCGGCGCTCCACCTGAGAGGCTTCGGCGGACCCGACGCCGTAACGGAGGGCAGACTTCCAGTTCAGGTCAATTCGCAACGAACAGTGACCAGGTCCGTGCGTTATGTGATGTGCTGGGACCGACCGCGCACATGGCAAAGGCATGCGACATACGACAGCACGACCGAGCAGCACGCACCACGCTGGCAACGGGGGCATGAGGGAGGGGAGCGTCCATGGCCTCGGACCACATCCGCCGCTGGGAGTCCGGAGCGCTCGCGCACGCCGTCACGGACCCCTTCGGCCAGGGACCGGTTCCCTGGCTGCGCGGCAGTGAGACGTACTTCGACGACACGGGGCACGTCGTGCCCTGGTACGTCGACCCGAGCCCGCAGCAGCCCGCGGGCGAGCGGCCGCGCGTCCCCGCGCCGCGCACGTCCGGGCCGGGGCCCCGCTCGGCCGACGACGTGTACCGCCAGATCAAGGGCTTCACCTCTTCCGGGGCGGTCGCGCCCGGCGAGGCGATCGACTTCCACATCACGGTCGACCCGCCGCAGCAGTTCGGCGTCGACATCTACCGGATCGGCCACTACGGCGGCGACGGCGCCTCGAAGATCACCACGAGCCCCCGCCTCTCCGGCATCGTCCAGCCCGCGCCGCTGGCCGCCGACCGCACGGTGTCCTGCCACCACTGGTGGCTCTCCTGGCGCCTCCAGGTGCCCGCGAACTGGGCGGTCGGCGCCTACGTGGCCGTCCTCACCACCGCCGACGGCTACCGCTCCCACGTCCCCTTCACGGTCCGCGACAACCACCCGGCCGATCTGCTCCTGCTCCTGCCCGACATCACCTGGCAGGCGTACAACCTCTACCCGGAGGACGGCCGCACCGGCGCCAGCCTGTACCACGCCTGGGACGAGAAGGGCTGTCTGCTCGGCGAGCCGGACGCGGCCACCACGGTCTCCTTCGACCGTCCGTACGCGGGCGCCGGACTGCCCCTGCACGTCGGCCACGCCTACGACTTCATCCGCTGGGCCGAGCGCTACGGCTACGACATCGCCTACGCCGACGCCCGCGACCTGCACGCCGGCCGCGTCGACCCGACCCGGTACCGGGGGCTGGTCTTCCCCGGCCACGACGAGTACTGGTCGGTGCCGATGCGCCGGGCCGTGGAGGACGCCCGGGACCACGGCACCTCCCTGATCTTCCTGTCCGCGAACACCATGTACTGGCAGGTGGAGCTGGGTCCGTCCGCGTCCGGGGTGCCCGACCGGCTGCTGACCTGCCGCAAGCGCAAGGGCCCGGGGAAGCCGGTACTGTGGCGCGAGATCGACCGGCCCGAGCAGCAGGTCGTCGGCATCCAGTACGCCGGCCGCGTCCCCGAGCCGCATCCGCTGATCGTCCGCAACGCGGGCCACTGGCTGTGGGACGCGACCGGGGCGCGCGAGGGCGACGAGATCGAGGGCCTCGTGGCGGGCGAGGCGGACCGTTACTTCCCGCGCACCCCGCTGCCCGAGCACGACGAGCGCATCCTGCTCGCGCACTCCCCCTACACCGACAACGACGGCGTCCAGCGGCACCAGGAGACCTCCCTGTACCGGGCGCCCTCCGGGGCCTGGGTGTTCGCCTCCGGCACGTTCGCCTGGTCGCCGTCCCTGGACCGGCCCGGCCATGTGGACCCGCGCATCCAGCGGGCCACGGCGAACCTGCTGGACCGCATCTGCAAACGGGACTGACCCTGGGCGCACCCCGATCACCCGCATACGGGAGAATCGAGGCACTTGGACAGAACCACGGGGAGGAACCGTGTCCGGATTCGTAGAAAAGCCCGAGCCGATCCAGGTTCCGGGCTTGGTGCACCTGCACACCGGCAAGGTGCGCGAGCTGTACCAGAACGAGGCGGGCGACCTCGTGATGGTCGCCAGCGACCGCATGTCCGCCTACGACTGGGTGCTGCCCACGGAGATCCCCGACAAGGGACGTGTCCTCACCCGGCTTTCCCTGTGGTGGTTCGAGCAGCTGCGCGACCTGGCCCCGAACCATGTGATCAGCACCGAGCTCCCCGAGCACGCCCCCGCCGACTGGGCGGGCCGCACGCTGGTCTGCAAGTCGCTGCGGATGGTCCCGGTCGAGTGCGTGGCCCGCGGCTACCTCACCGGCTCGGGCCTCGCCGAGTACGTCGAGTCCCGCACCGTCTGCGGACTGGCCCTGCCCGAGGGCCTGGTGGACGGCTCGGAGCTGCCCGCCCCGATCTTCACCCCGGCCACCAAGGCCGAGGTCGGCGAGCACGACGAGAACGTCTCCTACGAGGAGGTCGCCCGTCAGGTCGGCGCGGACACCGCCGCCCAGCTCCGGCAGTCCACGCTCGCCGTGTACTCCCGCGCCCGGGACATCGCCCGCGACCGCGGGATCATCCTGGCCGACACCAAGTTCGAGTTCGGCTTCGACGGCGACACGCTGGTCCTCGCCGACGAGGTGCTCACCCCGGACTCCTCGCGCTTCTGGCCGGCCGACCAGTGGCAGCCCGGCCGCGCGCAGCCGTCGTACGACAAGCAGTACGTCCGGGACTGGCTGACGTCCGCCGAGTCCGGCTGGGACCGCCGGAGCGAGCAGCCGCCGCCGGCGTTGCCGCAGCGGGTGGTCGAGGCGACCCGGCAGAAGTACGTGGACGCGTACGAGCGGCTGACCGGCACCGCCTGGTCCTGACGCGTCGTGCCCCGGAGAAGTTCCGGGGCACGAAGAAAGCCCCCGGCCGGAACCGGGGGCTTCTTCTCTGGAGCGGACGACGAGGCTCGAACTCGCGACCTCAACCTTGGCAAGGTTGCGCTCTACCAACTGAGCTACGTCCGCGCTGCGCCGTGGCGCGAGAGCAACTATACCCAACCCGGCGGGTGCGCGGGACGCACTGCCGCACGGCGGCCCCCGCACCGGAGGCCGCCGGATCCCGGCAGGGCGGGTCCCGCACGTCCGGCGAGTCGCCGGCGGGGGTCAACTCCACGTCGGCGCAGGGGATTGCGGGGTGCGTGGTGCGGATGATGCGCCTGGGCCGTCGCACGCGGGCGTGCCCCGGTGCGGGCCGCAAGGATGTGGCAACCCTCACATGTCCGGCGCCCGGAGAGAACGTTCGGAAGAAGCGGGTGCACGAAAAAGCCCCGGTCCAGAAGACCGGGGCTTTTCTCCCGAGCGGACGACGAGGCTCGAACTCGCGACCTCAACCTTGGCAAGGTTGCGCTCTACCAACTGAGCTACGTCCGCACTGCCCCCGACCGGCTCCCACCGATCGGTGCGAGCACCAGCCTACCTGATCCACAGGAGTGGTCGGGACGACCGGTGCCAGAGCGGGTGACAGGAATTGCACACTGCGCCTTCCCCCTGGAAGGGGGATGTTCTACTACTGAACTACACCCGCACGGTCCGCGGGATCCGGCCTTTCGGCCTCGCCCCTCGGCGTGTCCCAGACATTAGCTGATCAGCAGGGGGGTAGCGCAAGTCGCCTCCCGGCGCGGCCAAGTGCACGGCCCCCAGGGCCCGCTGACGGACCCTGAGGGCTCGCCCCTTCGCGGGCCCTCACTGCGCGGCGCTGAACGCCTCGTAGACCTTCTTCGGGATGCGTCCACGCGCCGGCACGTCCATCTTGTTCGCCTGGGCCCAGGCGCGGACGGCCGCCGGGTCGGGAGCGACCTCCGTCTGCTTGTACGCCTTGCCGGACCGCGAGCGCTTGCGGCCCGCCTCCACGTAGGGCGCGAGCGCCTTGCGCAGTTCTCCGGCATTGGTTTCGTTCAGGTCGATCTCGTACGACTTGCCGTCGAGTCCGAAGGCGATCGTCTCCGCCGCTTCCGAGCCGTCGATGTCGTCAAAGAGCGTGACCACGACCTTTTGCGCCACGAATATCGGTCCCTTCGTGCGGCACGTCGATACAGCTCATCCAGCGATGACGTGCCGAGTATCGGCTATTGCCAATTCATTTGTACAGTGCCCGGCAATGCAAAGTGAAGCCCGACTAAATCCGCCCGCGTGTCCCCGTGCAATAGATGTCGTGGGTGGGTCTGTGGAACTTTCCCAGAACTTTTCGCGAGGGAGCGCCCCTGTCACCCGATCGTGATGCGGCTCACGTAGTTTCCTACAACTCTACTCGCGTAGAAATTTTGTGCGGGTAGTCTGAAGGAACCTGCTCAGCACCACACACCGGGAGTGCCAGTGGCACGCGTCGTAGTCGACGTCATGCTCAAGCCGGAGATCCTCGACCCCCAGGGCCAGGCGGTCCAGCGTGCGCTGCCGCGCCTGGGTTTCGAGGGGATCTCGGACGTCCGTCAGGGAAAGCGTTTCGAACTGGAAGTTGACGGGCCGGTCGACGAGGCCGTGCTCGCCCGCATCCACGATCTTGCGGAATCCTTCCTCGCCAACACGGTGATCGAGGACTTCATCGTCAAGGTGGAAGAGGGTGCGGAAGTCGCGGAGGCGGCCAAGTGACCGCTCGTATTGGCGTCGTCACTTTCCCGGGAAGTCTTGATGACCGGGACACCCAGCGCGCGATCCGCATCGCGGGTGCCGAACCGGTCGCGCTGTGGCACAAGGACAAGGACCTCAAGCAGGTCGACGCCGTGGTGCTGCCCGGCGGTTTCTCCTACGGCGACTATCTGCGGGCCGGCGCCATCTCCCGCTTCTCGCCGGTGATGGAGACGGTCATCGAGCAGGCGAAGGCCGGACTTCCGGTCCTCGGCATCTGCAACGGCTTCCAGGTCCTCACCGAGGCCCACCTCCTGCCGGGCGGCATGCTCGGCAACGACCACCTCCACTTCATCTGCCGCGACCAGAGGCTGCGGGTGGAGAACGCGGAGACGGCGTGGACCGGCGACTACCGCCAGGGCCAGGAGATCCACATCCCGCTGAAGAACATGGACGGCCGCTACGTGGCCGACCAGTACACGCTGGACAAGCTGGAGGCGGAGGGCCGGGTCGCGTTCCGGTACCTCGACGTCAACCCGAACGGCTCGCTCAACGACATCGCCGGCATCACCAACGAGGCCGGGAACGTCGTCGGCCTGATGCCGCACCCCGAGCACGCCGTCGAGCCGCTGATCGGTACGGGCCGTACCGACGGCCTCCCCTTCTTCACCTCGATCCTCAAGAAGCTGGTCAACGCATGAGCCGGACGCCTCTGGACACGGTCGAGCACGCGGCCGCGACCCCCGACGTCGAGCTGCCCTGGGCCGAACTCGGCCTCAAGAAGGACGAGTACGAGCGGGTGGTGGAGATCCTCGGCCGCCGCCCGACCGGCGCCGAACTCGCCATGTACTCGGTCATGTGGTCCGAGCACTGCTCGTACAAGTCCTCCAAGGTCCACCTGCGCCAGTTCGGCGAGAAGGCGCCCCAGTCGGACGCGCTGCTCGTCGGCATCGGCGAGAACGCCGGCGTGGTCGACGTCGGCCAGGGCTACGCGGTCACCTTCAAGGTCGAGTCGCACAACCACCCGTCGTACGTCGAGCCCTACCAGGGCGCGGCCACGGGTGTCGGCGGCATCGTGCGCGACATCATCGCGATGGGCGCGCGCCCGGTGGCCGTGGTCGACCCGCTGCGCTTCGGCGCGGCCGACCACCCCGACACCAAGCGCGTGCTGCCCGGCGTCGTCGCCGGCATCGGCGGCTACGGCAACTGCCTGGGCCTGCCCAACATCGGCGGCGAGGTCGTCTTCGACGCCTGCTACCAGGGCAATCCGCTGGTCAACGCCGGTGCCATCGGTGTGATGCGGCACGAGGACATCCACCTCGCCAAGGCGTCCGGCGCGGGCAACAAGGTCATCCTGTACGGCGCCCGGACCGGCGGCGACGGCATCGGCGGCGCCTCCATCCTCGCCTCCGAGACCTTCGACGACGCCAAGCCCTCCAAGCGCCCCGCCGTCCAGGTCGGCGACCCCTTCCAGGAGAAGCTCCTCATCGAGTGCACCCTGGAGGCGTTCAAGGAGAAGCTGGTCGTCGGCATCCAGGACCTCGGCGCGGCCGGTCTGTCCTGCGCCACGTCCGAGCTGGCCTCGAACGGCTCCGGCGGCATGCGCGTCACCCTCGACGACGTACCGCTGCGCGACTCCACGCTCTCGCCCGAGGAGATCCTCATGAGCGAGTCGCAGGAGCGCATGTGCGCGGTGGTCGAGCCGGAGAAGGTGGACCGGTTCCTCGAGATCTGCGACAAGTGGGACGTCATCGCCACCGTCATCGGCGAGGTCACCGACGGCGACCGGCTGGAGATCTTCTGGCACGGCGGCAAGATCGTCGACGTCGACCCGCGCACGGTCGCCCACGAGGGTCCGACCTACGAGCGCCCGTACGCCCGCCCGTCCTGGCAGGACGAGCTCCAGGCGGACGACGCGAACAAGCTGCCGCGGCCGGCGACGGGCGAGGAGCTGAAGGACCAGGTCCTGAAGCTGGTCTCCTCCCCCAACCAGGCCTCCAAGAAGTGGATCACCTCGCAGTACGACCACTTCGTGCAGGGCAACACCGTCCTCGCCCAGCCCGAGGACTCCGGCATGATCCGCATCGACGAGGAGACCGGTCTCGGCGTCGCCATCGCGACGGACGGCAACGGCCGGTACGCGAAGCTGGACCCGTACACGGGGGCCCAGCTCGCCCTCGCCGAGGCCTACCGGAACGTGGCGACGACCGGCGCCAGGCCGCTCGCCGTCTCCGACTGCCTGAACTTCGGCTCGCCCGAGGACCCGGCGGTGATGTGGCAGTTCGCGGAGGCCATCCGCGGGCTCGCGGACGGCTGCCTGCAGCTCGGCACGCCGGTGACCGGCGGCAACGTCTCGCTCTACAACCAGACCGGTGAGGCGGCCATCCACCCGACGCCGGTGGTCGCCGTCCTCGGCGTCATCGACGACGTGGCCCGCCGCACCCCGGTCGCCTTCCAGGAGGACGGCCAGCTCCTGTACCTCCTCGGCGACACGCGTGAGGAGTTCGGCGGCTCGGCCTGGTCCCAGGTGGTCCACGACCACCTCGGCGGCCTGCCCCCGAAGGTCGACCTGGAGCGCGAGCGGCTGCTGGCCGAGATCCTGATCTCCGCCTCCCGCGACGGCATGATCGACTCCGCGCACGACCTGTCCGACGGCGGTCTGGTCCAGGCGGTCGTGGAGTCGGCGCTGCTCGGCGGGAAGGGAGCGCGCCTGGTCGTCCCGGACGGCCTGGACGCCTTCACCTTCCTCTTCTCCGAGTCGGCCGGCCGCGCCGTCGTCGCCGTGCCGCGCTCGGAGGAGGTGCGCTTCAACGACATGTGCGGCGCACGCGGCCTCCCGGTCACCCGCGTCGGCGTCGTGGACGGCGACTCGGTCGAGGTCCAGGGCGAGTTCGCGCTCACCCTCGCCGAACTGCGCGAGGCCCACGAGGCGACGATCCCGGCCCTCCTGGCGTAACCCTTCACCCGCGCCCTCGCAGGCCCCGCCCGGCCCCCCGGACGGGGCCTGCACGCGTTCCCGGGTCGCCGAGCGCCCCGCGCCCCTGTGGAGTGGCTGAGGAGCGCCCGACCGGTGCCGTACGGGTCCCGGCGACCCCGGAAGCAGGCCTTCGGCCCGGCCCGGAAGAGCGCCCGGGAGAGACCGGCGCGACGGCGAGTCGCCCGGCCGTGGCCACCGACGCCCCCGGACGCGGTCGAGCCGCCCGCGGTGCGTCGGAGGAGGGCCGGCGCCCCGGGCCGCGCGCACCCCCTGGCTTCCTCGGCTCCGCCTGCCGTGCTTCGGAGGACGGCCTGAAGCCCCGTGCGGCGGGGCGAGTGGCTCACCGGGCGGAAACCGGCTGATCCCGGGCCCTCTCGCGGCATAGGGTCACTGGCATGTCTCCGGCCAAGAGGCGTGCTCGCGCCTATGACCCCGCCAGGACCCGTGCCGCGGTCCTCGCCCAGCTCGGCAACGTACGGGAGGCCGTCCGGGGCCTGGGCCCCGAGCAGCTCGCCCTGCCCACCCGGCTCGGCTCGTGGACCGTACGGGAGCTGGTCGCGCACATCGGCATGGCCGTCACCGCGGTCCACCGGGCCGCGGAGCTGCCGGCCCCGCCGAAGCAGGACGTCCCGGTCGCCGAGTGGCCGTTCGCCACCGCCGCGAACTCGGCCGCGATCGATGAGTTCACCCGCGGCCTGGTCACCGAGCGGCCCGACCTCGACGCCTACCTCGCCGAGGTCGACGCGGGCCTGCGCACCCTGCTCGACGCCCACCCCGGCGGCCGGCTCCTGCGGACCAACGCGGGCGCCCTCCCGATGGACGACTACCTCGTCACGCGGGCCGTGGAACTCGTCGTGCACACCGACGACCTCAACGCCGCCGTGCCCGGCCTGGAGACGCCCTTCGACCGCCAGGCGCTGGCCGCCGCCACCCGGCTCCTCGCCGACGCCCTCGCCGTGAAGGCCCCCGGCGCCTCCACGGAGGTGCGGGTGCCGCCGTACGCCGTGGTGCAGTGCGTGGAAGGGCCCCGGCACACCCGGGGGACCCCGCCCAGCGTCGTGGAGACCGATCCGCTGACCTGGATCCGGCTGGCCACCGGCCGGCTGGACTTCGCGGACGCCGTCGCCGGGGCGCTGGTCAGCGCCAGCGGAGAGCGGGCCGGCATCGGGGAGCTGCTGCCGCTCATGGCGTGACGGAACCGACGGCCGGGGTGCCGCGTCGAATCCGTATGAACCGGTACAAGCAGCGCATGTCCCTGACAGCGGCCGCCGTGCTCGTCCCGCTCACGGTGGCCTGTGGCAGCACGCCCGCCGGGCAGGCGAACAGCGGCTCGGCCGGCGCACGGCACACCGTGACCGGCGTCGACTGGCGGGTCGACGGCCTCACCGCAGGCGGCGCCACCCTGCGGGCGCCCGCCACCGCGCGCCTGCGGATCGACGCCGACGGGAAGGCGGCAGGCAACCTCGGCTGCAACGGCTTCGGCGCCCGGGCCACCGTCCACGGCGACCGGATCACGTTCGGCGACATCCGCTCCACCAAGATGGCCTGCGGCGAGGACCGCATGACCTTCGAGCGCGCCTTCGCCCGCTTCCTCACCACCGGCACCATCACCGCCAGGGCGGCGGACGGGAAGCTGACGCTCACCGACGGCGACGGCGACCGGCTGCACCTCAGCCGCGCCGCCCGCGAATGATGTGCGACACCTCACTCGCGCACCCCGCAGAAAGCCGTGGAGTGCGACCCGGGGGAGCGGGCCCACGCCCGATCCTCACCGCATGACAGAGCGCTGACCTGCGAAAACCGGGAAACCGCCAAGGTGATCGGTAAACGCCGCTCCAGGGTGGCCGGGCATCCCCAATTCGGACCAGTGGTCGACCTCGCCTACACTCGGAGCCGTGCCACGTGGTGACGGTCGACTCAATCACGATCTGCTTCCCGGCGAGAAGGGCCCCCAGGACGCTTGCGGCGTCTTCGGTGTCTGGGCTCCGGGTGAAGAGGTCGCAAAGCTCACTTACTTCGGGCTCTACGCCCTCCAGCACCGGGGTCAGGAATCCGCGGGAATCGCGGTCAGCAACGGCTCCCAGATCCTCGTCTTCAAGGACATGGGCCTGGTCTCCCAGGTCTTCGACGAGACCTCGCTCGGTTCGCTCCAGGGTCACATCGCGGTCGGACACGCCCGCTACTCGACCACCGGCGCATCCGTGTGGGAGAACGCCCAGCCGACGTTCCGCGCCACCGCGCACGGCTCGATCGCGCTCGGCCACAACGGCAACCTGGTCAACACGGCGCAGCTCGCCGAGATGGTCGCCGACCTGCCCAAGGACAACAACGGCCGCTCCACCCGGGTCGCGGCCACCAACGACACCGACCTGCTGACGGCCCTGCTGGCCGCGCAGGTCGACGAGGACGGCAAGCCGCTGACCATCGAGGAGGCCGCCCACGCGGTCCTCCCGCGGGTCAAGGGCGCCTTCAGCCTCGTCTTCATGGACGAGCACACCCTCTACGCCGCCCGTGACCCGCAGGGCATCCGCCCGCTGGTCCTCGGCCGGCTGGAGCGCGGCTGGGTGGTCGCCTCCGAGTCCGCCGCCCTCGACATCTGCGGCGCCAGCTTCGTGCGGGAGATCGAGCCGGGCGAGTTCGTCGCCATCGACGAGAACGGCCTGCGCACCTCCCGATTCGCGGAAGCGAAGCCCAAGGGCTGTGTGTTCGAGTACGTGTACCTGGCCCGCCCGGACACCGACATCGCCGGCCGGAACGTGTACCTCTCCCGCGTGGAGATGGGCCGCCGCCTCGCCAAGGAGGCCCCGGCCGAGGCCGACCTGGTCATAGCGACCCCGGAATCCGGCACCCCGGCCGCCATCGGCTACGCGGAGGCCTCCGGCATCCCGTTCGGCGCCGGCCTGGTGAAGAACGCCTACGTCGGCCGGACCTTCATCCAGCCCTCGCAGACCATCCGCCAGCTCGGCATCCGCCTGAAGCTGAACCCCCTGAAGGAAGTCATCAAGGGCAAGCGGCTGGTCGTCGTCGACGACTCCATCGTGCGCGGCAACACCCAGCGGGCCCTGGTCCGCATGCTGCGCGAGGCGGGCGCGGCCGAGGTCCACATCCGGATCTCCTCCCCGCCCGTGAAGTGGCCCTGCTTCTTCGGCATCGACTTCGCCACGCGCGCGGAGCTGATCGCCAACGGGATGACCATCGACGAGATCGGCACCTCGCTCGGCGCCGACTCGCTGGCCTACATCTCCATCGACGGCATGATCGAGGCGACCACCATCGCCAAGCCGGACCTGTGCCGCGCCTGCTTCGACGGCGAGTACCCGATGGACCTGCCGGACCCGGAGCTGCTCGGCAAGCAGCTCCTGGAGACCGAGCTCGCGGCCGGCCCGGCCGCCACGGCCGCCTCCGACGCGATCCGGCGCCCGTAACACCCCTGCAGTACGACACGAAAGCTCTCACAGTCATGTCTGAGACAACTGGTGCCAGCTACGCAGCGGCGGGCGTCGACATCGAGGCGGGCGACCGCGCCGTGGAACTCATGAAGGAGTGGGTGAAGAAGACCCGGCGCCCCGAGGTGCTGGGCGGCATCGGCGGCTTCGCCGGGCTCTTCGACGCCTCCGCCCTCAAGCGCTACGAGCGCCCGCTGCTCGCCTCCGCCACCGACGGCGTCGGCACGAAGGTCGACATCGCCCGCCGGCTGGGGGTCTACGACACCATCGGCCACGACCTGGTCGCGATGGTCATGGACGACATCGTGGTGTGCGGCGCCGAGCCGCTGTTCATGACGGACTACATCTGCGTCGGCAAGGTGCACCCCGAGCGTGTCGCGGCGATCGTGAAGGGCATCGCGGAGGGCTGCGTCCTGGCCGGCTGCGCCCTGGTGGGCGGCGAGACGGCGGAGCACCCGGGTCTGCTGGGCGAGGACGACTTCGACGTCGCCGGCGCGGGCACCGGTGTCGTGGAGGCCGACCGGCTGCTCGGCCCGGATCGTATCCGCAAGGGTGACGCCGTGATCGCCATGGCGTCCTCCGGGCTTCACTCCAACGGGTACTCCCTGGTCCGCCATGTGCTGCTGGACCGCGCGGGCCTGGCCCTCGAGTCCGAGGTGGCCGAGCTGGGCCGCACCCTCGGCGAGGAGCTGCTGGAGCCCACCAAGATCTACTCGCTGGACTGCCTGGCCCTGACCCGCACCACCGAGGTGCACGCGTACAGCCACGTCACCGGCGGCGGACTCGCGGCCAACCTGGCCCGGGTCGTCCCCGACGCGCTGCACGCCGTGGTCGACCGCTCCACCTGGACCCCGGGCGCGGTGTTCGACCTCGTCGGCCGGACCGGCGACGTCGAGCGCCTGGAGCTGGAGAAGACGCTCAACATGGGCGTCGGCATGATCGCGATCGTTCCCGAGGAGTCGACGGACGTGGCCCTCGCGACCCTGGCCGACCGCGGGGTCGACGCGTGGGTCGCCGGTGAGATCACCGAGCGCGGCGACAAGGAGACCGGCGCCGAGCTGGTCGGGGACTACGCGGTCTGAACCCGCGGACAGCACAGAAGCCGGTCGGTGGCTGTGCCACCGACCGGATACGTGCTCAAAGCAAGGTCAAGCGCCGCGACGATGTTGTGAAGGACCCTCGTCCTCGTCCTCGTCGTCCTCATAGAGGTCGGCGTAGCGCGAGTACAGGTCGTCGTCTTCGTCCTCATCGTCCTCGAACGGCTCGCCGTTCGGCGGCTGGCTCGAAGTCGATGCGCCCAGTTCATTGGCCAGACGTGACAGGTCAGTCCCACCGCTGTTGTACTTCAGCTGGCGGGCGACCTTTGTCTGCTTGGCCTTGGCCCGGCCGCGCCCCATGGCTCGACCCCCTCGGTGACGGGGCTCGACGGCCCCAGAGTCTGACACGCGTTCATGATCGGAACGGGCCCTCCGTGGAGAGGCCGGTCCGTAGGGCTTCCACGGTACCTGAGCCCGCGCCCATACGGTACGTCGCCCGCAGCACGCGCGTGTGCACAGGACCCTCGAGGCGCCCCGTCCTCGCTGGTCAATGGCGATTTTAACCACTTATCGGGGTACGACCCGCCGACGGAAGTGAGAGTTCTCTCCACGTTCCCGCCGGCGGGTACCGCTCACCTGTGCGATCGGACGTCCGATCGCGGCGACCGGAGTCCTGCGGGGGCCCGAATCAGCGGCCCGCGCGGGCCTCGGCCATCCGCTGCTCGGCGATCCGGTCGGCCGCCGCGGCCGGCGGAATCCCGTCGTCCTTCGCACGTGCGAAGATCGCCAGGGTGGTGTCGAAGATCTTCGCCGCCTTGGCCTTGCACCGGTCGAAGTCGAACCCGTGCAGCTCGTCCGCCACCTGGATGACCCCGCCGGCGTTCACGACGTAGTCCGGCGCGTAGAGGATCCCGCGGTCGGCGAGGTCCTTCTCCACGCCCGGGTGGGCGAGCTGGTTGTTGGCCGCGCCGCAGACCACCTGGGCGGTGAGCACCGGCACGGACAGGTCGTTCAGGGCGCCGCCGAGCGCGCACGGGGCGTAGACGTCGAGCCCCTCGACCCGGATCAGCGCCTCGGTGTCGGCGACCGCCGTCACCTCGGGGTGCTGGTCGAGGACGCGCTGGACGGCCTCCGCGCGCACGTCCGTGATCACGACCTCGGCGCCCTCGTCCAGCAGGTGCCGGACCAGGTGGTGCCCGACCTTGCCGACGCCGGCGATGCCGACCTTGCGGCCACGCAGCACCGGGTCGCCCCACAGGTGCTGGGCGGAGGCGCGCATGCCCTGGTAGACGCCGAAGGCGGTGAGCACGGAGGAGTCGCCGGCGCCGCCGTTCTCGGGGGAGCGGCCGGTGGTCCAGCGGCACTCGCGGGCGACGACGTCCATGTCGGCGACGTACGTGCCGACGTCGCAGGCGGTGACGTAGCGCCCGCCGAGCGAGGCGACCATGCGACCGTAGGCGAGCAGCAGCTCCTCGGTCTTGTCGCGCTCCGGGTCGCCGATGATCACGGCCTTCCCGCCGCCGTGGTCCAGACCGGCCATGGCGTTCTTGTACGACATCCCGCGCGCGAGGTTCAGGGCGTCGGCGACGGCCGCGGCCTCGGTGGCGTAGGGGTAGAAGCGCGTACCGCCGAGGGCCGGGCCCAGAGCGGTGGAGTGGAGGGCGATCACGGCCCTGAGACCGCTGGCGCGGTCCTGGCAGAGCACGACCTGCTCATGGCCGCCCTGGTCCGACTGGAACAGGGTGTGCAGGACATCAGCAGGCGCGCCGGTTACGTCGGTCACTGTGGTGACTCCTGTGTAAG
Organism: Streptomyces sp. NPDC038135; assembly: GCF_055601245.1. Taxonomy (NCBI): domain Bacteria; kingdom Bacillati; phylum Actinomycetota; class Actinomycetes; order Kitasatosporales; family Streptomycetaceae; genus Streptomyces; species Streptomyces sp. NPDC038135. Next base: position 118,972 of record NZ_JBVJXS010000003.1, on the reverse strand, counting down.
TAGCGGCGAGTGGGGTGCGGCCCCGTACGGGTGGCGGGGTCGTGGCATGAGCGTAGAGCCTCGGGTCCCTCACCATCCGCGCAGTGTTCAGGATCACTCTCTGGGGCCGTGTACGCACGTATCGCCGTGAAACGATTTGGTGTGGTTTCGAGCCGGGCCCGATGGGGAGGGAGCAGGCGTGCCCAAGGTGTCCTCGGTGGTCGTCCCGTATGCCGCGTACCTGCGTGTCTACGAGCCGCTGACCGCCTTCCCGGAGCCGGAACGCACCCACTGGGCCCGCTACGCCCGGCGCCCGGACCGCCCTTCCTACCAGGACGAACTGCGCCGGTCGCTCGCCGACTTGCTGCCCACACCGCCGGTCCCGGTACCGGTGCACGAGAGCGGCGACGCCTTCGTGCTGGAGACCGACGGGGTGCTCTGCGTCTGCCCCTGGCGGACCCGGCTGCGCGGCTGGCTGGCCCTGGAGGGCCTCGGCGAGGAGCTGCCCCCGCCCGTGCTGGACGCGGTGCTGCCGCCGGTGGTGCGGCGCCAGGCCGCCCAGGACTACGAGCGCTGGCTGGCCCGCAACCCCGACGCCCGCCCCTGGATCCGCACCGCGACCTGGCAGATCCCGCTGAACTGGTTCGTGCTGGTCGCCGACGAGGAGCGGCGGTACGACGAGGCGTCCGGCGAGGTGCCGGCGATGCTGCGCTACCGCACCCCGATGGTGCAGGCCCGGCGGCGGGTGGCCCGGGCGCTGCGCACGCTGAAGGACACCATCCAGGAAGGGCCGCTGATCGACGGGCTGGTGGACGTCGGCCGCTGGCTGGAGGAGTTCCACCCGCGCTCGGTGGTCGAGCTGGACTACGGCGGCCTGGTGCACGCGGTGCCGGCCGGGGAGCTGGCCGACGACCACTCGGCGGCGGACGTGGCGGACGGCATGGAGGCGCTGCGCCGCGGCGACGGGGCGGCCGCCGGTGAGGCGTACGGACGGCTGGTGGAGCGGTGGCGGACGGTACGGGACCGGCGCTCCGCGAACTGAGTGACGTACGTCACGGTCCGAATCGCCCCGAACAGCGTACGGTTCAGGTCACTTGGACCACCTGACGGGATGTTGGTCCCGATCCGGGCTTATGTCCCAAGGGTGATGGACAGCACTTACAAGTGCCTTGCCCTGGTTGCCACCCCTCATGCCAAAATAGGACAAGGAGTCCGGGGAGGGCTCCTCCGCTCAACTATGCTCCATCATGGGCGGATTCTCCGCATTGCACGCTATAGGGGGTCTGGTGACTCCTGATCGCCGCTGTGACTGATCGTCACAGAGGCGTGACTGTCCGCTATGGCATGGTCCATCGGCTTCCGTCGCTGATGAACACCTGGGAGGGCAATTCCATCGGTTTGGCCGACGCGGCTGGACAGATGGTGTAGTTGTAGTGCCGAGGACAAGCCGTTCGTCCTATAACCGACTCGACCCGCGTCCACCATTTCGGGCAACGCGGGTCAAGGTGCAGAATTTAGAGGAAAGAACCGAGAAGGTTCGGTTCTCCCGAGGAGGCCGCTCATGACCGCTCGCACCCCTGATGCCGAGCCGCTGCTGACCCCGGCTGAGGTCGCCACCATGTTCCGTGTCGACCCCAAGACGGTCACGCGGTGGGCGAAGGCCGGCAAGCTCACGTCGATCCGTACGCTCGGCGGGCACCGCCGCTACCGCGAAGCCGAGGTCCGCGCACTGCTCGCGGGCATCCCGCAGCAGCGCAGCGAGGCCTGAACAACTGAAAACAGGGCGAAACGGTCGTTCCCCCAACAGGCCGAGGCGCCCGAAACCCTAGCTCCAAGCGACGCGGGACCTGCCCCAACAGGGCCCACGCCCAAGCCGAAGAGAACGTTGTTGGCAGCGACACAGGGTGCGTCGTAGATCGCGCTGGACTCCGCCGGGTCCAGCGCGATCTTTTTTGTGCGCTGGTCCGGGGCCGGTGCGGCGGTTGTGAGCGTCCTTGTCGGACTCTGGGGAGGGCTGTCGGATCGGCTGTGTGCGCACTCCGACGGCGGTGCAATTGCACATATTAAATCGACCCGTTGTATGAGGGGGGTAAGTTCCGCAGTTTTGAAAACTCATGCGGTGACTCCCGTCACACGCCAGGGTGCTTGAAACCTGCGGCACGCGTGCGCTATTGGGGCCCCGCGTGCTCCAGCACCCCCCGCACATACGGGTGTTGGACCACCCGGGCGAGGATCAGGCGCTGCGCGGCCGCTCCTCCGCGACGGGCTCCTCGTCCACGTCCTGGGAATAAGGGCCGGCGTCCAGCACCAGCCGCAGCAGGCGATGACAGACCGGGCAGTGGCGCGTGAGATGCCCGTAGGACGAGGCGGCCGACAGATGCGCCCGCAGCAGCGCCCGCGTCTCGTGCCTGGCCGATGCCGCCATACGCCACCTCCACGGGCCCCCGGGACGGAACACGCCCTGCCTTCTGGGTACCGAGCGCGGAAGACGCCGTCAAGGGCGCGGGCGGCCCCTCAGGGCCCGGAGAGCGGCAGGGGAGCGGCCGGGGCGGGGCCGGAGTCGCGCCCCCGGCGGCGGCACGCGGGCAGCGCTCGGGCAGCGCGACGGCAAAAAGAAGAAGGGCCCCTCTCGGGGCCCTTCTCACTTGCGGTCCTGACGGGATTTGAACCCGCGGCCTCCACCTTGACAGGGTGGCGAGCACTCCAAACTGCTCCACAGGACCAGGTTTCGCGGCACTCGGTGTTGCGCTGTGCTGCGAGAAGGACTGTACAGGAGGGTGAGCCCCCTGGTCGAACTCACCCACCGTATCCGCCCGGCTACGGAGCCGCCGCGTCGATCGCCTTCACGATCCGCTTGTCCGAGACCGGGTACGCCGTGCCCAGCGCATGGGCGAAGTAGCTCACCCGCAGCTCCTCGATCATCCAGCGGATGTCCAGCACCTGCCGCGGCACCGGCCGCCCCTGCGGGAGCTGCTCCAGCAGCCAGGCGTACTCGTCCTGCATCTCGTGGACCTTCTCCATACGGGTGGTGTCCCGCTGGACGCCCGTCGGCATCTGCTGCAGACGCCGGTCCGCCGCCACCAGGTAGCGCATCAGGTCCGGCAGCCGCCCTATCCCCGCCCACGTCACGAAACCGGGCTTCACCAGCGCGTCCAGCTGCTTGCGGACGTCCGCCAGGTTCGCCAGCAGCGCGGGGCTGCGCACGGCCTTCAGACGGCGCTCACAGGCCTGCCAGGCCGCCAGCACCTGCTGCACCTGCCCGACCGCACGGACCGTCGTGTCGACGATCTCCGCGCGCACCTTGTCGTACAGCTTCCGGTACGACTCCTCGTCCCACACCGGCCCGCCGAAGTCCCCGATCAGCTTGTCCGCCGCCGCCATCGCGCAGTCGTCGAAGAGCGCCTGCACGGAACCGTGCGGATTGGCGGACAGAGCCAGCTTCTGCGCGTTCGTGAGGCGGTCGCTCGCGAACTTCGCCGGATTCACCGGGATGTTGCGCAGGATCAGCCGGCGGGTACCCCGCCACATCGCCTCCGCCTGCTCCTCCTCCGTGTCGAACAGCCGCACCGAGACCGTGTCGCCGTCGTCCACCAGCGCCGGATACGCCTTCACCGGCTGCCCCGCCCGGCGCGTCTCGAAGACCCGGCTCAGCGCGCCGATCGTCCAGTCCGTCAGACCCGAGCGCTCCAGCGACTCCCCGCCCTGCCGGGAGGCCGTGGCCGCGGCGGCCTGCGACAGCGCCTTGCGCGCCTTCGGCTTCAGACTCAGCCGCAGCGCCTCCAGGTCCTTGTCCTCGGCGAGCTTGCGCCGCCGCTCGTCGACGATGCGGAAGGTGATCCGCAGATGGTCCGGAACCTTCGACCAGTCGAAGTCCTCCGCGTCGAACGGCACACCGACCATGCGCCTCAGCTCACGCGCCATCGTCACCGTCAACGGCTCCTGCAACGGCACCGCCCGCTCCAGGACCGCCCGGGCGTAGTTCGGCGCCGGCACGTAGTTGCGGCGGACCGGCTTCGGGAGGGAACGGATCAGCTCCGTCACCACCTCCTCCCGCAGGCCCGGGATCTGCCAGTCGAAGCCCTCGTCGGTGACCTGGTTCAGCACCTGCAGCGGAATGTGCACCGTGACGCCGTCCGCGTCCGCACCCGGCTCGAACTGGTACGTCACCCGGAACTTCAACGGCCCCTGCCGCCAGGTGTCCGGATAGTCGGCCTTGGTGACCGCCTCCGCCGACTCCCGGATCAGCATCTCCCGCTCGAAGTCCAGGAACTCCGGCTGCTCGTGCCGCTTCCGCTTCCACCAGGAGTCGAAATGCGCCCCGGACACCACGTGTTCGGGCACCCGCTGGTCGTAGAAGTCGAACAGCGTCTCGTCGTCCACGACGATGTCCCGGCGCCGCGCCCGGTGCTCCAGCTCCTCGACCTCGCTGAGCAGCCTGCGGTTGTCGGCGAAGAACTTGTGGTGCGTACGCCAGTCGCCCTCCACCAGCGCGTTGCGGATGAACAGCTCCCGCGAGATCTCCGGGTCGATCCGGCCGTAGTTCACCTTCCGCTGGGCGACGATCGGCACGCCGTACAGCGTCACCTTCTCGAACGCCATCACCGCCGCCTGGTCCTTCTCCCAGTGCGGCTCGCTGTAGGTCCGCTTCAGCAGATGGCCCGCGAGCGGCTCCACCCACTCCGGCTCGATCTTCGCGTTGACCCGGGCCCACAGCCGGCTCGTCTCCACCAGCTCAGCCGACATCACGAACCTCGGCTGCTTGCGGAACAGCGCCGAACCCGGGAACACCGCGAACTTGGCGTTGCGGGCGCCCAGATACTCGTTCTTGTTGCCGTCCTTCACGTCCTTCATCCCGATGTGGGACAACAGGCCGGCGAGCAGGGACACATGGATCCGGTCGGCCGGGGCCTCCTCCTCGGCGAGATGGATGCCCATCTGCTTGGCCACCGTGCGCAGCTGGGTGTAGATGTCCTGCCACTCGCGGATCCGCAGGAAGTTCAGGTACTCCTGCTTGCACATCCGCCGGAACGAGCTGGAACCCCGCTCCTTCTGCTGCTCACGGACGTACCGCCACAGGTTCAGATACGCCAGGAAGTCGCTCGTCTCGTCCTTGAACCGGGCGTGCTGCTGGTCCGCCTGGGCCTGCTTCTCCGCCGGACGCTCCCGCGGGTCCTGGATCGACAGCGCGGCCGCGATCACCATCACCTCGCGGACACAGCCGTTCCGGTCGGCCTCCAGCACCATCCGCGCCAGCCGCGGGTCGACCGGCAGCTGGGCCAGCTTGCGCCCGGTGTCCGTCAGCCGCTTGCGCGGGTCCTTCTGGTCCGGGTCCAGCGCGCCCAGCTCCTGCAGCAGCTGCACACCGTCGCGGATATTGCGGTGGTCCGGCGGATCGATGAACGGGAACTTCTCGATGTCGCCGAGGCCGGCCGCGGTCATCTGCAGGATGACGCTCGCCAGGTTCGTCCGCAGGATCTCCGCGTCCGTGAACTCCGGCCGCGCGAGGAAGTCGTCCTCCCCGTACAACCGGATGCAGATGCCGTCCGAGGTACGGCCGCAGCGGCCCTTGCGCTGGTTGGCGCTCGCCTGCGACACCGGCTCGATGGGCAGCCGCTGCACCTTCGTACGGTGGCTGTACCGGGAGATCCGGGCGAAACCGGGGTCGATCACGTACTTGATCCCCGGCACCGTCAGGGACGTCTCCGCGACGTTCGTCGCCAGCACGATCCGGCGCCCGGTGTGCGGCTGGAAGACCCGGTGCTGCTCGGCGTGCGACAGCCGCGCGTACAGCGGCAGGATCTCCGTGAACCGGTAGTTCTTCCTGGTCAGAGCGTCCGCTGTGTCCCGGATCTCCCGCTCGCCCGACAGGAAGACGAGGATGTCGCCCTTCCCCTCCGCCATCAGCTCCTCGACGGCGTCGGTGATCGCGGTGATCTGGTCCCGGTCCGCGTCGTCCGAGTCCTCCTCCAGCAGCGGCCGATACCGCACCTCCACCGGATACGTCCGCCCACTGACCTCCACGATCGGCGCGTCACCGAAATGCCGGGAGAAGCGCTCGGGATCGATGGTCGCGGACGTGATGACGACCTTCAGATCCGGCCGGCGCGGCAGCAGCTGCGCCAGATAACCCAGCAGGAAGTCGATGTTCAGGGACCGCTCGTGGGCCTCGTCGATGATGATCGTGTCGTAGGCCCGCAGCTCACGGTCCGTCTGGATCTCCGCGAGCAGGATGCCGTCCGTCATCAGCTTGATGAACGTGGCGTCCTGCTTCACCTGGTCCGTGAAACGGACCTTCCAGCCGACGGCCTCCCCGAGCGGCGTCCGCAGCTCCTCCGCGACCCGCTCGGCGACCGTGCGCGCGGCGATCCGGCGCGGCTGCGTGTGCCCGATCATGCCGCGCACACCACGGCCCAGCTCCAGGCAGATCTTCGGGATCTGGGTCGTCTTGCCCGAACCCGTCTCACCGGCCACGATCACGACCTGGTGATCACGGATGGCGGCCGCGATCTCGTCCTTCTTCTGACTGACCGGCAGTTGCTCCGGATAGCCGACGGCGGGCACACGGGAGCGCCGCTCGTCCATCCGGGCCTCGGCCCTGGCGACCTCGCCCTCGATCTCGGCGAGGACGGCCGCGCGGGCCTCCGGCTTACGGATCTTGCGCGCGCCCTCGAGCCGCCGGCCGAGCCGGTGCGCGTCGCGCAGCGAAAGCTCGGTCAGACGGGGGGCGAGGGAGCCGAGGGCGGGGGCGGGATGCGTAGACATACGCGGTCCAGGATCTCACCTCACGGAAATCCCTGGCGAACGATTTGCCCGCGGGCCGCGCCGGGGCCCTCCGCGCGCCGCGTGCGGGGCGGGCGGCCGCCTGCCGCCGGAGAGGAGGCCGATGAACTAGCGTGAGCGATATGTCCGATTCGCCGCACGGCGCCCACGGCCGGCCGCCCACCTGGGCCGAACGCTGGGCCGCCTTCCGCGAATCACCCTTCCTGCCCGCCACCGTCCTGCTGCTGATCCTCGCCGCCGTGGCCGGACTCTTCGCCGGCTCCTACACCTACGCGATGGCCAGCCCCACCCCGCACACCATCCCCACCGCCGTCGTCGGCCCCCACGACGAACCGGCCGCCCGGCGGTTCATCGACGGCATGGAACACGCCCTGGACGCCTCCCTCGCGCTCCACCCCTACGCCAACCGGCCGGACGCCGTGCGGGCCGTCGACGAACAGAAGGTGTTCGCGGTCTTCGAGGCGCCCGCCGACGGCCGCACGATCATCCTGGACGTCTCCTCCGCCTCCGGGGCGTCCGTCTCCCAGCTCCTCGCCCAGGCCGCGGTGCAGGTCAGCGAGGCCACCGGCACAACCGTGAAGGTGCGGGACCTCAAGCCCCTGCAGCGGGGCGACCCGCGCGGCCTCGCCCTCTTCTACATCTCACTCGCCGCGGTGATCATCGGCTTCGTCGGCTCCATCCAGCTCAGCGTGCACGCACGGGCCCTGAACCCGGCGGAACGCATCGCCTACACCGCCGGATACAGCGTGCTGGGCGGGTTCACCATCGCCGCGGTGGTGGACTGGCTGCTCGGCGCACTGGACCTGCCGTTCGCGGAGTCCTGGCTGATCCTCGCCCTGACGATGTTCGCCAGCGGCATGGTGTTCACGATGTTCAACACCCTGGTAGGCCGCTGGGCCATGCTGCCCACCTGGGGACTGATGGTCCTCCTCGGCAACCCCTCGTCCGGCGGCGCCGTCTCCTGGCCCCTGCTGCCCTCCCCGCTCGGCCTCATCGGCCGCTGGCTGCCGCCGGGAGCCTCCGTGAACGCCCAGCACACCGCCGTCTACTTCCGCGGCCACCAGCACGCCTTCCCGTTCCTCGTGCTGGTGGGGTGGGCCGTCGTCTCCGGCGCGGTCTTCCTCATCTGGCGCCACCGCCACCCGGGCGGCCGCCAGACCCCGCCCGGCGAAGCTCCGCCCGCCCCCGGCGCGGACAAGCCCTAGGCCGTGTCCGCGAAGTCGCGCCTGCGTCACGACGCCCGGCACGCACTCTCGCCGCACCGGCCGAAAGCCCCAGTACACCCAGTACGAGGGCATCCGGCCGGCACCCCGAGAGCACGCACCGGACGCCGCGACGCCAGCCCCACGGGCGAACGACGCGACTTCGCGGACACGACCTAGGACGCGGGCGGCTCGGCGGACGCCGCCGCCCGCTCTCCCCGGCCCGGCCGGTCCCCGAGGGCGATCGCCCGCGCGGTGTTGGACACGGCCTTGATCCCCAGATAGGCGGTGGTCATGCTGCTCACCGCGGTGAACGCGGCGGTCAGCACACCGACGATCACGGACTTGTCCCCGTCCAGCCGCCACACCCCGAAGGCGGCGACCCCGGCGATCGCGACATTGCTGACCACGACGGCCAGCAGCCCGTACCGGGCCCGGTACTTCTCCACCTCGACGTCCCGCACCACACGCCCCTCGCCCCGGCCCATCGTTCCCCCGTCCCCCACAAGCCCTCTCCAGCAGCGAGAACGTAGCGCCCCCGCCCCACGGGCCGCCACCGGCTCGGGGCACCCGGACCGAAGCGGTCACGGAACACAACAAGGCCCCGATCCGGGGATCGGGGCCTTCGTTGTGGCTGGGGCCGGGGTCGAACCGGCGACCTTCCGCTTTTCAGGCGGACGCTCGTACCAACTGAGCTACCCAGCCACGAGGCTTCCGGGGAAGCCTCAGCGGTCCTGACGGGATTTGAACCCGCGGCCTCCACCTTGACAGGGTGGCGAGCACTCCAAACTGCTCCACAGGACCAAGCTCTTGCGTGCAACAGTGTCGCACACGGTATTGCGTGCCCCCAACGGGATTCGAACCCGTGCTACCGCCTTGAAAGGGCGGCGTCCTAGGCCGCTAGACGATGAGGGCTATCGGCCCGCCTGCGCGCTTCTCAGCGCGTCGGGGACGTGAGAAGCATATGGGATGGCGGCGGGGTTCGCCAAAACGGTTTACGGGGTGGCCGGGGAGGCGGTGCCCGGGCTCGGTGTGGTGCCGGTCCGGCGGTGGGCGAGGACGTCCTCCGGGAGGTGGCGGCTCACCTCCGCCGTGGTCAGGCCGAGGCCGCCGAGTTTGATCTCGTCCCAGGCCTGCAGGCGGTGGCTGTCGCGGTCGACGTAGAGGATCGAGGCCTGGATGGGGTCGGGGTACTTGCCCTCCACCGCGCGCAGCCCGCTGCCCCCGGTCGAGCCCTCCATCCGCAGCCGGGTGCCGTACTTCAGCAGCTCGGTGCCCTCGTGGTGCAGGTGGCCGCAGAGCACGAGGGGCACCTGGCCGTCCGTCTCCCGGGCCGCCACGGGCTCGTGGGCGATGGCCACGTCCACCGGGGTGCCGGCCGCCCGCTGGTCGCGCAGGGCCGAGGCGAGGCGGTCGCCGGCGAGGCGTTCGGCCGCGTCGCCGCCGGGGGCCACCGAGCGGTCGGGGGTGTACTGGGGGTCGCCGATCCCGGCGAAGCGCAGGCCGGCGACGGTGCGCGCGCGGCCGTCGTCCAGGACGTGGACGTTCTTCATGCGTTCCAGGTAGCGCTGGGTGGCGCGCGAGTCGTGGTTGCCGCGGACCCAGACGTAGGGGGCGCCCAGGTCGGGGATGGGGTCGAGGAAGCCGTTCTCGGCGGCCGTGCCGTGGTCCATGGTGTCGCCGGAGTCGACGATGACGTCGACCTTGTACTGCTTCACGAGCGAGGCGATGATCTTCCAGCTCGCGGGGTTGAGGTGGATGTCGGAGACGTGCAGGACGCGCAGGGTGGCGGGGTCCGGCTGGTAGGCGGGGAGGGTGGACGTGACGTCGTAGAGCTTGGTCACGTTGGTGACGAGGCGGGCCAGTTCCTGCTGGTAGACGTCGAACTCGGTGACGATGCTGCGTGCGTTGCCGACCACGGACGGGGCCGAGGAGAGCAGGCCGGAGAACCGGGGTTCGAGGACGGACCTGGGGTTCCAGGTGGCGTAGGCGCAGGCGCCGGAGGCCGCGAGCAGGGTGAGGGCGAGGCCGCCGGCGGTGATCGCGCGGCGGGGGCGGCGGTAGACGGCGAGGCCGAGGGCGGTGGCGCCGGTGACGACGGCGACGCAGGAGCGCAGGGCCAGGTCGAGGGTGCCGTGTTCGACGTCGTGGGCGACCTCGTCCTGGAGGCCGGAGAGGCGTTCGGGGTGGTCGACGAGGGCCTGGGCGCGGGGCGGGTCGAGCTGGTCGATGTTGACGTCCAGGCGGACGGGGGCGATGTGGCTGTCGAGGGTCAGCGCGCCGAGCGGGGAGACGTTGATCTTCGTGCCGCCGGTGAGGGAGGGACGCAGCGCCATGGTGGTGTCCATCGGGCCGACCGGGGCGCGCACGTTGCCGACGACGAGGAGGCCGAGCCAGGCGCCGGCGAGGACCACGGCGGTGAGGCCGAGGGCGTTGAGCCAGGGGCGGGGGCGGGCGGCGAGTTCGAGGTCGGGGAGGGCGGGGGTGGTGCGGGTGCGGTCGGGTTTGCGGTGGAGCCTGCGGTTCAGGGCTGCGACGGGGACGCGGACCATTGGGCCCGTATGCCCACGGTCCGGTGTGGATATGCGGCGGTCCGGCTCTCTCGTGCGGCGGTCTCGTGCCGGACAATGACCGTGTGCTGGAGATGACGCGCGAGGAGTTCGAGGAACTGGTCGCCGAGGCGCTCGACCGGATTCCCCCGGAGCTGATGCGGCTGATGGACAACGTCGCGGTGTTCGTCGAGGACGAACCGCCGGCCGACGATCCGGAGCTGCTCGGTCTGTACGAGGGGACGCCGCTGACGGAGCGGGGCGAGTGGTACGCGGGGGTGCTGCCGGACCGGATCACGGTGTACCGGGGGCCGACGCTGCGGATGTGCGGGTCGCGGGAGGACGTGGTCGCCGAGACGGAGGTCACGGTGGTGCATGAGATCGCGCACCATTTCGGCATCGACGACGCCCGGCTGCACGCGCTCGGTTACGGGTGAGCGGGCGGGGGTTCGGGGGCGGTGCGTGTCCTCTTGCGGGCGGCGGGAGTTGGGGAGGTTGACTTCCTTTCCCGCCTTCGGAGGTGGCCGCCGTGCGCCGCTTGTACGTACCCGTCCGTCTGGCCGTCACGGCGCTGGCGGTGTCCGTGGCCGCGGGGTGTGTGAGCGTCGGTGACGACGACGGCCGGGCCCGGCCCGCGCACTCGGCGGGGCAGCGTGGGGGTGAGGCGCCGGACGGTGCTCCGGGGGGTGGTGGGGGCGGTTCCGGGTACGGCGGTTCGGGGGGTGACGGAAAGCACGAGCACGGGGGGAAGGCGCGGCCGGGGAAGTCGGCGTCGGCCTCGGCGTCGCCGTCCGGGGAGGGTGGTGAGCCGTCGGCGTCGGCGCGGCCGGGGAAGAGTTCGCAGCCGGGGGATCCGGTGCCGACGAAGGTCCAGCCGTCGCCTCCGGTGACCTCGGCTCCGCCGGAGCCTCCGGCGTCGACGCCTCCGGAGCCGTCGTCCGCGCCGCCGTCGGCGGAGCCCTCCTCGTCGGCCCATGAGGAGGCGCGGGCGCAGTGGGTGCGGCGTGAGCCGGCGCCGGTGGCGGGGGTGCCGGTGTGAGGTGGGGGGTCGGGAGGGCCGCTGACCTGTGGTGATGGGGTCGGGTTTGCCTTTGGGGGTGGTGGGTGCGTATGGTGGTAGATCGTTTGATCCCATTTGCCCGGCGCCACCACAGAGCGCGCCGTGTGGCGCGTACTCTCCCTTGCCGTGGCGGACCGCATTGAGGCGGTCATTTGCGACTCACGGAGTTGACGGGCGCGTGCCGAAGAGACTCCGGAAGGTTTCGCATTCGCATGTCCGTGTCCAGTACTGATCAGATCGTCATGCCCGAGAACGAGAACGTCAACGACGAGCTCGTGGACGGGACGACCGAGATCACCGAGGTCCCCGAGACCGCTGACACCCCTCAGTCCCCCCAGATCACCTTCGCCGACCTCGGTCTCCCCGAGGGCGTCGTGCGCAAGCTCGCGCAGAACGGCGTGACCACCCCCTTCCCGATCCAGGCCGCGACCATCCCGGACGCCCTGGCCGGCAAGGACATCCTCGGCCGTGGCCGCACCGGCTCCGGCAAGACCCTGTCGTTCGGTCTGCCGACGCTGGCCACGCTGGCCGGCGGCCGCACGCAGAAGCACAAGCCCCGCGCGGTCATCCTGACCCCGACGCGTGAGCTGGCCATGCAGGTGGCCGACGCCCTCCAGCCGTACGGCGACGTCCTCGGCCTGAAGATGAAGGTCGTCTGCGGCGGTACGTCGATGGGCAACCAGATCTACGCCCTGGAGCGCGGCGTCGACGTCCTCGTCGCCACCCCGGGCCGGCTGCGCGACCTCATCAACCGCGGCGCCTGCTCCCTCGAGGACACCCGGATCGCCGTCCTCGACGAGGCCGACCAGATGTCCGACCTGGGCTTCCTGCCCGAGGTCACCGAGCTGCTCGACCAGGTCCCGGCGGGCGGCCAGCGGATGCTGTTCTCCGCGACCATGGAGAACGAGATCAAGACGCTCGTCGACCGCTACCTGAACGACCCGGTCAGCCACGAGGTGGACGCGGCCCAGGGTGCGGTGACGACCATGTCCCACCACATCCTCATCGTGAAGCCCAAGGACAAGGCGCCGGTCACGGCCGCGATCGCCTCCCGCAAGGGCCGCACGATCATCTTCGTCCGCACCCAGCTGGGCGCGGACCGGGTCGCCGAGCAGCTCCGTGAGGCCGGTGCGAAGGCCGACGCGCTGCACGGCGGCATGACCCAGGGCGCGCGGACCCGGACGCTGGCCGACTTCAAGGACGGCTACGTCAACGTGCTGGTCGCGACGGACGTCGCGGCGCGCGGCATCCACGTGGACGGCATCGACCTGGTGCTGAACGTGGACCCGGCCGGCGACCACAAGGACTACCTGCACCGGGCGGGCCGTACGGCGCGTGCGGGCCGTACCGGCACGGTCGTCTCCCTGTCGCTGCCGCACCAGCGGCGCCAGATCTTCCGGCTGATGGAGGACGCGGGCGTCGACGCCGCGCGCCACATCATCCAGGGCGCGGGCGCCTTCGACCCGGAGGTCGCCGAGATCACCGGCGCCCGGTCGATGACCGAGGTCCAGGCCGAGTCCGCGAACAACGCGGCCCAGCAGGCCGAGCGCGACCTGGCCCAGCTCACCAAGCAGCTCGAGCGCGCGCAGCGCCGGGCCGCCGAGCTGCGCGAGGAGGCCGACCGTCTGGTGGCCCGGGTCGCCCGGGAGCGGGGCGAGGACCCGGAGACCGCGGTGGCCGAGGCCCAGGCGGCCGCGGCGGAGGCCGTGGTCGAGGCCGTGGCGCAGCAGCCGGCCGAGCGTGAGACCGAGCGTGAGGACCGTCCGGCGGCTTCGGCGCCGTACGAGCGCGGTGAGCGCGGCGGGCGTGGTTTCGAGCGTCGTGACGACCGCGGTGACCGTGGTGGTCGTTCGTTCGAGCGTCGTGACGACCGTGGTGGCCGTGGCTTCGAGCGCCGGGACGACCGCGGCGACCGTGGCGGCCGGGGTTTCGAGCGTCGTGACGACCGGGGCGGCCGGGGTTTCGAGCGTCGTGACGACCGCCGTCCGTTCGACCGGGACCGGGACCGCGACCGTGGTTTCGAGCGTCGTGACGACCGCGGCGACCGTGGTGGTCGTTCGTTCGAGCGTCGTGACGACCGCGGTGACCGTGGCGGCCGGGGTTTCGAGCGTCGTGACGACCGTCGTCCCGCCGACCGCGACCGCGGTGGCCGTCCCTTCGAGCGCCGGGACGAGCGGGGCGGTTTCCGCCGCGACGACCGCGGTGGTCACCGGGGCAGCGACCGTCCGTTCAACCGTGAGCGCCGTGACGACCGTCCGGGCTTCCGTTCCGCCGGTCACGACCGCCCCTACGGCCGTCGTGACGACCACCGCGGCGGTGGCTCCGGCTCCTTCGGGCGCCGCGACGACAAGCCGCGCTGGAAGCGCAACGGCTGACCTCGGATGACCGGCTGACCGCCGGTCTCCAGCGCCGAACCGGCCGCGGGCCCCGGAGACTTCTCCGGGGCCCGCGGCCGTTTCCGTTTCAGCGGGCGGACAGCGGTGAGCGGATGGCGTGCCGGGTGCGCTGCAGCCGCAGGGCGAGCTGGACCTCCAGGGCGCGCATGGGCTCCTGCCAGGCGGGTTCGAGGAGTTCGGTGATCCGTTCCAGGCGCCGGGAGACGGTGTTGGGGTGGACGTGCAGTGTCTCGGCGGCCCGGCGGGGGCTGCCGCCGGAGGCGTAGTAGGCCTCGAGGGTGTGGACCAGGTCGGTGCGGTGGCGGTCGTCGTAGGCGATGACGGGGCCGATGGTGGTCCGCACGAAGGACGGGATGTCGGGGCTGTCGGCGAGGAGCAGTCCGAGGAAGCCCAGTTCCTGCGCCGAGGCGCTGCCTCCGTCGGTGCCGAGCGCGGTGAGCGCCTCCAGGCACCGCCTGGCCTCCTGGTAGGTGCCGTGCAGCGGGCCGGGGTGCGCGACCGGGCCGGCGGAGCCGACGGTCACCCGGCGGCCGGTGACCGAGGCCAGCTCGGCGGTGACGGCCCGGCCGGCCGCCGAGGGGTCGGTGCCGGGGACGAGCAGGACCAGGCAGTCGTCCACGGTGGTCTGCAGGCCGGACATCCGGTGCGCGTACGAGGAGGCCCACACCAGGGCGCGTCCGCCGGCTCCGCCGTCCGGCCGGGCGATCAGCACCACGTGCGGGTCGTCGAGGGCGACGCCGAGACGCCGGGCGTGCACCGCGAGTTGTTCGGGCGCGCGGGGGGAGTCGCCGATCAGGTCCTGCAGGAGCTGGCTGCGGCCGCCGTCGGCGGAGGTGTCGGCGCCGGCCTGGATGCGCAGCAGGACCGCGGTGGACTGGGCGGTGGCCCGCAGCAGCCGGAGCTGGTAGTCGGCGGCCGGGCCGTCGGGGGCCAGGACGACGGTGCCGAGCACCTCGCGGCCGGCGGTGGCCGGGCACAGCCACAGTCCGTCGGCGGAGCGGATGGGGGCGAGTTCGGTGTGGGCGTCCAGGGTCCGCTGGAACAGTTCCGCCTCGTCGACGTCGGGGAAGCCGGCGGTGACCGCCAGGGTCCGGCCGGTGGCGTCGCGGACCATCAGGGCGCCGCCCAGTTCGGCCGCGGCGCGCGCGGCGACCTCGCCGAGGCCCCGGCCGCCGAGGACCATGTCGATGAGCCGGGTGTGGACGCCGCCGGCCAGGCGCTCGGCGGTGGAGGAGTCCAGGGCGCGGGAGACGTCCAGTTCCAGTTCGCTGAGCTCGGAGCGGGTCCGGGCGAGCAGCCGGGCCTTCTTGATGGCGAGGGAGGCGAGGTCGCCCAGTGAGGAGACGAGGGTGATCTCGTCGGGTGTGAGGTGGCGTACCGAGCGGTTGGCGCCGTAGAGCGCGCCGAAGGTGCTGCTGCCCTCTTTCAGGGGCACCGCCATGAGGCCGTGCAGGCCCTCGACGGTGACGACCTCGTCGGTGGCCGCGGAGTGCGGGAACCGGTCGTCGGTGAGGTAGTCGGCGGTCCAGTAGGGCGCGGAGCGCTCGGCGGCCGCGTTGCCCACGCCGCCCTGCGCCGGGATGACGAAGCCCGGGGTGATCGTGGAGGCGTGGCCGTCGGACACGCGGACGTGGGAGCGGCCGTCGGCGGGGTCCCGCAGGGCGATCCAGGCCATGTCGAAGTTGAGCAGCAGCCGGGCCCGGCGGGCGATCACCTGGAGCAGCGCGTCCACGTCGTACGGGAGGGTCAGTTCCCGCGCGGTGTCCACGAGGGCCGCGAGGGCGGCCTCGCGCTGCTGGTGCCGGGTGAGCAGGCCGTGCACGTCGAGGGCCAGGGTGCGGGCCCGGTTGAGCAGGGCCAGGGACTCGGCCGGCACCGGTGCGGCGGCGCCGGTGGCCGGGAGTGGCTGGAATCGGTGGGGCGGGGCTTCGGCGGCGAGCAGTTCGAGCAGTCTGAGCAGTTCGTCCTGTACGAAGTCGTCCGTGGGCCGCACCGACCTCACCCCCTGTTTGATCAGCGGCGCCTGCAGTGTCCGGCTCCGCCGGACTTTCGTGAACCTAGATTGCGTGCACGACGGGCGTCAACGATGGCTGGAAACAATGAGGTTGGAACGGTTAATGGCCGAATTCCCTTCCCTGGGAACGTGCCGCGGTGACCGGGACACCGTCGGCGCGGTGTGCGGCGGTTACCGCTGCACATTCCGCCCGGGTGTCCGGCTGCCCGACAATAAGCCCTGACACCGCGCCGGTTGTGCAGGCTGACGCCGCCGCCGCGAAGCGTCCAACGGGGGGACGAGAGCATGTCGGGAACGCAGAGTTATGTGCGCTCGCTGGAGCGCAGCCGGTTGTCGCTGACGCGGGCCGACCGGCCTTCCGAATTCGAATTCATGGGCCTGCGATGGGACCTTCTTGACGAAGTGTTTGCTCCCGTCTTCTCGCCCTCGACCGCCGTCGCGCTCGGGTTGCTCGGACTCGACCGGGCGGACCCCGGTGAATGGAGTGGTTCATTCCTGGAAATGGGCTGCGGAACGGGGGTCATCGCGGTGAGTGCGGCGCTTGCGGGGTGCGCGCGGGTGGTGGCCGCCGACGTGAATCCGCGGGCGGTGGAGAACGCCGAGCGCAATGCCGCGCGGCACCGAGTGGCGGACCGGGTGCGGGCGGTGCGGAGCGATCTGTTCACCGAACTCCGGCAGGAACGTTTCGACACCGTCTTCTGGAGCTCCAACTACGTGCGGGCGCCCGAGGACTACGCCTACCGCTCCATGCACGAGCGGGCCTACGTCGACCCCGGCTACCGCGCGCACCGGCGCTATCTGGCCGAGGCCCCGCTGATGCTCGCCCCGGGCGGTCGCGCGCTGCTGCACTTCAGCAGCCGGGGCGTGCTCGGGGAGCTGCACCGGATCGCCCGGGAGTGCGGGCGGGCGCTGCGGGTGGTGCGGTCCGTGGAACTGGTCGAGGAGGCGTACGGCGACGACGTCGTCGAGCACCTGCTGCTGGAGATCGGCGTGGACGAGGGCGCGGGCCGGGGCTGACCACCCGGGCGCGCCGGAGCCGGGTGACCGGCCAGGCCGTCGGTACGGGCGGGAACGCCGCTGCCGAGGGCCGTTCAGGGAGCAGTTGGACTCGGACACGGCGCGCCGCTGGACGGCCGCCGGTCCGCCGACGGGGGGAAGTGGTGGCTGTGGGCCTCTCCGCGCGGGACGCCTTCCGGGCCGAGCTCGCGGCGGTCGCCGGGCGCGACGGCCGGGTCGTCTGCCTGGAGACGCTGCCCCGGGACAAGGACCATCCGTTCGCCGCCGCGCACCCGGACCGCTTCTTCTCGCTGCCCAACGTGGGCTCGGTGCTCACCCAGATGGTGACGGGTCTGGGCGCGTCCGGGTTCCGGCCGTTCGTGGTGGTCGCCCCGGGTGCGGAGGGCCGTGCGGCGGCGCCGTGGCCGCCGTGGCGGGACTGCCTGGAGGCCGGCGCCACCGTGGTGGTGCCGGCCGAGCACTTCCCGGACGGGTACGACGAGGTGCGGCGGCTGTCGGGCGTCCCGCTCGCCGTGCCCTGCGGCGAGCAGGAGACCCGGCTGGTGGTGCGGCAGGCGGCGCGCTCGGCGCGGCCGCACTGCCTGGTGCTGGGAGAACGGGCCGGGGCGGGCCGGGGCAGCGGGGAGGAGGGCGAGTCCGCGCTGTCCTCGCTGGCGCTGGGCGACCCGGAGGCCGCCTGCGCCCGGCTGATCTCCATCGGCGAGGCCGGTACCCGTCTCGCGGTGGCCGCGCGGGCCGCCTCGCCCGGGCTCGGGCACGCCCACCTCGTCTACCTGGACGACGCAGGGCTCTCCGCCGCGGCCGTCGGGCTCGCGCTGTGGCCGGGGACTTCGGTGGTGACGGCGGCTCCGCGGATGCTGGATCCGGTGCTGCGGGAGCTGCGGTCGCGGATGCCGGGGCGGGCGGTGGTGGGGGTGCCGGCGGGGGTGGGGCGGGGTGGGGTGGCGCGGGTGCTGGCCGCGGCGGGGGTTTAGCGGGGGTGTTCCGGCTCGGCTTCGCCATCGCCGGTCCGCCTCGGCTTCGTCTCCTCCGGGCCGCCTCTGCTTCGTCTCCTCCGGTCCGCCTCGGCTTCGCCTTCGGCGGGGTCGGGTTCCCACCCGCACCACCCGTGCGGCCATCGTCGTCGGGTGCGGGTGGCCCCTGTGGGGGTGCGGCGCCGTCGGCGGCTTGCGGGTCGGGGCCTTGGGGGGTGGGGCGTCCGGGCGGCTTGCGGGCCGGGGGTCTTGGGGGGTGCGGCGGTGGCTTGTGGTTGTGGGCGCTGGGGAGGGGGCGTCCTGGCGGCTTGCGGGTAGGCGGGCCCAGGGGGCGGGGCGCCGGCGGCGGCCTCTGGGGCCGTGGGTCTCGGGCGGGTGCGGCGCCGGCGGCCCTGCGGGTCGGGGGCCTTGGGGGGTGGGGCCTGGGGTGTGGGGTCAGGTGGGGGTGTCTTCCAGGAGTTTGGACTCGGCCAGGGCGTAGGCGAGTTGGGCTCGGCTCTTGCTGTTGAGGGCTTCGGCGGCGCGGCCGATGTGGGTGGAGACGGTGCGGGCGCTGATGCCGAGGCGCTTGGCGATCGCCGCGTCCGTGTGGCCCTCGATCATCAGCCGCAGGACGGCGCGCCGGGTCTCGTCGGTCATCAGCGGAGGGCGCGACCGCTCCTGGGTGATGCTCAGCGGCTCGGCGCGCCGCCAGGCGTGGTCGAAGACCGTCGCCAGGTAGTGGACGATCGCCGGGTGCTCGATGGCCAGGGCGGTGGTCCGCAGGTCGTGCCGGGGGTCGGGGATGAAGGCGATCTTGCGGTCGAAGATGATGAGCCGGTCGAACAGCTCGTTCAGGGTGCGCACTTCCACGCCGACCGCGGTCACCTGCTCGATGTAGGAGAGCGTGGGGCCGTGCGTGCGCACGGAGTGCTGGTAGAGCGTGCGCTGCCGGATGTCGCGCTCGGCCAGCTCCAGGGTCCGGCGCAGCGCCTTGCTGAGCAGTGCGGTGGCCCGTCCCCCGCCGGGCTGTGCCGTCAGCAGCTCCGCCCGGCAGGCGTCGGCGGACTTCTGCAGCGCGGCGCTGATCACGTCCTCGCCGTGCAGCAGACGGATGTCGGCGGAGGCGGTGCCCTGCTCCTCGCGGTAGACGTCCTCGGCGGCGCTGAGCGCCTCCCGGACGGCCGCGACGGCCTGCTGCTGGACGAGGATGGCGCGCTCGATGGGCCGGCAGAACTCGCTCACCGCGATGTCCGGCGGCACCACTCCCATGATCAGCGGGTTTTCGGCCAGCGGCCGCATCAGACCCAGCTCGACCAGGCAGTCCGGGACTTCCCCATCAATCGGACCTTTCGTAAGCGCTTCCCGATAGCGGGCCAGTCCGTCGTCGCACAGCCTGACGACATGGGAATGGGAGGGATTGTCCGACTTCCTGCACATTCGTTCCCCCTTCAGAAATGCGCAATGCGCGATCACGAGGCTACCAAGCGAAGAAAATCGGCCCCTGGCTGCGGCATGCTTCTCGCGGCGGAGGCGACAGCGCCTAATCAGCCACCTGGGAGGGAATCCACATGAATTCCAAGGGAACGAACGCCAGTCGATTCACCGCGATATTCACCCTCGTGCTCCTCCTCGGACTCGGCGTCCAGTCGGCCGAACGGGCCGCGCACGTCCAGTCGGCGACTCAGACGGCCGGCAGTCCCGTGAACGACCCGGAATGGGGCTGACCGAAGGTCCGGGCGGACGTCCGACGCATTCATAGGGGGGAAAAGATGGTCCCTCGTCGGAATCCGGAGACCGTCGGAATCATTCTCGCGGGCGGCCGGGGGGAACGGGCGAAACCCATCACCCTCGAATCGGCCGACTACATCCGCAGCAAGGCGCTCATTCCGTTCGTCGGCCGGCGGCTCATCGAATGGGTCGTCGAAGCCTGCCGGGACCAGGGCATCCGCCGTTTCCACGTGGTCGCCCACGGCCTGGAGAACCGCAGCCAGATCAAACTGCTCCTCGGGCACGGCGAGCGGCACGGCGTGGACATCCGGTACTCCCGGTCGCGCCTTGACCGCTACAACGTCGGCTCGGCCGGCGCCACGCTGCACAACCTCGAACAGTGGGACCTGCAGGGCCAGGCCCTGGTGCTGCCGGTCGACTCGCTCTTCGACTTCGACCTGGCCGCCCTGCGGGCGGCGCACGACCGGCACGCCGCCGTGGTCACGGTGGCCGCGGTGGAACGCACGGCCCGGGAGATCGCGGACAAGTACGGGGTGATGCGCACCGACGCGGCGGGACTGGTGACGGGCTTCGTGGAGAAGCCGGCCGCGGGGCGGCTGCGCGAGCTCTTCCCGGACGCGGTCGCCGACGAGCGGGCCACCCTGCCCACCAACGCCGGGATGTACCTGGTCGACTGCGCCCGGCTGCGGCTGCTGGCAAGGGAGCCGGAACTGTTCCGGCGCTCCCACCAGCGGCTGGACTGGGGCGGTGACCTGCTGCCCTGGCTGGCCGGCAACGGGCACCCGGTGGCCGTCCACGCCATCGGCGGACTCGGCGACCTGGGCAACGTGCCGGACTACCTGGACACCCTGCGGCTCGTACTCGACGGGGGGTACGAGCAGATGAACCGGCTCATGGAGCGGACCGGGCAGGCCGGACCGCACGGCTGGATCCACGACAGCAGCCTGCAGACGAAGGACGACCTGACCGGCACCACCCTCGCCCAGAAGATCGAGGAGGGCTCGGTGCTGATCGGTCCCGGTGTGCGCATCGGCCGCGAGGTCGAGATCGGACCGGGGGTACGGCTGGAGCACGCGGACGTCGGCGACGGGGCCGAGATCCGCGAAGGCAGCACGCTCGCGCACTCGGCCGTCGGCGAGTCGGCGGTGATCGGCGCCCACGCGGACGTCTCGGACAGCTACGTCGGCCCGATGGCCGTCGTCCACTCGGAACGCGCCCGCCCGACACGGCTCGAGGGCCGCACCGCGATCGGCGACGGGGCCGTGCTGCGGCCCGGGTCCAGGTTCCGCGGGGTCACGGTCTACCCGCGGCTCACGGTGCCCACGTTGACCGGGCTGCCCGCCGCGACCGAGCTGAGGAACGCCGACGACGTCCTGCGCTGGGTGTGAACCCGCCGGGGACGGCGGACGGCAGACACATAGGGGGAATCATGCACATGCACGGCCCCATAGCGGTGATCGGCGGGGCGGGACGGCTCGGAGCCCTCGTGACCAGCAGACTGGCCGAGGCGGGCGAGCGGGTCCGCGTGGTGAGCCGGCACCCGGAGCGGGGAACGCCCCCGCCGCCCGGCGTCGAGCCGTGGCAGGCGGACGTACGGTACGCGGACACGCTGGGACCGGCGCTGCGCGGCTGCGCCGCCGTGGTGTTCAGCGTCGAGCCGGGCACCGCCGACTCCGGTCCGGACAGCCCGGAGACCACCGTGTACAGCGGTGTGCGCAATGTGCTGACGGCGGCCGCCGAGTACGCGCAGCGGCCTCGGTTCGTGCTGGTCAGCCAGATATTCGTGACCCGGCGCGAGCACCCGATGAACGCCTACGGGCGGCTGCTCGACTGGCGGCTGCGCGGCGAGGACGCGGTGCGCGACTCCGGGCTGGCCTACACGGTCGTACGGCCCGGCTGGCTGACCGACGACGGCGGCGCGGGCGCGGGCGTCCGGCTGGAGCAGGGCGACCGCGGTGACGGCTGGGTCTCGCGCGCCTCGGTGGCGGAGGCCTGTGTGCGGGCGCTCGGCTCACCGGCGGCCACGCGCCGCACGTTCGAGGTCTACAACGAGCCGGGCCCGGCGCCCGCGGACTGGGAGCCGCTGTTCCGCGCGCTGGCCCCGGACCCGCTGCTCGCCCTGCGGCCCTAGGCCGTGTCCGCGGAGTCGCGCCTGCGTCACGAGGCCCGGCACGCACTCTCGCCGCACCGGCCGAAAGCCCGAGTACACCCAGTACGAGGGCATCCGGCCGGCACCCCGAGAGCACGCACCGGACGCCGCGACGCCAGCCCTACGGGCCGAACGGCGCGGCTTCGCGGACACGACCCAGGACCCGCCCGCCACGGCCCCGTCCGGGGCCGCACGCAAGGACGAGGGCGGGCCGTTCCCCCGACCGCCCGTCCCCGTCCCGCTCCCGTCGCCCGCCCCCCTGGGCCGACGGGCTCCTGCCGGGGCCGGCGCGCCGGCGGACGCCGCTACGCGTCCGCCGCGCCGGCCCCGGGTGAATCCTCACGCTTTCCAGAGAGGGCCGAGTCATGCCCGGCGAACGTCAGACAGCGGGGCCCGCCGACATTGCCGCCGCGGTTTCCGCACAGATTTCCACGGTCTCCGGGGAAGAGGTTCCCCCGGTTTCCGAGAGCTTGATCTCCGAGATGCTCTCCCGCGCCTTCCGCTCCATTCCGCGCAGCGACCAGCGGCGCTGGGGCGAGCTGTACGTGCGGGGCCTGCTGTCCGTGCCCGGCCGCAAGACGATGCGGGCGATCGCGGACGGCGCGGGCGGCGGGGTGGAGCAGAGCCTCTACCAGTTCATCACCAAGTCCCCGTGGGCCGCCGAACCGGTCCGCCGGGAACTCGCGGACCTGCTGCTGCGGATCGAGCCGCGCGCCTGGGTGGTGCACCCCCTGGTGATCGCGAAGGTGGGGCAGCACTCGGTGGGCGTGGAACGGCGCTGGGTGTCGCAGTACGGCAGGGTCGTCAACTGCCAGCAGGCGGTGGGCGTGTGGCTGGCCTCGGACCGGGCGTCGTGCCCGGTCGACTGGCGCCTGGCGCTGCCGGAGAGCTGGGCGGGCGAGGCGGCCCTGCGCCGGCGGGCCTGCATTCCGGAGGACGTCGGCTCGTGCCCGCCCGAGCAGTGCGCGGTCCAGGCGGTGTCCGCGATGGCCGGGGAGTGGGGTCTGCCGCACCGGCCGGTGGTGATGGACCTGCGGGAGAGCGACGCGTACGGCGTGTGCGCGCTGCTGCTGGAGCGCCGGGTGCCGTTCGTGGTGCGCGTCGATCCGGCGGTCCGCTCGCTGGCGCTGCGGCCGGTGCGGCCGGCGGTGCGGCCCGGGGCCCCGGAGCCGGTGTCGGAGGACACGGGCGCCCCGTGCCCGCCCGGCTCCCCGCTGGCCCTGGTGCCGGAGCTGAGCAGGCAGTGCCTTCCGGTGGAGTGGTACGACCACGAGGCGGACGCCCTGCGGGCCACCTCGGTCGGCGCCACCAGGGTCCTGCTGCGCCGCACCGGACCCGAGGCGTCCCGGCCGGCTGCCGCCGACCCGCAGGAACTGATCCTGGTCGGCGCCTGGCAGGACCCGGGGCGGCGCACCCCGAGCGGGTACTGGCTGTCGAACCTGCCGCAGTCCCAGCTCGGCACCGTCTACCGCACCGCCATGCTCGCGCGCCGTGTCGCCCGCGACCTGACCGAGGTCAGCGAGGGCCTGGGCATCCGGGACTTCGAGGGCCGCTCCTACCGGGGCTGGCACCACCACATGACGATGGTCTCCCTGGCCCACGCGGCCACGGTCCTCTCGTCGGCGCCGCGCACCGACTCCCGCCCCCCGGCGCCACGGGTGCCCGCGGCACGGATGCGGGTGGGGGTGCGGGCCGCATGACGACCACGGCGGAGACGAACCCGGGCCGGACCTTCGTGGGGACGGGCCGGACGGGGGTGCGGGGCGTATGACGACGCTGGTGGACGCGGATGTGGAGCGGGTGCGGGCGGGGCTCGGGGGTCTGCTCGGGGCCTGGCTGCCCGGGCGGCGCTGGTTCGCGGGCAAGGACGGCGGGGTGCCGCGGGTCGGCGTCCGGCTGCTGGAGCGGGTGCTGCCGGGTGAACCGGGGCTGCTGCTCGCCGTGTTCGACGCCGGACCGGACGGGCCGTACCAGGCACTGGTCGGCGTGCGGCGCGGGCCCGGCGCCGAGCCGCCCGGCTCGGTGATCGGGCGGCTCGACGCGCCGGACGGCACCGCGCTCACGCTGTACGAGGCCACGCAGGACCCGGAGTCGATGACCCGGCTGCTGGGGTGCTTCGGCGCCGAGCGGGGCGGCCCGGTGCGCTTCGAGAGGCTGCCCGGGAGCGAGCTTCCGTACGGCCTGCCCGGAGTGGCGAGCACGGCGGAGCAGTCCAACACCTCGGTGGCCTTCGGGGACCGGGCGATGCTCAAGGTGCTGCGCAGGCCGGTGCCCGGAACCAGCCCCGAACTGGAGCTGCTGGGAGCGCTGCAGCGGGCCGGCGGTGTGCCGGGCGCGGCGCCGCTGGGGCAGGTGCGCGCCACCGGCGACTCCCCGCTGGGCGCCTGCACGCTGGGCATTTTGCAGGAGTTCGTGCGCTCCGACGGGGACGGCTGGGCGGCGGCCACCGGCCGGGCCCGCGCCTGTCTGGAGGGGGAGGGCGGCGTCCCCGCGCCGCTCGGCGGCTTCGCCGAGGAGTCGTACGGGCTGGGGCTCGCCACCGCCCGGGTGCACACCGCGCTGGCCGGGCAGCTCGGCAGCAGGCCGCTGAGCGGTCGGGAGTCCGTGGCCCTGCTGGACCTGCTGGGCGACCGGCTGGCGGCGGGACTGCGGGCGGTGCCGCACCTGGCGCCGTACGCGCGGGAGCTGTGGGGACTCCACGACGACCTGCGGATCCGGGTGCTGCGCGGCCGGGCGCCGCTGGTCCAGCGGATCCACGGCGACCTGCACCTGGGGCAGGTGCTGCGCACCGGGCGGGGCTGGGTGCTCATCGACTTCGAGGGCGAGCCCGGGCACTCCCCCGAGGAGCGCCGCCGCCCCCAGCCCGCGCTGCGCGACGTCGCGGCGATGCTGCGCTCCTTCGACTACGCGGCCCACCACGCGCTGACCGAGCTGCTGGGCCTGCCGCCGGGCGAGATCCCGGCCGGCGACCCGCGTGCCGCCCGGCTGGGCCGCCGGGCCACGGCCTGGTCGGTGCACAACCGGCAGGCGTACTGCGCCGGTTACGCCGCCGGCGGCGGTCAGGACCCGCGCCGGGCGCCCCTGCTGGTGCGCGCCTTCGAGGCGGACAAGGCGGTGTACGAGGCGGTCTACGAGGCGCACAACCGGCCCGCCTGGCTGCCGATTCCGCTGGCCGCCGTGCGCCGGCTCACGGAAGAACGCCGGCGGCAGAGTTGAAAGTTCAGGAAGTCCGCGACCGCTCTTTGTCCACGGCAAACGAGTGCGCTGAAGATATGACAAGTTCGCGAAATGTCAAGAACGGGAGATTCGATGGTTCATCAGTCCCGGGCGAATTCGAAAACATAAAGCGAAGGGTGTGACCATGTCCGACACCGTCAACTTCACGTTCTCCGACACCGTCGCGGGCCGGGTGGCCGGATTCGATCGCGAGGCACGCGTCTTCACCCTCGTCACCGCCGACGGCCGTCCCTTCGAGGTCTCCCTGGACGGCGGGCCGTCCGCCGAGCTGCTGCACAACCTCGGGGAGCCGTACCAGGACGCGACCGGGCACATCGACTCGCTGATCGGGGAGGGCCGGTACGTCCTGGCGTACGGGATCTTCTACCCGGGGGCCGGCGGGCCGCGGTTCGAGGCGAAGCGGCTGATCTTCACCGGGCGGCAGCCGGACGACCACCGGTTCGAGGAGGCCGGCTGGTGGATCCGGCAGATACGCGAGATCGCCGCCTTCTACCGCAAGGCCCAGTTCGGCGACGGGCCGGTGGACTTCACCCGCTACCGCACCGAGATCCGGCTCAGCGGCGACAAGACCGCGAGCCACGTCCAGGAGACCGACACCATCTCCCGGCTGGTGTACGGCATGGCCTCCGCGTTCCTGCTCACCGGCGACGACGAGTACCTGGAGGTCGCCGAGCGGGGCACCGAGTACCTGCGCGAGCACATGCGGTTCGTGGACGCCGACGAGAACGTCGTGTACTGGTACCACGGCCTGAAGGTCGACGGCGACGTCGAGACCAAGCTCTTCACCTCGGAGTTCTCCGACGACTACGACGCGCTGCCCGCCTACGAGCAGATCTACGCGCTGGCCGGCCCCGTCCAGACGTACCGGATCACCGGCGACCCCCGCATCAAGGCGGACGCGGACGCCACCATCCGGCTCTTCGACCGGTTCTACCTGGACCCGGAGCACGGCGGGTACTTCTCCCACATCGACCCGATCCTGCTCAGCGCCGAGCACGAGTCGCTCGGCCCCAACCGGGCGCGCAAGAACTGGAACTCCGTCGGCGACCACGCGCCGGCCTACCTGATCAACCTGTACCTGGCCACCGGCGAGAAGACCTACGCCGACATGCTGGAGTACACCTTCGACACCGTCGTCGGCCGCTTCCCCGACCCGGGGCACAGCCCCTTCGTCCAGGAGCGGTTCCACAAGGACTGGTCGCACGACACCACGCACGGCTGGCAGCAGGACCGGGCGGTCGTCGGCCACAACCTGAAGATCGCCTGGAACCTGCTGCGGATGCACTCGCTGCGCCCCAAGGACGCCTACCTGGAACTGGCCACCTCCCTCGGCGAGACCATGCCCGAGTGGGGCGCGGACCGGCAGCGCGGCGGCTGGTACGACGTGGTGGAGCGGGTGCGGCGGGACGGCGAGGACCGGCACCGGTTCACCTGGCACGACCGCAAGGCGTGGTGGCAGCAGGAGCAGGCGATCCTCGCCTACCTCATCCTGTGCGGAGTCACCGGCCGCGCCGACTTCCAGGGCGAGGCCCGCGACGCGCAGGCCTTCTACAACGCCTTCTTCCTCGACCACGACGAAGGCGCCGTCTACTTCAACACGCTGGCCAGCGGGCTGCCGTACCTGCTCGGGGTCGAGCGGCTGAAGGGCAGCCACTCGATGTCGATGTACCACTCGGCGGAGCTGTGCTACCTGGCGGCCGTCTACAACAACCTGCTGCTCGGCGGCAGCGCGATGGACTTCTGGTTCAAGCCCGACCCGGCGCTGATCGAGGGCCGGGTGCTGCGGGTGGCTCCCGACCTGCTGCCGCGGGGCTCGGTGCGCATCGAGTCCGTGGAGATCGACGGTGAGCCGCACACCGGCTTCGACGCCGAGGGCCTGCTGGTGCAGCTCCCCGAGACGTCGGGCCGGGTCAAGGTGAAGGTTCGGCTGGCCCCCGTGGCCCGGACGGAGGTGGCGGGATGACCGTCAAGCTCAGCTCCCGCACCGAGGGCGACACCGCGGTCGTCGTCCTCGAAGGAGAGATCAACTCGACCACGTCCGGCGGGCTCCAGGCCCAGCTCCTGCCGTTCGTCGGACAGGGCAGCCGGCTGCTGATCGACCTCGGCGGCGTCTCGTACGTCTCCAGCGCCGGGCTGCGCACCCTGCTGATCGTGCACCGCAGGGCGCAGCAGCTCGAGACCCGGGTGACGCTGGTCGGCCTGTCGGAGGAGGTCCGGTTCGTGATGTCCGCCACCGGGTTCCTGGACTTCTTCGAGATCGAGGAAGACCTGGACGCGGCACGGGAACACACGGGCCGATGACCACCCCGGACGTACGTGAGCGCGTCGACGCGTTCCCCACCCGCCGGATCGGCGGCCACCGGGTCCGGGCCGGACGGCCCTTCCCGTACGGCGCCCATCCGGTGCCCGGGGGGATCAACTTCTCGGTCTACTCCGACCGGGCGACCGCGATGCGGCTGGTCCTCTTCGAGCGGGGCGCCCGGCGCCCCATGGCCGAACTGGAGTTCCCACCGGAGTTCCGCATCGGCAGCGTGTACGCGATGACGGTCTTCGACCTGGACGCGGAGAACCTGGAGTACGGCTTCCGCGCCGACGGCCCCTTCGATCCGGGGGCCGGCGACCGGTTCGACGCGGGCAAGGTGCTCAGCGACCCCTACGCCCGGCTGATCTCGGGCCGGGACGTGTGGGGCCGGGAACCGGACTGGGACGACGTCTACCCGTACCGGGCGAAGGTGCTCGACGACGACTTCGACTGGGGCGACGACACCCCGCTGGGCATCCCCACCGAGGACCTGGTCATCTACGAGACCCACGTCCGGGGCTTCACCCGGCACCCCTCGTCCCGGGTGAGCGCGCCGGGCACCTACGCCGGCCTGCGGGAGAAGATCCCGTACCTGGCGGAGCTCGGCGTGAACTGCGTGGAGCTGCTGCCGGTCTTCGAGTTCGACGAGCTGGACAACCCGCGCACCGACCCGGCGACCGGCGGCCGGCTCCACAACTACTGGGGCTACAACACCGTCTCGTTCTTCGCCCCCAAGGCCGGCTACGCGGCCACGGGACGGTTCGGGATGCAGGCAGACGAGTTCAAGACCCTCGTCCGGGAACTGCACCGGGCCGGCATCGAGGTCATGCTCGACGTGGTCTTCAACCACACCGCGGAGGGCAACGAGCAGGGCCCGACCATCTCGTTCCGCGGCCTGGACAACGCGACGTACTACATGCTCACGCCCCAGGGCGAGTACTACAACTTCAGCGGCACCGGCAACACCGTCAACTGCAACCACCCCGTGGTCCGCGACTTCGTGCTGTCCTGCCTGCGCTACTGGGTGTCCGAGTACCACATCGACGGCTTCCGCTTCGACCTCGCCGCGATCCTCGACCGGGCGCCCGACGGCACCCCGCTGCCCAACCCGCCGCTGCTGGAGCAACTCGCCCACGACCCGATCCTCCGGCACACCAAGCTGATCGCCGAGGCCTGGGACGCGGCCGGGCTCTACCAGGTGGGCGCCTTCCCCAACTACGGCCGCTGGTCGGAGTGGAACGGCAAGTACCGCGACACCGTGCGCCGGTTCGTCAAGGGCGAGCCCGGACTGGTCGGCGAGCTGGCCACCCGCATGGCCGGCTCTCCCGACCTGTACCGGGGCCGCACCGCCTCGGCGTCGGTCAACTTCGTCACCGCGCACGACGGGTTCACCCTGCACGACCTGGTCTCGTACAACGACAAGCACAACGAGGCCAACGGCGAGGACAACCGCGACGGGGCGAACGACAACCACAGCTGGAACTGCGGGGAGGAGGGCCCCAGCGACTCGGCGCACGTCCGCGGCCTCAGGACGCGCCAGATGAAGAACATGCTGGGCATCCTCCTGACCAGCCAGGGCGTGCCGATGCTGCTGGCCGGGGACGAGGTCGGGCGCACCCAGCGCGGCAACAACAACGGCTACTGCCAGGACAACGCGCTGTCCTGGTTCGACTGGGGGCTCGTCGAGGCGAACGCGGAGCTGCTGGAGTTCACCCGGGCCCTGATCGCCTTCCGGCACGCCCACCCGGTGCTGCGCTCCGCCGACCACCCGACCGGCTCCGACCGGGTCGGCAGCGGCTACCCGGACCTCGGCTGGCACGGGGTGCGGGCCTGGGACCCGGACTGGTCGGCGCACAGCAGGGTCCTCGCCTGGATGCGCTGCGGGCGTCACGCCCGGGGTGGCACCGTGCGCGACGACCACGTGTACGTGGCCGCCAACGCCCACTGGGAGTCGCACGACCTGGAGCTGCCCGGACTGCCCGAGGGGCAGGCCTGGCATCTGTTCGCCGACACCGGGCTGGGCGCCCCGCACCGCCCCGGCCCGCTCGGCGCCGAGCCCGAGCTGCACCACCCGGGCCGCTACCACCTCGGCCCGCACGCGCTGGTGATCCTCGTCGGCCGGGACCGGCGCACCGGCTGAACCCCCTCACAGAAGGAGAGCTGTTCATGTCGTTCGACGGAATCCTGAGCGTGTCCGAGGGCATCGCGACGATCGAGATCAAGGGAGAGCTGGACGCGTCCACCGCGCCCCGCTTCCACGACCTGATCGACCGGGCGGCCGAGCAGGGCGCGGTGCGGCTGGAGATAGACGCCCGGCATCTCGACTTCCTGGCCAGCGCCGGCCTGCGCTCCCTGGTCTTCGCCCGCCAGAAGATGGGCGACGAGGTGCGCATCGCGGTGATCGGGGCGACGGAGCCGGTGAGCCGCACCATCCGGCTGGCCGGCTTCGACCACAGCATCGAGCTGATCGACGCCTGAGAGGGGCCACGGAGATGGCGATCGACTCGGGGGCCGCGCCGGCCGAGCACACCGCCGAGCAGGAGTGGTGCGACCTGCCGCTCGCCGCCCGGACCGCGACGCGGCTGCGCGTCCCGGCCGACCTCGAATCCCTGGACCTGGTCGCCGGGTTCGTCCTGGAGCTAGGACGGTCGGGACGGCTGAGCAGCAGCGAGACCTACCGGCTGCGGCTGGCGGCCGACGAGCTGGCCACCAACATCGTGATGCACGGCTACCGCGGGGCGAGCGGCGACATCTGCGTGGACGGCGGGATCGCCCCCGACCGGGTGTGGGTGCGCTTCGTCGACGACGCCCCGGCCTTCGACCCGCGCGGCGGGATGAAGTCGCCCGACCTGGAGATGCCGCTGGCCCGGCGCGCCGTCGGCGGGCTCGGCGTCTTCCTGGCGCTCACGGCGGTGGACGGCTTCGACTACGAGCTGGTGGCGGGGCGGAACGTCAGCACGCTGACGATCCGCCGCGGCCACCACGACGGATGAGACGAGATGTCACACACGAAGGTGTTGCTCCTTGACGAACACCGCCGCGCCCCGGACGAGCTGCTGGCGACGCTGCGCGAGCTGCGGTTCGAGGTCAGCCGGCGCACGCCCGGCGAGACCCTCGCACAGGCGCCGGGCGAGCTGGGGGAGACAGACGTACTGCTCGTGTCCGCCCGGCTCGCCCCGGCCACGGTGAAGGCGGTCGTACGGCGGCTGGACGACGAGGGGCGGCAGCCCACCGTGGTGGCGTACGCCGACCACGACCTGCATCTGCTCGGCGGGCACGTCCAGGCGGGCGCCGACTACCTGGTGCCGCCGTTCCACCCCGAACTGGTCCGCGCCCGGCTGCGCGACTGCCACGAGCGCACCGAGTTCAGCCGCACCCTGCAGGACGTGGCCGCGCACGCCGAACTGCTCAGCTACGAGAGGGAGCTGGAGATCGGCCGGGAGATACAGCTCGGCTTCCTGCCGGACACCCTGCCCAGTCCCGACGACTGGGAGATCGACGTCCGCTTCCGGCCGGCCCGGACCGTCGCCGGGGACTTCTACGACGTCTTCGAACTGGTCAACCGGCGCCGGCTGGCGCTGGTGGTGGCAGACGTCTGCGACAAGGGCGTGGGCGCCGCCCTGTTCATGGCGCTGATCCGCAGCCTGCTGCGGCACACCGCCGAGCAGAGCGGGCTGCAGAGCCTGATCGCGGCCGACGTGCTGAACGAGTCCACCGTCTGGGAGGAGCAGACCCGCGCGATCCCCGTCGTGGGGGCGACGCCGCTGCTGAACGCGGTGGTGGGCACCAACAACTACCTGACCCGCAACCACATCCGGCAGGGCTACTTCGCCACCCTGTTCTTCGGCGTCCTGGACCCGCTGACCGGCAACCTCGTCTACATCAACGGCGGCCACAACCCGCCGGTGCTGGTGAGCGCCGACGGCGCCGAACCGGTGCTGCTGGAACCCACCGGACCGGCGGTCGGCGTCATCCCCGACGTCACCTTCTCGCTGGGATACGCGCAGATCAGCCCCGGCGACACGCTCTTCATCTACACCGACGGGGTGACCGAGGCGCGGTCCGGTTCAGGCCGGTTCTTCGGCAACGAGCTGATGCTCAGCCAGCTCACCGGGGCGGCGGTGCGCGGCGAGGAACTCCTCGACCACATGGACGGGGTGCTGAACGAGTTCGTCGGACCCGCCGAGCAGTCGGACGACATCACCATGATGGCCGTGCACCGGCGCGCCTCCTGACGCAGGACCCCGGGTGGAGACCATGTCCCAGATCATCACCGTGCACTCGTACCGGGGCGGTACGGGGAAGTCGAGCACGGCCGCCAACCTGGCGGTGCTCCTGGCCTCCTCGGGCCACCGGGTCGCGCTGGTCGACACCGACATCCAGACCCCGGCGCTGGACGTCATGTTCGGGGACGCGCTCGGTACCGTCCGGCGTTCCCTGAGCGACTACCTGATCGGGCGCTGCGAGATCGAGGAGGCCGCCTATCCGGCCGAGGCGGACGCCGGGCACGACGGGTTCTTCGTGGTGCCGGCCCGCAGCCGGGCCGGCGTCATCAACGAGATCCTGGGCCGCGGCTACGACGTGGGCCTGCTCCGGGAGGGCTTCGACCGGCTGATCGACTCGCTCGCCCTCGACGTGCTGCTCCTCGACACCCACGCCGGGTTCAACAACGAGACGGTCACCTCGATGGCCAGCTCGGACGCCCTGGTGGTGGTCACCCGGGCGGACCGGCTGGACATGGCGGGCGCCGCCGAGACCAAGTCGCTCGCCGAGCGCCTCGGCTGCGGACGGCTGAGCGTCGCGGTGAACCTGGTGCCGTCCGGCACGCCCCACGAGCCGCTGCGCGCGAGGGTGGCGGACGCCTTCGGCGCCCCGGTCACCGTGTCCCTGCCGTACGCCCCGGAGATGGCGGCGCTGGCCGGGGAGCGGCTGTTCAGCACGGCCTATCCGCACCATCCGCTGGTGGCGGGCTACCGCCGCATCATCACCGACGTCAGCAACGGCACCACGGCCCTGCGCCGCCCCCCGCCACACCCCCCTTCCCTCCCCTGACCCCGACGGCCCCCCACGTCCGGACCCCGACTGGGGGACCCGGCACGCCCGGGCCCGACTTCGGCGCCCGCCATGTCCGGGGCTCGGACCCCGACGCCGACCACGGCCGGGCCCGAGATCCCCGACGCCCGCCCCAGCCGGGACCCCGAGACCCCGACACCCCCGGCGCCCGCCACAGCCGGGTTCACGACCGCACCCAGGTGCCAGGAGGCATGACCATGCGAGGCAAGCCCGACGTCCGTCGCCCGGCGCCCACCGTCGGCCGGATACCCGTGCGGGACGTCCGCCCCCAGGTGGACGCGGGCCGCCGTCCCGCCCGTGCCGTGCCGGGCGAGCTGTTCGAGGTGTCCGCCACGGTCTTCCGGGAGGGGCACGACGCGGTCGCCGCCAACGTCGTCCTGACCGGCCCGGACGGCGTGCCGGGCCCCTGGACGCCGATGCGGCTGGTCGCGCCGGGCACCGACCGCTACGCCGCGCAGGTCGCGGCCGGCCGGGAGGGCGAGTGGACGTACCGGGTGGAGGCCTGGAGCGATCCCGTGGCGACCTGGCGGCACACCGCCCGGATCAAGATCCCGGCCCGGATCGACGTGGAGCTGGTCCTCGCGGAGGGCGCGCGGCTCCTCGACCGGGCGCTGGACGCCCTGCCGTCCGACGAGGGGCGGGCCCGCGAGGTGCTGACGGCGGCCCGGGCCCGGCTCGCGGACGGCGCCCTCGGCCCCGACGAGCGGCTGGCCGCCGCACTCGGCGCCGAGGTCACCGAGGTACTGGCCGCCCGCCCGCTGCGCGAGCTGGTGACCCGCTCCGAGGAGCTCCCGCTGCGCGTCGACCGGGAGCGGGCGCTGTACGGGGCCTGGTACGAGCTGTTCCCGCGCTCCGAGGGCGCCGTGGCGGAGACGGTGAACGCCGAGGGCGTGCTGGAACCGCCGCGCTCGGGCACCCTGCGCACCGCGGCGGAGCGGCTCGAGGCGGTCGCCGCGATGGGCTTCGACGTGGTGTACCTGCCGCCGGTCCACCCGATCGGCACCACCCACCGCAAGGGCCGCGGCAACACCCTGGCCGCCGGTCCGCACGACCCCGGATCACCGTGGGCGATCGGCTCCCCGGCCGGCGGCCACGACGCCGTCCACCCCGACCTCGGCACCCTCGACGACTTCGACCACTTCGTCGCGCGGGCCGGTGAGCTGGGCCTGGAGGTGGCGCTGGACTTCGCGCTGCAGTGCTCGCCCGACCACCCCTGGGTCACCGCGCACCCCGAGTGGTTCCGGCACCGGCTCGACGGGTCGATCGCCTACGCCGAGAACCCGCCGAAGAAGTACCAGGACATCTACCCGCTCGACTTCGACGCCGATCCCGAGGGGCTGTACGCGGAGTGCCTGCGGGTGCTGCGCCACTGGATGGCGCACGGCGTGCGCATCTTCCGCGTGGACAACCCGCACACCAAGCCGGTCCGGTTCTGGGAGCGGCTCATCGAGGAGGTGCACACCACCGATCCCGACGTGCTGTTCCTCGCCGAGGCGTTCACCCGGCCCGCGATGATGCACGGCCTGGCCCGGATCGGCTTCCACCAGTCGTACACCTACTTCACCTGGCGCAACTCCAAGGAGGAGGTCGAGTCCTACCTCTCCGAACTGGCCGGTCTGGGCGGCGAGGAGAGCGCGGCCTACCTGCGCCCGAACCTCTTCGTGAACACCCCCGACATCCTCAACGCCTTCCTGCAGTACGGCGGCCGCGCGGCCTTCGCCGTGCGGGCCGTGCTCGCCGCGACGGCGGCCCCGGCCTGGGGGATGTACGCGGGCTACGAGCTGTACGAGAACGTGCCCGCCGGACCGGGCGGCGAGGAGTACCTGGACTCGGAGAAGTACCAGTTCCGACCCCGGGACTGGAAGGCCGCAGACGCCTCAGGCGACACCCTGGCCCCGCTGGTCACCACCCTCAACCGGCTGCGCCGGGAGCACCCCGCGCTGCGCCGGCTGCGCAACCTGCGCTTCCACCGCGCCGACAACGACGCCGTCGTCTGCTTCTCCAAGCGGGCCGGCGACGACTGGGTGCTGGTGGTCCTCAACCTCGACCCGCACACCGTGCGGGAGGCCACCGTCCACCTCGACCTCCCCGCCCTCGGTCTGGACCGCGCCGACACCTTCGAGGCGCACGACGCGCTGACCGGCGAGACGTACCGCTGGGGCCGCGACAACTACGTACGCCTCGACCCCCGCGACCAGGTCGCCCACATCATCACGGACAGGACGCACCTCTCGTGAACCCGCCGGTCTCCCCCCACCCCGTCCGCCCGGCCCCGGCCCGGCCGACGGCCACCGACCTCAAGCGCCTGACCACGTCGGAGACGGCCGACCCGCACGCCCTGCTCGGCCCGCACCCGGGACCCGGGGGCGTGACCCTGCGCGTCCTCAAGCCGCTCGCCGAGGCGGTGTCGGCCGTCGGCCCGGCCGGGAACGTGCTGGCCGAGCTGCGCCACGAGGGCGGCGGCGTCTTCTCCGGCCTGCTGCCCGGCGGCCCGGACGACGTGCCCGACTACCGGCTGCGGGTGCGGTACGCCGACTGCGAGTGCGAGACCGACGACCCGTACCGCTTCCCGCCGGTGCCGGGGGAGCTGGACCTGTACCTGATCGCCGAGGGCCGGCACGAGCGGCTGTGGACGGTGCTGGGCGCCCGGGTGTGCGAGCACCGGTCGGTCACCGGCACCGCGTTCGCGGTGTGGGCGCCGAACGCCCGCGCCGTGCGCGTGGTCGGGGACTTCAACCACTGGGCCGGCGCCGGGCACCCGATGCGCTCCCTGGGCGCCTCGGGCGTGTGGGAGCTGTTCGTGCCGGGTGTGGGCGACGGCTGCCGGTACAAGTTCGAGATCCTGGGGCCCGACGGCACCTGGCGGCAGAAGGCCGATCCGCTGGCCCGCTCGGCCGAGGCCGCGCCCGGCACCGCCTCCGCCGTCTTCACCTCCCGCCACCGGTGGACGGACGGCGAGTGGATGGCGCGGCGCGGCAGCCGGCGCGCCGAGCGGGCGCCGATGAGCGTGTACGAACTGCACCTGGGCTCCTGGCGGCCGGGCCTCGGCTACCGCGAGCTGGCCGATGAACTGCCCGGCTACGTGAAGGCGCTGGGCTTCACCCATGTGGAGCTCCTGCCCGTCGCCGAGCACCCGTTCCGCGGCTCCTGGGGGTACCAGGTCACCTCGTACTACGCGCCGATGGCCGCGCTCGGCACCCCCGACGACTTCCGGTACCTGGTGGACGCCCTGCACCGGGCGGGCATCGGCGTCATCCTCGACTGGGTGCCGGCGCACTTCCCCAAGGACGACTGGGCGCTGGCCCGCTTCGACGGCACGACCCTGTACGAGCACCCCGATCCGCGGCGCGGCGAGCACCCCGACTGGGGCACCCTCGTCTTCGACTACGGCCGTGATCAGGTCCGCAACTTCCTGGTCGCCAACGCCCTGTACTGGTGCACCGAGTTCCACGTCGACGGGCTGCGGGTGGACGCCGTCGCCTCGATGCTCTACCTCGACTACTCCCGCCCCGAGGGCGGCTGGCTGCCCAACGCCTACGGCGGCCGGGAGCACCTGGAGGCGGTGGAGTTCCTGCAGGAGATGAACGCCGCCGTGTACCGGAGCTGCCCCGGCGTGGTCACCGTCGCCGAGGAGTCCACGGCCTGGGACGGGGTGACCCGGCGCACCGACCACGGCGGGCTCGGCTTCGGGTTCAAGTGGAACATGGGCTGGATGCACGACTCCCTCGGCTACATGGGCCGGGACCCGGTGCACCGGCAGCACCACCACCACGCGCTGACGTTCCCCATGGTGTACGCGTACGCCGAGAACCACCTGCTGCCGGTCAGCCACGACGAAGTGGTGCACGGCAAGGGCTCGCTGCTCGGCCGGATGCCCGGCGACCGCTGGCGCAGGTTCGCGGACGCGCGGGCCTACCTCGCCTTCATGTGGGGCTTCCCCGGCAAGCAACTGCTGTTCATGGGACAGGAGTTCGCGCAGGAGAGCGAGTGGTCGCACGACACCGGGACCGACTGGGCGGCCACGGCCGACGCCGCGCACGCGGGCGTGCGGGACCTGGTGCGCGACCTCAACGCCCTGTACCTGCGGCTGCCCGCCCTGTGGGACCTGGACGCCGACCCCCGCGGCTTCGCCTGGCTGGACGCGGACGCGGCCGAGGACAACGTGTACTCCTTCGTCCGGTACGACGGCGACGGCGGCCCGCTGGTGTGCGTGCACCACTTCGGGCCGAGCGTGCGCCACGGCTACCGGATCGGGGTGCCGGGCGGCGGCGAGTGGACCGAGGTGCTCAACACCGACGCGGCCCGCTACGGCGGTTCGGGCGTGCTCAACTCCGAGCCTGCGCAGGCCCGTCCGGTGCCCTGGCAGGGCCAGGAGTGGAGCGTCGAGGTCACCCTGCCGCCCCTCGGCGTCATCTGGCTGCGCCCCCGGCACCGGGCCGCGGGCGGCGAACGACACGACGAGGGGACATGACCGTGGGCGAGTACCTGTGGGACGAGTACCTCAGGATCCTGGGCGGGGCGCGCACCATCGCGGTGGTGGGCGCCTCGGTGGAGGAGGGCAAGTCCGCGCACGAGATCCCGGCCTACCTCCAGCGCAAGGGCTTCCGGGTGATCCCGGTGAACCCCTACCACCGCGAGGTGCTGGGCCGGCCCGCCTTCGCCTCGCTGCTCGAGATCGGGGAGCCGGTCGACGTGGTCGACGTCTTCCGGCCGGCGCCCGAGACCCCCGACGTGGCCCGGGAGGCCGTCGCCATCGGGGCGCGGACGCTGTGGCTGCAGCTCGGCATCGTCTCCGACGAGGCGCGGGACATCGCCGTGGCGGGGGGACTGCGCGTGGTCATGAACCGCT
The DNA here is from genome assembly GCF_055601245.1 of Streptomyces sp. NPDC038135. Lineage (NCBI taxonomy): Bacteria > Bacillati > Actinomycetota > Actinomycetes > Kitasatosporales > Streptomycetaceae > Streptomyces > Streptomyces sp. NPDC038135. Next base: position 81,681 of record NZ_JBVJXS010000003.1, on the reverse strand, counting down.
GCCTCGGCGCGGTCCACGCGGAGCTGGAGCTGGCCGGGGAACTCAGCCGCACGACCTGAGAAGGGGGAGAGGACCATGCAGGATGCCGACGCCGTCGTCGTCGGGGGCGGCCCCGCCGGGCTGTCCGCCGCGCTCTACCTGGCCCGTTACAACCGCGAGGTCCTGGTCTTCGACACGGGCCACGGGCGTTCCACGCACCACCAGACCAACCACAACTACCTGGGGTTCCCGGGCGGCATCCCGACCGTCGACCTGCGCAAGCTCGGCCGGGAGCAGCTCGGCCGGTACGCCAACGCGCGGATCGCGCACCACCTGATCACCCATGCCGAGGGCGACGCGGAGCGCGGCTTCACGGTCCGCTCCCAGGGGCACTCCTGGCGGGCCCGGACGCTGGTGCTGGCCACCGGCGTCCTCGACCACTTCCCGCACTTCGCGGGCTGGGAGTCGTACGTGGGCCGGTCGATGTTCTGGTGCATCACCTGCGACGGCTACGAGAACCGGGGGCGCAGCATCCTGGTCGCCGGGCACACCGACGCGGCCGCGGGCGAGGCGATGCAGCTGCACAGCCTCACCGACCGGGTGCGGCTGCTGACGAACAGCGCGAGCGACGAGATCAGCCCGAAGTTCCGCCGCCGTCTGGAGGGCGCCGGCATCCCCGTGGTGCACGACCGGATCGGGGAGGTGGAGGGCGCCGGCGGACTGCTCACCGCCGTGGTGACCCGCGGGGGCCGCCGGCTGGCACTGGACGCGCTGTTCTCCATCCAGGGCGCCACCCCCGAGACCACGCTCGCCCGGCAGCTCGGCGTCCGGCTCGCGCCCACCGGTTACGTCGAGGTGGACTCCGAGCAGAAGACGAGCGTGCCGGGCGTCTACGCGGCCGGCGACCTCACCGCGCTGCACTCCCACCAGGTGACGTCGGCCGTCCACGAGGGGGCGCAGGCGGCGTCGGCCGCCAACTACTTCCTGCATCCGCCGGAGCTGAAGGCGGACTGAGGCGGGGGGGAGCGGGTCAGCGGCGGGCGCCCTGGATGCGGGCGGCCGCCTCGGCCAGCCGGGACAGGTCGTCGTCGGTCAGGGTGAGATCGGCGGCGGCCGTGTTCTGCTCCAGGTAGCTCGTCCGCTTGGTGCCCGGGATCGGCACGATGTCCTCGGGGCCCTGTGCGTGCACCCAGGCCAGCGCGACCTGGCCGGGCAGCACCTCGTGGCCGGCGGCGATGTCCCGGATGACGTCGACGACCTTCTGGTTGGCGTCGAGGTTGTCCTGCGAGAAGCGCGGCAGGTTGCGGCGCATGTCGTTCGCGGCCATGGTGTCCCGGCTGGTGACCGCGCCGGTCAGGAAGCCCCGGCCGAGCGGCGAGAACGGGACCACGCCGATGCCCAGCCGGCGGGCCGCGGGCAGCACCTCCGCCTCGATCTCGCGGCTCCACAGCGAGTACTCGCTCTGCAGGGCCGTCACCGGGTGCACGGCGTGGGCGCGTTCGAGTTCGTCCGCGGACACCTCGGAGACCCCGATGTAGCGGACCTTCCCCGCCTTCACCAGGTCGGCGAAGGCGCCGATGGAGTCCTCGACGGGGGTCTTCGGGTCGATCCGGTGCAGGTAGTACAGGTCGATGTGGTCCACGCCGAGCCGCTGGAGCGACTCGTCGCAGCACCGCCGGATGTAGTCGGGGTCGGCGCGCAGCTCCATGCCGGCGCCGGGCCGCACGTCGGCGATGCCGCACTTGGTGGCGAGGGTGACCTCGTCCCGGCGCTCCCGCAGCGCGTAGCCGACCAGCTTCTCGTTGGCGCCGATGCCGTACAGGCCGGTCGCCCCGTACACGTTGGCCGTGTCGATCAGGGTCACGCCCAGATCGAGGGCCCGGTGGATGGTCCTGATCGACTCCTCGTCGTTGCCTACTCCGTACGACTGGCTCATGCCCATGCAGCCGAGACCCTGCGCGGATACCCGCAGTCCCTGGCTGCCCAGAGCGACCTGACGCATCAGTGTTTCCCTTCGTGGTGGTGGAACCAGTGGCCGAGCCGGCGGCCCACCGCGTGACCGCCGGTCAGCAGGTACAAGGCGTGTGCGAGGCCCGTGCGGCGGCCGTGCCGCACCCACAGGAAGTGGTGGTGGGGCCGGCTGTCGTGCGGGTTCGGAAGCCGGAATACCAGGACGAACGAGACCAGCGTAAGTGCGGCCATCACCAACAGGGCGGATTGAAAGGCGACTTGGTAACGGCTTGACGCACCGGCCACGCCGGGGCGGGCGCCGAGGACGGAGAAGACCGTGCCGATCCCGGCCACGCCGAGGGCCTGGCCGACCTGGAAGGCGGTGGTCAGGGCGCCCGAGGCGGAGCCCTTGTCGTCGGCCCGGATGCCGGTCAGGACGACCCCGATCAGCGGGGACATCGTCAGCCCCTGGGCGGTGCCGACCAGCAGCAGCGGCAGGGCCAGCTCGCCCGCCGACAGGCCGGAGCCGGCCGCGTGCACGACGGCCCAGGCGGCGGCCAGCCCGCCGAGCAGCAGGACGTGCCCGATGACCAGCACGGACCTGCCGAGCCGCGGCACCAGCCGGGGCACCAGCAGGGACGAGGCGAAGAACGCGACACCGACCGGCGCGAAGGCCAGGCCCGCCTGGAGCGGGTCGAGACCGAGGCCGACCTGGAAGGTCAGCGAGGTGTAGACGGCCAGGCCGACGATGGTGATGAAGAACAGCACCCCGATGGCCATGCCCGTGCCGAAGGCGCGCTGCCGGAACAGCGACGGGCGCAGCAGCGGGGTGCGGCCGGTGCGGTCCAGGTGCCGCTCGTAGCGGACGAAGACGGTGAACGCCGGGACTGCGGCGGCGAACATCAGCAGGCTCCACCAGGCCCAGCCCGTGCCCGGTCCGATCAGCAGGGGCAGGACGAGCAGCAGCAGGGCGCCGCCGAGCAGACCGGTGCCGGCCAGGTCGATGTGCGGGCGGCCCGCCGGCCGGTCCGGCGCCATGACCCGGCGGCCGGTGAGCAGCGCGGCGGTGCCGAGCGGGACCAGCACGAGGAACGCGGGCCGCCAGGCCAGCCCGGCGATGTCGAGCTGGATCAAAGCGCCGCCGACGAGCTGGCCGACGACGATGGCGACGCCGATGGTGGCGCCGAACAGGCCGAGGGCGAAGTTGCGTTCGGCGCCGTCGAAGGTGTCCTGGATGATCGACAGGATCTGCGGGTAGATCAGCGCGGCGCCGAAGCCCTGCACCAGCCGGGCGCCGATCAGCACGGCCGCGTCCGGGGCGAGCCCGCTGACCAGCACGGCGGCGGTGAACAGGACCAGGCCGGCGAGCAGCACCCGGCGGCGGCCCAGGACGTCGCCCAGCCGGCCGCCGGTGATCAGGAAGACGGCGTAGACCAGCCCGTACCCGGCGACGACGAACTGCACGGCGCCGAAGCCGACGTGCAGGGTCCGCTGCAGGGAGGGCATGGCGAGGTTGGCGATGGAGACCCCGCCGACCACGAGGAAGGTGCAGGTCAGCCCGACCGCGAGGACGAGCCAGCGGGCGCGGCCCGTCGCGTACGGGTCCGGCGCCGGGGGCCGCGGCGGCGCGGGCGCCGGCACGGCGGCGGTCCGGGCGCCCGCGACGGGGGCGCCCGGACCACCCGCGGCGGCGCCGCCCGCGGCCGGGTGCGTCGTCACGTGGCCGCCAGGGCCAGCACCGTCGCCATGGCGGTGTCCGTGGCGGAGGCCGGGTTCTGGCCGGTCACCAGGCGGCCGTCGGTCACCGCGTGGGCGGTGAACTCGGGCGCCGCCTCGTGCTTGGCGCCCAGTTCCTCCAGGGCGGTCTGCAGGGCGAACGGGACGACGCCGGTGAGGCCGACCGCGGCCTCCTCGGCGTTGCTGAACGCGGTCAGCCGCTTGCCGTCGACCAGCGGGCGGCCGTCGGAGAGCCGGACCCCGACCAGGGCCGCCGGCCCGTGGCAGAGCGCCGCGACCACGCCGCCCGCCTCGTAGACGTCGCGGGCCAGCGCGGACAGCGCCGGGTTGCCGGGGAAGTCCCACATGGTGCCGTGGCCGCCGGCGAAGAAGACGGCGTCGTACGCGGCGGGGTCCACGTCCTCGGGCCGCGGGGTGGCGGCGAGCTTCCCGGCCATCTCCGGGTCCGCGAGGAACGCCTTCTGCACGGGGTCGGTGAGGTCGGTCCCGGAGGCCGGGGGCCGGCCGCCGCGCACGGAGACGAGGTCCACCCCGTGCCCCGCCTCGGTGAACACCCGCCAGGGGTGGGCGACCTCGGGCAGGTAGAAGCCGGTCTCGCGGCCGGTGCCGCCCAGCTCGGCGTGGCTGGTGAGGACGATGAGGACCCTCTTCGTACGGGGCATGGTGACTCTCCTGCGGGGCGCTCAGGCCTGGGCGGCGTTGAGATTGCGGAAGCGGGGGCCGTAGAACACCGGCTTGTCGAGGTCGGTGTAGGTGTGCAGGAAGCCGAACTCGGCCGGGTACAGCCGGGGCAGGTCGTCGACGAGCTCCGGCGGGATCCGGCGCTGCATGAAGGTGAAGGAGGAGAACACCCGCAGCTTCATCATGTTGTGGACCGCCTCGCCGAAGGTCGGCCACTGCTGGTCCGGGTCGCCGTTCCACATCGCGTCGAGGTGGGCCATCATGTCGCTGTAGTCCTGGTCGAAGACGAGCAGCGCCTCGGCGACCTCCTTGCCGTCCGGGTCCTCGGCCAGCAGCTTGTCGTAGCCGTCGGCGGGCACCGCGAGCGTGTTGATCACCGACGGCCAGTCGATCCGAGCGCCCTGGAAGTGCACGGCCTCGGTCTCCGGGGTCAGCTCGACCGCGGGCTCCGGCTCGCGGTAGGTGCGGCCGTACCAGAGCTCGGCGAACTTCCCGTAGTGAGACTCCTCGTGCTGGTAGGCGGCGCCGGTGCGGATCGTGCCGCTGGCCGCGCCCTCGCCCTGCTGCAGGATCTCGTCGATGCCCTCGAGCAGCTGGTCCACCGGGTCCACTCCGGGCGTCGGCACGATGGTCTTGAAGCCGATGTTGTCGCCGACCTGGTTGGCGACCCCGCCGCCCTGCACCGCCGCGCGCAGTTCGGCGGCGTTGGCGACGATGGCGTCCCTGATCTGCGCGTACAGCTTGCCGATCGTCGGGAAGTCCTCGTGGCCGTACTCCTCCGGGAGCAGGAACAGCGGGGACTCCAGCCGCATGAAGTTGCGCAGCTGCGGCTTGGAGAGCCGGGCCAGACCGAGGTGCAGGTCGGGCTCCACGCCGCCGGGCAGGCCGTGCGAGGGGAACTTCGGGTCGAGGTTCCTGATCCGGGGCCGGCCGCCGATCGCGGCGAGCATGTTGGCGGCGATGGACATGTGCACCATCTCCTCCATCAGCACGCTGCGGATCGTGTTGTAGCTGGTGAAGTTCTGCACCTCGAGCGAGAGCATCGCCGCGGTGTAGACGGGCAGGGTGGAGTGCTCGAGTTCGATCGCCGTCTGGAGGGCGGAGCGGATCCAGGCGACGTTGCGCCGGACCGGGGCCGAGACGGTCTCGTCCTGGGCGGTGGTCATGGCTCGCTTCCTTTCAACGTGTCAGCAGGGTGAGGGCGGGCGGGGGAGTGCGGTCGGGCCGGTCAGGCGTCCTGCGCGGGCTTCGCCCGGCCGAGCAGGCCGACGAGGAGGACCGAGCCGACGCCGAGCGCCACGACGCCGAGGCCGATCCGGTGCATCGGGCCGAGCGTGCCGAGCACGGCGACGCCGAGAGCCGAGCCGGCCTGGCGGGAGGCGTTCAGCGCGCCCTGGGCGGTGGCGGCGAAGCGCTGCGGCGCGGCCGTCGCCATGTCGGCCGTCGAGGCCGGGATCGCGGTGGTGGCGCACAGCGCGAGGGCGATCTGGGCGGCGACGAGGAGCGCCAGCGGGGTCTCGGTGCCGGAGAAGGAGAGGATCAGGCCGGAGACGGCGCCGGCGGTGAGGCCGAACAGGATGAGCGGCCGGGTGCCGGTCTTCGCGACCAGCCGGCCGGTGAAGAACGGCAGGACGGCGAGCGGCAGCGTCATGGGCAGGAACGCGAGCCCGGTCCGCAGCGCCGACATGCCCCGGTCCTCGACCATCCACTGGGTCATGGCGAACAGCAGCCCGTAGAAGGCGAAGGAGGCGGCGGAGCCCGCCACCAGGTCGGCCCGCACCCGGGAGAGCGAGAGCAGCGCCGGCGGCAGCGCCGGGTCCGCGGCGCGGCGTTCCACGACGGCGAGCAGGACGAAGGCCAGCAGCGCGGCCACCAGGGCGGTCACCGGCACGGCACGCCCCCAGCCGTCGGTGCCGCCGTCGACGAGCCCGAAGGTGAGCGCGCCCAGACCGGCGATGGACAGCAGCAGGCCGGGGTAGTCGATCGGGCGGTGGGCGGTGGGCCGGTCGGCCGACAGCGACCGCGCCAGCACCACGGTGATCAGCGCGATCGGCGGGTTGACGAGGAACACGAGCTGCCAGCCGCCGAGCGCGACCAGGGCCCCGCCGAGCACGGGCCCCGAGACCAGTCCGAGCGCGCTGATCGCGGCCCAGGCGCCGACGGCGCGGGAGCGCTTGGCCGGGTCCGGGTAGAGCCCGGCGAGCAGGGCTAGCGAGGCCGGCACCAGGCCCGCCGCGGCGACGCCCAGCAGGGCCCGCCCGGCGATGAGCATGCCGGCGGAGTCCGCCGCCGCGCACAGCGCCGAGACGACGCCGAACGAGATCAGGGCCGCGCGGTAGATCCGGCGCGGTCCGAAGCGGTCCGCGATCGAGCCCGCGGCCAGCATCAGGCCGGCGAACACCACGGTGTAGGCGTCCACCGTCCACGGCAGCGCACTGGCCGAGGCGTGCAGATCGTCACGCAGGTCCGGCACCGCCACGTTGAGGATGGAGGCGTCGAGCAGGACCAGGAAGTTGCCCACGACAATGCCGAAGAAGCGACCCGCCGTCCCCGCGCTCCGCCGTGCCTGCCGGCCCCCGCCGGCAGGCCGGGTCAGCAGCTCAGAGCTCTCAGATGTCATGCCGCCAGGCTTGTGGGCGCCCGCGCGTGCGGCCAGAAACCCACCTCTACTTCGTGAACTCGGCCGGATGCGGGCGTGATTGATCCGACCGTCCTACCGCCGGCCGCCGCCCGTCCGTCCCCGGCGGCCACCGCTCCGGTGCCCCCCACCGCGTATTGCGCGGCGAGTTCAGAAAGTATTCGCGAGTCGCGGAAAAGCGCCTTGCGTACGCCCCGGCCGGAAGTTCAGAAAGTATCCGCCGAAGGCTCCTGGGCCCTTTCCCGGGCGCGCTAGCTTCGCCACCAGAAGCCGGAAATTCCGCGCAGGCCGCCGAGTTCGGCGAATGCCGCGGTCCGGTAATCCCGGAGCGGACTGGAGAACAATCCATGGCTGAGATCAAGAGCATCGCGGTGCTCGCGTACGACCGGTGCAGCGAGTCGGACACCATCATCCCCTGGGAGATCATGATCGGTGTCGCGGTCTACCTGAAGGAGACGGCCGGCGAGGACATCGAGGTCAAGCTGGTGGCCCTGGAGGAGGGCCCGGTCACCATGCAGATGGGCGCCCGGGTCGAGCCGCACGCGGTACTGCGGGACGACGACCTGTACGACGTGCTGTACGTCCCCGGCGGCCGCGGCTCCGGCGCCGCCACCAAGAACGAGCGGATCCTCGACACCATCCGCCACCACCACGTCAACGGGAAGTTCATCGGGGCCAACTGCGTCGGCGTCGGCATCCTGCAGCGCGCCGGCATCCTCGGCAAGACCCCGGTGACCTGCAGCCCGCCCATCTCCCGGCGGCTGAAGGAGGAGGGCGCCAATGTGGTGGAGCCCCGCCGCATGTGGCTCGGCGCGCCCGAGGACCGCATCTGGACCACCGCCGGCGCCGCCTCGATCAACGCCGGCACCCTCGCGATGGTCAACCACCTGTTCGGCGAGGAGGTCGGCCACGAGATGTCGATGTGGTTCGACACCCGCGCCGCCGAGGGCTACTCCCTGTTCGGCGAGCTGGGCACCGAGCTGTTCGCGTACCCCGGGGCCGAGGCCAAGATCCAGGACGAGACGGCGGACATCCTGCTCCCGCCGCTGCACTGAGGCCCCGCCCGCCGAGCGGAACTGGAGGACCAGTGATCACGTGCACCACAGTCCTGGACGTCGCCGAGGGCAGCGAGGAGCCCTTCGAGAAGGTGCTGAAGCTCCTGGTGCGGCAGGTCCGGGCGAACGAGCCGGGCACCCCGGTGTTCGAGTTCGTACGGCACCGGACCACCCCCCGCAGGTACCTGGTCGTCGAGCAGTACGTGGACGACGCGGCGCTCGCCGAACACAGCGCCAAGGAATACCTCAAGGAAATCGTCCCGGAGATGCTGACGTACCTCGCACGGCCGCCGCAGCTCGACGCGTACGACCCGGTCGACGAGTGAACGGGAATCACAGGGAGCGGACATGAGCGAGCAGCCCTACTTCCACATCGGCGTGGTCGTGCCCGATCTGGAGAAGGCGATCGAGTACTACGAGCGGACGCACGGCCTGGAATTCACCAAGCCCGCGCACGTGACGAATCCGCGACTCGAGGACCCGCACCCGCACGAGCAGGTCGTGCACGTCGCCTTCTCGAAACAGGGCCCGCCGTACTACGAGCTGATCGAGGCCGACGGGGACGAGGGGATCTTCTCCACCGCCAACGAGGGCCGGATCCTCTACCTCGGCCTCTGGGAGCCGGACATGGAGGGCCGGCTCGGGGCGCTCGCGGCCGAGGGCATCGGCGTCGCGGCGGCCTCGCGGAGCGCGGAGGGCGCCACGCCCGGCTGGATCATCACGGAGCCCGACGCCCTGGGAGTCCGGTACGAGTACGTCGATCTCGCGGAGAAGCAGGCCATCGAGACCTGGATCGAGACCGATGAGTTCCCGGGTCTGTGAACCCGGCCCCGGTAGCGGTCCCAAGAGGGAGAACCCATGAAGTATGACCACATAGTCGTCGGCGCGGGCTCCTCGGGCGCCGTGCTCGCGAGCCGACTCACCGAGAACGCCGGCGTCAGCGTCCTGCTGCTGGAGGCCGGGCCCGACTGGGCGGACGTCTCCGAGATCCCCGGTGACATCACCAACGCGCGCACCGTCTCCGTGGAGGACCACGACTGGGGCTACAGCGCCGAGGCGGTGCCGGGCCGGTCCCTCACCTACGCCCGCGGCAAGGTGGCGGGCGGCTGCTCCGCGGTCAACGGCGCCATCGCGCTGCGCGGCATCCCGGCGGACTACGACGAGTGGGCCGACCTGGGCAACGACGAGTGGTCGTGGCGCTCGATGCTGCCGTACTTCACCAAGATCGAGGACGACCAGGACTTCGACGGACCGTTCCACGGCAAGAACGGCCCGACCCCGATCGTCCGCCACACCCGCGACCAGCTCGTGCCGTTCCAGGCCGCCTACCTGGAGGCCTGCATCGACCAGGGCTTCGGCTACGTCGCCGACCACAACGACCCGGAGTCCACCGGCGTCGGCCCGATCCCCATGAACCGCCGCGGCGACCTGCGTGTCTCCACCGCGGTCGCCTACCTCACCGAGGCCCGCCGCCGGAAGAACCTCACCATCCGCTCCGGCGCCACCGTGCACCGCGTGCTCTTCCAGGGCACCCGGGCGGTCGGCGTCGAGGTGGAGACCGGCGGCCGGCTGGAGAAGGTGTACGCCGACCACGTCACCCTTTCCGCCGGCGCCCTCAACTCCCCGGCGATCCTGCTGCGTTCCGGCGTCGGCCCGGAGCAGCGGCTGCGCGCCCTCGGCATCGAGGTGGTCCTGGACCAGCCGAACGTCGGCGAGAACCTGATCGAGCACCAGCAGATCACCGTCGGCCTGCTGCCCCGCGAGGGCGTCACCGACCCCGACGACCCGGACGTGCAGGTCCTGGTCCGCTACACCAACCCGGGCTCGCAGCACTTCAACGACATGCAGATGTACTTCGTCAGCCGCTACGTCCCGGTCACCCACCGGCCGATCAGCGTGATGAGCGTGCTGCAGAAGCCGGAGTGCCGCGGCCGGGTGTCGCTCGGCAGCGCCGACCCCACCGTCCAGCCGGACATCTTCCTCAACTCCTACGGCACCGACGCCGACCGCGCCATCGCCCTGGACGGCGTCCGCCTGGCCTGGGACATCGCCAACTCCAAGCAGATCAGGGACCTCTCCAGCGGTCTGTCGGACAAGCTCACGCAGGCCCAGGTCGACGACGACACCGAGCTGCTGCGCTACATCCGGGAGAACTCCGCCACCCTGTGGCACCCGGTCGGCACCGCGAAGATGGGCCCGAGCGGCGACGAGAGCGCGGTCGTGGACCAGCGGCTGCGGGTGCACGGCATCGAGAACCTGAGCGTGGTGGACGCCTCCGTGATGCCCACGCACGTCAGCGCCAACCCCAACCTGACCTGCTACGTCATCGGTGAGCGCGCCGCCGGGTGGTTCCTCGCGGACGCCTGAGCCACCGGACGGCCCCGGACCGCCGCGCGACCTTCCGGCGGCGGCGGTCCGGGCCCGTGATCCCCGCCAAGACTGAGGAGTTGACCCCATGGCCGAAGTGTCCGACGAGGGCTCCAAGCTCGTCCGCACCTACTACGAGCAGTTCCTGACCGCTCCCGGCGACCTGCGGATCGCCGACGAGATCCTCGCCCCCGACGTGGTCTTCGACAACCCGATCTCCCCGGACGGCATCCACGGCCTGCCGGCGTACAAGGAGTTCGCGCTGCGCTGGTACGGCGGCTTCCCGGACCGCGTCTTCACCATCGACGAGCTGCTGGAGCAGGGGGACAAGGTCGCCGCGTCCTTCACCATCACCGGCACCCACCTCGGCGTGTTCATGGGCGTGGCCCCCACCGGCGAGCCGATCACGGTCCGCGGCGCGAACATCTTCCGCATCGAGGACGGGCGCATCAAGGAGGTCCACGCCTTCTTCGACCCGCGCCAGCTCCTCGGCCCGCTCGGTCTGGGCGGCTGACCCGGTGCCGGCGGCCAAGGGCCGGATCGCGGTCCTGATCGAGGAGCACTTCGACCCGTCGGAGTTCCGCGACTTCAACGCGTACTTCCCCGGGCGCGGGTACGCCGTCGACTACGTCTCCCACCTGTGGGGGCAGCCCTCGCTCACGTTCGGCAGCAACCCCGACAACGGCCGTGTCGAGGAGCACGTCACCGTCACCCGCGAGGTCTCCGCGCTGGACCTCGCCGACTACGTGGGCGTGGTCCTGATCGGCGCGTACGCCATGGACCGGCTGCGCTACCAGGTGGAGGTGCCGGGCCCGGGCAGCCGCAACAAGGCGCCCGCGGTGGAGTTCCTGCGGGCCGCGATGGCCGCGCCGGGCCTCAAGGTCGGCGCCATCTGCCACTCGCTGTGGCTGCTGTGCGCCGACCGCGCCCTGCTCGAGGGACGCAGGGTCACCTGCGCGCACAACATCGTCTGCGACGTGGAGAACGCCGGCGCCGAGATCGTCTACGCGGACGGCGGCACCGCCGACCTGGTGGTCGACGGCGACCTGATCACCGCCAAGCACCCCCAGGTGACCGGCGACTTCATGGCCGCCTTCGTCCGCGAGGTGGAGGCGCAGGCCTGACCCCGCACGCACCGCCCGACACCTACGTACGGAGAAGTCATGCCAGACCAGCAGCAGATCCGCGCCGCCGTCGAGGGGTACGCGGAGAGTTTCGCCAAGCGGGACCGGGAGCGGTTCACCGCCCTGCTCGCCGCGGACGTCGTCCAGCACGAGCCGGTCGGCGCGCCCGCCAACCGGGGCCGGGCCGCGGTGACCGCCTTCTTCGACGGCGTCTTCGAGGTCGTCGACCGGGTGGAGTTCCGCGTCACCGACGTGGTGGTCAGCGGCGACGAGGCCGCGTTCACCTTCCACATCACCGCCCACAAGAAGGACGGCGGGGTCGTGGAGGACCGCGGCATCGACACCTTCCGGGTCGGCGACGACGGCCTGATCACCGAGATCAAGGGCTACCACGACGACGCCCACACCCAGGTCGCCGGGGGCTGACCGGCATGCGGGGGGTGGGCGCGCCGGAGGCGGGCGTCGCGCGCGGCACCTACACCGGCAAGGTGCGACTGCACCGGGGGCGGGTGCGGCTCAGGGTGCCCGAGGAGGGGCACCACCGGGCCGCCTCACCCCTGGAGCTCTTCTTCGACCTGGTCTTCGTGGTGGCCGTGGCCGAGCTCACCGAGGTCCTGCTGCACGCCCCGACCTGGGCGGGCGTGCTGCGGTTCGGGGCGCTGTACGTCCCGATCTGGTGGGCCTGGGTCGGCTACTCCTTCTACGCCGACCGCTTCGACAACGACGACCGGATCTACCGGCTCATCATGATCGTCGCGATGATGGCGGTGCTGTCGGTTTCCGTGGCGGTGCCCCGGGCGTTCACGGGCACCGCCGGAGCGAAACGCTTCGCCCTCGGCTACTTCCTGGTGCGGCTGATCCTGCTGGGCCTCTACCTGCGGGCGCACTACCACGTGCCCCGGGCCCGGACCCTGACCACACGCTTCCTCCAGGGGTACGGGCTCGGCGCGGCGATCTGGGGGGTGTCGGCGCTGCTGCCCACGCCCCACTGCTACCTGCTGTGGGGCGCCGGCCTGCTGGCCGAGCTGCTGACACCGATCCTGTCCGCCTCGGCGGTGGCGCGGGTGCCGTTCAACGCCTCGCACATCCCGGAGCGGTTCGGCCTGTTCACCATCATCGTGCTGGGCGAGGTCGTCGCCCTCAACGCCATCGGCATCGCCGCCAGCGGGCTGCGCGCCGAGACCATGGCCGTGGTCGCGGGCTCCTTCCTGATCGCCGCCTGCCAGTGGTGGCTGGTCTTCGACCACGTCGACCCCTCACCGCTGCGCCAGTGGCGGCTCACCGGCCAGGCCTACGTGTACGGCCACCTGTTCGTGCACGGCGGCATCACGGTGACCGGCGTCGGCGGGCTGCTCGCCGCGCAGGCCGCCAACGCACGCGGCCACGGGCACCCGGCGCTGGACGGCGGTCCGGTGCTCTGCTTCGGCATGGCCGTGTTCCTGCTCGGCGTCGGCGGCATCCACCTGCTCAACGTCGGTCTCGGCGGCGATCTGCGCGCCTGGTCCCGCCTGGGCCTGGCCGCGGCGTTCACCCTCCTCGGCCTGGCCGGCGGCGGCCTTCCGCCCCTGCTGCTGGAGGCCTTCCTGGTCTGCGGCCTCTCCTGCCAGATCCTCGTGGAGACCAAGGCCCCCGCGGTGCCCCACACCCTGCACAGCCCCTGACGGCACCGCACCCCACCGACGACACCCGGATCCACGCCAGGGCGACATCCGTGTGACGCATGTCACGGGGCGCGAAAGGGAATCGCTGGGGGCATGACAGAAGACGCGATAGCGACGAGTGGCACGGACGGGCCGTCGGACGAGGAACGGCTTGCCCAGCTCGGCTACACCCAGGTCCTCGCCCGCCGTATGTCGGCGTTCTCGAACTACGCCGTGTCCTTCACGATCATCTCGGTGCTGTCCGGCTGCCTGACCCTGTACCTGTTCGGCATGGTCACCGGCGGTCCCGCGGTGATCACCTGGGGCTGGGTGGCGGTCGGCCTGATGACCCTGTTCGTGGGGCTGTCGATGGCCGAGATCTGCTCGGCGTACCCGACGTCGGCGGGCCTGTACTTCTGGGCCCACCGCCTGGCGCCGCCCCGGTCGGCGGCGGCCTGGGCCTGGTTCACCGGCTGGTTCAACGTGCTGGGCCAGGTGGCGGTGACGGCCGGCATCGACTTCGGCGCCGCGTCCTTCCTCGGCGCCTGGCTGAACCTGCAGTTCGGCTTCGAGGTGACCCCCGGCCGCACCGTCCTGCTCTTCGCGGCGATCCTGCTCCTGCACGGCCTGCTGAACACCTTCGGCGTCCGGATCGTCGCCTTCCTGAACGGCGTCAGCGTCTGGTGGCACGTCCTGGGCGTGGCGGTGATCGTCGGCGCGCTGGCCCTCGTCCCGGACCACCACCAGACGGCGTCCTTCGTGTTCACGAAGTTCGTCAACGAGACCGGCTGGGGCAGCGGCCTCTACGTCGTCCTGCTCGGCCTGCTCATGGCCCAGTACACCTTCACGGGCTACGACGCCTCGGCCCACATGACCGAGGAGACCCACGACGCCTCGACGGCGGGCCCCAAGGGCATCGTCCGCTCCATCTGGACCTCCTGGATCGCCGGCTTCGTCCTGCTCCTCGGCTTCACCTTCGCCATCCAGTCGTACGACAAGGAGCTGGCCTCCCCGACCGGCGCGCCCCCGGCCCAGATCCTCCTGGACGCGCTGGGCGCCACGGCCGGCAAGCTCCTGCTCCTGGTCGTGATCGGCGCCCAGCTCTTCTGCGGAATGGCCTCGGTGACCGCCAACAGCCGCATGATCTACGCCTTCTCCCGCGACGGCGCGCTGCCCTTCTCCCGCGTCTGGCACACGGTCAGCCCCCGCACCCGCACCCCCGTGGCGGCGGTCTGGCTGGCCGCGCTCGGCGCCCTCGCCCTCGGTCTGCCCTACCTCATCAACTCCACGGCCTACGCGGCGGTGACCTCGATCGCGGTCATCGGCCTCTACATCGCCTACGTCGTCCCGACCTTCCTCCGGGTCCGCAGGGGCGCGGCCTTCGAGCGGGGCCCGTGGCACCTGGGCCGCTGGTCGATCCCCGTCGGCCTGGTCTCCGTCACCTGGGTGGCGGTCATCACGGTCCTGTTCATGCTCCCCCAGGTCTCCCCGGTCACCTGGAAGACCTTCAACTACGCCCCGGTCGCCGTCCTCGTCGTGCTGGGCTTCGCCGCGACCTGGTGGCTGGCCTCGGCCCGCCACTGGTTCCTGCGACCGGCCGTCACCCGCGCCCCCGAGCCGGCCGGAACGGTCGAGAACTAGTCACCTCCCCCACCCGACGCGGCCGGGTCGCCGATACCCGATCGGAGACCCGGCCGCGTCCGGCTATGCTCGGACAGGCAACATCGCCTGGGCCCTTAGCTCAATTGGCAGAGCAGTGGACTTTTAATCCATTGGTTGTGGGTTCGAGTCCCACAGGGCCTACAGGAACACCCCCAGCTCAGAGGCCTCCGAGCTGGGGGTGTTGCCGTTCTGACGGGGCTTCAAGGCTGTCTGCTGGCCCGAAGCTGGCCCGAGAGTCGATCGGTCACCCACGGAAGAAGCACTGCGGCCCAGCCGGATCGGCGTCCGGCTGGGCCGCAGCATCCCCCGGGGGAGGGTTGGTGGGGCCGCCCTGCGACGGGGGCGCAGGGCGGCCGCTATCTCCGGCTGACTCCCGATTCGCCGTCAGAGAGTCAGCCGGAGGTCTATGGCCATTGAAGGCCTACCGCGTCCGTGGGGTCCCGGCGGCCGATGTAGTAGCTGCCGTGCTTCCCGCGATGCCCCGGCGGCCTGGTGCAGTGCGCCGTCCTGCTCGGGTGCTTGTGCCCGCAATAGCCGGCCGCGCGGAGAGCGGCGAAGCCTGGGTCAGTGGCGCTCATCAGCAGCCATCCGAGGCGAGCCGATTGATGGCCGCCATCTCGCGGCAGTCCTGCGGTGCCACCTGGCACACCGGGCAGTCCAGCGGGTGGACGCGAGCCTCGCGGATGGCGGCCCGGCGCCCGCACGAACGGCAGGCCCGGGGGAAGCCGGTCATCTGCTCGCCGTCGATCTCGTACCGGCGGTCGCCCAAGGGGATCGCGGTCTCAGCAGTCAGCCGTTCGGGGCACCACACGCAGAGCGCTCCGCGTCGCTGCGCAACGGTCAGGACGTTCATCTCGGGGACGGTAAGCATGGACATCACACCGAAGTCCACGGTGAGGCTCGCCGGCGCTTGCTGCTCGGCGGTACCGTGCGCCATGTCGACTCTCCCTCGATAGTCGGCCACACCCCCGGGCCGGTCGCACGGTCGCGGGGGTCTTCCACGCTTCGACGCTACCGCTACTTGTCAGGTGCTGTCAGGTCACGTCACCTGGCGAGAAGCATTGTCGTAAGACTCCTACGGTCGATATATGACCGTGGATCTCGACGGGCCTGAACCCCTCTACGAGCAGATCGCTGCGGTCCTCGCTGCCCGCATCGGCGACGGCACCTATCCGCCGCGCCGCCGCATTCCCTCCGAGGCCGGCATCTGCGACGAATTCAGCGTGTCCCGGCCGACTGCCCGGGCCGCGGTGCAGCTGCTCACCGAGCGCGGCCTGGTCCAGACGGTACGGGGCAAGGGAACCTACGTGGTGGACAGCCCGCAGACATGACGGAACGCCCCCGCCCTCCCCGTGCAGGGGAGAGCGGGGGCGTATGCGCGGGAACAGGCGTCCCGGGCCGGCCTCCCACACCGGGGCCGGTCCGGGGCTCAGAGTCCCACGTCGTGCAGGTAGGGGCGTGCCTCTTCCGGGACTGGTTCGGGCGGTGGCGGCGGCTCCAACTGTGCCCGCCGCGCGAAGCCGACCAGCACGCGGACCCAGCCGACCAGGTAGCGGATGGCGACGTCCTGGGCGGTCATGCGGTCGCGGTCCCGCTCCGATTCTTCCTGCTGCTCATCGATGCGGCGCTCCAGCCGCTCGATGTGCTCGCTCAGCTTGTCGGTCACCGCGGTGAAGTCGTCGCGCCTGTCGGCGCCGCGGGACCGGGGTTGACGACGTCCGACTACGGTGGTGAGTACGCCGCCCATCGCGGTGACGATGGCAACGGCGAGCGCGCTGAGCGCGGTCAGCATCTCAGGTCTCACGCGGGGTCCTCCGGTCGTGCGCGCGGCGGCTCGGCCCAGCCGATGGCCACCAGGTTCACGCCGCCCCAGGCCCCAAAGATGGAGGCCACGACCCAGCCGCGAGGTGACTCGTCCAGCGGCCACCAGGACAGGAAGTAGGCCATCGCCCAGGGGGTGGCGATGAGCCAGACGGCGAGGAAGCCGGGCCAGTCCTTGCGAGGCGGTAGCCATGCGCAGACCAGGGCGATGGCACCGGCGGTGGCCCATGCCCAGCCCCAGACGTCGAGCGGCCACAGCTTCAGCAGCAGCGCCAGCCCGATGCGGTCCCCGGTCGGCGCGAAGACCTGGCCCATGCCGTAACAGACGGCCATCACGCCCTTCAGGGACAGGAGTGCGCCACGGCGGCCCAGCTGCTGCCGAAGCCGCCGAGCCGCCGGGCGCATCAGACGTCTCCCGGCGTCTGCTTGTTGGGCACGTACCAGGTGACGCCGTACGCGCCGAGGACGGCCACGGCGATGGTGATGCCCTCGGCGGCCGTTACCTGGCCGTCCTGCACCGCGGTCGCTGCCGCAGCGGCTCCTGCCGCCAGGCCGCCGACGATGGCCTTCAACACCTCACTGATCTTCATGCGTGCGTCCTCTCAGACGTTGGGAACGTGGAGCTTGGCCCAGGAGGTGGGACCCGGCTTGCCGTCGGCGTCACTGCCCGCGTAGCCGAGGTGGCGCTGCCAGGCCGCGTAGGAGCGTTCGTCGCCAGATCCCCAGACGTCGGCGTTGGCGTCGGACTGGTAGCGGCCGCATCCCACGGCGACCAGGCGCTTGTGCATGGCGGCGATGACCGGTGAGCGGCGGCCGGCCCTGAAGAAGGTGGCGCCGGGGAACGGCTCGTACTTCGGGGCGCTCTTCGACGGCTCGGCAGTGGTGGTGCCGCCCGGGCGAGGTGCGCCCTTCTGCACCCAGGCGTACAGGGCGGCGCCGGGGCAGGTGGTGGCATAGCCGTCGCGGTGGCCCTTGATCTCGGTTCCGGCGCCGTGCTTGCGGAGCAGGTCGATGCCGTCGCGGATCGCGCCGAGCATGGCGTCGGTGGGCTTGGTCAGGCCCTCGCTGCCGACCAGGCCGACGATCGCGTAGTGCGCGATGTTCAGGGGCTGGTTGCCGTTGGCGCCGGTGCGCTTGCCGATGCCGCGGCCTTCAAGGAGGTAGCCGTGTGGGCAGGCGCCGTAGTTGTAGGCGATGTCGCTGTAGTTCTCGGCCTTGTTCGCCAGGTGCGACTTGCGGATGGCCTTCCACTCGGCGATGCACGCGTCGTGGTCGGTGAGCAGCTTGGTGCTGACCGGGCTGCCCTCGTAGTGGACCTTGACGCCCTTGGTGGACGTCTGTGTCGGCGCGGCCGACGCGGGCCAGCCGAGCTGGGCGCGGGTGACGAGCTTCAACGGATGCTCCAGGGATGACGAAGGCCCCGGCCGGGAGGTCGGCGCGGGGCGGTGGCGGTGTGCTGCGAAGCGGGCTCGGGTTGGGGGCCCTTGCGCTAGCTGTCGGTGAGGGAGATGAAGCGGTCGCTGCCGTCGGGCAAGCGGACCGCGAGGCGGCCGTCGACCTGGTGCAGGATGAGGCCGCCGATGCTGACGCCGTAGCCGTCCGTCACCGCGATCGGCGCTGGGACCGGCCTCGACTCCGGAGGTGCGGCGGCCGTAGTGAGTGGCATCCGAGCCTCCAACTCAGGCAGTCAGGACGGGCAGGACGGCGTCGGCGATGGCCTGGTGGCCCGCGTCGGAGGGGTGCACGACGTCCGTGCCGGGCGCGCCGGCGTTGGCCGAGTCGCCCCAGTAGCCGAGGCTGGTCCAGTAGCTGTAGGAGTTGCGTCCCAGGGGCCAGACGTTCACCAGTGCAGCCCCGTAGGCCTCCGCGAGGCCGCGAGCCCTGGTCAGGTATTGGCCGTAGAACGTGCCGGTGGTGTAGTTGCCTCGGTGCTGGAAGAGGAACAGCAAGTCGGTCGCGCCGTCGTTGACTGCCTTGAAGGTGGACAGCGTCGAGATCACGTTGCTGACCCAGGTGTCGACCGCGACGCTGGCCTGGGCGTCGTTGATCGCCAGCGAGTAGATGATCAGATCAGCGGCGTTGCTCGAGCCGCCGTTCCACAGGGTGTTACCGGTGCCGCTGGTGAAGAACGTGGACGTAGACGCCCCGCTGCGGCCCATGTTGTCCACGACGATGCCGGACGCGTTCTCGGCGCTCACGCCGATGAGCTGGAGCCTGGCCCCGCCCGTGCCGTTGTACGAGATGACGACCGTGTGGTCCCCGGCAGCGAGTCCGGTGATCGTCTTCACCTGGACCGTGCCGGTGGAGAGACCGGGGTCGGCGACGGCGACCGCGGCAGCCCCATCGATCTGGTAGGTGTAGCCGGCGTTCGGGGTGTTCACCCCGGCCAGGGTGTAGATGTTGACGGTGGTACCGCGGACCTTGAACGTGGCCGTGGCGGCAGCGGTGGCGTACATGCTGCTGACGGCGGGCCCGTAGAAGAGGCCGGTGTCCGTCCATGTGCCCGTCGTGCTGGTGATCGACCCGTTCGCCCGCCAGAGAGCAACGGTCGCGTCCCGGCCGGCCCCGATGAACTCGGCGGAACGGTTGGCGGAGAACATGCCGCTGCCGCCGTCGCCGTAAGAGCCCTGCAGGGCGGTGCGGACGATGCCCACCCAGCTCTTGCTGAGGAGATCGCTGGACCAGTAGCCGTAGGTGATCGAGTCGCCGATGCACATCAGCTTGGCCTTGCCCCCGGACCGGGCAGCGTCCCTCTTGGCCTTCCAGGAGTCACCCCAACCGGGCGGCACGTACAGGCCCTTTCCTACAGTCGGGGTGGCCGCGCCATGGGCGTCCAACCAGGCGCGCGAAGAGCCGCCGGCGTCCGCCCACATGCCAGTGACCCCGTCAGGGCCGGAGAACTGCGGCAGGAGCCCTTGCTCATCGGTGGTGACCTGGGTGATCGAGTCGCTGGCGCCGTTGCGGAGGTCGGTGTACTGGACTCCGCCGACCGGAGCATTCCAGAAGGTGACGGTCACGCCGGGCGCGACGCCCCACAGGCCATCGGTCGGCCGTACGACGTAGTCCGCCATAGTGGCGCCGAACAGGTAGCGCATGTCACACCGCCCAGCTGATGCCGGACACCGGGAGCACGAAGTCCCCGGTGGCGATCGACGGGTGGTTGATCAGCCATACCTGGCCGGGTCGGGACTCGTGCGCGTCGGAGTAAATGGCAAACCTCGCGATCTCGGTGCCGGTGCAGTACGCCAGTCCGTACTGGTCCCGGGTCGGGTGCCGGTAGGCGGAGGGGATGAGGACAGGCAGCTGGGACTCGGTGGTCGCGCCGAGCGTGCCGCCCGCGCGCTTCATCGAGCCGAGCCGGAGATGGACGGCCCCGTTGCGCTTCTGCAGAACGGATTCGACCTCGTTCGTCCACGGCGACAGGGACTTGTTGATGCCGATGACGCCGGAGTCGTCGGAGACGACCCGCCAGACGGCGCCGTCCCACACGCGCAGGACGCCCGTGTCGGTCTCGAACGCCATCTCGCCTGCGGCCGGGGCCGGGTTGCTGGTGGACGACGTGCACGGGCGGACGCGGGTGCCGACGTACAACTCGCTGCGGGTGACGGTCACGCTGAAGGACCCGCTGATCACGCGCACCTGCGCCAGGGGGATCTCATACACGCCGGTGTCGCCGGTGTCCTGTGTGAGCGCCGGCGGGCCGGACCCCGGGGTGCCCGCCTTGACGACGGCGCGGACGGTCCAGGTGGATCGGTCCAGGCGCAGGATCACGTAGTCGTTGCGGATCTGGCCGCTGGTGTTGAGGCCGATCGACAGGCTGACTGCGTCGGGGCCGGAGGTCCAGGCGTGCCCGCGGACGCTGGCGTACACGTTGGGGCGTAGGTTCACGCCGAGGCCGGTGCCCGCGGTCACGACTGCGGTGTCGGCGGGGCTGCCGTAGACGCCGTCGCCGGAGAAGCGGGCGGCTATCTTCTCGTACTCGACGTCGTTGACCACCCGGCTGTTGTGGGCCGGGCTCGGCCAGGAATCTTGCGCCACGCGAGCACCTCCTATCGTGTTTCGAGCCGGCCGAGTCGGCGGCCGAGCGTGCGCAGGGCTTTGACCAGCTGCGGGTCGGTGGTCGCGTCGGGGGATCCGACCAGGGTCGTGACGTACTCGCCGGATTCAGGGGTTGCCTGCAGGTGGATCGAGCGCACGAGGTCGGCGACCTCGACGCCGTACGGGAGCGCCACGGTGACTTTGTCGCCGAGGTCGAAGTCTCTGCCTGCCTTGAGGTCGGGCGTATCGACAGTGACCGTGGCGAGCTCGACCGGGGCGGCGCCGCCGGCGAGCTCTTCCTTGCCTGCCTGTGTGAGCTCACCGTTCGTGTCATTCGCCGCCGAGCCATCGACGTACTTCTCGACGCGCCACCACGTGGCGGCCGCCGCAGCGTCGGCGACCTGAAGGTGCGTACGCCCCGTCGTGCCGAATGAAGGCTCCGTACCGGCTATCAGGGCGTGTGTGACGGTCGGCGCCGACTGCTTCGACTGGATCGCGCGCAGGTTCCCCAGACCGATACTGAATCGCGCGGTCGCTGTACGGTCACGGGGCGCGTAGCAGCCGAAGCGGATCTGCCCGACGTCCTGCCGCGTGCGGAATCCGATCCCGCCGTCCACAGCGATGCGCCTGCAGACGTCCAACAGCGGCTCGAATCGCGTACTGACGGTCGACACGGTGCCGGCGCCGGTGACGTCGTCCAGGATGAGCCCGGGGATTCGGCGCTCTGCGAGGGCTCCCGGCCCGCAGTTCTCATCGACCAGGCTACGGATGATCGCTCCCGCGTTCGTGCCGGTGATCTGCCGATAGGTGTTGGCGGGCTGCGCTGTCCACGCGCTGGCCGGGGCAGGCCATGTGATGTAGCCGGCCACGGTGGCGAGGTCGTCGGAGAAGTTGATCGTGACCTTTCCCCACCCCGGCTCTTCGCTGACCGACCACGAGAAATCGGCGGGGATCTCCATAGGGCCAGCCATCCACACAGCGCCATCGCGGATGACGACCAGCCGGTTTCCGGGCTGGAGTTGGGCCATGACGTCTGGCCGTGCGGGGACGTCGACGCTGCCCGAGCCGGGCTCGTTGAACTTCTTTGTCGCGTCGAGGTTCGTCCAGACGTCGATGGGGTCGCCCTGCACGACCATGTTCCGGTTCGTGATGAGCAGCTGCACGGCCACCCGCCGCCCCCCTTTCAGGCTGTCTCGTATCGAGGGCTGAACGCCAGATCCACCGCCGAGCCGGGCCCGGATCCCTCGATCTGGAACGTCACCTCGTTGTCGCCCGGCTCCAGCCCCCACAACGTGGCCGAGGGCCAGTTGAGCGCACCGACCCAGTTCGAGCCGTCCTGATAGCGCACGGTCGGCGGGTCGGTGGAAACGGTGACCCGCTCCCCGGCGGCCAGGTTGCCGTGCCCGACTGCCGACGGGCTCAGAGCGAAGGACTCAGCGAAGGTCTGGCCGTTGACCTGCCACGTGCGGGTGAAAGTGATCAGGCTCGCGGGACCGGTGATGGTCCACGTCGGCCACACCACCACATCGCCTGGGTTGGTCACGGTGGTCGCGCCGAGAACCTGCGATGACGAGACGGTCGGGTAGGGCACAAAGAAGTCGGTCAGGCTGCTGGCCTCGCGGTGCACGGCGTTCACGGTCGGGTCGATCCAGTACGGGTCCTCGCACCACAGCGTGATCGCCGCGGCGTCCGAGACGATCCCGGACCCTTTCGTGCCGCGGCCCTCGAACCCCTCCTGGTAGTAGACCGCGATCCGCCGGCGAGACCCGTCCGGCCGGGTGATCTCCAGCCAGCCGGGCCCGTCGCGCAGGGTCCGCGTGAACGCGGTCGCGAGCGCCCGCCACCTGGTGACGAACTGCATGTGGTCGTCGCCGTAGACGTAGAGCGGCCACACGATCGCCCGCGGCTGTGGTTGGGCGTAGCGCAGCCGTGCGCCGCCGCGCGGGTGGGCGTCGGTCGTCAGCGCGTACCCAGCCGCACCGAGCCCGGACACGCCGGCGGCGAGGGTGAACCAGCCGGCGGCCTGGTCACTGAGCGGCCACACCGTTCCCGTCGGGTCGGTATAGGTAGCGGTGGCATTCCCGACTTCGGGCAGCGGCAGCGGCGTACCCCCGCCCCCGCCCTCGCCGGGCGGTGGCCCGGTGTCGGGCGGGGTGACGACCGGCGCGGTAATCAGCGGCATTTAGCGTGGCCTCCCCACTCTGGCGAGTGCGTCCTGTTGGCGCTGCAACAGCTCCAGGTCGCGCACGGTGATGTCAGCCGTGCGGGCGTAGATGTTGTAGGTGTGGCCGGGCTGCGGTGCCGGCTGCCCGCTGCTCGAGCGCGGCGTGACCCGTCCTGCTGTCTGTCCCATCCGTGCGGCTGCCGACTCGATCGCCGGGCCCGCCGCGGCCATGCCTGCCACCAGCCCGGCCCCGAGGTCGGCGCCCGCCTGCTTGCCCTTGCGGGACGGCGAGTGTGCGTCGATGCCCTTCTTGGAACGGATGGCCTTGATGGCGCCCGCCCCGAGCTTGGCCATGGCCGCCTTGATGGCTTTTTCTTCGGCCAGCAGCCCGGTCAGGAATCCCTTCGCGCCGGACTTCCCGGCGTCGAACATGGCGTCTGCCGTCGTCCGCCCGTAGGACGCGCTGAGCTTGGCGCCCGACTTGGCCATGGCGTTCAGCTGCTTGACCTGTGCAGCGCTTGCCCCGGCCAGCAACCCAGCCAGGCCGCTCTCCGGGCCCATGGCCACCACCTGGCCGATGAGGTCCTGGGACAAGCCCTTCTTGGATAGGGCGGCGATCGAGGCCTGACTGCCCTTCAGCGTTGACTGCCGGCCCCCCATCCATGACAGGACATCGCCGACCGTGGCGGCCGAGGACAGGTTGGACAGACCCAGGAAGTCCTTCGCGGACTTCGCCTGGTCGGTCGCCGCCTGCCGGGCCTCAGCGATCCGGCCGCTGACGGCGTCGCGCCGCTTGGCCAACTCCTGCAGCTTGGCGGAAGCCTTGCTGATCGAGGCCGTGAGGGCCTTGCCGCCGATGCCGGCCGCCTTCAGGTCCTTGGTCAGCTCCCCGGCGGCCTTGGCGATGTCCGCTGCCGAGCCGGTCAGTGACTTGCTGAAGGCCTTCAGGTCGCCGGGGATCTCCTTGGTGGCCTTCTCCTGGGCGGCCGTCCGGTACTTCCCGGACAACTGGGTGCCCTTGGCGAAGCCGCGGGCGCCGAGGCCCTCCCACATCCGCATGGAGTCGGCGTGGTTGTAGACCTGCTCGCCGCCCCGGAAGCGGACCAGCTCCGGACCCAGCTCCCCCACCCAGGCGAGCTCGCCGGCGCGCGGCTTGCCGCCGGAGGCGTAACCCTTGGCCGCGAAGCCGTAGTGGTGGGTGAACAGGCTGTCCCGGTAGGACCGGGCTCGGGAGCCGATCACCACGCCGTCGCCGCCCCGCGACTCCACGTTGACCCCGTTCAGGGTGCCCGCGGTGTGGCCGACGCCGGAGTTGGTGACGCCGATCATGTAGGGGGAGCGCTTGTTCAGCACCCAGCCGGACGGGGCGGTGGCGCCGGAGAAGGCACCGGTCGCCCAACGCCTGTGCGGGGACTGGCCGCGGATGACGGACTCAATGGCTGAGACCAGACCGCTGCAATCCCAGGATGGGTTGCCGTTGCCGCCCCACTGGTATCGCTTCCCGGCCTGGGTGCGGGCCCAGGCCAGGCCCTTCTTGAAGCCGCCGCCGCCGATGCCGGCCGCTCCCAGCTTCTCGTCCGCCTTGCCGGAGTAGCCGACGATGTCCTTGATGATCCGCTCCGGGATCTTGGTGATCATGTCCCGGTACAGGGACGCCGAGCCGCTGATCTTCTCGATGAGCGGCCGAACCACGGCGTTCAGCCCGGCCTCGGCGGAGGCCTTGACGCCGTCCTTCAGCCAGGACACACCCGACTTCGCTAGGTCGCCCACCTTGGACGTGGCCGAGCCGACCCAGCCGAAGATGCCGCCCTTGGCGAAGCCGCCCTGATACTGGCTCAGTGACTGGCCGCGCATGGCGGCCGCGTTCACCGCGTGCAGGCGGGCGCGCTCGTAGGGGTCGCGCATGGCCTCGGAGACGTAGACGCCCTCGCCCTTGCGCATCGGCACCAGCTGGTCGTCGCCGCCCCGGTACGACGACATGCCGGGGAGCACGCCGCCGCGCGCGAACCCCTTGGGGTGAAACTCGCTCAGCTGGGGGGCACCGAAGGCCTTGGCGACCTTGTTCCACACCTTCACGATGCCGCCGTTGTAGACGGTGTCGATCACGAACTTCACGGGGGCCTTTGCGATTCCGCTGATCTTGTCCCAGGCCCGTTTCACGGCCTTCTGCCCGGCCTCGAAGGCGTCACCGACCTTGCCGACCGCCGACTTCAGGGACTCGAAGACGGGCTTGATCCCGGAGTTGTAGACCGTGGAGATCACGGACTTCATGCCGGAGAGAGCAGGGGAAACGGCCTTCTGCCAGAGCCACTTGAACCAGCCGCCGATCTGGCGCAGGCCGGCCATGAAGAAGCCGAAGATCGCCTTGGCTCCGGCCCACGCGACCTGTGCTCCGGCGACGATCCAGCCCAGGACCGGCTTCACGGCGTTCCGCCAGAGCCAGGCGAAGACCGCGCCGAGCTGGCGCACGCCGGCCATGAAGTAAGCGAAGACGACCTTCGCGCCAGCCCACCAGAGCTGAGCTCCAGCGGCGATCCACCCGAAGACGGGCTTGATCGCGTTCGACCACAGCCACCCGAAGACGACACCGAGGGCCTTGACGGCCAGGTAGATGGGCCCGAAGACCACGATCGTCAGGATCGTCGCCAGGATCCGGGCGCCGGTGGAGATGGCGGAGAAGGTGGGGGAGAGCACGTTGGACCAGAGCCACGACGCGGCGGTGCCCACCCACTTCAGGCCGGTCATGAAGCCGTCGACCATGGGCTTGATGCCGTTGGTCCATAGCCACATCGCCCCGGCCTGGATCGCCGACCAGGCGCCTAGGACGATGTCCCGGAAGGTCTGGCTCTTCTTCCAGGCGACGACCAGGGCGACGCCGAGAGCGATCACAGCGATGGCGACCAGCACGAACGGGTTCAGCGACATGACGGCGTTCATCAGGGCTTGCACGGCGGCCCAGGCCCGGGTCACGGCCATGACGCCGCGCACCGCGATGGAGTAGGCGGCCATCACGCCCATGGCGATGCCGGTGGCGATGGCGTTGGCGGACATGGCCAGGGTCAGGCCGGCGACGATGACGGCGAGCGGGGCCAACCATGCCCCGTACTGGCGGATCCAGGAAGCGGTCCCGGAGATGACGTCTGCCACGGTCTGGATCACCGGGGCCAGGTGGTCGGCCAGCCACATTGTCACGGTACGCACCGGTGGCAGGACGTCGTCCAGCAGGAACGTCCCGAACTTCAGCAGCGCGGGCAGCGCGTAGCGGGAGGCCGCCGCGCCGATCGTCATAAGCGCGCGCCGCTTGAACTGCTCGAACTTCGCTCCGGCGTTGTCTCTGAGGTCGTCGCCGGCCTTCTTGGCGGCGCCGCTGACCTTGCCCAGGGCGTCGGTGGCCTTGGACGGGTCCAGGCTGTAGAGGGCCTGTGCCATGTCCTCGGCCTTGGTGCCGAATAGGGCGACCGCCGCGGTGTTGCGCTTGACCGGGTCCTTGATGTTGCGGAGCCGGTCAAGGACGGTCTGCAGGCCGTCCGAGGCGCCCTTGCCGCCCTTGGCGATCTGGGCCGTCATGCCCTTGGCGGACAGCCCCAGAGCCTTGAAACCGTCCGCGGACGCCGTGCTGCCGTCGGTGGCCCGGATCTGGAATTCCTTCAGGGCGTCGGCGACCACGTCGGTGTCTCTGGCGCCGTTCTTCATGCCCTGCGCCATCAGGCCGGTGGCGGTCTGCGCCGACAGTCCGAGGCTGCGGAAGATCGTGGAGTACTCGTTGAAGGTGTCGGCCAGGTCATCGGCCCTGGGGCCCATGACCTGGAAGCCACGGGTCATCACGTCGAACGCCTCGTTCGCGTTCTTCGCCAGGCCCGTCTTCACCAGCTGGCCGGCCGCGTTGGCCGCCTGCCCCAGGTCGACCTCGAACAGCTTGCTGACGTCCTGCACCTTGGTGCCGATGCTGGCCAGCTGCTTGGTGGTGGCCTTCTCCGGGGCGAGGCCTGCGGACATGATCGCCTTGATGGCGTCCGCGCCTTCGTCTATGGACTCGGTGACCGCGCCCGCGTAGAGCTGGCCGGCGGCGTTCCCGGCCCGCTGCGCCTCCTTGGGCGACAGGCCCAGCTGTGCCTTCAGCTTGCCGGTGGCGGCCGCCTTCTCCAGTTCAAGGGCGACGCCCTTGGCGACCAGGGCCCCCGCTGCCGCACCGGCGGCGAGGGCTCCGGCCTTCATCTTCCCGCCCATGCTGGACATCAGGCTCTCGCCGCCCTGCTCGCCCGCGCGGGTGGCGGACTGGCGGACGGGCTCTTCGAGCTGGCGGCGGAGCTCGCGGCGGAACTCCGCCATTGACGGCAGGACGTCCACCCACACGGATGCGGCGCGGGGCATGGCTCACCCCTTTTCTGCGTAGTCCGGTGTGACCTGGGCGACGATCCGCAGGTAGCCCGTGCGGGCGTCCGCGGCTTCCTTGCGTGCCTTCTTCTGCCGCTTCTTCTTCTCGCCTGGCGCCTCCGGCCGCCACACAGGCTCCGGGTAGGGCTGTGGCGCGGCCTTCTCCTCACGGTTGGCGTTGCCGAAGTCGATGCGGGCGCGGGCCTGCAGGTCCAGCAGGTCGGCCAGCATGAACTCGAGGTGACGCCAGTGGTGGCCCAGCTGGGCGCGGACCAGGGCCCCGTCTGAGGGGAGGCCCTCCACCAGTACGCGCAGGTGCCGCAGCGTGATGCGGCCCTGGAAGAAGGCCCGCAGGGGGCCTCCCTCGCCGTACTGCTGGTACTGGTGGCACAGGTCCGCTTCGACGGCCTCGGGATGGTTTCCGAGGACGTCTAGGACCGTGTAGGGCGGCCCTTCTTGAGGGCTCCCTTCATGTCCTCCATGGCGGCCATGCGGATGAAGTTGACGTCCGCCGGGTTACCGCCTGCCTCGATGAACTTGGTGTACTGCTCGGTGCCCAGCATCGCCTCGGCGGTCTCTTCGTCCGTCTCGGCGTCGTCCACGGCCCGGGTCCACTCGGCGGGGGCGAACATCGGGTGGGGCATGGTGAAGACCTGGCCGCCGGGGCCTTCGAACTCGATGTCCTCGCCTCCGACGGCCTCGGCGTACTGCTGCCGGACGGTCTCCAGGACGTAGCGCTTGCGGTTGGGCTTGCTCATGGGTTCGTCTCGCTTCTGGGTGGCCGGTGGGTGAGCGGGTGGAGGCACGGCGGACGCAGGGCTCACCCGGGTCCGCGTCCGCCGTGCCGGCTTGCGTGGAGACGTCACGGGGTCTCAGCGGGCGCGAGGTCGCGCCAGCCCGGGCCGTCGATCCAGGTCACGGAGTCCGTACCAAGGACGTCATCGATGTACGCCTGGTAGGTGACGCCCCGGCTGATCTCCGCGGTACGCGTCCACTGTTCGTCCTCGCGGCCGGTGCGCAGCGCACTGGGGAAGTGCCGGACGATGTAGATGGCGTTGCCCGTCTCCTTGTTCAGGTCCTCGGCGATGAACAGCAGGCGCCTGTACAGGGTGGGCGGAGTCTTCGGACGGGACCAGGTCCAGGTCGCCGTGCCCAGGGCCGGCAGAGAGCCCGCACCGCTGAGCGGGAGGTTCTCGTAGAGCGCCACGGCGGCCATGTTGGTCTCCTGCGGCACCCAGGCCGCGGTCGCCGTGTCCGTCTCGACGTCCGACCGCGTCGGCGAGGCGGACTGCCCGGACTCCACGTCCGAGGTCGACAGGTCACCGGAGAAGGTAACGCCGTCGGTGGTGGTGTAGCCGGTCGGAAAGTAGCCGGGCGGCAGGGCCTGGAGCACACCGCCGGCGTCGAACGGGTTGGACACGGCATCGGCGGAGGCGTCGGCCGCGAAGATCGCGTACCTGAGTGCCTTGCGGATCAGCGACTGGCGCAGTTCCGCGATGGTGGAGAAGTCAGCGGCGGCCATGCCGCCCCCCTTCCATGACGAAGCCCCCGCGCGGGCGGAGGCGTGCGGATGATTGCGCGTCAGGCGGGCGCCTGGGCGCGGCTGGTGAGCCGGTAGGTGGCGACCGCCCGGCGCAGCGCCGGGTTGCCGTAGTCGACGGGAGCGGGCCGCATGTCGCTGGAGACGGAGTCGATGACCAGGCCTCCGGAGCGCTGGCCAGCCAGGGCGAGCATGGTGGTGTGCACGGCCCGGGCCAGGTCCCACATCGCTGTGCGGGTGGCGGCGAAGGACTCCACGTCCAGCAGCGTCTCGCCGGTCGTGGAGTCCTCGCCGCCGCCCGGGGTGACCTGCACCTGGACCAGGGGAACCTTCTTCTCCAGGTCGGCAGGCAGCTCGTTGACGACGCGAACACCGACGTGGCGGCCGCGGAGCCAGAGCGCTGCGGCCTGCTCGATGTCTCCCCAGTCCAGTTCCGGCCAGGTCACGGCCGGTCCGAACGGTGACGGAAGATGGTCTCCGGCTGCACGCCGGCCGCCCGGCCCAGCACGCGGCGGCGCTGCGTGTTGGTGCTGCCCCACTCATGTGCGGAGGCATCCGCGCGGGTCGCCTCCACCTTGGCCACCGGGCGACCGGACGGGCGAGTCTCGTCCTTGACGCGGATCTCATCGGCGAAACCGTCGTCTATCTCGGCGGCGGCGATCGTCTTGGCCGGGCCTGCGATCTCAGCGGCCTTGTTGTGCAGGGCCGCCCGGACCTCCGGCAGGCGCATGATCTGTTCCAGGCCGCGCTGGTCGAAGACGACGCGGGGTCGGCTGCTCATCCCTTGTACTCCTTCAGCACGGCGGAGGTGTGGGCGAGGAACGGCGAGACGGAACGGGCCTGGCTCGGCGAGCCGTCGACCTCATACGCGATGCCGTCCACCCGGATCAGGTCGGTGGCCGTCAGCCCCATGCCGGGCGGCCCGAAGAACTGCCAGCGGGACACGATCCGGTCGCTGGCACTGGTCAGGTACTCCGCCGAGTCCAACGGCTGCACCGAGCAGTTGGCGACCTGGACGGGGTCACCCTGGATCCAGGCGTCGTTGCCGCGGTCGTCCTCCCCATAGCGGCGGGGGATGTGCTCCACGGTCTGGTCCAGCAGCGGCGACTGACCGAAGACCACCTGACGTCACCTCCCCCAGCGTGAGGTCAGCGTGGCCGACGGCCGGTAGCGGGCCAGCTTGTCGATCTCGACCTGGGCCAGTGAGGTGGCCAGGGTCTCCGAGGCGAACGTGACCGACCGCTGGCCGGTCGCCTCCTGCCGTAGGTTCTTCGGGTTGACGCAGGCTCGCGCGGCGACGTCGAGGACCAGGCCCACGATCTCCATGGGGACCACGGGCCAGCCGTACGTCCACGTCACCAGCGCGCGCCTGGACGACCAGAGCCGGTGGGACAACCGGACGCCGTCCCCGTCCTGGTCCCAGTCGCTGGCCCGGATCAGGGTCACGCCGTCCACGTCGACTCGGTCGACTGACTGGACGGGGCCGGCGAGCGGGATCCTGCCGTCCTCGACCAGCCTGGACGCGGTGGAGGTGCGCACGGTGAAGCTGGTCTTGGCCTCACGCCGGACCATGTCCGAGGCGATGTCCAGGGCCAGGCTCACCGTGTTCTCCGGGGCGCTGCCCCGCGGCACCTGCAGCCAGTCTTCGAGCTGGGCGACGGTGGCCAGCGGCGGCAGCGCACTCACGTCAGCCGCCCTTGACGGTCGACTCGCCCGTCTCGATGTTCCGCTCCACGGTGACCTCGGTCCCGTCGGGGCGGGTCGCGGCGTAGGTCTCCGTGCGGTCCTTGCCCTTGCGGGCCGCCGCCGTCTTCTTCGGCAGCGGCAGCACGGCGTTGACGGTGCCGTGCCCGGCCTGTGCGGCCGCCCCCTTGTCCGGGGTGGCCGAGGTGGCCCGCTCGTCGGGGTCGGTGGTGTCCGCTGGGCCGTCGCCCGGTGCGGTCGTGGACGGGGCGTCCAGGTGTTCGTCCAGCCGGGTCTCGTCCGGCGTGCTGCTGCTCTTCGCGGCCATGGGCCGTCTCCCTTCAGGGTCAGGCGTTCAGGACGCCGCGGATACGGGCGGCGGCCTTGCCGCCGAAGACGGCCATGCCGCAGTAGAACTCCAGGCGGGTCCGGTACGCCGGCTTCTCCTGGAGCTCGCCGAGGTCGTAGGCCTGCACGCCGCCGTTGGTCAGGCCGGTGACGGCCCGGTCGCCTTCGTCCTGGCCGAAGCGCACGACGTAGATGGACGACGCCGTACCGGCCGCGGTCCCCTGCGTCTCGGTCTGCGGCAGGATGTCCACGCCGGCCGCGGTCTGGCCCGGGTCCAGCAGCGGGATGCCGTTGTAGGTGGCGATCATCTTCTGGGTGAGGGCTTCGCGGACCATCTCGACGCCGCCCAGGCGTCGCGCCGAGGACTTGACGCGGGCGATGGCGGCCGCGTTGGCGTAGATCGCGCCGTTGGACCCGTTGATGCCCGGGACGCGGGCGATGGCGGCGTCCAGGACGTCGAAGAAGTCGTGGCCGCCGGCCACCGGGCCCATGCCGTTCGTGGCCGCGTCGATGACCTGGGCGCCGGTCAGTCGCTTCTTCAGGCCGTCGAAGCCCTTGGGGTCCACGGCCACGTCGCCGTTGAAGAACGTGTCCTGGAACTTGTAGCTGGCCGCCTTGACCTTCATGCGGGTCTGGACGGCGCGCTGGTCGTTGAGGTTGCCACGGGTGCGGACGATGAACTTGTCCACGTCCGCGTCGCCACCGAGGATCACCAGAGACTCGCTCTTCTGGTTCACGGTGCCGGTGCTCTCGGTGTACGCCTCGTTGACCGAGCGGAACGCCACGCCAGGGAGGGTGGCTTCCTCGTTGTAGGCGTAGGCGTTGCCCTCGATCGACAGCAGCGGGATGCGGTCGAGGATGGAGGACTCCTGCACGAACGTCTCGATGACGCCCCTTTGGAGCTGGGTCTGAGACAGCTTCGCCGCCTCGACAAGGGTCACGGCCACAGCGGGCCCCTTTCGTCAGGTGAGACCCGCTGTGCGGGCCGCTTACTTGGTCTTGGATTCGGTGGCGTAGGCGTGCCGCAGGCGGCCTAGGCCCGGCTCGACGTCCGCGGGCGGGGGCGTCTGCTGACCGCCGCCGCCGACGTCGCCCCAGCCCTGCCCGGCGCCGTTGGCGGCCAGGTAGGGCTTCTCCTTCAGCAGGTCTTCGATCGCCTTCTTGATCTGCTTGGCGTCGGGGTCGCCGTCCTCACCGATCTTGATCTTCGCCAGGTCGATGAACTTCGGGGCGTCGGCCGGGTCGGCGAGCTTGCCGGCCGCGGCGGCCTTCACCTCGGCACGGATCAGGCGGGCGTTGGTGTCCGCCGTGAGCTCGTCCCTGATCTCCTTCTTGAGTGTGTCGACGTCCGGGGCCTGGTCGCCCTTGCCGTCGTCGCCTTTGCCCTTGCCGTCGCCGCCCTCCGGCTTGGGCTTACGGCTGAGCCTGGCTTCCAGCTCCCGGACGCGAGCTTCGGCCGCCGCGCGAGCGTCGCGCTCCGCCTGCAGTGCCTTCTTCCCGCCCTCGCCCAGCTTGCCGTCGTCCCCGTCTCCGCCGTCTCCGGAGCCGCCGCCGTCGCTGCCAGATCCTCCGTCACCTCCGGCGCCGCTGCCGGACCCGGAGCCGCCGCCGTCCCCGCCGTCGGCGTACAGGACCGCACCGAAAGGGCCGGTGCCGTAGGGGTGGGCCCAGCCGCCACCGATGACGGACAGCCGGTGCTTGCGGGTGTGGAGCATCGCGCTCCTCCTTCTGTGGGTGATCCGCGCGGCATCGCGCCGCGCGCGCCCGGGCGTCGCGCCCGGGAAGTCAGTAGATGTAGCCGTGCAGCTTCAGCAGCCTCAGCTGGTGCTCGCGGTCGTCGGCCAGGCGCAGGATCTCTTCGGGCATCAGCCGGGGCCGCTGGGCGATCCGGTAGCGCTGACCCTTCTCCTTGCTCGCGCCCGCGTCGGTAGTGAGTCGCTTGCCGGCGATGCCGCGCACGCTGGTGCCCTCCGTCGTCGCCTGCACCTTGCGGCCGTGCACGGTCATCGTCTGCATTCCGCGCCGGGCGTTGACGACCTGCGCCAGGTCCGCGCCCTTGTCCAGCGCGTCGACCGCGGCCGCGCCGAGGCGGCGGCGCTTGTCTTCGTCGGACATCTGGGCCACCAGGTCGTCAGGGCTGGGGACAGCCCCCCATTCCTCATCGGTGTGGACGGGGTCCATGCCGCAGTCGCACTTCGGGTGACGCTGGAAGCCGGTGCTGTAGCTGTACTGGCGGCCGGCGAGGATGATGCACCGGCCGCACGCGGGCAGCTTCACCACGCGCACGTAGGAGACGCAGCGTGGGTGCGTCACCATCGCCACCTGGGTCGCGGACCGCGAGGTGTCGGCGATCTGTGTTGCCGTCATGCGGGCCATCTGGTTGAAGCCGGTCAGCAGCGCCGTGCGCGGGTCCGCGCCCGTGCGCAGGGCCGTGAACGTGGTGATGGCCGGCTGGAAGAGCAGCGTGGTCAGCGGCCGCCCGTCCGAGGCGGAGCCGACGAATGAGCCAGGCGCCAGATCGGCGGCCATCCGTTCGGCGGCTCTGCGCTCGGCCATGGCCGCGGCGACGAAGGCCTGCGCGCCCTGGGCGGCGGTGAGCTGGCCAGCCACGACCGCGTCCAGGATCGCCGCGCCCTGGTCGCCCTGCAGGGAGGCCAGGATCTTCGCTGGGTCCAGGCCGAACCAGATCGAGTAGACGCGGCCGACGACCGCCTGGGCGAGGGACTGCACCTGCGTATACCGGGCGTCTGCGGCTTCGGTCATGCCGCCTCGGTCCCTCCTGCGTCGGCCGGGTCGGAGCCGTCCTTGGCGCCGAACTCGGAGAAGGCGGCGGCCGTCGCGGCGGCGGCCGCCGCGGCCTGCTCGTCCCGCATCCGAATCCACTCCTCGACCTGCTCGGGCCGGATGCCGGGGATCATCCGCCAGAGCGCTTCGTCCGGGACACCGATCGCCTTGTACTTCGTCAGGGCGTCGGCGTACTGGGCGACGGAGCGGAACTGCGCGTCCCGCCAGACGACGCGGCCCATGGCCAGCGACTCGGCCCGGGCCGCGTCGCCGGAGGCGAGGGCCTCCAGCCGCATCACCTCGCGTAGGTCGGCGCCGAAGTGCAGCTGCTTGTCCATGGCCTTGGCGACCAGGCCGGACTCCGCGGCTTCCAGCGCGTCGCTGGCGATGTTGGCCATCTCGCCGAGCAGGTACTGGGGCGGGGTGCGGGTCTGCGCGGCGATGTGCCGCACGCACTGGGAGATGACCTGAAGGTAGGCGTTGAGATCCGCCGCCGAGAACTGGGCGATCTGGGCCCCGGCCTTGGACAGCCACAGCAGGCGGTCCTTGGAGTATTGGCCCAGCGGGATGTTCTCCACGTCGATGATGTCGCCGGTGTCCGGGTCGATGATGTCCCGGGTTGGCCGGTCCATGCCGAGGACCACACGCTGGGGCAGCGCGGCGAAGTCGGCGCCGGTGAACAGGTGCGCCCACAGGGTGTTCACGCCGTCCTGCAGCGGGGCCACCTGAGCGATCTCCGATTGCGGCTTGCCGTGCAGCCGGGCCCGGTTGGCGATCTCCACGATGGGGACCTCGCCGAGCGGGTTGACCATGTCGGTCTGCTCGGAGGTCCGCAGGCCGATCGTGCGGGCCACCCAGTCGCCGCCGCCGACCGTGCGCTGGCGCCGGTAGACACGCGCCCGGTCGGTCGCGGTCGCGCGAACGAACAGGGTGGCGAACTCGTGGGAGCCGTCAGACCAGACGCGCAGGCCTGCCCGGCGCACGCCGCGGGTGCCGGGCACGTAGTCCACGATGGCCTGTCCGGCGGGGATGAAGGTGATGTCCGATTGGCCGTCGGGCCGCCACACCATCGCGTGGGAGCGTGCGACCACCAGCGCGTCGAGGATGGCCAGGCCCACCTCGACGTCCGCCCGGGTCCGCTTCCAGGCCTTCATCGCCTCCTTGTCGGAGGTGCCGTCCTCGCCCTCGAAGTCGACCACGGCCAGCCGCTCGCGCAGCGTGTCCGGGACTGTCTTGCACCAGTTGTCGCTGAAGTCATCGAACAGGCCGCCGGTCTGCTCGGAGAACTCGGGAGACGCGTACTTCAGCGGCCGGTCGCCCTCATAGAGGCTGTTCCACTCCTTGACCTTGGACTCCCGCCTGTCCAGGCGAGCGCGCAGCTTGCGGATCATCGTCTCGGGGCCGTCGGTGTCAGCCAGCCGGTTCTCCGTGTCGGTGAACACGCGCCCTCCCTTCCGCGCGTCACGCGCTGTCTGCGGTCTCCCGGACGACCTTGCGGCGCAGGTAGCCGTCCACGGCCATCACCAGGGCGGCGATGCCGTCGATACGGGCGGAGGACTCATCGCGCTTCGGCTTCACGGGGCGGATGTTGTCGTTGCCGTCGCGGATCACCTCGACGCAAGACGCGTTCCAGCGGAGGACCTTGTGTCCGTCGTGCACGAAGGCCCGCTCCCTCAGCAGTCGTTCCACTTCCTTCGCGCCCGGCCCCATGCCGAGGTAGGTCTGGGACACCGGGACCACCTCGCCGATCCGAGGGTTGGCCTCGATCCGCTGCAGTGAGCCGCCGGTGAACATCCGGTCATAGGACACGCGCTGGATCCGGTACGTGCGTGAGTCGGACAGGATCTGATCCTCGATCGCCGCGTAGTCGATGGCGTCGCCCTCGGTCAGCGTCAGCAGGCCGGCTTCCACCCAGTCCCGAAGCGGCACCTGCAGCTGGTGTGCCAGTTCATCGCACCGGTCCTCCGGCACCCAGAACCGGGGGATGATCTCCAGTTCCTTGCCCGGTTGCCGGGACCGGACCACCAGCAGCCACGCCGACAGGTCGGACACGGCCGACAGGTCCAGGCCGCCCCAGGCCGGCTGGAAGCGCTGCCGCCGAGCCGGGGTCAGCTCGCCTTCGTTCGCGTCCCACAGCGGCATCGGCAGCCACCGGACCTTCGAGCGCATCCGCCGGTTCAGGTGCAGCCGGCAGAAGGTCGGGAAGTACGACGGTGTCACCTTGGCCTTGGCGGCTTCCTTGCGCAGGTATGCCAGCGTCGGGCTGACGCCCAGGCCCGGGTTGGCTTTGTGCCAGGTTTCCTCGGCGAACGGGTCATCGGCTTCCGTGGCGGCCCAGACGACGCCGTAGTGGGAAGGGTCCTCCACGACCAGCTCAGCGACGCGCACGGTGTAGACGTGCTTCTCGTCGTAGATGGTGCCTTCGTCGCCTTCGTCGGCCGTCGTGATGAAGATGATCAGCGGTTGGTCGCGCGCGCCCGTGCCTGTCTCGATGGCATCCACGAGATCGCGCTTGCGGTGAACGTGGACCTCATCGATGACGCCGCCGGACACGTTCAGGCCGTGCGCGGTCTCAGCGACCTTCGACAGGGCCCGCAGTACGCCGCCGGTCCTCGGCGTCAGCAGCGCGGTCGCTCGAGCGTCCACGCGCCCGCGGACAGCCCTCGAGGTCTGCGCCATCCGCTTGGCGTCATCGAAGACGCGCTTGGCCTGCTCGAGCGATCCGGCGGCCGCGTAGACCTCGGCGCCCACCTCGCGGTCGGCGAGCAGCAGCGTCAGCGCGACGCCGGAGCTGATGGTGGACTTGCCGTTCTTGCGGGGCACCTCGACCCAGGCCGTGCGCACGACGCGGACCGGCCGGCCCGCTTCTTCATCCTCGTACAGCCAGCCGAAGATGGGGGCGATCACCCAGACCAGTTGCCAGGGCGCCAGCAGCAGCGGGTTGCCGCCCCAGCGGCCTTTGGTGTGACGGAAGGACTCCACGGCCCGCTTGGCGCGAAGCACGGCCTGCACGTCGAACCAGGCGCCCGGCTTCAGGTGCGCCTGGTTCGCCACCACCAGGGGCTTGGAAGTGAGGGCCTCGGCGATCTCATCGTCCGTGACGCCCAGCAGGTGCAGACCGGCACGCGGCACCGGCAGGCCGTCGGCTTCGTCCTCGAAGGTCAGGTGCAGCCGCTCAGTCGAACACGCTTCCGTCGTCGTCATCGTCCCCGCCCTCCGGCGGCGCTATCCGCCCCCGGGAACTGGGGCTCAGACCCAGCTCGCCGATGTACGCCTTCAGCTGCGTCCGGTACTGAGTCGCCACGGTCGTCAGCGGGTTACGGCACGGTCCGCGCTGCCCCATCGTGATCAGCCCTTCAAGGGACAGACGCCGCTCGCACCACTCCAGCCGGGCCACGCACAGGCAGTAGTCCACAGCTGTGGAGCGGTCGACGCTCGAGAGGCCCACGGCCACCTTCAGGATCGGCACCACGCGCGACCACTCCCGGGCCGCCACGTCACGACAGAACACCGCGGCCTCGCTGGCGAGGCGGATGCGCTGCCAGGCGTCGACCTCCCGCCGGTACTCCTGCAGCTCGACGTCGCTCGCGCCCGACGGTGCTCGCGGCTTGTCGGGCACCTGGACGTCCGGGAACAGGTCCGCCCAGGACGGCTCGACCAGCTCGGCCGGCGGCACCTTGGCGCCCTCGCGGACCGGCCGGTGGCCGGGGTTGCCCTCGCGGACGACCTGCAGGGCCGGCTTCGGCTTACGTCCGGGCACGGCCACGGTGATCACCCCCTTTGGTGACGGATTGCCGCGGAGCCGGGCCGATTTGCCCGGTGATCGAAAGGCCCCGAATCGCGGGCGTGATCCTTGCCCTCCCCGGCGGGTGGCCGCAGGCCGCCGGGGGGAGTCACCCCCCAGGGGTGGGCGGCGGCGAGGGCCAGTGCTGCTGTGCGAGAGGGCTGGACAGCTCGTAGGCGGTCGCTGAGCGCTGTGGCTGGTCGCCGCCCTGCGGTCCGTAGAGGACGTCCGCCATCGCACGGTTCAGCTCGTCTTGGGCCTGGGCGTCCACAGCGACCAGCCTGGTGAGCGTCCCACGGGCCTCGCGCACGGCCACGCTGGTCTTGCGTGCGGCGATGCCCGCCTGTTCGAGGCGTTGCAACTGCTCGGGCGTCGGCTGATGCATGGTCATGCGGGCTGCCTCTCGGGTCGGGTCAGCGGGCGTTCCAGCCGCCTGGCTGATGCCGTGCTGTCTCGCTGCTGTGGCATGGGATGCAGAGCGGACGCAGATGCTTGTCCGCGTCTGGGTCTGGGTCTCCACGCTCGACCAGCTGCTTGCGGCTGACGGGGAAGTGGTCAGCCGTCCGTGATGCACGTCCGCAGAGCACGCACCATGGATGGTGATACAGGTAGTTGGCTCTGCGTCTGGCCCATCGTGTGTCGTAGCCACGTTCGCTACTGCTGCCCCTCAGCTGTTCAGCCTCGCGTGTGTGCTTCTCGCATCGGCCCTGGGCTACCAGCTCATGGCATCCGGGTATGGGGCAGGGCCTACGGGGCCGGGAGGGCATGGGGTAGGCCTCCCTGGAGAGCAGGGGGTATGCAGTAGGCCCCGCTGGTGGGCGGGGCCTACGTGTCTGTGGGTGCCTCTTGGTGGGCACAGCTGTACACCGAGATCGTTACACGCTCTCTGACCGAGGGTCAAGCACTGCCCCGCTTCGTCCTCTTGACAGCCAAGGCGGAGACGTCCTCCACGGCGTACCAGGGTTGTCGCTCGGTGCCTCCGGCCCGCTTCAGTTGGCCTCGGTGGACCAGCTGCCGGACGCCGCCCAGGCCGATGCCGAGGACGCGCGCGGTCTGGTGCGCAGTGAGATAGCCGGGGCGGATGTTGGGCGACTCCATGTGCCCATCATGCGTCAGCGGCTACCAGCCTGGTGGGTGCGGCGCCAGGCGTTGTGGGCCCGTCGGCCGACGCGCAGCCGGAGCTTGCGGCCGCGGCAGCGCGGGCACGTCCGCAGCTTCTTAAAGCGCGTGATCTCGCCTGCGCCACGGCATCGGCGGCACGGCGCGAACGGTCGGACGGCACACAACACGGCGTAGCCGCCGAGCCAGAGCAGGGCTGTGGCCATAGCGATCAGCATGGGGTCTCTTCCCCTCGATTCGTGGGTGTTTCCCGGTGCTCGGGACCCCTGCCGCTAGACGCTAGTTGGCAGGTCAGGGGCGGATTGTGTTGCTAGCGAGGGTGCTAGACCTAGCAGGGTGGGGTGCTAGGTCTAGCGTGTCTCTGATGGCTACGCGGCGGCCCTGTCGGCGTCACGCCGGGTGATCGCGGCGACCACATCGGCGCGCTTGATGCCGCGCCGGTTCTTGCCCTCGCCGTCGTCGGTGGTGCCCCACACCTGGCCCGCCTTAACGCCCCAGGGCTTCAGTCCGGCCGTGACGTTCTCGCCCGTCCAACCCTCGTAGACGTCGGGCCGGAGCTCGGCGAGACGGGCGGCCACGCGTTCGTTCCACACCTGCTCTTCGTCGGCTCCCACGACCTTCAGGACGTCGCCGAGCAGGTCCATGCCGGACGACTCCTGCGGGCCCTCGCCGATGGCGTGGCCGGTGATGTTGCCGTATGCCTCGCGGAGCTGGCGGGCGCGGGCGATGACCTGCTCGGCGCCCGGGCCGTCCACGAACGCTGAGGCGACGATGAGCGGGTCGTCGCCCTCGCCGGACATCCAGCAGATGCCGCGGTCCGAGCGGGAGAACATCGTGGCGCGGACGCCGGCCTTGTAGGCGCCGGTGCCCAGCACCATGTCGTTGGCGGTGTGGCCCATCACCTTCAGGCAGAAGCGCAGCACGGCGTTGGCGGAGATGCCGGGCGGCAGGCTCTTCGCGTCGGGGCGCTGGGTGGCGAACATGCCGACGATGCCGAGGGCCGGGCCGCGCTTGGCGATGTCCGTGCAGATGGACTCCAGCTCGGCGCCGTACTTCTCGTGCTCGAACGGCACCTGGCACTCATCGAAGCCGACGACGATGGGGTGCAGTCCAAGGCTCTTGTCGCTGGCCAGAGCCGGGGTCACCTTCGACTCGGGGCAGCGCGCCTTGGGCAGCTGGCGGATCACCTTGGCGCGGCGGCGCAGTTCGTCCTTCAGCTCCCGCATGGCGTTGACCACGTACAGGAGATCCTCGTCTTCCTCGCCGGACCGGTAGCGGTGGCAGACCGGCTCCAGCGGGCCGAGGTCGCCGGTGCCCTTGAAGTCGAACGCGTACAGCTGCGCGCGCGGGTCCAGGGCGGCGATGAGCAGCAGCAGCCTGAGCAGGAACGTCTTGCCCATGCGGGGGATGGAGCCAATGACGACGGAGGCGAACATCAGGGTGACGACGATGTCCCGCATCCGCTGGTCGTTGCCGAACACGACCGGCTTGAACAGATCCACCTCGCCCTCGCGCAGCAGCGGCCAGGCGGGCTTCGTCGTCTCGTTCATGGGCTTGTCGCCCACCCACAGGATCAGCCGGCCCTCGTGTTCCTCGGGGTCCCCGGACGGCCAGACGCAGCCGAGCTTGCGACGCAGGCCGGACGCGAGGGCCTGCCGCTCCTCCATGACGTCCTCCGGGGTGACGCCATACGGGAGGTCGAGGTCGGCGCGGTAGCCGGGGCCGTCGCGGGTGATTTCGCTGGTGAAGCGCATCCCGTTCATGTCGCCGCCCTTCTTGATGGCGGCGGTGATGCGCGGGTTGCCGATGGACTCCAGGGCGCGCAGCACGATGGTGCCGGTCAGCTTCTGCAGCTCGGTGCGCATCACGGCCGGGCCGATGACCGGGGCGTCCGGCTGCTGGCCGAAGTAGCCGATCGTCATCACGCCGCCGGCGGCGAACACGTACAAGAAGGCGGGTGCCATGACGTACAGGAACAGGGCGAAGCCGAGGCCGAAGACGCAGGCCACGACGGTGACCAGGCCGCGCAGGCGGACGCGGCCGGCCCGCAGCCGGGCCAGGCGCATGTACTCCTCGACGTCCTCCTGCCGTACCGCGTGGTCCCGCAGGGGCGCGGCCTCGCGGTCCCACACCCACCGATTCGTCGCGGTGATGAGACGGGCGGCGCCGCGGGGGGCCATGAGGGCGAGCTGGGTGGCGTACCAGGGGGCGCGCAGGCCGTGATACGCGGTGGCATATCCGGCGTGACCTGCGGCGCGCTCGATGGTGGCGACCAGGTCGCGGCGCGAGCGCAGCCACGGGGCGACGACGGGGCGCCGCTTCTCGGTGGTGACGCCGGGGTCCGGCAGCTTCGGGTTGTCGACGGGTACGGGCGGGGCCTGCTGCTCCGGGATGTCGGCCGGGGCCTCGGTTGCGGGAGGGATCAGGGTGTCCGTCATGCTGGTGCTTCCTGCTCTCTGCGGAGGGACGGGAGACACGGGGCGGCCGACTTCCTTGGCCGGTGGCGGCCGCCCCGTGGCGTAGCTACTTCTTGCGGCCCTTGGCGCGGGCGTCCTCGCGGGCCTGCGCCTTCTCGCGGATCCGGTCGGCCCGGTTCTCCAAGGCCTTGGTGGACTTGCCCTTTTCCTCGCGGCGGGCGATCCGGTAGCCGATCACCACCGTTGCGGCCAGCTCACGCAGGTTGTGCGGGTCATGCTGCGATGCGGGCATGGGTCAGTCCTCCGTGGTATCGGCGAGCGCGGTGTGGGTGCGGGCGATGTCGGCCCACAGGGCGCCGACGGCGGCGAGCGGTGCGGCCTCGTGTCGGGTGTCCTCGTGGCGGGCGCGCGTCTCGGCGTCCCGGGCGAGGGTGGCGGCCCGCTGCAGGGCGGCGTCCGCCATGGTCAGACGCTGGGTGCGGGTCATGGTCACTTCCCCTTCTGGTAGTCCGCCCACAGGCCGCGCAGGACCAGGGCGAGGATGGCGACGGACACGGCGCCGATAGCCACGGCCACGGCGAACAGGGCGGCGACCAGGCCGCCGGCGATGCCGAGGGTGCCGATGGTCACCCACTTGCGGGTGTCGAACGGCTTCGGGACCGGGGACGCCGGGGCGGCCGGCTGCTGCTGTGCGGCCTGCTGGACCGCGAGGACAGTGGCCACGATCTGGGCGACGTCGACCGTGTTCGCGGAGGCCTCCCGGACGGCGTCCTCCGCCTTCTGCAGGGCGTCGCTCATCGCGCCCACCTCCGCATCCGGGGCAGGTGCGGGCGGGCGACGGCGCCGAGGACGAAGGCCAGCAGGACCGGCTGGCCGATCGCCCAGCTGGCGACCGCGGCGGCCAGGGTGGCTGCGGACGGGACGATGAGCAGTACCCCGAGCAGGGCACCAAAGAGGATCCAGCGCATCACGCGTATCCGCCTTCCATGGGCTTGGCCGGAGCGGCCGGTTCGGGTGTGGAGTCGGCCTTCTTCGCTGCCCTGTGCAGGGCGGTGCGGACGTACGGCTCATCCACGATCAGCCGCCGGTGTCGGGCGATGTGCTCGACAATCTCCTTGGCCTTGGCGTCAGGTCCCAGAGTGGATGCGGCTTCCTCCACGGCACCCTGCAGGTTCACCGGCTCCAGGGCGCTGACCTGCTGATGCGCGGGCGCATCGTCGCGATGCACTTCGTACTCGGGGGGCTGCTGGCCGAGGACCAGGGCGACCGCTACGGCGTCCACGGCCACGCCGTAGGTGCCGAGCAGATGCGCGAGCTCGGCGGGCGGCGCATCAGGGCGGCCCTGGTGTGCGAGGCGGATGGCTTCGGCCGGGTCGAGCGTGTCGAAGTGGCGGCGCAGGGCCTCGGTGGCGGAGCCGAGCCGGGGCCGCGAGGCGGCCTGCTCGACGGCGGGCTGGGCGGCGGCGCCGTACATGGATGCGAGGGCCGCATCAGCTCCGCCCCGGAGGCGATCGCGCTGCACCTCGACCAGCGCGGTGCCAAGGACGTGGTCACCGACGCCGACGTGCCGGGCCAGCTTCCACGACTTCTTCAGGGACGACTTGCGCCTGTCGGCGTCGGGGTGCCGTTCGGCGGCGGCCTGGTGATAGGCCAGCTGCTGGACGGCGTCGGCGTTACGGCGCACGGCGTCAGCGTCCACACCGGTGGTGTAGATGACGATGCGGCGAGCGATCAGACCGAGGCCTTCAGCGGCGCCGGACATGCCGAGCGGCGTCAGACCGTAGACGGCGGCCTCGGTGAGGTTGGAGGCGAGGGACAGGCCGATGAAGCAGGCCGCGAGGGGGGCGAGCCACAGGCCGCCACGCACCCAGGCCGGGGAGGGCTGGCCGAGCATGGTCAGGCCGAGCATGGTCAGCGTCAGGACCAGGGTGAGGCCCTCGCCGGCGGCGACGACTCCGGCCGCGGTGGCTGCGCGATGGAACTGGGAGAGGACGTTGGAGAAGGTGCCAATGGCGCCGGCCGCTCCGACGCCGACCATGACGACGGCGGCCGCGCTCAGGACGACGCGCTGCCCCTTGCTGAGGTTGCGGGCGCTCATCGGCTGGTACCGCCTTCGGCGGCGTGCGCGCGGGCCAGGGCGAGCTGGTCGCGGGCGGCGCCGGCGTCGGCCGCGCGGCTGCTGGCGGCGCTGGTGTAGTCCTCGCGGCACCGGTTGAGCAGTTCGGTGACGCGCGCTTCGGCCCCCTGGTCGGGGGCGATAGGGTTCCGCTGGGTCATGAGGTGCACTCCTCAGTGATCAAGTGGTGTCCCCGGCGGGCGGTAGGGTCGCCTTGCCGGGGTCGCCCGCTTTCCGGGCTATTCGGTTGTGGTCGGGGAGCCGGTGGGGCGTAGGGTGCCCGTCCCGTGCTCGCGGATGGATCTTCGGATTGCGCTGGCGCTGACGCCGCGGTCCCTCGCTACCGCCGAGATGCTGCCCAGGTCTCTTACGCCGTCTTCGAGCGCTTCTGCTCGCCTCCGGGCGCTTGCCGAGATCAGGTCCAGCAGGCGGCTTTGCTCTTGTTCCTCGACGTCAACGCGTGCGCGCCAATCGGTTGTTGGCACCGGACCAGGCTACTAGAACACTAGGGTTCTAGGCAATGCTCTTCGGCTGATAGTGCCGCAACAGCAGCAGCTCCGCCTCGGAGCGGTACTCCGTGCCACACCACCGGCACCGAACCACCTGGCCAGGAAGACGAGATAGCACGGCGCCGCACACGGCCCCCTCGCCATCCGTCACCGCAATGCACAGCCCGATCCGCTGCACCTTCGGCGCCGGGTCGCCGACTATGGACCGGGCCTGCGTCTCCAGCTCGCGGACCTCGCGCGCCAGTTCACCGGCCGCGGGGTAGCGCGCGGTGACCCAGTCCAGCTCCATGCCGAGCCACCGGCAGTCCGCGGCCAGGTCGGCCGGCGGCGGCGCCCCGTGGTGCGGCCAGCGGACGCGCTGCACAT
The DNA here is from genome assembly GCF_055601245.1 of Streptomyces sp. NPDC038135. NCBI lineage: Bacteria > Bacillati > Actinomycetota > Actinomycetes > Kitasatosporales > Streptomycetaceae > Streptomyces > Streptomyces sp. NPDC038135. Next base: position 37,785 of record NZ_JBVJXS010000003.1, on the reverse strand, counting down.
CGACGCGCCACAGGTGCAGGACCTCGGCGGCCCGGCTGAAGGTCACGGTGTCCAGCACGTCCTCATTCAGTGGCGAGCAGGGGCCGGCCGCGCTCTTCGTGGCCACGATCTCCCCCCAGCCGTACCGGCGAGGCACCAGGCACTCCCCGACCTCGGCGTACAGGGTCGGGAGGTCGGCCAAGCGCCGTGCCAGCGCGAGGGTGTCGCGCTGGCACAGGTAGCTGGACTCCAGCTGCTGGTCGCACAGTCCGCAGACGTTCACGGGGTGCTGCTCTCCTCGGTGGTGGGCTGGTCGGTACCGTCCAGAGCGGCGTCTAGTAGGTCCAGGCACCAGATGGCATCGACGTTGCGGCCACGTGCCATGCGGGCGCGGGCTGCGCGCACCCGCTCCAGGGCGGCCTGCACCTCGGCCAGCTCGCCGCGCACCGTGTCCAACTGCTGCCACCAGGGCTGCTCCACGTTGTGATGGACGACGCTGCGCCACCGGTCCACGGTGTCCGTGCGCAGCCACGGAGTTCGGACACACGGAGCGCCCGGGTGCCCATGCTCGGTGAAGTGACGTAGCACCTCGGCGAGGACGGCGGCCTGCTGGTCCCTTTCGGCTTCGATCTCCTGCGCCTTGGCCTTCCAGCGGTCGCCGCGGCGCCAGCCCTCGGTCGCGTTGTCGTACAGCTCGTCTAGGGCGTCGTCGGTGATGGTGCTGGCGGAGTGGCGCTTCCTGGTCATGCGGTCCTCCGCTGCTTCGCGCAGGTGGGGTCGTGGTCGTCGCCGAGGCTGGTCCACCAGCGTTCGCAGCAGCTGTGTCCGAGGGCGTCGGCGGCTTCGCGGAGGCTGGTCCGGCGCGGCAGCGGGGGCTGTTCGGCCCGGGCCCTGGCCGCTTCCCGGGCCTCGGCGTGGTCGACCTCGCGGACGGCCGCCAGCAGCGGGGCGACAGAGGTGATGGCCAGGGCGGGCGCGGCCCAGGGCTGGCCGTGGATGGCCTGCTGGACGGCGGCGAAGGCCAGGAACACGGCGACGGCTACGTAGAACACTTGCAGGGCGCGGGTGGAGCGGGTCATGCCATGACTCCGATCTGGGACAGGGGCGTGGCGGCGTCCAGCTGGCGGAGGCGGGTGAGGGCGAGGCGGTCGCGCTTGCACAGCGCGCGGCGGACGCCGACGGGGAGCTGGCCCCAGCAGCGGCTGCACAGGTAGTGACCGGGCTGGCGGGGCTTCTTGCAGGAGTAGCAGGGGGTCAGGCGCATGGCGTCCTCTCCGTGGTGTGGTGAGTGGCCGGCCGCCCCGCCCTTCCCGCGGGGCGGCCGGTCATGGTCAAAACAGGGCCAGCGGTTCCTCAGCCTCGCGGCGCTCCAGCTCCAGCTGGGCGGCACGCTGCCGCTTCTGCGCCTTGGCGTGGCAGCTGGTGCACCAGGCGCGCAGTTGCTCGACAGGCACGGCGGCCGCGGCGACGGTCGACAGGGTCAGGTCGGCGGGGGCGACGATCAGGCGCCCGTGTCCGGTCGTCTTGAAGCAGCGCAGGCCGGTGTCAGAGTGCTGGGAGCCACACAGGCCGCCCTCGCACTGGCACTGGCTGCCGGCGGCGTCCATGACGGCCTTCCAGACGGTGGAGACCCCGAGGGGGGGGCGGTTGCTCATGTCAGAGCACCTCCGCCACACGGCCGCCCAGCCACTGGGCGACGTTGCAGGAGACCGCATTCCCGGCCTGCATGGTCTGCTCGCCCTTGTTGCCGAGCACGATGTAGTCCTCGGGAAAGCGCTGCGCCAGCAGCTGCTCGCGCGGCTGGACCATCCGGTAGTGGCAGTCCTCCAGCGCGGGCGCCGGCGAGGCGATGCCCGCGGAGTCGACCGTCGACAGGGTGTGCAGCGGCTCGCCGGTCGTCTTCGTGGCCGCGTTGCGGTAGGGGATGACCAGCCAGTGGTGCCTGCCCTGCCCGGTCACGGTGTCGACCGGTTCGGTGACGGGGCGGGCGCTACTGTTGCGGCGCAGGGTGACGATGAACGACTCGTCGGCCTGCGGCGGCGTCACCAGGGCCTCGAAGCCCTTCGGGTTCGCCATGCGGGTGCGCATCGGCTCGCGCGTCGTCGTGCAGGTGGTGTTCCACGTGCCGCCGGACGGCACCAGGACCGCGTCACCGATCTTCGCGGTGCGCGCCGGAAGCGGGCCTGAGTCGGCTGGGAAGGCGCGGCCGTCGTGACCGCCGTGGTTGACGGTCAGGACCATGCGGCGGTCGCCGAGCAGCTCCAACCCCTTGCGGATCCGAGTGACGGTGTTGCTCGCCAGCGGGCGCAGCCCGTGCGCGGCGCGGTCACCGATGCGCACGCCGAGGTTGGACCAGTCGATGATCGAGGCGGCCGGGCGGACGTAGGGCTCGACGACCGTGTGGCGGCACCGCGGCCCGTTCGGGCAGCGGTACACGTACTGCTGACCGTACTTCCCGAGCTTGCGGCCCTCCTTCTTCCAGGACTGGAAGGCGGTGACGGTCTCCTCGCACACCGGGCACCATGCGCGCGGGCGGGGCTGCACGTCCGGGAGCGGGATGCCCTCGCGGGTGCAGACGATGTAGATCCGGTCCCGCCACTGCGGTGCGGCTGGGTTGGTGTCGTCACCAGCGTGCGCCGAGGACAGGGAGACGAACTGGATGTTGTAGCCGAGGGTGCGCATCCCGGCGAGCCACACGTCGAACAGCTCCCAGTCCGCGGCCTCCATCACGTTCTCCACCAGGACGGCCCGGTACCGGTGGACTTCGGTGGCGCGGATGACGTCCCAGAAGGTGGCCCGGGTGCGCTCGAACGCGGCGCTGGCGACGGGCCCGAACTCCTCGATTCCCAGCTGCCCGGCTCCGGCGGCGGTGCGGCGGCGGCGTCCGCCGGCGGGGCTCAGCTCGGTGCAGATCGGCGATGCCCACAGCACGTCGGTGCGCGGGAGGCGCCGCATGTCGTAGTTGTTGACGTCGGCGCACAGGTGGTCGGCGTCGCGGTGGTTCGCGGCGTGGGTCTCGATGGCGCGCTGCCAGTGGTTCGCCGCGAGCTTGAGTTCCAGGCCCGCGGCGACAAGGCCGGTGGACGAGCCGCCAGCGCCGCAGAAGATGTCGGTGAAGGTGAGCATGGGTTCCTCCGTGATGTGATGGGTGGAGACCCGGGCCTGATAGCGACAGGCCCGGGTCGCTATGCGGCGGGAAGGATGAGCTGACCGAGGACGCGGCCGACGCGGTCCTGGTCGATCAGGTCGGCGACGTCTCCGGCCGTGCTGCCGGCGGGCACCTGAATGCCGATGCGGCGGCACAGGCCCATCTGCTTGGGGCTGGGCTTCGCCGAGCGCCAGCGGGCCTGCCGGACGACGAACGCGTGCGGCGCCAATACCTTGGCCTGCTGCTCCAGCCAGGCCAGGGCCTCCGGCAGGGGCCGGGCGATGTCCTGCTTCGGCGGGTGTACGCCGTCCGCCTCGGTCCAGCGGCGCGTCCGGTACAGCCGGGTGCCGGGGTCGCGCTGCAGGAACAGGAACATGGCGCTGGTGAGCCTGATGAACCAGACGCCCTCGGCCGTGCGCAGCCAGCGGATCGCGGACGATCCGAACAGGTTGAACTCTTCGGCCTCGACGCGGGCGGCGATGGCGTGGCGCTTCTCGGCGGCCGCGGCCTTCTCCGCCTGCTCGGCGACCTCGCGCAGCGACTTGCCTTCCTCCGCCTGGCCGATCTCCCGCGCGGTCAGGTCGACCATGGAGGCCAGCTTGTGGCGGGTGGACGCTCCCATGACGTCCAACAGCAGCGCGTCCCGCTTGCCGGGTGCCGGGCGCAGCGCGCGGCCGGCCATCTGGACGTACAGGCCGGGGCTCTTCGTCGGCCGGGCGATAACGACGCAGCTCGTGGCCGGAGCGTCGAACCCTTCCGTGAGCACCATGCAGTTGGTGAGTACCTGGACTTCTCCGGCCGCGTACCGGGCGAGCGTCGCGCGCCGGTCGTCGCGGCCCATGTCGCCCCACACCGGGGCCGCTGTGATGCCGGCGGCGGTGAGGGCCTCGGCGGCGGCCTGGGCGGTCGCCACGGTCGGCGTGAAGACCACGCCCGGTCGTTCGCTCGCGTGCTCGGTGTAGGCCTTGGCGATGGCGTCCAGGGCGCCGGAGTCTTCGAGTGCCTGACCCAGCTGGCCGTCGACCAGGTCCCCATTCCGGGTCTTCACCTTGTCCAGGTCCAGCGTGTCGACCGTGATGCGCTTACCGCGGACGTCGCACAGGTAGCCGTCGCTGATCATGTCGAGGATGTCCAGGCGGAAGACGACGTCCTGCCACACCTCGGCGAGGCCGCCGTCGGTGCGGGTCATCGTCGCGGTGAAGCCAGCGACCGGGACGCCGTCCCAGGCGCCGAAGTGCGCGAGGACTTCCATGTACGTCCTGGCCGCGGCGTGGTGGCATTCGTCCACGATGACCAGGCCGATATCGCGGATGGCCTCGCGGCGCTTCGGCACGGCCAGTGTCTGGACGCTGGCCACGATCACGTCGGCGTCGTGGTGGTCGTCACGCTGGGCCTTGACGATGCCGACCCGCAGCATCGGGTCCACGGCCAGCAGCTTGGCGGCGGCCTGCTCGATGAGCTCCTCGCGGTGGGCGATCACCAGAACGCGGCGGCCACCGAGGTGGTCGAGCATCTGGTGGGCCAGGTGGGCGAACGCCACGGTCTTGCCGGCGCCGGTCGGGAGGACGACGGCCAGCCGGTTGGATCCGGCGGCCCATCCCTCGCGCAGCGCGGTGATGGCGTCGCGCTGGTACGGGCGGGGGGTGAAGGCGGACATGGTCACCTCGATTCGGTTGCTGGTGCTTTGCAGGGAGTGCAGGGAGCTGGCGGGAGTCCTGCGGGGAGTCCCGCAGCGATCCGTTGTGGTGCTGATCAGGGGTTTTGCAGGGACGCAGGGACTTGCAGGGAGTTGAGGTCAGTCCTTCACGACGGAGAGCCTCAGAACTGGTTCGTGACAGGACGCGCCATGCGGGTTGTGCGATGCATGTGGGACGCGCGCGCTATAGGAGGTGCGGCGTCCGGTCCCCGCAACTCCCTGCCTCCCTGCATCGACGCAGGTGGCGTGCCGTGCGGGACTCTGCGGGAGTCCCTGCGGGAGTCCCCGCAAGGTCCCTGCAGTCCCTGCATCGCGCGCGGTCGCGGTCATGACTCGTGCCGCCCGGTGCCGCGGTCGGCGTGGACGTCCACGCGCCACAGGTTCTGGCGCTTGTGGGAGTCGTAGATCATGACGACCTTGTGGGTGCCGAAGTACCGGCCGGCGCGGGCCTTCAGCCAGACGCCCAGCTGGTTGGCGCTCGGTGGTTCGTCGCCCCGGCGCGGTACGTGGGCCGGAAGGCCCTTGATGGCGGCCCCGGCCGTGATGGGCTCGGTGCCGTAGGTCTCCCGCCACATCTCCAGGAAGGCGGTCCACTCCTGCAGTTCGTCGTCCTGGTCCCGCGCGTCGTTGCGGTCGGCCATCCAGCCCTCGACGCCGAGGTAGTCGAGCAGGCCGGCCATCATGGACGCCCATTCGGAGTAGTCGCCCTTGCGGACGCGGACGGTGGGAGCTCCGGCGGCGACCCAGGCCCGAACCAGGGTCACCAGGGCGGCGACCAGGGTGGAGGCGTTGGCACGGAGCCAGGGGCGCAGGTCTCCGATGGTGAAGTTGTCGCGCTGGTCGGGGTCGGGGCAGTCTGGGTCCAGCCGCACCCACAGGACACGGCGGCCGTTGTCCCCGCCGGTGCGCAGGGCGTTGCCGGTGGCGACCCATAGCCGGTCGTTGCGCATGGTGACCTTGCCGGTGGACCCCAGGATCCGGTCGCCCCAGGTGTCGCCTGTGAGCAGAGCGGACAGGATCGGAGACTTCAGCACGAAGCCGTTCGGCAGGTTGTCGAAGACGACCACCGGCTGACCGGTGCCGTACAGCTGCGTGGTGATCGACTTACGCAACTCGGTGTCGTTCTCCGGCCATGCGGTGTCAGCGGTGCCGTAGCAGTACCTGAAGATGTCCTTCAGCAGGGTCTTCCCGCTGCCGGCCGCCGTCGCGGTGATGGTCACCATCTGAGTCGGACCGTGGAAGAAGGGCCGCAAGATCGGTGTGAGCAGCGCGCCCAGGTAGTGCGCCCGGTCGCTGGCGGCGACCCAGGGGAAATCCTTCAGAACCTGACCCAGGACGATCGCCTTGGCCCGGGCCAGGCTCTCCTCAGTCACCTGCGGCTGCAGGCGGCGCAGCTTCACCCGCGGCTCCAGGTAGAGGCCCGTTGCCCGGTCGTAGCCGAGGCTGTCGAGAAGGCTGCCGTCGGGACGGATCACGGGGGAGGTGACGACGCCGCGGAGGACGGGCAGGGGCCAGGCCTTGCGGCCCAGGATCGTGCTGCACGACTTGGGCATCAACAGCTCGCGGTCTTCGACCACTTCCTCCGGGGTCCGCTTGATCACGTACGTGTTGACGTGGTCGGCGAGGTAGGCCCGCAGGTTGTCGGTGCCAAGCTGCTGGATCACCGGGTCGTCGTTGTCGTCGCGGTAGACCCAGCAGGGGCCGCCCGACCGGGTGTAGAGGTCCGGCAGCTGGCCCTTGGCCATCAGGGCCAGGATGCCGTCGATGGCGTCGGCTTCGTTCGTGATGTCCAGCTCGGGTTTGGCGGACACGGCGCGCAGCTGCGGGCCGCCCTCGAAGCCCTCGCCGCGCTCTGGCGCGTGGTCGGGGTCCAGCGCGGTCGAGCCGTCGCTGAAGTGGCCCGGCTGGGCGGGGACGGAGGACAGGCGTCGGCGGGGCAGTTCGGAGCCGTAGCCGTCGCGGCGCAGGGCGGCCGCCGCCTGCTTGTAGTTACCGCCGTGCTCGAGCAGGGCGTAGGCGGCGAACTTCGAGTACGGCGTGTCAGCCTGGAACTCAGAGCCGGTCGCGAACACCCACAGGCGGTCCTTCTCCGGGTCGCGGCCGGTGGTCGCTTTGATGCCGCCGACGCCGTCGGCGTAACCCCAGTAGGTGGTGTGGCCGCGGGTGATGACCGGGCGGAAGACGCCGCGCAGGATGTCTGCCCAGTCGGCCCGTGCTTCGTAGTCCTCGCCGGGGCGCAGGCCGCCGTCAGGCAGCGGCTCTTGGGCCTTGGGCGCAGTCTTCGGCGCCTCCGGCTCCGGCAGGCTGTCGAACATCCGGCAGACGGTTCGGATCGCGTCGACCACCTCGGCGTCCAGCGTGGGGATGTTGGCCGGGCTGCCTTCCAGTCGGGTGTACGGCCGGCCGGTGGCGTGGACGGTGCCGCCGGACGGCTCGACCAGGCCGTAGCCGCCCTCGCCGCGCGTCTCGATCTCCACGCGGATGATGCGGCTGTTGGGCTTCTCGCGGAGCCGCTGGCGCTCTTCGTCGGTGTACTCGTGTTCCTCGGCCAGCCTGCTGGCCAGCTTGCGGTTGCCGGCGACGTCCCCGCCCTCGACGCGGACGCGGAAGTGGCGGCCGCCGGACGGGGACTCGGTGACCCAGCCGTGCAGGATCGCGGACCAGGCCTCGCCGAGGCCGGAGGCCTCCATCACCTCGGTCACGTTGTCCAGCAGGCCGATGGCGCGGCCTTCAAACTCGATCATCTCTACGCCGCCGCTGACGGCCCCGTAGACCACGGCGATGCCGCGGGCCCGGTCGCCGCTGAACCACTGGTCATGGTCGGCAGGAAGGGAGCGACTCACCTTGTACGGGAGCCAGGACACGGCCGGCCGCTTGCTGCCGTCCGCCTTGATGGGGAGGACGCACAGGCCAGCGTCGTGGAGCTCGCGGGCGGCGGCCCGGAGGTCTGGTGTGGTCTGCGGGTCGGTCAACGGGAACTCCGGTGGTACTTGGTCAGGTGGTAGTCCTTGACGCCCGCGATGAAGGCCTGGACGCCTGCCGCTCCGCGGGGCACCGGGCGGCCGTCGGGCCCCCTCACGCCGTCGACGGCGGTCACCGGCCCTTCCATGCGGTGCGGGCAGTCAGGGCGCAGGCACTCGTAGCGGGCGCGGACGTTGTCCATGTCCACGAACAGGGCGCCGTCGATGCGCTGCGGCTGATAGGGGCGGCTCTGTCGGGCGTCCGCCGCCGGGGCCGCGGTCACGTCGCTTTCCATGCGGCGGAGGTGCGGCTGTACCAGGTATCGAGGTCCTCTACGTGGCCGGCCGCGACGGAGGCCTGGAAGGAGTCAGCCAGGTGCTGCTCGTGTTCGCGGTCGGCTATGGCCCGGCGCAGCTGGGCGAGGCTGTCGCCCGGCTTCTGGCCGCGCGGCACCAGGGCGAAGACGGGCCAGTAGACCTCGACCTGGTCCAGCGTGGTGGACTCATACAGGTTCAGGCCGTGGCTGGTGGCCAGGGCGTGGAGGCTCTCGTAGCGGAGGGCGTCCTGGACCCGGTCGAAGACCAGCTCTGGGTCGCGGTACGTCCTGACCATGTCGGCGATGGCGTCGAGGCACTCGACCAGGTCCGGGTCGGCTCCCTGCTTGGCGGCCTCGACGGCGGCCAGGGCTTCGGTCACCTTGGCGTCGTCGGGCGTGGGAAGCTGCTGCATAGAGCTGCTCCGTTTCTCTACTTGCTGGTGGGTGCGGGCTGCTCTGCAGGCGCCCCCGGCTGGACCCCGGGGGCGTCGTTGTCTGCTGCCGACTGGACCTCGGCAGCAGCGGTCTCGGTCAGGCCGAGGTAGGCGAGCAGGTCGGCCTTGCGAACGCGGAACACGCGGCCCAGGCGGATGACCTCCACCGGGAACTCACCGGCCTTGATCAGGTCGTAGCCGAGGGTTTCCCCGACGGCGATGGCGGCGAAGGCCTGCTTCGTGGTGCACATCGCGGGGAGCGCGCGGACCTGGTCCGGGGTGAGTGCGGTGGCGGTGCTCATGAGGCCACCTCCGCCGGTATCCAGCTGCGGCCGGCGCGCTCCATGGGCACGAACAGGACCAGCAGCCGCACGCCGAGGGCGTCGGCTATCGCCTGGGCTTTGTGCTCGGGGACCAGTTGCTGCGTCCCGTTCATCAGGGAGCCGATGGTCCCGTGGGCTACGCCCGCCTTCGCGGCCAGTTCGCGGCTGGTGATCTCCTCACCGGAGCCGGTGCGCTCCATCAGGAGCTTCAGTCGGTCGCCGCTGACGACCGCGTACATCGAGGGTGGAGAGTCGCCCATAGTCACCTCGCGGAAAGAATCGTTCATCGCACTGAACGGCGATGGCGCCACCTTTCCACGCCCTGAACGGTTTGTCCAGCGCGCTGAAAGGTGAGAGGCGCGTTAGTAACCGGCCAATGACTCAACGCGACCTGGCGACGGCGACTCACATGCTGAACAATCCGTCCCGTGAGTGAGTTGAACGGCGCAACTGACCTGCACGTACGTCTCAACAGTTCGTGTAGACCCTGAACGCCCGTTGATCCCTTTGTTCGCAGGAGTGGCAGGATGAGCCTCATGGCGGCCCAGAGTGATGACACGCGAGACCCTGAACGGCGTACGCAATTCGCTGACCTGGTGAAGCGGCGACGCGCTGAGCTGAACCTGGGCCTGGACAAGTTCTCGGCGCGCGCGGTCGACCCGGTCACCGGGCTGAAGATCACGCGCGGCTGGATCTATCGGCTGGAGACGGGGGAGCCGGTCACGCCGCCCAACTTCGAAGAGATCCGGGCGCTGGCGGCAGCCGCCGAGCTGCCCGTCGAGGCTCTCCAGGATGCGGCCGGCAGTCAATTTCACGGAGTGGATCCACTTGTGAGCGGCTCAGCGGAGGCCAAGGCCTACGTTCACAAACTGGACCAGCTGCCAACTGAGCAGCGAGACAGGCTACTTCGGCTCATCGACTCACTCCTGCCACCGGAAGGGGATGTATAGGCAGTGAGAATCACGCATTCCCCTTCGCCTTACTGTCAGTAACTCTTGCAAGCGGGGTGTGGTCAGGCGGCCGACGCAGTGCGATCATGTGCGGACGTCTGCGCTCGGAAGGGCGCAGGTCGCCGCTCTGAATCGAACGCACGCGCGGGAGAGGTGGGGGTACTGCATGACGTCTCCGGGGACGACGACCGCAAGAGCCTGGTACGTCGAGAGCGACGACATACCCGAGGGGGAGTTGGTCGTGCCGATCGTGCTGAAGAACGGGGACACCGCATTGGCCGTGCGCCCGGGCGAGATGACGCCCCGACTCCTTACGGCACTGAATGAAACTCTCGGCCATCTCACCGGCACCGGCCTGTGGCAGCCCGGGGATGATGGAAGCGAACGGGCCCCGAAACAGGAGGAGTAGGCGCTATGCCGTCTGCACGCCGCGCTGGGAGCATCTACAAACGGTGCGAGTGCCGAGACGGCGATGGCCGGCTGCTGGGGAAGAACTGCCCGCAGCTGCGGAAGAAGGGACACGGTGCGGTCGCGCTCCGGCAGGAGCTGCCGCCCGACGCCGAGGGCAAGCGCAGGGCGTTCCGGCGCACCGGCTACGGAAGTGTGGCCGCGGCCCAAGGCGACCTGTCTCGCCTACAGGCGATTCTCGCCCTACCGGGCGACGACCAGAACGACCAGCGACGTGTCGGGGACCTGCTCGCCGAGGTGGCGAAGCAGCGCGCCGGCATCCCCGAGCCAGCTGAAGTCCAGCGGCGTCTGGGCGTCGGTGTGCCACTCTCCGGCAAGATGACCGTGTCCGAGTGGCTCGACAGATGGATGGCGAACAAGAAGACCCGGCGGACCACGAACAACGGGTACGCCTCGCACATCCGCGTCCATCTGAAACCGCGCATCGGGCACCTGCGCCTGGACCGACTGACTGTCGGGCACGTCCAGGAGATGTTCGACGCCATCGCCGATGAGTCGGACGTGATCCGCGCGGAGAATGCCGCCCGGCGCGAGCAGGAAGCCCGCGCTAAGTGGCCCAGGCCTGGACGGCCACCCGTCAGGGAGCGCGAGCGGCTGGCAGCGGAGCGGGAGCAGCTGGCACAGATGCCGCCGTACCGGAAGACCAACACGGCAGCGACGCGGCACGCGATCCGGCGCACGCTGCGGACCGCGCTGAACCGGGCCATTGCTGAGCAGCTGATCACCTTCAATCCGGCGTCCTACGTGGAGCTGGGATCCAGCGCTCGCCCCAAGGGCCTGCTGTGGACCGATGAGCGCGTGGCGCGCTGGCGCGAGACAGGCGAGACGCCGAGCTCGGTCATGGTGTGGACCCCGGCCCAGCTCGGTCAGTTCCTCGACCACGCCGAGGACGCCTCACGCCTGTACGCCTTCTTCCATCTGGTGGCCCACCACGGCCTCCGCCGCGGCGAGGGCGTCGGCGTCGACTGGACGAACTGTCACCTGGACCTGGCCCAGCCGCGCATCGACGTGCTGACGGAGATCGTGGTGGACGGCTGGACGCCGATCGAGACGGCGCCGAAGACGCAGGGCAGCATGTCGTCCGTGATGATCGACCGGGGGACCGTGGCCGTCCTCCGGGAGCATCGCGCCCGCCAGCAGGGAGAGCGAGAGGCGCGTCTGGCCGCAGGCCTGCCGTGGACGGACACGGGGAAGGTCTTCGTGGGCGAGGACGGAGCCTGGCTTCACCCAGACGTCGTGTCCAAGGAGTTCAAGCGGCTGGCCGAGGCCGCCGACCTCCCGCCCATCAACCTGCGCGACCTCCGGCACGGAGCGGCCGCCCTGGTCAAGGCCGGGGGCGGCGACGTCCACGACGCCAAGGTGAAGCTGCGGCACAGCACCATCACGCTGACGGCGGACACCTATCTGGACCTCTTCACGGAGTACGAGCAGACCCTGACCGAGGCGGCGGCCGCCGCGGTGCCGAGGGCGAGGAAGGCACGCGACAACGCCCCCGCCCCGGGCGCTGTACCGGGACAGGGGCGCACAGCATCGCAGCCAGCAGACGCTGCTAGGGACGCCTCCCACGGTACGGGCCAGCACTGACAACGGACACTCTGCGGCGTAGAATTGACGTACGGGCAAAGGGCCCCTGACCTGCGGGTCAGGGGCCCTTCCTGCTGGCCCGCTGCTGGCCCGGAAGCCGCGCAACGGGACGGTACGGCGCGGTACGAGACGCGATGAAGCCTAGAGGTTGAACGAACGATAAACGCCCCTGAGCAGGCACTAGGGCGTGACACGTTGAACGGCGCGGCGAGGCGGTACGAGACGCAATGAAGGGTCATCAGACTTTTAATCCATTGGTTGTGGGTTCGAGTCCCACAGGGCCTACGAAGGACCGCCCCCGGCTCGACGACACACCGAGCCGGGGGCGAGCCGTTTCCCGGGGTTCTCCGCCTCCGCCGGCCGGTGCCCGGCGGCCCGTCGAAGGGACTCGCCGTGACCCAGCCGCACACCGACGGCCGGCCCGGGGCCCTGCTCCCGGCCCTCGCGTCCATGACCCTGCTGGCCGCCGCCGTCATCGTCCACGACCGGTCCGCCGGCCGGGTGGTCCTCCTGCGGCGCGGCGAGCGGGCCAAGTTCGGGCGAGGCCTGTGGGACCTGCCGGTGGGCAAGAGCGAACCGGGCGAGCCGGTCACCGCCACCGCCGTGCGCGAGCTGTACGAGGAGACCGGCCTGACGGTGCGGCCCGAGGCGCTGGAGGTCGCGCACCTCGTCCACGGCGCCCGGGGCGCCGAGGCTCCGGACGGCTATCTCACCGTCGTCTTCGCCGCCCACGAGTGGACCGGGGAGCCCGAGAACCGGGAACCGGCCAAGCACGCCCAGGTCCGCTGGACCGGCGTCGACGAGCTGCCCGAGGACTGCGTGCCCTCGGCCCGCCGCGCACTGCGCGGGTACCTCGGCGGCGGCGTCGGGGTGTCGCTCCACGGGTGGGGCGGTCCCGCACAGCCGCCCGGGGGGTCCTAGGCCGTGTCCGCGAAGTCGCGCCTGCGTCACGACGCCCCAGTACGCACTCTCGCCGCACCGGCCGAAAGCCCGAGTACACCCAGTACGAGGGCATCCGGCCGGCACCCCGAGAGCACGCACCGGACGCCGCGACGCCAGCCCTGCGGGCGAACGACGCGACTTCGCGGTCACGACCTAGAGTGCGGGGATGAGTTCGCGGGCGTATCTGTCGGAGCTGTTCTCGCTGGACGGTCTGGCCGCCGTGGTGACCGGGGGCAGTTCCGGCATCGGGCGCGCCGTCGCCGGCGCCCTGGCGCGCGCCGGGGCGAGCGTGGTGGTGGTGGCGCGCGGGGAGGAGCAACTCGACGCCACGGTCCGGGAGCTGGCGGCCGACGGCTGCCGGGCGGCCCGGGTGAGCGGCGACCTGAGCACCCGCGCGGGGGTGCGCGCCGCGGCCGAGAAGGCGGCCGGGGTGTTCGGCGAGCCCGACATCCTCGTCAACTGCGCCGGGATCAATCTGCGGCCCCCGATGGGCGAGGTGGGCGAGGACGTCTGGGACGCCACCATGGCGGTCAACCTGGAAGCGCCCTTCCTGCTCGGGCAGCGGTTCGGACCCGGCATGGCCGAACGCGGCTTCGGGCGGATCGTCCACGTCACCTCCCAGCAGGCGCACCGGGCGTTCGTGCAGAGCGGCGCCTACGGCGTCTCCAAGGGCGCGCTGGAGTCGCTGGCCCGGTCCCAGGCCGAGGCGTGGTCGCCGTACGGGGTCACCTGCAACACGCTGGTGCCCGGGTTCGTCATGACGCCGCTCAACGCGCGTCTGTCGTCCGACCCGGAGCGGGTGGCGGAGCTCGCCGCCCGCACGATGGTGGGGCGCAACGGCCTGGCCGAGGACTTCGCGGGCGCCGCGGTGTTCCTGGCGAGCCGTGCCTCCGCCTACGTCACCGGCCAGTCCGTCTTCGTCGACGGCGGCCTCTCCGTGCACTAGTCCGGGACCGCCCGGACCCGGGCAGGCCCGCGTTCAGCCCGCGCTCAGTTCGGGCAGCAGGTCCAACTCGCCGAGCGGCAGCGTGTGCTGGGTCTGCAGGACCTTCGCGCGCAGGTAGCGGACGTTGTGGGCGGTGGTGAAGACGCCGGTCGGCACCCGGTCCCGGACGAGTACGCCGAGCGAGCGCAACTGCTCCGCCTTGTCCGGGTTGTTGGAGAGCAGGTCCAGCTCCCCGATGCCGAGCGCGCGGAGCATCTGGGCGGCGGCCGTGTAGTCGCGGGCGTCCTCGGGGAGGCCGAGCGCGGCGTTGGCCTCGTAGGTGTCGAGGCCCTGGTCCTGCAGGGCGTAGGCGTCGAGCTTGTTGTACAGGCCGATGCCGCGCCCCTCCTGGCGGAGGTAGAGCAGCACGCCTCCGCGCTCGGCGATGCGCTCGACCGCCTCGCGGAGCTGCGGCCCGCAGTCGCAGCGGGCCGAGCCGAAGACGTCCCCGGTCAGGCACTCGGAGTGCAGCCGCACCAGCGGAACCGCGCCGGGCTCGCCGAGGACGACGGCGACGTGCTCCTGGCCGTCGTCCAGGCCGTGGAAGGTGACGAGTTCGGCGTCGACGCGGTAGCCGTCGTGAAAGTGCAGCGGCACCCGCACGCGGGCGCGCTGGGTGGCGGCGGGGGTGTCGGACATGCGGGCCTCCGGGTTCCGTCCCTGGGCATCTGCTTCAGATTTGAAGCAGTAGCTCAATCCCGGACACTACCTCATGCTTAAAAGTTCAAGCAACGGATTTCGCGCGGGTCGGCTTCGCGGGCTCCGCGCCCGGACCGCCCGGGGCCAGGGCTCAGGAGCGGGGCGGCTCGGGCGGCTGTCCCGGACAGGGCGACGACCGCCGCCGCCAGGGCACGTCCTCCGGCGCGGCCCCCGTCTCCTCCCCCTCCAGCACCCGGGCCACCCCGGCGCAGATCTCCTCCAGCTGCCCCACCTGCTCGGGCGTGAGCCGGTCGAACAGGGTCGTGCGGACCGTCTCGACGTGCCCGGGTGCCGTACGCTCCAGCACGGCCGTGCCCTCCGGCGTCAGCACCGCGAGACTGCTGCGCCGGTCCTGGCTGCAGTCCTCCCGGCGCACCAGCCCGTCCCGCTCCAGCCTGGTCACCGCGTAGGTCAGCCTGCTGCGGGTGATCTTCAGGGTCTCGGCGAGGTCGGTCATGCGCAGTCGCCGGCCGGGCGCCTCGGAGAGGTTGGCCAGCACGGAGTAGAACAGGTGGGGCATGCCGGCCTCCTGCTGGAGCTGCCGGTCGATGGCGTCCTCCAGCAGCCGGGAGGCGGCGATGTAGGCGCGCCAGGCGCGCTGCTCCTCGGGAGTGAGCCAGCGGGTCGTCATGCCGCCAGTGTAGGTTTGTTTCAAACTTGAACCAAGATTCGAATGTGAACAAGGCTCCGCCGGGGTCTTCGCGAGGGAGCGCGCCGATGCCGTACCCGTACGTCCTGCTGTCCGCCGCCGTCTCCCTCGACGGCTATCTGGACGACACCGGCCCCGACCGGCTGCTGCTCTCCGGCCCGGCCGACTTCGACCGCGTCGACGAGGTGCGGGCCTCGGTGGACGCCATCCTGATCGGCGCCGGCACCATCCGCGCCGACAACCCCCGGCTCCTCGTCAACTCGCCCGCGCGCCGCGCCGCCCGGGTCGCCGAGGGCCGCCCGGCGTACCCGCTCAAGGTCGCCGTCACCGCCTCCGGAGACCTCGACCCGGCCGCGAACTTCTGGCACACCGGCGGCGAGAAGGTCGTGTACAGCACGGACCGGGGCGCCCAACGGGCCGCCCGCGTCCTCGGCGGGACCGCCGACGTGGTCCCGCTCGGCCCCGAGCTCGACTGGCGCGCCCTGCTGGCCCACCTGCACGATGTGCGCGGGGTGCGGCGCCTGATGGTCGAGGGCGGCGGAACCGTCCACACCCAGCTCCTCCAGCAGGGCCTCGCCGACGAACTCCAGCTCGTCCTCGCCCCGCTGTTCGTCGGCGACCCGGCCGCCCCGCGCCTGTTCGGCCCGGGCGGGTACCAGGGCGGCCGGCTCCGGCTCACCGAGTCCCGCCGGATCGAGGACGTCGTCCTCATGCGCTACGAGCCCACCGCCCCCGGCGCCGGCCCCGCGCCGGCCGCCGCCGACCGGCGCTGGCTGGCCACCGCCTGCGAGCTGGCCGCCCTGTGCCCGCCCTCCCGCACGGCGTTCAGCGTCGGCGCGGTGGTGGTGGCCGCCGACGGCGCCGAGCTGGCCCGCGGCCACTCGCGCGAGGGCGGCGACCCCGTCGTGCACGCCGAGGAGGCGGCCCTGGCCAAGCTGGACCCCGCCGACCCCCGGCTGCCCGGCGCCACCGTCTACAGCAGCCTGGAGCCCTGCTCCCGCCGCGCCTCCCGCCCCGCATCCTGTGCCGAGCTGATCCTGCGCGCGGGCGTGCGTCGGGTGGTCACGGCCTGGCGGGAGCCGGACACCTTCGTGCCCGGCGCCGACGGCGCCGGAGTGCTGGCGGCGGCCGGCGTGGACGTCGTCCTGCTCCCCGAGTACGAGGGCCCGGCCAAGGCGCCGAACGCCCATCTGCTGCCCTGAGCGGCGCCGCGCGGAAACGTGTGTGCGGAGCACCCCCGGACATGACGTATGCTTGAGACACAACGACGCGGGGTGGAGCAGCTCGGTAGCTCGCTGGGCTCATAACCCAGAGGTCGCAGGTTCAAATCCTGTCCCCGCTACTGAAGACTCAGGGCCGGAATCCAGTTCATGGATTCCGGCCCTGAGTGCTTTCCGTCGCCTGTCCGCACGGCCGCCCCATGGAAGCCGAGTGGCGTACGTCACAGCAGGTCATCCGCTCGGGCCACAGCGGTCGCCCGCCTCCCGCGCCCCCGCCACGCTGGTCTCACGTCGAGGACACGGGAGACCAGCAGTGCGCCCTGGTGAGGTGGAGGACAGCCCGTACGCCAGGGCGGGCGGCCGGCTCCCCAGCGGACCCGTTCCGGACCCGGACCCGGACCCGGTCCTCGGCGCCGGCCGCGCGCCGCTGCCCCCGGAGCGCCGCCGCTCCGCCGGGCGCAGCCTGCCCCACGCCCTCGCCCTCCTGCTCATCGCCGGCGGGCTCCTGTACGACCTGCTGACCCCGCGCGAGTTCACCGCCGTGCCCTTCTTCACCGCCGCCCCGCTGGTCGCCGCACCCCTGACCTCGCTGCGCACCACGCTCCTCACCGGACTGGCCGCACTGGGCGCCACCTATGCGGTGCACGCCCACTTCGGCCCCGGCCTGGACGTCAACACCGTCACCCAGGTGGTCACCGTGGCCACGGTCGCCCTGCTGGCCGTCGTCATCAACCGGGTCGTACGCCTCGGCGACCGGCGGCTCGCCTCCGTCCGGGAGATCGCCGAGGCCGCCCAGCGGGCCGTGCTGCCCGAGCCCGCTCCCCGTATCGCCGGCCTCGACATCGCGGCCCGGTACGAGGCGGCGCAGGAGGGCGCGTCCATCGGCGGCGACCTGTACGCGGTGCAGGACGGCCCGTACGGCGTGCGGCTGGTCGTCGGGGACGTGCGCGGCAAGGGCATGGGCGCGGTCGCCGCCGTCGCCGTGGTGATCGGGGCGTTCCGGGAGGCCGCCGAACAGGAGCCCACGCTGGAGGCGGTGGCCGGGCGGCTGGAGCGGGCGCTGGCCCGCGAGGGCGCCCGGCGCGACGGGGCGGACGCGCTGGAGGGCTTCACCACCGTCGTCCTCGCCGAACTGCCGCCCGACGAAGGGGTGGTGCGGATCGTCAACCGCGGTCATCCGCCGCCCCTGCTGCTGCACGCCGACGGCGCCCTGCACGTCCTGACCGCGGGCGAGCCCGCGCTGCCGCTCGGCCTGGGCGAGCTCGGCCGGCGCCCCGACCGCGCGGCCGAGTCCCGCTTCCCGGCCGGCGCCACCCTGCTGCTCCACACCGACGGCCTCACCGAGGCCCGGGACGCCCACGGCCGGTTCTACGACCCGGTGCGCCGGCTCGCCGGCCGCCGCTGCACCGACCCGCGGACCCTGCTCACCCGGCTCGCCGCGGAGGTCAGACGGCACTCCGGGGGCGGCATGGCGGACGACATGGCACTGCTCGCCGTACGCCGGCCCTGACCCGAGGTGACCGAAAGTGATCGGATGGAAGCCCTCCGCTTGCCCGCTGAGTCACCATCAAAAACCTCGTGACTCCTGAATGCCGGTCAACTCGCCCGTTTTCCACGGCCGCGCGGCGTACGTCCACCCCCGGAAACGTTAATGATCAAGCCGAACGGCTTGGAATCTCACACGTGAGTCTATTAACGTTCGATAACGCAGCGCGGTCGTCCCAGCCGTCACAAGAGGCGGCTCCGTGCGCACGCGCCGAATCCCGCAAGGGAACCGGGGAACCACCACCTTGGGGTGAATCACGCGGATGCCACCGTGAACCGATCCGGTTCCCGGTACGTATACGCGCGTAGGAGACCTTCCTGCTCCGAACCCGTCAGCTAACCCGGTAGGCGGAGGAAGGAAAGGAGTGCGCCCGCGTGGCGTCCAACCGGCCTGCCCCCGAAGCCCCATACGTGCCCAGCCAGCCCGACACCGAAACGTTCGGCTACGGCGGCTACCGCGCCGAAGAGGGCCCCTGGGAGGAGTGGAACCCCACCGAGGAGTCCATCCGCCCCGTACGCGGCCGGCACCGCGTCGCCAAGCAGCGCGGCGGCGGACTCGCCCGCAGCTCCACCGTCCTCGGCGTCGGCGTCATAGCGGCCGTCGGCGCGGGCGGCATGGCCAGCGCCCACACCGGCAAGCCGCCGGTGTCCATCTCCATGCCCGATCTGCCGTCCGTCGGCTCCCTGTTCGGCGACGACCACGCCGAGGCGGCCGAGGCCACCACGGCTTCCCTCAGCACGGTCGGCACCACCGCGGCCGCCGAAAGCGACCAGGGCGGCTCCGACGCGGGCGAGACCCTGCGCAGCCGGATCATGGCCCAGGCCGAGCAGCAGCAGAGCAAGGCCGACTCCAAGGCCGCCGCGGCAGCGGCGGCCGCCGCCGAGAAGCAGGCCGCCGACGCGGCCGCCAAGGCGAAGGAGGAAGCCGCCGCCAAGGCCGCCGAGGCCAAGAAGGAGGCCGAGGCCGCCGCGGAGAAGAAGGCGGAGGCGGAGCGGCTGGCCGAGCTGGCCAAGCAGTACACGCTGCCGACGTCCTCGTACACGATCACCTCGACGTTCGGCCAGGCCGGCTCGATGTGGTCCTCCGGCTACCACACCGGTCTCGACTTCGCCGCGCCCACCGGCACGCTGATCAAGGCCATCCACAGCGGCACCATCACCGAGGCGGGCTGGGCCGGCTCCTACGGCTACCGCACCATTCTCACCCTCGACGACGGCACCGAGCTGTGGTTCTGCCACCAGTCCTCGATCAGCGTCTCCGTCGGCCAGAAGGTCAGCACCGGCGACGTCATCGGCCGCGTCGGCGCCACCGGCAACGTCACCGGACCGCACCTGCACCTGGAGGTCCACCCCGGCGGCGCGGCCACCGGCATCGACCCGATGGCGTGGCTGCACGGCAAGGGCCTCAACCCCTGATTCCGGCCCGGGCCCGACCCGGCCCGGCGCCGCGCACCGTCTTCCCGGCGGCCCCGACTCCCCTTGGAGTCGGGGCCGCCGGTCTTGTTCACACACCGTTCGCGTGAATCCGGAATGGGCGGTATGGGGTTGATCGTTGTAACAGGGCATGACTGTTTCCCTGCGCAAGATCGGCTCCTCCGACCTCGAGGTCTTCCCGCTCGCCCTCGGCGGCAACGTCTTCGGCTGGACCGCCGACGAGAAGACCTCCTTCGCCGTCCTCGACGCCTACACGGCCGCGGGCGGCAACTTCGTCGACACCGCCGACTCCTACTCGGCGTGGATCGAGGGCAACGAGGGCGGTGAGTCGGAGACCATCATCGGCAAGTGGCTCAAGGCCCGCGGCAACCGCTCCGACGTCGTCGTCGCGACCAAGGTCAGCCAGCACCCGCAGTACCAGGGGCTGAGCGCGGCCAACATCAAGGCCGCCGCCGACGCCTCCCTGCGCCGCCTGGACACCGACTACATCGACCTCTACTACACGCACTTCGACAAGCCCGAGGTGCCGGTGGAGGAGATCGTCGGCGCCCTGGACGAGCTGGTGAAGGCGGGCAAGGTCCGGCAGATCGCCGCCTCCAACATCAGCCCCGAGCGGCTGCGGGCCTCCCTCGACTTCTCCGACCGCGAGGGCCTGGCCCGCTACGTGGCCCTCCAGCCCCACTACAACCTGGTCTCCCGCGACACCTACGAGGGCCCGCTGCAGGACCTCGCCGCCCGCGAGGGGCTCGCCGCGGTCCCGTACTTCGCCCTCGCCTCGGGCTTCCTGACCGGCAAGTACCGCCCCGGCACGACGGTCGACAGCGCCCGCGCCGGCTCCGCCGCCAAGCACCTCGACTCCGAGCGCGGTCAGCGGGTGCTCACGGCCCTGGACGAGGTCGCCGGAGCCCACGACGCCCCCGTCGCCACGGTCGCCCTCGCCTGGCTGGCCGCCCAGCCGACGGTCACCGCCCCCATCGCCTCGGCCCGCACGGTGGAACAGCTCCCCGCGCTGCTGGGCGTGGCGGAGCTGCGGCTCACCCAGGAGGAAGTGGACCGCCTGAACCAGGCCTCCGCCTGACCCCGGCCGGAGGGCGGACGCCCGGTCAGGACCGGTACGGGTTGTACCCGGGGTACCCGGGCGGCGGCGCGGACGGGTTCCCGTAGGGGGCGGGCGGGTTCGGCGCCGCGCCGTACGGCACCGGCGGATATCCGTACGGGACACCCTGGTGCCCGTACGCCCCCGGGTGTCCGTACGCCGCCGGGCGGCCTGCGGGCATCGCCGGATACCCGTACCGCGCCCAGTACGCCGAGGCCGCCGGCACCGGGGCCACGGTCCTGGCCGCGTGCTCCAGCGCCGGCCGGGCCACCTCCCGGCGCCGCCACAGCTCGGCGAGCAGCTCCTGCTCCCGGACGGCGGAACCGGCGCCGGCCCGGCCCCGGCGCCCACGGTGCCGCAGGAAGGCGAGCGAGGTGGCGTACGCCTCGTACTGCGCGACCGCCCGCGCGGCGGGCCGCCCGCCGAGGTGGCGGCGGGCGTGGTCCCGGGCGGCGCGGCGCGCCCGCATCGACCCGAGGACGAACGGTTCGGCAGGCCCGAGCCACCCGGCGTACACGTACGCGGGCAGCTCCTCCCGCACGGTCCGCAGCTCGCGCTGCCGGGTCCAGACCGCCAGCCAGGTCAGCAGCCCGAACGCGGGGAGCATGAAGGCGGCGTAGACGGCGAGGAACCCGACCCGGCCGAAGGTCGCGGAGCCGTTCCACAGGGCGTGCATGCCCATCGCCAGCAGCAGTCCGCCGAGCGGGACCAGGGCGCGCCGGGCCCGGCCGCGTTCGGTGGAGAGCGCGGCGAGGCCGAAGCCGATGCCGGTGAGCACGGTGAACAGGGGGTGCGCGAACGGCGACATCACGACGCGCACGAAGAAGGTGGCGGCGGTGACGGAGGCGATGCCGTGGCCGCCGCTGAGCTGGTCGGTCCCGAAGGCCGTGCCCAGGTAGAGGATGTTCTCGGTGAACGCGAAGCCGGTGGCGGTGACCCCGGCTATCACCACGCCGTCGACGATCCCGGTGAAGTCCCGTCTGCGGAAGAGGAAGACCAGCAGCACGGCAGCGGCCTTCGCGGACTCCTCCACGACGGGCGCTATCAGGGTGGCGCCCAGGGTGTCGGCGCCGGCCGGATCGGCGGTCGAGGTGGCTATCCACTTCGTCGCGAAACTGTTGGCGACGATGGCGATCAGCGCCGCCGCGCAGGCGCCCCAGGCGAACGCGAAGACCAGGTTCCGCCAGGGGCCGGGTTCGACCCGGTCCAGCCAGCGGAAGGCGGCCAGGAGCCACGGCACGGGCAGCACGGCGAGGCCGAGCCCGACCAGGAAGCCCTGGGTACCGGTCTGGCGGCGCACCAGCGCCAGGATGACCAGGCCGGACAGCGCCAGCAGCGTGATCAGCGCCCCGTAGCGCACCCACCGGCGCTGCCACCAGTGCGGGTGCGTTCCGCTTCCGGGACCGGGGGAGTAGCTCGGGGACGGAGGACTGATGGCCACGGCATCGACCCTAACGGTGACCGGGGGAAGGGGCTGGTGCTGGTCGGGAGTACCGGACCTAGCGATCCCGGTGCGGTACGCGGCGGAAGAGGAGATCGTTCACCACGTGTCCCTTTTCCAGCCCCTGTCCCTCGAAACGGGTCAGCGGCCGGAACGGCGGACGGGGCGCGAAACCGCCGTCGGCCCGGGTGTTCTCGAAGTCCGGGTGCGCCGTGAGCACCTCGAGCATCTGCTCGGCGTACGGCTCCCAGTCGGTCGCGCAGTGCACGACCGCCCCGGGCCGCAGCCGGCTCGCGGCCAGCGTCAGGAACTCGGGCTGGATCAGCCGCCGCTTGTGGTGCCGCTTCTTGGGCCAGGGGTCGGGGAAGTACACGCGCAGCCCGTCGAGCGAGTCGGGCGCGAGCATCTCCCGGATCAGGATGATGGCGTCGCCGTTGGCCACCCGGACGTTGGACAGCCCGGCCTGGTCGGCGAGATTGAGCAGGTTGCCCTGGCCCGGGGTGTGCACGTCGACGGCGAGGATGTTGGTGCCGGGGTCCCCGGCCGCCATCCGCGCGGTCGCCTCACCCATGCCGAACCCGATCTCCAGCACGACGGGACCGTCGTCGCCGAACAGCTCGCCGAGGTCGATGACCCGCTGCCCGTCGATGTCCAGGCCCCACTTCGGCCACAGCCGCTGCAGCGCGTCGGCCTGCCCGGCCGTGACCCTGCTCCGCCGGGGCTGGAAGCTCCGGATCCGCCGCTCGAAGTGCGATCCGGCCGGGTCGGCCCTGGGCCCGTCGGGGAACCGCGGCTCCCCCTTGGCCCGGCTGTGCCGCACGGACACACCGGGGACGTGCGAGGGCCGCGGCGCGGCGGCGGTCTCGGACCGGGGGGCTTCGGGGAGGTTCAGCGAGTCAGACACAGTGACACCGATTTTACGGCGGTGGCGCGAGGTCCCGGGACGCCGCCCGAGGCGGCGGGCGGCGTCCCGGTGCCCGGGCGTCACAGCGCCCCGAGCATGTCCAGCGCGCGGCGGCCGATCTCCCGGCCGATCGGCAGCGAGGCGGTCGCCGCGGGGGACGGGGCGTTGAGCACGTGCACCGCCCGGTTCCCCTCCCGGATCAGGAAGTCGTCCACCAGCGTCCCGTCCCGCAGCACCGCCTGCGCCCGCACCCCGGCGGGGGCGCGCACCAGGTCCGCCTCCTCGACGGCCGGCAGCAGTCTGCGCACCGCCGTCAGGAACGCCCCCTTGGACACCGACCGGCGCAGCTCCCCGGCCCCGTACCGCCAGTGCCGCCGGGCCATCACCCACGACCCCGGCCACGCCACCGTCCCGGCCAGCTCCCCGGGCCGTACGACCCCCCAGCCGTAACCCTCGCGGGCCAGGGCGGGGACCGCGTTCGGCCCGATGTGCACGCCGCCGTCGATCCCCCGGGTCAGATGCACCCCGAGGAACGGGAACGCCGGATCGGGCACCGGGTACACCAGCCCGCGCACCAGCTCCGGCCGCGCCAGCTCGTAGTACTCGCCCCGGAACGGCACGATCCGCACCCCGGGCTCGTCCCCGGTCAGCCGCGCCACCTCGTCGCAGTGCAGCCCGGCGCAGTTCACCAGCACCCGGCCCCGCACGACGTCCCCGGCCGCGGTCAGCACGGCCACGCCCCGCTCCGGGCGCCGGTCCACCCGGACCACCCGCGCGCCGTACCGGATCTCCGCCCCCGACGCCTGCGCGAGCTGCCGGGCCACGCCGACGAAGTCGCACACGCCCGTCGTGCCGACGTGGATCGCGGCCAGCCCGCGCACCTCCGGCTCGTACTCGCCGATCTGCGCGGCGCCCAGCTCGCGGACCTGGATCCCGTTCTCCCGGCCGCGCTGCGCGAGCGCGTGCAGCCGGGGGAGCTCGTCCCGCCCGGTGGCGACGATCAGCTTGCCGGTGACGGCGTGCGCGATGCCGTACTCGGCGCAGAACTTCACCATCTCGGCCGCGCCGCGCACGGCGAACCGCGCCTTGAGCGAGCCCGGCCGGTAGTAGACGCCGCTGTGGATCACCCCGCTGTTGCGCCCGGTCTGGTGCCGGGCGGGCCCCGGCTCCTTCTCCAGCACGGTCACCCGCGTACCCGGCGCCGCCCGCGTGATCGCGTAGGCCGTCGACAGGCCGACGATGCCGCCTCCGATCACCAGCACGTCGCAGTCGTACGCACCCTCACGCACCCGCACCACCTCCCGGCTCCGATAGTGCACTGCGCCACTGACAATGCCTTCAAACCCGGATCGGCGGTCCTATGCCGGAGCCACCAGCAGCGGCCGGGCCCGCTCGCGCAGCTCCACCACCCGCGGCTCGTCCCCGTACGGCTCCAGCCGGTGCAGCAGGTCCTTCACGTACTCGGTGGTGCGCGCGGAGGAGATCCGCCCGGCCACCTCGACGGCCCGCACCCCCTGCTCGCAGGCGGCGTCCAGATTGCCCGACTCCAGCTCGGCGACGGCGGACACCACCAGGCGCAGCCCGTGCGACCGCACGAACTCCTCCGTCGGCTTCGACAGCGCCTGCTCGGTGAACCGCCGCACCTGGCGCGGCGCCTTCAGATCGCGGTAGCACTCCGCCGCGTCGGCGGCGAATCGGTCATAGCCATAGAAACCAAGCCAAGAAGGGTCGTTGTCACCGTCCCGGGACCGCTCGAGCCAGCTCTCCGCCGCCTTCAGCGCCGCGCCGGCGGCCGGCGCGTCCCCCGCACGCGCGTGCGCCCGCGCCTCCACCAGCCGGAAGAAGCTCATGGTGCGGGCGGTCGCCAGCCCCCGGTTGCGCTCCAGGGCCGCCTGCGCCAGGTCGACGCCCTCGTCGCCGAAGCCTCGGTACGTCGCCTGCAGCGACATGGAGGCCAGCACGTACCCGCCGAGCGGGACGTCCGCCGCCGCGCGGGCGAGACGCAGCGCCTGGATGTAGTACCGCTGGGCCGCCTCCTGCTGCCCGGTGTCGAAGGCCATCCAGCCGGCCAGCCGGGTCAGTTCGGCGGAGGCGCCGAACAGGGCGCGGCCCACCTCGTCCGAGTAGGAGCCGAGCAGCAGCGGCGCCGCCTCCACCCGCAGACACTCCGGCACCATGGACGAACGCCAGTCGCCGCCCCCGTACTTGGAGTCCCAGCGTCTGGCGTCCTCGGCGGCCTCCCGCAGCTTCTGCACATCGCTGTGGCCGACTTTGAGCGGTGCGCCGGAGCCCTCGGCGGAGTTCGCCTCCCGCGCGACCGAGCTGTCGGCGGGGGTTATCAGCCACCGGGACGCGGGCGTCGCGTACGCGGTCACCGCGAACGACCCCGCGAGGGACTGCCAGATGCCGCCCGAGCCGGCCCGGCGGCCGGCCAGGTCGAGCCGGTACAGCTCGGTGGCCGACCGCACCGCCTGCCCCACGTCCCGGGGGAAGGCGAGGCCCACCTCCGGCGCTGGATCGGCGTCCGCCAGCCCTATCTCGTGGAGCGGCACCGGACGGCCGAGCTTCTGGCCGATGGCGGCCGCGATGAGGTGCGGCGCCGCGCCCTGCGGCACCATCCCCTTCGACACCCAGCGCGCCACCGAGGTCTTGTCATAGCGAAGCGTCAACCCGCGTTGGGCGCCAAGGTCGTTGACGCGTCGCGCGAGTCCCGCGTTGCTGATTCCCGCGAGGGCGAGAACGGCGCCGAGTTTGTCGTTCGGCCCGCGTTGCTCCCTGGACATGCGTCACCCCTCGACACAGACGGCTGCCGCGCTGGCATAACCGTGCGGCATTCGTAAACCCAGCGTAGTTCGCCGCATCCCAAGCGTTAAGGGGCATTGTTCCGGATGGCGGGATTGTGGTCCGTACGGGAGTACGGTCCTGTACGCACCGTGCACGAGGCGTCGCGGCGTGCCCCCGCACGTGTGGCCGTGCGCCCGCCCGTGCGCTCTTCTCCGGCCATCCGGGGAGCGGTTCCATGGCAGTCGCGTGGGTCGGCCCGCTGTACTGGATCCAGTGGGCTGGGGGACACCGCCGCCTTCATCCCCGCGGGTGGCGGACCGGTCCGGGGGGCGAAGACCGCCTCCCGGACCGTGCGCGCGCCCGTACGTACAGGCCTTGCGCAGGCCTGTACGGAGCGTGCTCAAACCCCTGAGCCTGTCACTTATTTGGCTGAAAACAGCCCCCGCCCCGGTTGAGCGAATACCGCTCCCACCACGGGACTTGAGGGCGTGAAGGGCGTTTTCGGGGCGCACGCAGGGGGCGCATTCGCGTCGCACCGCTGGCGTGCACTCCCGCCACCGCCGCCCGACCGACCGGGTGTTCACCCACCGGCGCGCAACCGGTACTCTGCCGCCCCCTGCGACTTCCGGCACCGGTTTCCCTCGATCGAAGGCGGCGTCACCGCGCCTCCGTGGCGCGTTCTTCATGGCAGCATGGGTCCGGTTCGTACGGTGCACTGGTTGTCCACGCTGTGTGGAGGCGTCGATGCGGTGGTTGGTGGGTTGGAGCAGCACCGCCGCTGGCGTCGCCGGAATCGGCTCCGCCGGCGCCACCGGACACGACGGCGAGACGCTGCACCCGGTCGGCTCCCACCTCCTGTGGGGCGACCCCGACCCGCTGTGGGCCGTCGGCGACTGGCGCCCCGACGAGGTGCGCGTGGTGCACGCCGACGCGCAGAACCGCATCGCCGTCCTCGGCACCTGCGGCGCCACCGACGAAGAGCTGCGGCGCGGCCTGTTCACCGCGCGCGGGGGCGCGCTGCGCCATCTGACCGCCTGGCCGGGCAGCTACACCGCCGTCGTCCAGGTGGGCCGCCGCATCACCGTCTGCGGCGACCTCGCGGGCGCCCGCCCCGTCTTCCACGCCCCCTGGGCCGGCGGCACGGCCTACGCCACCGCCGCGCTGCCGCTCGCCGACCTCATCGAGGCCAACCTCGACTTCGGCCACCTCGCCGCCCTCCTCGCCGCCCCCGACGTACCGGCCGCGCTGCGCGACACCACCCCCTACGAGGGCGTGCGGCGCGTGCCGCCGGGACACGCGCTCGTCCTGCGCGCCGGAGCACGCGAGATCACCGGCTACGAGCCGGTCGCCTCCCTCGCGGTCGCCGCGCCCCCCGCCGACCCGGACGTCGCGGTGGACGCCGTACGGGACGCCCTCGTCGAGGCGGTGCGGACACGGCTGTCGGCGCCCCGGCACGTGCCCGACCTCGACCCCGGGCCGGTGCCCGGCATGGGACCGGCCGAGCGGCGGGCCGCGCGCGGGATGCCCGTGCCCGGCATCGGCGCCGACCTGTCCGGCGGCCCGGCCTCCGGCACCCTCGCCCTGCTGGCCGCCGGGCTGCCCGGCAGGCCCGGCACGCTGCTCGGCCACGGCACGGGCGCCGGGGAGCGGCTGCTCGCCGTCACCTTCAACGACCTCGCCGTCCGCGGCCGCGAGTCCGAGGTCGAACGCGCCGGCGCCCTCGCGGCCAACCCGCGCCTGCACCACGTCGTGGTCACCGGAGGCGAGGAGAGCCTGCCGTACGCCGATCTCGACGGCCCCCTCACCGACGAACCGGGCCCCTCCCTGGTGACGGCCGCCCGCCACCGCGCCCGCCTCGCCGCCGGCAGCGCCGACCACTTCACCGGACACGGCGCCCGCCAGGTCCTGGACGCCCACCCCGCCCGCCTCGCCGACCTCCTCCTGGACCGCAGACGGCGCCACCTGGTCCGGCCGGTCGCCGCGCTCGCCCGGGCCGACGGCTCGGTGATGGTCCCCGCCCGTGTGTACGGCGCCGCCCGGCGACTGGCCCGCACCCCGTACCGGACGGGCCTGGAACTGCTCGCCGAGCGGCTGATGCGCCAGCGCTTCGACGAGCCCAAGGGCGCGGTCGGCGCCTCCCTCGCCGGGCTCACCTGGGCGAGACCCGGCCCGGCGGCCCGCTGGCTGACCGGGGAGGCACTGGCTGAAGTATCGGTTCTGCTGCAGGGGGAGGCGGACCGGTCCGCCCTCGGCTCCGGCCAGCGTCCCGGCGACTACCGCGCGCGTGCCGCCCTCGCCCGCCACGCCGCCGACCTCCGCGTCCTGGAGCAGGCCGCCGAGGTCCGCTCCCAGCGGCTGCACGCGCCCTTCCTCGACAACCAGGTCGTCCGCGCCTGCCGCGCCCTCCCCGAGGCCCTGCGCGTCCAGCCCGGCGCCCGCGCCTCCGTCCTGCGCAGGGTGCTGGAGGGCGCCGGCGTCACCGACCTCCCGCCCGGCTGGGGCGCCCCGTCCCAGGCCTCCTCGGCGGCGGCCACCCGCGCGGGCCTGCGCCTCGCCGCCGACGACCTGATGGACCTGTTCGCCACACCCCTGCTGGCCGACGCCGGCCTGGTGGAGGCCCGGGTGATCCGCAAGGCCGTCCGCGCCGCCGCGATGGGCGAACCCCTCCCCCTGGACGGCCTGGCCGACCTGACCGCCCTCGAACTCTGGCTCCGCCGCCTGCTGTCCCGCCGAGGCACTTGCTGGACCGGCACCCCAGCCCGAGCCCGAGCAGTCCCCTCAGGAATCCAACCCCGCAAAAACGCCCTGGCCTCCGGCGCTTGAACCGTGTCCGGGGGAAGGGGAGACACCGGGGGACTGCGGCCCCCCGAGCCCGCGCAGCCACCGACACTCGAGCCGCTCAGCTGCTGGCATGCATGCAGCCAGGGGCGGCGCCCACCCGGCAGCGGCCGATGAGGCTGCGTGGTCCCGCCCCAGCTGCGGGCTCCCGAGTGCTAGGGCCAGCGCCCACCCCCAGCCGGCTGACGGCATCGGGCTCGCCCCAGCTGCGGGCATGCGTGCCGCTAGGGGCGGCACGGGTGGGCGCAGCGGTGCCTCTCTGGCGCCGGTGCGCGACCAGGCCCCCGGCCCAGCGTGGCTGGGGGCGCTGAGCGAGCACCGGTTCAGCGGATCCCCGAGCAGCGGTGCCTCTCCGGCGCCGGTGCGCGTCCCGGCCCCCGGCCCAGCGTGGCTGGGGGCGCTGAGCGAGCACCGGTTCAGCGGATCCCCGAGCAGCGGTGCATCTCCGGCGCCGGTGCGCGACCAGGCCCCCGGCCCACCGTGGCTCAGGGCACCGAGGAAGCATCGGCTCAGTGAACCCCCGAGCACCGGCG
Source organism: Streptomyces sp. NPDC038135 (assembly GCF_055601245.1). Lineage (NCBI taxonomy): Bacteria > Bacillati > Actinomycetota > Actinomycetes > Kitasatosporales > Streptomycetaceae > Streptomyces > Streptomyces sp. NPDC038135. Next base: position 8,856 of record NZ_JBVJXS010000003.1, on the reverse strand, counting down.
CCCCCGCCTCAGCAGCTGAACCGCGCCTCCGCCCAGTCCGCAAGCGCCACCCGCCCGAACCCCGGACCCCCCGGCGACACCACCAGCCGCACGCGCTCCCGCCCGGTGAGATCGACATGCACGGGCACCGCCGCGTCCCGCCCCGCGACCACCCCGGACCGCCACACCGGAACCCCGTCGGCGTACACGGAGAACACGACCTCACCGAGACCGAGAGTCATGTCGTCGACCCCGACGAGCGCGTCGTACGCCGTGCACCGGCGATTGAGGTCCACGACCACGGACGACCCACCGTGCACGCTGACACCCCGCGCGTACCGCTTCCCGCCGACGGACATCCCGTACCGCTGCCACACCCAGCTGCTCCCCCACAGCCGCATCTCCGGCGCGGTCCCGTCGCCGTTGACGTCGTAGCGCAGACGGCTCCACTCGTAGACGACGGGAGCCGGCGGAGGAGGCGGAGCCGGACTGGGAGTGGCCGTCGGACTCGGATCGGGACCCGGCGTCGAAGTGGGCCGCGGAGCACCCGTCGGCGCGGGAGAGGGAGCCGAGGAGACCGGCGTCGGACTCCTCCGGGAGGCCGGCACCACCGGCGGCGCGACCGGCGGCCTCCTCGGGGCGGAAGTCGGCGCGGCCGACGACGCGGGAGGCGACGCGGACGCCGACGGCGCCGGCGTCGTCACGGCGGGAGCCGACGGCGACGGCCCGGCCACCTCCCGCCCCGGACGGCCGTCGTTCACCAGGGCCAGCGCCACCGCCGCCGCGGCCACCGCGACCACACCGGCCGCGATCCCGGCCTTCACCGGCACCCCGAGCCCCTCGGCGGCGGCCGCCCCACCGGCCCCCGAACCCCCGGCGGACCCACCGGCCGCTGCGGCCCCGGCGGCGCCCGCCCCGGCGCCCCCGGCGATGATCGCGAGGACCTTCCCGTACCCGGCGGCCCCGAACCAGCCGATGACGGCGACCGGCACAACCGCCGGGATACCGCCTGCGACCTCCTCGACCTGCGCGGCCGCCAGCCGGCACCTGGCGCACTCCTCCAGGTGCTTGCGCAGCCCCCGCTCGGCGCGCAGCCGCAGCTTGCGCCGCGCATAGGTGCCGAGCTGGTCGGCGTAGCGCGCGCACTCCTCGTCAGCGGTCAGCGCCGCGCTGACATGGGCCTGGAGATAGGCCTGCTTCAGCCCCTCCCGGGCCCGGCTCGCCAGCACCCGGGTGCCGTTGGCGTCCAGCCCGAACAGAACCGCCACGTCACTGGGCGACTCGTCCTCCACCTCGGTGTGCCAGAGCACCGCCTGCCAGCGCTCGGGCAGCGAGCGGAAGGCCCGCAGCGCCATGGACTGCTCGGCCTCGTGCAACGCGCGCACATCGGCGCCCACGTCCACCGAGTCGTCAGCGGCCCCCTCCGAGGGCCGCGCGGCCTGCTCGGCGAACACGGCGAAGTCGTCGACGAGCCGCTCGCGCCGGGCGGACCTGGCCCAGTGCGCGGCCACGCGCCGCACCGAGGTCAGCAGATAGGCGCGCACCGCGTACTCGGGCCCCGCACCGCCCCGTACCGCCTGAAGCATCGCGGCGAAGACCTCGGCGGTCAGGTCGTCCGCGGTGTGCGCGTCACGGCAGCAGGTACGGGCGTAGCGCCGCACGGCGTCGGCGTGCCGCCGGTACAGCTCCGCGTAGGCGGAGTCGTCGCCGCCGCGCATCCGGTGGATCAGCTCACCGTCCGCGGGCGGCGTCCGCCGGGCCGAGGGCGCCCTGCCGTCCCGCTGCGCGGGCACACCCGCCTCGACCGGCGCCCCGGCCGGCCCGCCCTGTTTCGGCACCTGCGGCGAGGTCAGTCCTCCGGTCTCGGAGTCACCGTCCCCACGCGGCTCGTCCCGCCCGTCAACGCCCATCGCGCAAAGCCCCCGAAACCGGCACAGCCCAACCCGTCACCGGCTCAGGGTGCCACAGCGGCGATCTCCGCAGTACCAGGCGTCACCCGAACGAGAAATTCGGCCTCCCAGCGCCCAGTTGGCGCCGAACTACCCCCGCCCGCGCACACCGCGCGGGCCACCCGCACCGCCCGGCCGCGAAGGCGCACCGCGGTGCGGGTGGGGCAGACCCGCCGCCGCGGACGCGGGGCGGGGGACGGCCGCCGCCACTACGCCGGCCGGGACCGGAGCCCCTCCAGCAGGATGTCCAGCAGCCGCGCCGAAGCCGCGGCCTGCTGCGCCGCGTCCGGCAGCGAGGGAGCCGCCGTGGCGATCACGAGCAGCACGTCCGCCACGGACACGTCCGTCCGCAGCTCGCCCGCCTCCCGGGCCCGGTCCACCAACTGCCCGACGACCTCGAGCAGCGCGCCGACCCCGGCGTCGTCGGCCACGGCCGCGGACGCCTCCTCAGGCACCAGCCGCAGCTCACCGCCGCCCGGCTGCACCCGCTGCTGCGGCACCCGGAACTCGTCGCCGGAGCCGACCGGACCCACCGGACCCACCGGACCGCCCGCACCGACCGCGCCCACCACTCCGACCGGGCCGGCCGAGTCGCCCGCACCGGCGGAGCCGACCCGCAGCACCTGCGGCGGCAGCAACCGGCCCGCGCCGGACGCCACGGACGTCCGCAGGAAGCGGGACAGCGCCGACCAGGGCTCGTCCTCCTGCCCGAGCGCGGTCCGCGCCTGCTCGGTCAGCCGCGCGGTCTCCTCCTCGGCTATCCGCCGGACCAGCACGTCCTTGCTCGGGAAGCGCCGGTACACCGTGCCGACCCCGACCCGCGCCCGCCGTGCCACGTCCTCCATCGGCGCGCCGTACCCCAGCTCGCCGAACACCTCACGCGCCGCGCGCAGCACGTGCTCCAGATTGCGCTGCGCGTCCACCCGCAGCGGCGTCGTGCGCGCCGAGTCCGCGCGCCCGCCATGCGCCGCGCTCACCGCCGTGCCGCCGGAGGCGAGAGCGGCTGCCGACGACCAATGAGTGTCCTGAACATGCATGTGTTCCCCCGGTAAATGACGTCTCCCCCCGGAGACTCCCCGCCACTGAAACGGAGTGCGCGGACCTGGCATCGGTCCCGAGCGGAACCGCCTTCGCGGACCCGTTCGGCCACATCCCCTACACCCCGTCGACACACGAACATAGTTGAGAGACAGTCAATTCAGAAGGGGCAGGTTCCGCACAGTGCGCCCCTCGATCGGACTACGGGCCGGTTACGCCCCGATACAGACCCTTCGCCCCCTCTGGGCCGCCCCTGCTGACCTGCCCGCTTCCTCCCCGCCCGGACAGCGCGCGCCGACGCCCGCACCCCCGCTCGCCGGTCACACAAATTGCCGGGGCTGTGGACAAACAAGAGCGCCGGGTGCGTCATGGGATGGTGAAGGAACGTGCGCGCATTCTGGTTGTCGGCGGCGGCTACGTCGGGATGTACACGGCCCTGCGCCTGCAGCGAAGGCTGAAGCAGGAGCTCAGGCGGGGAGAGGCCGACATCACCGTCGTCACTCCCGACCCCTATATGACGTATCAGCCGTTCCTCCCCGAGGCGGCCGCGGGCTCCATCTCCCCGCGCCATGTCGTCGTACCGCTGCGCCGCGTCCTGAACCACTGCCACATCGTCGTCGGCGAGGTCACCTCCATCGACCACGCGGTGCGCACCGCCGCCGTCTCCACCCTCGCCACCGCCGAGGAGGGCCGGACCGCCGAGCTCGTCGGCTACGACGAACTCGTCCTCGCCCCCGGCTCGGTCGCCCGCACCCTGCCCATCCCCGGCCTCGCCGAGTACGGCATCGGCTTCCGCACCGTCGAGGAGGCCATCGGACTGCGCAACCACGTCATCGAGCAGATGGACATCGCCTCCTCCACCCGTGACCCCGCGGTCCGCGACGCCGCCCTCACCTTCCTCGTCGTCGGCGGCGGCTACGCCGGAGTCGAGGCGCTCGGCGAACTGCAGGACATGGCCCACTACACGGCGCGCTACTACCACAACCTCCGCCCCGAGGACATGAAATGGATCCTCGTCGAGGCCTCCGACCGCATCCTTCCGGAGGTCGGCGAGGAGATGGGCCGCTACACCGTCACCCAGCTGCGCCGGCGCAACATCCAGGTCCTGCTGGACACCCGCCTGGAGTCCTGCGCCGACCGCGTCGCCGTCCTCAGCGACGGCCAGCGCTTCCCGACCCGCACCCTGGTGTGGACGGCCGGCGTCAAACCGCACCCGCTGCTCGCCGCCACCGACCTGCCCCTCGACGCGCGCGGCCGCCTGAAGTGCACCGCCGAACTGACCGTCGACGGCGCCCCGCACGCCTGGGCCGCGGGCGACGCCGCGGCCGTCCCCGACGTCACCGCCGCCGAACCCGGCGCCCACACCGCACCCAACGCCCAGCACGCCGTCCGCCAGGCAGCGGTCCTCGGCGACAACATCGCCCACGCGCTGCGCGGCGAGCCCCTGGAGACGTACGCCCACAAGTACGTCGGCTCGGTGGCGTCCCTCGGCCTGCACAAGGGCGTCGCCCAGATCTACGGGCGCAAGCTGAAGGGCTACCCTGCCTGGTTCATGCACCGCGTCTACCACCTCAGCAGGGTGCCCACCTTCAACCGCAAGGCCCGGGTCCTGGCGGAATGGACGCTCGCCGGACTCTTCAAACGGGAGATCGTCTCGCTGGGCTCGCTCGAACACCCGCGCGCGGAGTTCGAACTCGCGGCCGGTGGAAAGCCTCCCCACAGCCCCTCCGACGACCCGAAGGGGTCGTCCTGACCGCGCCCGGGAACTCCACGGGCCGCCCCGGCGTCTGACGGATGTCGCCGCGGACGGCCACCTGCCAGACTGCCCCACGTCCTCGGACGGGCACCTGCCCGCCCACAGCACCCACGAGGCTTTCCTCACTGTGAACTTCACGCGTTGGAGCGCCCGGCTCCCCGGAACGCAGCGCCGCACCGCCGCGCGCACCGACACCGCGGTACCGCCGGACCGCCGGGGGGAAGGCTCCGTGCCCATGGCCCGCGCCGGACAGCCGGCCGACGGGGCCCCGCCGGTGCCCGCCGTCGACGATCTGCCCGCGCGCGACGTCCTCGACCGCGTCCCGGCCCTCGTCGCCCTCGTCCACGGCCCCGAGCACCGCATCGCCTACGTCAACGACGCCTACGCCTCGGCATTCGGCCTGCGGCCACCGGGCGCACCCGCCCGCGAAGGCCTGCCCGAACTCGCCGAACTCGGCCTGCTCCCGCTCCTCGACCAGGTGCTGCGCAGCGGCAGACCCCGCACGCTGAAGTCCCGCAAGGCCGTCGACGGCCGCTCGTACACGTTCACCTGCACCCCGGTCGCGGTCACCGAGGACGGGGACCGCGACGCCGGCGTACTCGTCTTCGCCACCGACGTCACCGACCACGCCGAGGCCGCCGAGCGCCTGCGCGCCAGCGAGCGCCGCCAGCGCGAGACCGCCGTCACCCTCCAGCGCTCCCTGCTCCCGCAGGAACTCGAACAGCCCGACGACCTCCGCGTCGCCGCCACCTACCAGCCCGGCGGCACCGAGGCCGCCGTGGGCGGCGACTGGTACGACGTCATCACCCTCGGCGGCGGCCGCACGGCCCTGGTGATCGGCGACGTCATGGGCAGAGGCGTGCGGGCGGCCGCCGTCATGGGCCAGCTCCGCACCGCGGTACGGGCCTACGCCCGCCTCGACCTCCCCCCGCACGAGGTGCTGCAGCTCCTCGACGGCCTCGCCACCGAGATCGACGCCAACCAGATCGCCACCTGCGTCTACGCCGTCCACGACCCCAACGAGGGCCGCCTGGTGTACGCCTCCGCCGGCCATCTGCCGATCCTGGTCCGCGACGAGAGCGGCACCGTGCTGCGCGCCGACGAACCGACCGGCCCGCCGCTCGGCACCGGCGGCTGGATTCACGCCTCCGGCTCGATCGCGCTGGGCCCCGGCTCCACGGCGGTCCTCTACACCGACGGACTGGTCGAGCGGCGGGACGAGGACCTGGACGAGGGCATCGCCTCCCTGGAGCGCGCCCTGTCCGGCGCGACCGGCACCCCCCAGGTCGTCTGCGACCGCCTGGTCCGCTCGGCCGGCGTCACCGCCGACCACGACGACGACGTGGCCGTCCTCGTCCTCCAGCACCCCGCGCGCAAGGGCCCCCAGGGCGACCTCTTCCGCAACGCGGCCCTGGAACTCCTCGGCGGAGTGGAAGCGGCCCCCCGGGCGAGAGCGTTCGCCTCGGGCGTCCTGACGAGCTGGCGCTTCCCCGCCGAACTGCACGACCTGGGCGTCCTCGCCACCAGCGAGCTGGTCGCCAACAGCCTCCAGCACGGCACACCCCCGATGCGGCTGCGACTGCGCCGCACCGACCGCCGCCTGATCATCGAGGTCACCGACGGCGACGACCACCTGCCTCGCCGCCGCCAGGCGGAACCGGCCGACGAGTCGGGCCGGGGCATCGCCATCGTGGCCACCATCGCCTCCGCCTGGGGTTCACGAAGAACCCCAGGCGGAGGCAAGGCGGTGTGGTGCGAGTTCCTGCTGCCGAAGGACTAGCGGCCGTCGGCGGTGCGCGCGGTGGTTACGCCTCCGCGACGACCGGCTCGGCAGCCGCACCCCGGGCCACCACCCGGCTCCTCGCGGCGGCCCAGGGCTGGTCCTGCGCTACCGTCAGCCCGCGCCCCAGCCGCAACGCCAGCACCGTGATCCCCAGTGAGAAGAGCACGAACGTCACGATGTACGGCGCGTGCAGCGAGGCGCCGAGCGGGCCGCCCACCGCCGGCCCGACGGCCAGGGCCAACTGCTTGACCAGGGCGAAAGCCGAGTTGTACTGCCCGGCCATCCCCTCCGGCGCCAGATCGGCCACCAGCGGGGCGACCGTCGGCGACAGCATCGCCTCGCCCAGACCGAACAGCGCGTACGTCGACACGAACGCCGCCGTCGCCATCTCCTGGCTGCCGTGCCCGAGCCCCGCGTACCCTGCCGCGATCCAGGCCACGGCCCAGACCAGTCCGACACCGGCGATCACCCGTGACCGCCGGCGCCGCTCGACGAACTTCAGCACGGCGAACTGCGCGACGACGATCATCAGGGTGTTCGCGGCCAGCGCGGTACCGAGCGCCGAGGTCGATATCCCCGCGGCCTCTACGCCGTAGGCGCTCAGACCCGACTCGAACTGCCCGTAGCAGGCGAAGAACAGCACGAAGCCCAGCACGCACAGCTGCACCATCACCCGGTTCCCGAGCAGCCGCCGCCAGCTTCCCCGCGTCCCGGCGGAGGGAGCGTCGGCGATGCGCGGCGAGTGCGGCATCCGCACGCTCGCCATCACCGCGACCAGCAGCAGGAACATCCCCGCCTCGATCGCGAACAGCAGGGTGAAGGAGGAGACCCGGGTGGTGTCGACCAGATGGCCGCCTATCAGGCCGCCGACGCCCAGTCCCAGGTTCTGCAGGAAGAACTGCATCGCGAACGCCCGCGACCTGGTCTCCGCCGTGGAGCAGTCCACGATCATCGTGGCCAGCGCCGGCTGCATGACGGCCTGCCCGGCGCCGAGCGCCGCGGCAGACAGCAGTACGGCACCCGCGTTGCCCGCGAGTCCCAGACCCAGCGCGCCCAGCGCGGCGGTGACCAGAGCGGCGAGCAGAACCGGCAGCGGGCCACGGCGCACGATCGCCCGGCCTGCGAACGGCAGCACGATCAGCGCGGCCACGGCGAAGACGGCGAGCACGAGACCCGCCGTCATGGACCCCAGGCCCCGCACCTGCGCCACATAGACGTACAGGTAGGGGACCGTGAAGCCGAGCCCGAAAGCGCTGAGTGCGTTGCCCACGTGGATCCGGCGCATCGCTGCGCCCATCGCCCTGGTCACGTTCACCTCTCTCACAAGTTAGGAGTGAAGACTTCGAAGCTAAAGTTCGAAGCTAAAGAGTACACATTCAAGGACTTCAAGGCAAAGGGACGTCGTGCCATACTGCGGCCATGGCCGACACGCCCGGCGTCACGGAGCCGACCCTCGAAGAACAGATCGCCGCTTACCAGCGCGAGTTCCAGGACCTCGACCCCCAGGTCGAGAAGATCGTGTCGGCGCTGTCCAGGCTGAACCGCCGTATGAACGTCGCCTACGGCCGCCAGACCGCCGACCTAGGCATCAGCAACGCCGAGTGGGAGGTCCTCAAGGCCCTGGTCCTCTCCGGCGCTCCCTACCGCCTGGGCCCCAGCGAACTGGCCAAGCGCCTCGGCCTCACGCCGGCCGCGATGACCCACCGGATCGACCGCATGGTCACCGAGGGCCTGGTCACCCGTGAGCGGGACGAGACCAACCGCGTCCGGGTGATCGTCGAGCTGACTCCCGAGGGCCGCGAGAAGTGGCTGGAGGCGATGCGCCTCGCCACCGTCTTCGAGGAGGAGCTGCTCCAGGACCTCAGCCCCGGTGAGCGCACCGTGCTCGGCGAGGTGCTGACGAGGCTCCTGCGCCGGGTCGAGCACGCCCAGCCGGACGCCGGCGGCCGGCTCAGCGACTTGGACTGAGCCCGACAAAAGATCTTGACAGGGAGTGCTTGACACCCCCCTGCCCGATCCGTAAAGTTCTTCGGGTTGCCGCGGAGCCGTAACGGTTCCTCGACGACGCCTCCGCCGCCTCGAGCGGCACCTCACACCACCAGCACGATCTCCCTAGGGATTGTTTTAGGCATGCCTGAATTCAATTCGAATAGGGACTCGACGGCCCGATTGGGAATCGCCGAGCGGATCCGCTAAGGTTTGAGACGTCGGAACGGCCCAACGGCCGCGAGGACAAGCCCCGCTGACTGGGGGTCAGACGCCGAAAGGATCTGATAGAGTCGGAACCGCCGGAAAGGGAAACGCGAGAGCGGGAACCTGGAAAGCACCGAGGAAATCGGGTCGAGAAAAGA
>NZ_JBVJXS010000002.1:355348-888119 GCF_055601245.1 Streptomyces sp. NPDC038135 | reverse complement strand
AGCCGCGGGAACGCCACGTCGGGCGCGCCGATCTGCAGCGGCATGATCCAGTTCGTGAAGCCGGCGAACAGCGGGGTGGCGAACATCAGCAGCATGATCGTGCCATGCATCGTGAACGCCTGGTTGAACTGCTCGTTCGACATGATCTGCAGGCCCGGCCGGGCCAGCTCGGCGCGCATCAGCAGCGCCATCACGCCGCCGATCAGGAAGAACGCGAACGAGGTGACCAGATAGAGCGTGCCGATCGTCTTGTGGTCGGTGGTCGTCAGCCACTTGATCACGACGTTACCGGGCTGCTTGCGCCTGACCGGCAGCTCGTTCTCGTACGAGTCCTCAGCTGCCGCGGCACCCTGGGGTTCGTTGAGGATGCTCACAGGTTGTTCGTCTCCCGGTTCTTCTCGTGGCTCGTCTGCGCGATGCCGGCGGGAATGTAACCGGTCTGCCCCTTCTTGGCGAGGTCCTTGAGGTGCTGCTGGTAGCGCTCGGGGGAGACGACCTTCACGTTGAACAGCATCCGGGAGTGGTCGACGCCGCAGAGTTCAGCGCACTTGCCGAGGAAGGTGCCCTCCTTGTTGGGGGTCACCTCGAAGGCGTTGGTGTGGCCCGGGATGACGTCCTGCTTCATCAGGAACGGCACCACCCAGAAGGAGTGGATGACGTCGCGCGAGGTCAGGACGAAGCGAACCTTCTGCCCCTTGGGGAGCCAGAGGGTCGGGCCGGGGTTGCCCGTCTGCGGGTTCCGGGTGCCCGGGGTACCGACGTCGTAGACGCCGCCGGCGTTGGCCGGGAAGGCGTCCTTGTACCGGTCCGGAATGGCGGACAGGTTCGGGTCGGTCTTGGCGTTGCCGGTCGAGCCGGGAACGCTCTCGATGTAGTTGAAGCCCCAGCTCCACTGGAAGCCGACCACGTTGACCGTGACGTCGGGCTTCTTGGAGAGGTGCAGGAGCTTCGTCTCGTCCCGTGCCGTGAAGTAGAACAGCACCGAGATGATGATGATCGGGACCACCGTGTAGAGGGCCTCGATCGGCATGTTGTACCGGGTCTGCGGAGGTACCTCGACCTTGGTGCGGCTGCGCCGGTGGAACATGGCGCTCCACAGGATCAGGCCCCACACCAGCACGCCGACGGCGAGCGCAGCCGCCCAGGAACCCTGCCACAGGGAGAGGATCCGCGGAGCCTCTTCCGTGGTCGGGGTGGGCATACCAAGGCGGGGGAAGTCTTCCCAGTTGTACGAGCAACCGGTGGCTGTCGCCAGGACCAGGCCCGCGGTCAGTGCCTGCAGCAGCTTCCGCCGCATCGGGCGCCGCGGCGAGCGGTCGGAGCCGTTGGGACTCACGTAGCGCCTTCCCGAGAGTCTCGCCCGCGCTGTACGGCTGCGGCCTTCTCGCTGGTCGGTCGCCGCCCTGCGTCGGGCAGGGGTTTGGATGTTTATGCGGACCAAACCCTAGCCGACGCTCTTGGAGGGTTCGCGGGGAGGGTGCCATACGCGCCGCTGGTCACTCCTTCAGGTCGGGAACGGGCGCCTATTGGCTCGGGTTGTCGCGGTTTGGCAGGCGGGCGCGGGTACGTCGTGGCTGGTCGCGCACCGCGCCGCAGTCGCAGACGGACACGGTCCCGCGCCCCTGTCCGCGGTCCGGCGTTCTACCGTTGCCGTGTGGCTTACTTCGACGCGGCCTCCGCCGCTCCTCTCCATCCGGTCGCCCGGCAGGCGTTGTGGGCCTCGCTCGACGACGGGTGGGCCGATCCGGCCCGGCTCTACCGGGAGGGGCGCAAGGCGCGGATGCTGCTCGACGCGGCCCGTGAGGCGGTGGCCGAGGTCGTGGGCTGCCGGGCCGACGAGGTGGTGTTCGGGTCCTCCGGGACGTGGGCCGTACACGCGGGTGTCGCCGGGGCGTTGGCCGGACGGCGGCGGGTGGGACGCCACCTGATCGTGTCAGCCGTCGAACACTCTTCGGTCCTCCATTCGGCTGACGCGTTCGAGGCGGAGGGCGGTTCGGTCCACCGGGTGGCCGTGAACAGGGCCGGCGCGGTGGACCCGTCGGCCTACGCCGCCGCTCTGCGGCCGGACACCGCGCTGGCCTGCCTCCAGTCGGCCAACCACGAGGTCGGCACCGTGCAGCCGGTGGCGGAGGTGGCCGAGGCGTGCCGGGCGGCCGGGGTGCCGTTGCTGGTGGACGCGGCGCAGTCGCTGGCGTGGGGGCCGGTCGAGGGCGACTGGTCGCTGCTGGCGGGCAGCGCGCACAAGTGGGGCGGCCCCTCGGGCGTCGGGGTGCTGGCCGTGCGCAAGGGGGTGCGGTTCGCGCCGCGGGGGCCGCTGGACGAGCGGGAGTCGGGGCGGGCGCCCGGGTTCGAGAACCTGCCGGCGATCGTGGCGGCCGCCGCCTCCCTGCGGGCGGTGCGGGCCGAGGCGGCCCAGGAGGCGCTGCGGCTGCGGGAGCTGACGGAGCGGATCCGGGCGCGGGTGCCGCGGCTGGTGCCGGACGTGGAGGTGGTGGGCGATCCGGAGCGACGGCTGCCCGGGATCGTCACCTTCTCCTGTCTCTACGTCGACGGAGAGGCCCTGCTGCACGAGTTGGACCGGGAGGGCTTCTCGGTGTCGTCCGGGTCCTCCTGCACCAGCAGCACCCTGACGCCCAGCCATGTGCTGAGGGCGATGGGCGTGCTGAGCGAGGGGAACGTGCGCGTGTCGCTGCCGGCGGGGACGGCGGAGGACGACGTGGAGCGGTTCCTGGAGGTGCTGCCCCGGGTGGTGGCCGGCGTGCGGGAGAAGCTGGGAGTCCCGGCGTCCGCGCCCGTGTCGGCCGCGGGGGTCCGGGAGCTGCTCGTCGACTCCCTCGGCAAGCGCTGCCCGATCCCGGTCATCGAGCTGGCGAAGGCCTTCGGGGACGTGCCGGTGGGCGGGACGGTCCGGGTCCTGTCGGACGACGAGGCGGCCCGCCTGGACATCCCGGTGTGGTGCGAGATGCGGGGCCAGGAGTACGTGGGCGAGGAGCCCGCGGAGCGCGGCTCGGCCTATCTGGTGCGCCGGGTGAGCTGACCGGGGGCGGGCCGGGCCCGCCCCCTCGCGCCGGTGGGCGCTCAGCCCAGGTGGGCGCGCACCTCGTCGGCCGCGTCGTGCCCGTAGGCCTTGGTGAACCGGTCCATGAAGTGGGCCCGGCGCAGCTGGTACTCCTGGGTGCCGACCGTCTCGATGACGAGCGTCGCGAGCATGCAGCCGACCTGGGCCGCGCGCTCCAGGGAGACGCCCCAGGCCAGGCCGGAGAGGAAGCCGGCCCGGAAGGCGTCGCCGACGCCCGTGGGGTCGGCCTTGCGCTCCTCCTCCGCGCAGCCGACCTCGATCGGGTCCTCGCCGGAGCGCTCCACGCGGACGCCGCGCGAGCCGAGGGTGGTGACCCGGTGGCCGACCTTGGCCAGGATCTCCGCGTCCGACCAGCCGGTCTTGGACTCGATCAGGCCCTTCTCGTACTCGTTGGAGAACAGGTACGTCGCGCCGTCCAGCAGTATCCGGATCTCCTCGCCCTCCATGCGGGCGATCTGCTGGGAGAAGTCGGCGGCGAAGGGGATGTTCCGGGACCGGCACTCCTCCGTGTGGCGGAGCATGGCCTCCGGGTCGTCGGCGCCGATCAGGACCAGGTCGAGGCCGCCGACGCGGTCGGCGACGGTCTTGAGCTCGATGAGGCGGGCCTCGCTCATCGCGCCGGTGTAGAAGGAGCCGATCTGGTTGTGGTCGGCGTCGGTGGTGCACACGAAGCGGGCGGTGTGCAGGGTCTCGGAGATCCGGACCGACTCGGTGTCCACGCCGTGGCGGTCGAGCCAGGCGCGGTACTCGTCGAAGTCGAAGCCGGCGGCGCCGGCGAGGATCGGCTTGGTGCCGAGCTGGCCCATGCCGAAGGCGATGTTGGCGCCGACGCCGCCGCGGCGGACGTCCAGGTTGTCGACCAGGAAGGAGAGTGAGACCGTGTGCAGCTGGTCCGCGACGAACTGGTCGGCGAAACGGCCGGGGAAGGTCATGAGGTGGTCGGTGGCGATGGAGCCGGTGACTGCGATGCGCACGGCGTGGACTCTCCTGTGGGAGACAGTTTGACAGTTCACGCTACCCGGTTGGCGCGGGACACTGAAGCAGGCAAAACTACCTGATAGTAGGTCTTTCTTCGTCGCTCCCTCGTACATACGGTGCCGCCATGACGAACCCGAAGGTCCACACGTCCGCCCCGGCCGATCTCGAGGGCGACCTCGCCTCGCTGCGCGGGGACTGCGCCCGGATGGTGCCGCACTGGGCGCCGCCGCGGCACGCCGGCTCGCGTCCGGTGCCGCCGTCGCTGATCCACGGGGTGACGGTGCCGGCGCGCTCCGCGCGGCTGCTGGACGCGATGTCGGACTACGGCGACTGAGCCGGGGCGCGCGGGCGGGAACCGTGCGCTCCCCTGGCGCGTCCCATCGGCGTTCCCCCTGCCGGGGACGCGGGACACGAGCCAGCGAGGAGCGATGCGGTGAACACCGAGCGACCCGAGAACCCCGAGGACTCCAGGGACTCCACCGAGCCGGAGGCCTCCGGCGGCGGGACGGCCGGCACCGGCGCGCCGGGCGACGGGGCGGCCCGCACGGCGGCCGACGGGGAGCCCGGTACGGCCCGCGCGGAGAACGGCGGGGACTCCCCCGACCCCGGTCCGGCGGCCGGCGCGGTCCGCGCGAAGGACGGCGGTGACGCCCGCGACCTCGGCACCGCGGCCGGCGCGGACGCCGGTGCGGTCCGTGCGAAGGACGGCGGTGACGCCCGCGACCTCGGCACGACGGCCGACGGGGACGGCGGCGAGTGGGCCCGGCGGAGCCGTTCGCGTGTGGTGATCGTCTCGGTCGCCGCGGCCGTTCTGCTGGTGGGCGGCGGGGGCGCGTACCTCGCCGCCGCCGGCGGCGGTTCCGGCTACCGTGCGGACGCCGGCGCGTCCGGCGGGGGCGCGACCCCCTCGCCGCTCCGCCTGGACGGATGGACGCGGGGCGGCACGGAGGGCATCGCGCCCGGGGAGCCCGACCCGTACGGCGCGACCTACGTGGCGGTGGGCGAGCTGCCGGCCGGCCCCGGCTCGGCGCCGGTGTACCTGCCCGGCGGCGAGGTGGGCAGGGAGCGGGTGGCACGGCTGGCCGAGGCGCTCGGCGTGGACGGGGCGCCGGTGGCCGAGGGGCGCGGCTGGCGGGTCGGCGGGAAGGACGGGTCCGGGCCGGTGCTGCGGGTGAACCGGGACGCGCCGGGCGACTGGACCTTCAGCCGGTACGCGCCGGGCACCGACGACTGCCGGAAGGCGGCCGTCTGCGCACCCGACCCGGCCGCTCCGGCCGCGCACCCGGTGAGCGCGGCCGCCGCCGAGAAGGCGGCCGCACCGGTGCTGAAGGCGCTCGGCCAGGGCGGCGCGAAAACCGACGCGAGCCAGGTCATGGGCGCCCAGCGGGTGGTCGACGCCGACCCGGTGGTGGGCGGTCTGCCCACCTACGGCCTGACGACCGGCCTCGTCGTGGACGCGAACGGCGAGCTCGCGGGCGGCCACGGGCAGCTCGCGGCGCCGGTCAGGGGCGACACGTACCCGGTGCTCGGTGCGGCCCGGACGCTGGAGCTGATGAACAAGGGGCCGAGGAGCACCCACCGGATGGGCATCGGCGGCTGCGCCAGCCCGATGCCGCTGAAGGACCGCGACGAGCAGCCGTGCGGCGCGGCGACGACGGCGCCGAAGGCGGCCGAAGCGGCGAAGGTGGAGAAGGCGGTGTTCGGGCTGGCCGCCCGCTCGTCCGGCGGCCGTCAGGTGCTGGTGCCGGCGTGGCTGTTCGAGGTGCGGGGCTCGTCGGGCGGCGGCGACTTCACGGTGGCGTACCCGGCCGTGGACCCGGAGTACCTGCTGGAGCAGGCCCCGGCCGTCGACCCCGACGCGCTGACCTCACCGGGCGGGCCGGCCACCGCCGAGCCCGGCGCGCGGACCCGGAGCGTGCGGCCGGACGGCTACCGCGCCGACGGCCGTGAGCTGAGCGTGAGTTTCACGGGCGGGGTGTGCTCGCAGTACCGGGCGGCGGCGAAGGAGAGCGCGGGCCGGGTGACGGTGACGGTGACGGAGAGGTCGCGGCCCGGCGAGATGTGCGTCGCCATGGGCAAGCTGTACGCGAAGACCGTACGGCTCGACGCGCCGCTCGACGGCCGCGCGGTGGTCGGCAGCGACGGCCGGCGGCTCCCCGAGGTGAAGCGGGCGGCACCGGGGCCGGGGACCGGCGCCCGGTAGACGCCCGCGCGCCACGGCCACGCACGAACGCGCCACGGCCACGCACGAAGCGGCGGCCCCCCGGAAAGGGGGCCGCCGCTTCGTCCGTCAGGGCGTGGCCGGTTCAGCTGAAGGAGTCGCCGCAGGCGCAGGAGCCCGTCGCGTTCGGGTTGTCGATCGTGAAGCCCTGCTTCTCGATCGTGTCCACGAAGTCGACGGTGGCGCCGCCGAGGTACGGAGCGCTCATGCGGTCGGTGACGACCTTCACGCCGCCGAAGTCCTTCACCACGTCGCCGTCGAGCGAGCGCTCGTCGAAGAAGAGCTGGTAGCGCAGGCCGGAGCAGCCGCCGGGCTGGACGGCGACACGCAGGGCCAGGTCGTCGCGGCCTTCCTGGTCGAGCAGGGCCTTGACCTTGGACGCGGCGGCGTCGGTCAGGATGATGCCGTCGGTGACGGTGGTGGTCTCGTCCGATACGGACATCTACATCTCTCCCGGGTTGTACGGAGACTGCTTGCCGACGAGTGCAACCGGCGTTTCCGCGGATTCATTCCGGGCCGGGCATTCGCGTGGTCGCGCTGTTCGTTCTCTCTTCATGCTCGCACACGCGCGTGGACACGCACAGCGGCCCGTTGGGCGACCGGGGCGGGATTCACGTCACATGGACACAATGGGCATCGTCAAAGTGACGTGAAGCGGCTATGATAGATAGCGTCAGTTAGACGAAAAGTAGAAAGGGTGCGTGTCGTGACCACCGCCCAGACCCCGGAGCTCGACGTACAGCCGTCTCCGCTCGCCCTGCTGCTGCTCGGCCGCGAGGCCGACCCGAAGAGCGAGCGGGGCGTCGAGTGCCCCGGCGACCTGCCCTCGCCGTCCGACCCGGACCTGGTGACGCGCGCCCGCGCGGCCAAGGAGAAGCTCGGCGACAAGGTCTTCGTGCTCGGCCACCACTACCAGCGCGACGAGGTCATCCAGTTCGCCGACGTCACGGGTGACTCCTTCAAGCTGGCCCGGGACGCGGCCGCGCGCCCGGAGGCCGAGTACATCGTCTTCTGCGGTGTGCACTTCATGGCCGAGTCGGCGGACATCCTGACGTCCGAGGACCAGAAGGTCGTCCTGCCCGACCTCGCGGCCGGCTGCTCCATGGCCGACATGGCCACCGCCGAGCAGGTCGCCGAGTGCTGGGACGTGCTGACCGAGGCGGGCGTCGCCGGTCAGGTGGTGCCGGTTTCGTACATGAACTCCTCGGCGGACATCAAGGCGTTCACCGGCCGGCACGGCGGGACCATCTGCACCTCGTCCAACGCGAAGCGGGCCCTGGACTGGGCCTTCGAGCAGGGCGAGAAGGTCCTCTTCCTGCCCGACCAGCACCTGGGCCGCAACACCGCGGTGCGGGACATGGGCATGTCGCTGGACGACTGCGTGGTCTACAACCCGCACAAGCCCAACGGGGGGCTCACCGCCGAGGAGCTGCGCGCCGCGAAGATGATCCTCTGGCGCGGTCACTGCTCGGTGCACGGCCGCTTCAGCCTGGACTCGGTGAACGACGTCCGGGAGCGCATCCCCGGTGTGAACGTCCTGGTCCACCCCGAGTGCCGGCACGAGGTCGTGGCCGCCGCCGACTACGTGGGCTCGACCGAGTACATCATCAAGGCCCTGGAGGCCGCGCCGGCCGGTTCCAAGTGGGCCATCGGCACGGAGCTGAACCTGGTCCGCCGGCTGGCGAACCGTTTCGCGCCCGAGGGCAAGGAGATCGTCTTCCTCGACAAGACGGTCTGCTTCTGCTCGACCATGAACCGCATCGACCTGCCCCACCTGGTCTGGGCGCTGGAATCGCTGGCCGAGGGCAACCTGGTCAACCGGATCGAGGTCGACAAGGAGACGGAGGCGTTCGCCAAGCTCGCCCTGGAGCGGATGCTGGCGCTGCCGTAACGGTTCCCCGGCGTACGGCAGGGCCCGGTCCACGCAAGCCGTGGACCGGGCCCCGCCGTTTCGCTCAGACGCCCGCGGTCTCCAGCGCCTCGGGCTCGGGCTCCCGCTTGGCCGCCTTCTTCAGCGCGCGCCGCTCCTTGCGGAGTTCGAGCATCGCGTAGAGCGTCGGGACCAGCAGAAGGGTCAGCAGGGTCGAGCTGATCAGGCCGCCGATGACGACCACCGCCAGCGGCTGGGCGATGAAGCCGCCCTCGCCGGTGACCCCGAGGGCCATCGGGAGCAGGGCGAAGATGGTCGCCAGCGCCGTCATGAGGATCGGGCGCAGCCGGTGCCGGCCACCCTCGATCACGGCCTCGACGACGCCGTGGCCCTGACCGCGGTACTGGTTGATCAGGTCGATCAGCACGATCGCGTTGGTCACCACGATGCCGATCAGCATCAGCATGCCGATCATGGCCGGCACGCCCATCGGGGTGCCCGTGACGACCAGCAGGCCGATCGCGCCCGTGGCCGCGAACGGCACGGACACCAGCAGGATCAGCGGCTGGACCAGCGAGCGGAACGTCGCCACCAGCAGCATGAAGACGATCGCGATCGCCGCCAGCATGGCCAGACCCAGGTTCTTGAACGCGTCGTCCTGGTCGGAGGAGACACCGCCGATCTCGGCCCGCGCGCCCGCCGGGAGCTTCAGGTCCTTGATCCGCGACTGGAGCTGGCTGCTGACCGCGCCGGTGTTGTCGCCGGTCGGCCGGGCCGTGACGGTCGCGGCGCGCCGGCCGTCGATCCGCGTCATGGACACGGGGCCGTCCACCACCTTGACGGTGGCGATGTCGCCGAGCTTCACCGGCCCGAGGCGCAGCGCCTTGAGCTGGGCGAGGGTGGTGGCGGGCTTGGCCGACCTCACGACGACGTCGCGCTCGGTGTCGTCGAGGACCGCCTTCGCGGCCGTCGTGCCGCGCACCGCCTGGGCGACCGCCGCGCCCAGCTTCTGGTCGTCGAACCCGGCGGCCGCGGCCTTGGAGTTGGCCTTGACCGAGATCCGCGGCACGCTCTGGGCCAGGTCGCTGGTGACGTCGGTGACGTCGTCCAGGCCGGCCACGGTGGAGCGGACCCGCTCGGCGGCCTCCCGCAGCGCACCGGCGTCGGAGGCCTTCACCACGACGCTGAGGTCCTGGCTGCCGAAGCCGTCACCGGCGGAGACCGTGGTCGTGCCGATGCCGTCGAGCTTCTTCAGGCCGTCCTCGAGATGCTTCTGCACGTCCTCGTAGGACGCCGAGTCCTTCAGCATGACCTGGTACGACGCCTGGTTGGTGTCGGTGCCGCCGCCGAAGGCCGCCATGAAGCCGGAGGAGCCGACGGTGACCTGGTAGTCCTTGACGCCGTCGGTGGAGGCGAGCAGCTTCTCCACCCTCTTCGCCTGGGCGTCCGTGGCCGCGAGGCTGGTGCCGGGCTTCAGCTTCTCCTTGACCGTGAGGACCTCCTGGTCGCCCTGGTCGAAGAAGTTCGTCTTCAGCAGTCCGGACATGCCGAAGGTGACGGCCAGGACGGCCACCGCGATCAGCACGCTGGTGAGCCGGCGGCGGGTGGCGAAGCGCAGGACGGGGACGTAGACGCGCTGGAGGCGGCTCTTCGCCTCCTTCTCCTCGGCCAGCCGGCGCGCCTCGTCGGCGTCCTCGGGGGTGCCCTTGGGCGCGCGCAGGAACCAGTACGACAGGACCGGCACGACCGTCAGCGACACCAGCAGGGAGGCGAGCAGGGCCGCCGTCACGGTGATGCTGAACGAGCCGAACAGGGCGCCCACCATGCCGCCGACCAGACCGATGGGCAGGAACACGGCGACCGTGGTGAGGGTGGAGGAGGTGACCGCGCCGGCCACCTCGCGCACCGCGGCGAGAATGGCCTCCCGGCGCTCCTCGCCGTAGCCGAGGTGCCGCTTGATGTTCTCCAGGACCACGATCGAGTCGTCGACGACCCGGCCGATGGCGATGGTCAGCGCGCCGAGCGTGAGCATGTTCAGCGACAGGCCGCGGGTCCACAGCACGATGAGCGCGAGGACCACCGACAGCGGGATGGACACCGCGGTGACCAGCGTCGAGCGGATCGAGGCCAGGAACACCAGGATGATCAGGACCGCGAAGAGCAGACCCAGCGCGCCCTCGGTCGTCAGGCCCTTGATGGACTTGGACACGGCCGGGCCCTGGTCGCTGACGACCGTGAGCTTCGCGCCGGAGCCGAGGTCCGCCCGCAGGCCGGGCAGCTTGTCCTGGACGGCGTCGGAGATGGAGACCGCGCTGCCGTCGTGGTCCATGGTGACGTTGACGGCGAGGCTGGGCCGGCCGTCGGTGCGGGTGATGGAGTCCGCCGGGGCCGGCCGCTCCTTCACGGTGGCCACGTCACCGAGGCGCACGGGCTCGTCCACGCCCTCGCCGCCCACCCTGAGGTCCTGGATCTGCTTCAGCGAGGTGAAGCCGCCGCCGACCTGGACGGTGCGGTTGGCGCCGTCCTCGTCGAAGGAGCCGGCCGGCACGGTCGCGCCGCCCGCCTGCAGGGCCTGGCCGAGGGCGGCGGAGGTGAGCCCCGCCTTCGCCAGCTTCGCGTCGTTCGGGGTGACGGCGACCTGCAGGTCCCGCGCGCCGGTGACCTGGACGCGGCCGACGCCGTCGATGTCCTTCAGGGCCGGCACGACGGTGGTGTCGAGCTGGTCGGCGAGGGCCTGCTGGTCCTTGTCCGAGGTGACGGCGAGGACCACGGTCGGCATGTCGTCCGTGGAGCCGGAGACGACCTGCGGGTCCACGTCGTCCGGGAGCTGGTTGCGGGCCCGGTTGACGGCCTGCTGGACGTCGGAGACGAGTCGCTTGGTGTCGTTGCCGTAGTCGAAGGACGCCATGATCACGGCGTTGCCCTCGCTCGCGGTGGAGGTGACTCCGGTGACACCGTCGACGCCCTGGAGGTTGTTCTCGATGGGCTCGACGACCTGCTTCTCGACGACGTCGGGCGAGGCGCCCTGGTACGGCGCGATGACCGACACCATGGGCAGTTCGATGGTGGGCAGCAGTTGCTGCTTGATCTGGGGTATCGCGATCAGCCCGAAGACGAGCGCGATGAGCGACATCAGGCCGATCAGGGCCCGTTGCGCGAGGCTGAATCTCGACAGCCAGGACATGGGTCAGGGGTCTCTCTTCTGTGAGCGGCAGAAGCTGCTGCGGGACGCGGACGGGCGTCCACCCCACCACCTTGGGCCATGCCGGACGCCGGTTCCGTAACCCCCAGGTCCATTTCCTTATTCGAGGCCTACTCCGCGCGCAGTACACGCGGGTGGAGATCAGTCCATCCTCGGACGTACCAGGCCCGACTCGTAGGCGATGACGACGAGCTGCGCCCGGTCCCGCGCGCCCAGCTTGGCCATGGCCCGGTTGACGTGCGTCTTCACGGTCAGCGGGCTGACCTCGAGCCGTTCGGCGATCTCGTCGTTGGAGTGGCCGCCGGCGACCTGCACCAGGACCTCGCGCTCCCGGCCGGTGAGCGCGCCGAGCCGCTCGGAGCGGGCCGGGTCGCGGCCGTCGTCGTCACCCTGGGCGAGGAAGCGGGCGATGAGGCCCTTCGTTGCGGCCGGGGACAGCAGCGCCTCGCCGCCGGCGGCGATGCGGATGGCGTTCAGCAGCTCGTCGGGTTCGCTGCCCTTGCCGAGGAAGCCGGAGGCGCCGGCGCGCAGCGACCGCACCACGTAGTCGTCGACCTCGAAGGTGGTCAGTATGACCACGCGGACCTGGGCGAGCGCGGGATCGGCGCTGATCAGGCGGGTGGCGGCGAGGCCGTCGGTGCCGGGCATGCGGATGTCCATCAGGACGACGTCGGCGGCCCGCTCCTTGGCCAGCCGGACCGCCTCGGCGCCGTCGGAGGCCTCGCCCACCACCTCCATGTCGGGCTCGGAGTCGACCAGCACGCGGAACGCGCTGCGCAGCAGCGCCTGGTCGTCGGCGAGCAGGACACGGATCGTCATGCGGTCTCCCCCGGAGCCGTCGTACGGGTCGTGACCGGCAGGATCGCATGGACCCGGAAGCCGCCGCCGTAGCGGGGCCCGGTGGTCAGGGTGCCGCCGACGGCGGTGACCCGCTCCCGCATGCCGAGCAGCCCGTGCCCGCCACCGTCCCCGGGTTCACCGTCCGCGCCCGCTCCGTCGTCGACCACGGTGACCTCGATGTTGCCGCCGACGCGTACGACGCTGACCTCGGCCCTGACCTCGGCGCCCCCGTGCTTGCGGACGTTGGTCAGGGCCTCCTGGATGCACCGGTAGGCGGCCAGGTCCACGGCGGCCGGGAGTTCGGTGCCGTGGTCGGTGCGGGCCACCTCGACCGGGAGTCCGGCGCTGCGGAAGGTGCCGGCGAGTTCGTCGAGGCGGCTGAGACCGGGAGCGGGCTCGGTGGGCGCCTCGGGGTCGCCGGACTGGCGCAGCAGGCCGACGGTGGCGCGCAGTTCGTCGAGCGCGCTGCGGCTGGCCTCGCGGACGTGGGCGAGGGCTTCCTTGGCCTGGTCGGGCCGCCGGTCCATGACGTGCGCGGCGACTCCGGCCTGCACGTTGACCAGCGCGATGTGGTGGGCGACGACGTCGTGCAGATCGCGGGCGATGCGCAGCCGCTCCTCGGCGACCCGGCGGCGGGCCTCCTCCTCGCGGGTCCGCTCGGCGCGTTCGGCGCGCTCCCGGATGGCCTGCACGACGGCGCGGCGGCTGCGGACCGCGTCCCCGGCGGTGGCGCCGATGCCGGTCCAGGCGAGCAGGCCCAGGTTCTCCTGGGCGTACCAGGGCAGGGGGCCGGCGAGCATCGCGGCGGCGGTCAGCACGGTCATGGTGAGCAGGCCGACGCGCCAGGTGGTGGTGCGGTCGGTGGTCGCGGCGACGGTGTAGAGGGCGACCACGGCGGCCATCGCGACCGGGGCGCGCGGGTCGCCGGTGAGGGACTCGATCAGGGAGGCGGTGCCGGTGACGGCGAGGACGCTCTTGGGGAAGCGGCGGCGCAGCACCAGCGCGGCGGCCGCGACGGTCATCAGGACCAGGGCGAGCGGGTCGGGGACGCGCACGCCCCAGGTGACGCCGTTCGCCCCGCGCGGCACCGCGAAGGAGCCGGCGACCATGCACGCCAGCACGCCCGCCGCGATGGCCGCGTCCAGCGCCATGGGGTGGGCCTTGAGGCTGCACCGGGCGCGTTCGAGAGTGCTCACCCGCTGAACAGTACGGGTCCGCGCCCGGCCCCGGAGCCCCGCGTTTCCTGCCGGGGCCGGCCCGGGTCCGCGCTCAGCCCGGGATGAGGCCGTCGTCGCCGAGCAGCTCCCGGACCTCCTCCAGCGTCGCCTCCGGGGACGGGAGGATCAGGTCCGAGGGTTCCAGGGCGTCGTCCGGGAGTGGGGTGCCGAGGCGGCGGACGGCGTCCAGCAGGGTGGCGAGCGTGCGACGGAAGCCCGCCTCGTCGCCGCCCTCCATCTCCGCGAGCAGTTCGTCGTCCAGCTTGTTCAGCTCGGTGAAGTGGGCGTCGTCCAGCTTCACCTGCCCCTCCCCCATGATCCGTACGATCACGTCGGCCTCCTCGGCTCGGGGTCCCGGCGCCGTACTACTGCTTGTCGAAGCGCGGGGTGTCCTGCGGCTGCTGCTGGGACTGCGCCTGGCCGGTGCCGCCCTCGATGGCCTGCTGCGGGGAGCCGCCGGCCAGCTCGGCCTTCATGCGCTGCAGTTCCAGCTCTACATCCGTACCACCGGAGAGCCGGTCCAGCTCGGCCTGGATGTCGTCCTTGGCCATGCCGGAGGGGTCGTCGAGGGCGCCCGAGGCGAGCAGTTCGTCGATGGCGCCGGCCCGGGCCTGGAGCTGGGCGGTCTTGTCCTCGGCGCGCTGGATGGCGAGGCCGACGTCGCCCATCTCCTCGGAGATGCCGGAGAAGGCCTCCCCGATGCGGGTCTGGGCCTGGGCGGCGGTGTAGGTGGCCTTGATGGTCTCCTTCTTCGTACGGAAGGCGTCCACCTTGGCCTGCAGCCGCTGGGCCGCGAGGGTGAGCTTCTCCTCCTCGCCCTGGAGGGTGGAGTGCTGCGTCTCGAGGTCGGTGACCTGCTGCTGGAGGGCGGCGCGGCGGGACAGCGCCTCGCGGGCCAGGTCCTCACGGCCCAGCGCGAGCGCCTTGCGGCCCTGCTCCTCGAGCTTGCCGGACTGCTGCTGAAGCTGGTTGAGCTGGAGCTCCAGGCGCTTGCGGGAGGTCGCCACGTCGGCGACCCCGCGGCGCACCTTCTGCAGCAGCTCGAGCTGCTTCTGGTACGAGTAATCGAGGGTCTCGCGCGGGTCCTCGGCCCGGTCAAGGGCCTTGTTCGCCTTCGCGCGGAAGATCATCCCCATACGCTTCATGACACCGCTCATGGGCTTCGCGCGCCCCCTTCTGACGGACTCCAGCTCACCGATCCAGCGACAGAACCCACAGTACGGGCCCTGACTCCATTACCGCACTGTTCGGGGACCGATGCGCTCATCCCCAAGGACGACTGCGGACCCCACCGCTCCGGCGTGAGGAGTAGGTGATCCCCGGGGTGGACCGCTCGGGGCCCCTCCGGTGACCTCCAGGTGAAGCGTCCGCGACGTCCCCTCTGTCCCCCTACAGACGTCCGGTGTTGCCGGATCGTTCCCGGCCGGGCTGGGGTCCATGCCGGTGCAGCCCGTACCCTTGGGTTTTGTGTTCCGTAGCCGTGCCAAGGAAGAGAAGGCGTCCGCCGACAAGTCGGCCGTGAACTTCTCCAAGCAGCCCCGTGACCCGCAGGCCCCCAAGGGCAGGCCCACTCCCAAGCGCAGTGAGGCCCAGTCCCAGCGCCGCAGCGTCGCCAACACGCCGACGACCCGCAAGGACGCCGCCAAGCGTCAGCGCGAGGAGCGCCGTCAGGCGCTGGACCGGCAGCGTCAGGCCCTGGCCGGCGGCGACGAGCGCTACCTGCCGGCCCGCGACAAGGGCCCGGTCCGCAGGTTCGCGCGCGACTGGGTGGACTCGCGGTTCAACATGGCGGAGTTCTTCCTGCCCTTCGCCGTGGTGATCCTGGTGCTGAGCGTGGTGCGGGTGCCGTCGATCCAGGCGCTGGCGCTGTGGCTGTGGGCCGTGGTGATCGTGCTGATCGTGGTGGACGCGGTGATCAGCGGCTTCCGGCTGAAGAAGCGGCTGGCCGAGCGCTTCCCCGAGCAGAACCGCCGGGGCGCGGTCGCCTACGGTCTGATGCGCTCGCTGCAGATGCGCCGGCTCCGGCTGCCGAAGCCGCAGGTCAAGCGCGGAGAGCGGCCCTGAGCGCAGAGGCATTCACCGGGGGTGCGGCCGATGCCTGGCTGAACAGGCTGGGCGGGCTGCGTGATGTCGTACGACAGGAGCTGGTCGCCCGGCAGCTCGACGAGCAGATAGCCGGGCGGTTCCCGGTCGGGCAGCGGCTGCGGGTGCTCGACGTGGGGATGGGCCAGGGCACACAGGCGCTGCGGCTGGCCCGGCTCGGCCACCAGGTGACCGGTGTCGAGCGGGACGCGACGATGATCGCGGCCGCGCGCCGGACCCTGGCGGGCGAGCCCGAGGGCATCCGCGAGCGGGTCCGTCTGGTGCAGGGCGACGGCCAGGACACCGGGGTGCACTTCCTGCCCGGCAGCTTCGACGTGGTGCTGTGCCACGGCGTACTGATGTACGTGGAGGAGCCCGACCCGCTGGTGGCGGGCCTGGCCCGGATGCTCGCGCCCGGCGGGCTGCTGTCCCTCCTGGTGCGCAACGGCGACGCGCTCGCCATGCGGCCGGGTCTGTCCGGCGACTGGGCGGGCGCGGTGGCCGCCTTCGGCACCACGGCCTACCGCAACCGGCTGGGCCTCGACGTGCGGGCGGACCGGCTCTCGGCTCTCACCGCCACCCTCGCCGGCATCGCCGCCCCGCTGCACGCCTGGTACGGCGTGCGGGTCTTCACCGACACGGCGGCGGACGACGCGGAGATCCCGGACGACCTGGAGGCCCTGCTGGCGGCCGAGGAACGGGCCGGCCGCACGGACCCCTACCGCTCGGTCGCGGCGCTGCTGCACCTGTGCGGGGTGCGCGGCTAGGTCGTGTCCGCAAAGTCGCGTCGTTCGCCCGCAGGGCGGGCGTCGCGGCGTCCGGTGCGTGCTCTGGGGGTCCCCCCGGCCGAAGGCTGGGGGAGTGCCGGCCGGATGCCCACGTACTGGGTGTACTCGGGCTTTCGGCCGGTGCGGCGAGAGTGCGTGCCGGGCGTCGCGACGCAGACGCGACTTCGCGGACACGGCCTAGCGGCGGCCCGGCGGCGGTCACTCACGGCGTCCAGGCCCGTTCGGGTGTATTCGGCGGGCCCCCAGGGTCCCCCGTGGAAACACTCGGTACATGGACGGATTCCTTGGCCGTGCCCGTCGCGGGGGCGTACGTGCCCTCGTGGCGCTGTGTGCCGCGCTGCTCGCGGCGGGCTGCACGGCGTCGGCGAAGCCGGTGGAGCGGCCCGGCGCGTCCGAGCGGGCGGCGCTCCCGCTGGCGCTGGACGACGTGCAGGGCCGGTACCTGAAGGTGATCCGGGAGGTCCTGCCGTCGGTCGTGCAGATCCAGGCCAGCCGGGACCTGGGCTCCGGGGTGGTGTACGACGCCCAGGGGCACATCGTCACCAACGCGCACGTGGTCGGGTCCGAGAAGACCTTCCGGGTGACCACGGCCAGCAGCGAGGAGCCGCTCACCGCGAGCCTGGTGTACTCCTACCCCGAGCAGGACCTCGCGGTGATCAAGCTGGACCGGGTGCCGGCCGGGCTGCGGGCGGCGGTGTTCGGGAACTCGGAGACGGTCCAGGTCGGCCACATGGTGCTGGCCATGGGCTCGCCGCTCGGGCTGTCGTCCAGCGTGACCGAGGGCATCGTCTCGGCGACCGGGCGGACCGTCAGCGAGGGCGGCTCGGACGGCGGCCCCGGCGCCACCATCGCCAACATGGTGCAGACGTCGGCCGCCATCAACCCGGGCAACAGCGGCGGGGCGCTGGTGAACCTGGACGGGCAGGTCATCGGCATCCCGACGCTCGCCGCCTCCGATCCCGGCCTGGGCGGCGCGGCGCCCGGCATCGGTTTCGCCATCCCGGCCTCGATGGTGCGGACGGTCGCCGACCAGATCGTCAGGAACGGCAAGGTCGTCGACTCGGGGCGGGCCGCGCTCGGCGTCACCGTGCGGGGCGTCGTGGACGACGGCTACCGGCCCGCCGGGGTCGCGGTGGTGACCGTCGTCGGCGGCGGCGCGGCCGAGCGGGCGGGGCTGCGGCCCGGTGACGTGATCACCAAGGTGGACCGGACCCCGGTCACCTCCGCCACCGCGCTCGCCGAGGCCCTGGCGACCCGGCGGCCGGGGCAGCGGATCCCGGTGACCTTCGAGCGCGACGGCGCGGCGAAGACCGTGGAGGTGACGCTGGGAGAGCAGTGAGGAGGGTGTCGGCAGGACCCTCCTCACTCCCCGGCCGGATTACGACGCCTCGGCGTGCAGGCTCATCGGGCCGTAGATCTCGCTGGTCTCCTCGAACAGGCGCACCTGGTCCGCGCCGCCCTCCTCCAGCGCCTTCCAGTGCTCACCGATCCAGGACTCGGCGTCCCCCTGGGTGGTGAACTCCTCCGGCTGCACCGCGGGCTGGACCTCCGTC
Organism: Streptomyces sp. NPDC038135; assembly: GCF_055601245.1. Lineage (NCBI taxonomy): Bacteria > Bacillati > Actinomycetota > Actinomycetes > Kitasatosporales > Streptomycetaceae > Streptomyces > Streptomyces sp. NPDC038135. The sequence continues at coordinate 870,289 of NZ_JBVJXS010000002.1, read as the reverse complement.
CCGTCGGCCTTCTCGAACCGCCACGTCCATGCCGTCATATGGGCCTCCTCTGATCCAACTCTGCCCCGGAAGACTAGCCGGAAGCGCAAGACCTGCTGGGACGGGTGAAAATCGGTCCGTGGAAGTCACTCTGCTCGGCACCGGTGCCCCCGCGGGACTGCCCCGCCCCGACTGTCCCTGCGCCGTCTGCGCGACCGCGCTGGGCCCCGACGCGCGGGCGGCCACCGCGCTGCTCGTGGACGGGGCCCTGCTGCTCGACCTGACGCCGGGCGCGGCGTTCGCGGCCGCGCGGTCCGGGCATTCGCTGGGCGGGGTGCGGCAGGTGCTGCTGTCGCACCCGCACGACGGGCCGGCGGTGGAGGTGCCGGCCGGGGTGCCGCAGCCCGGCCGGGTGCCGGACGGGCGGGAGTTGGCGCTGCTGACGGGGCATCGGGTGCGGGCGGTTGCCATGGACGCGGGCGGCACCGGGTACGCGGTGACCGGTCCCGACGGGCAGCGGCTGCTGTACCTGCCGCCGGGCGGGGCGCCGGCGGGTCTCGAGGAGGCGACGGCGGAGTCGTACCAGATGGTCCTCGCCGACGTGGTGGGGCGCCCGGACGCGCTGGCCCGGCTGCGGGCGGTGGGTTCCGTGGACCCGACGACCGACGTCGTCGCCGTGCACCTGGACCACGACGTGCCGCAGGGCGCGGAGCTGCGGCGGCGGCTCGCGGCGGCCGGGGCGCGGGCGGTCCCGGACGGCACGACGCTGATGGTGGGGGCGTACGAGGAGGTGCCGGACGTGCCGCGCCGGACGCTGGTGCTCGGCGGGGCCCGCTCGGGCAAGTCGGTGGAGGCCGAACGCCGTCTGGAGGCCTTCCCCGACGTGCTGTACGTGGCCACGGGCGGGACGCGCGGCGGGGACTCCGAATGGGCGGCGCGGGTGGCCGCGCACCGGGAGCGGCGGCCGGGGTCGTGGCGTACGACGGAGACGACGGACCTGCTGCCGCTGCTGGCCGAGGACGGGCCGCCGGTGCTGGTCGACTGTCTGTCGCTGTGGCTGACGGACGTCATGGACTCCGTCGGGGCGTGGGACGACGCGGAGTGGGCGGGCGGCGGCGAGAAGGCGCTGCGCGAGCGGGTGCGGGAGCTGACGGCGGCGGTGCGGGGCACTCGGCGGACCCTGGTCGCGGTGTCCAACGAGGTGGGGTCGGGGATCGTGCCGGCGACGGCCTCCGGGCGGCGGTACCGGGACGAACTGGGGCGGCTGAACGCGGCGTTCGCGAGCGAGTGCGAGCAGGTGCTGCTGGTCGTGGCGGGGCAGGCGGTGGTGCTCCGCGGCTGAGGCGCCGGTGCGCCGGCGCCGGGCTTCGGGCACCCGCCGCGGGCACGGCCGTTCCCGGGTGCGGGCCGCGGCCGGCCGGTCGCGCCGTTCCCCGGGCCTCTTCGGCCCGGCTGCCGGCGCACCCCGCTTCAGGGCAGCGGCCGGGTGGCGACGTCCGTGTTCTTGCGGGCCACGAGGCGGTAGGCGTTGGAGAAGGGGGTGTGGCGGGTCAGCGGGGCGAGGGCGTGGTCCAGGGCCCAGGCGAGGTCGGTCAGCGGGGCCGCGGCTGCTCGCAGCAGGGGGTGGGCATGGGACAGGGCCAGGGTGAGGGCCGCTGACAGGTCGTAGGGGGCGTGGGGGGCGCTGCGGTCGGTGACGAGGACCGTGCAGCCCTGCCGTTCCAGCTCCGCGCGGAGGTTGGCCAGGGGCAGCAGGTGCAGGTGGCGTGGCTGGCCGTAGGACCACCACCACCTGCCGAGGAGTGCGGCGAACGCGCAGCGCGGGTCGGGGACTTCGACGACGAGGTGGCCGCCGGGACGCAGGACGGCGAGGGCGGCGCGGAGTTCGGCGCGCGGCTCCGGGGCGTGCTGCAGGTGGTGGAACATGCTGACCACGTCGTAGCGGGCGCGCAGCCGGGCGGCCGTGCCGGGCGTGCTCAGGTAGCCGCGGTGGGCCTCCTCGACGCGGCCGTCCAGCAGGGCCTGTTCGACGCGGGCCGTCGGGTCCAGGCCGTCGAAGCTGGTGTAGGGGAAGAACTCCTTCGCCGCCTCGGGGAAGTGGGCGTGCCCCGTGCCCACGTCCAGCCAGCTCTCCGGGTCGGGCAACGCCGACAGGGCGTGGGCGGCGGCGCGGTGGCGGCGGCGGACCGTGCGGGCGGAGCGCAGGCGCTCGGCGAACTCCTCGAGCTGTCTCTCGTAGGAGTCCCGGTGGTAGAAGGCGAAGCCCTCGGCCGTCAGCCGGGGGTTCTGGAAGACGTGGGCGCAGTCCCCGCACTCGTCGAGGGCGTGGCTGCCCGGCCGGTGCCGCAGCGGGTCGGGGGCGCGCATCCGGGTCCGCAGCCCCCGGGAACCGCACCAGGGGCAGTCCTCGCGACGCGGCTCGAGGAAGGGGTCGTAGGGCTCGGTGACCTGTGTGGGGGCGAGCGAGGGCTGCATGGACGGCTCCCAGGGCGACATTCCGCGGCAAACCGGAACGTATGGGATACCGGTGCCTGGTGCAACGACGTCGTCACCGCGTGGTGGCGATGTGACGCCGGAGCGTTCGTCCGCTGCCGGTACTGTTCGGCGAATGAGCAGCCTTGAACTGGACGACTTCTCCGATCTGATCGAGCGCCCGGACGGGGGCGTTCGCCGTGACGCCGAGGCCCGGCGCGAGCGCCAGATCGTGCCGCCCGGGTCGCTCGGACGGCTGGACGAGCTGGGCGAGTGGCTGGCCGCCGCGCAGGGCGCCGTGCCGGTACGGCCGGTCGAACGGCCGCGCGTGGTGCTCTTCGCCGGTGACCACGGCGTCGCCGAACTCGGCGTCTCCGCACGGCCGGCGGGCGGCGCCGAGCGGCTGGTGCGGGCGGTGCTCGAGGGCGGCAGCCCGGTGGCGGTGCTCGCGCGCCGCCTGGAGGTCCCGGTGCGGGTGGTGGACATGGCGCTGGACTGCCCGCCGGAGGCCTTCCCGGAGGACGTCGTGCGGCACCGGGTGCGGCGCGGCAGCGGCCGTATCGACATCGAGGACGCGCTCACCGCGGACGAGGCCGAGGCGGCGTTCCGGGCCGGTGTCGCGGTCGCCGACGAGGAGGCCGACTCGGGGACGGACCTGGTGGTGCTCGGCGATGTCAGCGTGGGCGGGACCACGGCCGCCGCGGTGCTGGTCGCGGCGCTGTGCGGGACCGACGCCTCCGTGGTGACCGGACGGGGCGGGCAGCCGATCGACGACCTGGCGTGGATGCGCAAGTGCGCGGCGATCCGGGACGCGCTGCGGCGGGCGCGGCCGGTGCTCGGGGACCAGTTGCAGCTCCTCGCCGCCGTCGGCGGCGCCGACCTGGCCGCGATGACCGGGTTCCTGCTGCAGTGCGCCGTGCGCAAGCTGCCGGTGATCCTGGACGGCGTGGTGGCCGCCGCGTGCGCGCTGGTCGCCCAGCGGGTCGCGTTCCGGGCGCCGGACTGGTGGCTGGCCGGACACGACAGCGGGGAGCCGGGGCAGGCCAAGGCGCTGGACCGGATGGCGCTCGAGCCGCTGCTGGACCAGGGCGTGAAGGTCGGCGAGGGGGTGGGCGCGCTGCTGTCCCTGCCGCTGGTCCGGGCCGCCGCCGCGCTGGCCGCCGAACTGCCGGAGGAGGCGGAGCCGGAAGCGGACCGGAAGGCGGATCCGGAGACGGACCAGGAGGCGGCGCCGGAGACGGACCGGTAGGCGGACCAGGAAGCGGAGCCGCAGGCGGACGGGCGGCCGGGTCGGAGCCGGACCAGGAGGCGGACCCGGAGGCGGACGGCCGGAGCCGGAAGCGGACCGGTAGGCGGGCCAGGAAGCCGAGCCGGAAGCGGACGGACGGCCGGATCCTGAGCCGGACCAGGGGGCGGACCCGGACGGCCGGGACCGGAGACGGACCAGGAGGCGGAGCCGAAGACGGACCGGTAGGCAGCATCGGAGACGGACCCGCAGGCGGATCCGGAGACAGACCACGAGGCGGAGCCGGAGGCGGACGCCCGGAGCCAGAGGCGAAGCGGTAGCCGGAAGCGGACGGGCGGCCGTAGCCGGAGACGGACGGGCCGCCGGAAGCGGACGGGCGGGGTCGGAGACGGAGTGGCCGGTCGTGGTGGGCTGCGCGGTTCACGGCAAGGGCGCACATATCATCCCCTCTCATGGGAGATGCCCGAAATGCCGTGGAGCAGCAGGCCGAGCCGGGGCGGCGGTCCGGCGGCGCCTCCCGTCGGGCCGCCGCGTTCGCCGTCTGGTACCTGCGGGCCGTCGCGTTCGTCAACTTCCTGAGCGCGGTGTGGGTTTCGCTGGGGCAGGACGTGCGCCGGCACAACCAGGAGAACTTCTTCACGCCGTACCTGCTGACCGCCGGCTTCGCCTCGGGCGTGTTCACCGCGTTCCTGGCGATCACCATGCGGCGCCGCAAACGCGCCGCCTGGATCCTGAACCTCGTGCTGAGCGGGTCGTTCCTGGTCCTGTTCGCCTTCGCCATGGCGTTCCCTGAGATCCGGCAGTACGCGCAGAACTGGGTGTCCCTGGCGCTCACGGCCGTCTTCACCGGGGCGCTGCTGGCCGGCCGGCGGGAGTTCTACGCCAAGGGCGACCGGTCGAACCCGAGGCTGGCCGCGACCGTGGCGGTGGGCGGCGGACTGCTCGCCTCGCTGCTGGCGGGCGCGCTGGTCACGGTCACCAACCAGGCGCCGGACGCGGCCCGTTCGACGTTCCTCGAGCGCTGGCACTACGGCACGCTGCGGCTGGTCTCGGTGGCCGCCGACGAGAGCCGCTTCCCCGGGATCGACCCGCCCAACTGGGCCAACGTGGCGGTCAACGTGCTCAGCACCGTGCTCGTGCTGGCCGTGTTCTACGCCGCCTTCCGCTCCCGGCGCGCCGTGGACCCGCTCACCGAGGACGACGAGAAGCGGCTGCGGGCGCTGCTGGAGCGGCACGGGGAGCGGGACTCGCTCGGCTACTTCGCGCTGCGCCGGGAGAAGAGCGTGGTGTGGTCGCCGACCGGGAAGGCGGCCGTGGCCTACCGCGTCGTCGGCGGGGTGAGCCTCGCCTCCGGTGATCCGCTCGGCGACCCGGAGGCGTGGCCCGGGGCCATCGCGCCGTGGCTGGCCGAGGCGCGGGCGCACGGATGGATCCCGGCCGTGATGGGGGCGAGCGAGGAGGCGGGGACGGTCTACGCCCGGCACGGCCTGGACGCGCTGGAACTGGGCGACGAGGCGATCGTGGAGGTCGCCGAGTTCACCCTCGAGGGGCGGGCGATGCGGACCGTCCGGCAGGCGTACAACCGGGTGCGGCGGGCCGGCTACCGGGTGCGGATCAGGCGGCACGAGGACATCCCGGCGGCGGAGATGGCGTACCTCGTGGAGCGGGCCGACGACTGGCGGGACGGGGCCACCGAGCGCGGCTTCAGCATGGCGCTGGGGCGGCTCGCCGACCCCGAGGACGGCCGGTGCGTGATGCTGGAGTGCACGGACGCCGAGGGCCGGCTGCGGGCGCTGCTCTCCTTCGTGCCCTGGGGGCCGCACGGGCTGTCCCTCGACCTCATGCGGCGGGACCGGGACTCCGACAACGGGCTGATGGAGTTCATGGTCATCGAGTTGCTGCGGCGGGCCGGGGAGATCGGGATCACGCAGGTCTCGCTGAACTTCGCGATGTTCCGCTCGGTCTTCGAACGTGGCGCGCGCCTCGGCGCCGGTCCGGTGCTGAGGCTGTGGCGGTCGCTGCTCAGCTTCTTCTCCCGCTGGTGGCAGATCGAGTCGCTGTACCGCGCCAACGCCAAGTACCGGCCCATCTGGGAGCCGCGGTTCCTGCTCTTCGAGAAGAGCGCGGACCTGCCGCGCATCGGCCTCGCGTCGGCGCGCGCGGAGGGGTTCCTGGAGGCGCCGGGGCTGCCGAAGTGGGTGCACCGCAGGCATCTGGAGACGCACAGATGAGGAACGCCTGATGGGCAGGGCCGCCCGCTGGGTCCGCGCCGAGTGGGGGCCGCTGTACGTCGCCGTGCGCGACCCCCTGCGCGAGCGGCGGCTGCGGGCGGCGCCGATGTCGGCCGGGGCGGTGTGCCTGACCGCGCTGCTGCAGTACGCGCAGAACCAGCCGTGGGGTTGCCGGTTCGTGCAGGGCGTGGGCGCGCCGCGGGCGGAGGACCCGCTGTGGCAGGCGCTCTTACGGACGCCGCTGTCGCTGTTCGTGCCGGCGCTGGACCTGCCCGTGTGGGGGGCGCTCGCGCAGATCCTGTTCGTGTTCGGAGTCGCCGAGATCTGTCTGGGCCGGTGGCGCACGCTGGCCGTCGCCTACGTCGCCACGCTCGCCGGGACTCTGTACGCGCGGATCGGCATCGCCCTCGGCCCGCACGCCCCGTTCGGCCTGCCCGCGTCGGACGCCCGGGTGGTGGACACCGGCCCCTCGGCGGCGGTGGTCGGCCTCGCCGTGTACGTGGCCTGGCGCTACGGGGCCCATGTCACGGTGGGCGCGGTGACCACGGCGATGGTGGTCGAGGTGCTGCTGAAGGAGAACCTGGCCGGCAAGGAGCACCTGGCCGCCCTGATGGGCGTCGGCGCCCTCTGTTTGGCGGCGGCCCTGCGCGGGCGCCGCGCCCGCCGCCCCCTCCCCGCCGCGTCCCCCGAGCCCGCCCCGCCCCCGCTCCGCCCCTGAGCCCCGCGCCAAGAATTTCGGTCGCGGGGCGCCCTCCAGCGGCATGTGCACGGTACGGATCCGGCCCCGGCCCGCCCGTGCGGAGCGCTCAGTGGGGCCCCGGCAGGCGGGTCGGGCGGGGGTCGGGTTTGCCGCCGATCCAGTCCTGGACGACGCGGCGGGGGCCGGACCAGCGCCGGTCGTGGCGGTAGGCGCGCAGGGCGGCCTTGGCGCGGGCGCGGGGGCGGCGGCCGTAGAAGCGGCGGGCCCACAGGGAGCCGGGGCGGGCCAGCCGGACCGCGCCGACGAGCGCGACCAGCGGCACGATCGCCCCGAACACCGCGACGCGGGCCTTGCCCTTGCTCAGGGCGACCAGCGCGAAGAGGAAGTTCATCGCGATCGTGCCGATGACGCCGCCCCGGTCCTGCAGCTCCTGCTCGGACAGGTCGTTGACGCCGAACGGCGCGAAGCCGGCCAGCAGCAGGCCGACCAGGGCCGCGGTGAGGGCGACCGCCTCGACGCTCTTGCGGCCCTCCGCGGTCCAGTAGACGTCGTCGAGGTGCAGGATCAGCGCGAACTCGTCCAGGACGAGACCCGCGCCCATGCCGAAGACCACGGCCGCGAGGGCCCCGCCGGCGCCGTTGCGCTCGCTGGCGACCGCGCCGAACCCGCCGACGACGGTGAGCACCACACCGGGGACCACGTGGTGGATGTGCAGCCCGCCCGCCTTGACGTTGCCGAACGGGCCCCTGCCGGCCCGGATCAGCCGGGTGATGACCCGGGTGACGACGAAGGTCAGCACGAAGGCGGCGAGGGCGAGCAGCAGCGGGAGCTTGCCCGGCTCCATGATGTTCCGCTCCCACCAGTGCCCCATGTGCGCACATTACCCGGAATCACCCCGTCTCTCAGTGCCGTTCGTCCGGGCGCCCGCCGGGGGCCGGACCGGCGCCCGGTAGCCTGCGCCGGTGTCCAGGACCCCCGCCCTCCACGGCCTCCGCTTCGCCTTCGGCACGCTCACCGTGCTGCCCGTCCGGGTGCACCGCTGGGACCGGGAGGCCGCCCGCGGTGGCATGCTGAACGCCCCGGTGGCCGGACTGGCCGTCGGCGCCTGCGCGGCCGGGCTGGGACTGCTGCTGCTCCTGCTGGGCGCCGGCCCGCTGCTCGCCGCCGTGGCCTCGGTGGCCGTGCCGGCCGCGCTGACCCGCGGACTGCACCTCGACGGGCTCGCCGACACCGCCGACGGCTTGGGCAGCGGCAAGCCGGCCGAGGACGCGCTGCGGATCATGAAGCGGTCGGACATCGGGCCGTTCGGCGTCATCACGCTCCTGCTCGTGCTGCTGGCCCAGGTGGCCGCGCTGGCGCAGCTCTACGGCGACTCCTGGACCCGGGGCGCCACCGCCGCGCTGATCTCGGCGGTCACGGCCCGGCTGGCGCTCACCCTGGCCGCGCGCACCGGGGTGCCGGCCGCCCGGCCGGAGGGGCTGGGCGCGGCGGTCGCCGGGGTGGCGCCGGTGCCGGGCGCGCTGGCCGTCGCGGCGGCCGTCACGGTCGTCTCGGCCGCCTGCGGCGCGGCCCTCGGCCCGTACGGGGCGCTGCGCGCCGCGGCGGCCGTGGTGCTCGCGCTGGCCGCCGCGGAACTCCTGCTGCGCCACTGCACCCGGCGCTTCGGCGGGGTCACCGGCGACGTGTTCGGCGCCCTCGCGGAGACGGCCGCGACGAGCGCCCTCGTCGTGCTGGCCCTCGGCCGCTAGTCTCTGGGCCCTACACGGACGTCGGGAATGATCGGGGGATCATCCGTGCTCACCGTGCGCCGCGCGCTGGCCTGGTCGGTCGACTTCGCGCTGGTCCTGACGGCGGCCTGGCTGCTGGCCGCGCTCACCTTCCACCGGATCACCGCGCTCGTCACCGACGTGCCGGAGCTGGCCGCCCGCGGCGGCTTCGACCTGCTGACCTCGCGCGGCGACGTCCTCGACGCCTCCGAGACGGTCGGCCTCTCGCTGTGGAACGAGGCGGTGCTGGACGTCGAGGAGGCCTTCGGGGCGCTCGTGCTCGCCGCCTTCCTCTACCAGTGGGCCTGTCTCGCGCTGCTCGGCCGCACCCTGGGCAAGGGCCTGCTCGGACTGCGGGTCACCCCGCGCCTGTCCCGCCGGGCGCTGCGCCGGGCCGCCGTCACCACCGCCGCCGACGTCGCCGTGTACGCCCTGGCCTGCGTGCTGCTGATAGAGGGCCGGTTCCTGCTGTCCGTGCTGGTGTGGGCGGCCGCCGTGACGCTCTTCCTGGTGAACGCGCTGCCGGTGCTCTCCCCCGGCCGCCGCTCCCTCGCCGACCGCCTGGCCGGCACCTCGGTCGCCGCGGTGACCCTGCGCGCCGGGGATCCGGGGGATAGGGATTACCCGAAGACATGGCCGAGGGATTACCCCAGGGCATGGCCCGGGGACCACCCGCAGGGCTGAGGGAACGGGCGTACGCGCGTAGTCTCGTCCCGGGTGTTCGCCGACAGGGTGAAGGCCCCGGTTGCCACCCGCCTCCAGGCCTGGGCCTAGGGTCGGCTGTCGGGCCCGGTCGACCCACCCCATTTCGGCCACTGCAACTTCACATCGGAAGCGAGATTTCACCACCGTGACTGCTCTGACTCTCAGCACCGCCGCGGCGCCCGGCCTGCGGGCCGACGCGATCGTGATCGGTGTCGCCAAGGGTGCCAAGGGGCCCGTCGTCGCGCCGGGCGCCGAGGCCGTGGACAAGGCGTACGACGGCAAGCTGGCCGGCGTCCTGGAGACCCTCGGCGCCGCCGGTGCCGAGGGCGAGCTGACGAAGCTGCCCGCCCCGGCCGGCTTCAAGGCGCCGCTCGTGGTGGCGGTGGGCCTGGGCGCGGAGCCCGAGAAGGACGCCGGGTACGACGCCGAGGCCCTGCGCAAGGCCGCCGGCGTGGCCGCCCGGACCCTGACCGGCGCCCGCAAGGCCGCGTTCGCGCTGCCCGTCGACGGCCCCGGCGCCATCGGCGCGATCGGTGAGGGCGTGCTGCTCGGCGCGTACGCCTTCGACACCTACAAGGAGAGCGCCAAGGACGCGCGGGCCAAGAACGGCAAGGCCCCGCTGGCCGAGGCCGTGGTGCTCGGCGGCAAGCCGCGCGACGCCGCCCACAAGGGCGCCGTGGCCCGTGCCGTCGCGGTCTGCGAGGAGCTGAACCGCGCCCGCGACCTGATCAACATGCCGCCGAACGACCTCACCCCGCAGGCGTTCGCGGGCGTCGCGCAGAACGCGGCCAAGGAGCACGGCCTCAAGATCCAGGTGCTCGACGAGAAGGCCCTCGTCAAGGGCGGCTACGGCGGCATCCTGGGCGTCGGCGGCGGCTCGGCCGCGACCCCGCGGCTGGTCAAGCTGTCCTACTCGCACCCCAAGGCGGACAAGCACCTCGCCCTCGTCGGCAAGGGCATCACCTACGACTCGGGCGGCATCTCGCTGAAGCCGGCGGGCCACAACGAGACGATGAAGTGCGACATGAGCGGCGCCGCCGCCGTGTTCGCCGCGGTCGTCGCCGCCGCCCGGCTCGGCCTCAGGGTCAACGTCACCGGCTGGCTGGCGCTGGCCGAGAACATGCCCTCGGGTTCCGCCGTCCGCCCCGGCGACGTGCTGCACATGTACAGCGGCAAGACGGTCGAGGTGCTCAACACCGACGCCGAGGGCCGGCTGGTGCTCGCCGACGCGCTGTGGGCGGCCTCGCAGGAGGCGCCGGACGCGATCGTGGACGTCGCCACCCTGACCGGCGCGATGGTGCTGGCGCTGGGCAGCCGGACGTTCGGCATCATGGCGAACGACGACGCGTTCCGCTCCGCGCTGCACGAGGCCGCCGAGGAGGTCGGCGAGCCCGCGTGGCAGATGCCGCTGCCCGAGCACCTGCGCAAGGGCATGGACTCGTCCGTCGCCGACATCGCCAACATGGGTGAGCGCATGGGCGGCGGCCTGGTCGCCGGCCTGTTCCTGCGCGAGTTCGTGGGCGAGGGGATCACCTGGGCGCACCTCGACATCGCGGGTCCCGCGTTCAACGAGGGCGGCCCGTTCGGCTACACCCCGAAGGGCGGCACCGGTTCCGCCGTCCGCACGCTGGTGCGGCTGGCCGAGCTGACCGCGGCGGGTGACCTGGGCTGATGAACGCCCGGTAGCCCGGGCCGCCCCCCGGCGGGGCGGCCGCGGGAGCGCGGGGACCGTTCGCGCGGTCCCCGCTTCCGCGTCCCCGCGCGCCTTGGTTTGCGGGGGTACGTGGGGTGTCTCACACTGAGGCCCCGCGTCTCGTCCGCCTCGAACAAGTGCAAAGATGGAGCCCGGCAGGACAGGGCCCCCACCGAAGGGCCGAAGCATCAAGCGGCCGGACACCAGCCGCCCGCCGGTCATCGGAGATCGGCGCAAGGCGCACATGCATGGAGGACGTGACGTGGCGAACGACGCCAGCACCGTTTTCGACCTAGTGATCCTCGGCGGTGGTAGCGGTGGTTACGCCGCGGCCCTGCGCGGGGCGCAGCTGGGCCTGGACGTCGCCCTGATCGAGAAGGACAAGGTCGGCGGCACCTGCCTGCACCGGGGTTGCATCCCCACCAAGGCCCTGCTGCACGCGGGCGAGGTCGCCGACCAGGCCCGCGAGAGCGCGCAGTTCGGCGTCAAGGCCACCTTCGAGGGCATCGACATCGCCGGGGTCCACAAGTACAAGGACGGTGTCATCTCCGGCCTGTACAAGGGCCTGCAGGGTCTCGTCGCCTCCCGCAAGGTGACGTACATCGAGGGTGAGGGCCGGCTGTCCTCCCCCACCTCCGTCGACGTGAACGGCCAGCGGATCCAGGGCCGCCACGTCCTGCTGGCGACCGGCTCCGTGCCGAAGTCGCTGCCGGGCCTGGAGATCGACGGCGACCGGATCATCTCCTCCGACCACGCCCTCGTCCTGGACCGCGTGCCGAAGTCCGCGATCATCCTGGGCGGCGGTGTCATCGGCGTCGAGTTCGCCTCGGCGTGGAAGTCCTTCGGCGCCGACGTCACGGTCGTCGAGGGCCTGAAGCACCTCGTCCCGGTCGAGGACGAGAACAGCTCGAAGCTGCTCGAGCGCGCCTTCCGCAAGCGCGGCATCAAGTTCAACCTCGGCACCTTCTTCCAGAAGGCCGAGTACACCCAGGACGGCGTGAAGGTCACCCTCGCCGACGGCAAGGAGTTCGAGGCCGAGGTCCTGCTCGTCGCCGTCGGCCGCGGCCCGGTCTCCCAGGGCCTCGGCTACGAGGAGCAGGGCGTCGCCATGGACCGCGGCTACGTCCTGGTCGACGAGTACATGCGCACCAACGTCCCGACCATCTCCGCCGTCGGTGACCTGGTCCCGACGCTCCAGCTCGCGCACGTCGGCTTCGCCGAGGGCATCCTGGTGGCGGAGCGTCTGGCCGGTCTGAAGACCGTCCCGATCGACTACGACGGTGTCCCGCGGGTGACGTACTGCCACCCGGAGGTCGCCTCCGTCGGCATCACCGAGGCCAAGGCCAAGGAGATCTACGGCGCGGACAAGGTCGTCGCTCTGAAGTACAACCTGGCGGGCAACGGAAAGAGCAAGATCCTCAACACCGCGGGCGAGATCAAGCTCGTCCAGGTGAAGGACGGTGCCGTGGTCGGCGTCCACATGGTCGGCGACCGCATGGGTGAGCAGGTCGGCGAGGCCCAGCTGATCTACAACTGGGAGGCGCTGCCGGCCGAGGTCGCCCAGCTCATCCACGCCCACCCGACGCAGAACGAGGCCCTCGGCGAGGCGCACCTGGCACTGGCCGGCAAGCCGCTGCACTCCCACGACTGAGCCTTCGGTCAACGGGCGCGACGACACAGACTTTCCGCAATTCGTAAGGAGCAACCGAAACCATGGCGGTTTCCGTAACCCTTCCGGCGCTCGGTGAGAGCGTCACCGAGGGCACTGTCACCCGCTGGCTGAAGGCCGAGGGCGAGCGCGTCGAGGCCGACGAGCCGCTGCTCGAGGTCTCGACCGACAAGGTCGACACCGAGATCCCCTCGCCCGCCGCCGGCGTGCTGGCCTCCATCAAGGTCGCCGAGGACGAGACCGTCGAGGTCGGCGCCGAGCTGGCCGTCATCGACGACGGCTCCGGCGCCCCCGCGGCCGCTCCGGCCCCGGCCGCCGAGCCGGCTCCGGCCGCCGAGCCCGAGCCCGCTCCGCAGGCCGCCCCGTCCACCGAGCAGGCGGCCCCCGCCCCGGCCCCGACCGCCGAGGCGGCCTCCGGCGGCGGTTCCGCCGAGGGCACCGACGTGGTCCTGCCCGCGCTCGGTGAGTCCGTCACCGAGGGCACCGTCACCCGCTGGCTGAAGTCGGTCGGCGACTCCGTCGAGGCCGACGAGCCGCTGCTCGAGGTCTCCACGGACAAGGTCGACACCGAGATCCCGGCGCCCGCCTCCGGCGTGCTGCTCGAGATCGTGGTGAACGAGGACGAGACCGCCGAGGTCGGCGCCAAGCTCGCCGTCATCGGCGCCCCGGGTGCCGCCCCGGCCGCCGCTCCGGCTCCGGCCGCCCCGGCGCCCGCCGCCGCTGCCCCGGCCGCTCCGGCCCCGGCCCCGGCCGCTCCCGCCGCCCCGGCCCCTGCTCCGGCGCCCGCCGCCGCTCCGGCGCCGGCCCAGCCCGCCGCTCCGGCCCAGCCGGCGGCTCCGGCCCCCGCCCCGGCCGCTCCGGCCCCGGCTCCGGTCACCCCGGCGGCCGCGCCGACCGCGCCGACCGCCACCCAGGCGACCGACGAGGGCGCCTACGTGACCCCGCTGGTGCGCAAGCTCGCCGCCGAGAACGGCGTCGACCTGGCCGCCGTCAAGGGCACCGGCGTCGGCGGCCGTATCCGCAAGCAGGACGTCCTCGCCGCCGCCGAGGCCGCCAAGGCCCCCGCGCCGGCCCCGGCCGCCGCCCCGGCCGCGGCCAAGAAGGCCCCGGCGCTCGAGGTCTCCCCGCTGCGCGGCCAGACCGTCAAGATGACCCGCATCCGCAAGGTCATCGGCGACAACATGGTCAAGGCCCTGCACGAGCAGGCCCAGCTGTCGTCGGTCGTCGAGGTCGACGTCACCCGTCTGATGAAGCTGCGCGGCAAGGCGAAGGACTCCTTCGCCGCCCGTGAGGGCGTCAAGCTCTCCCCGATGCCGTTCTTCGTCAAGGCCGCCGCCCAGGCGCTGAAGGCCCACCCGGTCATCAACGCCCGGATCAACGAGGCCGAGGGCACCATCACCTACTTCGACGCCGAGAACATCGGTATCGCGGTGGACTCGGAGAAGGGCCTGATGACCCCGGTCATCAAGGGCGCCGGCGACCTCAACATCGCGGGCATCGCCAAGGCCACGGCCGACCTGGCGGGCAAGGTCCGCGCCAACAAGATCACCCCGGACGAGCTGTCCGGCGCGACCTTCACCATCTCCAACACCGGTTCGCGCGGCGCGCTGTTCGACACGATCATCGTGCCGCCGAACCAGGTCGCGATCCTCGGCATCGGTGCCACGGTCAAGCGTCCGGCCGTCATCGAGACCGAGGAGGGCACGGTCATCGGCGTCCGCGACATGACGTACCTGACCCTCTCCTACGACCACCGCCTGGTGGACGGCGCCGACGCGGCCCGCTACCTGTCGGCGGTCAAGGCGATCCTGGAGGCCGGCGAGTTCGAGGTCGAGCTCGGCCTCTGACCAGCCTGATCGGCAGTGCGGCACCCCGCCCGGAGCGTTCCGGGCGGGGTGTTCGCGTTTGTCGGGGTGCGCGCCGTGTAAGCCTCGTCTCACCTGCGTCAAAGCACCCCGCGCGCCCTCTGCGCGGCGCGAACCCGCCGTATTGTCTAAACGTCAGCCCCTGGGAGGAGCCCCCATGACCGCGCCCGTCGTCCACTCGCTGCGCGAACAGATCCGCGAGCACATCGTGGAGGGAATCGTCAGCGGGCGCTGGCAGCCGGGCGAGCGCATCGTGGAGCGGCGGATCGCCACCGAGCTCGAGGTCAGCCAGACGCCGGTGCGGGAGGCCCTGCGCGAGCTGGAGTCCCTCCGTCTGATCGAGTCGGCCCCCAACAAGGGCGTGCGGGTCCGCAACCTCACCGCCGCCGACCTGGAGGAGAGCTACCCCGTCCGGGCCGGCCTGGAGGCCATCGCGGCGGAGCTGGCGGCCGAGCGCCTCGCCGGCGACTGCTCGGCCCTGGAGCCGCACGTCCTGGCCCTGTACGAGGCCGACCGCGCGGCCGACGGCACGGCCCAGGTGCGCCACACGGTCGGCTTCCACCGGGAGCTGGTGCGCGCGGCCGGCAACTCCGTGCTGCTGCACACCTGGGAGGGCCTGGGCATCGAGGTGTTCACGGCGCTGTCCATCCGCTGGCTGGGCACGGTCCAGCAGAGCTACGCGGAGGAGCACGAGGAGCTGGTGCAGGCGTTCCAGCGCCGCGATCCCCGGATCGCCGAGCTGGTGAAGGCCCACGTGCTGGGCTGCGCTCCGCGCGCCTGACCCAGTCGAGCACACCCCCGCTCATACGCCGTCCGACCTGCGAAAACCCCTCACCGATCACGACACTGGGTGCCCCTGCGCGAGGCACCCCGTGCCGACTTTCTCGATATCGAGAAGTTTTCCCCCTCCAACCTTTGATCGATCATCGATCACGGAGTTAGAGTCTCGGCGGACCTCCACCGAGGTCCGCTGCCCTGTCCTGCCAAAGACCAAGGGCAACCCCGAACCCTTAAACGATGAGGGAACCCCCTTCGACTGAGGAAGGCGGCGACATGACCGACCCCAACGCCATCCAGCCGAGCGCGCTCGACCAGCTCCCGGACCGCGACCCGGAGGAGACCGCCGAATGGCAGGCCTCCCTGGACGCCGTGGCCAGGGAGGCCGGGCCGCACCGCGCCGCCTACCTGATGCGGCGCACGCTGGAGCGTGCCGAGGCGGGCGGCGTCGCGCTGCCGAAGCTCCTCGAGACGGACTACGTCAACACCATCCCCACCTCCGCCGAGCCGGCCCTGCCCGGCGACCCGGAGATGGAGGCCCGGATCACCGCCTGGAACCGCTGGAACGCGGCCGCCATGGTGACCCGCGGCGCGAAGCACGGCGTCGGCGGCCACATCGCCACCTTCGCCTCCGCGGCCTGGCTCTACGAGACCGGCTTCAACTACTTCTTCCGGGGCAAGGAGCAGGACGGCTCCGGCGACCAGCTCTACATCCAGGGCCACGCCTCCCCCGGCATCTACGCCCGCGCCTTCCTCGACGGCCGGCTGAACGAGGGACACCTCGACAACTTCCGCCAGGAGTCCGGCGGCAACGGCCTGCCCTCGTACCCGCACCCGCGCCGGCTGCCCTGGCTGTGGGAGTTCCCGACGGTGTCGATGGGCCTCGGCCCGCTCTCCGCGATCTACCAGGCGCGCTTCAACCGGTACCTCACCAACCGCGGCGTCAAGGACGTCTCCGCCTCCCACGTCTGGGCCTTCCTGGGCGACGGCGAGATGGACGAGCCCGAGTCGACGGCCGCGCTCGCGCTGGCCGCCCGTGAGGAACTGGACAACCTCACCTTCGTCATCAACTGCAACCTGCAGCGCCTCGACGGCCCGGTCCGCGCCAACTTCAAGATCGTGCAGGAGCTGGAGGCCCAGTTCCGCGGCGCCGGCTGGAACGTCGTCAAGACGCTCTGGGGCTCGGCCTGGGACGAGCTGTTCGCCCTGGACACCACGGGCGCGCTGGTACGCCGGCTGCGCCAGGTGCCGGACGCGCAGGTCCAGACGTACCAGACCCGCGACGCCGCCTACATCCGCCAGGACTTCTTCGGCGCCGACCCGGCGCTCGTGGAGATGGCGAAGCTGCTGAGCGACGACAAGATCCTCGAGTGCTTCCACCTGTCCCGCGGCGGCCACGAGGCCCGCAAGGTCTACGCCGCGTACAAGGCGGCCGTCGAGCACAAGGGCGCGCCGACCGTGATCCTGGCCCAGACGGTCAAGGGCCACACCCTGGGCAGCGGCTTCGCGTCGAAGAACGCCAACCACCAGATGAAGAAGCTCTCGGTGGACGAGTTCAAGGCGATGCGCGACCTGCTGGAGCTGCCGATCAAGGACGGCGACTTCGCCGACGGCGTCGTCCCCTACGGCCACCCCGGCGCCGACTCCCCCGAGGTCCGCTACCTGCAGGAGCGGCGCGCGGCCCTCGGCGGCCCGGCCCCGGCCCGCCGCGTCCACGCGCCGGCCCCGCTGCCCGCCCCCGCCGAGAAGGCCTTCGCCGCCTTCGACAAGGGCTCCGGCTCCCAGAACGTCGCCACCACCATGGCGTTCGTCCGCCTGGTCAAGGACCTGGTCCGCGACAAGGAGACCGGCAGGCGCTGGGTGCCGATCGTCCCGGACGAGGCGCGCACCTTCGGCATGGAGAGCCTCTTCCCGTCCCTCGGCATCTACTCGCCGAAGGGCCAGACGTACGAGCCGGTCGACCGCGACCAGCTCATGTACTACAAGGAGGCCAAGAACGGCCAGATCCTCAACGAGGGGATCACCGAGGCCGGTTCGATGGCCGACTTCATCGCCGCGTCCAGCGCGTACGCGACGCACGGCGAGGCGATGATCCCGTTCTACATCTTCTACTCGATGTTCGGCTGGCAGCGCACCGCCGACCAGATGTGGCAGCTCGCCGACCAGCTCGGCCGCGGCTTCCTGGTCGGCGCCACGGCGGGCCGTACGACGCTGACCGGCGAGGGCCTGCAGCACGCCGACGGCCACTCCCCGGTGATCGCCGCCACCAACCCGGCCGCGCTCAGCTACGACCCCGCCTTCGCCTACGAGGTCGCGGTGATCGTCCGCGAGGGTCTGCGCCGGATGTACGGCGAGGCCAAGCCGGGCGAGGACCAGAACGTCTTCTACTACCTCACCGTCTACAACGAGCCGCTGCCCCAGCCGGCCAAGCCGGCCGCGCCCGGCGTCGACGAGGGCATCGTCAAGGGCCTGTACCGCTTCAACACGGCGGAGTCCGCGGGCGTGACCGTCCCGGCCAACGCCCCGCGCATCCAGCTCCTCGGCTCGGGCACGGCGATCCACTGGGCCCTCGACGCGCAGAAGCTGCTCGCCGAGGAGTGGGGCGTGGCCGCCGACGTGTGGTCCGCGACCTCCTGGGGCGAGCTGCGCCGCGACGCGCTCGACGCCGACGCGGCCTTGCTGCGCGGCGAGGAGCGGGTGCCGTACGTCCGGCAGGCGCTGCAGGGCGCCGAGGGCCCGGTGCTGGCCGTGTCCGACTACATGCGGCAGGTCCCGGACCAGATCGCGCAGTGGGTGGAGCAGGACTGGTCCTCGCTGGGCGCGGACGGCTTCGGCCTCTCCGACACCCGTGAGGCGGCCCGCCGCCACTTCGGCGTCGACGCCCAGTCGATCGTCGTCGCCGCGCTCGCCCAGCTCGCCAAGCGCGGCGAGGTCCAGGCGACGGCGGTGAAGGAGGCCCGGGCGAAGTACGGGCTGTAGTCACCGGCTTGTCCACGGAAGGGGTACGGCGGTCGCCGTACCCCTTCCGCTGTCGGTGGCCCCCGGCAGGATGGGGCCATGCGTGCCGCCCGCCTCATCAAGATGGTGCTCCTCCTCCAGTCCCGGCCCTCCATGACCGCCGCCGAGCTGGCGCGGGAGCTCGAGGTGTCGGAGCGGACGGTCACCCGGGACGCGCAGGCGCTGTCGGAGGCGGGCGTGCCGGTGTACGCGGACCGGGGGCGGGCCGGCGGCTACCGGCTGGTCGGCGGGTACCGGACGCGGCTGACGGGGCTGGCGCGCACCGAGGCCGAGGCGCTGTTCCTGAGCGGGGTGCCGGGCGCGCTGCGCGAGATGGGGCTGCAGGACGCGGCGGGCGCCGCCCGGCTGAAGGTGTCCGCCGCGCTGCTGCCCTCCCTGCGGGACGCGCCGGACAGCGCCGCCCGGCGGTTCCACCTGGACGCGCCGGCCTGGTTCCAGGAGCCGGAGACGCCCGCGCCGCTGCCGGTGATCGCCGAGGCGGTGTGGGCCGACCGGCGGATCCGCGCGGTGTACCGGCGCGGGGAGCGGCCGGTGGAGCGGGAGCTGGAGCCGTACGGACTCGTGCTGAAGGCCGGCGTCTGGTACCTGTGCGCGCGGGTGACCGACGGCGGCGCCTTCCGGACGTACCGGATCGACCGGTTCGGCGCCGTCGACGCCCTCGGCGAGCGCTTCGACCGGGTGCCGGACTTCGATCTGGCTGCCTTCTGGGCCGGGCAGGCCGAGCGGTTCGCCCGGTCGATCCTGCGCGCCGAGGTCGTCGTGCGGCTGTCCCCCGGCGGCGTGCGCAGGCTGCCGTACGCCGTGGACCCGGTGGCCGCGCGCGAGGCGCTCGTGGGCGCGGGCGAGCCGGACGGCGAGGGCTGGGTGACGGTGACGGTGCCGGTGGAGTCGGAGGAGGTGGCGCACGAGCAGCTGACGGCGCTGGGTCCGGAGGCGGAGGTGCTGGCGCCGGCGGGGCTGCGGGAGCGGTTCGCGGCGGACGCGGTCCGGCTCGCCGCGCGCTACGGGCGCGCGGACGGCGCATAACGATCCGCCACACTCCGCGTGCGCCCCACCGGTGGAGGCCCGATGCTGGTGCCGTGATGGACGAGACGGAGTTCTGGGAGCTGATCGACGCGGCCCGCGAGGCCGCCGAGGGCGATCCGGAGGAGCAGGCGGACCTGCTCGTGGAACGGCTGCTCCAACTGGACCCGGAGCTGGTCCTGGACTTCGCCCGTCACTTCGAGGCCCGGTACAACCGGGCGTACCACTGGGACCTGTGGGGCGCCGCCTGGGTCCTGCTGGGCGGGGCCAGCGACGACGCGTTCGACTACTTCCGGTGCTGGCTGATCGGCCAGGGCCGGGAGGTCTTCGAGGGCGCCCTGCACGACCCGGACTCCCTGGCCGACCTGCTCGAGGACTTCGACGAGGAGATCGACGGGGACGGCGAGGAGCTGGGCTACGCGGCGGACGAGGCCTACGAGCAGCTCACCGGCACCGTCGCCCCGGACCTCGGCATCGCCCCGGCGCCGGCCGAGCCGGAGGGCACCGCGCTCTCCTTCGAGAACGAGCGGGTGCTCGCCGAGCGCTATCCCCGGCTGTGGGAGCGCTTCAGGGAGTAGCCGGGCCGGGCACGGACGGCACCGGACCGCCGCTTCATGCGCCCGTGCGCCTCCCGGTGGTGTCCGCCGGCGGCCGGTTCATGCGCCCGTGCGCCTCCTGGTGGTGTCCGCGGGCGGGCGGTTCATGCGCCCGTGCGCCTCCCGGTGGTGTCCGCGGGCGGGCGGTCGGACGTGCCGGCCGGCGGCGGGTGGTGCGGGGGCGCGGCGTCGGCCCGGTCGAGGGCGGAGGCGGTGCGGCGGCCGGGCCGAGGATCACCGCCGCGACCGCCCACACCACCGCCCAGGGGCCGCGCGCCGGCCTCGTCCGTCCAGCCCGCCCGGTGAACCGCCCGCGCCCGCCGTTCACGGTCCCCGCCTCCACTCGTCCGGCGCCGTGCCCGGCGCCGCGTCCCCTGCCCCGCCCGGCGCGGTCGTGCCGCGCCCGTGCCCGGCGCCGCGTCCCCTGCCCCGCCCGGCGCGGTCGTGCCGCGCCGGTGCGAGGCACGACGCGCCTTCCCGTGCCGTGCCCCGGACGGTAGGGCGCGCGGCTCGGAGCGGGCTGCGGGCCGGCTACGGCCCCGCTGTGGGCGTCCTGCCCTGCAGCCGGGCCGCCCGCTGCCTGATCTCCGGCAGCCGGGCGGTGAGGGCGGCGCCGGGGCAGGTGGTCCTGAACCCCTCGTCGTGGCCGGCCACGGCGGGCAGGGTGGTGGCGGTGCCCGCCTTGAAGCGGCTGAGTCCGTTGCTGGAGACCAGGCGGGCCCGGGCGCGCGGGTCGACGTCGGCGAGGCCGAGCTTCCAGGCGGCGAGGGCGGCGATCGCGTCGGTCATGGCCCGCGGCACGGGCACGCCGGCGGTGAAGGTGCCGAGGGCGGCGATGCCCGCGGTGCGGTGGTTGAAGCCCTGGGTGTGGGCGCCGGTGACCGGCCGGTCCACGCCTCCGGCGCGGCCCTCGTAGATGGTGCCGCAGCGGTCCACGAGGAAGTTGTAGCCGATGTCGTCCCAGCTCCGGCTGCCGGTCTGGCCGGCGTACAGGGCGCGGATGATGCGGGGCGTGTCGGCGCAGTCGTACCCGTTGGGCGAGTCGGTGTGGTGGACGAAGACGGCGACCACCTTGTCGTCGTAGCGCGGGGGCGGCTGACGGGCCGGGGCGGCGGCCCGGTCCAGCCAGACGGAGCGGGTCAGGATGCGCGGCCGGGCGGCGTGGTGGGCCGGGGCCTGCGGGTCGGCGCCGGGCCGGGCGAGGCGGACCGGGGCGGCGCTCTCGACGCCCCGGGCGCACAGGGCGAGCGCCACGACGGCCATCAGGCCGGGCAGGCAGCCGAGCAGCACCAGTACGGCACCGGGGACGCGGGCGGGCCGCCGTCGTTGCGTTCCCGGCGCTCTTCGGGGGACGCGCATGGTCCCACTGTCGGCTCGGCGCGCCGTGCCCGCGATGTGGGGTGTGCCACCTGGTGGAACCATCGTCCTTGTCCAGGCCGTTTCTGGGGATATACGCACCACGTGGCCGGTCGGCGGTCCGGTTGGCCGCTCGCGCACGCGACTGATCACCGGGGCCGCCCGGCCCGTATCTCAGGGGGTCCGAGAGAAAGGCGGCTCCGTGGACCTGCTCGACCTGGTGCTCGCACTGGTGGCCGTCGCCTACGCGGTGTCCGGTTACCGGCGCGGGCTGGTGGCCGGCTGCCTGTCCCTGGCCGGGTTCGTGGGCGGCGCGGTGGTCGGCGTGTGGGCGCTGCCGTGGGTGACCGGGCTGGCCGAGCGCGGGTCGGCGGCGGCGACCGTGCTGGCGGTGCTGACCGTGCTGGTGCCGGGTGTGGTGGGGCACGAGCTGGCGGCCCGGCCGGCCCTGCGGCTGCGGCGTCAGTTCGACCGGGAGGGGCGGGGTCCGCTGCGGGTGGCGGACGGCGCGGGGGGCGCGGTGGCGAACGCGGCCGCCGTGCTGATCGTGGCCTGGGTCGCGGCGAGTGTGCTCGGCGCCTCTTCCTCGCAGACCGTGACCACGGCGATCCGGAACTCGGCGGTGCTGGGCGCGGTGCAGGAGGCGATGCCGGAGACCACCCCGGTGTGGTTCTCGCGGGCCACCGCCGCGCTGACGGAGGCGGGTTTCCCGCAGGTCTTCAACCCCTTCGAGAACGAGTCGACGGCCCGGGTGCCCCGGCCCACCGGCGACAGCGTCACGTCCGCGGCGGCGAACGCGGCGCGGCGCAGCTCGGTGAAGATCGAGGGGGCCTCCGGCACCGAGGGGCGGGAGGGCAGCGGCTTCGTGTACTCGGCGCGGCACGTGATGACCAACGCGCACGTGGTGGCGGGCATCGACCGGCCGAGCGTGCGGGTGGGCGGGGTCGGTGCGGCGTACCGGGCCCGGGTGGTGCTCTTCGACCCGGACCGGGACGTGGCGGTGCTGTACGTGCCCCGGCTGCGCGCCCCGGTGCTGCGGTTCGACCACGGCGCGGTGCGCGGCGAGCCGGCGGTGGTGGCGGGCTATCCGCAGGACGGCGGCCTCGACCTGCAGGCGGCCACGGTGGCGAACCGGGTCCGGGCGCGGGGCCAGAACATCTACGGCACCCGTACGGTCACCCGGGAGATCTACTCGATCCGCTCGACGGTCCGGCCGGGCAACTCCGGCGGCCCGCTGCTGTCCGCCGACGGCCGGGTGTTCGGCATGGTCTTCGCCCGGTCCACCTCGGACGCCGAGACGGGGTACGCGCTGACGGCGGACGAGGTGGCGGCCGACGCCTCGACCGCGGCCACGGCGACGGCGCCGGTCGGGACCGGCCACCTCGTCACGTCGTAGCGCGCGGGCCGCGCCGGGGGCCGCCCGGGAGCACGCCGGTGGCGCTTCGGTGGCACTCCGGGAGGGGCAGGGTCCTCAGAGGGCGCGGCCCATGAGCACGTCGTCGACGAAGGCGCCCTCGATCAGCCACTCCCCGGGCAGCACGCCCTCGACCACGAAGCCCTGGGACTCGTACAGGCGCCGGGCCGGGGTGTTGTGGCCGAGCACGCGGAGGGTGAGGCGGCGCGCGCCCCGCGCCCGCGCCTCCTCGACGGCGGCCCGGACCAGCGCCCCGCCGACGCCCCTGCCGCGGGCCTCGTCGGAGACGACCAGGCCCTGGATCTGGCGGACGTGCGCGTTGGCGGCCAGCGCGGTGGGCAGGACGAGGCGGATGTACCCGGCGATGCGCCCGTCCAGTTCGGCGACGAGGTAGTCCCCCGGCCGGTGGCGCTCGTCGAAGAAGGGCGGGTACGGCGGCCGCGGTGCGGGCAGTACGGCGTGCAGCGGGGACCACGCGGCCCGGTCGAGGAGGGCCAGTTCCTCCTCGTCGGCGGGCAGGGCGATGCGTATGGACGGCATGGGGCTCACCCTAAGCAGACCGGGGAGGAACGGCCGCGGCGGGGAAGGATGGGCGCATGGAACGTTCGCGAATCGCGGTGGCCGGTGCGTCCGGTCTCATCGGCAGCGCCCTGGTGCGGTCCCTGACGGCCGACGGGCACGAGGTGGTGCGCCTGGTCCGCCGCGCGCCCCGGGGCGGAGACGAGGTCCGCTGGGACCCGGAGCGGCAGCAGGTGGACGCGGCCGGGCTGGCGGGCTGCGACGCGGTGGTCAACCTCGCCGGGGCGGGGATCGGCGACCGGCGCTGGACACCGGAGTACAAGCGGCTGATCCGGGACAGCCGGGTGCTCGGCACGGCCGCGCTGGCGGAGGCGGTGGCCTCGCTGGACACCCCGCCGCGGGTCTATGTGAGCGGCAGCGCGATGGGGATCTACGGCGACACCGGTGACCGCGCGGTGGACGAGGACGCGCCGCCGGGCGACGGCTTCCTGCCCTCGCTGTGCGTGGAGTGGGAGGAGGCCGCGGCGCCCGTGCAGGAGGCGGGGGTGCGGACGGTGTTCCTGCGCACGGGTCTGGTGGTGGCGCGGGGCGGCGGGGCCTGGGGCCGGCTGTTCCCGTTGTTCAAGGCGGGGCTCGGGGGCCGGCTGGGGAGCGGGCGGCAGTACTGGTCGTACATCGCGCTGCACGACGAGGTGGCCGCGATCCGGCACCTCATCGACGACGGCACCGCGTCCGGGCCGTACAACCTGACCGCGCCGCAGCCGCTGACGAACCGTGAGGTCACGGAGGCGATGGGCCGGGTGCTGCACCGGCCGACGCTGTTCGCGGTGCCGGAGCCGGTGCTGCGGGCGGCGCTGGGCGAGATGGCCGGGGACGTGCTGGGCAGTCAGCGGGTGCTGCCGAAGCGGCTGCTGGAGTCGGGGTTCACGTTCGCGTTCCCGGGCATCGAGGATGCGATCCGCGCCGCCTGACCGCCGGCCGGGCGCCCGTCGGCGGCTTGTGAGGGCTCGTGTGATCTGTTGAGTTCTCTTGTGACCGTATGCGACCGCCGTGCGACCGTGCCCTGTCGATGCGCGGACCACTCCTGTCCGGTCAGGGACCTAACCTCAAGCCGAACTCGGGTATCCCCGGAGCCAGTTGGGGGCATGACGTCTCCACCGGCCGCGCAACCACAGGAGGGGCCTCGTGCTTGAGCCCGCGTACCAGGTGGACGTCGTCATCGTGGGAGCCGGGATCGCCGGACTCTCGGCGGCTCACCGGCTCACCAGCGCAGGAGTAACCACCGCAGTCCTGGAGGCCGCCCCGTGTGCGGGCGGCCGCATGTCGACCGAGAAGGTCGACGGCTTCCGGCTCGACCGCATAGGACAGCTGCTGTCCACGTCGTATCCCGAACTCCGGCTGACGCCGGGGCTGGGCGCGCTCGCCCTGCGCCGGTTCGCGCCGGGCGTGCTGCTGCATCGCGACGGGCGCACGCACCGCGCGGGCGCACCGGCGGTCACGGGGAGCGCAAGGGGCGCACTTCATGTGGTGCGCGCCCTCGCGAGCGCCCCTCGCGGTCCGGCGGCCCCGCCGGGCCGGACCGGCGCGCCGGTCGGCGGCGCGGTCGACCAGGCCCGGCTCGGCACCGCGCTGGGCCGGATCGCCACCACCCCGGTCGAGCGCCTGCTGTCCCGGCCCGAACTTCCCGCGGCGCAGGCGCTCGCGGCCCGGGGGGTGCCGGCGCGCACCGTCGAGGGCTTCCTGCGCCCGCTGCTCGCCGCGCTGCTGTGCGATCCGGAGCTGTCCACGTCCAGCCGGTGCGCGGACCTGGCGCTGCACGCCTTCGCGAGCGGCCGGCTGTGCGTGCCGGAGGGCGGCGCCGAGGCGCTGCCCGAGCTGCTGGCCCGGACGCTGCCGCCCGGCACCGTGCGCACCGGGGTGCGGGTCACCTCGGTGTCCACGACCTCGGTGACCACCGCCGAACACGGCGAGGTCCGCTGCCGCGCGGTGCTGGTGGCGACCGACGCGCGGGCCGCGGCGCAGCTGCTGCCGGGCCTGAGGGTGCCGGACTTCCACCCGGTGACGGTCCTGCACCACACCACCGACGACCCGGCGCCGGCCTTCGCCGCCGGCACCTCGCTGCTGCTGGACGCCGACCGCGGCGGACCGGTCGCGCACACGGCGGTGCTGAGCAACGTCGACCCGGGCCGGGCGCCGGCGGGGCGCGTGCTGATCTCCTCGACCGTGCTGGGCGCCCCGCCCGACGGCGTCGACACGGCCGTGCGCATCCACCTGTCCCGGCTCTACGGCACCTCGACCCGGCGCTGGGAGACGCTGGCCGTGCACCACACCCCGGAAGCGGTGCCCGCCATGCGCCCGCCGCACGACCTGCGCCGCCCGGTGCGGCTGCTGGCCGGCCTGTACGTCTGCGGCGACCACCGCGACACCAGCACCGTCCAGGGCGCCCTGCACTCGGCCCACCGGGCGGCCGCGGCCGTCCTCGCGGACCTGGGGGCGACGGGGTCGATGCACCGGTCGGACCCCGCGCCCACCCTGCCGAGCGCCGCCTGACCCGCCGCGGCCGGGGCCCGTCCGCGTGATCCGCCGGGACGGGCCGCGTCCGCGAGGTCGCGTCGCGGGCGTGGCTTCGCGTCCGCGAGGTCGCGTCGCGGACCCGGGCTAGCCGAGCGCGGCCACCTTCTCGCGGTAGCCCCGCACGGGCGCCGCGTCCCGGTACGGCTCCAGGCGCCGCTCGAAGTCCCTGACGTACTCGACGGCCCGCACGGACCGCATCTGGGCCGCCTGGCCGGCGGCCTCCGCCGCCAGCGCGCACGCCTGGTCCAGCTCGCCGAGGCCGAGCCGGGCGGTGGCGAGGACGACCCGGCAGAACAGGCGGCTGCGGGCGTACGCGGGCGCGCGCAGCTGCAGGGAGCGCTCGGCGTGCTGCGCCGCCGCCCGGAACTGCTGGAGATCGCGGTGGCAGTGCCCGAACTCGTCCGCGAGCTGCGCCTCGTCGAAGAACCGGGCCCAGTACGGCACCTCGTCCCCGGGCCGGGCCGCCTCCAGGGCGCGCTCGGCCCGCACCAGCGCGCCGGTGCACGCCCTGACCTCGCCCAGCACCCCGTGCGCGCGGGCCTCGGCGCAGTGCAGCAGCGCCTGCACGACCGGCGGGGCGCCGGTCCCCACGCCCTGCTGGGCCACCCGCGCGAGCTGCACGGCCTCCCTGCCGTGCCCGAGGTAGACGGCCTGGCGGCTCATGGTGACCAGCACATAGGCGCCGTAGGACCGGTCGCCGGCCGCCTGGGCGAGCCGCAGGGCCTGCACGAAGTAGCGCTGGGCGAGTCCGTGCGCGGCGATGTCGTACGAGGTCCAGCCGGCGAGCCGGGTCAGGTCGGCGGCCGCGGCGAACAGGCGCCGCCCGGTCTGCTCGTCGTAGGCGCCGCGCAGCAGCGGCTCGCACTCGTGCTCCAGGTAGCGCACCAGGGCCTGCCGGGCGTGGCCGCCGCCGTAGGCGTCGTCGAGGGTGCGGAACAGCTCGCCCACCGAGCGCAGCGCGGCGATGTCCCCGCCGGTGACCCGCTGGCCCGGCGCCCGCTCGGCCCGGCCGCCGGGCCGGGCCGGGGCGGTCACGGCCTCCAGCCGGCTCCGGACGGCGGCCGGGCGGCCCTGGGCGGGCACCCGGGCCACCGCATCGCGGGCCACCCGGTCGTCGGCCTTGCCGATCAGCCAGTCCCTGCTGGGCACGACCAGACCGGCCGGGGTGAAGGCGATCTTGCGCAGCTCGGCGTGGCTGCCGGAGTCCTTGCGCCACAGCCCGCTGACGATGTCCACGGCCTCCTCCGGGGTGGACGCGAACTCGAGCCCGGCGTACACCGGCGCGCAGGCGTCCAGGCCGAGATCCTGGGCGGTGAGCCGGCGTCCGAGCCGGCGGGTGAACACCTCGGCGATCAGCGCCGGCGTCGTCCCCCTGGGCTGCTGGCCGCGCAGCCAGCGGGTGACCGAGGTCTTGTCGTATCGGAGGTCCAGGCCGTGCTCCAGGCCGAGCTGGTCGACGCGACGGGCGAGACCCGCGTTGGAGAACCCCGCTTCTGCGATGAGCGCGGCGAGCTGTCGGTTGGGGGTGCGCTGCGCGGGTCGGTCCGTCATCTGCGGTGCGTTCTCCTGCCTTACGGCTCTGCTGTCGTGCCCGGATTGCCGGTGAGCAGCCCTTATGGCCTCATGGACGGCGCGAATGTAGCGGAGAGTGAGCAGACGATCGCATAGATCCCCGTTCATTCATCCGATCGTGTGAGGATTGCCCGCAGGGCTGACGTACGCCGGACGGTCGTACAGTGGCGTGGGCGCGTCACGCGCCTGACACCGGTTCGCTGAGGGAGGCGCTTGCCGTGAGTGAGTTGCGGTTCGTCCGCATGGGGTTCGGCGCGGACGCCGTCGAGTACCAGGAGGCGTGGGACGAGCAGCGCCGGGTGCACGCGGCCCGGTTCGCCGACGAGATCCCGGACACGGTCATCCTGCTGGAGCACCCCCCGGTCTACACGGCGGGCCGCCGCACCGAGGAGAGCGAGCGCCCGCTCGACGGCACCCCGGTCGTCGACGTGGACCGCGGTGGCAAGATCACCTGGCACGGGCCGGGCCAGCTCGTGGGCTACCCGATCCAGAAGCTGCCCCGCCCGGTGGACGTGGTCGCCCATGTGCGCCGCCTCGAGGAGGCCCTGATCCGCACCTGCGCCGAGTTCGGCCTGGAGACCACCCGGGTCGAGGGCCGCAGCGGGGTGTGGGTGCTGGGCGACCCGGTCGAGCGGCGGCCGGCGCTCGGAGGGCTCTCCCTCGACTTCGACCCGCGCCTGACGGACGAGGAGTTCGACCCCCGGCTGAACGGCCCCGAGTACGCCCCCTCCAACGCCGGCCAGCGCCGCGAGGACCGCAAGATCGCCGCCATCGGCATCCGCGTGGCCAAGGGCGTCACGATGCACGGGTTCGCGCTCAACGTGAACCCGGACAACAAGTGGTTCGACCGGATCATCCCGTGCGGCATCCGGGACGCCGGCGTGGCGTCGCTCGCCGCCGAGCTGGGCCGGGACATCACCGTGGAGGACGTCCTGCCGGTGGTCGAGCGGCACCTGCGGGACGTGCTGCAGAACGCGGACCTCAAGCCGCGCGTCGTGGAGAAGGCGTCCGCCTGACCCGCTCACGCGCCCTGCGGCCCCGGGGTCGGCCTCGGCGGCAGGGCTCAGTAAATACGGGCGTACCCTGGTGTACGCCGAGGAATCGAAGTCACAGGGAGCCGGTCGTGTCCGCAGTCGCACCCGACGGACGCAAGATGCTGCGCCTGGAGGTCCGCAACAGCCAGACCCCCATCGAGCGCAAGCCCGAGTGGATCAAGACCCGGGCGAAAATGGGTCCCGAGTACACGAAGATGCAGAACCTCGTGAAGAGCGAGGGCCTGCACACGGTCTGCCAGGAAGCCGGCTGCCCGAACATCTACGAGTGCTGGGAGGACCGCGAGGCGACCTTCCTCATCGGCGGCGACCAGTGCACCCGGCGCTGCGACTTCTGCCAGATCGACACCGGCAAGCCCGAGGCGCTGGACCGCGACGAACCCCGCCGCGTGGGCGAGTCCGTGGTCACCATGGACCTGAACTACGCCACCATCACCGGCGTCGCCCGCGACGACCTGGAGGACGGCGGCGCCTGGCTGTACGCGGAGACCGTGCGCCAGATCCACGCGCAGACGGCGGAGCGCGAGGCCGGCCGGACCAAGGTCGAACTGCTCGCCCCCGACTTCAACGCGGTCCCGGAGCAGCTCGCCGAGGTCTTCGAGTCCCGGCCCGAGGTGTTCGCGCACAACGTCGAGACGGTGCCGCGGATCTTCAAGCGCATCCGCCCCGGCTTCCGCTACGAGCGCTCCCTGAAGGTCATCACCGAGGCCCGCGACTTCGGCCTGGTGACCAAGTCCAACCTGATCCTCGGCATGGGCGAGACCCGCGAGGAGGTCAGCGAGGCGCTGAAGCAGCTGCACGACGCCGGCTGCGAGCTGGTCACCATCACGCAGTACCTGCGTCCGTCCGTGCGCCACCACCCGGTGGAGCGCTGGGTGAAGCCGCACGAGTTCGTCGAGCTGAAGGAGGAGGCCGAGCAGATCGGCTTCTCCGGTGTGATGTCCGGCCCGCTGGTGCGGTCCTCGTACCGTGCGGGACGCCTTTACCAGATGGCCGTCGAGAAGCGGGGCTCCTACATCGCCGTCCAGGCCGTGTGAGCCGAGCGTGTGAAGTCACGCACAAGTTACTACCGGCCAGTAATGGCCGAGTCGACGCGGTCCCGGCCGTCCTCGCTGATGAGGGCGCTACCGGGGCCGCGTCGGCGTTCTCGGGTTCCACATCGAGGCTTCACGGGCGTTTGACCGGCCGGTCACGCCCTGGTAACACCATTCAGTGACTCTGGTATCACGCCCCGTATCCCGACAGTGACGAAGGGGACCCGATCATGCAGGCCGCGCCCGTTCGCGCCACACCCATCCCGTCCTTCACCGACGCGCTCCGCGCCGTCGAGTCCCTGCTCATGAGCGGTGGGCAGCGCACCGCCCGCCGCAACGCCTGGAACTCCGTCCTGGAGGACCGCCGCCGCGCCAAGGACCGGTTCGAGGCGCAGCTCGTGCTCGAGCGGGCCGCCGACCGCTCCTGAACCTCCTCCCCCGCGGGCACTGCCGTCGTGGGCGCTCCCGCGGCCACGTAGACTTCGTGGCATGGCGAGGAAGGAAAACGCGGCGGACGCCGCGAACGCAGGGCGACTGAAGCAGATCGCCCTCACGTACAAGATGACCCGCAAGGCCGACAAGAAACTCGGTCTTGTACTCGCGGCTGTCGGTATCGGCACCTTCGGTGTCTTCCTCGCGATCGGTTTCTTGATCGGCCACCCGTACTACCTGGGCATCCTGGGCCTGCTGCTGGGCGTCCTGGCCACGGCGATCGTGTTCGGCCGCCGGGCCGAGCGGGCCGCCTTCGGGCAGATGGAGGGCCAGCCGGGCGCCGCCGCGGCCGTGCTGGACAACATCGGCCGGGGCTGGACCACGACTCCGGCGGTGGCGATGAACCGCAGCCAGGACGTGGTGCACCGGGCGGTCGGCAAGGCGGGCATCGTGCTGGTCGCGGAGGGCAACCCGAACCGCGTGAAGAGCCTGCTGGCCGCCGAGAAGAAGAAGATGAACCGCATCGTCGCGGACGTCCCGGTGCACGACGTGATCGTCGGCACCGGCGAGGGCCAGGTCGAGCTGAAGAAGCTGCGCACGACCATGCTGAAGTACCCGCGCGTGCTGACCGGCCCGCAGGTCACGGCCACCAACGACCGGCTGCGCGCCCTCGGCGACCTGATGACCAACATGCCGCTGCCGAAGGGCCCGATGCCCAAGGGCATGCGGATGCCGCGGGGCGGCCCGAAGGCCCGCTAGAACGCCTCGTACGAGCAAGGGGGCCGCCCGGACCTGGTCCGGGCGGCCCCCTTCGTCATGGGGTCGCGGGCGCTACCGGCGGACCTCGACGGTCTTCGCGAGCCGGTCGTGCAGACCGCGGCCGTCCCGGTCCCAGATCAGCGCCGGGATCGCGAGGCACAGCAGAACGGAGCGCAGCAGCGCGCGCCCTGGGTTCACGGTGCCGGTCTCCAGGGCCACGACCCGGATGCCGAAGAGGCGCTTGCCGGGGGTGAAGCCGATGGTGCCGACGGTCAGGACGCTCATGGCGAAGAAGACGAGCAGGGCCCAGTTGCTGGTCGCCGGGCTGTTGCCGTGCGTGATGAGGCCGTATGCGATCAGGACGCACAGACCCCAGTCGACGGCCAGCGCGCCCAGGCGCCTGCCGGGCCGGGCGATCGAGTTCGGCCCCTCCTCGGGCAGACCGAGCTGCTCGCCCCGGTATCCGAAGTCGGCGCCGGCGTCTTCCAGCGCCGCGCGCGGCCCGGAGAGCCACGATCCCATTGCTTGCCTGTTGTCCACCCGTCCACGGTACTGCGCCCCGGTTCGGGCACGGCGCACCGGGGTGTGTCGGGGCTAGGGTGGTGGGGTAGGCGGTTAACTTCTGCGAAACAAACGGGTCACGCCCGAGAAATCACCCGTCCCTAGGGTCGAGGGCAGCGTGTGCCACCGCACTGGCCGCACGAACGATCTACCACCCCGGCGGGATGGTCGGGAGTAGGAGGAGCTGGATGTTCCAGAACGCCGACGAGGCCAAGAAGTTCATCGCGGACGAGGACGTCAAGTTCATCGACGTCCGTTTCTGCGACCTGCCGGGCGTCATGCAGCACTTCACGTTGCCCGCCGAGGCGTTCGACCCCGACGACGAGCAGGCCTTCGACGGGTCGTCGATCCGCGGCTTCCAGGCCATCCACGAGTCGGACATGTCCCTGCGCCCCGACCTGTCGACCGCGCGCGTGGACCCGTTCCGCCGGGACAAGACGCTCAACATCAACTTCTTCATCCACGACCCGATCACCGGTGAGCAGTACTCCCGTGACCCGCGCAACGTGGCGAAGAAGGCCGAGGCCTACCTCGCCTCGACCGGTATCGCGGACACCGCGTACTTCGGTCCCGAGGCCGAGTTCTACGTCTTCGACTCCGTCCGCTTCGCGACGGGCGCGAACGAGTCCTTCTACCACATCGACTCCGAGGCGGGTGCCTGGAACACCGGCGCCCTGGAGAACAACCGTGGTTACAAGGTCCGCTACAAGGGCGGCTACTTCCCGGTCCCGCCGGTCGACCACTTCGCCGACCTGCGCGCCGAGATCTCCCTGGAGCTGGAGCGGTCCGGCCTGAAGGTCGAGCGCCAGCACCACGAGGTGGGCACCGCCGGCCAGGCCGAGATCAACTACAAGTTCAACACGCTGCTCGCCGCCGCCGACGACCTCATGCTCTTCAAGTACATCGTGAAGAACGTGGCGTGGAAGAACGGCAAGACGGCGACCTTCATGCCGAAGCCGATCTTCGGTGACAACGGCTCGGGCATGCACGTGCACCAGTCGCTGTGGAGCAACGGCGACCCGCTGTTCTACGACGAGGCGGGCTACGCGGGCCTGTCCGACACCGCCCGCTACTACATCGGCGGCATCCTCAAGCACGCCCCGTCGCTGCTGGCCTTCACCAACCCGACGGTGAACTCCTACCACCGCCTGGTGCCGGGCTTCGAGGCGCCGATCAACCTGGTGTACTCGCAGCGCAACCGCTCCGCCGCGATGCGCATCCCGATCACCGGCTCGAACCCGAAGGCCAAGCGCGTCGAGTTCCGTGCCCCGGACTCCTCCGGCAACCCGTACCTGGCGTTCTCCGCGCTGCTGCTCGCGGGCCTGGACGGCATCAAGAACAAGATCGAGCCGGCCGAGCCGATCGACAAGGACCTCTACGAGCTGGCTCCCGAGGAGCACGCCAACGTGGCCCAGGTCCCGACCTCGCTCGGCGCCGTCCTCGACCGCCTCGAGGCCGACCACGAGTTCCTCCTCCAGGGCGACGTCTTCACGCCGGACCTGATCGAGACGTGGATCGACTACAAGCGCACCAACGAGATCGCCCCGCTGCAGCTGCGCCCGCACCCGCACGAGTTCGAGCTCTACTTCGACGTGTGATATCGCCCCAGGTCAGAGCGGGCTTCCGCTCTCCTGGGCCGTCTCTGGGCCGTCGGCCGGCTCTCCTCACTCAGGAGAGCCGGCCGACGGCTTTTGTTTTGCCGACCGCGCAGGCATTTGGGGCCCGGCATTTTTTGCTTCCGCGGGGGCGACGTGCATTTCACGAGAAAGTTGCCCAGTCGGGTGGCGCTTAGGGTACAGTTTTAGGTGCCGAAACGGACCTAAACGAGGACAGGGATGAGTGATAGGGCGGCAGCAGCGGACCCGAGCCAGTGGGACATCGCCATTGGCGATGTCGTGAAGCGTGTCGACCTGCACGAGCGATACGGGGGACGACGGCAAGGCGGCATCGGACCGTCGCGCGTCTCATCCAACGTGTTCCTCTTCACCGATCCAGCCAAGGGCCACAAGCACGGCTACTTCGATGGCTGGGGCGAGGACAGGCTCTACCACTACGCCGGAGAGGGCCAACTCGGCGACCAGAAGATGACGCAGGGCAACCTAGCCATCCTGAAGCACAAGCAGGAACACCGGGCCCTGCGCCTCTTCAAGGGAGTCTCCTCAGGTCGGTGTGAGTACCTCGGCGAGTTCACGCTTCCTGCGGAGCGCCCCTGGTACCGCACCGATGCGCCGGAGACGAATGGCGGCCCCATCCGCAGCGTGATCATGTTTCGACTCCAACCGGTCTCGGCAGTGACGCCGGTCGGAACGCAGCTTCCCCACACGCCCAGCATCGAGCCGGTGGTGGAGTCGATAGACGTGGAGGCTCAGCACACTGAGCGCATGCTTGTGGATCCGTCGCGCGAACCGTATGAGGCCGAGCGGGCAGAGGCGAGCCTCGTTCGTGCCTACGCCGAGCACCTGCGGCTCCAGGGGCACGCTGTAAACCGACACCGGATCGCTCCGGCCGGCGTCGCGAAGCTCTTGCTCACGGACCTCTACGACGCCACAGCCAATCGGCTGTACGAAGCCAAGGGCTCAGTTTCCCGCCAAGCGATTCGCATGGCGATCGGCCAGCTCTTCGACTACGCGCGGTTCCTGCCGCAGCCACGTCTGGGCTTGCTCGTGCCGTCGCAGCCTGAGCCCGACCTGCTCGATCTGTGCGCTCTGCTACAGATCGTCGTCGTGTGGCCGGAGGGAGACGGATACGCGTCCACCGACGCGGCTTGACCGCACACCACGGAGGTGGTGCCCGAAAAGGGAGCAGGCCACCCGCGGCGCCTGGAAACGATGCGGGTGGCCCTTGCTCACAGCCCCTTGAAAGAAACCGGAGCAAGTCAAGTATGTCCGAAGAGCCGAAGGGCTACGTAGCCCTGCTCGTGCGAGCCGGAATGTTTTGCACCACGCTCATGGCCGGCGTTGTGCTGGTGGTGTTCGGGAAGACGACTAGCGAGGCTTCCATGTACGTCGCGCCGTTCCTGATGTCGCTCCCAAAGGGCGCCGCAGCACCCGCGCCGTCTAGGAGCAGCCGGAAGCAGTCGCCGTCCCGCGAGTAGCGGCCGGCCGTGAGGTGATCGGTCCCCGGGACCTACCCGGGGACCGATCACGCGGCGTCTTCTTGCCACCCTCTGAGTGCCTGATCAATAGCCCTGCGGGCTCGATCCTGGCTGTTCGGCAACAGGTGTGTGTACGTGCGCAGGGTGAAGCCGGGATCTGCGTGGCCAAGGTACTCCGCCAGAGCCTTGACGTTCTCCCCAGCGTCCAGGAGAACCGACGCGTAGTAGTGCCTCAGCGCATGCATGCCGTACTCGCGCGACTCCTTGAACCGTTCCCCTGGTGATCGCTCAGGGATAACGCCAGCTGAGACGAGAGCGGGTTTCCAGAGATACGGGTTGAAATAGTTGCGGTTCAGCGCCCTCCGTTCCCGTGAGTAGAACAGCAGCGTGGCCGTCACCGGGGGTCCGTCGGGCGTCTTCCACGGCAGGGTTACCTCCAGGGGAGGCCTGCGTGTGATGTGCGCCGTGAGTGCGTCCGACACGACCTCGGGAAGCGGCACGTCACGCAACTTTGCCCCCTTGGGTGGGGCGAAGACCATGTGTGCGCCGACGAGCTTGACCTGCCGCACGACGTGGACCACTCCCCCGATGAAGTCCACCTCATCCACGGCAAGCCCAAAGATCTCTCCCTGCCGCAGGCCGCAACCGGCCCCGACGTCGACCGTCGCCGCGTAAGCCTCCGGAAGTCCGTCGCGGACCGCCTTCACTCGATCTGCGGTCCACGGCTTGACCTTTCGGGGATCGAGTTTGGGAGCTCTGACAGAACCCACGCGGCAGGGGTTCCGGGCGATGAGGCCGTCGTCTACGGCAGCACCGAAGACTGCCGAGACGTTCGCGAACACGGTTCGCTGGTACGACGCAGCCATTCCGGAGTCTTTGAGAGCGCGTGCCCATGCTCGGATGTGCGCGGGTTGGAATGTGCTCATGGACCGCGTGCCCATGTACGGGAAGGCATGCAGCCGAAACCGCAGCTCCATGTTGATGATGGTGGATGGGTCAGTGGTCTGGGATGCCAGCCACTGAGTGGCGAAGTCCCTGAACGTGACTTTCCCTGCCGTAGGGTCGACATACTGTCCTCGCGCCAGGTCGGCCGCGATCTGCGTCAGCCACGTCTCCGCCAGCCGCTTCTGCTTGTCCGGGAAGGACTTGCTGCGCTCAGTGCCGTCCGGGGCCACGTAGCGGGCGCGGTAGCGCATGCCCGTGCCGTATCGATCGGTTTTGACCTTGCGTGTCTTGCCATCAGTTCCAGGCTCCGTCTTGAACCAACGGTCTTGAATGTGGCCGGCCATGTCGCGGCGTCCCCTTCTGAACATGCCGAGGGGAGAGCCGCTGTTGCGGCTCTCCCCTCCTGCTTCTGGTGTGTGCTTGTCAGGCCTCGCGGTCGGCGTCCTTGCGGCTGGTGACGTATGCGCGCACGTCTGCAGGGTCGTAACGGATGTACTTGCCGATGCGAAAGCCGGGCGGACCGATGCGCTTCTTGCGCCACTGGTAGACGGTTTCCTTGGGCACCTCGAAGATCGTGGCGATGTCGTCGGCGGTGAGGTACCGATCCGGGAGACCTCCCCGGAGGGTGGCGCGGGGGTCTTGGACGGAGGCGGGCGCGCTCACTGAATCCTCCACGAGTTGGGACGTGGTCGTTTGCGGGAACCCGCGCCTGTCCGAGGTGCGGATTTCTGCGTCACAGCGTCATCAGCGTCATTTGAGGCTCTGACCTGCGACTTTGAGTGACGTAGCGGTTTGGGAGTGCGTCACCGGTGCGTCATGGGCTGCGTCACCGGGTGACGCAGGTGACGCAGGATGACGCAGGCGCCGCCGTCTGCGTCACGGCTGTATTGGCAGGTCAGGATCCGTAGTTCGGCTTGCGTGACGCAGGTGACGCAGCGTCTTCCCTCTTAGGACAAGAGAGGGGATGTCTGGCGTAGTGCGGGCTCTCTTCAAGCGTGAAGAAGGAGCCGCTGCGCGGCGCCACCTTGGGGCGGCGTTCCGCCCAACAGCAAGAAGAGCACGCGGGCGCCGGTGCTCTTCTTGCTTGTCCGGGCGAGCGCGGTCGCGGGTTAGAACATCGGCTTGTGCTGGTGTGGGGGCGGGTTGGCCGTGCGGGTCATTTCGAGGTAGCGGCCTTCCCTGGTGCGGCCCGAGTCGATGAGGACGCCACGGGCGGCCAGGGTCGGCTGGAGGCGCTTGAGCCGGTCGGAAAGGACTTTCCCCGTGGTCGGCCAGCTCTTGGGCAGGGACCGCAGTTCGTCGCTGCTGTAGAGGCCGCTGAGGTGGTGCAGCCACTCAGTGGACGTCATGCGCTGCGCGCCGCCCGTTTGCATGGTGTCGGCGTGCTTGAGGACGGTCTGGGCGAGCAGGTCGCCCTCGATGACGTCGTCGTTGAGGTCGTCCAGGCTGGCCCGGTAGGCGGTGAGAGCTCCCAGCCCGGTCGCTGCGTCGAGCTGCGCGCACAGGTGAGCGAAGTCCGCCATGCGCAGGTCGGCGGGCGTCTCCGCCTCAGCCGCGCGGACCTTCACGGTGAGGTCCAGGAGGGAACCGAGAACGACGGGCAGTACCTCCGCGTAATCCGCCCACAGTTCCGCCTCGGTGCGCCGGACGCTAGGCCGTTCCAGACGCAGCGGCAAGAGCCGTTCGGCGAGGTCGGGCCGGATGACGCCGACGTCGATGCCGGTCAGGAGCAGGGGGCGGCGGTAGCCGACGCGGAAGACGTCGCCGTCGGTGAACAGGGCGCGCTTGACGTTCTCGGCGCCGGTGACGATGCAGCACATGGCGTCGGACAGGTCCGGGGTCATGTGGGAGAGGTTGTCCAGGGCGGTGACCCACCCTGCCGCCACTGCGGCGATGAGGTTCTCCTCGTCCTTCGGCGCGCGGCGCAGGTCGCCGCTCATGCCCTCGATGATGCGCACGAGCATGCGGCCGCCGGTGGACTTGCCCGCGCCTTGGGGCCCGGTGAGGAACGGCGCCGGGACGGGCACGGAGGGTGCAAGGCAGCCAATAAGCCAGGCGATGGCCAGGCACTCGGTCTCAGCGTTCGCGAAGTTGCACAGCCGCATCAGCAGGTCGATGCCTTTGCCGTCGGTGTCCTTGGCCGGCAGGGGCAGTTCTCCGGTGAGCTGGGTGCGCCGCCAGCACACCTCCCGGGGGTTGGGGATGGCGATGTCCCAGCCGGTGGGGTGGATGCGGACGGACTGCCCGTCATCGCGGCCCAGGTCCAGCCACGTCGCCCCGTCGAATCCGGGGGCGACGCGGATGTGGACGGGCTGCACCGCCTCGGACAGCGCGAGCGCTTCGATCAAGTCCAGCGCCTCCTTGAGCGCTGTCCCGTTGAACACGCCGAGCCCGTCCTTGAACAGGCCGACCATGAGTTCCTGCCGGTGGCTGCCCGTCGTGCCCTGCGAACGCATCGGACGGGCCACAGGGTGGCCATTGCGCTGCGCGTAGACGGTCCCGTCGGCGGTGCGGAAGTACCGGAAGTGCGCTTGCGCGTAGTCGGCGATGACCTCGCGGGCCGGGGTCTTCTCATCCTCGGACATAGCTACAATCCCAACCTGGTGCGGGCGTTGGCCCACGCATCGGTGCAGTGCCGGGGGGATTCGCCCTTGGCCTGCGCGGCGGTGAACAGTCGGGCGACGTGGGAGTCGGTGAGGCACCCGCACCGGCCGTGGGTGGACAGCACGGCGAGGAACGTCCGGTAGACCGTGGCGTGGATCGCGCTGCGGGCCTCAGTGATGCGCTGCTCCGCCATAGTGAGGCCACGGTGCAGGTAGGCGGGCGTGCGGTGAGGACATTTACCGTCCCCGGCCCGTGCGGGCACGCTCACGGCCTGCGGCGCCGGCCGAACCTTAGGAGGCTCCTTCACGGCTAGTGCGCATACGGCGTCGGGCAGATCGGCCATAGTGCCGGTGCCAGGTCCCAGCCAGCGGGCGTAGGCCATCGTGGACTTGATGTCCACGCCCGGCCGGACCGCGTTCACCGATCGCACGGCACCCCGGTAGATCCAGTGCTCTCCGCGCGTGCTGGCCACGGTGAGGGTGGCGGGCAGCGTCTCATGGGCCCAGGCGACGGCGGCCGCGTTGTCCAGGTCCACGACAGTTAGGCCGGCGCCGCCGGGGTGGTAGGCCACCGCCGCCGCCTCGCGCCACGCTCGTGCCCACGTGGGCGAGTCGATGGTGTGGGTGTCGGTGGTGGCGGCGGCCCAGCCGTGGCACGGCTGCGGGCAGGTACAGGGGCCGGGAGTCTTCATGTTCGGCCGGCCGCCGCACGCGTTCTCCGCACAGCGGCGGCAGTTCCCGAACGGCACCTTCCCGGCCCGTAACGGCAGCACCGGCACGCCGGAGGCTGCCAGGCAGAGAGCAGCACGCAAGTGCACTCCCCGAACGTCGGTCGGTTGCGTCATGCTGGATATCTCCAGTTCCTTGGGAATCGGTGCTGGGACAAGGGCGGCCCCGCGGCTTTGGCGAGACGGTGGGGCCGCCCTTGGCGTAGCTAGCGGTCGGCGGGCAGGTACCAGGGCCACTGCGTCATGCCGTCGACCTCGGCGGCCGGGAGGTCAGCCGTGAGGTACAGGCGGACGCGGTCCCCGTCGCGGGTGGGGAACCGACGGGCGGGCCCGGCGGCGAACACCGTGCCTAGGGCAGTGGTGATGCTGTCGGCGTCGGCGGGGTCGCAGACGATGCGGATCTCGAACACTGATGGCTCCTGTTCAGCCGTGGAAGTGGTTGCGCTTGAAGATGGCTTTGTGGATGTGGACCGTGGTTCCGGTGCCATGGCGGTTGGCGGTGACGACCTGGACGGCGATCCAGCCGCCGAAGATGACGGCGGCGAGGGTGATGAGCTGGGTGATGAGTGCGGTCAGTGCGGCGATGAACGTGGTCAGCAGCAGCAGTCCGCCGGACACCGCGAGGAACCCGACACCGCCGAGGGCGACGTTCACCGCCGTCCGGGAGACGATCGGCTTGGCCGCGACCGGTTCCGGCCGGGCGTTATTGATGGCGTAGCCGGTGACGATCCGACCGTCCGGCAGGACGATGCTCGCCACGGTCGGAATGGCGCCCGGCTGTACCGGCATCACGGGTGCCGGGATGACGGCGGCCGGGGTGAGCGGAGTCGGGTGGTGGAGGTCGACGGCCCGGCCGGCGGGCGCGGTCGGGGTGGGTTCGGGGTACATGCGGAATCCCTTCCGGTGCTAGGTCAGGGAGGCGGAGGCACGCCCTTGGGGATGGCGTGTAGAGGGGGTTTCGGGCCTCTGAGCTGAGGTGCCTCCCTGACTCTCTGAGCGATCATTTCCGCTGGTCAGGTCCAGGGAGGCGGGTCAGGGAGGGGGTGAGGGACTTCTCCCTGCCTCCCTGACCCGGGCGGGGTCGGCTCCCTGTCATTCGGGCGCGGAAGCGGAACCGTCGGTGTCGCGGTTGGCGAGGGCGCGGGCGAGCTGGTCGCGGGAGACGACCATGCGGCCGTCGGACTTGTACGGCTCGGCGCCGGTGCCCTCCAGGACGCGCGTGAGGTCGACCGGCGACCAGTCGCCGTAGGCCTCGGTGTTCAGCGCGGACAGCCGCTTGATGACGTCCTGGGTGCGCAGCCGCGGGGCGT
This sequence comes from Streptomyces sp. NPDC038135, assembly GCF_055601245.1. Taxonomy (NCBI): domain Bacteria; kingdom Bacillati; phylum Actinomycetota; class Actinomycetes; order Kitasatosporales; family Streptomycetaceae; genus Streptomyces; species Streptomyces sp. NPDC038135. The sequence continues at coordinate 830,596 of NZ_JBVJXS010000002.1, read as the reverse complement.
CGCCGATCGCGGCGGCGATATCGGCCAGCGGGTCACGTTCCTCACCGCGCTCGACGGCGTGCAGGGTGGTGACGCCGTCGCGCAGGGCCTTGGCCCGGTCGGTGATGGCTGCGGCGGTGTCGTCATCGATGTAGTGCGTGCGCACGGTGATGGACGACTGGCCGGCCGGAATCTGGATGCCGTCGGAGGCGACGACCAGGGTTCCCCGGTCCAGACCCGGACGCAGCAGGTTCGGGGCCGCGCCGCCGTCGACGGCCTTGTCCCCCAGCGCCATGCGGGCCTGCGACTCCGTGCCCAGCGCGAGGGAGGCGCGGGTGTGGGCGCCCTCGCGCACGAGCTTGGGCAGGTTCTCGTTGGTGGGGTCCTGGGTGCCCTGCCACATCAGGACGTTGACGGCACGGCCCTGGTTGTGGATTTTGCGGACGGCCATGAAGTACCGGGAGTTGGCCTTCGCTCCGCCGTAAGGGCGCTTGTCCTCGTCCTTGGCCGGACACATGAACGCCACCTGCGCCTCATCGACCAGGACGATGAGCGGCGGGAACGTGGTGCCGGGCGGGGCCTGGATACGGCGGTTCATCTCCTCGACCGCGCCCTCGACCATCTCGGTCACCTGGATCACGTGCTCATCCGTCGGGCCCTGGATCAAGGTGAGGGCGAGGCCGTCGAACATGGCCCAGTCGCCCACGCCCTTGAGGTCACCCATCAGGAACTGCACCGAGCGGTCCAGCGACAGCCACAGCGCCAGCGACCGCAGGGCCACGGTCTTGCCCTGGTTCGACAGACCCGTGATGAGCAGGTGCCGCTGATACAGGCTCAGGGCGGCGGCGTCACCGCGCAGGTCCTGACCCCACGGGGCGCGGCCCTTGGCGTAGTCGGCGGTCATCGTGTCGTCGGTGGCCAGCGGCGAGGGGCCGATCGGTTCATCGAGTGCCCCGGAGTCGGCCACCCACAGGCGGACCGTGCGGGCCGCTTGCGGGATGGTGATGAACACTTCGTGTTCGTGCCGGGACAGGTTCTCAGCGAGCTTGCGCCGCTTGCCCTGGATCTCGTTGGTGGACACCCCGGAGGGGAGGGTGACGTCGACTTCGACGCCGCATCCGGCGATCACGATCGGGGACAGCATCGACGCGCCCGCGTCGCCCATCTCGGTGATGGCCTTGCGCAGTGCCGGGATGCCCAGGTCGCGCAGGGCCTTGACCACGATCGACGGGGTGATCGGCTCACCCTCACTGGAACGGACGTGGGCGGGCAGTGCCCACTGGGGTGCGGCCTGCTGGTGTGCGCCGACCGACCACAGGGCGAGCAGAGCCAGGAACGGCCCGATGGAGATCAGCGGCCCCCAAACCACCTGCGCGATGGCGATCAGTAGGTTGATGAACTTCACGACCGCCATCAGCGGCGTGATCACGTCCGTCGGGTCCGTCGTAGCAACGGCCATGGAAACGCCGAGCAGGATCAGTCCGCCGATGCCCATGCCGACGGTGACGGCCGCGCCCTTGGCGGCGTCCAGGGGCGAGTGGAGCAGGTCCATGCGGCGGCGGTGGCGGGCGTCGCGGAAGCGCTGCCCGCGCTCCTCCCACTCAGCGGCGGCCTCGAAGTTGCCCGCGGCTTCCGCCGCCCGCAGCATCCGCTCATAGCGGGCGGCGGTGCGGCCGTCCCACGCCCGGCGAGCCACGATCCGCGCCCCACCCGCCACATACAGGGAATGCCGGGCAAGAGCGCGGGCGGTGGTCTTCGTCGTCTCGTGCGTGACGGCCGCGCGGACGGCACGGCCGGAGCGCACCCACAGGGGTACGGCCGCGGCGGCCGGCGGGTCGGGGACCACGGTCAGCGTGGTCACGGTCGCGGGCTCGGCGGGCAGTTCAGGGTTCTTGTGCAGGTGAACGACGGTGTCACTCATGACGAAAGGACTCCTGACGGTGGACGGGCGGGGGTCAGAACCACCCGGAGGACTTCTTAGCGGCCTTGGCCTGCGCGGCCTCGCGCTCGATCCGGGCCCGCTCGACCTGCATGGCGGTGATCTCCGCGAGCAGACGCGTCTCCGCGCTCTGCCACGCGGTCTCGATGCGCTGCTCGGCACGGCCGGTGCTGCGGCCCCGGACGATCCGGTAGGAGCCGCCGGCGAGGGCACCGAGGACGGCGCGGCGCTCGCGGCCGTCCAGCGGCCACATCTCCCGGTTGCGGACCGCTTCGAGCTTGCGGGTCGCCTGCTGGATCTCCCGGTCCAGGCGGCGGGTGTCGGGCTTGCCCATGTCAGGCACTCCTCAGCGAGGGGGAAGGGGAAGCGCAGGGCACGCAGGTGCCGAGCGAGGTGGGGATGACGTAGCCCGCATCACGACGGCAGGTGGGGCAGGTTCGGCGGGCGGTGTTGGCCTTTGCCAGCGCCGCCCATCGCGCCGGCGTCATGGGACGGACCGGCTTGGCGAGGTCGACGTGGTAGAGGTAGGCGACCAGCGGGGACCGGCGGCGGCGCGGCCGTTCGAGCTGCGCCGCCACTTCCTGGCCACCCGGCCGCAGGCCCCGTGCACGGAGCTGGCGGCGGGTGGCGTAGCCGTCCGGGGCGAGTCGCCACCGGTAGACGGGCAGTGCTCCCATCAGGCCGCCCGTTCGGCGAGCAGTGCGTCACGGAGCTTGCGTGCGTTGACCGGGGAGACGTGCAGGGCCCGGCGGATGCCCTCGGCCGTGACCTTCGCGTCGGGCCAGTCGGCGGTGACGGTCCGGGCCTCGGTGAGGAGCTGTTCCGGGCTGCGGCGGGTCCTGGGTGTCTTGGCGGCGTCCGGGACCCGATACGTCGCCTGAGGCTGCCGGGTCGACTCAGCCGCCACCGACCGAGCCGCGATCGACCGGGGCGGGGCTGTCTCGACCGGGGCGGGAAGTGCGGGGATCGGCTTGAGTGGAAGGCTCGACTTTCCCGCGTCCGCGGGAATCGGGTCGGGTACCGGGAGGCGGGTCAGGGTGATCGTGACTGGGGTCGATTCCGGCTGGTCAGCCGTAGACTGAATCCTCTCGGTCTCGGTGGATTCCTCCGTATTCGCGCTCGTAGGGGATTCGAGGCCGATTGGGTCGGGCGAGGGCAGTGCCGGCGGGTCGGTCGGGGTGGTGAACATTCCCGCGAGCGCGGCATCCGCGCCTGCCGTGACGCGCTGGCGCTGCACGTCGAGCAGCCGCGTTCCGAGGGTGTGGTCACCGGTGCCGACCCTGCGGGCCAGCCGCCACGACCTGCGCTCGGACCACTTCTTGACGCGGTCGCTGGGGTGGTTGGCGGCAACCGCCCGGTGATAGGCCAACTGCCGCACGACGGCCGCCGCGCGGGCTTCGGCCTCGGCGTCGTGGCCGTCGGTGTGGACGACGATCCGCCGGGCCAGGAACGCCATGCCCTCCGCCGACACGCACATGCCCATCGGGGTCACGGCGTAGATGACGGTGCGGCCGGCGTCCGGCCCCGCCATCGCGGCCATGACCGAGGCGGCGGCGGGCAGCGCCCACAGCCCCAGCCGGACGATCCGGGGCGAGGACTGGCCGAGCATGGTCAGGCCGAGCAGGACCAGGCCGAGGACGGCGGTGGCGCCCTCGCCAGCCGCGACGGCACCGAGCGCGGTGCCGGTGCCGTAGGCGTGGCCGATGTTGGCGAACGTGCCATACCCGCCGACGCCGCCGACGGCGGCCATGATGACGAACGCGGCCCCCAGGACGATGCGCTGCGGGGTTGTCAGTTCCTTGCGGTCCGTCACGCCGCACCGCCCGGGAGGCTCGTGCCAGCCGCCCGGTTGACCAACGCGACCCGCGCGGCGAGCGCACGGCGGCGGGCTCGGCGGATGCGGCGGGCGTCCAGCTCGGTCGGGACGCGGTCCAGGGTGACAATCTGTGCGTCCAGCAGCTCGACGTCCGCCAGGATCAGCGGCATCTCACGCTCGATCGCGTCCAGCTCCGCATCCGTCGGCTCCAAGAAGTCGGCGAACGCGGTAACAACGTCCTGAACAGTAACGATGTGGTCCATTGGGTCGTGTTCTCCCTTGCAGGTGGAACGGCCCGAACAGCACCCCCGGAGTAGCCGCTCCGGGGGTGCGTGCCGTTGATGGAGAGCCGCGCTTCATACGCGGCACGGTCACTGAGCAGTGGCCGCAGTGCCCCGGACCGGACTTGAACCGATCGGACTGCTGTACGGGGCACGCCGGTCTTCTCCGCCTTGTTTCCGACCCCTTCGGGCAGGCGGACCACGGGTTACCGGCAGTTCCCTGTGTGGAGTTTTCAAGGCGCTTGCGCTTCCTTCGAGCCCGTTTCACGGAGCCCTCCGGGCGGCTTAGGAGCAGCCCAATAGGGCCACCCCGAGCTCGCTGTCCTAGGACTGCGAGCCGGTTGGTATGACGATGACGCACAGTCCCGGGACTGTCAACAGTCCTGGGACTGTGTTTCACTGGTCGGTGTCGAGAGGAGAGCTGCATGGCGCCCAAGTGGCGGGAGCTGGCGGACCGATTGGCCGAACAGATCAGGAACGGTGAGTACGCGCCCGGTGCTCAGTTGCCGCAGATCAGGGACCTAGTGGAAGCGGGTGAAGGCTCGAAGTCCACGGTCCATGCGGCCTATAAGGCGTTGGAGGCCGAAGGGCTGGTCACATCGTCGCGGGGACACGGAACGGTCGTCCGTGAGCGGGCCCCGCTCAAGCGACTCGGCATCGCGCGATACGACAAGGCCAAGTGGCGGGATGGCGATGAGGTGGCGTTCATCGCAGACCGTGTTGCGTCCGGCCGCACTTACAAGCGGAACGAACAGACGCAGACCGTCAGCCGTGTGCCAGCGCCGGCCGCCGTCGCCCAGGCGCACGGTCTGCCGGAAGGCGCGGAGGTCTACGCACGCGCGCGCGTGGTCAAGGAAGGCTCGCAGCCAACGCACACGCTGACGAGCTACTACCGTCCCGAGCACGTGGAAGGGACGCGCATCGTCGACCCGACGCCGGGGCCCGCCGGCCGGGGCGGTGGCTTCCGCGTCCTGTACGACGCCGGATACGAGATCGACCACATGCAGGAGACACTGTTCGCGCGCATCCCCACGGCGGACGAGGTCCAGCTCCTCCAGCTCGCGCCGGGCGAATGGGTGGTGGAGCTGCACCGGACGACGTATACGGCTGATGGCACCGTCGTGGAGTTCGCAATCGGCGTTCACGCGGCGACACGATTCGCCTGGACGTACGACTTCAAGGTCCCCGACTCAGCGAAAGCGGAGGGCGAGAGCACGTGATCTCAGCACAGGCATGGGCCGACGCTCAACGGCTCTGGGACTTTCAGCAGATGGGCCATGACCCGCGCCTATGCTCAGTCGCGATCGGACTGGGCAGTCACGACCTCGGAGTCGCGGACACAACCGCCGCTCTCTACCACCGGGGGATGATGCCGCTGATCGTCTTCACAGGGGCCACCAGCCGCACCACACGTGACCGCATGCCACGTGGCGAGGCTGAGCACTACCGTGAGCGTGCGATGGAACTGGGGGTGCCGGCTGATGCCATCCTCGTTGAGCCGCGGGCCCGGAACACAGGAGAGAACATCCGCTTCTCTCGCGCACTCCTCGAGCAGCACCAGGTCGCCGTGGCATCCGCCCTGTTGGTGAGCAAGCCGTACGAGGAACGACGAGCCTACGCGACCGCCCGCAAACTGTGGCCCGAAGTTGAGTGGGTCAGCGCTTCCACACATATGAGCCTGACTGACTACGTCGACTCGATCGGAGACGCGCGCTTGGTCATCGACATGTTGGCTGGCGCGCAGCAGCGGCTCATGATCTACCCGCAACAGGGATTTATGATCGAACAACCCGTACCCAAGGACGTGGCCGCAGCATACGAGCGCCTGCGCGACGCCGGGTTCACAAGCCGCCTCGCCGAGGACACCACAAAGCGAGCGTAACGACATCAACTGATGCGCTCACAGCAGCACACAGTTACGGCTACTACACCGACATCCCAGCCGCCTATGATCAGGCGACGTCCACCAGGACGTGCCTGCTGGCACCTGGGACCTGAAAGAGGTCGCCACCTACGTTTCAGCTGCCTCGGGGCAAAGGGCCACTGGTCGCCGCAGGGCCTCGCTCTGAGCGAGAGTGTTGTAAGGCGCGGCAACGGTTTGAACAGGGGGAGCGAATATGCCTGAAGTGCATTCGGACGGATTTGAACTCGATGGAGTAACGCACGAATGGCAAACGGGGAGAATGCCAGAGGCTGAGCAGGACTGGATCACCGAGTACCGACTCCTGCTCAAGCAAAGCGTGATGAGACTCCGCATCTGGGACAAAAGCACTAGAGAAGTGGAAAGCCTCACCGAACAGCTACTCGCCCTTCAGCAGGAGCATCAGGAACTCACATCAGAGCAACGTCAGCAAATATATCAAATAGGTAAGCGCCCAGAAACACCTAAAGAAGTCGACGCCGAGGTACGTCTACGTGAGACGGAGCGGCGTTGGGAAGTAGAACTTGCAGATCGGCGACATCGGGCAGATCTTGCCTATCAACACTCTGGTCTAATACGACGCGCTGAAGGTGTTCGAGGATGGGCGCTGGTTGCCGTGGTTTTCTCCATCATTGCCTCCCCATGGGTAGCTATGATTACAGGGATCGCGGCAAAGGATTTCAGTCTTTACATCACCCCGGTCACTGGAATTGCCGGTGCCATTATTGGTTACTGGTTCGGTCAAGGGCAGCAGAACACGCTTCAGCCTCCTACGATCACTGACTCCTTGGCCCGCACGCCAACACCACCCTCCGGGTCGTCAGAGGCAACAGCCGAACAGCGCCCTCGCTAATCAGCAGCCTTCCGGACGTGGCCGCAAGTGCCTCAACTTGCGGCTCGCTAGGTGACCTCGACAAGGATGGATCCTGGTCGATCACTTGCTGCTGTCCCGAACGCTAATAGCGCGATCAAACGGGTGGTACGGGAAGCTGCGTGATATGACTCGCGGGCATCCCTTTACGGACGATTATTTCTTCGGCCTTCTTCTTGATTACCACAGTAGAAGTGTCATAGATGTTTTGAATGGTGCGGTCAAGGATATCCACCGCATCCAGTACGTCGGATCATATTTCACTTCCATGACCACCGGCATTGCCGGGCCACTTCACGGCCAGTACGAGGTCGGCGACCTCTGCAGAGACGTACCTTGACAGTTGCCGCACGACATGACCGGAAGGGCGGCACCCTCCGCACAGGGCGCCGATCATTCTGCGCGCAAGGACGGCTGACGCCCTATAGCTATTGAAGGGCACTCATGTCTAGCACCGCTTCGCGATCGGCCAGGAACTGCCCAAGGGTGGCGCCTTCCAGGATCCTGAATCTTGCATCCATCAAGCTCTGGTAGTAATGCGCAAGTCCGAATACATAGCCGGGGATAGCAACTCCTCCTATGCCCGGTTCTCCTTGAGCTAGGTATCGGCCGTAGCAAATTCCAATGACGACCCCTCTACCTTCCGCAACCGGTGCGCGGAGCTGAAGCAGAGGTGCGCCGCTAAGCCCACCGGGCGTTGGCATATCAAGCTCCCAGGACGGGCGAATCTCTCCGGTTGGCAGCTCATACTTAAAAGCTCTTGTTACGTAGCCTTCGAGCCAGCGCGACTGCTGATCGAACGAAAGATCCCCTAGCACCTTTCCTTCCGGGAGTCGTCCGTATGTGCCAGGGTATCCGAAAGTCCCAACATCTTGCCCGATGCCGGGAGAGTTGATCCCCAATATCAAGCCAGAATCATTGGTTTGTACGGTTGCCGCGGCCATATCCATGCCGCTTTCCTCGAAGCAGAGGTTACTCAGCCGTTCGCTTGAGAATGTACCTGGCGCTAGCTCTATTGCTCCCGCAATGTACTCAGAGTGCGCCAGGGTGGAGTCAACGCAGTGACGACATGTAATCAAGATTCCGCCTGGAAGAATGAAGCCGGTGCCTAGGAATCTGACGGGTTGCGCACCACCGGAGCTTTTCTTCATCACATAAAGAGGGCGTATCCATCGATCTAGCTTAAATGTCATTGATTAACCCTGTTGGCTGGGGGGTCGATAGAGAGGGGAGGCCGGCGGAATGAGCGCCCCTGGTGGATCAAAGAACCTATCTTCGTCCACCCAATAGGAATTTCTCAATCTTTGATAATCGAAGTCGCTACCCTGAGGGGTGCGCTTCACCAATAGGAAGCCATTATGTTCAAGCTCTTTCCTTGCTTTAGTCCACGTGTTATGGGAGAGGCCGTATGAACTGCGTCGTTCGCTGGGAATATAACGCGGCTCGGTATAGCCGCCCAGCGCTTCGAGGAGCACAAAGAGAAGAGCTATGCCTGTGGCGCTGAGATGAACTATCCAGCCCTCACTCCAGAATTCCATAGGTATCCCGACATATCGCCCTTGTTCGCTCGCCCGGACGTACGGTCCATCGGGATCTTCTGTGGAAATGAGTTTGATGCTGGGCGTATTTCCCCGTCGCGGCTCAAGCTTGATAAACCCATTATCATTCAGCCACTTTAGGTTGCTGTTTACACGTCGCGGGCCTGTGTCCGGCGGCAATGCCAGCATGCGGGCCCACGCGTGCGGAGCGGGCGGTTGACGGATGTCATGCGGGGCGGCCGTAGCCATCATCGTGATGCACAGGTAGAGCCTGAGGCGAACCTCGCCGCCTCTCCCGCCCTGTACGAGTCGCGCAAGCGGTGGCTGTCTTCCGTCCACCTGGGACCTGACGAAAGTAGGTGAGAACGGCACCTTCCCGCGTCTTGCAGCACGGGTGACGGCTTTCTGAAGTTGCACGACTGCAGCGGGGTAAAGAGGGTTCGGCAAGTTCGCCTACCTTCTTGAAGGAGAAACAGGGGTACAGGGGTCCCAGGGGTACCAGGGGGTTCAGGAGGTACCTCCTTATACCTTCCTGCAAGGCCGCGCAAGGTCTTCTCCGTAGACGCTGTTGCACTCCTGCGAAGGAGCCGAAGCACTCCAGCGTGATAGCGACCTGTCTCCTTCAGGAAGCCATTAGACCTGCTTTGACCTGCACTTTCTCATCTGTCACCTTGAATTCGTCGCCGCCAGGGGAGGCGGCGACGAACGATGCATCTCAGCGCGGGCGCGCTGAGGGAAGGAGATCAGGTGAACGGGAACGACCCTTCCCAGCGGGGCATCTGGCTGGCGATCATCCTTCTGGCCAGTGTGGGCACAGCCGCCGTGGCAGGCGCCCTCTTCCATCTGGCCGGAGCAGCAACGCCAGAGGCGATAGGAGCTGGCGGAGCGGCCTTCATGGGTGCTGCAAGCCTCGGTCTTGCGGCACACCGCTTCATGACAGAGTGAGCCGTAGGCCACCGGCGGTGCACGCGGCGTGGACGGCAAGACCCCGTGAGCTGCGGCCTTTAAGCATTGCTGCAGCTCAGAGCACGGACGAGAAGCCGAGCGTGATCCGTCTGGAAATGTGCCGAGCCGCCTGGGCTGGGCCGTCTCTGGGCCGTCCGAGGGTGGCCGGAGACGACCAACAACGACAGACAACGACGACGTCTCGGCTGGTCAGAGCATCCCTGCGAACAGGGCTCCGAGGTAGCGCAGCCGCAACATCACTTCTTCGACGTGTGATATCGCCCCAGGTCAGAGCGGCTTCCCGCGCTGACCTGGGCCGTCTGTGAGCCGTAGGCCGTGCTTCCCTACCCCGGGGAGCACGGCCTACGGCTTACTCGGGGTCAGAGCCTGCTCATGCCGGCCGGTCTCGTGCTGGTCTGGCGGGCCCAGGGCCGGCGGCCTCGCGAGGCGCCCCGTCCGAGGTGGGACTCCCGCGCCGGACTGCGGAGGGCCGCCACCCGGAGCGTGTCCGGGTGGCGGCCCTGCGTCGTGCTTCCGTCAGCTCACCACGACGATGACGACCGGTACTCCGCCGTTGTTGAAGTTGTTGCGGAAGAAGTCGCCCCGGTCGAAGCGGTCGAAGCAGTTGCCCCACCAGCCGCAGCCCCGGTTGGTGCTGACCTGCGTGACGTGGTTCGGGGTGGCTGCCGATGCGCCGGCCGCCGAGGTGACGACGGCTCCGCCGGCCATCAGGACGCCGACGGCGGACACTGCGGCGAGACGCCTCGCGCGATGTGCTTTCATGGATCCACCTTCCTTCCACCCCTCGTGCGGCTTTCCGGGCACGAGTCGGATGGCCGCGGTCTCGGAGCGAGAGTCCGGCGCGGTCGTAGGGGGGCCGCACGAATGTCGTGGCAGGGCGTCACCATGAAGCACCCCGCAGTGCGGCTTCTCATGTCGATGCTAGCCGTCCGGTGGTCACCCAGCATCCTGGGCAACCTTTGCGGCTTCCCATGGCTCCTACTCTCGGGAGATCATCGCCCTGGCTCTGTCCGACGAGAGAGGTTGAACGGGGATGTCCGAACAGGACGACTGGGAGAAAGAGTTCGATCACAGGTGGGCGAACTCGGCTAAGCACAAAGAGCCTTCGGCCCGCGCCCGGATGCTCGCCGCCCGCTGGAAGGAGAACCCGCCGGACCCGGCGCCCTTCCGCGCCGACCCGGAGCGCTCGGCGCCCCGCCGGTCCTCGTGGATATCGACGGTCGTGGTCCTCGGCTGCGTCGCCGCGGTGATAGTCCTGCTCGGCTACGCCCAGCTGCACTCGCCGTACTAGTCCGTCACTCCGCGTGAACGGCCCGTCCGCAGTCCCCCGCAGGGGTACCCGCAGGTGCACACTGGACAGCGGGACGAGTGCCTGACCCTGGGGTGGTGCAAGATGCAGAGCCGCTTCCGGAGCGATCGGCGGCTGACCGTACGGATGTCGGTCACGCTGTTCCTGCTCGGACTGCTGTACGTGGCCTTCGTCGCCGCGTTGATCGTGTTGCTCAAGTCCTGGCTGCTGGTCGTCGTGGTGGTCGGGGCGATGTTCGTCGCGCAGTTCTGGTTCTCCGACCGGATCGCGATGTTCGCCATGCGCGGGCGGGTCGTGGAGCGGGAGGAGTATCCCGAACTGCACGCCGTGGTCGACCGGCTGTGCGCGATCGCGGACATGCCGAAACCGGTGATCGCCGTCTCCGAGATGGGCATGCCGAACGCGTTCGCGACCGGGCGCAGCCCCGACCACGCCGTGGTCTGCGTGACGACCGGGCTGCTGCGCCGGCTGGAGCCCGCCGAGCTGGAGGGCGTGCTGGCGCACGAGCTGTCGCACGTGGCGCACAAGGACGTCGCCGTGATCACCATCGCGTCGTTCCTCGGCGTGATCGCCGGACTGGTCGTGCGGTTCGCGTTCTACTCGCAGGTCCTCGGCGGCGGCCGCAGGGACCAGAACACGGCCGCCGTCTTCGCCGCAGTGATGGCCGTCTCCGCGGCCGTGTACGCGATCAGCTTCCTGCTGATCCGGGCGCTGTCCCGGTACCGGGAGCTGGCGGCCGACCGGGCCGCGGCGCACCTGACCGGCCGGCCTTCGGCGCTGGCGTCGGCCCTCACCAAGGTGTCCGGGGACATCGCCCGGATCCCGACCGAGGACCTGCGCACGGCCCAGGCCTTCAACGCCTTCTACTTCACCCCGGCGACCGGCAGGGAGCCCGGCATCGAGCGGTTCTTCTCCACCCACCCGACGCTGCAGCAGCGGCTCGACCAGCTCGGGCGGATCTCCGCCGAGCTCGGTGAGGCGGCCACTCCGGGCAAGGCGGGCTGAGCATGGGGCTGCTGGACATCCTGCTCGGCCGTACGAAGCCGGTCGCGCCGGACTTGGACCAGTTGTTCGCGCTGCCCTCGGCCGCGATCACGCTGGAGGCGGCGGCCGGCTTCCGCCCGGCCGGCGTCGGCGCGGTGTGCTTCGCCACGGTCGAGGGCGCGGCCTTCGAGCAGACGCACCGCGAGATCCAGGCGCTGCTCGACGCGGACGCCGACCGGGCGGGGAACCCGGTGGGCCTCACCCAGGACGGCTACGGCTACTCCTGGCTGATCTCCCGCCGTCCCCCCGAGCAGCTCATCGAGCTGGTCAACGACCTGCACGCGGTGAACACCTCCCTGGAGGCCAACGGCTTCGGCCCCCAGCTCCTGTGCTCACTGGCAGCCTTCACCGACGACGCCGGCCGCCGGCTGGCCCTCGTCTACCTGTACAAGCGGGGCACCTTCTTCCCCTTCGCCCCGCTCCCCGGCGGCGCCGAACGCCGGGACAGCGCGCTGGAGCTGCGGGTGAAGGCGGCGCTCGGCAGCGATCTGCGGATCGAGCCGGATCTCGGCCGGTGGTTCCCGGTGTGGGGCGCCCCCGGTCTGTGACGGACGGGAGCGAGGCGCCCCAGGTCAGCGACGACCGGGGGCGCCTGTGCTCACCTGCTCTTCTCGCGCGCCTGGCGCCGGGTCTCGAAGGGGCGCTCGCGGCGGTAGCGGCGCTCCCACTTGGCCTGGCGGTCCCGGCGTTCCCGGTACGCCCGGTAGGAGTCGGGCACCGGGCCCGCGCCGCCGGACGGCGGTGCGGCGGGCGCGCCCCGGCCGTACTTCGCGTACAGGTACAGCAGCGCGCCGGCGGCGAGCCACCAGGTGTGGTTGCCGAATCCGAGGATCACCAGGACGACGGTCCCGGCGCTGACGATGCCACGCATGACGGACCTCCTCCATGAGGTGAGCGAGGGCGGGGTGTCGGCTTCGTGCCGTTTGTTCAGAGTAGGGAGGCGGATCGCCGGTCCGCACCCCGTTTTCCGCGCGGTCCGCCGCTCGTGAGTGAATGGCACGTATGGGCGAACTCCCGCTGTTCACGAGCGAGTACGAGGACTTCGTGTGCGGGCACGACGGCGAGCGGATCAGCGGGGTGAGCGCCGGTCCGCCCGGACGGGCGACGGCGGTGCTCCTGCACGGCGCGGGGAACGGCAGCAAGGAGCGTTTGCTGCCGCTGCTCGCAGAGTTCGCCGGACAGGGCGCCCACGCGCTGGCCTTCGACTTCTCCGGGCACGGCGGGAGCAGCGGCGCGCTCGCGGAGTCGAGCCTGCGGCGGCGGTTCGCGCAGGCGGTCGCGGTGATCGACGCGCAGGCCCCGGCGGACGATCCGCTGGTGCTGGTCGGGTTCAGCATGAGCGGGCAGACGGTCGCGGACCTGGTCCGGCACTACGGGCGCCGGGTGGTGGCGGTGGGCCTGTGCGCGCCCGCCGTGTACGCGCCGGAGGCCTGGGACGAGCCCTTCGGCAGCGGCGATCGGCGGTTCAGCACGATCATCCGTACGCCCGGGAGCTGGCGGACCTCACGGGCGCTGGAGGCGCTGCGCGCGTTCGAGGGGCGGGCGGTGCTCGCGGTGCCGGGCACGGACGACGTGATCCCGCCGGAGGTGACGGAGGCGGTGCAGGACGCGCTGTCCGCGCGCGCCCAGTTCACCCGGCTCGAACTGCCGGACGCCGGGCACCGGTTGGGTCTGTGGTTCCAGGACCACGCCGAGGACCGGCGGGCCCTGGCGGCCGCGCTGCTGGGCGGTGTCGAGGACGGCGCCTGGGCGGCGACCCGGCGCTGGGTGGCCGGACGGCTGCCGGGGGGCCGCGGGGTCGTGGGCTCCCGTCCGCTGTCCGGGGGCTGGTCCGCGCAGATGCGGGGGCTCACGCTGGACGACGGGGAGGAGCTGGTGCTGCGCACGTTCGTGCGGCCGTTCTTCCGGCGGCACGCCCCGGGCCTGCTGTCCCGGGAGGCGGCGGTGCTCGGTCTGCTCGCCGGGCAGGAGGGCGTTCCGGCCCCGGCGCTGGTCGCCGTCGACGCCACCGCGGAGCACTGCGACCACCCCAGTCTGCTGATGACCCGGATGCCGGGTCTGGTGCGGGTGGACGACGAGGACGGGGAGTTCTTGGACCGGCGGCTGGACCTGCTCGCGGCCCAGCTGGTCCGCATCCACGCGGTCGAGCCGGCGGAGCGCCCCCGCCCGTACCAGGCGTGGACCTCGCCGGAGAGGGTGCGCACGCCGGGGGGCGCGCTGTGGGAGCGGGCGGTGGACGTGATCCGGCGCGATCCGCCGCCGTTCCGCGGCCGGTTCCTGCACCGGGACTACCATCCCGGCAACGTGCTGTTCACGGGGGCCGGGGACGGGCTCCGGGTGAGCGGGGTCGTCGACTGGGTGGAGACCTCCTGGGGTCCGGCCGACCTGGACGTCGCCCACTGCTCGACTGCGCTGGCGCTGCTGCACGGCCCCGAGTGCGGGCTGGCCTTCCGGGACCGGTACGAGCGGCACGGCGGTCACGGTCTGGCGGACGGGCCGGACCACCTGTACTGGCGGCTGCTCGACGCGCTGGCCTACTCCCCCGACGCGGCCAAGCTGGCCGGGCCCTGGCGCGAGCTGGGCCGCACCGATCTGACGCCCGGGGTGCTGGGCGAGCGGCTGGCGGCGTACGTGGGCGGGCTGATGGAGCGGTACGGCTGAATCGGGTGCGCCGGGCACCGGCCGGCGGCCGGGTCGGCGAGGATGCCGGGGACGGCACGGTGAGCGACGGGGAGGCCGGTATGGGCGACGGACGGCGGCGCATCGGTACGGCGGAGCGGCGGGCGCGGCTGGCGCTGCGCCACCGGCTCGCGGACACGGCGCGGGCGGCGGTCCCCGAGGAGGTGGCCGGCGCCCTGGTGGCCCTGCACGGCACCGACCCGGCGACGGTGTACCTGGCGGTGGCGGCGCGGCTGGCCGACGCGGCGAGGGCGGTGCCGGAGACGGAACGCGCGCTGTACGAGGACCGGACGCTGGTCCGTATGCACGGCATGCGGCACACGGTGTTCGTGTTCCCCACCGAGCTGACCGCCGTGGTGCACGCGTCGACGGGGCTCACGGTGGCCGCGCGGGAACGCGCCTCGCTGGTCAAGGACATGGCCGCGGCGGGCGCCCCGGACGCGGCCTGGCTGGCGGAGGTGGAGGCGTCCGCGCTGGCGGCGCTGGCCCGGCGCGGGCAGGCGACGGCCGCGGAGCTGACGGCGGACGAGCCGAGGCTGCGGGTGCAGTTCCCGTACGCGGCGGGCAGGAGCTACGAGGGGGTCCACACGGTCTCCTCGCGCTTGCTGCGGGTGCTCGGCGTGGAGGGCAAGGTGGTCCGGGGCCGCCCGCTCGGCTCCTGGACGTCCAGCCGGTTCCGCTGGGCGCCGGCGCCGCCGCACCCGGAGCTGGACCCGGCGGCGGCGCAGGCCGGTCTGCTGGAGCGCTGGCTGCGGGCCTGCGGGCCCGCGACGGAGGCGGACCTGAAGTGGTGGACCGGGTGGCGGGTGACGGAGGTGCGCCGCGCCCTGGCCGCGATCGGCGCGCACGAGGTCGCCCTGGAGGAGGGCACGGGGTTCGTGGCGGCCGGGGACCTGGACCCGGTGGCGGCTCCCGGCCGGCCCTGGGCGGCCCTGCTGCCGGCGCTGGACCCGACGGCCATGGCCTGGCAGCGGCGCGACTGGTACCTGCCGGACGAGCTGCGCCCGGAGCTCTTCGACCGCAGCGGCAACGTGGGCCCGACCGTGTGGTGGAACGGCCGGGTGGTGGGCGGCTGGGCGCAGCGCGCGGACGGCGGGATCGTGTGGCGGATCGCGGACGCCGGCGTCCGCCGGGAGGCGGAGCCGGCGGTGGCGGCGGAGGCGGAACGGCTGCGCGGCTGGCTGGGCGCGACGAGGGTCACCCCGCGGTTCCGCACCCCGCTGGAGCGGGAGTTGTCGGCCTGACGGTCCGGGTGCCCCGCGCCGGCCCGGGGCACCCGGCGCCGTTCCTCACCGGGTGTAGCGCATCAGCGCCCGCACCATGTGGCACGTGGTGGCGGACGGCGGGTGCACGCCGATCCGCTCGGCGGTGCCGCGGATCGCCTCGTCGTGGGCCTGGTTCGGCAGGTAGACGCCGGTGTCGAGCAGGGCTATGGCGAGGCGCATGGCCTTCAGGCGCCGGTTGTGGGTGACGTACCACTCGCGGGGCCGCCCGGCCGGCAGCGGGCGCTTCTCCGCCGGCGCGTAGGGCGAGTCGAGCCGGACGGCGCGCTTGGCGGTGGACTGGGTCGGCAGCGGCTTGGACTTCAGGGCGGCAGCGGGCACGGGCATCCTCCTGTCGCGGTCAGGGCGTCCGCCGGAAGGTCTCCGGCGATTCCCTCGAACACTGCTCCCATTCTACTGCCGGGCACTGACATTCAGGCAGTCCGAGCGGACCTCGAATACGCAGGTGAGAGCGGAAGTTGTCGCACCGTCACGGCAGTTCCGCAAGGTGCGCATGAGGTCGCGGAAAATCGAACATCCCCGGCGCTCCGGGGCGGCCGGGCGGCGGGCGCCGGTCCGGTCCTCGCGTACGGTGTGCCGCATGGAGATCTGGATCAACCCGGCCTGTTCCAAGTGCCGCAGCGCCATCAGCCTGCTCGACGCCGAGGGGGCCGACTACACCGTCCGCCGCTATCTGGAGGACGTGCCGAGCGAGGACGAGATCAGGGCCGTGCTGGACCGGCTCGGGCTCGAGCCGTGGGACATCACCCGCACCCAGGAAGCCGCCGCCAAGGAGCTGGGGCTCAAGGACTGGGCGCGGGACGAGGGCGCGCGGGACCGGTGGATCGCCGCCCTCGCCGCGCACCCGAAGCTGATCCAGCGGCCGATCATCACGGCGGACGACGGGACCGCCCTGGTGGGCCGGTCCGAGGAGGCCGTGCGGGACGCGGTGTCCCGGAGCAGGGGCTGAACGAAACTCAACCCTGCTGTGACGCAGGTTACTTGGACGAACTCCGGTGACCGCTGAGTAACCCTGTTCGGGATCTCGTACATAGCGGCGTACGCTCCCCTACCTCTTCAGGAGGCGCGCATGTCGCGCAGGAGAACTCTCGGCACGAAGAAGAAGCTCGCGCTGCTCGTCAGCGCCGCGGCGGTGGCGGGCGGCGGGGCCTTCGCGCTGGCGTCCACCTCGAACGCCGCGCAGAGCCCGCAGAACGCCCGGACGCTGTCCGCCGGGGACTCGACGGTGTGCCAGGGGCTGGCGACGGCCCACGGCAACAACGACCGGTTCATCGCGGACCAGAAGGCGAACCCGGACGCGCAGTCGGCGGCCCGGATCGCCAACCGCGAGGCCGTCCTCAAGCAGATCGAGGTCCAGCAGAAGGCCGCCGGATGCACCGTTGGGGAGTCGGCTCAGGGCTCCCAGGCGGCACAGGGCGGCCAGCAGGGCAACGGGCAGCAGGGCAACGGACAACAGGGAGCCGGCGCGCAGCAGGGGGCGGGCGCGCAGGCCGGCGGGGCGCAGCAGTCCGCGCCGCCCTCGGACCCGGCGGCCGGCGGGAACGGCGGCGGCGCCGCGGCCTCGGGCCAGCAGGTGTGCAAGGGCTCGACCGTCACGCTGTCCGGCGAGGGGGGCGCCCCGGCCGCGTCCAGCAACCAGTTCCCGGCCGGCACCACCCTGAAGGTCACCAACCTGGACAACAACAAGTCCACGACGGTGAAGGTCACCTCGGTCAGCGGCAGTTGCGCGCTGCTGAACAACGCCGCCTTCGAACAGGTCCGGGAACCCGGCAAGTTCCTCATCCGCCGCGCGCTCATCGAGAAGGTGGGGTGAGGCCCGGCCGGTGAGGCGCGGGCCGCGAGGCACCGGCAGGGCGAGGGGTACGCCGCCTTGTGCCCGGCGGAGCAGGACGCCGGGCACAGGAGGAACAGGCGGCGTGCCCGGCCCGGCGCCTCGCGGCCCGCGCGCCGCCTCACCGGCTCCCGCGCCCCTCGTCGTACGCAACCGCGCGCCGCCTCACCGCGTGAGTCCGGCCACAGGACGGGCAGGTAACACGGGGTTCACATTCGGGCAATGGACGGGAAACTGCCTGTTGACAGGCTGCCGGGCAGATCGACGCGGCGCCCCGGCGCCGCAGCGCCGCGAGCACCCCGAGCGCACCCGACCCGCCCCCTAAGGATGTGGCCCCCCGTGACCTTCAAGGCTGAGTACATCTGGATCGACGGCACCGAGCCGACGGCCAAGCTGCGTTCCAAGACGAAGATCATCACGGGTGCTCCGGCCGGTCTCGACGCGCTGCCGATCTGGGGCTTCGACGGCTCCTCGACCAACCAGGCCGAGGGCCACTCCTCGGACCGCGTGCTCAAGCCGGTCTACACCTGCCCGGACCCGATCCGCGGCGGCGACGACATCCTCGTGCTGTGCGAGGTCCTCGACATCGACATGACCCCGCACCGGTCCAACACGCGCGCCGCGCTGGCCGAGGTCTCCGAGCGGTTCGCCGCCCAGGAGCCGATCTTCGGCATCGAGCAGGAGTACACCTTCTTCGACGGCGCCCGCCCGCTGGGCTTCCCCGAGAACGGCTTCCCGGCCCCGCAGGGCGGCTACTACTGCGGTGTCGGCGCCGACGAGATCTTCGGCCGCGACGTGGTCGAGGCGCACCTGGAGAACTGCCTGAAGGCGGGCCTGGGCATCTCCGGCATCAACGCCGAGGTCATGCCCGGCCAGTGGGAGTTCCAGGTCGGCCCGCTCGCCCCGCTGGAGGTCTCCGACCAGCTCTGGGTGGCCCGCTGGCTGCTGTACCGCACCGCCGAGGACTTCGGCGTCTCCGCGACCCTGGACCCCAAGCCGGTCAAGGGCGACTGGAACGGCGCCGGCGCGCACACCAACTTCTCCACCAAGGCGATGCGCGAGGGCTACGACGCGATCATCACCGCGTGCGAGTCCCTCGGTGAGGGCTCCAAGCCGCTGGACCACGTCAAGAACTACGGCGCCGGCATCGACGACCGCCTCACCGGCCTGCACGAGACCGCTCCGTGGAACGAGTACTCCTACGGCGTGTCGGACCGCGGCGCCTCGGTCCGCATCCCGTGGCAGGTCGAGAAGGACGGCAAGGGCTACATCGAGGACCGCCGCCCCAACGCCAACGTCGACCCGTACGTGGTGACCCGCCTGCTGGTGGACACCTGCTGCTCCGCGCTGGAGAAGGCCGGCCAGGTCTGATCCGCACCGCTTCCCCTCAGGGGCGCCCGCCAGGACGGCGGGCGCCCCTGAGGCGTCCCCGGCCGCCCGCACGCGGAGGCCGCCCCGAGCGGACCGGGCGTCCAAGCTGTGAGAGAGGGCTCCTGCCGGTGGCCCGCGTCTGCTTCAATGGGCCCATGGCCAGCTTCCAGAACCGCACCGCGACGGGTCGTCACGACCTCGAGCCGTTCTGGCCCTCCCGTCAGCACCACGACTTCGACCGGGTGTGTTGCCGCGCGGCGAACGCGCGGGCCCTCTAAAGCCGTACACCCCGGCCTTCGGCCAGCGCGGAACGACGTACGTCTCCCGGCGCGCCCGACCACGAATCGCGGCCGCCGCACCTTCCGACGAACTCCTCGCGCGAAAGAGCTGACCTCTCATGGCGACCACTCGTTCCCTCTCCACCGCCACCCTTCCCGCGCCCTCCCAGAGCGGCCCCCGGCACCGGCTGCGGTCCGTCGACCGGGACGAGGTCGTGGACGTCGCGGACTTCCTGCCGCCGGGCGCCACCTGGCTGCCCGCTCCCCAGCACACCCTGCCCACCCTGCCCGGACAGCCGCCGATGGTCGGCTACCTGGTGCTGGTCCCGGCCGACCAGCGGCCGCCGTTCCTCCCGGTCGCGCTGCCCGACGGGCCCGCGGCGGCGCAGGACCCGGCGGCCGGGGCGGACGGCGACCCGCGGGTGCGGATCGACCCGGTGCAGCGCACCGTCAGCGTCGACGGCCGCGAACTCGACCTCACCTACCTGGAGTTCGAGCTGCTGGCGCACCTGGTGGCGCACCCGAACCGGGTGCACACCCGCGACCAGCTCGTCACCACGGTGTGGGGCTACGGCCACGTCGGCGACGGCCGCACCGTCGACGTCCACATCGCCCGGCTGCGCCGCAAGCTGGGCGAGCGGCACCGCCGGTCGATCCAGACGGTGCGCCGGGTCGGCTACAAGTACACACCGGCCACCGGGGACTGAGCCCGGCCGTCTGCCCTCGGCAGACAGCCCTTCCCTCCGCGGGCCGGTACCGGGCACGCTCGCCGGCATGAGACTTCTGGTGCTGGGCGGGACCGAGTTCGTGGGCAGGACCGTCGTGGAGGCCGCGCTCGCGCGCGGCTGGGAGGTGACCGTCTTCCACCGGGGACGGCACGCGCCTCCCCCGGGCGTGCGGTCGCTGCACGGCGACCGCACCGCGCCCGACGGGCTCGCCGCCCTCGCGGGCGACGACGGCGCCTGGGACGCGGTGGTCGACACCTGGTCGGCCGCGCCCCGGGCGGTCCGGGACGCGGCGCGGCTGCTGCACGGCCGCGCCGGCCGGTACGTCTACGTCTCCAGCCGGTCGGTGTACGCCTGGCCGTGGCCCAGGGGCGCCCGTGAGGACGCGCCGCTGGTCGAGGGCGCCGCCGCCGGCGCCGCCGCGACCGACTACGCGCGGGACAAGCGGGGCGGCGAACTGGCGGCGGTGGAGGCCTTCGGCGCCGAGGACTCGCTGCTGGTCCGGGCCGGGCTGATCCTCGGCCCGTACGAGAACGTGGGCCGGCTGCCCTGGTGGCTGAACCGGATCGCCCGCGGCGGCCCGGTCCTGGCGCCGGGGCCGCGCGGCCTGGCCGTGCAGTACATCGACGTGCGCGACCTCGCCGGCTGGCTGCTGGGCGCGGTGGAACAGGGGCTGAGCGGCCCGTACGACCTGGTCGGGCCGCCGGGCACGGCCACCATGGGCGAGCTGCTCGAGGCATGCGTCCGGGTGACCGGCGCGGACGCAGAACTGTGCTGGACCGAGCCGCGGTTGATCCTGGATGCCGGGATCGAGCCGTGGACCGGGCTGCCGGTGTGGGTGCCGCCGGACGGCGAGATGTACGACGCCGTGCACCGCTCGGACGTCTCCCGCGCCCTGGCCACGGGACTGGAGTGCCGGCCCGCGGGCGAGACCGTCGCGGACACCTGGCGGTGGCTGACCGGTATCGGGGGCACGGCGCCGCAGCGGTCCGACCGGACCTCGGTGGGCGTCGACCCGCGGGTGGAGGCGCAGGTGCTCGCCGCGGCCCGGGGTGTACCTGGCACCACCTCCTGACCGGGGGCTTCGGGCGAGTGACCGCCGCCCGGGGGTCGGCCAGACTGGCCGCATGACTACCGACACGAAGGGCGGCACGGTGCGCGCGCGGGCACGGGACGCCGCACTCGCCGCCGTACGGGGGCTCGTACTGGCCGTGGCGACGCTGCCCGTCACGGTGCTGTGCCTGACGCTGAGCCTCGTCTCCATCGCGCTCATACCGATCGGCATCGGCATCGTCACGACCCCCTGGATCCTCGGCGGGGTGCGGGACGTCGCGGACACCCGGCGCCGGCTCGCGGCCGAGTGGGGCGGGGTGCCGATCCCGTCGGCGTACCGGCCCCTGCCCGCCGGCGCCAACCCCTGGACACGCACCTTCACGATGCTCCGGGACCGCCAGGTGCGGCGGGACCTGCTGTGGCTGCCGGTGGACATGACGGCGGGCTTCGTCACGGCGCTGCTGCCCGCGGTGCTGTGCCTGTACCCGTTCGAGGGCTTCGCGGTCGCCGCGGGGCTGTGGCGGGTGCTCGCGGACGGCGGGACGTACTGGTACGGCTTCGTGCCGGTCACCGACCAGCCGAGCGCGCTCGGCGCCGCCGCCACCGCGGTGGTCCTGCTGGTCGCCGCCTACCACCTCGCCCCCCGTCTGCTGACCGCGCACTTCCGCCTCACCCGGAACGTCCTCGGCGCGGACCGGGGCGAACTCGCCGAGCGGGTGCGGGTGCTGACCGAGACCCGGCGCGACGCCGTGGACACCTCGGCCGCCGAGCTGCGCCGCATCGAACGGGACCTGCACGACGGCGCGCAGGCCCGGCTGGTCGCGATGGGCATGGACCTCGGCACCGTCGAGATGCTGCTCGACAAGGACCCGGCGCAGGCCAAGCGGCTCCTCACCCAGGCCCGGCGCAACTCCGTGGAGGCGCTGGAGGAACTGCGCGACCTGGTCCGCGGCATCCATCCGCCGGTGCTGGCCGAGCGCGGACTCGGGGACGCGGTGCGGGCGTTGGCGCTGCGGCTGCCGGTGCCGAGCGAGGTGGCCGTGGAGCTGCCCGGCCGGGCGGACGCGCCGGTGGAGTCCGCCGCCTACTTCGCGGTCAGCGAGGTGCTCACCAACGCCGTCAAGCACTCCGGCGCCGACCGGCTCTGGGTGGACCTGCACCACGCCGACGGGATGCTGCGGATCACGGTCACCGACAACGGCAGGGGCGGCGCGGCGATCGGCGCGGGGTCCGGGCTGGCCGGGGTGGAGCGGCGGCTGGGTACATTCGACGGCGTCCTGGCCGTCAGCAGCCCCGCCGGCGGCCCCACCCTGGTCACCATGGAGCTCCCGTGCGCGTTGTCCTAGCCGAAGACCTCTTCCTGCTGCGCGACGGACTGGTCCGGCTGCTGGAGGCCTACGACTTCGAGATCGTGGCGGCCGTCGAGTCCGGTCCCGAACTCGACCGCGCCCTCGCGGAGCTGAAGCCGGACGTCGCCGTCGTCGACGTACGCCTGCCGCCCACGCACACCGACGAGGGCCTGCAGTGCGCGCTGCGGGCCCGGCGGGAGCGGCCCGGGCTGCCGGTGCTGGTGCTGTCCCAGCACGTCGAGCAGCTCTACGCGCGTGAGCTGCTGGCCGACGGCAGCGGCGCGGTGGGGTACCTGCTGAAGGACCGGGTGTTCGACGCCGACCAGTTCGTGGACGCGGTCCGGCGGGTGGCCGCCGGCGGCACGGCGATGGACCCGCAGGTGATCCAGCAGCTGCTGTCGCGGCGGGCGGCGGACGACCGTCCGCTCGCCCATCTCACCCCGCGCGAGCTGGAGGTGCTGGAGCTGATGGCGCAGGGCCGCTCGAACGCGGCGATCGCCGGTCAGCTCGTGGTGACGGAACGGGCCATCGCCAAACACACCTCCAACATCTTCACCAAACTGGGTCTCGAGGTGTCGGACGACGACAATCGGCGCGTACTGGCGGTGCTGGCGTACCTCGACCGCGGTCGGTGATTCCAAAGTCAACTACCGCTGGTCATGGGCCATTTGAGGCCCGAGTCGCAGGGCGTTCCGCCGGCTGTTTCGGGAGACGGCTGAACACCTCCGGGGCGGCGTCCGTATGGAAGGACGCCGCTTCACTCCTGTCGGGCGCCTCGATGCTGCCCCGCAAGGAAGTCAGAGGAGTTCCATGGGACGCAACACACGAAAACGCCGTACGCCGCTGGCCAACAAGGCCATAGCCGCATCGGCGGCCCTAGCGCTCGGTGGGGGCGGGCTGATCTGGGCGAACTTCTACGCCTCGGCGCACGAGTCGAACAACCAGTCGTGGGGAGGCAACCAGACCAAGGCCGCGACGGCGCAGGTCGCGACGATCTCGTGTCCGGACGTGGGCCAGAAGCTGACCAACGTGCCGAACCAGGCGCGGGGCGAGGTCGCCGGGGAGCTGTCCAACCTCGACCGCCAGATCACCGACGCCTACCAGCGTCTGGCGACCACGCGGGACGCGCAGGCCAGAGACACCAGCTTCGTCCAGAACTCCATCCTGCAGCCGCTCCAGGACCGGCGGAAGGCCATCCTGGACCGGATCAGGCTGGAGATCACCCGCGTCGGCGGCACCGCCCCCGGCGACCTGGACACCCTGGCCACCTGCACGGCGCAGAACGCCAACCAGACCACCGGCGGCCAGCAGCAGAACGGCGGCCAGCAGCAGGGCGGTCAACAACAGGGCGGCCAGCAGCAAGGCGGGCAGCAGCAGGGCGGGCAGCAGCAGAACGGTGGCCAGCAGCAGGGCGGTCAACAACAGGGCGGCCAGCAGCAGGGCAACAACGGGCAGCAGCAGAACAACGGCGGGCAGGCCGGCAACGGCCCGGCCGCGGCCGACTTCGTCGACATCACCAAGGTGCAGGCGAACGTGCAGGCCAAGCCCCGCAAGTCCCGCAACGCGTCGACCGGCACGTTCACCACGCGCTGCGGCGTGAACGCGAACAAGAACCACAACACCGACAACGTGATCGTGGCCCCCGGCGTGACCAACGGCGCCCACCACCTGCACGACTACGTCGGCAACCAGAAGGTCAACGCGTTCTCCAGCAACAACACGTTCCTCCAGGGCGGCACGAGCTGCCAGAACAGGAACGACCTGTCGTCGTACTACTGGCCCGTGGTCCGGGTGCAGGACGGCTCGCAGGACTTCGACCAGAACGCGGACGGCGGCGGCAAGGAGGGCAACGTCGGCAAGATCCTGGTGCCGGCCCAGGCCCAGATCAAGTACGTGGGCAGCCCCACCTCCAAGGTCGTCGCGATGCCGCAGTTCCTGCGGATCATCACCGGTGACGCCAAGACCACCACCAACGGCCTGGCCAACGCCAACGCGCACTGGAGCTGCACCGGCTTCGAGAACAAGGTGCAGCTGACCACGCAGTACCCGATCTGCCCGCAGGGCAGCAAGGTGGTGCGCACGTTCGCCTTCCAGAGCTGCTGGGACGGGCAGAACGTCGACAGCGCCAACCACCGCACGCACGTGGCCTTCGCCGACGCGAACGGCAACTGCCAGAACGGCTTCAAGGCCATTCCGCAGCTCACGATGCGCCTCGTGTACAACATCACCCCGCCGACCGTCCAGAACGGCCAGGTGAAGAACGCCTACGCGGTGGACGGCTTCCCCGAACAACTGCACAAGCCGGCCACCGACCACGACGACTTCATCAGCGTCACGACCGGCGGACTGGCCAACAAGATCGCGAACTGCGTCAACCGCGGCCAGAACTGCGCCTGATCCCCCGAGGCGCACGGACTGAAAGAGGCCGGTGGCGGGTCCCTCCCGCCACCGGCCTCCGCCGTGTCCGCGCGGCCGGCTCAGCCGCTGTGCGCGTGGTGGTCCGTGCCGATCTCCACGTCGCCGCCGAGCGTGCCGCGCAGCGCCTTCACGACGCCGTCGTCGCCGACGGCGACCCACTTGCGGCCGACCAGGTAGTAACCGCCGTAGTCCTTGGCGTCGTTGATCCACTCACGCTGGCCGCGGTCGGTGGCGAAGGTGGCGAGGACGAACCTGCCGTCGCCGTTGCGGCAGAGGGCCTGGCGGATCTCGTCGGCGTCGGTCTGCATGTTCGGCTTGCACCGCACCTCGGCGGCCAGGCTCTCCAGGCTGCCGGTCGCGGTGGGCGGCACCTTCTCGCCCTCCCCGCCCGCCCCGCAGCCCGCCAGCGCCAGTACGGCCGCGGCGCCGAGCACCGCACGTGTCACCCTCATCGTTCCTCCGGTCCTGGTACGCCCCAGCATGCCGCGTGGAGCCCCGGCACGGGGCCCCGCCCAACGGATACGGCCGCGGCGCCCGGTGCGCTCAAATGCGGCGCGGTGACGGGCACGGATGTGCGAGGGTGCTCCGGTGAACCAAGACTGGGAAGACCGCGTGACCGCCGCCTGGGCCTCTTTCGACGACTATCCGGAGGAGCGCGCGCAGGAGTTCCGCGACCTGATCGACAAGCTCGTGGCCGAGCTGCCGGAGGGCAGCCCGCTGGGCCCGTTCGAGCAGGCCTGCGCCTGGGACTCCACCGGCCACTCGGACCGGGCGGTGCCGCTGTACCAGGAGGCGCTGGCGCGGGGGCTCGACGGCTACAAGGGCCGCCGGGCGCGGATCCAGCTCTCCAGCTCGCTGCGGAACACCGGGCGGGCGGAGGAGGGGGTCGCCCTGCTCACTCCTGAACTCGATGCCCCGTCGGACGAGTTGGACGACGCGGTGCGCGCCTGTCTCGCCCTGTGCCTGTCCAGCCTGGGCCGCGACCGCGAGGGCCTGTCCCTGGTGCTCGGCGCCCTCGCCCCGCACCTGCCCCGCTACCAGCGGTCGATGGCCAACTACGCGCGCCTGCTGGTCGAACCGGAGGAGTGAGCCGCCCCGGCGGCCCGCCCGCGGTACGCCGCCCGCCCCGCGGTGACCTGCCGACGGCTCGCTCGTTCACCGGGATGTGCAGTCACAGGATGTAGCCCAGCGTCACACGAAAACCGCGGCCGGTCCGGAGGTCGGCGTCGACCAGGCCGAGGCCGCGCTCGTCGAGCACTACCCGCGGCTGGTCCGGCTCGCCTACCTGGTCCTGCCACCCGGCCTCGGCCGCGGCCGCCGGGTGCTGACGGCACACGCCCTCGTCCAGCGCGCCCTGCCCCGGGGCCGCCGGCGGAAGTCCGTGATCCCGGCCCAGTCCGCGGGCCGGGACGGCGACCCGGGGTACGCGTTCGTCCGGCAGGAGGTCGTGCGTACGGCGCTGGCGGCGGCCCGCAGGCGCCGGCCGCGGCTGTCGACACCGCCCCCGCTGCTCCCCCGGGTGTGGGGCCTGAGGCTGTTCCCGAGGTCCGGTGGGGCCGACGAACTCGCGCTGGACCAGCGGCTCTCGGCGCTCTCCGGCCCGGCCCGCGCCGCGTACGTGCTGCGCGGCCTGGAGCGGCTGCCGGACTCGGCCGTCCGCGGGATCCTCGCGTCCGCCGGCGCCGACCGGCCCGAGGCCGCGCTGGCCGAGGCCAACGGGGTGCCCGCGCAGGACGCCCTGCTCCACTCCCCGGAATTCGACCCCTGCTCGCTGCAGGCCAGGCCCACCGACCTGGTGCGCCGCCGCCAGCACACCAAGGCGGCGCTCGCCGCGGCGGCCGCGCTCGTGGTGTGCGGGGCGCTGGTGACCCTGCCGGGCGGCGGCTGGGGCCCCGACGGCGCCGCCGCGCCGCTCTACGCGCGGAACCCGGCCGCCGAAGCCGCCCTGGATCCCGGCAAGCTGGTCCGGGTCGCCCCGGCCGCCTGGCGGTCCGCCGCCCGCACCGACTTCTCCGTGTGGCCGGCGCGCGGCACGCTCACCGGCGACCGGGCGCTGCTGCGCCGCGCCCTCGCCGTCTGGGCCCGGCCCGGCGAGACGGTCCGGGTCTCCGCGACGCCGGGCACCCGGACCGGCGGTCCGGCGGGACCGCCCCAGCTGCTGTACGCGGGCGACGTGGACAGCGCGCGCGTCGTGATCCTCTACGACGGGCTGCGCATCGCCCGCTACGCCGAGCCAAGGGACGGCACGGTGGGAGCGGCCCTGGACTTCGCCCGGGTCGACGGCGCGACCGGCACCGAGGCGAGCGCGCTGGTGCTCGGCCGCTCCGACGGCAACGTGCGCTATCTGACCGCTCCCTGGGTGCGCGGGGCCGCGCAGCGGGACCTGATGAAGCCGGACGCGGCCCCGCTGCCGCTCCCCGTCACCGACGGCGTCACCGCGCCGCTGGCCAGCCCGGCGCTGCGGACCGGCGGCTGCACCTCGTGGAACGTCCTCCAGCTCACCGGCCCCTCGGGCGATCAGCTCCACACCGACCTGGGCGAGCTGGTGCCGGCCCATCTCACCGCCGGACGCCCGGGCGCCCCCGTCGAGGCGGCCGGGGCCGAGGGGCTGCACGCCTGGGCGCCGTTCGCCTGCTCGCTGGCCACGGAGCGCTCGGTGGGGGTGCGGGGCGTCAACGCCTGGGCGTTCGCCGAGCAGCGGCTGCCCGACGGGAGCGGTGCGGGCCAGTGGGTGTGCACCAGGGCCGAGACCTGGCGCGGCGGCGGTACGGCGGCGCTGGCCCAGTTCCGGACGCCGGGCCGGACTGCCGGGGCGGTCGTCGCCAAGGGCGCCGATGTGGCGGCCTGCGGCCCCCGCGATCCGCAGGTGCTGGCCGGGGTGTTGTGGAAGGCGAGGACCGGGGACTGGTATCTGCTGGCCGCGGGCGGCCCGGACGTCACCGCGATCCGGGCGAGCGGCGGGATCACCGCGGCCGGCCAGGGGCCGCTGCTGGCGGTCAAGGCCGGCCAGGGCACGCGGGCCGATCTGAACGGGACGCTGAAGGACGGCAGGACGATCGGCGGGCTGCGCTAGGCCGGTGATCGGGAGAGCTAGTTGACAGTGGCGTCAACAAGGCGGCGCGAAGGGGTTCTCAGCGGGCCTACCCGTCAGTACATTGACGCCATGTCCAACAAGCAGGCCCGGCCGGTGGAGTCCGAGCGGATACCTCTCAAGGCCCGCGACGTGTCCTTCTCCTGGCAGGACACACCGCTGCACTGGGTGCCCGGCGACCCGTTCACCACCCACACCATCAACGTGCTGCACCTGCTGCTGCCCGCCGGTGAGCGGTGGTTCGTGCACGTGTACAAGCAGGTGCTGCCGCTGATCCGGGACGACCGGCTCCGCGAGGACGTCATCGGCTTCATCGGCCAGGAGGCGATGCACTCCCAGGCCCACGACGAGGTCCTGCCGCACCTCAGGGAGCAGGGGCTCGACCCGACGCCGTACACCGCGCAGGTCGACTGGTTCTTCGAGAAGCTGCTCGGCGACCGCACCCTGCCGCCGGGCCGGGCGCGCCGGTGGTGGCTGCTGGAGCGGGTCGCGCTCATCGCGGCCATCGAGCACTACACGGCGTTCCTCGGCGACTGGGTGCTGAACGCCGGTGAACTGGACCGGCGGGGCGCCGATCCGACCATGCTGGACCTGCTGCGCTGGCACGGCGCCGAGGAGGTCGAGCACCGCTCGGTGGCCTTCGACCTCTTCCAGCACCTCGACGGCGGCTACCGGCGCCGGGCGCGCACCTGGGCGGCCGCCTTCGGCGCGCTGGTGTTCCTCTGGCAGCGCGGGGCGCGCTTCTTCATGGAGAACGACCCCACCCTCGTGGACGGCAGGGCCTCCTTCGGGGAGTTCTACCGCAGCGGCCGCCGGGGCACGCTGCCCACCGCCGGCGCCATGCTGCGTTCCGTCCCCCGCTATCTCAGCCGCTCCTACCATCCCTCGCAGGAGGGTTCCACGGCCCAGGCCGTCGCCTATCTGGCCGTCTCCCCCGCCGCGTCGGCCGCGCGGAAGGGCGGGTCGTGATGCCGAAGCCGCTGACCGTCGCACTGGTCGCGGGCGCCGCCGTGCTGACCCGGCGGGCGCTGCGCCGCCGCGTGCGGGCCTCTCCGCTGTGGCCGCTGCCCGCCCTGGACCCGCCGGTCTCCGGCCGTCCCCGCGCCGGCGCCCTGCGGCCGCTGCTCACCGGGATCGAGACGATCGCCGAGGGCGTCGTGCAACTCCGCCTGGAGGGGCCCGGCCTGCCGCGCTGGGAGCCCGGCGCGCATCTGGACCTGGTGCTGCCGTCGGGTCTGGTACGGCAGTACTCGCTGTGCGGCGACCCGGCGGACGCCTCGTCGTACACGCTGGCCACCCGGCTGGTGGCGGACGGGCGGGGCGGCTCGCGTGAGGTGCACGAGCGGCTCGCCGAGGGGATGGCGCTGGAGGTGCGGGGCCCCCGGAACCGCTTCCCGCTCCGCCCCGCGCCCTCGTACGTGTTCGTCGCCGGCGGCATCGGCATCACCCCGATCCTGCCGATGCTGAGCGCCCTGCCGGACGGCGCCGAGTGGCGGCTGCTGTACGGCGGGCGGACGCGGGCCTCGATGCCGTATCTGGAGCGGGTGCGGGAACTCGCCGGGGACCGGCTGACGCTCGTCGCCGAGGACGAGGACGGACGCCCGGACCTGGACGCGCTGTTCGCCGGTGTGCCCGAGGGCACGGCGGTGTACTGCTGCGGGCCCGAGGGGCTGATGGCGGCGGTGGAGGCGCGGCTGCCCCGGGGCGCCGCGCTGCACCTGGAGCGGTTCGCCGCCGGCGCGTCCGCCGCGGGGGACGCCGGGTTCGAGCTGGAGCTGCGGCGCAGCGGGCGGACGCTGACCGTGCCGGCCGGCTCCTCCGTGCTGGCCGCCGTGCGCCGCGAACTGCCGGACACCGCCTACTCCTGCGAGCAGGGCTTCTGCGGGACCTGCCAACAGCGGGTCCTGGAGGGCGAGGTGGACCACCGGGACGAGCTGCTGACGGACGCGGAGCGTGCGGACTCGATGCTGATCTGTGTGTCACGGGCCAGGAGCGACCGGCTGGTGCTCGACATGTGAACGCCGACGGCCGAATTCGATCGGTAAGGTGTTCGTATGACTACCGGGGTTCGCCGCAGGATGGGCGTGGAGGAGCGGCGGCAGCAGCTGATCGGTGTCGCCCTGGACCTGTTCAGCAGGCGCTCGCCGGACGAGGTCTCCATCGACGAGATAGCGGCCGCCGCGGGTATCTCGCGCCCGCTGGTCTACCACTACTTCCCCGGCAAACTCAGCCTGTACGAGGCCGCGTTGAAGCGCGCCTCGGAGGATCTGGCGAGCCGCTTCGCCGAGCCGCACGAAGGCCCGCTCGGCGCCCGGCTGCTGCGGGTGATGCGCCGCTACTTCGACTTCGTGGACGAGCACGGCCCGGGCTTCTCGGCGCTCATGCGCGGCGGCCCGGCGGTGGGCTCCTCCACCACCAACGCGCTGATCGACTCGGTGCGCCAGGCCGCGTACGAGCAGATGCTCGCGCACCTCGGCGTCACCGACGCTCCCCCGCGCCTGGAACTGGTCGTCCGGAGCTGGATCTCGCTGGCCGAGGCGACGGCGCTGATCTGGCTGGACGGCCGGCGCGTCCCGCGTGCCGAACTGGAGGTCCAGCTCGTGCACGACTTCGCCGCCCTGGCCGCCGTCAGCGCCGCACACGACGCGGACATGGCGCGGCTGCTGCGCACGATGGTGCGGAACGAACCGGCCGACGGCCCCTTCGCGGAGCTCGTCGGCCGGCTCATCGCCCTGGCCTCCTAGGCCGGGGCGCCAGACCCTTACCGGTCGAACTTCCGGTAGGAGGGGTCGAGGTCGCGGACCTCGGCGGACCCGTGCACGCGCGGGCCCCCTTCGCCGATGTGCTCACCGAGCAGTTCCAGCACGGCCTCGGTGAGCCGTGCCTTCGTCTCGTCGCTGCGGCCGGCGAGGAGCCCGATGGTCACGTGCACGATCGCGTGCCCGTGGTCCGCCGGGTCCTCGTACCCGTACGCCGTGTGCGCGCTCGGCCGGAACTGCGTCTTGCAGGCCTCCGGCTTCGCCGCCGCGATCCCGACGGTCGCCTCGTGCAGCGCCCGCGCGAAGCCGGCGCGGTCGAAGGCGTCCTCCAGCGTTCCGGAGTAGTCGACGGTGATCTGCGGCATGAGCACTCCTGTTCTCGGCGTCGGCCCGACCCTACTCGGCCGGCCGGCTGAACACCGCCACGGTCCGCGCCGGGACGCTGAACGTGCCCGTACCGGTCGCGAAGGAGGCGGTCCTCACCACCGGGTCGGCGCCCTTGGCCTGCGCCGGGTGCAGCCGGAAGTGGCCGCCGGCGAGGGCGCCGATCCGCTGCTCCTGCCGCTGCGGCGTGGCGTTGAAGACGACGACCAGGTCACCGAGTCGCATGGTGATCACGCCGGGCGTCTCGTCCTTGCCCGACAGCGGGAAGGACAGCCGGTCCTGCACCTGTGCGGCCGTGCCGAGGGAGAAGGCCTTCTCCGAGGTACGGATGCGCAGCAGGTCCTGGTAGGCGGCCGAAGCACCGGTGATCTGCGGGCAGCCCACCTTCACCGTGCTCAGCAGCGGCTTGGCGTACGGCCACTTGGACTCGTTGTCGGCCGCCATGGGCAGTCCGCGCCCGAAGCCGTTGCCGTCCGCGCAGTTCCAGTGGATGGCGTTGAACCAGTCGCCGCTGTCGAAGGAGTTGCGGTCCAGCGACTTCGAGCGCAGCAGGTCGGTGCCCGCCTGGGAGAGCGCCGGGCCCTGCGAGAGGGCGGCCGTGGCCATCGCCAGGACCTGCATGCGGGCCCGGTCGGACGCGGAGGTGCCCTTGGGGAGCTTGTAGGTCAGGGCGTCGAACAGCGACTCGTTGTCGTGCGCGTCCACGTAGGCGAGGGCGTCGCCGGGCGCGGCCGCGTAACCCGCCGGGGCGCCGTTGTAGTCGATCTCGGCGCCGGTGACCTCCTTGCCGGCCGAATCGGTGAAGCGGTACTTGGCGAGGTTGCCGCTCAGGCCGACCTTGATCAGGTCCTGGTAGTGCAGCAGCCGGGCCTTCTGCTCCGCCTCGGTGCCGTTGGCCGTGGAGGAGTTGGGGTCGGTGTACAGACCGGAGGCGAAGCCCTGGACGCCGGGGTCGGAGTCGAAGGGGCTGCCGCCGCGGACCGCGTCACGGGCCCGGTCGGAGAAGGTGGCGATGCCGGTGCCGGCCATGTTCTTCTGCGTGGCCTGCACGAAGCGCGCGTCGTCCGCGACCTCGCCGAAGTTCCAGCCCTCCCCGTACAGGATGATCTTCTTGCCGTCGACGCCGTCCTTCTTGACGGTCAGCGCGTCGAGGGCCTTGCGGACCGCGAGGATGTTGGCCTTCGGGTGGTGGCCCATGAGGTCGAAGCGGAAGCCGTCGACCTTGTACTCCTTGGCCCAGGTGACGATCGAGTCCACGACCAGCTTGCCCATCATCGCGTTCTCGGTCGCGGTGTTGGCGCAGCAGGTGCTGTTGGCGACCGAGCCGTCGGCGAGGAGCCGCTGGTAGTAGCCGGGCACGATCCGGTCCAGCACGCTGGTGTCGGCCTGGCCGCTGGCGGCCGTGTGGTTGTAGACGACGTCCATGACGACCCGCAGGCCGTCCTGGTTGAGCGCCTGCACCATCTTCCGGAACTGGACGGTACGGGCGGTGCCGTCGGGGTCGGTGGCGTACGAGCCCTCGGGGACCGTGTAGTGGTACGGGTCGTAGCCCCAGTTGTAGGCGTCCTTTGCTGCGGTCTTCGCCACGCACTCCTGCTGCTTGTCGGAGTCGGCCGGGTAGGAGGCCAGGTCGCAGTCGGGGCTCGCCTGGTCGGCCTTCTTCTCGGGGATGGTGGCGATGTCGAAGGCCGGCAGCAGGTGCACGTACGAGGTGCCGGACTTCGCCAGCGCGCGCAGGTGCTTCGAGCCGTCGCTGTTCTTGTCGGTGAAGGCCAGGTAGGTGCCCTGGTCCTTGGCCGGGACCGTCTTGTCGGCGACCGAGTAGTCCCGGATGTGCAGCTCCTGGATCTGCGCGTCCTTCAGCGGCACCGCCTTGGGCTTGCTCAGACCCGCCCAGCCGCTCGGGGCGAGGGACTTGTCGTTCAGGTCGACGACGAGGCTGCGCTCGGAGTCGGTGGTCAGGGCGACCGAGTACGGGTCGGTGACCTTGTTGGTGACCAGCTTGCGGACGCTGGGCGCCCACACCTTCACGACGTACCGGTAGGGCTTGCCCTTCCAGGACGCCGGGCCGGTGACGGACCAGACGCCGGTGGCGGCGTCGCGGTGCATCCTCACGGCCTTGCCGTCGAGGTCGAGGTGGACGCTCTGCGCGGTCGGCGCCCAGACGGCGAGCGTCGGCCTGCCGTCGTGGAAGGTCGGCCCGAGGGCGGCCTTCGTCGCACCGGGGTACAGGTCGTCCAGCACCCCGGCGATCTGCACGCCGGTCGCGGCCAGCACGGCGCCGTTGGCGGCCCGCTGCGAGGCCACGAGCTGCCCGTTCAGGGCCGCGCGCACCCGGTCCCGGTCACGCGGGTCGACGGACCAGGCGGTGTAGTTCTTCAGGTGCGGGAACTTCGCCTTCTGGGCGTCGGTGAGCGCCGTCTTGGTCAGGCGCAGCCAGTGCTCGTCGTCGCTGGTCAGCGCCCCGTCCTTGACGGCGATGGAGCCGTGCGGGGAGTAAAGGAGCTGGGTGGAGGCGGCGCCGTCGGCGCCGTTCCAGGCGACGGTGTCCCGGTCGATCCAGACCGCCTTGGAGGTGGTCAGGTCGAGGGCGGCGGCGCTGCCCGCGGGCTGCGGCAGCAGGTGCTGCTCCTGCCCGTTCAACAGCCACACCTCGTGCCCGTCGGCCTTGAGGTCGAGGGCCTGGTCGGTGGGGAGATCCTTGTCGTCGCCCTTGTGGATGATGTAGCTGAGGCTGGTGGCACCCTCGGTGAGGGGAACCTCGAAGACCGCGCCATAGGCGTCAGTCTTCACCGGCTTCAGGGGGTTCGACCAGTCGGTGGGGTTCGCGGCGCCCGTCCAGACGTGCAGGCCCCAGCCGTCGTAGTCGCCGTCGGCGCGGTGGTAGTGGACGACCGCCTTGGCGGTGTCCTGGGCCGGGTAGTCGGGCTTCTCGGTGAGTACG
This sequence comes from Streptomyces sp. NPDC038135, assembly GCF_055601245.1. Taxonomy (NCBI): domain Bacteria; kingdom Bacillati; phylum Actinomycetota; class Actinomycetes; order Kitasatosporales; family Streptomycetaceae; genus Streptomyces; species Streptomyces sp. NPDC038135. The sequence goes on along the minus strand of NZ_JBVJXS010000002.1, from coordinate 796,767 downwards.
CCGTCCTTGCCCTGCTCGATCCAGACCTCACCCGTCCGGGTGACGTCGATGGACCGGTCGGCGGAGACGTCCTTGTTGCCGTCCTTGTCGATGACCAGGAAGCCGACGTTGGAGGCGCCGGGCTTGAGCTTGACGTAGGCGAAGGCGCCGTAGGCGTCGCGGCCGACGAAGGGGTGGCTGGCGGGCCAGTCCGTCGCCTCGCCGTCGGCGAGGTCGCCCCAGGCGTACAGGCCCCAGTCGGCGTAGTCGCCGTCGGTGCGCTTGTAGTGGACGACCGCGTAGTCGCGGGAGGAGGCCGTGGGGACCTCCGGGGCGGCCGGGGCGCCGGTGGTGCTGGTCGCGGTGGCGCTCGCGGTGTGTCCGGCCGAGTCGATCACGACCGCCTTGTAGCGCAGGGCGGTGCCGGCCGGCACGTCGTCCCCGATGGCCTGGGTGACCTTGTAGGGGGCGTGGTCGGCGGAGCCGAGCGTGCGCCACTTGCCGTTGCCGACCTGTGCGGCGAAGACGACGCGGTTGAGCCGCCCGCCCTCGACGTCCGCGCTCGGCTCGACGGTGCCGGTCGCCCCGGCGGCCGGTGCGCTCAGGGTGATGGCCGGCTTCGTGGCGGGCTTGGCGAGGGCGCCCGCGGCCCGGTAGACGACCGTGGCGCCGGCCGGGACGGTGACGGTGAGCCGGCGGTCGGCGTCGGAGGCGCGGGTGTCGTCGGCGCCGTAGACACCGCGGTAGGACATGCCGGCCGAACCGGTGGTGAAGGTCGCCGTCTTCGCCTCGTCGGCGTTGTTGAGGGCGACGACGTACTCCTGGCCGGTCTTCGCGTCCGTGCGGGTGAACGCGTAGACGCCGGCGCCGTCGGCGGCGTAGCGCTCGGTCTGGACCCCGTCGGTGAGCGCCGGGTTGGCCTTGCGGAGCTTCGCGAGGGCGGCGATCTGCCGGTACAGCGGGGCGCCGGTGTCGTAGGCGTCGCTCGCGTGGGTGCGGGCGGTGCCGATCTCGTCGTCGTCGAGGTAGTCGGCGACCTTCGAGGCGAACATCGTCTGGCGGGCGTCCTTGTCGCCGCCGGAGCCGGTGAAGCCCTGCTCGTCGCCGTAGTAGACGACCGGGTTGCCGCGGCTGAGGAACATCAGCTCGTTGGCGAGCTTGTCCTTCTTGAGGATCTCGGCGTCGGTGGCCTTGGGGTTGTCCTGCTTCAGGAAGTACCCGACGCGGCCCATGTCGTGGTTGCCGAGGAAGGTGACCTGCTCGTACGCGTTGGCCTTGTCGGTCGTGTACTTGTAGTCGTCACCGAAGACGCTCGCCAGCTTCCGCGCGCTGCCGCCCTGGGAGGCGTAGGCGCGGGCCGCGTCCTGGAAGGGGAAGTCGAGGGTGGCGTCCAGCCGGCCCTGGGTGACGTACGGGGAGGTGACGGAGGTGTCGGCGGAGTAGACCTCGCCGAACATGAAGAAGTTCTTCCGCCCGTGCGCGGCCGCGTAGGCGTCCAGCGCGGTCGCCCACTGGGTCCAGAAGTCCATGTCGACGTGCTTGACGGTGTCGATGCGGAAACCGTCGATGCCGTAGTCCCCGACCCACCGCTGGTAGATCTTCTCCATGCCCTTGACGACCTCGGGGCGTTCGGTCCACAGGTCGTCGAGGCCGGAGAAGTCGCCGTAGGTGGTGGACTCGCCGGCGTACGTCGAGTCGCCCCGGTTGTGGTACATCGTCGGGTCGTTGAGCCAGGCCGGGACCTTGCTCCTGCTCGTGACCTTCGGGGTGTAGGGGAAGGAGCCGGCGTCGGTGGCCGGGAACTTCCGCGTGCCGTCGGCGTAGTCGGCGTCGTCGAAGGGCCTGCCGTCCTTCGTCAGGTACGGGAAGGCGCCCTTGGACAGGTAGCCGTAGGACTTCTCCCGGTAGTCGACGACGTCGGCGGTGTGGTTGGTGATGACGTCGAAGAAGACCTTCATGCCCTTGGCGTGCGCCTTGGAGATGAGGGTCGCGAGGTCCTTGTTGGTCCCGAAGTGCGGGTCGACCTGGGTGAAGTCGGTGATCCAGTAACCGTGGTAGCCGGCCGAGGCGTTGTCGCCGGCGCCCTGGACGGGACGGTTCTTGAAGATCGGCGCCATCCAGATGGAGGTGGTGCCGAGCCCCTTGATGTAGTCGAGCCGCTTGGTCAGGCCCTTGAGGTCACCGCCCTGGTAGAACCCCTTGTCGGTGGGGTCGTAGCCGGTGCTCAGGCGCGAGCCGGTGAGTCCGCCCTTGTCGTTGGAGGCGTCCCCGTTGGCGAAACGGTCCGGCATGACGAAGTAGAACTGCTCGCGCGTGTCGTCGTGCCGGGCGGCCTGGGCGGCCAGCGCGGCGTCGGAGGGAGGCGCGGGCGGTGTGTCCGCGTGGGCGGACACCGGCTGCACGAGGGCGGCGGCGAGGGCGGCTGCGGTCACGACCGCGGCCCTGCGCCGGTACGGGGTACGGCGCGTCGAGGGCGCCGGCCATCTCGGTATCACAGGCGGGAACTCCTAGCGATTACGGCTCTTCTGGGTCCGACCCCACGCCGCGGCTCGGCTCCGATGCCGGGCGCCCGCGCGACCGTACCGCCCGCGAAAGGGTTGCAGCAAGAGGCTTGAAAGCATCGGTAAGCAATTTCAACCGAGTTGGCCCGTGCCGCCGTGCGGGCGGCGGCACGGGCCTCATCGCGTCAGCAGCTCGACTTGCCGGCGTAGATGGCCAGGGCCGTGTTGGAGCCGAGGGTGGCCGAGAACTGGCCGCTGGAGTTCACGGTCACGGTGGTGTTGTTCTGGACGTTGCAGTAGGTGCCCGCGGGCAGCGAGGTCTGGTAGGTGCGGGTCAGCGCGGAGGACTCGTGGTTGATGGCCACGTAGCCCTTGCTTCCCCGGCCGAACGCGATCGCGTTGTTGCCGTTGTCCCACCAGTTGGTGACCGACTGGCCCCGGGTGGCGTTGCGGAAGGGGACCATGCCGATGATCTCCGGCCACTTGTGCTGGCACTTCCAGCCGTCCTGCCAGCAGGCGTTGACCTGACCGCCGTTGGGCGGGCCGGCGTCCGCGTCGGACCACTCGTAGCCGGAGTTGACGTCCGGGGCGCCGTAGGGCCAGGCCAGCATGAAGACGTTGGCGAGGGTGTAGTTGGCGCCGCTCTTGTAGTTGAGGGTGGAGCCGTTGCGCTCGGTGTCGTGGTTGTCCACGAAGACGCCGGCACTGGCACTGCTCAGGTAGCCCCAGCCCTCGCCGTAGTTGCTGAGGTAGGCCAGCTTCTCGTTGTTGAAGACCCGCTTGAGGTCGTAGGCGTAGCGGAACTCCTGGACGTCGCCGTTGCCGGTGTACTCGGTGGGCTGGACGGCCTCGCCCGCGCCGTAGATGACCTCCTGCTTCCAGTAGACGCCGGGGTTCGTCAGCCGCGACTTGATGTTGGCGAGGTCGGCGCTGTCGATGTGCTTGGCCGCGTCGATGCGGAAGCCGTCGACGCCCAGCGTGAGCAGGTCGTTCATGTAGCCGGCGATGGTCTTGCGGACGTACTCCTCGCCGGTGTCGAGGTCGGCCAGCCCGACCAGTTCGCAGTGCTGGACGTTCCAGCGGTCCTGGTAGTTGCCGACCTGGGAGGTGCAGTCGTCGAAGTCGTAGGACGAGTACAGGCCCGGGTAGTTGTACTTCGTGTACGACGAGCCGCCGGTGCCGGTGCCGCTGCCCGCCGACATGTGGTTGATGACCGTGTCGACGACGACCTTCACGCCCGCCGAGTGGCAGGTGTTCACCATGTTCTGGAAGGCCGCGCGGTTGCCGAGGCGGCCGGCGATCTTGTAGCTGACGGGCTGGTACGAGGTCCACCACTGCGAGCCCTGTATGTGCTCGGCGGGCGGGGAGACCTGGACGTAGCCGTAGCCGGCGGGGCCGAGGGTGCTGGTGCACTCGCGGGCCACCGAGGCGTAGTTCCACTCGAAGAGCACCGCGGTGACGTCCTTGGCGCCGGGCGGGGACGCCTGTGCGGTCGTCGGGGTCATGACAAGGGCGGCGGCCGTGAGGGCGACCGCCGCGGAGAGGGTTCTGCGTGCCATGTGGGGTTCCTTCTTCATCGAAGGGTGTGGGGTACCGCCGATGGCGCTTGCTGAAATGTTTCAGCAAACTTGCGGTGACGCAGATGTTAAAGGCCCGCTGCCTGAAAGGCAGCGGGCCGGTGTGAAGTTGATGCAAGAAATTTCAGAGCGGGCGTCAGTCCGCCGCGGTCCACCAGACGGTGGTGTCCGCCGGCACCTTCGCCTCGCCGCCGGCCTCGGTCACCTCACCGCTGGCGAGCAGCACCCGGCCGTACGCCGGCATGGTCACCGACTCGCCGGTGGTGTTGGCGACGCACACGAACTCGCCGCGCCGGAAGGCCACCACGCCCTCCGGGGCCCGCAGCCACTCCACCGACTCGCCCGCGCCCAGACCGGGCTGGGAGCGGCGCAGGCCGAGCGCGGAGCGGTACAGCTCCAGCGTCGAACCGGGCACGCCGGTCTGCGCCTCCACGCTCAGTTCGGCCCAGCTCGCCGGCTGCGGCAGCCAGCTCCCGCCGCTGCCGAAGCCGTAGCTGGAGCCCTCGCGGGTCCACGGGATCGGCACCCGGCAGCCGTCGCGGAAGCCGTCCTGGCCGGCGCCCCGGAAGTACGCGGGGTCCTGGCGCACCTCGTCCGGGAGGTCCACCACGTCCGGCAGGCCCAGTTCCTCGCCCTGGTAGATGTACGCCGAGCCGGGCAGGGCGAGCATCAGCAGGGAGGCCGCGCGGGCCCGGCGCAGGCCGAGGTCGCGGTCGCCGGCGGTGCGGATCTGGGTGCCGAGGCCGGGCGGGTTGGCGAAGCGGGTGGCGTGCCGGGTGACGTCGTGGTTGGACAGCACCCAGGTGGCGGGGGCGCCGACCGGGCGCATCGCCTCCAGGGTGCGGTCGATCACGGTGCGCAGCTCGGCGGCGTCCCACTCGGTGCCCAGGTACTGGAAGTTGAAGGCCTGGTGCAGCTCGTCCGGGCGGACGTAGTTGGCGGTGCGCTCGACGGTCGGGGTCCACGCCTCGGCGACGAAGATACGCCCGCCCGTCTCCCGCCCCCGCCCTTCTGCGGAAGGCCCTTCGGGCCCCATTGCATCCGCGTACTCGTCGAGGACCGTGCGCCACTGGCGGTAGACCTCGTGCACGCCGTCCTGGTCGAAGAACGGCATGACATCGTTGCCCAGCAGCTTGAGCTGGTCGTGGGAGCCGAGGTCGGGCAGGCCCTCGGCCTTCACCAGGCCGTGGGCCACGTCGATGCGGAAGCCGTCCACGCCCATGTCCAGCCAGAAACGCAGGATGGAGCGGAACTCGTCGCCGACGGCCGGGTGCTCCCAGTTGAAGTCGGGCTGCTCGGGGGCGAACAGGTGCAGGTACCACTCGCCCGGGGTGCCGTCCGGCTCGGTCACCCGGGTCCACGCCGGGCCGCCGAAGATGGACTCCCAGTCGTTGGGCGGCAGCGCGCCGTCCTTCCCCTTGCCGGGACGGAAGTGGTAGCGCTCGCGCAGCGGGGAGCCGGGGCCCTCGGCGAGGGCGCGCTTGAACCACTCGTGCTGGTCGGAGGAGTGGTTGGGGACCAGGTCGACGATGACCCGCAGGCCCAGCCCGTGGGCGTCGCGGATCAGGGCGTCGGCGTCGAGCAGGTTGCCGAACATGGGGTCGACGGCGCGGTAGTCCGCGACGTCGTAGCCCGCGTCCGCCTGCGGGGAGGCGTAGAAGGGGCTGAGCCACACGGCGTCGACACCGAGGTCGCGCAGGTACGGGAGGCGGGAGCGCACGCCCTCCAGGTCGCCCATGCCGTCGGCGTTGCTGTCGGCGAAGCTGCGCGGGTAGACCTGGTAGATGACCGCGTCCCGCCACCAGTCACGGCTGGTGGCGACGGTGGCGACGGCGGAGTCGGTGGCCGGGGCTGCAGAATTCTGCTGGCTCATGGCGTCCTTGATGCGGTGGGGGTCCCCCCTCCTGGGCGGGGCCCGGCGGGGGGAAGGGTCAATGGTGGGCGTGGGTACGGCGGCGGGGCCGGTGCGCTGCGAGGCGGCCGCGGTGCCGGCGGGGTCGGATGGACACCGCGGCCGCCTACCCGCGCGCACTGCGGCGCGCGGGAGCATTCCTCCGGCGGGCGTCAGCCCTTGGTGCCGCCGGCGGTGAGGCCGGTGACGAGGTTCTTCTGCACGAGGTAGAAGAACGCGGACACGGGTATCGCGACCAGCACGGCGGTGGCCGCCATCAGGTTGCGCTGGGCGTCGTGCTCGCTGACGAAGCTCTGCAGACCGACGGCGAAGGTGTACTTGGTGTCGTCGAGCATGAACGTCGAGGCGAAGGCGACCTCACCGAACGCGGTGATGAAGTTGTAGAAGGCGGCGACCGCCAGGCCCGGCTTGGCGAGCGGCAGGATCAGCCGGAAGAAGGTGCCGAACGGGGTGAGGCCGTCGACCCGTCCCGCCTCGTCGATCTCGAACGGGATCGTGTCGAAGTAGCCCTTGAGCAGCCAGGCGCTGTAGGGCACCGCGGTCGAGCAGTAGACCAGGATCAGGCCCAGGTAGCTGTCGATGAGCTGCAGGTCCGAGAGGATCTGGTACATCGGCACGATGAGCACGGCGATCGGGAACATCTGGGTGACGAGCAGCACCCACATGAACTTCTTGTAGCCCGGGAAGCGCATCCTGGACACGGCGTAGCCGGTGGTGGCCGCGACGAAGACGCCGATGACCGTGGTGCCCAGCGAGACGATCAGCGAGCTCTTCATCCAGTCGAAGAAGCCGGTGTGCTGCAGGACGAACGAGTAGTTGCTGAACGTCATCTTGTGCCAGATGCCGCCCGGGTGCAGGTAGTCGTCCTTGTCCGGGCCGAGGGAGAGGAAGATCAGCCAGGCGATCGGGAACAGGGCGATCAGGCTCGCGACGGTGAGGATGCCGTGGGAGGCGAGGGCGGCCAGGGGGCGGCGCTTGCCCCGGCGGGGGGCCGGGCCGCGGTTCAGGGCCTCGAGGACCTGGGGGGTCACCGGCTTCTGGGCGGTGGCCTCGGGAGGTGTCGTGGTGCTCATGGGGACTCCTGCCTCAGATCGCGAGCTGCTGCTCGTTGCGGTTCAGCCAGCGGCGGTAGAACGAGGTGAAGACGATCAGAATGGCCAGCAGCAGGATGCCGTAGGCGGCCGACTGCGCGAAGTCACGCGGCTGCTGTCCGAAGCCCAGGTAGTAGGCCCAGGTGACGAGGATCTGTGCGTCCGGCGCCGTGTTGCCGAAGAGCAGGAAGATGACCGCGAACTGGTTGAACGTCCAGATGATGCCCAGCAGCACGACGGTGGAGCTGACCGACCGCAGGCCCGGCAGGGTGACGTAGCGGAAGCGCTGCCAGGAGTTCGCGCCGTCCATCTCGGCCGCCTCGTAGAGCGAGGAGTCGATGGACTGCAGGCCGCCGAGCAGGGAGACCATCATGAAGGGCACACCGCACCAGGTGTTGACCATGATGGCGGCGAACCGCTGCCAGAAGGTGTCCTCCAGCCACAGCGGGGCCGGCAGGTGCAGCGCGTCGAGCGCCGAGTTGATGATGCCCCCGTCGGCGAGCATGAAGCGCCAGCCGAAGACGGTGACGAAGGTGGGCACGGCCCACGGCAGGATGAGGATCAGCCGGTAGAAGGTGCGGCCGCGCAGCTTCTGGTTGAGCAGCAGGGCGAGGCCCAGGCCGATGCAGTAGTGCAGCGCGACGCAGAGGACGGTCCAGGCGATCGTCCAGATGAAGTGCGACCAGAAGCGGTCGTACGCCGTCGGGCCGAACAGGATGTCCTTGTAGTTGTCGAGCCCGATGAACTTGTAGGTGGCGTCGATGTGGTTGACGCCGATGGTGCGGGCGGTGTTCAGGCTGTTGGCGTCGGTGAGCGTCAGGTACAGGCCGTACACCAGCGGGTAGATCACCAGCGCGCCCAGCACGACCGCCACCGGGGCGATCATCGCGTACGCGTACCAGTGTTTCTGGTAGCCACTCTTGATGCGCCGGCCCAGCCCGGGCCGAGGCGCGCGGTCACCGCGGCGCTTGCCGGTCGCGCGGTCGATGGCGACTGTCATGGTTCGACACCTTCTGGAAGATCAGGGTTGGGCCGGGCACAGGGCGGCGGCCGCCGGATCCTTCCCCCCTTCGAGGAGAGGATCCGGCGGCCACCCGGGCTCACTTGCTGAAGTCGGGCACCAGCTTGGCGACGGCCAGCTCGGCGTTGCTCAGGCCCTTGTCCAGCGACTCCTTGCCACCCGCGATCTTGGGCAGCTCGGTGTCCAGCGGACCCCACAGGGAGCTGTACTCGGGCAGCGCCGGGCGGGGCTGGGCGGCGGAGAGGACGCCCTGGTAGCCGGCGATGCCGGGGTCGGCCTTGACCTGGTCGGTGTAGGCGTCGCCGCGGGTCGGCAGGGTGGAGTTCTTCAGGGCGATGGTCTCCTGGGACTTCGCCGAGGTCATGAACTTCACGAACTTCAGCGCCGCGGCCTGGTGGGCCTTGTCGGAGCCGGCGTAGACCGAGAGGTTGTGGCCGCCGGTCGGGGCGCCCGCCTTGCCGGACGAGCCGGCCGGGACGGTGGCGATGCCGAGGTTGTTCTTGTCCTTGAAGGCGCTGCCCTTGTAGAAGTTCGTGATCTCCCAGGGGCCCTGGATGATCGCGGCGACCTTGCCGTTGACGAACGCGTCCTGGATGTGGGCGTACGCGTCGGCGGTGGTGTCGGCCTTGTGCAGGCCCTTGCCGGAGAACAGGCTCAGCCAGGTGCCGTAGGCCTTCTTGGCGGCCGGCGAGTTCACCGTGACCTTCTTGGCGGCGGCGTCGACGGTGTCGGTGCCCTCGCCGTACAGGAAGGACTGGGCGTAGTAGGCCTGGGTGGAGCCCCAGTAGCCGGGCACGCCCGCCTTGGCCTGGACCTTGGCGGCGTCGGACTTCAGCTCGTCCCAGGTCTTGGGGGCCTCGGTGATGCCGGCCTTCTTGAAGAGGGCCTTGTTGTAGACCAGGGCGAGGGTGTCGGTGACCAGCGGCGCGCCGTAGGTCTTGCCCTCGTACTGGGCCTGCTTGATCAGGTTCGGCTCGAACTTGGCCTGGTCGGCCAGGGCGTCGGTGCCGTCCAGCGGCAGGAAGTAGCCCTTCTTGGCGAAGGCCGGGGTCCAGCCGACCTCGGAGCGCAGCACGTCCGGGGCGCCCTTGGAGCCGGCCGCCGTGTCGAACTTGTTCTGCGCCTGGTCGAAGGGCACGTTGACGTACTTGACCTTGACGTCCTTGTTGGCAGCCTCGAACTGCTGGACCAGGGCCTTGTACGTCGGTGCCTCGTTGGTGGCGTTGGAGGTGTCCCACCAGGTGATGGTGACCGGGCCGTCCGACTTGCTGTCGCTGTCGCCACCGCCGCACGCCGTCGCCGCCAGGGCGAGGGACGCCACCAGCGCGGAGGCCGCTATGCCACGCCGCATGAGTTCTCCTTGAGGGTTAAAGCCCGTGTGATGCAGGGGCGGTCCCGTCCGCCGGCCCTGCTGTCTTGCCGACTGCGCCGTTGCCGCGGCCGGGCGACCAGGAACGTAACAGCGATGTAAGCCCCGCGAAAGACCTTGCAGCAAAAAAGTGCAAGAGAACACGAGGGTTACCTCGCCGTGACCTGCGCTAGATCCCACCGAAACCCTTATCCGTCGCCGGTACGCGGGTTGACGGACACTTGTGCAAGACTCTGCAAGGCCTTGCCATCCGTCTCCGTCGCCGGAATCATCCCCTTGCGAGCGGACACCGGCTCGACAAGGACCTCACAAGGGACCGTGAAGGACGAGGAGCGCGATGAGGCAGCAATCCACCGCAGGCCGATCAGCCGCCCGCGCACGGCGTCCCGTCGGTGTGCAAGGAGGAGTCCGGCCGGTACAGTCCGGTGCCGTGACCACAAGGCTTGCGGACATCGCTGCGCAGGCGGGGGTGAGCGAAGCGACCGTCAGCCGCGTTCTCAACGGCAAGCCGGGCGTCGCGGCCACCACCCGCCAGTCCGTGCTGGCCGCGCTGGACGTGCTCGGCTACGAGCGTCCGGTGCGGCTGCGGCAGCGCAGCGAGGGGCTCGTGGGGCTGATCACCCCCGAGCTGGAGAACCCGATATTCCCGGCCCTGGCCCAGGTCATCGGCCAGGCGCTGACCCGGCAGGGCTACACCCCGGTGCTCGCCACCCAGACCCCGGGCGGGTCGACGGAGGACGAGCTGACCGAGATGCTGGTGGACCGCGGGGTGGCCGGGATCATCTACGTCTCGGGGCTGCACGCCGACACCACCGCCGACATGCAGCGCTACGAGCGGCTGCGCGCGCAGGGCGTCCCGTTCGTGCTGGTGGACGGGTTCTCGCCGAAGGTGCAGGCGCCGTTCATCTCGCCGGACGACCGGGCCGCGATGTCGCTGGCCGTGACGCACCTGGCGTCGCTGGGCCACACCCGGATCGGGCTGGCGCTCGGCCCGAAGCGGTTCGTGCCGGTGCAGCGCAAGATCGAGGGCTTCGTGCGCGCGGTGCAGGAACAGCTCGGGCTCCCCGCGCAGACGGTGGAGACCGAGCTCATCCAGCACTCGCTGTACACCCTGGAGGGCGGCCAGGCGGCCGCGACCGCGCTGATCGGGCGGAACTGCACGGCGGTGGTCTGCGCGAGCGACATGATGGCGCTCGGCGCGATACGGGCCGCCCGGCAGCTCGGCCTGGAGGTGCCCCGGGACGTCTCGGTGGTGGGCTTCGACGACTCCCCGCTGATCGCGTTCACCGACCCGCCGCTGACCACGGTCCGCAAGCCGGTCCCGGCGATGGGCCAGGCGGCGGTGCGCACGCTGCTGGAGGACATCGGCGGGACGCCTGCGCCGCACAGCGAGTTCGTGTTCATGCCCGAGCTGGTGGTGCGCGGTTCGACCGCCTCCGCCCCGGGGGACCGCGCCCGCGGCTGAGCCCCGCGCGGGCCGCAGGACGTGCGGCCGGGAACCGGGCTTGGGATGATCTGTCGGAGAAGTCTTTTCTGGCAGACTGCGTGGCTATGAGTGACTCGACCGTGACAGAGCCGGAAGGTCGCGAGGAGGTGGCCGTTCCGCGGGCCGTCACGGGCGAGGACAGACAGGGTCGTCGGCGCGGCCTGCGCAGTCCGCGCCGGCCCCGGCTGTGGTTCGAGATCCTGCTGATCGCGGTGAGTTACTGGACGTACTCCCTGATCCGCAACGCGGTCCCGGAGCAGCGGGCGAAGGCGCTGCGCAACGCCGACTGGGTCTGGCGGGCCGAGCACCAGGCCGGCATCGCCGTCGAGCAGTCCGTCAACCATGCCGCCAACGCGGTGACTTGGCTGATCGTCGGGATGAACTACTACTACGCCACGCTGCACTTCGTCATCACCATCGGTGTGCTGGTGTGGCTCTACCGCCGGCATCCCGGGCGCTACGCGGCGACCCGGCTGGCGCTGTTCGCGACGACGGGCGCCGCGCTGGCCGGCTACTACCTGTTCCCGCTGGCCCCGCCCCGACTGATGCACGGCGGGCGCTTCGTCGACACGGTGATGGTGCACCACACCTGGGGTTCGATGGCCTCGGGCGACCTGAAGCACATGTCGAACCAGTACGCGGCGATGCCGTCGATGCACATCGGCTGGTCGCTGTGGTGCGGTCTGACGGTCTTCGCGCTGGCGTCGGTGCCGTGGGTGCGGGTGCTGGGACTGGTGTACCCGGCGGTGACCCTGCTGGTGATCGTCGCCACCGCCAACCACTTCTGGCTGGACGCGGTGGGCGGGGCCGTCTGCCTGGCCTTCGGCTTCACGGTGGCCCGCCTCTGGTACGGCAGCCTGCCGTACGGGCTGCCGCGCAGGCCGGCGCCGTCCCGGGCCGCCGCGCGGGCTCAGGCGCCGTCCGCGTAGAACTGCTGCTCCACGACCGTGCGCGCCCTGCGCGTGGTGCGGCGGTACGCGTCCAGCATGTCCCCGACATGCCCGGAGCCGTAACCGAGGTAGCGGCCGACGGCGGCGAGTTCGCGCGGCTCGGTGGGGAACGTGTCGCCGGCCCGGCCGCGGACCAGCATGACCGCGTTGCGCACCCGGGTGGCCAGCACCCACGCCTCGTCCAGCACGGCGGTGTCCTCGGCGGAGAGCAGCCCGGCCTCCCGGGCGGCGGCCAGGGCCGCACGGGTGCGGGTGGTGCGCAGGCCGGGGACCTGCGCGCCGTGCCGGAGCTGGAGCAGCTGCACGGTCCACTCGACGTCGGACAGGCCGCCGGGGCCGAGCTTGGTGTGCAGCTTGGGGTCGGCGCCGCGCGGCAGCCGCTCGGACTCCATGCGGGCCTTGAGCCGGCGGATCTCCCGGACCGCGTCCTCGCCGAGCCCCGCCTCGGGGTGGCGCAGCGGGTCGATCAGCTCGATGAAGCGGCGGCCGAGGTCGGCGTCCCCGGCGACCGGCTCGGCCCGCAGCAGCGCCTGCGACTCCCAGACCAGGGACCAGCGGCGGTAGTAGGCCGCGTACGACTTCAGGGTGCGCACCAGCGGTCCCGACTTGCCCTCGGGGCGCAGACCGGCGTCGATGAGCAGCGGCGGGTCGGCGCTGGGGAGCTGCAGCAGCCGGCGCATCTCGGCGACGACCTTGTTGGCGGCCGCCGCGGCCTCCTGCTCGGCGACGCCGTCCTGCGGTTCGTGCACGAACAGCACGTCGGCGTCGGAGCCGTAGCCCAGTTCGTTCCCGCCGAAGCGGCCCATGGCGATGATCGCGAACCGGGTCGGCAGGGTGTCGCCCCAGCCCTCGCGGACCACCGCGCGCAGGGTGCCGGCCAGGGTGGCGGCGGTCAGGTCGGAGACCGCGGCGCCGACCCGGTCCACCAGGGCGCCCTGGTCGGCCTCGGCGTCGCTGGTCTCGGTGCCGTAGGAGCCGACGATGTCCGCGGCGGCCGTGCGGAACAGCTCGCGGCGGCGGACGCCGCGGGCCGCGGTGACGCCCTGGGCGGCGTTCTCCGCGCGGCGGACGGCGGCCAGCACCTCCTGTTCGAGCTGCCCGCGCTCGCGCGGCTCCAGGCCGGCGCCGCGGTCGCCGTCGCCGAGCAGCGCGACCGCCTCGGGGGCGCGCATCAGCAGGTCGGGGGCGAGACGGCCGGCGGACAGGACGCGGGCCAGGTTCTCGGCGGCCGCGCCCTCGTCCCGCAGGAGCCGCAGGTACCAGGGGGTCTTGCCGAGGGCGTCGGAGACCTTGCGGAAGTTGAGCAGACCGGCGTCCGGGTCGGCGGAGTCGGCGAACCAGCCGAGCAGGACGGGCAGCAGGGTGCGCTGGATGGCGGCCTTGCGGGTCACCCCGGAGGCGAGGGCCTCCAGGTGGCGCAGGGCGGCGGCCGGGTCGGCGTAGCCGAGGGCCACCAGGCGCTCGCGGGCCGCCTCGGCGCTGAGCCGGGTCTCGCCGGGTGCGAGCTGGGCCACCGCGTCGAGCAGCGGCCGGTAGAAGAGCTTCTCGTGCAGCCGCCGTACGACGCCGGCGTGCCGCTTCCACTCGCGCTGCAGGCTGGTCACCGGGTCGGTGCGCAGGCCCAGTGAGCGGCCGAGGCGGCGCAGGTCGTCCTCCGCCTCGGGGACGAGGTGGGTGCGGCGCAGCCGGTAGAGCTGGATGCGGTGCTCCATGGAACGCAGGAAGCGGTAGGCCTCGTCGAGCCGGGCGGCGTCCTCGCGGCCCACGTAGCCGCCGGCCGCGAGGGCCCGCAGCGCGTCCAGGGTGGTGCCGCTGCGCAGGGTGGCGTCGGTGCGGCCGTGCACGAGCTGCAGGAGCTGTACGGCGAACTCGACGTCCCGCAGGCCGCCCGGGCCGAGCTTGAGCTGGCGGTCGAGTTCGGCGGCGGGGATGTTCGCGATGACCCGGCGGCGCATCCGCTGCACGTCGGCGACGAAGTTCTCCCGTTCGGCGGCCTGCCAGACCAGGGGGCCGAGGGCGTCGGCGTAGGCCTTCCCCAGCTCGGCGTCGCCGGCCACCGGGCGGGCCTTGAGCAGGGCCTGGAACTCCCAGGTCTTGGCCCAGCGCTGGTAGTAGGCGAGGTGGCTGCTGAGGGTGCGCACCAGGGGGCCGTTGCGGCCCTCGGGGCGCAGATTGGCGTCGACGGGCCAGATGGAGCCCTCGACGGTGGTCTCCGAGCAGATCCGCATCATGTGCGAGGCGAGCTTGGTGGCGGATCTGAGCGCCTTGTCCTCGTCCGTGCCGTCGGCCGCCTCGGCCACGAAGATCACGTCGACGTCGGACACGTAGTTCAGCTCGTGGCCGCCGCACTTGCCCATCGCGATCACCGCGAGACGGCAGGCGGCGGCGTCCTCCGGGGCGGCCTGCCGGGCCTGCGCCAGGGCGGCGCGCAGGGTGGCGGTGGCGAGGTCGGCCAGCTCGGCGGCGGTGTCGGCGACGTCGATGGTGCCGCAGACGTCCCGGGCGGCGATGGACAGCAGGCAGCGGCGGTAGGCCACGCGCAGGGAGACGGGGTCGGTGGCCTCCGCGAGGCCCCGCTCGAACTCCTCCACGCCGGGGTGCAGGTCCCGGGGCTCGTAGGTGACCAGTGCCTGCCAGTCGCCGGCGTGCCGGGCGAGGTGGTCGGCGAGGGCGGCGGAGGCGCCGAGGACGCCGAGCAGGCGGTCGCGCAGCGGCTTGGCCGCGGTCAGGGTGTCCAGCAGCTCGCGGCGGGCGGTCGGGGCGGGCTGCGCCTCCAGGAGCCGGGCCAGTCCTTCCAGTGCGAGGTCGGGGTCGGCGGTGGCGCCGAGGGCCTCCAGCAGCACCGGGTCGTCGCGCACCGGCGCCAGCTCGACGCCGTCCAGGAGGCGCTCGGCGGCGGACGGGTCGGTGAAGCCGTGCCGAAGCAGCCGCGTGAAGGTACTGCTCCTGCGCCCCGGCGTCATGCCCGGCCTCCCCTGCGATCAGTGCACCTCATCCTGCGCCGAGCCTAACCGCACCGGGGCCGGGGCCGCCTGATACGAACGACGCGGGTGCCTGCGGCGCCCCCGCCCCGCCGAGCCCGGCCGGCGGCACACGGCTGGGCCCTCGCTCAGGTCGGCTCGTGGCAGGTGGGGGTCGGCTGGTGCGGGACCGTGGCGTGCAGCAGGCCCCGCATGGTCTCCGCCGCCCTCGCCGCCGCGTCCGCGCAGCAGTTGTTGAACAGCAGGTGCACCTCTTCGGTGCGGGCCGCGAGCGCGCGGACGCGGGGCAGCCAGCCGGCGAGTTCCCGTTCGGTGTAGCCGTGCCGGAAGCGGTCCTCTTTGCTGCCGGTGCCCCAGTGCGGGCTGCGGCCGTGGAAGCGGACGACCGCCAGGCGGGCGGTGGTCACCGGCGCGACGGGGGGCATGGAGGTGGGCAGGCCCTGCACGGTGTCGACGGCGACGGCGGTGGCGTCGAGGTCGGCGAGCAGCGCGGTCGTGGCGCGTTCCCGGTCCGCCCGCCACCAGCCGGGGTCACGGAACTCGACGGCGAAGGGCCAGTCGCGGGCCCGTTCACGGCAGTTGCGGAGGAAGGCCTCGGCGGCCGGGCCCGGGGCGAGGGAGGGCGGGAACTGGAAGAGCAGGGTGCCCAGGCGGCCGGACGCGCGCAGCGGCTCGAGCGCCTCGGCGTAGCGGGCCCACACCTCGTCCAGCAGGCCGTCGTCGCGGGCGCGGCCCCGTAGGTCGGCGGGCAGTGCGGCCGGACGGGTGGGGTGGCCGGTGAGCAGCGAGTGCGCCTTGACGTCGAAGCGGAATCCGGCCGGAGTGCGCTCCGCCCACAGCCGGGTGGTGCCGGGGCTGGGGAGCGCGTAGTACGGCGAGTCGGCCTCGACCACGGGGAAGCGGCCGGCGTAGTACCGCAGCCGGCCCTCGGTGTCCCGGTGGCCGCGCGGGTACCAGCCGCTCGTCACCAGTGCCCGGTCGGTCCAGCCGCAAGTGCCCACGTGAATACGCGTCATGGGCGCGTGGGTACCCGCTCGCGCGGGACCGGCACCCAGCAGTTCACCCGCTCTTCATCCGCGGGGTCCGGGCCCGTGGGCCACGGGGTTATTGGCGTGTGCATGCTCTGTCTGCACCGCCAGCCCCGTACCCCTCCCGGAGGTTGATGTGTCCGGCAGTCCCGTGCACCGCCGTGTCCGTACGCTCGTGGCCTCGGCGACCGCCCTCGCCGCGGCCGCCATCGGCCTGTGGACCGGGCTCGGCGGTGAGTCCGCGCACGCCGCGGGCGCCGTGCCGAGTCCGGACCACGTGGTCGTCGTGGTCTTCGAGAACCACGCCTACAGCCAGGTCATCGGCTCCTCCAGCGCCCCGTACATCAACTCGCTGAAGTCCGGCGGCGCCAACCTGAGCCAGGCGTACGCCGAGACGCACCCGAGCCAGCCCAACTACTTCGCCCTGTTCTCCGGTTCGACGCAGGGCGTCACGGACGACAGCTGCTACACCCCCGGCTTCACGTCCGCGCCGAACCTGGCCTCGGAGATGATCGCCGCCGGCCGCAGCTGGGCGAGCTACAACGAGACGCTGCCCAGCCAGGGTTCGACCACGTGCAGCAGCGGCAGCTACGCGCGCAAGCACAACCCGTGGTTCGGCTTCAGCAACGTGCCGACGTCGACGGCCAGGACCTTCGCGCAGTTCCCGGCGGACTACTCGACCCTGCCCCAGCTCTCCTTCGTCGTCCCCAACCTGTGCAGCGACATGCACGACTGCTCCGTGTCGACGGGTGACACCTGGCTCAAGAACAACCTGGGCGCGTACGCGACATGGGCCAGGACCCACAACAGCCTGCTCGTCGTCACCTTCGACGAGGACAACCGGCTCAGCGGCAACCGCATCCCGACCGTCCTGTACGGGCAGCCGGTCACCCCGGGCGCCTCGTCCTCCACCACCTACAACCACTACGACCTGCTGCGCACCCTGGAGGACACCCAGGGCCTGAGCACGCACGCGGGCAACGCGGCCTCCGCCAAGGACATCACCGGCGTCTGGGCGTCGTGACGTGCCCGTAGCGGACGGCCGCGGCGGCGTCCGCGGACGCCGCCGCGCCCCGGCCGGTGCGGAGCGGCCGCCCGGTACCGGCCGCGGCGGACGGGCGCCCCGGCCGGGTGCGCGGCCGTCCGCCGCGGCGGGCGGCCGGGTGCGCGGCGTTCCCCCCGACCCCGCGTCCCGGGCGCGCGCCCCGCGTCCCGGGCCCACCGGAAGGCACCACGACGGCATGACCGCACGCACCCGCATCCTGATCCTGCTCACGGCCGTCGCGGTGCTGGCGGCGGTCGCGCTGACGACCGTGCTGCACGCCTCGGCGCGCGCCGACCGCCGCGACCGCCCCCAGGCCGGCGACCCCGCGGTCGCGCCGGGTCCTGTGACACTGACCGGGCCCGGCCGGATGGTCTTCCGCAACATGGCGTGGGGCCCGCACCGCGACGAACTGGTCGCGGTCCCGGCCGCCGACCCGTCCGGGCCGCGCACCGCCTCGGGCGTCAAGTGCCTGCGCTTCCACGCCGCCGCCGGCATCGGGGTGTGCCTGCAGGCCGTGCACGGCCCGGTCTCGGACACCTACCGCGCGCTCGTCCTGGACGCGCACCTCAGGGAACGGGCGCACTACGACGTCCCCGGCATCCCCTCCCGGGCCCGGGTCTCCCCCACCGGGCACTTCGCCGCCTGGACGGCGTTCGTGGGCGGGGACTCGTACGCGGGCACCGACTTCTCCACCCGCGCGGCCATCGCCGACACCCGTACCGGCAGGCTGATCCCGTCCCTGGAGTCGTTCCGGATCGTCAAGGACGGGCGTGCCTACCGGGCGGCCGACGTCAACTTCTGGGGCGTGACGTTCGCCGCCGACGACCGCACGTTCTACGCGACGCTGGCGACCGGCGGCAGCACCTACCTGGTGCGCGGCGATCTGCGCACCCGCACGGTCACCACCCTGCACCGCAACGTCGAGTGCCCGTCCCTCTCCCCCGACGGCACCCGCGTCGCCTACAAGAAGCGGGTCGAGGGCCTGCCCCGGGACGCCCCCTGGCGCCTGTACGTCCTCGACCTGCGCACGATGCGCGAGACGCCGCTGGCGGAGACCCGGAGTGTGGACGACCAGGCGCTGTGGCGGGACGGCCGCACGGTGGTGTACGCGCTGCCGGGCGACTACGGGGCCGACCTGTACGCGGTCCCGGCGGACGGGACCGGCACCGCCCGGCGCCTGCTGACGGCGGGCCTGTCCGCCGCTTTTCCCCGTTGAACGCCTTTTTAACGGAGTATTCGACTCTTCATCAGAAATGACGTCCCACTGCTCCGTCCGGATCAGACTCACTCGAATGCCGCGCATCCGGAGGAGGCCGGTGGCGTTAGCGGAATATGACGAACGCAAGGCGCTTGAGGGTGCTCGAAGCGGCCCAGGGGGACCTCGGCCGGCGCCGGAACGACCAGGGACGCTGCGGCTGCCACGCGGCCGGCTGACGGGGGCGGATCTCTTCCGTGAACAACGAATACGCGGATTTCTATTCGACGGCACCCCTGGAGGAGAGCTGGGACCCGGTCGAAGAACTCACTTATCTGCTGCAGGACGCGGCGAGCGCGCAGGCGGCACAGCAGACGGCCGCCGTGCCGCCGCCGCGCAGCGGGTATCCGTACGGCTCGGAGCCGGTGTACGGCGTCGCCGAGCCGGTGTACGGCTCCGGGACCGTGTACGGGGGTGAACCGACGTACGGCACCGGGACCGTCTACGGGGGTGAGCCGGCGTACCGGGGCGAACCGGCCTTCGCGGCCGAACCGGTGTACGGGGTCGAATCGACGTACGGGGCCGAACCGGCCTACGGCGCCGAGCCGTCGTACGGCGCCGGCGCCGAACCGCCGTACGGGGCGGGCCCCGAGGCCCCCTACGGGGCCGAGCACGGCACCGGCGACCCGCTGGAGAACCTGGCGCGGATCGCCAGCGAACTGCCGCCCATCCGGCGCCATCCCGCCGGGCACCGGAAGGTGCGGACGCGGAAACTGCGCATCACGTGGCTGCAGACGGTCAGCTTCCTGATCGCGGCGCTCGCCGCCGTCATCGTGGCGATGGTGAGCGTCTTCGGCGGCCTGGCCGCCTACGCCCCGCTGCAGCACATCGCGGCCAGCACCCGGAGCGGCCCGCTGCACTGGTGGCCGCTGCTCGTGTACGGCCCCTGGATGGTGGCCTCGCTGTCCATCCTGCGGACCGCGCTGCACCGGCGGCGCGCCCTGCACTCCTGGTGCGTGGTGCTGCTGTTCTCCTCCGTCGCCATGACGCTCTGCGTGGCCGAGGCCGAGCGGTCCTTCACCGGGGTGGCCGCGGCCGTCCTGCCGGCCCTCGCCGCCCTGACCTGCTTCCAGCAACTGGTCCGGCAGGTCACCCTGACCCGGCCGCCGCGCCAGCGCATCTCCCGCCACCGGCAGCGTCCCGCCCCGGGGGCCCGGGGCCGATGACCCGCGCGACGGGCCACCGGCGTCCGGTGGCCCGTCCGGGGCGGTCCGCCGCCCGGACGGTGGTGTGACCGGCGGTTCCGGATTGCGATCACACGGTCCCCGTGAACCATTCATTACATGATCAGACACGCGATGCGCACGCTCTGCGCCGCCGCCCTCGTGGCCGCTCCCGTCGCCCTGACCGCGACGCCCGCCCAGGCCTTGACGTCGTGCACGGTCAACGGCGTTCCCGTCTCCGGCACGACCGTCAGCGGCACCGCCGGCTCCGACTTCATCAGCTGCGGCCCCCTCGCCCCGGGCGACACCGTCAACGGCCTCGGCGGGAGCGACTACATCACCGTCAGCGGCGTCGTCGCCGGCACGGTCGACGGTGGCGCCGGCGGTGACACCGTCATGGCCAACTCCGGTACGGCGGCGGGCGGCAGGGTCCTCGGCGGCGACGGCGGCGACTCCCTCTTCGTCGGCCCGAACGCCGGGACGGTCGACGGCGGGCCCGGGGCGGACTTCTGCCGGGTCGCCTCCGGCAACCCGCCCGTCAACTGCTGAGCTCCCGTCGGGGAGTTGCCTAGTCCTCCGGCTCCCAGGCCCGGAGCAGGGCGAGGAGTCCGGCGTCCCCGTCGATCCGCACGGAGTCCGCGGGGACCCGGTCGTAGAGGAAGAGGACCAGTTCCCCGGCCGTGCCCCGGACGGAGACGCCGGTCTCGTCCGGGCCCTCGCCGGTGGCGGGCAGACGGGCGAACCGCGCGCCGTCGCCGTCGACCGTGAGGCGCCAGGAGCGGCCCTCGGTGGCGTGGAAGTCGAACGCGGTGGGCTTGTGCGGCCAGGCGCTGGTCGTCGCGCAGCAGGTGGACAGGAACTCCTCGACGCCGTCGAGTCCCACCTCGTCCGGCAGCGGCCGCGGGGCGCCCAGGGTGAGCTGGGCGTCGTAGGTGTGCACGGCGCTCTCCTGGACCCGGTGCCGGGCGACGCCACCGGAGGTCCGCGGCGACTGCGACGCGCCCCACCAGGTCCAGCAGCCGCGGTCGGGGCCCGCCGCGCGCAGCGCGTCCAGCAGCAGCCCCGTCGACTCGGCCAGCCAGGCCACGAGGGCCTCGCGCTCGCGCGGCGCGGTCACGGAGGCGCGCGCGGCGACCGCCTCGGCCGACGGGACCTCGGCGGACCCCGCGCCCACGACACCGGCCCAGAAGCGGTCTCCCCCGCCCAGGTGCTCGGCCAGCTCGAACAGCGTCCAGTCGGGGCAGGTGACCACCCGCGCGTCTAGACCGGGCGCGGAGGCGACGGCATCCCGGAAGGCGCCCGACCGCTCGTCGATCAGCCGCAGCAGACCGGAGAACTCCAGATTGTTTTCCACTGCGGCTGTCTATCACCGGGCCCCTGAGCCGGGACAGCGCTTTTCCCCGCCGCGAGGCCCGACCGGCGACGGCTCGGCCGGAGAAGAACCTCGGCGAGCAGGCCCGGGCGGCCCTTGCCGCCGTCCGCGGCGGAACGCCGGTCGAGGCCGGCGCGGAACGCGTGACAGACGGTATTCACAGCGAACCCACCCTGACCAAGGGCAGGACCTACCGGATCAGCCTCGCGTGCGCCGGCAAGGGGGCCGCGGAGCTGACCTTCGTGCCCGCGAACGCCGGCACGAAGACCACGGTGCCGTGCGACAGGTCAGTGGTCCAGCAGCGGATCATCGCGGAAGCGCCGGTCCACGTCGACGTCGACGGCACCAGAGGATCGACCGGCGTGATCGCCTGGCAGATCAGCCCTCTGTAACCCGATCGCCGGCCGAGACGCCGTGTGGCCGGCCGCCACAGGCGGCCGGCCACGCGGAACGGTCCAGGCTCGACACCGCTGACCGGCGCCTACAGCACCGGCAGGTTCTTCCGCAGCTCGAAGGCCGTGACCTCGGACCGGTACTCCTCCCACTCCGACTTCTTGTTGCGCAGGAAGAAGTCGAAGACGTGCTCGCCGAGGGTCTCGGCGACCAGGTCGCTGCTTTCCATGAGGGTCAGGGCCTCGCCGAGGTTCTGCGGGAGGGGCTCGATGCCCATCGCGCGGCGCTCGGCGTTGGACAGGGCCCAGACGTCGTCCTCGGCGCCGGGCGGGAGCTCGTAGCCCTCCTCGATGCCCTTCAGGCCCGCCGCCAGGAGGACGGCGTACGCCAGGTACGGGTTGGTGCCGGAGTCGAGGGAGCGGACCTCGACGCGCGCGGAGCCGGTCTTGCCGGGCTTGTACATGGGGACCCGGACCAGCGCGGAGCGGTTGTTGTGGCCCCAGCAGATGTACGAGGGGGCTTCCCCGCCCGCGCCCGCCGTGCGCTCGGAGCCGCCCCAGATCCGCTTGTAGGAGTTCACCCACTGGTTGGTGACCGCGGAGATCTCCGCGGCGTGCCTGAGCAGGCCCGCGATGAAGGAGCGGCCGACCTTGGAGAGCTGGTACTCGGCGCCCGACTCGTAGAACGCGTTGCGGTCGCCCTCGAAGAGGGACAGGTGGGTGTGCATGCCGGAGCCGGGGAACTCCGAGAACGGCTTCGGCATGAAGGTCGCCTGGACGCCCTGCTCCAGCGCCACCTGCTTCATGACCAGGCGGAACGTCATGATGTTGTCCGCCGTGGACAGCGCGTCGGCGTAGCGCAGGTCGATCTCCTGCTGGCCGGGGGCGCCCTCGTGGTGGGAGAACTCCACCGAGATGCCCATCGACTCCAGCATGGTGATCGCCTGCCGGCGGAAGTCCATGCCCACGTTCTGCGGGGTGTGGTCGAAGTAGCCCGAGTTGTCGGCCGGGGTCGGGCGGGAGCCGTCGACGGGCTTGTCCTTGAGCAGGTAGAACTCGATCTCGGGGTGGGTGTAGAAGGTGAAGCCCAGGTCGGAGGTCTTGGCCAGGGCCCGCTTGAGCACGTAGCGCGGGTCGGCGAAGGACGGGGAGCCGTCGGGCATCAGGATGTCGCAGAACATGCGGGCGGTGCCGGGGGCCTCGGCGCGCCAGGGCAGGATCTGGAAGGTGGAGGGGTCCGGCTTGGCGATCATGTCGGACTCGTAGACCCGGGCGAAGCCCTCGATGGCGGAGCCGTCGAAGCCGATGCCCTCGTCGAAGGCCTGCTCCAGCTCGGCCGGTGCAACGGCCACGGACTTGAGGAAGCCCAGCACGTCCGTGAACCACAGGCGTACGAACCGGATGTCGCGCTCCTCCAACGTCCGGAGCACGAACTCCTGCTGCTTGTCCATCTTCCGCTTCCCCATCCTTGCTGGTCAGGCCGCCCGGTTTCCCACATCGCGGGGGCAGGCGGTCGGGCACCTGAGCATCACACCACAACACCGTTTCACGTGCGTTGCGGACCTTGATCACCCGGGCGTCCTCGGCCTGAACGCCTCACATACGGCAGGTGTACCGCTCTGCCGCCCATCTTGCCTGTCCGGGGCGGCATCCGTAATGGCCGGTCCGCTTCGGGCGTGACCGACACCACCACTCTTAAATTTGCATCTCAGATGCAAATTTCTCTACCGTTCTGATCAGCCGAGCGATCGAGCGAGTCGAAGCGATCGAGCCCATCGAGGAGTCCTGATGCTGTCCGAGCAGTCAGCAGCCACCGTCCGCGCCACCCTGCCCGCCGTCGGCGCGGCCATCGGCGAGATCACCGAGCGCTTCTACGCCCGGCTGTTCGAGGCCCACCCGGACCTGCTGCGGGATCTGTTCAACCGCGGCAACCAGGCCGCCGGCGTCCAGAAGCAGGCCCTGGCCGGCTCCATCGCCGCCTTCGCCACGCACCTGGTGAACAACCCCGAGCAGCGGCCCGACGCGATGCTCGAGCGCATCGCCCACAAGCACGCCTCGCTGGGCATCGTGCCCGAGCAGTACCCGGTCGTCCACGAGCACCTGTTCGCCGCCATCGCCGAGATCCTGGGCGACGCGGTCACCCCCGAGGTCGCCGCCGCCTGGACCGACGTCTACTGGCTGATGGCGAACGCCCTCGTCGCCATCGAGAAGCGGCTGTACGCGCAGAGCGAGCAGCGGGGCTGGCGCGAGTGGCGGGTGGTCGAGCGGACCGACGAGACCGCCGACGTCGCGAGCTTCACGCTCCGCCCGGTGGACGACGGCCCGGTGCCCGGCTACCGCGCCGGCCAGTACGTCTCGGTCGGCGTCACCCTCGCGGACGGCGCCCGGCAGATCCGCCAGTACAGCCTGACCGCGGCCCCCGGCTCGCCGGAGCGGCGGTTCGCCGTGAAGCGGGTGGCCGGCGCCGGCGCCGCGCCCGACGGCGAGGTCTCCGACCACCTGCACGCCCACGTGCGCGAAGGTGACGTGCTGCAGCTCTCCGCGCCCTACGGCGACCTGGTCCTGGAGGACACCGAGGCGCCGCTGCTGCTCGCCTCGGCCGGCATCGGCGTCACCCCGATGATCGCCATGCTGGAGCAGCTCGCCCTCACCGGTCACCGTGCCCCGGTGACCGTGGTGCACGCCGACCGCTCCCCCGCCGCGCACGCCCTGCGCTCCGACCACGAGGCGTACACGTCGAAGCTGCCGGACGCGAGGCCCTTCTTCTTCTACGAGGAGGACGCCGAGGGCGCCGGGCGGCCCGGCCTGGCCGACCTGACGGACGTCGACGTCCCGGCGGGCACGCACGCCTACCTCTGCGGTCCGCTGCCCTTCATGCGCGCGGTGCGCGCCCAGCTCATCGAGAAGGGCGTGGCCCCCGCCGACATCCACTACGAGGTGTTCGGCCCGGACCTCTGGCTCGCCAAGGCGGCCTGACCCGGACGTGCGCGAAGGGCGCCTCGCGGGACCTCACCGGTCCCCCGAGGCGCCCTTCGGCGTCACCGGGTGCGTCCCCCGCCCCCTGCCGAAGTCGGGGACCGCTCGATCACCGGCGCTGCGGCGCCCGGCCGATCTCCAGCAGCAGCGGAGCCGTCGGGTCCACGACGATGTCCTGCACCGTCACCGGGTCCAGCGCCGCGTAGAACGCCTCCTGGGCCTGGCGCAGGGCGCCCCGCAGCCGGCAGCCCGAGTTCAGCGGGCAGGGTGTGACGCCCTGGCCGGCGCCCTCGCAGTCGACGACGTCCGCGTCGCCCTCGAAGGCGCGTACCACGGCGCCCACCGACGCCGTGCGCCCCTTCTCGGTCAGGCTCAGGCCGCCGCCCCGGCCGCGGCGGGCGTCGACCAGCCCCATGTGCTGGAGTTCGGCGACGACCTTGGCGGCGTGCGTGTAGGGGACGTCCATGTCCCCCGCGACCTGCCGGGTCGTGGGACTGGTCGGGTCGGGGACGGTGAGTCGCATGAGGACCCGCAGGGCCAGGTCGGTGGAGCGCAGCAGCCGCATACCACGAGGGTAGGTAATGCGCATCGCACGTTCAAATTACCCGGTCCCGTGCCCTCGCTGGGGAACGGCCGCCCGGGCGCACTACGATCGGCGAGCCGCAACGTCCACGCCTCTTTCCCCAGAAGGACACGTCTCATGGGTTCCGCGAAGAACAGCAGCGCCGCCGCGCGCAAGGCACGCGTCGAGGAGATGCGGCGCGCCGAGCGCGTCCGCGCGCGCCGCAACCGGGTGCTCACCGTCGCCGCCAGCGTGGTGGTCGTCGCCGGCCTCGCCGTCGGCGGTGTGGTGCTGGTGAACTCGCAGTCCGGCAAGAAGGACTCGGCCGCGAGCGGCGACGCCAAGAACGCCGGCGACTCGGGGCACTTCACCACCGGCGCGGACGGGGTGCGGACCTGGTCCGGGAAGCTGTCGCGGACCCATGTCACCAGCAAGGTGTCGTACCCGATGCACCCGCCGGTCGGCGGCAACCACAACCCGGTGTGGCTCAACTGCAACGGCGACGTCTACACCGACCCGGTGCAGGACGAGAACGCCGTGCACGCGCTGGAGCACGGCGCGGTCTGGGTGACGTACACCGGCAAGGCCGCCAAGGCGGACGTCGACGCGCTCGCGGCGAAGGTGAAGAAGACGCCGTACTCGCTGATGAGCCCGTACGAGAACCAGGCCGCCCCGATCATCCTGTCCGCCTGGGGCCACCAGGTGACCGTGAAGAGCGCGAGCGACCCGGAGGTGGACAAGTTCTTCGCCGCCTACGTGCAGGGCAAGCAGACGCCCGAGCCGGGCGCCTCCTGCACCGGCGGGGCGATGAAGTGAGGCGGCAGCACGTCGGCTGGGCGGCGGGCGCGGCCGCGGCGGTGCTCGTCGCGGCCGGGGCGATCACCTACGCGGTGGCCGAGGACGCCGGCGGGACAGACCCGGCGACGCCGGCGGCCGACTCCGCCGACGCCGGGTTCGCGCGGGACATGGCCGTCCACCACCAGCAGGCCGTCGAGATGTCGTACATCGTGCGGGACCGCACGAAGAACGAGGAGGTGCGCCGCCTCGCCTACGACATCGCGCAGACGCAGGCCAACCAGCGCGGCATGCTGCTGGGCTGGCTGGACCTGTGGGGGCTGCCGAAGGTCTCCGCCGACCCGCCGATGACCTGGATGGGCATGGGGGACATGCCCGCCGGCAAGGACGGGGCGCTGATGCCGGGGATGGCGACCGACTCCGAGATGAAGAAGCTCGGCACGCTCAACGGCAAGCAGGCGGAGGTCCTCTACCTCCAGCTCATGACGGACCATCACAAGGGCGGCGTCCACATGGCGCAGGGCTGTGCCGCCAAGTGCACGGTAGGGGTGGAGAAGCGGCTGGCCCAGGGCATGGTCGAGGCCCAGCAGTCGGAGATCGAGCTGATGGCCGGAATGCTCAAGGAGCGTGGCGCGCAGCCCCGTTCATAGCATCACCATCCGGGCTCTCATCCTAAAAACCTCAAATCGCCTTGAATGAAGGTTCTTTGAGCTTCTCTTGACCTTCGCGTTCCCCTGACATGAACGGTTCATCGCAAGAGTGGCCATCGTCGTGTGATCCATTCGCCGGTCCGAACCGCCGCGGACCGGTGTGTTCCTCCACGACGTACCAGCCACTACGTGCATGCGAACCGCATCGCAGGGGGTTCTATGAGATCCAACCGCGCCAAGGTGCGCGCCGGCGTGAGCATGGCAGCGACGCTGCCGATGATCGCCGGCGCGCTGGCGCTGGGCATACCCACGGCGCACGCCGCGGACGGCCCGGCCCGTGACGCGCTGAAGGGCACCCGGCCCGCTTGGGCCACCGCCAAGGCGGACAAGGGCGCCACGTCGAACAACGCCCAGGTCAAGGCCCGGGTCTATCTGGCGGGACGGGACGCGGCCGGTCTTTCGGCCTACGCCAAGGCCGTGTCGGACCCGAACTCGCCGCTGTACGGCAAGTTCCTGAGCGCCAAGAAGGCGCAGGCCCGCTTCGGGGCCACCAAGGCCCAGGTGGCCGCCGTCAAGACCTGGCTGAAGTCGGCCGGCCTGACGGTCACCGAGGTCACCTCGCACTACGTCGCCGTCTCCGGTGACGTGGCCGCCGCCGAGAAGGCGTTCGGCACCCAGTTCCACAACTTCGCCAAGGGCTCGAAGACCTACCGCGCCCCGGCGAAGACCGCGTCCGCGCCGGCCGGCCTGAAGGGCGCCGTCCTGACCGTCACCGGTCTGGACAACGCCCCGCACAAGGCGCACCACAAGGACCAGCTCCCGCCGCCGGACGCCGTGTTCAAGAACTCCGGGCCGTTCTCCTCGTACTACGGCTCGAAGACCGCGAGCACGCTGCCGGACGCGTACGGCGGCAAGGTCCCGTACGCGATCAAGGGTTACACCGGCAAGCAGCTGCGCGCCGCCTACGGCGCCGGCACGTACACCGGCAAGCACGTGCGCATCGCCATCACGGACGCGTACGCCTCGCCGACCATCGCCTTCGACGCGGGCAAGTACGCGGTGAAGAACGGTGACGCGGCCTGGAACACCAGCCAGCTCCACCAGGTGCTGCCGAAGAACTACACGAAGACCGAGGAGTGCGGCGCGGCCGGCTGGTACGGCGAGGAGACCCTCGACGTCGAGGCCGTGCACGCGGTCGCGCCGGCCGCCGACGTCACGTACGTGGGCGCCGCGTCCTGCTACGACGACGACCTGCTGGACTCGCTCAGCAAGATCGTCGACGGTCACCTGGCCGACATCGTCTCCAACTCGTGGGGCGACGTCGAGGCCAACCAGACGCCGGACCTCCTGGCCGCCTACGACCAGGTCTTCCAGCTCGGCGCGGTACAGGGCATCGGCTTCTACTTCTCCTCCGGTGACAACGGCGACGAGGTCGCCAACACCGGCGTGAAGCAGGTCGACACCCCGGCCAACTCCTCGTGGGTGACCGCGGTCGGCGGCACCTCGCTGGCCGTCGGCAAGGGCGACAAGTACCAGTGGGAGACCGGCTGGGGCACCGAGAAGGCGTCCCTGTCGGCCGACGGCAAGAGCTGGACGGGCTTCCCGGGCGCCTACACCTCGGGCGCGGGCGGCGGCACCAGCAAGACCGTGCCGCAGCCGTACTACCAGAAGAACGTCGTCCCGAAGGCGCTCGCCACGGCCAACAACGCCGCCGGCAACCGCGTCGTCCCGGACATCGCGGCCATCGCCGACCCGAACACCGGCTTCCTGGTCGGCCAGACCCAGACCTTCCCCGACGGATCCGAGCAGTACAGCGAGTACCGCATCGGCGGCACCTCGCTGGCCGCCCCGGTGATCGCGGCGGTCCAGGCCCTGGCCCAGGAGGCGAGCGGCGGCAAGGCGCTCGGCTTCGCCAACCCGGCGATCTACGCGAAGTACGGCAAGACCGGCGTGTTCCACGACGTCACGGACAACCCGACGGGCTCCGGCCTGGCGGTCGCCCGGATCGACTTCGTGAACGGCTTCGACGCCGCCGACGGCCTCGCGACCTCGGTCCGCAGCCTCGGCAAGGACAGCTCGCTGTCCGCGGTGAAGGGCTACGACGACGTCACCGGCGTGGGCTCGCCCGCGAACGGCTACGTCCAGTCGTACCGGCGTCACTGATCCGCTGACCCGGTAGGAGGGGCGTGGGGTGCGTGCACCCCGCGCCCCTTCGTCGTCCGTGGGCGCGGCGCACACCCCCGCACCCCCATCGTGTCGCTCTGACGATTACACTGGGCCCGTGCCTGCGATGAACTTCTGGTCGATCTATCAGCACGGCTTCGCACGGGTCGCCGCGTGTACGGGTCACACCGTCATCGCCGACCCGTACGCCAACGCCGAAGCGGTCCTGCGTCACGCGCGCCGGTGCGCCGAGGAGGGCGTCGCGGTCGCCGTCTTCCCGGAGATGGTGCTGTGCGGCTACTCCATCGAGGACCTGCTGCTCCAGGACGCGCTGCTCGACGAGGTCGAGACGGCGCTCCAGGACGTGGTGGCGGGGTCGGCGGAGCTGCTGCCGGTCCTGGTCGTCGGAGCACCGCTGCGCCACCGCAACCGGGTCTACAACTGCGCGGTGATCGTGCACCGCGGCCGCGTCCTCGGTGTCGTGCCGAAGTCGTACCCGCCGAACTACCGCGAGTTCTACGAGCGCCGGCAGATCGGCGACGGCGCCGACGAGCGCGGCGGGACGATCCGCCTCGGCGGCGAGAGCGTGCCGTTCGGCGTGGACCTGCTGTTCGCGGCCGGGGACGTGCCCGGTCTCGTGCTGCACGCGGAGATCTGCGAGGACATGTGGGTGCCGGTGCCGCCCAGCGCGGAGGCGGCCCTCGCCGGCGCGACCGTCCTGGTCAACCTCTCGGGCAGCCCCATCACGGTCGGCCGGGCCGAGGACCGCAAGCTGCTGTGCCGCTCGGCGTCCTCCCGCTGCCTCGCCGCGTACGTCTACGCGGCGGCCGGTCTCGGCGAGTCGACCACCGACCTGTCCTGGGACGGCCAGGCGATGGTCTACGAGAACGGCGTGCTGCTGGCCGAGACCGAGCGCTTCCCGCTCGGCGACAGCTACGCGGTGGCCGACGTGGACCTCGACCTGCTGCGGCAGGAGCGGCAGCGGATGGGCACGTTCGACGACAACCGCCGTACCCACAAGGCCCGCACCGACGACTTCCGCACCATCGCCTTCGAACTCGAGGCGCCCCTCACCGACCTGGGCCTGCGCCGCCGCCTGGAGCGCTTCCCGTTCGTGCCGTCCGACGCCGACCGCCTCGCCCAGGACTGCTACGAGGCGTACAACATCCAGGTGGAGGGCCTTCAGCAGCGGCTGGGGGCGATCGGCGGCCCGAAGGTGGTCATCGGGGTGTCCGGCGGCCTGGACTCCACCCACGCGCTGATCGTCGCCGCCCGCGCGATGGACCGCGCGGGCCGCCCGCGCAGCGACATCCTGGCCTGGACCCTGCCCGGCTTCGCCACCAGCGACCACACCAAGGACAACGCCCACAAGCTGATGGAATCGCTCGGGGTCACCGCCGCCGAGCTCGACATCACGCCGACCGCGCGGCTGATGCTGCAGGAGATGGGCCACCCGTTCGCCTCCGGCGAGCCGGTGTACGACGTCACCTTCGAGAACGTGCAGGCGGGCCTGCGCACCGACTACCTCTTCCGGCTGGCCAACCAGCGCGGCGGCATCGTGCTCGGCACCGGTGACCTCTCCGAGCTGGCGCTCGGCTGGTCCACATACGGCGTCGGCGACCAGATGAGCCACTACAACGTCAACTCCGGCGTGCCGAAGACGCTGATCCAGCACCTGATCCGCTGGGTCATCAGCAGCGGGCAGTTCGGCGAGGAGACCGGCCGGACGCTCGCCGCGATCCTCGACACCGAGATCAGCCCGGAGCTGGTCCCGGGCGAGGAGATGCAGTCGACGGAGTCGAAGATCGGCCCGTACGCGCTGCACGACTTCACGCTCTTCCACGTGCTGCGCTATGGCTTCCGGCCGTCGAAGATCGCCTTCCTGGCCTGGCACGCCTGGCACGACCCGGACGCCGGCGACTGGCCGCCGAACTTCCCCGAGGCCAAGCGGGTGGCGTACGACCTGCCGGAGATCCGGCGCTGGCTCGAGGTCTTCTGCCGCCGCTTCTTCGCCTTCGCGCAGTTCAAGCGCTCGGCCATGCCGAACGGGCCCAAGGTCTCCGCCGGCGGCTCGCTCTCCCCGCGCGGCGACTGGCGCGCTCCGTCCGACGGCAACGCGCGCGCGTGGCTGCGGGATCTGGCCCGCTTCGACGACCCTACGACTTGAGCGCGTCCACGAAGGGAGCCCAGGCGGCCGCGCCGAGCAGGACGGCGGGGCCGTCCGGGACCTTGGAGTCACGGACGGGGACGAGGCCGGGGAGGTTCCGGGCGACTTCCAGGCAGTTGCCGCCGTCGCCGTTGCTGTAGCTGCTCTTGACCCAGAGCGCGTCACTCAAGTCGGTCCCGATGCTCGCCATTTCGGTAATCCTCTGCCGCTGCCTTGATCCTGGCCAGGGACGTGACTGGTGACAGCGCGACGGCCCTGAGGCGATCGTATGCCTTGCGGTACTGCTTCACGAGGCCTGGATCATCGATGGTGTCCCCACTGTAGGACGCCTCGGTGTAGATCAATGGCGGCGCGTCCGGGAAAGTCATGACCATGATGGAGGCCGCCATCAACGGATACGGACCGCAGTTCCGCGGCACGATCTGCGGAACGATGCGGCGCCGCTCGGTCAGCTTCACGATGCGGTCGAGTTGCTCGACCATCTCGCCCGGCGCCAGGAAGGCGTCGGTCAACAGCGACTCGTGCAGGATCGCCCAGTATTCCGGCACGGCGTGGTCGTCCTCGAAGAGGCGCGCGCGGTCGAGCCGTGCCTGCACCTTCTCCTCGACCCAATCGTCGGAGGCCGCGGGATGGGCCGACCTGACCAGCGCCCGAGCGTACGGGGCCGTCTGAAGCAGCCCCGGCAAGGTGCTCGGAGACCATTCCTCGATGGACTCCGCGTGCCTCTCCGCCTCCAGAACCCGCTCGAAGTAGGCGGCGTGCGGCCCCCGCCGCGCCCTCCGCACATCCTCGCAACGCCGCTCGAAGAACCCGTCGGTGCCCAGCACCCGGTCCGCATGCCGGGCCAGGTCCATCGGCATGCGTCGTTCACCGCGCTCGATGTCGCTCAGATACGTCTTGCCGTAGAAGCTGCCCTCAAGGAACGCTTCCAGCGACAGCCCCGCGGCCTCCCGCTGCCACCTCAACTCCTTGCCGTAGAAGTCCGGGACGCTGACCGAACCGTCGATGTCCTTGCGTCGGACCACGTGCTCACCGCCGTAGCTCACCTTGCCGTTTCCGCTGCTCGCGTCGCGGACGCGAGACCTCTTCCACGGTAGCGAGGCGGGCGACACTCTGTGAGGTGTTCGTAACTCACCGCACAGAAGGCCGGAGCCCCCCATGCCCGACCACTCCCCCACCGCCCACGACGTCACCCTCTGCGCGGAGAACCTGCGCGCCCTCGCCCTGCACGGGACGGCGGCGGAGCGGTGACCTTCGAACTCGACCTGCTCGCCACGCCGAAGGCCGTACCGGACCTGCGCCACCGCCTGCGCGACCTCGACCACGAAGTGCAGCTCTGTGCCACGGAGTTGCTGACGAACGTCATCGACCACCTCGGTGCGGGCACTCCGGTCACGGTCCGGGTGACCGGCACGCTCCACGGCCACACGCGCGTCGAGGTCACGGACCCCGCCGCGCACGCCCTCCCCGTCCTGCGGCCGGCCACCGACACCGCCGAGTCCGGCCGGGGCCTGGTCCTGGTCGAGGCCCTCGCCCGGCGCTGGGGCGTCGACCAGGGTCCGGGCCACAAGACGGTCTGGTGCGAGCTACCGGGAGACCGCGGAGTTCGTGCGCGTTGAGGGCGCGCGTCGGAGGGCGGCCCGTGAGGCCGGATGGGATGGTGCGCGGAACTGTGGCCTCCACCATGGCGGAGATGGTCATGTCCCTGATGAGATCACCGGGTGCTCGGTCTACTCCTCCGCGTCCTGCCCTTCTGGGTCCGCGAACCCCTGCTCATCGTCGTCGGCTCCGTCTTCGGCGTGCGCATCATGTACCTCGCCGTCGTGGAGCGCAGCTGGGTCGCCGCCGGCATCGGCGCGGTGTTCCTCGTGTTCACCGCGATACGCGTCCACACGGTGGTGCGGGCACTTCAGGCGCGCCGGAACCCGGGTCCGGGTCCGGCCGCCCCGGCTCAGGTGCGGGTTCCTGACCCGGCTCAGGCGCAGGTCCCGGACCCGGCTCAGGTGCGGGTTCCGGCGCAGGTGCCGACACCGGTGCACGTCCCGGCCCAGGCGCCGGCCCAGGGGCAGGTTGCGGCTCAGGCCGCGGCGACCCCGCGCCCCGCCGCCGGGCCGCCGGAGAAGGACCACAACGCGTGGGGCCAGGCCCTCGCCGCCGTGGGTGTGTTCGGCGCCCTCGCGGCCGCCGTGTGGCTGGGCCCGCGTGTGATGCCGTCCGCCGACAACACGCCGCAGCCCGCCTCGTGTTCGGACTCGGAGCACGAGAAGCTGCCGAAGGCGTACGAGAAGACGCCCCGGCCCGTGACCGGCGACGAACTGTGCGAGGCGCTCAACCGGCCCGATCTGGCCCGGCTCCTGGGCACGCCCCGGGAGATCGCGGACACGGCTTCGGGCAGCAACGGCACCGCCGCGCTGACCGACGGGAAGGTCGCCGAGCCGGAGGCGGAGATCAAGTTCGACACGTACACCGTGAACCTCTCGGCCACCTACAACCACCTGTCGACCGCGCAGTACGTGAGGCTGTTCGACATCGCGGGCGACAGGATGGAGAAGGACGTCAAGACGCTCAAGGTCCTCGGCCGGCCCGCGTTCTTCTCCTCGGACCACACCATGAAGTTCCAGATCGACTTCAGCAAGGAGCACCAGAGCGCACCGGTCCAGGAGGGCCCCCTCGCCAGGACGCTGTCCGTCGCCCTGGAGCGGAAGGACCGGGGCGGCTTCTACGACCTCACCGTGTGGAGCGAGTCCGGCGCCCTCCCGGACGACGGGGTCCTGGTCGACATCGCCGAGAAGGTCCTCCCGAAGGTCCTCGAACGGAGCGCTCACTGAGCCGTCCCGCGCTCTACGTGCCGCCGCCGTGCGGGCGCGGGCGCTTCCGGCGCCGCACGCCCACGGCTCCGGCGAGGAGGAGTACCCCGAGGACGACCGCCGCGGCCTCGTAGCGGCCGGGAGTGGCCCAGGAGGGGCCGGGCCAGACCGCCACGGCCACCTCGGCGGTGTCGTTGGCGGTCGTGGCGTCGAGAGCGGGGCGCCCGGCCTCGCCGCCGGAGACGGTGACCCGTCCGCCGTGGTGGGGGCCGCCCCGGTCGATGCGGAGGGTGAAGGGGAAGGTCTTCGTGGCGCCCACCGCCGCGCTGCTCGCCGTGCACACGTACCGGCGCGCCGTCGGCTGTCTCAGGGACGGCTCGGCCAGGGGCGTGCCGTCCGGGGCGAGGGCGCGGCACTCCTGGTCGATCACTTCCTCGTCCCTGTCGAACTCGTAGGGGGAGGACACGACGGTGGTGCCCGACGGCACGGTGAACTCGACCCGCACCGGGGCCGGCAGCGCGCCGGGGCCGTCGTTGCGCACGCCGACCCGCACGTCGGCGAGGCTGCCGACGGGTCCTCTGGCGGTGCCGGCGACGGCGGCCAGGTCGGCCTCGTTGCGCACCGGCACCGTCAGCTCCGACGGGCTTCCGTCCGCCTTCCCCGCGCCGCCCCGGCCGCCGGCGGGCACCAGGCGGAGCGCGGCGCCGTCGCCCGGCTCGTACTGCGACGCCAACTCGTCCGGGGGCACGTAGTCGGTGCCGAGGGCGGCGGCCTGGAACGAGACGCTGGGGTAGGTGGCGTCACGGCCGGCCCTGAGGACTTCCCGGGCACCGAGGCGGTAGGACGCGCCAGGGGGGATGACGACGTCGGCGGCCGGCAGCCGGCACCACGTCGATGTGGCGCCCCGGTAGCGGCAGTTGCCGTGCTTCACGGCCGGTGCGAGGCCGTCCCGCGTGCTCATGAAGAGCGCGACTCCGCGGGCGGGCACGTCGCCGGTGTTGCGCAGGGTGAGCGAGACGCCGAGGGTGCCGCCCGGGTCGACGTCGTGCCGGTCGGGGCGCGCGTCGACCGCCAGAACCGGCTTGCCGACGACGATGCGGGTGCTTCCGGTGACGGCGGGCGAGCCGGACGAGGTCACCCGGTAGCGCAGCACGGCCGACTCGCCCGCCGTGGCGCCCCGCGCGGGACTGAGGCGGAAGTGCTGGTGGATCCCGCTCCGGGAGATGTCGTCCTGCCCGGTGCAGCGGAAGACCGGCAGCCGGACGGGACAGATGTCCATCGCCGTTCTGACGACGGCGACGCCCTCGAGGTCGCGGGCGTCGAAGGTGACCGTGACGCGGGCGGCCCCCCGCTCCTGGACGTCGAGTTTGTCGGTGCTGTCGGGGTCGCGCGAGACGTAGAAGACCGACGGCACGACGAGCTCGGGCTCGTCGGAGGGCGCGCAGCCGGCGAGACCCGCCAGCACCGCGACCAGGAGGAGGACGGGCCCGACGGTCGCACGAAGCAGCTCGGTCGGGGTGGCGCCCCTCCTCCGCCCCGTCCCCTGGCGGCAGTTGACTCCCTCACGCATGTCCACCGGGATCACCCTGCCAGGAGGACGTCACGTCGGTGCATCGGTACGGTCACGCGGCCCCGCCGCGCGCAGGGGCCTGCCCGGCGGATCCCGCCGGGCAGGCCCCTGGTCCCGGGGAGGGCTCAGCGCTTCAGCGTGAAGGTGAAGTCACCGGAGATCCTGCCGTTCAGCCGGACCGCCGAGACGAGCTTCCCGGCAGCGATGAGCCGCTCCACCTCGGCCCGTGAGAGACCGCAGCCGTCGGCGATCAGCCGCACGGGCCGGACGGGGATCGGCGCCGCGAAGCGGACCGACACGTCGATCACCTCGCGGTCCAGGTGATCCGAGCCGCCGGTGTCGAGCCGCCAGGCGCCGTCCCAGTCGAGGGCGATGCGATTGCGTCGCCGCACCACCGGGTCCCGGAGCGACTCGGCCGCCAGGGCGGGGTCGTTGCCGTGGGCCCGGTCCAGCAGTTCGGGCCGTACGGAGCGCACGTTCGCCCGCTCCAGGACCGTGATTTTCGTCGTCTCCCCGCAGCCGGCGCAGAGCGCGAGGAGCCAGACGTCGATGAGTTTGTGGTTCGCGTTGACCCGGAACTTGCCGGTCGTCCGGAAGCGTTCGGACGCGCAGGCGTGACAGCGCCGGAGAACCGTCGGCAGGCAGGTGGGCATGACCACCCAGCTATTGAGCACAGAAGTACACCGTCTTCAGTGAGAAGTCCGCAGCAGAAAGCAGCGCGGCGCGAAACGCGCGACGCGCGACCAATCAGCACTCGGGGGGTCTCACACGGTGTACAACGGCACGTCCTTGCCTGGGCGACTCGGTTCGGCAGCACGGTAGTTAGAGCCAGCGGTACCGCTCAACAGGTTTTCGAGGAGAGTCTGACGAACTGGGAGCTCTACAAGATCAGCCTGGTACAAGGGAGGAAGGGTGGATGCCAACCCCTGCAAATGATGACGTCGATCCCGCCGTCATGTTCAAGTCCGACCGGACCTTCAGGGTCTGGCGTTATGGGATCGGTCATTCCCAACTGCTGCTTCGGGCGGTTCCCGACAGCGGGAACCCCGCTTGCCTGGATCTGCGCTTCGAGGGCGTGAGCGCCATGCAGTTGGTCCAGCAGTACAAGTCGATCGAGCTGTGCTCCGCGAACGTGACCGAGGCCGAGAAGATCTTCGGTTTCTCCGGTGTCGGCCCGTCCGGCAGGGAGCTCCACCTGCCTGTCGTCCTCCGCTCCGGAAGCGGGTCGGGGTTCGTGCTGTGCCGAAGCGTCACCGCTGAGCGTGGCGGGGAGGACCCGGTCGGACCCGGTCCCGGACGCGAGGACCGCAGCGTCGTCTGGAGCAGCCGCCCGCGGTCATAGGCGGACCGGAGGCGCCGGGGCGGGTGGAGGGCCGAGGTCCTCCACCCGCCCGGACGGCGTCTCAGCGGTGCAAGGCCCCCGCCTGCTCCGGCACGTGTGTGGCGACCACGCGGCCGTCACGGGCGACCTCGTGGCGGCGGTCCACCGCGTAGGCGACGCCGGCCACGCCGAGACCCAGTACCGCCAGGGCCGCTCCCGCCAGGGCCGGTGAGGTCACGCCGAAGCCCGCCGCGAGGGCGATCCCGCCGATCCAGGCGCCGCCGGCGTTCGCCAGGTTGAAGGCCGCCTGGTTGGCGGAGGAGGCGAGGGAGGGGGCCGTCGTGGCCTTCTCCATGACCATGAGCTGGAGGGGGGAGCCGGTGACGAACGCCGCCATGCCGAGGAGGGCGACCGACAGGGCAGCGCTCCACTCCGCCCGCATGAGGACCGGGAAGAGCAGCAGCACCACCGCCAGGGAGGTGAGGCCGCCGAAGAGGGTGCCGCGCAGGGAGTGGTCCGCCAGGCGGCCGCCGAGGAGGTTGCCGGCCGTCGCGCCGACGCCGAAGAGCGCCAGCAGCAGCGTCACGTTGGTCTCGGCGAAGCCCGCCGCGTCCGTGAGCATCGGGGTGATGTAGCTGTAGGCGGCGAAGAGGGCGCCGAAGCCCGCCACCGTGGTGCCCAGGGCAAGCCACACCGGCACCGAGCGCAGCGCCGCCAGCTCGCCGCGCAGGCCGGTGGTGGGGGCGGCGGCCCGGTCGTGCGGGATCAGCAGGGCCAGCGACGCTATCGCCGCCAGGCCGATCGCGCTCACCCCGAGGAAGGTCGCCCGCCAGCCGAGGTGCTGGCCCATCAGCGTGGCGGCGGGGACGCCCGCGATGTTGGCGACGGTCAGGCCGAGGAACATCAGGGACACCGAGCGGGCCTTGCGCTCCGGCGCCACCATGCTCGTGGCGACCACCGCGCCGACGCCGAAGAACGCGCCGTGCGGCAGGCCGCTGAGGAAGCGGGCGGCCAGCAGGGCGTCGTTGCCGGGGGCGAGGGCGGAGAGCGCGTTGCCCGCCACGAAGAGCCCCATCAGGGCGATGAGGACCGTGCGCCGGGACATGCGCGCGGTCACGGCGGCCAGCAGCGGCGCGCCGATGACCACGCCGAGCGCGTACGCCGAGACCAGGTGCCCGGCGGCGGGGATGGAGATGTGCAGGTCGTCCGCGACGTCGGGGAGCAGCCCCATCATCACGAACTCGGTGGTGCCGATACCGAAAGC
The DNA here is from genome assembly GCF_055601245.1 of Streptomyces sp. NPDC038135. Classification (NCBI taxonomy): domain Bacteria; kingdom Bacillati; phylum Actinomycetota; class Actinomycetes; order Kitasatosporales; family Streptomycetaceae; genus Streptomyces; species Streptomyces sp. NPDC038135. Next base: position 759,370 of record NZ_JBVJXS010000002.1, on the reverse strand, counting down.
GCCGACGGCCAGTGCGAGCAGGGCCAGGGGCATGAAGGGCCTGTGCCTTTCGAAGGGAGAGCGGAGTTCCGTTGCAGAGTATGTTCTCGTCCGGAACAAAGTCTCCCGCGCCCGCTATTCCAACCGGTTACGCGGACGTGTCGAGCTTCACACGGGCGGCGATCGGCAGGTGGTCGCTGTCGGTGCGCGGCAGGGTCCAGGAGCTCTCCGGCTGGACGCCCTTGACCAGGATCTGGTCGATCCGCGCCATCGGGAACGACGCCGGCCAGCTGAACCCGAAGCCGCTGCCCGCCGCGCCCTGGGTGGAGCGGAGCTGGGAGGTGACGGCGTTCAGCGCGCGGTCGTTCATGGTGCCGTTGAGGTCGCCGAGCACGACCACCCGCTTCAGCGTCTCGTCGGCGATGGCCTCGCCGAGCGCGTCGGCGCTCTTGTCCCGCTGGCGCGCGGTGAACCCGGCCTCCACCTTGACCCGCACCGAGGGCAGATGGGCGACGTAGACGGCGACCGGGCCCTCGGGGGTCGTCACCGTGGCGTGCATCGCGCGCTTCCAGCCGAGCTTGATGTCGACCGCTTCGACGCCGGTCATCGGGTACTTGCTCCACAGGCCGACCGTGCCGACGACCGCGTGGTACTTGTACGTCGCCGCCAGCGCCTTCTCGTACACCGGGACGGCCGGGGCCGGCAGCTCCTCCAGGGCCAGCAGGTCCGCGCCCGAGGAGGCGACGTCCTGGGCGGTGGCGGCCGGGTCGGGGTTGTCGGCGTTGACGTTGTGGGTGGCCACCATGAGGTCGCCGCCGCCGTCCGCCTTGTCGAAGACGAGGCCGCCGAAGAGGTTCAGCCACACGATCGCCGGGAGCAGCACCGCGATCAGCGCGGTCGCCGACCTGCGCAGCAGGCCGAGGACCAGCAGCACCGGGATGGCCAGCCCCAGCCAGGGCAGGAAGGTCTCGGTGAGGCTGCCGAGGTTGCCCAGCCGGTTGGGGATGCGCGAGTGCACCAGCATCACCAGGGCGAGCAGCAGCGCGAGGACGGCGAGCACGATGCCCCGCCGCCAGATGCGTGGGTCGCCGCGCCAGCCCGTGACGAGGCGGTGCGTGAGGCGCCGAAGCCGGGATCCGGGTCGCTCGGGCCCCGAGCCGCCGTTGTCCGTCTCCGTCATGTACGCCTGCTGCGCCATACCGTCTGCCTCACTGCCTGCCGTGCACGCCGTCGCTCCCCCGTGCTTCTTCGACCCTAGGGGATGATCGGCTCGTTCCCGCCGTCCCATGACGGCCGTACGCAAGACGAGGACGAACGAGGCGGCGCCGGAGGTTCCGGTTGTCCCCCGGGCGGACGGGGTCTGTGACGAAACGCGCACATTGGACCGGCGGTGCCTAGGGGCTGACGGGGCGTAGGCCCGCGAGGACCGTGTCCACGATCCGCTCGGACAGCCCCTCGGGCAGGTCGGCGTCGGGGCGCATGACGGAGCGGACCAGCATCGGGCCGACGAACATGTCGTTGGCGAGTTCCAGGTCGATGTCCGGCCGGAGTTCGCCGCTCTCCTGACCGCGGCGCAGCACGTCCATGACCAGGTCGCGGCGGGGCGCTATGACGCTCGCGTGGTACGCCACCCAGATCTTGGGGCTGGACTTCATCTGCGCGTACACGTTGTGCAGGATCGCCGAGGAGCGGCTGACGAGGCCCCGCCGGCGCAGTGCCTCGACCAGCACGACGAGGTCGTCTCGCATGGAGGTGCCGGGGAGTTCGGGGTCGGGGGGTTCGGCGGCGCGGATGACGTCGACGAACAGTTCCTCCTTGCCGCTCCAGCGGCGGTAGATCGTGGCCTTGCCGACCCCGGCCGTGCGCGCGACGCGCTCGATGGAGAGTTCGGCCAGCGGGACGCCCTCCTCCAGGAGCTTCATCACTCCCTCGATAATGGCGTGTTCCACGGCCTCGCTGCGCGGGCGGCCCCGTACGGGTCCGTCCGGTCGCGGCCGGCTGTCGGCAAGGCTCACGTCGTCCGTCCTTCCACTGTGCTGCGGGAATTGTCCCGCAGCCGCCTCCTTCCCCCGTGGAACCGCCGTCCCCGTTGCTTCCCGGTCAGTCCGCGGCCGACACCAACTCCGGTTCCCGCTCGCCCCGCTGACCGGCGGGCGGCCTGCCCGGCAGGAACAGGGCCACGACCACGGCGCCGATGATCGCGACGCCCGTACCGCACAGCGCGGTGACGTGCATGGCGTGCAGGAAGGCGTCGTTGGCGGGCGTGACCAGGGCCTGGCCGCGCGCGCCGAGCTTCTCGGCGATGCCCAGGGTGGCCTCGATGGACTCGCCGGCCGTGTCCCGCAGGGCGGGCGGCAGCATGTTCAGCTTGCCCTCGACGCCGTTGCGGTAGGCGGTGGAGAGCACGGAGCCGAGGACGGCGATGCCGAGCGCGCCGCCGACCTGGCGGAAGGTGTTGCTGAGCGCGGAGGCGGAGCCGGCCTTCTCGCGGGGCAGGGCCTGCATGATGACCACCGAGGTCGGCGTCATGATGTGGGCCATGGCGGTGCCCATCAGGAAGAAGACGACCTCCAGCAGCCAGATCGGCGTGTCGGCCTCGAAGGTGGCGAACGCGGCCAGCGTCGCCGCGATCAGCACCAGACCGGCGGTGGTGGTGGCCTTGTTGCCGAACCGGTCGACGACCAGCCGGGCCCGCGGCGCGAAGATCATCTGCGCTGCGGCCAGCGGCAGCATCATCACACCGGACTTCAGCGGCGAGTAACCGCGCACGCTCTGCATGTAGAAGACCGAGAAGAACGTGACGCCCATCAGCGCGAAGAAGACCAGCGCGATGGCGGCCATGGCGGCCGAGAACACCTTGTTCTTGAAGTAGGTGACGTCCAGCGACGGGTGGTCGCTGCGCTTCTCGAAGATCACGAAGCCGGCCAGCACGGCGAGACCGGCGACGATCGTCGCCAGCACCTTGGCGTCGGTGAAGTCGGCCAGCTCGCCGCCCTTGATGATGCCGTAGACGAGCAGCACCAGGCCGACGACGGACAGGACCACGCCGACCGGGTCGAGGCGGCCGGGCTTCGGGTCGCGGGAGTCGGGCACCAGCCACACCATCAGCACGACCGCGAGGATCACGATCGGCACGTTGATGAGGAAGACCGAGCCCCACCAGAAGTGGTCGAGCAGCGCGCCGCCGGTGATCGGGCCGATGGCGATGCCGAGGCCGACGCCGCCGGCCCAGATGCCGATGGCCTTGGGCTGCTCCTCGCGCTCGAAGACGTTCATCAGCACGGCGAGGGTCGCCGGCATCACGAAGGCGGCGCCGAGGGCCATCACGGCGCGGTAGGCGATGAGCTCGTTCGGGGTGCCGGACTCGGCGGCCAGGGCCGAGCCGATGCCGAACACGACGATGCCGCCGAGCAGGACCTTCTTGCGGCCCAGCCGGTCGCCGATGAGGCCCGCGGTGAACAGCAGGCCCGCGAAGACCAGGGTGTAGCTGTTGATCGCCCACTCGATCTCGCTCTGGGTGGCGCCGAGGCCGGTGGGCGCCGGGGTCGAGATGGTCTTGATGGCGACGTTCAGGATGGAGTTGTCGAGCACCACGATCAGCAGGCTCAGCATCAGCACGCCGAGGATCGCCCAGCGGCGCCGGTGCACCGCTTCCGGTATCCGGGAGGCAGGGACGGAAGTTGTCATGTGTTCGAGCCTAGAGCCATTTCAATACGGAACCGTCTCGTATCTTATTTCTTTACCGAGACCTTACGCGCCGGAGTCTTCCGTCCCGCGCCGACGGCTCCGCCGGAAGGGATCACAGTGGGGTCCCCTGGCCCTCGGCGGCACCAGGTGCCACCATGGAGGCGATCCGGGGACGCCGTCAGGGCGCCTCGAGATGACCGAAGGAGCCGTTGCAATGACGCAGCTTTCGGCTGCCCACACCAAGCCTTCCGACGGCAGCAAGGCGCTGTACGGGGGGAAGGGCACCCGCCGCATCACCGTCCGCGACATCGCCCTCGCCAAGGAGCGCGGCGAGAAGTGGCCCATGCTCACCGCCTACGACGCGATGACCGCGTCCGTGTTCGACGAGGCCGGCATCCCGGTGATGCTCGTCGGCGACTCGGCGGGCAACTGTCACCTCGGGTACGAGACCACCGTGCCCGTCACCCTCGACGAGATGGCCGTGCTGTCGGCGGCCGTCGTCCGCGGCACCCAGCGCGCCCTGATCGTCGCCGACCTGCCGTTCGGCTCCTACCAGGAGGGCCCGGTGCAGGCGCTGCGCTCGGCGACCCGGCTGGTGAAGGAGGCCGGCGTGGGCGCGGTGAAGCTGGAGGGCGGCGAGCGCTCGCACGAGCAGATCCGGCTGCTGGTGGAGTCCGGCATCCCGGTCATGGCCCACATCGGGCTGACCCCGCAGTCCGTCAACGCGATGGGCTACCGCGTGCAGGGGCGCGGCGAGGAGGCGGCGGCGCAGCTGCTGCGGGACGCGAAGGCGGTGCAGGACGCGGGCGCGTTCGCGGTCGTCCTGGAGCTGGTCCCGGCCGAGCTGGCGGCCGAGGTGACGCGGGTGCTGCAGATCCCCACCGTCGGCATCGGCGCCGGACCGGAGACGGACGCACAGGTGCTGGTGTGGACCGACATGCTCGGTCTCACGTCCGGCCGGGTGCCGAAGTTCGTCAAGAAGTACGCGGACCTGCGTGAGGTCATGGGCAACGCGGCGAAGGCGTTCGCCGAGGACGTCGTCGGCGGGACCTTCCCGCTGGAGGAGCACTCCGTCCACTGACGGCTCCGGCGACCCGTTCGTCCCCCAGAGCCAGTCCGGCACCACGGCGGCCCCGTCGATTTCCCCCGTCGGCGGGGCCGCCCCGCGTCCGCTCGGGCTCACACGTCGACGGCGCCGAGCTGCCGGAGCTGGGCGAGGACGTCGACGACGCCCCAGATCTCGGCGATCCGGCCGCCGGCGAGGCGGAAGACGAAGATCTCGCCGTACCGGACCGGCCTCCCGGTCGGCGCGAGGCCCCGGTACTCCCCCAGGTGGGTCCCGGTGACGGTGTTCCGGCAGACCACGTTGTCGCCCTCCGTGATCACCTCCTCGACCTCCACCCGCAGGTCGGGGAAGGCGCGCAGGAGCACCGTCCACACCTCCTTGAGCGCCTGCACGCCCGTCACGCCCGTCGGCAGGGGCGCGTGGAAGACCAGGCCGGGATCGACGACCTCGTCGACGGTCCGCGCGACCACTTCCGGGTCGCCGGTGCGCACGGCGTCGTGCAGCCGGCCGAAGGGCGTCGTGCCGCTGGATGTCCGGTCCGCTGTCATGGGTGCTCCTCCGTGGCCGGTCGGTACAGCCACATGACGCGCCGACGGGCCCGCGTGTGACATGTCGGGGCGGTGTCGGCGCCCGTAGGCCGGATGTCGGCGGTTTGTCGGTGGGGGCTGGCACTGTCCTGGCCATGACGCGAATCGATGACAACCCTGCCGGCGGACGCTCCGCCGTGACCGTGCGGGGACTGGTCAAGCACTACGGCGAGACCAAGGCGCTGGACGGGGTCGACCTGGACGTCAGGGAGGGCACCGTGATGGGGGTCCTCGGGCCGAACGGCGCCGGGAAGACCACCCTCGTGCGCATCCTGTCCACCCTGATCACGCCGGACGCCGGAGAGGCCGTCGTGGCCGGCTACGACGTCGTACGGCAGCCCCGGCAGCTGCGGCGGGTGATCGGGCTCACCGGGCAGTACGCCTCCGTGGACGAGAAGCTCCCGGGCTGGGAGAACCTGTACCTGATCGGGCGGCTGCTGGACCTGCCCCGCAAGGACGCCCGGGCCCGGGCCGACGAGCTGCTGGAGCGGTTCTCCCTGACGGAGGCCGCGCGGCGGCCCGCCGGCACCTACTCGGGCGGTATGCGGCGGCGGCTGGACCTCGCCGCCTCGATGATCGGCCGGCCCGCCGTGCTCTACCTGGACGAGCCGACCACCGGACTGGACCCGCGCACCCGCAACGAGGTGTGGGACGAGGTCAAGGCCATGGTCGGGGAGGGGGTCACCGTGCTGCTGACCACCCAGTACATGGAGGAGGCCGAGCAGCTCGCCTCCGAGCTGACCGTCGTGGACCGCGGGAAGGTCATCGCGAAGGGCGGCATCGAGGAGCTGAAGGCCCGGGTCGGCGGGCGCTCGCTGCGGGTGCGGCCGGTGGATCCGCTGCAACTGCGGCCGCTGGCCGACATGCTGGACGAGCTGGGCATCACCGGGCTCGCCACCACCACCGTGGACAACGAGACCGGCACGCTGCTGGTGCCCGTCCTCAGCGACGAGCAGCTCACCGCGGTGGTCGGCGCGGTCACCGCGCGCGGCATCACCATCTCCTCCATCACCACCGAACTCCCCAGCCTGGACGAGGTGTTCCTCTCCCTCACCGGCCACCGCGCCAGTGCCCCGCAGGACTCCACGCCCGCCGACTCCCCCGAGGAGGCCGCCGCATGAGCGCCCACCCGTCTTCCACCGCCACCCTGGACGAGGCGCTGCGCCCCGCCTCTTCGCCCTCCGTGACCGGCTCCGCCCTCTTGAAGGGCGACGCCCCCATCCCGCTCCGCGCGCACCTGCGGCACACCGGCGCGCTCATCCGCCGCAACCTGCTGTGGATCCGGCAGGACCCGGAGTCGATGTTCGACGCCATCCTGTTCCCGGTGATCTTCACCCTGCTGTTCGTGTACGTCTTCGGCGGTTCGATCGGCAAGTCCCTGGGCGGCGGGCAGGACCAGTACGTCCAGTACGTCGTGCCGGGCCTGATGGCCATGATGGGCATGAACATGGCCCAGGGCGTGGGCACCGGCTTCAACCAGGACTTCAACTCCGGTGTCATGGACCGTTTCCGGTCCCTGCCCATCGGGCGCGGCTCCGTGCTCTTCGCCAAGATCGCGGTGGAGCTGATGCGGATGCTGTTCGCGACCGCGGTGCTGATGGTGGTCGCCGTGCTCGTGGGCTACGACGTCCACCGCTGGGACGGTCTGCTGGCCTCCGTGGGCCTGTCCGTGGTGTTCGGCTCGGCGCTGATGTGGGTGTTCCTCACCCTCGGCGTGGTGATGAAGAACGCGCAGTCCGTGCAGGCGATGGGCTTCCTGGTGCTGATGCCGCTGCAGTTCGGCTCCTCGATCTTCGCGCCGACCGCCTCGATGCCGGGCTGGCTGCGCAGCTTCACCGACTACAACCCGCTCTCCGCGCTGGCCGACACCGCGCGCGGTCTGATGGAGGGCGGCCCGGTGGCGCACGACCTGTGGGTGACGCTGATCTGGTCGGTGGGGCTCACCGCGGTGATGGCCCCGGTCGCCATCCACAAGTTCCGCACCAAGAGCTGACGTAAGGCGATGTCACACCAGGGCGGTGGCCTCCGCGAGGGAGAGGCCACCGCCTTCGGCGTAGGCGGCGTCGAACGCCGCCCGGTCGAGCACGGCGAGGACGGCCCCCTCGGCGTGCTCGCGCGTCGCCCGCTCCACGGTCGCCGCGACATGGCCCGGGGGCAGCAGCGCGTGGGCGGCGCCCAGGCAGCGGGCGGCGTCGGCGGCGCGGCTGCCGCCGTCGGCCTCGGCGAGGGCGGCAGCCGCGACGGTGAGGTACAGGGGCTGCAGGTGCGGGGTGATGGCCTGGGCCAGCGGGTCGGCGGCCCGCGCCAGCGCCCGGCGGATCTTCTCCATGGCGTCCTCGACGCGGCCGTCGACGATGTCCACCCAGGCCTCCTGGCCGAGGATGAGGGCGTCGAAGACGACGAAGTGCGCGATGCCGAAGCCCTCGCGCAGCAGCCGCAGTTGCTCGCGTGCCTCGGCCACCCGGCCGGTCAGGCAGAGCCGGGAGGACAGGAAGAGGCGTGCCATGGGCAGCGCCTCGCTGTTGCTGCCGTCCGTGCGCTCGATGACCTCGCGCAGCAGGCTCTCGCCCCGCTCCGGCTCGCCCGTCTCCAGCAGCACGGCGCCCAGGCGGATGGCGAGCACCGACGTCTGGGCGCGGGCGCCGAGGCGCTCGGCGTGCGCGACGGCCGCCTGGAAGTCGGCGGCGGCCGCCTGGTACTCGCCCTTGCGCTCGCGCGCCTCGCCGCGCGCGGAGAGCGCCTCGGCGGCGCCCCAGGCGTCCCCGAGGCGCTCGAAGATCTCCAGCGCCTCGTCCGCGTCGCGGGTGGCGTCGCCCGCCCACTCGGTGCGGTTGGCGAGGATGTTGGCCCGCATCTGCAGGGTGCCGGCCAGCTCCCACTCGAATCCGGGGGTCTCCCGGCAGGTGCGGACGCAGGAGTCGAGGATGGTGCGCAGCCGGTCGAAGCCGCTGGTCAGCAGCTCGGCGAAGAACCAGAGCATGCCCGGGGCGCGGCAGGTCTGCGGCATCCCGGGTTCGTAGACCCGGGTGATGGCGCGCAGCTTGGCCTGGGCCGCGGGGGTCTGCCAGGTGTCCAGCTCCGTGTCCATGCAGGCCAGGTGGGCCAGGTGCAGCCCGCGCCGGGCCTCGTCGAGCAGCTCCCCGGTGTAGGGGGGCGGGATGTCGGTGCAGCGCTGCCACACCGGGGCGGCGCGCCGCACGGGCTCCTCGAACGGGTCGGGGCCGAGCGCCATGACCTCGCGGCACAGATTGCGGGCCTCGACGCGCAGGTCGCGCATCTGCCAGTACCAGATCAGGCCGTGGACGATGCAGAGCGCCTCCTGCTCGTCCCGGCCGGCGACGGCGTGCCGCAGGGCGGTGCGCACGTTCTCGTACTCGAGCTGGAGCCGGTCCACGGCCGTGCGCTGGCCGGGTCCGCGCAGCAACGGGTCGGTGGTGCGCACGAGTTCGCGGTAGTACGTCAGATGGGCGCGTTCGGCCTGGTTGCGGCGCCCGGTCTCGTCCAGCCGTTCGGCCGCGTACTCGGCGACGGTCTCCAGCAGGCGGTAGCGCATCTGGCCGTCGGCCGAGGGGGCGGCCACCACGAGGGACTTGTCGACCAGGGAGCCGAGCGCGTCCAGGGCGACCGGGCCGCAGACGGCCTCGGCGGCGGCCAGGTCGCAGCCGCCCGCGAACACCGACAGCCGGCTGAGGACGTCGCGTTCGTCCGTGTCGAGCAGGTCCCAGGACCAGTCCACGACGGCGCGCAGGGTCTGCTGGCGAGGCAGCACGGTACGGCTGCCGCTGGTGAGCAGCCGGAAGCGGTCGTCCAGCCGGTCCGCTATCTGACGGGGGGTCAGCATGCGCAGCCGAGCGGCGGCCAGCTCGATGGCGAGGGGAAGCCCGTCGAGCCGCCGGCAGATCTCGGCGCACGCATCGGGGTCGTCCGCCACCCGGAACCCGGGCCGGGCCGCCGCGCCCCGGTCGGCGAGCAGCCGCAGGGCGACCGGCTCGGGCAGCGGCTCCACGGGCCGCACCACTTCCCCGGGCACGCCGAGCGGTTCCCGGCTGGTGGCGAGCAGGGTCAGCTCCGGGCAGTGCGCCAGCAGGCGTTCGGCGAGCTGGGCGGCGGCCTCGACGACGTGCTCGCAGTTGTCCAGGACGAGCAGCATGCGGCGCCGGGCGCAGTGCTCCACCAGCCGCTCGACCGGGTCGTCGTGCCGGTCGGCGACGGCGCGCATGCTCTCGGCGCCGGCACCGTGCAGCACGGTCTCGCGGGCGCCGATCGCGGTCAGCACGGCCTGCGGCACGGCGTCCGGGTCGTCCACGGGCGCGAGTTCGGCCAGCCACACCCCGTCCCGGGCGGTGTGCCGCACCGACTCGGCGGCCTCCTGGGACAGCCGGGTCTTGCCGGCCCCGCCGGGTCCGAGCAGGGTGACCAGCCGGGCGGCCCCGAGATCGGCGCCGATGGCCGCGATGTCCGGTTCGCGGCCGACGAAGGAGGTGAGCCGGGCCGGCAGGTTGCCGAGGCCGCCGGCGGCCGAAGTGCCGCCGGGTTCCACGGCGGCGGGCGCGGCCGGCGGTGCGGTGCGGACGGTCTCGGTGAGCAGCAGCTCGCCGTGCAGCGCCCGCAGTTCCGGGCCCGGGTCGGAGCCGAGCCGGTCGGCGAGGAGTTGCCGTACGTCGTCGTAGGCGGCCAGCGCCTGGGCGGGGCGGCCCAGGTCCCGGAGCGCCCGCAGCCGCAGCGCCTGCAGCGGTTCGTCCAGGGGATGGCTGTCGCACAGCGCGGCCAGCTCCGGCAGCGACCGCTCGGCGTGGCCGAGGGCGAGGGCGGCGGTGTGCCGGGCGCGCAGGGCGTCCAGTCGGCGGGTCTCCCAGCGGGCCGCCTCGGCGGTGCGGTCCGGCAGGTCGGCGAGGGCGGGGCCGCGCCACAGGGCGAGCGCGTCGTCCAGGACGGCGGCGGCCTTCGCCGGGTCGCCGTCGGCCAGCGCGCCGAGCCCCTCGCGGGTCAGCCGGTCGAAGCGGGTGAGGTCGACGTCGTCGGGCGCGGCGACGAGCCGGTAGCCGCCCTCGGCGGAGGCCACGGCGCCGGCGCCGAGCGCCCTGCGCAGCCGGCCGACCAGCGCCTGCAGCGCGCCGGCCGCGTCCGCGGGCGGGTCGGCGCCCCACACCTCGTCCACCAGGACGCCCGCCGGGACGGTCCGGCCGGCCCGCAGGGCGAGCACGCTGAGCAGGGCACGCAGCCGTGCTCCGCCGACCGGGACGGCCGTGCCGTCGGGTCGGTGGGCCTGGGTGGTTCCGAGGAGGCGATAGCGCACGGGGTCCATTCTCTCCGGAGCGGTCAGCGCCGGTCACCGGGTGCGCGCGGCGCCCGGTGGCGGCACCTCCAGGGTGACGAGGGCGCCGAGGACCCGGCGGACGCGGTGCGGACCCCGCGGCGGCGCGTAGTCCTCCTCCGCGAACCACTTCGGGCAGTGGCCGGCGGACTCCAGGGTCACCGAGCCGGGCACCGGTTCCAGGGAGTGCCCCGAGGCCAGGAGCGTCACCTTCCCGTACGGCGGCGAGGCGCGCTGGAGGTCGCGCAGGTCCATGTCGACCGTGAACTCCTGGTGCACCAGGTCGATGGCGCGGACCCGGCCGGCGGTCGGGTGCGCGGTGTCCCCGTGGTTCTCCACCCACGCCTCGGCGCCGTGGCAGTCCCCCGCCCGCAGCCGCTCCTCGTCCAGGGCGACCAGCGGCCAGTCGATCTCGTCGCCCACCGAGAAGGGCTCCCCGCAGCAGCCGAGCTGCCATTCCTCGTAGAACACCGTCTTCAGTGCCATCGCCCCACCATCCCGGAACCCGACGGCCACCGCTAAGCGTTTTCCCGGCGTGTCCGCCGCCAGGTACGGTCGGCCTTTCCGACCGCCCCGTCCACAGGAGCCGCCCATGACCACCGCCACCACCAGCCGCGGCGACCGCCGGGTCAGTCCCGTCTTCGTCGGCATCATGGCCGTGACGGCGGTGACCGGCTGGGCCACCTGGACCGGCTTCGCCGAGCAGCCCGGTGTCGCGGTGTTCCTGTTCGTGACGGCGGCCTGGATCGTCTCCCTGTGCCTGCACGAGTACGCGCACGCCCGCACCGCGCTGCACTCCGGGGACATCTCGGTGGGCGAGAAGGGCTATCTCACGCTCAACCCGCTGAAGTACACGCACGCGCTGCTGAGCATCGTGCTGCCCGTGGTGTTCGTGATCATGGGCGGGATCGGCCTGCCGGGCGGCGCGGTGTTCATCGAGCGCGGCCGGATCCGGGGCCGCTGGCGGCACAGCCTGATCTCGGCGGCCGGCCCGCTGACGAACGTGCTGTTCGCCGCGGTGTGCACCGCGCCCTTCTGGCTGCACGCGCTGGACGGCGTGCCGCGCGACTTCCGCTACGCGCTGGCGTTCCTCGCCCTGCTCCAGGTGACGGCGGCGATCCTGAACTTCCTGCCGGTGCCCGGCCTGGACGGCTACGGCGTGCTGGAGCCGTGGCTGCCGTACGGCGTGAAGCGGCAGGTGGAGCCGTTCGCGCCGTTCGGGCTGCTGTTCGTGTTCGCGCTGCTGTGGGTGCCGTCGGTGAACATCGCGTTCTTCGACGCCATCGACGCGATCCTGCGCGGCCTGGGCGTCGACGACTTCTCCCAGGCCTGCGGCCACGAGCTCTACCAGTTCTGGCGCGAGAGCCCGCAGGTGTGCGCGATCAGCCCGTGACGGACCTGCCCTGCCCGGCGCCGGCGCGGCCGCGCTTGACGTAGTACCACGTCATGTTGGACGACAGGCCCGCGAGGAGCACCCACACGATCCCCAGCCAGCTCCCCTGGACGAAGGAGACGACCGCGGCGGCGACGGCGAGGACGCAGACGATCAGGGTGTAGAGGGCGATGCGGGGCATGGGGCTCGGCTCCTGTCGGGGGACACTGCTCGGTACTGCTTCGCCGACCAGTGTCCCCCATCGCCCGGGACGGCTCACACGTCGGTGACGCGGAGCCCGGCGTGCGCCTTGTACCGGCGGTTGACGGAGATCAGGTTCGCCACCAGGGACTCCACCTGGTGGGCGTTGCGCAGCCGCCCGGCGAAGACGCCGCGCATGCCGGGGATGCGGCCGGCCAGCGCCTGCACGGTCTCCACGTCGGCCCGGTCCTCGCCGAGCACCATCACGTCGGTGTCGATCCGCTCGATCTCCGGGTCCTGGAGCAGCACGGCCGACAGGTGGTGGAAGGCGGCGGTGACCCGGGAGTCCGGCAGCAGCGCGGCGGCCTGCTCGGCGGCGCTGCCCTCCTCGGGCTTCAGGGCGTAGGCGCCCTTCTTGTCGAAGCCGAGCGGGTTGACGCAGTCCACGACGAGCTTGCCGGCCAGCTCCGCGCGCAGCGACTCGAGGGTCTTGCCGTGGCCCTCCCAGGGCACGGCGACGATCACGATGTCGCTGCGGCGCGCGGTCTCGGCGTTGTCGGCGCCCTCGACGCCGTTCCCCAGCTCCTCGGCGGCGGCCCGGGCCCGCTCGGCGGCCCGGGAGCCGATGATCACCTTCTGGCCGGCCTGGGCGAGCCGGTGGGCGAGGCCCTTGCCCTGCGGGCCGGTGCCGCCGAGCACGCCGACGACTAGCCCGGAGACGTCGGGCAGGTCCCAGGGGTCCTTCGCGGGGGCCTTGGCGGGAGTCTGTGCGCTGTCGGTAGAGGTCATGGGCCGACTCTACGTCCGCGGGGGCGGTCGCAGCGGGTCGGGTGAGCCACGGAGTCAGGGGCCGGCCGTCCGGTACCCGGGCGGGCGAATTCGGCGTGAACTGCGGGCCGCGGGCGGACGGTTGCGGCAGGATGCGGCCGCATGGACGCCGTACGTGTCGCACTGCTGCGCGAGGTGCTCGCCGGGACCGAGTGGCTGGGCGCCACCCGGCGGTTCGCGGGGGTGCTGCGCGGGTCGGTGGTGTCGCACGGGGGCGGGCTGCTGCTGGTGGGCACGCCCGAGTACGAGCCCTGGCACCTGGCCGCGCACCTGGTGGACGAGGCCGCCTGGTCCGGCACCCCCGAGCTGGCGCCCACGCTGGTACGGCACCACGCGCGCCCCGCGGACCCCGCCCACCTGGCCGTCGGACCCGGCCGGATCGAGGCGGCGCGGCGGGGCGAGACCCTGCTCGTGGTCGCCCCCGAGGAGCCGGCGGAGCTGCTGGAGCGGGTGCACGAGGCCCGCCGGGCCGGGGTGACGGTGCTGGCGCTCGGCGCGGGCGGCGGCGAGCTGGCCGCGATGGCCCACGACACGCTGGCCGTGCCCGAGGGCGCGGAGCTGGACCTGGACAGCGTGCAGCACCTGGTCAGCGCGGCGGCCGGCGAGAACAGCACGCCGCGGGCCCGCCGCGGCTTCCGGGACCGGCTGTCCCGCCTGGCGGACATCCTCACGGCCCCGCCGGCCGCCCCCTGGTGACGCGCGCCGGGTCCGCGGAAAACCGGTTGCCCGCCGGCCCGGCCCCGCGCAGCATGCCCGGGTGCCCAAAGCTCTCCTCCCCGATCTCGCCCCCTGGAAGGCCTCCGCCGACTTCCGCAGGCTCTGGGCCTCCGGCCTGGTCAGCAACTTCGGCAGCTTCCTGACCTTCGTGGCGCTCCCGGTCCAGCTCAAGGAACTGACCGGCTCGGCGGCGGCCGTCGGCGCGATCGGCGCCGTGGAACTGGTACCGCTGATCGTCTTCGGCCTGTACGGCGGCGCCCTCGCCGACGCCCTCGACAAGCGCCGGCTGATCGTGTGGACGGAGGCCGGTCAGGGCCTGCTCAGCGCCGCCCTGCTGGTCGACGCGCTGCTGCCGCGCCCCGCCGTGTGGCCGCTGTACCTGATCGCCGCTCTCTCCTCCGCGCTCGTCTCCGTCCAGCGGCCCGCGCTGGACTCCCTGCTCCCGCGGATCGTCGCCCACGAGCACCTGCCGGCCGCGGCCTCGCTGAACTCCCTGCGCTGGACGGTCGGCGGAGTGGCCGGCCCGGCGGTCGCGGGCGTGGTCGTCGCCTACGCGGGCCTGGGCTGGGCGTACGCGGCCGACCTGCTGACGTTCGCCGTGTCGCTGCTGTTCGTCGCCCGTCTCGCCCCCTCCCCCGCCTCGCACGAGGCGGCGAAGCCGGACCTGCGGGCCGTCGCGGAGGGCGCCCGCTACGCCTGGAGCCGCAAGGAACTCCTCGGCACCTACGCGGTGGACCTGGCGGCGATGTTCCTCGCCATGCCGCTCGCCGTACTGCCGTTCCTGGCCGACGAACTGCACGCCGAGTGGGCGCTCGGGCTGATGTACGCGACCTTCCCGCTGGGCGCGCTGCTGGTGAGCCTGACCAGCGGCTGGACCTCGCGGGTGCACCGGCACGGCCGGATGGTGGTGCTGTCGGCGGCCCTGTGGGGCCTGGCGGTCGCGGCCGCGGGAGTGGCCGGCGAGGTCTGGCTGGTGCTGCTGCTCCTGACCGTCGCGGGCGGCTGCGACATGGTCAGCGGGATCTTCCGGGGCGCGATGTGGAACCAGACGATCCCCGACGAGCTGCGCGGCCGGCTCGCCGGCATCGAGCTGCTGTCCTACTCGGTCGGCCCGCAGCTCGGGCAGGTCCGTTCCGGCGGCGTCGCGGCCTGGGCGGGCGTGCGGGCGTCCGTGTGGTCGGGCGGGGCGCTGTGCGCGGGCGCGATGGGACTGCTGGCGCTGTGCCTGCCGGGGCTGATGGCGTACGACGCCCGGACCAGCGAGCACGCGGTGCGGCTGCGCGAGCAGCGCGCCGCCACCGCGTCCACGCCGGTGTGAGTCAGTCCTCGTCCGCGTCCCGGCCGCCCGCCGGGGCGTCGTGCCAGCGGGGGTCGGTCTCCCATTCGAGGTTGCGCTCCTGCGCGGTCTCCATCGCGCGCTGCGCCTCCTGCGGGCTGGCGTACGGGCCGAAGCGGTCCTTGCCCGGGCAGTCCGGGCCCTCCTCGACCTTCTTGTGCTCCAGGCAGTAGTACCACTCACCCGGCTTGCCGGCGGTGCGCTTCTTGAACAAGGCCATGGACAGCTCCTCTCGCCACGCTCATATTCCCCCATGGCCGCTGGATAGACTCCTTGGCATGTCAGGCCAGTCGCTGCTCGTACCAGGGGAGATCTCCCCCACCCGTTCGGTACCCGGGAACATCCGCCGTCCCGAGTACGTCGGCAAGCCCGCGCCGGCGCCGTACACCGGTCCGGAGGTGCAGACGCCCGAGACCGTCGAGGCGATGCGTCTCGCCGGCCGCATCGCCGCGCAGGCGATGGAGGAGGCGGCGAAGCTCATCGCGCCCGGCGTCACCACCGACCAGCTCGACAAGGTCGCCCACGAGTACATGTGCGACCACGGCGCCTACCCCTCGACCCTCGGCTACCGCGGCTTCCCCAAGTCGCTGTGCACCAGCGTCAACGAGGTCATCTGCCACGGCATCCCGGACACGACGGTCCTCCAGGACGGCGACATCGTGAACCTGGACGTGACCGCGTACATCGGCGGGGTGCACGGCGACAACAACGCCACCTATCTCGTCGGGGACGTGGACGAGGAGTCGCGGCTGCTGGTGGAGCGGACCCGGGAGTCGCTGAACCGCGCGATCAAGGCGGTCCGGCCGGGCCGGCAGATCAACGTCATCGGGCGGGTGATCGAGTCCTACGCCAAGCGCTTCGGCTACGGGGTGGTGCGGGACTTCACCGGGCACGGCATCAGCTCGTCGTTCCACTCCGGTCTGATCATCCCGCACTACGACAGCCCGCACGCGACGACGGTGATGCAGCCCGGCATGACCTTCACCATCGAGCCGATGCTGACGCTGGGGACGTACGAGTACGAGATGTGGGACGACGGCTGGACCGTCGTGACCAAGGACCGCAAGCGGACGGCGCAGTTCGAGCACACGCTGGTGGTGACGGAGACCGGCGCGGACATCCTGACCCTGCCGTGACCCCGGCCGCCCGAATCGTCTGAAGACCCGCTCCCACCAGGTGGGGGCGGGCCTCCTGCCCGGCGCTCCGCCCGGCCCGCCGGTGTCTTACCGACACCGTGTCGGTAAACTTGCCGCAGCGGGTCGGCGAACCGCCGCGCGCCCGAGTCCCGGGAGAGCCCATGGAGTCGTTCTCGACCGTCATCCGCACCGCCTCGCACCAGCAGCACGTGGCCGCGGAGACCTCGTCGTTCATGAGCGACCTGCTCGGCGGGCGGCTGGGGGTGGCCGCGTACGCGCGCTACACCGAGCAGCTCTGGTTCGTCTACGAGGCGCTGGAGAGCGCGGCCGGGCGGCTGGCGGCGGATCCGGTGGCCGGTCCCTTCGTCCGGTCCGAGCTGCTGCGGCTGCCCGCGCTGGAGCGGGACCTGGCGCATCTGCGCGGCCCGCGCTGGCGCTCGCGGGCGTCCGCCCTGCCGGCGACCGAGGCCTACGCGGACCGGGTCCGGGAGTGCGCCGAGCGCTGGCCCGGCGGTTACGTCGCCCACCACTACACCCGCTACCTGGGCGACCTGTCCGGCGGCCAGATCATCCGGGACCGGGCGGAGAAGACCTGGGGTTTCACGCGCAAGGGCGACGGCGTCCGCTTCTACGTCTTCGAGGGCATCGCCAACCCGGCGGCGTTCAAGCGGAGTTACCGGGAGCACCTGGACGCCGTCGACGCGGACGAGCTGGAACGGCAGCGCATCGTGGCGGAGTGCAAGCGGGCGTTCGCCCTCAACACGGCCGTCTTCGAGGCCCTGGGCGAGGAGTTCGCGCGGAGCGCCTGAGGCGGCGGACGCCGGGGCGCCCCGCGGGCGGCTAGCGTTCGAGCAGGACCCGGCCGCCGACCTCCACCCAGCCGTGCGGCTGGGGTGCGGTGAGGATCTGGGAGCCTCTGCCCTGGGTGATGTTCAGCGCCCGGCCCAGTTCCTCGGTGAGCAGCAGCGCCGCCGCCCCCGTCGCCTCGTCCTCCTCGATGCCGTCGTCGCGACCGGGGAAGGCGCGGGCGCGGACCCGTCCGGCCGCCTCGTCCTCCCACGCCCAGGCGTAGATCCACTCGCCGGGCGGCGGCACCTCCAGGGCGTCGACCTCGGCGGCCGTGCCGTACCGGCGCAGGGTGCGCGGCGGGGCCCACTCCGCGCGGGCCTCGATCCAGCTGAACTCGCCGTCCAGCCGGGCGCCCACCAGCCCGGCGGGCGTGACCAGCTCGGGGACGTCCAGCAGCCAGGCCGTGCCGACGCAGGGGTGACCGGCGAAGGGCAGGCGCAGGGTGGGCGTGTAGATGTCGATCACCCCGCGCTCGGGGTCGTCCACGAACACGGTCTCGCTGAAGCCGAGCTTGGCGGCGAGCGCCTGCCGGTCGTCCCGCTCCGGCAGCACCGATCCGTCCCGGACGACGCCCAGCTCGTTGCCGTAGCCGCCGCCCGGTCCGCAGAACACGCGGAGCACGTCGTAGTCAGTCACGAGAAGATTGAATCACCCCTTGACCTCCCCTTTACCTCGCGCTGGCGCCCCCTTGGAGGCGCCGAGACCAAGACGTGTCTGTGATCTTTCCGTGAGAGCCGAATCACGACCCGGGTGTGTATCGCTGAGGTAAGCCTCAGTTATGTTAGGTCAGCCTCACCACACCAGATCCGTCTTGGAGCCTGCATGCGAGCCGTCCGACTGACCGTCACCGCCGCCACCGCCATGGCCGCTCTGACCGCCCTCTCGGCCTGCACCGCGAAGAGCGATGCCGAGGACGGCAAGGCCATCGAGGTCACCGCCGCCGACTCCAAGTGCGACACCTCGGCGAAGTCCGTGCCGGCCGGCCAGGTCACGCTGAAGATAGAGAACAAGGGCTCCAAGGCCACCGAGGTCGAGATCGTCTTCCCGGACGACCGGATCGTCTCCGAGAAGGAGAACATCGGCCCCGGCACCAAGTACACGCTGACCGCCGAGGTGAAGGCGGGCACCTACGAGATCGCCTGCCGCCCCGGCATGAAGGGCCACGGCGTCCGGCAGAAGCTGACCGTCACCGGCGGCGGCAAGACGGCCCAGCGCGATCCCAGGCTGGACAAGGCGGTCGCCGACTACCGCCAGTACGCGCAGGACCAGGCGGACGAGACGCTGCCGCGCGTGGAGACCTTCGTGAAGGCGGTCAAGGCCGGCGACGTGGCGGCCGCCAAGAAGGCCTACCCGCTCTCCCGCCTCGGCTGGGAGCGCACCGAGCCGGTCGCCGAGTCCTTCGGCGACATCGACCCGAAGGTCGACGTCCGCGAGGACGGGCTCGAGGAGGGCCAGAAGTGGACCGGCTGGCACCGGCTGGAGAAGGCCCTGTGGAAGGACGGGAGGATCGGCGCCGAGGAGAAGACCCTCGCCGGGCAGCTCGTCACCGACCTCGAGGACTGGCAGAAGCGCGTCGGCAAGGCGGAGATCAGCCCGTCCTCCATGGCCAACGGCGCCAAGGAGCTGCTCGACGAGGTCGCCACCGGCAAGGTCACCGGCGAGGAGGACCGCTACGCCCACACCGACCTCGTCGACTTCAAGGGCAACGTCGAGGGCGCGCAGAAGGCCTACGAGCTGCTGAAGCCGGTCGCCGCCAAGAACGACCCGGAGCTGGCCAAGGAGCTGGACAAGCAGTTCACGGCGCTGAACGCCGTGCTCGACAAGTACCGCTCCGACAAGAACTCCTACGAGTTCACCTCCTACGACAAGGTCACCGGGGAGCAGCGCAAGGAGCTGTCGGACGCGGTGAACGCGCTCGCCGAGCCGCTGTCCAAGCTCGCCGCCGCCGTCGTGAAGTGAGCAGGGGGAACAAGGCGATGACCGAGACCCAGGAGACCGTGCAGACCGAGGAGTCCCGCGACGGCGGCCCGTCGCGCCGGGCGCTGATCGGCTGGGGAGGCGCCGGGCTGGCGCTCGGGGCCGCCGCGGCCGGCGGCGGGATGGCGATGGCCGGGGCGGGCGACGACGCCGACCCCGCCTCCGCCGAGGCGGGCGGAGCGGTGGAGTTCCACGGCGCCCACCAGGCCGGCATCGCCACCCCCGTGCAGGACCGGCTGCACTTCGCCGCGTTCGACGTGAAGACCGACGACCGCGAAGCGTTCGTGCGACTGCTGAAGGACTGGACGGACGCGGCCCGGCGGATGACCGCGGGCCGGACCGTCGGCGAGGGTGCCTACGGCGGGCTCGCCGAGGCGCCGCCGGACGACACCGGCGAGGCCCTCGGTCTCAAGCCGTCCCGGCTGACGCTGACCATCGGGTTCGGGCCCTCGCTCTTCGAGAAGTTCGGCCTCCACGACCGGCGTCCTGCGGCCCTGGCCGACCTGCCCGCCTTCCCCGGCGACAACCTGGACAGGGCCCGCAGCGGCGGCGACCTGTGCATCCAGGCCTGCGCGGACGATCCGCAGGTCGCCGTGCACGCCATCCGCAACCTGGCCCGGATCGGCTTCGGCAAGGTCGCCATCCGCTGGTCGCAGCTCGGCTTCGGCAAGACCTCCTCGACCACCCCCGGCGCCCAGACCCCGCGCAACCTGTTCGGGTTCAAGGACGGCACCCGCAACATCGCCGGAACCGAGAGCGACCGCCTGAAGAAGTTCGTGTGGGCCGGCGAGGGGGACGGTCCGGACTGGATGACCGGCGGGTCCTACCTGGTCGCCCGGCGCATCCGCATGAACGTCGAGACCTGGGACCGCACCTCGCTGCAGGAGCAGGAGGACGTCTTCGGCCGCGACAAGCGCGAGGGCGCCCCCGTCGGCAAGGCCAAGGAGCACGACGAGCCGTTCCTGAAGGCGATGAAGCCGGACTCGCACGTGCGGCTGGCGCACCCCGACTCCAACGACGGCATCACCATCCTGCGCCGCGGCTACTCCTTCACGGACGGCACCGACGGCCTCGGGCGCCTCGACGCCGGCCTGTTCTTCCTCGCCTACCAGCGGGACGTGCGCAAGGGGTTCATCCCGCTGCAGCGCAGGCTGGCCGCGCACGACGCGCTCAACGAGTACATCCAGCACGTGGGTTCGGCGGTCTTCGCGGTTCCCCCCGGCGTCCGGGACACCGGCGACTGGTGGGGCCGCTCGCTGTTCCAGAAGGAGGCGTAGCCCGTGTTCTCCAACTACCTGATCGGTCTGCGCGAGGGTCTGGAGGCGTCGCTCGTCGTCTGCATCCTGATCGCCTACCTGGTCAAGACCGGCCGCCGGGACGCCCTGAAGCCGATCTGGATCGGCATCGGCATCGCCGTCGCCATCGCGATGGGCTTCGGCTGCGCCCTGGAGTTCGGCTCCCAGGAGATGACCTTCCAGGCGCAGGAGGCGCTCGGCGGCTCGCTGTCCGTCGTCGCCGTCGCCCTGGTGACCTGGATGGTGTTCTGGATGCGGCGCACCGCCCGGCACCTGAAGTCGGAGCTGCACGGCAAGCTGGACGCGGCCCTGGCGATGGGCACGGGCGCGCTGGTCGCCACCGCGTTCCTGGCCGTCGGCCGGGAGGGCCTGGAGACCGCCCTGTTCGTGTGGGCGTCGGTGCACGCGGCGAGCGACGGCACCCCGCGCCCGCTGATCGGCGTGGCGCTGGGCCTGGCCACGGCCGTCCTGCTGGGCTGGCTGTTCTACCGGGGCGCCCTGAAGATCAACCTGGCCAAGTTCTTCACCTGGACCGGCGGCATGCTGGTCGTGGTCGCGGCGGGCGTGCTGGCGTACGGCTTCCACGACCTGCAGGAGGCGAGCTGGATCCCCGGCATCAACCGCCTGGCCTTCGACATCAGCGGCACGATCCCGCCGGACAGCTGGTACGGCACCCTGCTCAAGGGCGTGTTCAACTTCCAGCCGGACCCGACGGTCGTCCAGCTCACGGTGTGGGCGCTCTACCTGGTGCCGACCCTGGCCGTCTTCCTGCTCACGCCGGAGTTCCGCGCCCGGCTGCGCGGCGGCCGGCGGGACGCGGCGGCTCCGGCCCGCGGCAAGGTGCCGGCGTCCGAGTGACCGGCGCGGGCAACGGGACGGCACAGTAAGGGAACCGGCCGTCCGCGCGCCTTCCCGTCCCGGTAGGGTTCGCCTCCGGGAAGGGGAGGGTGAAGGCACCTCATGAGCAGGGATCGCAGTCGTCGCGGGCATCGCAGGCGTGACCGGAACGCACTCATAGCGGCCTCGCTGACCGCTTTGTCGCTGACGGCGAGCGGATGCGTGGTCGTGCACGGGGAACGCGAGGTGCTCCCGGCCGCCGGCCGCGCCGAGGCCGCCAAGGCCCTACGGCAGTTCACGGACGCCTACAACAGGGCCGACAAGGCCTACGACCGCTCCCTGGACGCGAAGTACGTCACCGGCCCCCTCGCCGACATCGACGGCGCCCGGCTGAAGGCCGGGCACGCCAACAGCCCGTCGGGCAACGCGAACCACTCCCCGCTGGAGCTGACGGACGCGAAGTTCACGATCCCGAAGAAGGCCGGGTGGCCGCGCTGGTTCGTCGCGGACGCCAAGGGCAACAAGGGCGGCAACGCCCGCTGGCTGCTGGTCTTCACCCGGGACGGCCTCGGCGAGCCGTGGCGGGTGGCGTATCTGACGCTGGTGGCCCAGGGTGACGTACCGGAGTTCAGGACGGACGCCGACGGCTACGCCGAGGCCGTGCCGGCCGGCTCCACCGGTCTCGCCGTGCCGCCCGCCGAGCTGAGCAAGGGGTACACCGGCCACCTGAAGAACGGCGGCAACACCTTCGCGGACGGCCCGTACACCAGCACCCTGCGCACGAACCGCAAGAAGCTGGCGAAGCGGCCGGGTCTGGTCCGGCAGTTCATCGACGAGCCGCTGACCAGCGGCGACTATGCGCCGCTCGCGCTGCGCACGGCGGACGGCGGGGCGCTGGTGTTCTTCACCACGCACCACTACGAGAAGCAGACCGCCGCCGCGGGGACGTCGGTGCCCACCCCGAACCGGGACGTGCAGGCCCTGACCAAGGGCGAGATCAAGCAGTCGCTGACGCTGGAGATCATCGCGAACGAGGCCGCCCTCGACCCGGCGGGCGGCGGCCGGGTGTCGGTGCTGGGGCGGGTCCAGGGGCTGACGGCGGCGCAGGGCGAGTAGCCGGCGCCGGCACGGCGCCCGGCGCGCCTCAGTGCCCCAGGGGCCAGGCGGTGCCCGCGGGGTCGCCGGTGTGGCGGGCGCAGGCGTCGGTCAGCGTCTCCAGCAGGGTCAGCGGATCGGGCAGCGGGTGCTCCAGGCCGCGCAGCCAGCGCAGGCCCCGCTCCCCGTCGCCGGGCAGCCGGGCGGGCGGTACGAGGACGTAGGAGCCGCGGCAGTGCCAGCGCAGGCCCGGGTGCTCGTCCATGGTCTCGGGGTGGCAGTCCAGCTCGCAGGGCCACCACTCGTCCTCGTCCTCGGGGGTGCCCCGGGTGAGGGTGAAGAACATCATGCGGCCGTCGTCGCTCTCGGCGACCGGCCCCACCTCCACACCGGCGTCGAGCAGCCGCTCCAGCGCCTCACGGCCGGCCTCCAGGGGCACGTCCAGGACGTCGTGCACCATGCCGGTCGCGGTGATGAAGTTGGCCTGCGGCTGGTTCCGGGCCCAGCGCTCGATCTGGGCGCGGTCGGTGGTGGACTGGGTCTGCCAGGCGAACGACACCGGGTGCCGGGCCGGGGTGGGACAGCCGACGCGGTCGCAGGAGCAGCCGTAGCCGGCTCCGGGGTGCGCGGCGGGCGCGAGCGGCAGGCCCGCGGCGGCGGCGGCGAGCAGCAGGGCCTCACGGCCGCCGGGGTCGGCGGTCTCCTTCGGGCGGCGTCCGCGCAGCCACTGGGAGAGTTTGCCCTGCCGGCCGCTACGGCCGCCGAACGTCGCGCTCATTCGTCCCCTTCGCCTCGCCTGGTGCGGACAGCATGCCTCATCGTCCCATTCTCCTGCTCTTCGGGGTGTCACCGGGGCCTTCCGGAGAAACCGGACGAGACGCACCCCACACGGGGTCAGCGCGGGGCGAGGCCGTACAGGGCGTAGTCGACCAGGGTGTCCGTGTACGCGTACGAGATCGGGCCGGTGCGCTGGAGCCAGCGCTGGGCCAGCGGGGAGACGAAGAGCTCCAGGCCGATGCGCGGGTCGACGTCGGGGCGCACCGCGCCGGTCTCCTGCGCGGAGCGAAGCCGGTCGACGTAGAGCCGGAGCTGGGGTTCGAGGAGCTTCCCGACGAACTCCCGGCCGAGCTGCTCGTCGACCAGGCCCTCGGCGGCCAGTGCGCGGGCGGGCGCCTCGAAGCGCGGGTCGAGCAGTTCGTCCACGGTGGCCCGGAGCACGGCTTTGAGGTCGGCGGCGAGGTCGCCGGTGTCGGGGAGGGTGTACGGCTGCTGTCCGGCCGCTTGCGCCGCCTGTTCCCCGAGGTCCAGGAACGCCTCCAGCAGCACGTCCGCCTTCGACGACCACCACCGGTAGATGGTCTGCTTGCCGACCCCGGCGCGGGCGGCGATGCCCTCGACGGTGGTCTTCCGGTACCCGGTCTCCCCGACCAGGGCGAGGGCGGCGGCGTAGATCGCCCGGCGGGACTTCTCACTGCGCCGGGCGGCGTCGGGGGCGGGCTTCTTGACCATGGGGTGACGCTAACAAGCCGGGCGGACACGGCCTAGGCGGGCGGGTCCTGAGGCGGCCAGGGGTCGCCCCAGTCGGTGTCCCGGGCCGCCCGGTACAGGCCGCCGTGGCGCTTGGTGACGGTGGTGCGGCCCAGCCGCTCCTCCGCCTCGCACAGGTCCAGCAGCACCTGCCCCTTGCGGATCTGGGGGCGGCGCACCACCCGGTTCGGGGCGGGCTCGGCGGGCAGCCGGGTGGCGGCCACGTAGGCGAACTTCTCGTCCTCGTAGGCCAGGGAGCCGCCCTTGACCTGCCGGTGCAGCGAGGAGCGGCTGACCCGGGCGGAGAAGTGGCACCAGTCCGTGCCGGGGGCGATGGGGCAGGCGGCGCTGTGCGGGCAGGGCGCGGCCACCCGGAATCCGGCGCCGATCAGGCGGTCGCGCGCCTCGATGACGCGTTCGTAGCCGGCGGGCGTACCGGCCTCGACGATCACGACGGCCTGCGCGGCGGCCGCGGCGGCGTCCACGAGGGCGGCACGGTCGGCCTCGGCGAGTTCGTTGAGCACGTACGACACGGTGACGAGGTCGGTGGGGTCGAGGGTGAGCGCCGCGCCGATCCGGGCGCGTTCCCAGCGGGCGTCGCGCAGGGCCGGGTTGGCGGCGGCGATCTCCCGGCCGAGGGCGAGCGCGGGTTCGGCCCAGTCCAGCACGGTCACCGGCCGGGTCCCGTCCCAGGTGGCGGTGACCGCCCAGGTCGCCGCTCCGGTGCCGCCGCCGACGTCCGTGTGACCGCCGGGCGCCCAGCCGGGCAGGGTGTCCGCGAACGCCTCCAGCGCCGAGCGGACCGCCTCGAAGGTGGCGGGCATCCGGTAGGCGGCGTACGCGGCCACGTCGGCGCGGTCGCGCAGGATCGGGGCGTGGGTGGGGGTGTCGCCCCGGTAGCTGGCGATCAGCCGCTCCACGGCCCCGGCGGCCTGCCGGGGCGGCAGCCCGTCGAGCAGCGCACTGACGGAGGCACGGAGGGCGTCGGCTGGGGAGACTGGGACGTTCACCCGGCGATTCTCTCAGCTACCGGGAGGGGCCCGGTCCGGGCGGGGGCGGAGGCGGCGGGGGCCTGGGGCGGAGGCTGCAGGGCGCCTGGGGCGGGGATTGTGGGGCGTCCGGGGCGGAGGCGGCGGGACGACCGAGGCGGAGGCCGCGGGACGTCCGGCGCCGAGGTGACGGCGGGGTCGCAGTCCCGTGCTTACGAAGTGCCCGTCGGTCAGGCTCCGCGGACGGCTCGGGACAAGGGCCGGGGGACGCCCGGCGCGGAGGCCGCGGGACACCCGGTGCGGAGGCCGCAGGACGCCCGGGAAGGAGGCCGCATGACGCCCGGCGCGGAGGCCGCAGAACACCTGGGGGCACGGGCCAGGGGACGCCCGGCCGGAGGTCACAAGGCACTCGGGACAGAGGTCACAGGACACCCGGCCGGAAGCCACAGGGCACCCGGGACGCAGGTCGCACCCAGGACGGAGGCCACGGGACACCGGGACGGGGGCCGCAGGACGAGCGGCGGGGGCCGTGGGGTCGCGGCCCCGTGCTGACGAAGTGCCCGTCGGTCAGGCTCCGCGGACGGCTCGGGACAGGTGGGTCGCCATGGTCGCTCTCGGTCTGCTGTCCGGCAGGCGTCTGCGGGGGTGGACCGTGTTCGCCAGCAGGACCAGGAAGGTGTCCGTGGCGGGGTCCAGGACCAGGGAGGTGCCGGTGAAGCCGGTGTGGCCCGCCGCGCCCCGGCCCGCGAGCTCGCCCATGAACCACGGCTGGTCCACCGCGAAGCCCAGGCCGGGCGGGGTCAGCAGGAGTTCCGTGAAGTCGGGGCCGAGGATGCGGGCCGGGCCGTACGCGCCGCCCGCCAGCAGGGCCCGGCAGAAGACCGCGAGGTCCGGCGCGGTGGAGAACAGGCCCGCGTGGCCCGCCACCCCGCCGAGCGCCCAGGCGTTCTCGTCGTGCACCACGCCCCGCAGCATCCCCCGGTCCGCCTTGGCCCACGGCAGCCGCTGGTCCTCGGTGGCCGCAGCGCCGGGGCGGGGTCCGAAGCCGGTGGCCGTCATCCCGAGCGGCCGGGTGATGCCGTCCTCGATCAGCACGTCCAGGGTCCGGCCGGTGATCCGCTCCAGGACGAACTGGAGCAGGATCATGTTCAGGTCCGAGTAGAGGTAGGTGCCGGGCGCGGCGGCCGGCGCCTCGGCGCGCAGCATCGCCAGCCGGGCGGCGGCGTCCGGGCGGTCGTACAGCGGGAGTTCGGGCCGCAGACCGGAGGTGTGGGTGAGCAACTGCCGCACGGTGATGCCGTGTTCGGCGGCGGCGGTGAACTCGGGCAGGTAGGCGCCGACCCGGGCGTCCATGCCGAGGGTGCCGCGCTCGATCTGCTGCACGGCGGCGACGGACGTGAACAGCTTGGTGAGGGAGGCCAGGTCGAAGGGGGTGTGCACGTCGGCCGGGACCCGTTCGGCGGGCGGCAGTTCGACACCGGCGCCGGTCTCCGCGTCGTAGGAGGCGTAGCGCACCGCCCAGCCGGCTGCCTCGGCGACGGCGACCACCGGCCCGCGTCCGGCCAGCACGACGGCGCCGGCCGCCCAGGGGCGGACCCCGGCGGTCAGGGCGTGCACCTCGTCGGCCAGGTGACCGAGTTCCGCGGGGTCCAGCCCGGCGCGGTCGGGGTTGCCTGGGCGCAGTCTCGGCGTGCTCAGTTCTGGTCCCCCTCCGGACTCGTGCCTGCCCTCCACGGACGGCACAGTCCCACGAAGCAGGCCACCGCGACCAACGCACCCGCCAGTTGGACGACCGCCATGGGCACGGCGGTGTGCTCCCCGGCGACGCCGACCAGCGGGGAGACGACCGCGCCGATCAGGAAGGAGGAGGTGCCGAGCAGCGCGGAGGCGGAGCCGGCGGAGTGCCGGGTGCGCAGCAGGGCGAGGGACTGGGCGTTGGGCAGGGTGACGCCCATCGCCGACATGAGCACGAAGAGCGCGGCGGCGACCGGGACCAGGCCCACCTCGCCGAAGGCCCCGGCGGACATCAGCAGCAGGGCGGTGGCCGCGAGCACGGTCACCGCCAGGCCGGCCGCGAGCACCTTCTCCAGCGCGACCCGGCCCACCAGCAGCTTGCCGTTGACCTGACCGGTGATCATCAGCCCGACCGAGTTGAGGCCGAAGAGCAGGCTGAAGGTCTGCGGGGAGGCGCCGTAGATCTCCTGGACGACGAACGGCGAGGCGCTGACGTACGCGAACAGCGAGGCGAAGGCGAAGCCGCCGGCCAGCAGGTAGCCGCTGAACGGCGCGTCGGCGAGCAGGCCGCGCATCGCGCGCAGCGCCTCCCCCACTCCGCCCTGGTGCCGGCGGGCGGGCGGCAGGGTCTCGGGCAGCCGCGCCCAGACCAGGGCGGTGAGTGCGGCGCCGGCGACGGTGAGGACGACGAACACGCCGCGCCAGTCCGTCACCCGCAGGATCTGGCCGCCGATCAGCGGCGCCACGATCGGGGCGACCCCGGAGACCAGCATCAGGCTGGAGAAGAAGCGGGCCATGGCCAGGCCGTCGTAGAGGTCGCGCACCACGGCCCGGGCGATGACGATCCCGGCCGAGCCGGCGAGGCCCTGCGCCAGCCGGAGTGCCACCAGCGTCTCGACGTTGGGCGCGAACGCGCACAGGGCGGTGGCGACGAGGTAGACGGCGAGGCCGGCCAGCAGCGGCCGGCGGCGTCCCCAGCGGTCGCTCATCGGCCCCACGACCAGCTGTCCGAGGGCCATGCCGGCCAGGCAGGCGGTGAGGGTGAGCTGCACGGTGGCGGCGGGGGCGTGCAGGGTGCGGGTGACCTCCGGCAGCGAGGGGAGGTACATGTCCATCGCCAGCGGGGTGGTCGCGGTGAGGCCGCCGAGGAGGAGGACGAGGAGCGGGCCGGCGGGCCGCGCGGCGCCGGCCGTGAGGCGCTCGGCGCCGGCCGGGTGCGCCGTCTCCGGTGCCGATGCCGTGGTGTCCTCGGGCATGTGTCCCTCCCTCTCGTGCTCTCCCGGCACCTATGCTCTCAGCTCGTACACACTGCCGAGGTACACATGAGCGAGGGCGGGGCGGGATGGGGCAGCAGAGCGTGCGGTGGGGGATCCTGGCGACGGGCGGGATCGCGGCGGCCTTCGCGGCGGACCTGGTGGATCTGCCGGACGCGGAGATCGTGGCCGTGGCGTCGCGCAGGCGGGAGTCCGCGGAGGCGTTCGCCGAGCGGTTCGGGGTGACCCGCGCCTACGGCGACTGGGAGTCGCTGGCGGCGGACCCGGACATCGATGTCGTGTACGTCGCCACCCCGCACGCGGCGCACCGGGCCGCGGCCGGGCTGTGCCTGACGGCGGGGCGCAACGTGCTCTGCGAGAAGGCGTTCACGCTCAACGCCCGCGAGGCCGGGGAACTGGTGGCGCTGGCCAAGGAGCACGACCGCTTCCTGATGGAGGCGATGTGGATGTACTGCAACCCGCTGGTACGCCGGCTCAAGGCGCTGGTGGACGACGGGGCGATCGGTGAGGTCCGCACCGTGCAGGCCGACTTCGGCCTCGCCGGCCCGTTCCCGGCGGCGCACCGGCTGCGCGATCCGGAGCTCGGCGGCGGGTCGCTGCTGGACCTCGGGGTGTACCCGGTGTCGTTCGCGCAGCTGCTGCTCGGCGAGCCGGACGCCGTCGCCGCGAGCGCGGTGCTCTCGCCGGAGGGCGTCGACCTCCAGACCGGGGCCCTGCTCTCCTGGGAGAGCGGCGCGCTGGCCTCGCTGCACTGCTCCATCGCCGGGGGCACCGGCACCACCGCCTCGGTCACCGGCTCCCTCGGCCGGATCGACATCCCGGCCGGCTTCTTCCACCCCGAGCGCTTCGTGCTGCACCGGGACGGCCGCGACTCCGAGGAGTTCACCGCGGACCCGGCCGACGGGCCGCGCACCAGCCTGCGGCACGAGGCGGCCGAGGTGATGCGGGCACTGCGGGCGGGCGAACGGGAGTCGCCGCTGGTGCCGTTGGACGGCAGCCTCGCGGTGATGCGGACGCTGGACGCGATCCGGGAGCGGATCGGCGTGCGCTACCCCGGGGAGGCCGTGACCGCGGCCGCGGTCGCCGGCTAGGACCTCCCGGCTCGCGCCGGGTTCCGCCCGGCCGCTTCCCTGCTCCTGTCCGGCCGCCGCCGGGTTCCCGCGCCGCCCCAGCCGTATGGCGGACAGCCGATTCCGCATGGCGGACTCGCCGCCTACGCTGCGGAGCCATGACTGACAGGGAATCGAAGATCGCGGTGGTGACCGGCGCCGGTTCCGGCATCGGGCGGGCCGTCGCCGTGGAACTGCTGCGCGCCGGCTGGTCGGTGGTCCTGGCCGGCCGGCGCACGGAGACGCTGGAGGAGACGGCCGTGCGGGCGGCGGCGGGCCCGTGGCTCGCGGTGCGCACCGACGTGTCCCGGCCCGAGGACGTGGCGGCGCTGTTCTCGGCCACCGTCGAGCGGTTCGGCCGGGTGGACCTGCTGTTCAACAACGCGGGCACGTTCGGGCCCGGCGGGGTGCCCGTCGAGGACCTGCCCTACGACGCCTGGCGGCACGTGGTGGACACCAACCTCAACGGGGCGTTCCTGTGCGCGCAGGCGGCGTACCGGGTCATGAAGGAACAGGACCCGCAGGGCGGCCGGATCATCAACAACGGCTCGATCTCCGCCCATACGCCCCGGCCGATGTCGGTCGCCTACACCGCGACCAAGCACGCGCTGACCGGCCTGACCAAGTCGCTGTCGCTGGACGGGCGGCCGTACCGCATCGCCGTGGGCCAGATCGACATCGGCAACGCTGCCACCGAGATGACGGCCCGGATGGAGACCGGCGCGCTCCAGGCCAACGGGCAGACCGCCGCCGAACCCGTGATGGACGTGGCGGACGTGGCGCGCACCGTGCGGCACATGGCCGAACTGCCGCTGGAGGCGAACGTGCAGTTCGCGACGGTGCTGGCGACCGCGATGCCCTACATCGGGCGCGGCTGAGGCCGGTTGGGCGGCCGGTATTCGAACATTCGCGGTATTGCGGCCGATCGGCCGCATATGGTCAACTTCTCTTCACAAGAGCTTCACACTTGGGGCACGGCAGTTCCAGAGCCATTCCGAGGGGGGAGACGGCAGCCGTTCCACCGGCCGCAGGTTGGGGGTGAACCCCGCGGACTACCGCGGGGTGTGCACCGGCCGGCGGAACGGCTGCCGCGAATCTCCACCGCGCCTTCTTCAGGTTCCGCTCTCCGGCCGGGTCCCGGCCTCGGTCGCGGCCGCCTTCCCCCTCCCCCGGGTCAGCCGCCGGCGCAGCGCCCACGCACCCGCGCCGAGCAGGGCCGCGGAGCCGGCCGCGCCCTCCAGCAGCCGCCACGACGAGGGGCGCCCGGGCCCGCTCCCGGGGGCGCCCGCCGCGGCCTGGGCCGCCTTCCGGGACGCGCCCGGCGCCGGGCTCGCGCTCGCCCCGCCCTCGCTGAGCGGCTCGACCAGCGCGCCCACCGCCTGCGCCGAACCGCCGTGCCTGAAGCCCCAGTCGAGCAGCGCGGCGGTCTGCTCGTACACCGCGTTCCCGCCGACCCGGGGATGCATCACGGTGACCAGCAGGGTGCGGCCGCCCCGGGTGGCCGCACCGGTGAAGGTGTTCCCGGCGTGGCTGGTGTAGCCGTTCTTCACGCCGATCAGGCCCTCGTACACCTCCAGGCCCCACGCCCCGGTGAGCAGGCGGTCGGTGTTCTGGATCTGGAAGGTCTTCCTGCCGCCCGCCGGGAAGTCGGCGGTCCGGGTGCCGCAGTAGCCGCGGAAGTCGGCGTCCTTCAGGCCATGCCGGGCGAACAGCGTGAGGTCGTACGCCGAGGAGAGCTGCCCCTTGTGGTCGAAGCCGTCGGGGCTGACCACCCGGGTGTCCAGCGCCTGCAGGTCCTCCGCCCTGGCCTGCATCTCGGCGACGGTCTTGGCGATGCCGCCGTTCATGTGCGACAGCACGTGCACCGCGTCGTTGCCGGAGCGCAGGAACACCCCCTGCCACAACTGCTCGACGGTGTAGGTGATGCCGGGCTTGATGCCGACCAGGCTGGAACCGGCCGGGACGTCGGCCAGGTCCTCGTCGGTCACCCTGTACCGCTCGGCGCGGTCGAACTTCTTCAGCACGGTGTCCGCGAAGAGCATCTTCAGCGTGGACGCGGGGGCGAGGCGCCGGTGCGCGTTGAACGAGGCGAGCACCTCGCCGCTCTCGCCGTCGGCGACGAGCCACGCGCGGGCGTCGAGCTTCCTGGGCAGTCCTGAGGCGCCGCGCACCTGGACTCCGCCACGCGCCAGGCGCTCACCGCCCACGACGGTGGCGGCGGCGGCCGGCGCGGCCGCGGAAAGGGGAAGGGCGGCGGCCGTCAGCCCGAGGACGGCACGCCGGCTGAGCCGGGAACTATCACGCACCCCGGGACCGTACACCGCGTCGAACAGGGGTTTGTCCGCGGGAGCCGGGTATACGACCGGAATTTGCCGTCCCATGAGAATCCGGTGAGTCAGCCGCCTTCCCAGCCCTTGCACATCCTTTACCCAGGGCTCCTCCAAGGTCCCTCCCTGGCTTGGGGCCGCGCCCACACCGGGCGCCAAGTACCTTCGAGGAACGGGATGTTCGCATCCATCTCAAGCGCGCGCTGAGCCGCCGCAAGAAGGCCGCTCTGGTGATCGCGACGGGTCTGGCGTTCGGTATCGCGCTGGTCATCACCGTCGAATCGGTGTCGGCCGGCATGACGCAGGCTCAGGACAAGGTCCGGAAATCGCTGTACGGCCTCGGCGCCGACATGACGGTCGCCAAGGCGCGTTCGGCTCCCGAGGCGGGCGGTTCGCAGGGGCCGGGCTTCGATGCCGGCCGGCTGGCCTGCGATGCGCTGCCCCGCGGCCATCGCGTCGGCACTCTCCCGGCCTGGGGACGGACCGGAAGTCCGGGATCGGCACGGTGCTCTGGCTGCGCGCCCTTCGCAAGGGGCCCGTGCGTTCAGGCCTGGCCGGTCTCGAACCGCGAGATCCGCCCGTCGTCGCCGACGGTGAAGGTCCACCGCGTGCGCATCTCGCCCCAGGTGTCGTTGCGGTAGCGGGCGAGGAGGGTGTGACCGCCGTTGGACTCGTTGTCGACCTCCATGTGGCCGTGCGAGGAGAAGATCTCCCGGTCGATCCAGTCGGCGAGGTCGCGGTCCGAGCCGTCGTCGGCCATCGTCGCGTCGGGCGCGAGGAGGGACAGGAAGCTCTCGCGGTCGTGGGCGTTGACGGCGTGGACGAACGCCCGGACGGCCGGATCGCGCAGCTTGGCTGGCTGAATGGTCATGGCGTCAGGCTCACACCGGTCCCCCGCGGTCGCCACCCGAACGCCACCCAGGACGCGCCCGGTGGGGTGAGGGGTGCGACGGTGGGAACGCGGAGGGGGACCTGTCGCCTGCTGATGGAGAGTCACCGTGACCTGTTACGACCGACGCGATGTGGGCCTGCTGCTGCTCCGGCTGGGGACCGGCGGGGTGCTGGCCGCACACGGCGCGCAGAAGCTGTTCGGCTGGTTCGGCGGGCACGGCCTTGAGGGCACCGGCCAGTTCATGGAGTCCGTCGGCTACGCCCCGGGCAAGGCGAGCGCGACGGCGGCGGGCCTCGCCGAGGCGGGCGGCGGCGCGCTGCTGGCGCTGGGCCTCGCCACCCCGGCGGCGGGCGCGGCGGCGGCGGGCGCGATGGCCGGGGCGTCGGCGGTCCACATGCCCAACGGCTTCTTCGCCCAGGAGGGCGGCTACGAGCACGCGGCGTCCCTGGGGCTCGCCGCGGCCGGCCTCGCCATCACCGGCCCCGGCCGCATCTCCCTCGACCACGCCTTCGGCCATGTCTTCGACCGCGGCTGGATGGTCCCGGTGGCCCTGGGCGTGACGGCGGCGGCGACGGCCGTGGTGGTGGGCGCCCGCAACCGGCGGCTGCGGCAGCAGAAGGAGGGCGAGCAGGAGGCCCTGTTCGAGGAGTAGGCCCGGTTCGAGGAGTAGGCCCGGTTCGAGCGGTCGGGGCCTGTTTCCGGAGCGGCGGGGCGGCGCCGCGCGGCGGCATGGCAGTCTGCGCGGCATGACCCACCAGGACACCACCGGCACGGCCGGCACCGCGGATCCCGCCCCCGGCCTCTGGCCGGCCGTGGACGAACTCTGGTCCCGCCTGGAGGCCACCCGCGTGCACCCCGGCCCGGAGAACCTGCTGCTGCGCATCCTCAAGCTCTCCGAGGAGGTCGGCGAGGTCGCCGAGGCGGTCATCGGCGCGACCGGCCAGAACCCCCGCAAGGGCATCACCCACACGTGGGACGACGTCCAGTCGGAACTCTGCGACGTGGCCATCACCGCCCTGGTCGCCCTGCGCACCCTGACCCCGGAGGCGCGCGAGGTCTTCGAAGGACACCTGACCCGGGTGCGCGAGCGGCCGCTGGAGCCGCCGGCGTGACGGGGAGGCGTGGGCCGGCTCGACGTGCCGGGTGACGTGCCCGGCGGAGTGGGGACGTGGCGGAGCCCGGGAGTCGTATCCAGCTCCCGGGCCCCTGGGGATGCCACCCAATTGCGCACGCCGGCGGCGTTTAAGAGGACGGATCAGTCATCATGCGGTCGTGTTCTTCCTTTGAACTACCGCACCGCGCAAGAGGTGCAGGCGAGATTCGAACTCGCATCCGACGGCGTTCGTCCGGCCCCGTTCGATCCGGCGATCGGCGGCGATGCTGAGACTGGAGCGAGAGTCTGAGATTGACCGCGGCTGCCTCTGCCATGTTGGGCTACCCCGGCCCGTTGGTGCGGCTGTGCCGGGGGAAGGACTCGAACCTTCACTGTCACCGCGTTTTTCAGGCTGAACTTCAGTGTCAGCTTGCGCTCCTCACGCGGACCGGTCCTCAGTCCGGCCCGCGCCTGTCGCGCACCCCCGCGCTCGCACGCGGGGGCGATCATGGATGCTACTCGCCGGCCGTTGTCAGCCGAACAGGTAGCCGAACACCGCGTCGCCGACCCGCTGGTCGGTGACCTCGGTGCCGTTGGCCTCCTCACGGGCGAACTTCACCGCCTGCTGGAGCTTCTCCACCCGCTCCAGCAGTTCGTTCACCCGGCGCGCCGGGAGCGCTCCGGAGAACTTCACGGTGGTCCAGTACCCGATGGGCACGTCCTCGTAGTACACCTCGACCTGCGCCGGGTGCTTCTCGGTCGCCTCCGCCTTGACGTGGTTGCGCGGGACCTTCTTCGTACGGATCGTGCGGACCGGGTCCGTCTTCCACCAGTCCGTCGACGGGTCGTGGGACCAGGACTCGGCGGCGTCGAGGGTGGGGAGCTTCCTGACGAACGTGTGCAGGTCGGTGAGCTGCTTCTCCAGGAAGAGCAGATAGCTGACCGGGACGTCGGCGACGACGGTGCGGCCGTCGACCGTGACGTCCGCGCGGGCCGCGCAGTTCGCCCAGTCCTTGGTGGCGGTCACGTCGAAGAGCCGGGTGAGCGAGGCGGACATCTCCCGCAGCACGTCCTCACCCTGCACCTGCACGCGCGTGGACTCGGGCGGAAGCTGCTCGCCCTCCTCGTCCTTCGGCTGGTACGTGCGCGAGATGCCGGCCAGCAGCGCCGGCTTCTGCACCTTGTGGTGCGCGGCGGTGATGTCCTGGAGCGACTTGCTCTTGACGCCCTTCTCGACCGCGATGATCTGGTTCAGTTTCGCCACTTCGGCTCCCCCTTCGAACAGGCAGGAACGTATCGCAGCGGCTCGAACACACGCACTCGATTTACCGGGCGGTGAGGGCGGTGAGGGGCAGACGAGTCGGGCTGTACGCCGGGTTCTGTTCCCCGGGGTCCTCGCGGGCCCCGGGGCGACGGCCATCCATCTAGGACCGGTGTTGCCACCGGCCTCGTGCGGTCTACCCGCGGACTCGGGCGGGCAGCCCTCGAACGTCCGCGCAGAGCGCTTTTCACGGCGCTCCTTTTGACCTTGCTCCAGGTGGGGTTTACCTAGCTGCCCAGGTCACCCTGGGCACTGGTGGTCTCTTACACCACCGTTTCACCCTTACCGAGGGCCGAGGCCCCCGGCGGTCTGCTTTCTGTGGCACTGTCCCGCGGGTCACCCCGGGTGGCCGTTAGCCACCACCCTGCCCTGTGGAGCCCGGACGTTCCTCGGGAAGCCCCTTGCGGGAACTTCACGCGGCCGCCCGCCCGGCTCGTCTGCCGTGCCGACCATGGTACCGGCCGCGCGGGGCGCCCGGTCCCGCCGCCGGTCAGACGAAGTCCGCGGTGTCCAGATCCAGGGCGAAGGGGTTCTTCGCCGCACGCGCGGCCTCCTCCCGCACCTCGGGCGGGAAGTCCTCCGGTACGCGGAGTCCGGCGCGCAGCGCGGTGAGTGCGGCCCGCAGCGGGGCCTCGGGGGCGCCGGTCAGCCGGATCCTGCGGCGGGGCATGTGTCGAGCGTAGGGCGAGGGGGCGTGCGCGGCACCCCGTACGCTGGCGCTGAACCGATGAGAAGGAGTACGTGTGCTTGTCCTGCTGCCGCCCTCGGAAGGAAAAGCGTCCTCGGGTCGTGGCGCCCCGCTGAAGCCGGAGTCGCTGTCCCTGCCGGGGCTGGCCGAGGCGCGGGAGGCGGTGCTGGCGGAACTGGTCGAGCTGTGCGCCGCCGACGAGGAGAAGGCGCGCGAGGTGCTGGGGCTGAGCGAGGGACTGCGCGGCGAGGTGGCGAAGAACGCCGCCCTGCGCACCGCCGGGGCCCGGCCGGCCGGGGAGATCTACACCGGTGTGCTGTACGACGCCCTGGACCTGGCCTCGCTGGACGCGGCGGCGAAGAAGCGGGCGGCGCGCTCGCTGCTGGTCTTCTCGGGGCTGTGGGGCGCGGTGCGCGTGACCGACCGCATCCCCTCCTACCGCTGCTCGATGGGCGTGAAGCTGCCGGGGCTCGGCGCGCTGGCCGGGCACTGGCGGGCCCCGATGGCGGAGGTGCTGCCGGAGGCCGCGGGCCGCGGCCTGGTGCTCGACCTGCGCTCCGCCGCCTACGCGGCGGCGTGGAAGCCCAAGGGCGAGGTCGCCGGGCGGACCGCGACCGTACGGGTGCTGCACGCGCCGACCCGGAAGGTCGTCAGCCACTTCAACAAGGCCACGAAGGGCCGGATCGTACGGAGCCTGCTGTCGGAGGGGGCCGCGCCGAAGGGCCCGGCGGAGCTGGTGACGGCGCTGCGGGACCTCGGGTACGCGGTGGAGGCACAGGCGCCGGGCACGGCGGGGAAGCCGTGGGCGCTGGACGTCCTGGTGGACGAGGTCCACTGAGCACGGCCGGCCGGGCGCCGGCGCCTTTCGGAAGCCGTTGCATCATGCGCAACGTTCGTTGCGCAGGGTGTCGCCGCTGGGCACGATGAGGGCATGACTTCACCGCTGCCCTCCGCTTCGGCTGCCTCCGTGCTGGATCTCGCGCCGGTCGTGCCGGTCGTGGTGGTGTCGGACGTGTCCGACGCCGTACCGCTGGCGCGCGCGCTGGTGGCCGGGGGGCTGCCCGCCATAGAGGTGACCCTGCGGACGCCCGCCGCGCTGGACGCGATCCGGGCCATCGCCGGCGCGGTGCCGGACGCGGTGGTCGGGGCGGGTACGGTCCTCACGCCGGAGCAGGTGGCCGACTGCGTGGCGGCCGGGGCGCGGTTCCTGGTGAGCCCGGGGTGGACGGACTCGCTGCTGGCGGCGATGCGCGGGTCAGGGGTGCCGTTCCTGCCCGGGGTGTCCACCACCTCGGAGGTCGTGGTGCTGCTGGAGCGCGGGGTGCGGGAGATGAAGTTCTTCCCGGCGCAGGCCGCGGGCGGCACGGCGTATCTCAGGTCGCTGGCCGGCCCGCTGCCGCAGGCCCGCTTCTGCCCGACGGGCGGGATCGGGCCCGCGACCGCGCCCGAGTATCTGTCCCTGCCCAACGTCGGGTGCGTGGGCGGGAGTTGGATGATCCCGGCGGAGGCGGTGGCCGCCGGGGACTGGGGGCGGATCGAGGAGCTGGCGCGTGGCGCGGCGGGCCTCGGTCGGCCGGTGCCCGATTAGCCGGGGCCCGTCGGCCGGGCTCAGGGACGCAGGTGGGACGTGTCGTTGAACAGCCGTACGCTCGCGTTGCCGTCCGCGTAGTACGCGACCGCGGACAGGGATGCGGCGGAGAGTTCCATCCGGAACAGGGACTTCGGCGGCGCGCCCAGGGCGAGCCGGATCAGGGTCTTGATCGGCGTGACATGGGTGACCAGCAGGACCGTGCGGCCTGCGTGGGCCGCGACCAGCTTGTCCCGGGTGGCCTCGATCCGGGTGGCGGTCTCGGCGAAGCTCTCGCCGCCACCGGTCGGGCGGACGTCCGGGTCGTCCAGCCAGGCGCTCAGGTCGTCCGGGTACCGCTCGTGGACCTCGCCGAAGGTGAGACCCTCCCAGGCGCCGAAGTGCGTCTCCCTGAGCCCCTCTTCGACCGTCACGTCCAGGCCGAGGCGGGCGGCGACGATGCGGGCGGTCTCCTGGGTCCGGGCGAGGGGCGAGGCCACCACGGCCTGGACGGTGCCGCGCCGCGCCAGCGCGGCGGCGGCCCGCCGGGCCTGCTCCCTGCCCGCTTCGGACAGGGAGGGGTCGGTGCCGCCGCTGCCGGAGAAGCGCTTCTGCGCGGTGAGGGGGGTCTCGCCGTGGCGGAGGAGCACCAGGGTGGCGGGGGCGCCCATGTCGGGGGCGGCGCTCCAGCCCCGCGTCCGCGACTGCTCGGCGGAGCCGGTAGGCCGGGGTGCACTGGAGCCGGAAGGCCGCTGCTCGGCAGCGCCGGAAGGCCGGGGTGCGCTGAGGCCGGAAGGCCGGGGTGCGCTGAGGCCGGAAGGCCGCTGCTCGGCAGCGCCGGCCGGGCGCCGCTCGCCCGCACCCGGGGCGCTCTCGGCGGCACGCTCGCCCGCGGTCACGTCGGTGCCGGCGTCGGCCGCACCGGCGGCCGCGGCGGCGGCGTCACCGGGCACGCCCGGCGCCGCGTCCGAGGACACGGCGGTCACGGCCGCCCGGGTCCGCGCCGCACCCGACGCCTCGCGCAGCGCCTCGGCTTCGACGTCGTCCCCGGACGCGGACCACTGCTCGCCTCGCGCGCCCGCGTCCATGGCCTCGTTGGCGAGGCGGTCGGCGTGGGTGTTCTGGGCGCGGGGGATCCACTCGTAGGTGACCCGGCCGGGCGGGAAGACGCGGTTCGCCTCCGCCGCCAGGGGCTTCATGTCGGGGTGCTTGATCTTCCAGCGTCCCGACATCTGCTCGACGACCAGCTTGGAGTCCATCCGGACGTGCACCCGGGCGCCCGGGTCCAGGGCGTGCGCGGTGCGGAGGCCGGCGAGCAGGCCCCGGTACTCGGCGACGTTGTTCGTGGCGACGCCGAGGTACTCGGCCGCCTCGGCCAGGGTCTCCCCCGTCACCGCGTCGCTCACCACGGCGCCGTAGCCCGCGGGCCCCGGGTTGCCCCGTGACCCGCCGTCCGCCTCGACGATGAACTCCCGCACCGCGCCGGTTCCCTACAGACCCGACTCGGCGGTGCGCACCAGGATCCGGCGGCAGTTCTCGCAGCGGACCACCGTGTCCGGCGCGGCCGCGCGGATCTCGTTCAGTTCGGTGATCGCCAGCTCCTGACGGCAGCCCTGGCAGGTGCGGGCGTACAGCTTGGCCGCGCCGATGCCGCCCTGCTGCCCGCGCAGCTTGTCGTACAGCTTCAGCAGGTCGGCGGGGACGGACCCGGCGACGACCTCGCGCTCCTTGGTGACCGAGGCGGCCTCGCCGTCGATCTCCTCGAACGCGGCGTCCCGGCGGCCGGTCGCGTCGTCGATCTTCGCCTGGACGGAGCCGACCCGCTCGGTCAGCTCGGCGACCCGCTCCTGCGCGGACTCGCGGCGCTCCATGACCTCCAGGACGACGTCCTCCAGGTCGCCCTGCCGCTTGGCGAGGGAGGCGATCTCGTGCTGGAGGTTGGACAGGTCCTTGGGCGAGGTGACCGCGCCGGAGTCCAGGCGCTGCTGGTCGCGGGTGGCGCGCTGGCGCACCTGGTCCACGTCCTGCTCGGCCTTGGTCTGCTCGCGGGCGGTGTCGCTCTCCTCGGTCTGCGCGGCCACCAGCAGGTCGCGGAGCTGCGTGAGGTCCTTGTTCAGCGACTCGATCTCGGCGTGCTCGGGCAGCGACTTCCGCTTGTGGGCGAGCTGCTGCAGGCGGACGTCGAGGGCCTGGACGTCGAGGAGTCGGATCTGGTCGGCGGGCGCGGCGTTCAGTTGGGGGCTCCCGATTGTCGAGTCGTGGTGGTGGACGCCGCGTGGGCGGTCCAGGGGTCGGTGACCGTCTTGGAGACATGGACCCTGAGGTCCCAGCCGTGACGGTCGGAGATCTCGTCGAGCTGGGCTGCGGCCAGCTCGCACCAGGGCCACTCGGTGGCCCAGTGCGCCGCGTCGAGCAGCGCGAGAGGACTGTGGGCAACGGCCTCGGAGGCCGGGTGGTGACGCAGGTCCGCGGTGAGGAAGGCGTCCACGCCGGCCGCGCGGACCTGGTCGAAGAGGCTGTCGCCGGAACCGCCGCTGACGGCGACGGTGCGGACGACGGCCTCGGGGTCGCCGGCCACCCGGACGCCCTGCGCGGTGGCCGGCAGCCGCTCGGCGACCCGGGCGGCCAGCTCGCGCACGGTGAGCGGGTGGTCGAGTTCGCAGACCCGGCCCAGGCCCCGGCAGCCGGCCGGGTCGGTCGGGTCCGGCACGAGCGGGCGTACGACCCGCAGGTCGAGCGCGCCGGCCAGCGCGTCCGAGACGCCGGGATCGGCGGTGTCGGCGTTGGTGTGCGCCACGTGCAGCGCGATGTCGTTCTTGATCAGCGTGTGCACGACGCGGCCCTTGAAGGTGGACGCCGCGACCGTGGTCGTCCCGCGCAGGTACAGCGGGTGGTGGGTGACCAGCAGGTCGGCCCCGAGCCGCACCGCCTCGTCGACGATCTCCCGCACGGGGTCGACGGCGAACAGGACCCGGGTGACCTCCTGGTCGGGGTCGCCCACCACCGTGCCGACCGCGTCCCAGGACTCGGCCCGCTCGGCGGGCCACAGGGTCTCCAGCGCGGCGATGACTTCAGACAGACGGGGCACGGGGAAAGGCTACCTGGCCGTTCTGTGCGGATGTACCGCCTCCGGCCCGGGCGGAGGCGTTCAGCACAGGGGCCGCCGTGCCCTCAGCTGAATCGCTTCTGCGCCACCCGTATGTGTGAAGCCGCCGTCCCCTGCTCCCCCGCCCGTGCGTACGAAACTAGCTTCGTCGCCGGAGGTGACCGAACGATGACGGCCTGTGCGATCGAACCCCCTTCGACCGACCGGTCCGGCGAGGACGACGGCGTGCCGGGGACGGGGTGCGCCATCACGGCGGACGGCGCGTACGCCGCCCGCCTCGCGCCGGACGGTGACTCCTGGTTCCCGGAGCGCTGGACGCTGGACGGCCCGGAGCCGTACGCGGTGCCGCTGCCCGGCCACCAGCCGGAGGAGCCCGGCACCGAGGTGCAGCCGATGGGCGACGGAAGGGTGCTGATCCACCGGCTGGTGGAGGGCCGCCGGCACACCTTCTGCCTGCTGTACCCGACCGGGCCGGGCACCGGGGAGCTGCCGCTGGGCGCGGTGGCGTGCCCGGACCCCGGCACCCGGCTGACGCTGCTGCCCCCGGCGCCGGGCGGCGCGCGGGCGTACGCCCTGGCCGTCGGCCCCCGCGCCACGGCGGTGTGGCTGGTGGCGGGCGGCGCGGCGGGGCCCGAGCGGCTGGCCGAGGTGCCGGGGCGCTGCTCGGGCGGGGTCTGGCTGGACGGCGACGGGCGGCTGCTCGCGCTGGACCGGGAGCTGGACGGGCGCACCAAGACGGTGGTCGTGGACCTGGGGCGCGGCGGCGAGGTCTCGCCGCTGCTGCAGATCGCGGACGGCAGCGACGACCGGCTGCTGCTGGCCGATCCGGACAGCGGTCTGCTGCTGATCTCCTCCGACGCGCCCTCCCCCGGGCAGGAACGATTGGGCTGGGGGGTCCTGGGGAGCACGCTGCCGGTGCGCTTCCCGGAGTGCCTGCGCGTCCCGGACTGCTCGGTGACGCCGTTCGCGATCCAGCCGGGGCAGGTGCTGCTGCCGGAGAACTGCGCCGTGGCGCTGCGCTTCGCGGGGCCGTCCGGCGACTGGGTGGGCACCTGGCGGCCGGCCGAGCGGCGGGTGTGTCATCTCGCGGCTCCGCAGGGGTGGCTGACCGGGTGCGGGCTGTGGACGCGCGACGGGGTGCTGCGGCTGCCGTACGCCACGGGAGAGGTCCCGTGCGGCGTGGCGGAGCTGGCCGCGGCCTGGACGGGGATGGAGGCGGCGGGGCCGGGGGATCCGGTCCGGGACCGCACGGCCGGCGAGGCGCCCGGAGCGTCCGAGGCGCCCCGGCGGACGCCGGCACCGGACTCGCCGGAACCGGTGACGGTGCGTCCGGTGCCGTTGCGGGAAGCGCCGCTTGGACGTCTTGTAACGAAGTAGTGCCGGTCGGCGCGCCCGCCTGGATCCGGCCGGAGGTGGGTTGGTTACACTCGCCCGGCTGTAAAAAGATCATGTTGACGGGGTGAATTCTTCCGATGAGCGACACCAGCACGACTCAGCAGCTGTCTGCCGACTCTCAGGACGCGGACGGCCACGGCCGGCACCGGGGGCCGGTGGCGGTCCAGGACGGTGACACGGCTCCGCGTGGGCGTCACCGCAAGCCGGCCGAGGAGACCGCCGAGGCGGCTGCCTGACGGCAACGCGCGAGGAGGGGCTCCCCGTCGTACGACGGGGAGCCCCTCCTTCGTTTCCAGGAGCGTCCGTACTCAGGAGTGTCCGACGTTCTCAGGAGTGTTCGACGGCGGTGTCGGCGAGGACGGGCGCCTCGTCCCGCTCGACGGCGCTCACGGCCACCCGCACGGCGCCCTCCCCCCGCCACATCCGGATCCGCAGGGTCTCCCCGGGGAAGACCACCCCCTCGAACCGGGTCGTGTAGGACCGCACCCGGCTCGCCTCGCCGCCCAGCAGCGTGTCGACGACCGCCTTGAGGGTCATGCCGTAGGTGCACAGGCCGTGCAGGACGGGCCGTTCGAACCCGGCGGCCGCGGCGAAGTCGGGGTCGGCGTGCAACGGGTTCCAGTCGCCGGAGAGGCGGTAGAGGAGGGCCTGGTCCTCGGCGACCGGCCGGTCGACGATCAGATCGGGCTCGCCCTCGGGCGGGGCGGGGCGGGCGGAGGGGCCGCGGTCGCCGCCCCAGCCGCCCTCGCCGCGCAGGAAGATCTGTGCCTCGCCGGTCCACAGCGGGCCGTCGGCGTCGGCGACGTCGGTGCGCAGCACGAGGACGGCGGCGCTGCCCTTGTCGTACAGGCCGGCGACCCGGGAGGTGGCGGTGGCGGCGCCCCGCACCGGGACGGGGCGGTGGAGCGTGAGCGACTGGCCGCCGTGCAGGACGCGGGCCAGGTCGGTGTCGACGCCCGGCGTGGACAGGCCGCTGATCACACCGGGCGGTCCGCCGCCCGCGACCGTGGCGAAGCTCGGCAGGACCCGCAGCCGGGACTCCAGGGTGTAGCGCAGCTCCCCGGGGTCGGTGGCGGGGATGCCGGCGCCGATGCCCAGGTGGTAGAGCTGGACGTCCTTCGCGGTCCAGGCGATCTCACCGGAGCGGGGCTCGGCGGCGAGAACCTTCGCTGCGTCGATGGGCATGGAACTCCTGAACTGAGGCCGGCCGGAGTGGAACGCGTTCCGGTGCGGCGCCCTCTGTATAGCCGAGCCCCCACGGGTTGGGAAGGCTCGCGGTGCCGCGCCGGACCGGCGCCCGTGACATTTGTCCCGCCGGAGTCGGTACGCGCGGACCTGCCGTGGGCGGGCGCCCTGTTCGTACGCTGGCCGACGTACCGCCGCCGGGCGGTGACCATTCGATCGGGGGACGACGGACATGGCGTGGTGGGCACGGACAAGAGGCGGGCCGCGGGAGCAGGGCGAGGCGCGGTCCTGCCGGCGGACGGACACCGTGCGCTTCGGCGCCGCGCGGCGGGCCGGGCGGAAGGACGGCGGGGAGGCGGGCGCCGGTCATCCGGGGCCGCCTCCCACCGGCTTCTCCCTGCTGCCCTGGCTGCTGATGGGCCTGGGGTCCTTCTCCAACCTGCTCCAGGGCGAGACCCCCAACCCGTGGGTCGGCGGCCTCGGCCTGCTCGCCTTCAACTCCCTGTACGTCTACGTCACCTTCCGCGCCTTCGACCGGGACAGGCGCCGGGCGCCCTCCACCCGGGTGGCGCTGCTGCTGATGGGGCTGCTGACCACGGCCCTGGGCCTCGGGTACGGCGGGAGCTGGCTGATGTTCTTCCCGCTGCTCGGGCTCGCGACCGGCGCCACCCTGCGCGGCCCGTGGCTGGGCCGCGTCGGTCTGCTCCTCACGGTGTACGCGGGCGCCGTCTCCGCCGTCCGCGGCGGCTGGTCGGACGCCACGAACATCGCCTACGCGACCTTCCTGT
Source organism: Streptomyces sp. NPDC038135 (assembly GCF_055601245.1). Lineage (NCBI taxonomy): Bacteria > Bacillati > Actinomycetota > Actinomycetes > Kitasatosporales > Streptomycetaceae > Streptomyces > Streptomyces sp. NPDC038135. The sequence continues at coordinate 716,099 of NZ_JBVJXS010000002.1, read as the reverse complement.
CCAGCATGGTGACCGCCGCGATCCTCGGCCTGTCCGAGGCCGTGCGGGAACTGCGCGCCGCCCGGGAGGAACTGGCCCGGCGGGCGGTGGAGGAGGAGCGGCTGCGCTTCTCCCGCGATCTGCACGACCTGCTCGGCCACACCCTGTCGGTGATCGTGGTGAAGTCCGAGGCGGCCCGGCGGCTGGCCCCGCGCGACATGGACGCGGCGCTCGGCCAGATCGGCGACATCGAGTCGGTCGGCCGGCAGGCCCTCACCGAGATCCGGGAGGCGGTGACCGGCTACCGCGAGGGCAGCCTGGCCACCGAGCTGGCCCGGGCGCGCTCGGCACTGTCCGCGGCGAGCGTGGAGCCGGTGGTGCACCGGTCCGGCAGCCCGCTCGCCCCGGCGGCCGAGGCGCTGCTCGGCTGGGTGGTGCGCGAGGCGGTCACCAACGTCGTCCGGCACAGCGACGCCACCCGCTGCGAGATCACCGTCGACAGCGCCGTCGAGCGGGTGCGGCTCACGGTCACCGACGACGGCACCGGCGGGGCCGCCCCGCGCGCCGCGGAGGGCATCGGCGGCACCGGGCTGACGGGCCTGACCGAGCGCCTCGCGGCGGCGGGCGGCACCCTGCGGGCGGGCCCGACGCCGCGCGGCGGGTTCACGGTCACCGCCGAACTCCCGGTGGAGCCGCCGGCCCGGACGACGGCCGTGGCGGCGGCTACGGCGCCCAGGGACTGCTGACCGCCCAGCTCACGTCGTCGCTCCAGGAGGCGCCGGCGTCCCAGGCGTTGGAACCGCCGTTGCCCGCTATGTAGACGTCGTGGTCGTAGTGGCGCAGGTACCGCGTCGGGTAGTTGTACGACGCGAACGAGGTACCGGCGCCGCTCCTGCCGGTCTGCGGGCAGAAGGTCGCGTCGGCCCGGAACTGTGCGGTGCCGTCCATGGGCTGCCGCCGGAGCCGGAAGTCGAAGTGGCGCAGGAAGTCACCGGGGTAGTTCCGCGACTCGAAGGAGACGCAGGAGGCGTCGGCGAGTCCCCGGCGCACGATCCAGGTCGCGTCGTTCCTGTCGAGGGCGGAACTGCCCGACGCCACCGGCGAGATGACCGCCGCGTCGTTCTGGTGGCGGACGTACTCGGTGGTGCAGCAGGAGGTCGTCGCGCGCAGCGAGATCTCCGAGCCGGGTGTCAGGGAGCCGGTGCTGCCGGTCGGGCCACCGTAGCCGACGGAGACGATGCCGGCCTGGACGGCGTTGTCGGCGGCGTCCGTCGGGATGCCGGCGGTCATCACGCCCTCGAAGAAGGACCCGATGGAGCCGTTGCTGTTGTCGCCGCCGGTGCCGAGGACGATCGCGCCCTCCTGGTGCATCGGGGAGTAACCGCCGGCGGTGGGCTCACCGCCGGAATAGGTGGTCGTGAGTCCGCCGGATTGCGCGTTGCCGTATTTAAGCGCGAAATGGTTCTGGCCGTTGTTCTTCAGCAGCGCGGTCACGAACGGCATGGGTCCGGTCCCGGTGTTGTAGGTGTTCCTGCTGTACCCGGCGTCCGACTGGAACAGTCCGTTCTCCAGGTCGGCCTGCACCCAGGGGCCCTGTCCGTAGCAGGGCGCGAACCAGCACTCGGTGCCGAAGTTGATGGCGTCCATGTGGCCGTTGCCGGTGTCCAGGTTGTTGGTCTCGGCGTTGCCGTAGTCGAAGCAGCAGCGGTTGTTGACGTGGGTGCCGGAGGTCACCATGTACATCCCCTCGGCCTGCCCGTTCACGGCCACGCCGGAGGTGGAGTTGTCCCGGTAGCCCATGCCGGCGGAGATCTCCAGGCCGTAGACCTGGTGGCCGCCGGCCGTCACCGGCAGGGCGTCGGCGGGCGCTCCCACGTCGGCCGCGCCGGCCCCGCCCGCGCCCTCGACCGTCAGGTCGTTGTGGCGCGGGGACTGGTCGTAGATCTCGGTGACGATGCAGGTGGTGCCGGAGCAGAAGGTGTCCTGGGCGGCCGCGTCGGCGTATCCGCCGGCGGACAGCAGGCGGATGTCCTTCTTCGCCCCGTCCTTGGCGCGCTGCACCTGGTACAGCGGGCCGTTGTACGAGGAGTACAGGGCGCGGACCAGGCTGTGCGCGGCGACGCAGGGCGTGCCGGCGGCGCCGTAGACGTCGCAGGGCAGCGAACTCGCGGCGGCGGCGGGCGGGGCGCCGGCGCCGAGCAGCAGCGCGGCGAGGGCGGCGCACACCGCGAGGACGGAGAGGGCGGCAGTTCTCAGCCGCGGGGGGCGCGGGCGCGGAGGAGTGGGAGACACGGGTGCACCTCGGTCGGTTGTGGGGGGTCGCGGATTCCGTACCTGGTGAGCGGTGGTGCGAGAACGGCCGGTCGGTATACCGGACATCGTTCGACCGAAATACCGAACCAATTCAGCCGTCGAAATACCGAACAATTACCGGAAATGCAGAGGCGATTGTTTTCGCATTACCGAGGGGCCGTCAACCCCTGCGGCGGCGAACGAGGGGGAGTCTTTATGGGCGGCCCTGGCTACCCTTGGCCCGTGAACGACATCCGAGTCCTGCTCGCCGAGGACCAGGGCATGATGCGCGGGGCCCTCGCCCTGCTGCTCGGCATGGAGGACGACATCGAGGTGGTCGCCCAGGTGTCGACCGGCGACGCGATCGTGGAGGCGGCGCTGCTCCACCGGCCGGACGTGGCCCTGCTGGACATCGAACTCCCCGGCATCAGCGGCCTGGACGCGGCGGCCGCGCTGCGGGAGGAGGCGCCCGGCTGCCGGGTGCTGATCCTGACCACCTTCGGCCGGCCCGGCTATCTGCGCCGGGCCATGGAGGCCGGTGCGGCCGGCTTCCTCGTCAAGGACGGGCCGGTGGAGGAACTGGCCGCGGCGGTCCGGCGGGTGCTGGGCGGGGAGACCGTGGTCGATCCGGCGCTGGCCGCGGCGGCGCTCAGCGCCGGGCCGAATCCGCTGACGGCCCGTGAGCGCGAGGTGCTGAAGGCGTCGGTGGACGGGGCGACGGTGGCCGACATCGCCGGCCGGCTCCATCTGTCCGAGTCCACCGTCCGCAACTACCTCTCCTCGGCGATCGGCAAGACCGGCACCCGCAACCGCGCGGAGGCGGTCCGGGAGGCCCGGCAGCAGGGCTGGCTGTGAGCTGGGCGATCATCTTCGAGGTCCGGTAGCCCGTCCCGGCCGGGGATCGCGCGCCGGCTGACGTGAGGTCAGAAACCCATGAGCGGGTCAAGGATTCGTTAGGGACTCGAAGCAACGGAATAGTTGCCCGTGCATACGAGGTTTACCCGGCACTCATGTCACGCGGGAGGCCTCACTCAATGACCCACACGACCGATCCCTCACCCCGGCGGGCCGGCGGGGCCGTGGTCCCGGTGCTCGCCTTCGCGGGCATCGTGGTCGCGGTGATGCAGACCCTGCTCGTGCCGGTCGTCAAGGACCTGCCGCAACTGCTGGCGACCGCTCCCAGCAACGCCACCTGGGTCCTCACCTCGACCCTGCTGTCCGGCGCCGTGGCCACCCCGATCATGGGCCGGCTCGGCGACCTCTACGGCAAGCGCCGGATGCTGGTCCTCAGCCTCGCCGTGATGGTGGCGGGCGCCCTGGTCAGCGCCGTCACCAGCACCCTGCTCACCATGATCGTGGGCCGTACCCTGCAGGGCTTCGCCATGGGCGCGATCCCGCTGGGCATCGGTCTGATGCGGGACATGCTGCCGCGTGAGCGGCTCGGCTCGGCCATGGCCCTGATGAGCTCCTCCATCGGCGTCGGCGGCGGCCTCGCCCTGCCCGCCGCCGCCCTGGTCGCCCAGCACACCGACTGGCACGCCCTGTTCTACGGCGCGGCCGGGCTCGGCGCGCTCGCCATCACCCTCACCCTGCTGGTCGTGCCCGAGTCCCCGATGCGCGCCAAGGGCTCCTTCGACCTGCTCGGCGCGCTCGGCCTGTCCGCCGGCCTGGTGCTGCTCCTGCTGCCCGTCACCAAGGGCAGCGACTGGGGCTGGTCCTCCGGTACGACGCTCGGTCTGTTCGGCGCGTCCGTCGCGGTGTTCCTCCTGTGGGGCCTGTACGAACTGCGCGTCCAGGCGCCCCTGGTCGACCTGCGCACCACCGCCCGCCGCGAGGTGCTGCTCACCAACCTGGCCTCGATCATGGTCGGCGTCAGCTTCTACGTCGTCTCGCTCGTCCTGCCCCAGCTCCTCCAGCTCCCCAGCGCCACCGGCTACGGCCTCGGCCGGTCCATGGTGGTCGCGGGTCTGTGCGTGGCCCCGCTGGGCCTGACGATGATGTTCACGGCGCCGGTGTACGCCCGCCTGTCGGCCCGCTACGGCCCGCGCACCACTCTCATCACCGGCCTGCTGATCATCGGCATCGGCTACGGCGGCGGCCTCGGCCTGATGGACGCCGCCTGGCAGACGATCGTCACCTCGGTCGTCCTGGGCGCCGGCATCGGCCTCGCCTACTCGTCCCTGCCCGCCCTGATCATCGGCGCGGTCCCGGCCTCGGAGACCGGCGCCGCCAACGGGCTCAACACCCTGATGCGGTCCATCGGCACCTCCGTCTCCAGCGCCGTCATCGGCATGGTGCTGGCCAACACGGCGAACGACGTGGGCGGGGTCGCGATCCCCACCATGCACGGCTTCCGCGTCTCCTTCCTCATCGCGACGGCCGCCGTCGCGGTGGGTCTGCTGCTCGCGGTGTTCCTGCCCCGGGCGCCGCGCCCGGCCCAGCACACCCAGCTGCGCGCCAGCAGCGAGGAGGAGGCCGGCATCCGGCACGCCGAGGAGGTCCTGCGCGGCTTCCGCGGCCGGGTGCTGGACGCCGCCGGCACCCCGGTCGCCCGTGCCAAGGTGACGCTGATCGACCGCCGGGGCCGCCAGGCGGGCGCCACCCTCAGCAAGGAGGACGGCTCCTACGCCCTCGAGGTCCCCGCCGAGGGGCCGTACGTGCTGGCCGCCAAGGCCGCCGGGCACGGGCCGCTGGCCTCGGCCGCGACGCACGCCGGCGACGACCGCCCCGTCGACCTGGACCTGCCCCTGCCGGGCGGGACGCCCGGCGCCTGACCCGGCCGCCCGAGCGGCCCCGCCCGCCCAGCGCTCCGCGCGCCTGAGAGGCACGGCATACGCACCCCCTGTCGCCACGCGGCAGGGGGTGCGGCAGCATGGGCGCCCGGAAGATCCAGCGACCGGGCGCGACCGGGTCCGGCACCGAGTCCGGCCGCACCCGGCACGACCGCACCGATGTACGACCGCACCGATGTACGACCGAGAGGAATCCCCATGCCCGCGGCACCCAAGCCCGAGATCCTGGCCGCGTTCGAGGCGGCGAAGGGGTTCATGCCCGCGGACGAGGGGCTGGCGCTGTACGCGGCCGCGGCCGAGGCCGCGCGGCTCGGGCTGCCGCTGCTGGAGATCGGCACCTACTGCGGGCGGTCCACCGTGCTGCTCGCGGACGCGGCCCGCGAGGCCGGCGTCACCGCGCTGACCGTGGACCACCACCGGGGCAGCGAGGAGCAGCAGCCGGGCTGGGACTACCACGACCCGGAGACCGTGGACCCCGAGATCGGCCTGATGGACACGCTCCCCGCCTTCCGCCGCACCCTGCACCGGGCGGGCCTGGAGGAGCACGTGGTCGCCCTCGTCGGCCGTTCGCCGCGGATCGCCGCGATCTGGAACTCCCCGCTCGGCCTCGTCTTCGTCGACGGCGGCCACACCGACGAGCACGCCACCGCCGACTACGAGGGCTGGGCGCCGCATGTCGCCGAGGGCGGCTTCCTCGTCATCCACGACGTCTTCCCGCACCCCGAGGACGAGTTCACCGGACAGGCGCCGTACCGGGTCTACCTGCGGGCCCTGGAATCGGGCGCGTTCACCGAGACCGCGGTGACCGGCTCGCTGCGCGTGCTGCGCCGGACCGGCCCGGGGATCTGACCCCGGCGCGGTCGGCTGCGGCACCGGGGCCCGTCGCCCGTTGGGCCCCACCGCCATGTGGGCGTCCCGCACGGCGGTTAGGGTGGCAGACGTGTCGTACGTAGGACCGGACTTCGATCCCCCGCAGCCGCGCCGGCCCCGGCGCGGACCGCTGACCGTCGCGCTCGCCGCGCTGGTGCCCGGCGCGCTGCTCGGCTGGCTCGTCTACGAGACGGCGGGCGGTTCGGGCGGGTCCTCCGGCGGCGCGGGCTCCGCCTCGCCCGCCGTCTCCTCCTCCTCGGCCGGCGTGTCCGCCCCGCCGGCCACGCCCCCGCGGGCCGGCGACTCCGCTCACGACGCCAAGGACCCGGGCCCGGCGGACAGTTCGGCGCCCGCGGCCTCCGGAGCGCTCAAGGGCAAGGTCGTCGTCGTCGACCCGGGCCACAACCCCGGCAACTTCCAGCACCCCTCCGAGATCAACCGCCAGGTGGACATCGGCACGAACCGCAAGGAGTGCGACACCACCGGCACCTCCACCAACTCGGGTTACACGGAGGCCCGGTTCACGCTGGACGTCGCACACCGGCTGCGCACGCTGCTGGAACGGCAGGGCGCCACCGTGAAACTGACGCACGACGGCGACTCGCCGCCCTGGGGCCCGTGCGTCGACGAACGTGCCCGCATCGGCAACACCGCGCGCGCCGACGCGGCCGTCTCCATCCACGCGGACGGCTCGGCCGAGGGCAACCGCGGCTTCCACGTCATCCTGCCCGCGTCCGTGCACGCGGGCGGCGCCGACACCCGCCCCATCACCGGCCCCTCCAAGGATCTGGGCACCCGCATCGCGGGCCGGTACGTGCGGCTCACCGGCGAGCCGCCGTCCAACTACGTCGGCGGCGGCACCGGTCTCGTCACGCGGAGCGATCTCGGCGGTCTCAATCTGTCAACGGTTCCCAAGGTGTTCATCGAGTGCGGCAACATGCGCGATAGCAAGGACGCGGCGCTGCTCACCAGCGGCGCCTGGCGGCAGAAGGCGGCGCAGGGAATCTCCGAGGGAATCGTGAGTTTCCTGCGCGGGTAGCGATCGGCTGGTCCATCCGGGCGGACAGTGTGATCGTGCGGGCGATAGTGTCGTCCCTACGATGAGGGGCCACCCCTGCGCTTCACACCGGGACCTGGAACGACTTGGTGACAGCGACGCCTCCTCCGACGACGAGACGACCTACGAAGGACCTGCTGAAGTGAATATCCGCTCCCTCACTCGAGGCGACGGCGTGGTGATCGGAGCAGCGGTGTTGCTGTTCATCGCGTCGTTCCTCGACACGTTCGACAAGTCCGGCAGTGGCGCCCCGAACGCCTGGGACAACCTCGGCCTGGTGATGAGCATGTACGTCGGCGGCATCGCCGGCGCGGTCCTTATCGTCCTCACCCGGGCGCTCCCGCTGTCGCGCAAGGTCATCGGGCTCGACCTCGGTCAGGTCGGCGTGGCTCTGACGATCTTCGCCGCGTGGACCTCGTTCTGGACCATCATCGACCCGCTGGGTTCGTTCACCGACAGCTTCGGCAGCTTCGACGTCGGCGCGGGCTCCGGCCTCATCCTCGGTCTCATCGCCGCCCTGCTGCTGGCGGCCGCCGCCGTCGCCACCCCGCTCGTCCCGGCCCTGCAGGCCGCGCTGGTCCCGGCTCCCAAGCCGGCCGCCCCGCAGCCCTACGGCGCCCAGCCGCCCGGTGGTTACGGCTACCCGGGCGCCCAGCAGCAGCCGGGGCAGCCCTACGGCGCCCAGCCGCAGCCGGGCCAGCCGTACGGCCAGGCCCCCGCCGCGGCGGCCGCCCCGGCGCCGCAGCCGGCCGGCGGGGACTTCTCGCCGTTCTGGTTCGCCGTGCCGGCGACCCGCGCGCTGTTCGCCGAGGACGGCGGCGCGACGCCGATCGCCGAACTGGCCCCCGGCACCTGGTACCTGGCGGTCGAGCAGCGCGGTACCGCGCTGGTCGCGCAGACGCAGGACGGCCGCCGCGGCGTCCTGCAGGACACCTCGGGGATCCAGCGCGGCTGAGCCGCCGCCCGTACCCGCGTGCACGGCCCCTCGCCCGTCCGGGCGGGGGGCCGTCGCCGCCTCAGGAACCGCTCTTGACCTCGGACAGGGACGGCACCTTGTTCTTGACCTCGGCGCCCGCGCCCTTCCCGGCGTCCTTCACCTGGTTGATGACGTCGTTGAAGTCGGTGGCCGCCGAACCGTCGCCCTTGCGGAGCTTGGCGGGCAGTTTCTTCAGCGACTCGATGCCCGCCGTGATGGGGGCGATCGCCTTGGAGAGGGTCGGGTCGCCCTTGGCGTTCTGCGCGGCCGCCTTCAGGCGGTTGTAGGCGAACGCGCCGGCGAGGCCCGCCTTGACGAGAGTCAGCTTGCGGCCGTGCGCGCCCTTCTTGAACTTGCCCGCCTTGTACGGCTTGTAGATCCACTGGTAGACAGCTCCGGCCGCGAGTCCCGCGTTCGCCACGAACCGGGTCTTGGCGAACTTCTGCTTCTCGGCGGAGGTGCTGGGGCTGGGCTCGGCCGCCGCGACGGCGACCGTCGGGTTGCGCTGCGAGGTGTCGTGGCTCGAGGCGTAGGCCGTGGAACCGGCGAGCAGGGCGCAGCACAGGGTGAGGGCCACGGCGATGTGGCGTATCGGTACGGGCACGGTGTCCTCCCGTGGAGGTGTCGCGTTTGGTCCGTGTGCTCCGTGGAGCCGTGTGACCTCACACACCTCATCCGAAACATGGACATGTCCCGCAACATGCGCAGATCCCACCCCGGTTCGGCACGCCGAGTAGCGGTCGGCGACTCGGCGTGCCGTCCGTCAGGCGCAGCAGTCGGGGTCGAGCCCCGACGGCAGGTACTCCCCGCCGAAGACCGCGCAGGTGGCGTCGTGACCGCCGAGCGCGGCGACGGCCAGCAGCAGCGAGCCCGCCGTCCAGGTGGTGAGTTCGCGGGGCCATATGGTGTCGTCGTCGAAGACGTAGCCCGTCCAGTACAGGCCGCTCTCCGCGTCCCGCAGGTGCTGCACCGACTGAAGGATCTCCAGCGCCCGGTCGGACTCGCCCATCGCCCACAGGGCCAGCGCGAGTTCGCAGGACTCGCCGCCGGTCACCCAGGGGTTGGGGACGACGCAGCGCACGCCGAGGCCCGGGACGACGAAGCGGTCCCAGTCGGCCTCGATGCGCTCCTTGGCCTCGGCTCCGGTGAGCGCGCCGCCGAGGACCGGGTAGTACCAGTCCATCGAGTAGCGGTCCTTGTCGAGGAAGCGCTCGGGGTGCCGGCGGATGGCGTGGCGCAGCGCCCCGGCCGCCAGCTCCCAGTCCGGCTGCGGCTCCTCGCGCTGCTCGGCGATGGCGAGGGCGCAGCGCAGCGCGTGGTGCACGGAGGAGCTGCCGGTGAGCAGGGCGTCGGCGGTGGGGGTGCCGTCCTCGTCGCGGCGCCAGCCGATCTGCCCGCCGGGCTGCTGCAGCCGCAGCACCCACTCGACCGCCGCGTACACGGTGGGCCACATGCGGTCCAGGAACGTGTCGTCGCCGGTGGACAGGTAGTGGTGCCAGACGCCGACCGCTATGTAGGCGACGAAGTTGGACTCGCGGCCGCGGTCGGTGACGTCGTCGTGGGCGCCGTCGGCGTAGGCCGCGTACCAGGAGCCGTCCTCGTTCTGGTGGGCGGCGAGCCAGTCGTACGCCCGCTCGGCGGCCTCGTGCTCGCCGGCCGCGTCCAGGGCCATCGCGGCCTCGGTGTGGTCCCACGGGTCGAGGTGGTGCCCGCGGAACCAGGGGATCGCGCCGTCCTCCCGCTGCACGGCGAGGATGCCGCTCACGGTCGCGGCCGCCTGCCCGGCGGTGAGGACCCCGGGCAGGACGAGGTGTTCTGTCCGGGGTGTGGTCACTTGGCGGCCGCCTCGGCGGTCGCGTCCACCCGCGGGAGGTGGGGCTTGGTGGCGTAGACGACGAAGCTCTTGCCGATGACCGGGTTCAGCGCCTGCTCGGCGATCCGGGTGGCGAGCGGCTTCTTCATGATGTCCCAGACCAGCATCTTGTGGTACGCCCGCACCGGCAGCGCCTTGTCGTTGTCCACGCCGAACGCGCACTTCAGCCACCAGTAGGGCGAGTGCAGGGCGTGCGCGTGGTGGCTGCCGTACGGCCGCAGGCCGGCCTCGCGGACCTTGCCCAGCAGCTCGTCGGCCTTGTAGATGCGGATGTGGCCGCCCTCGACCTCGTGGTAGGCGTCGGACAGCGCCCAGCAGACCTTCTCGGGGCCGTAGCGGGGCACGGTGATGGCGATGCGGCCGCCGGGCCGGAGCACCCGCACCATCTCGGCGAGGACGCCCTTGTCGTCGGGGATGTGCTCCATCACCTCGGAGATGATGACGACGTCGAAGGACTCGTCGGGGAAGGGCAGCGCGAGGGCGTCGCCCTCCATGGCGGTGGCGGTGGCGCCGGCGGGCGCCTCACCGGCCTCCTTCATGGCCGCGAACCACTTGGCGACCTCGCGGATCTCCTCGGCGTTCTGGTCCAGGGCCACGACCTGCGCGCCGCGCCGGTAGCACTCGAAGGCGTGCCGGCCGGCCCCGCAGCCGAGGTCCAGGACACGGTCGCCGGGGGCGAGCGGGAACCGGGAGAAGTCGACGGTCAGCACGTGGCCCTGCTTTCGCGGTCGGAGGTGGCGCGGTCGGAGGCGAGTGGTTCTCGGAGGACGGCGGCGGGCGGCGCGTCCGGCCGGTCCTGGGCGCCCGTGCGGCAGCCGTGGCCGGCGATGGCCTCCCGGTAGCGGGCCACCGTGCCCTCGGCGGCCCTGGCCCAGGTGAAGCGGCTCAGCACCCGCTCGCGGCCCGCGCGGCCGAGGCGCTCGCGCAGTCCGGGGTCGCCCAGCAGCCGGACGAGCCCGACGGCGAGGGCCCCCGCGTCGCCGGGCGGCACGGCCAGGCAGGTCTCGCCGTCGCGTCCGGCGACCTCGGGGATGGCGCCGCCGGTGGTGGCGACCAGGGGGGTGCCGGTGGCCATGGCCTCGGCGGCGGGCAGCGAGAAACCCTCGTAGAGCGAGGGCACGCAGGCGACCTCGGCCGAGCGGATCAGGTCGACGAGTTCGGCGTCGGAGATGCCCTTGACGAACCGGACGGCGTCCTCGAGGCCGTAGCGCTCGACCGCCTGGGCGACGGGGCCCTCCGTCGGCCGCTTGCCGACGACGACGAGGTGGGCGGCCGGGTGTTCGGTGCGCACCTTGGCGAGGGCCTCCACCAGGAAGACCAGGCCCTTGAGCGGGACGTCGGCGCTGGAGGTGGTGACGATCCGGCCGGGCACCTCGGCGACGGCGGGATTCGGCGCGAAGAGGTCGGTGTCGGCGCCGATGTGGACCACGTGGACGCGGTCGTCGCGGACGCCGAGGTGGTCCACGATCTCCTGGCGGGAGCTGCCGGAGACGGTGAGCACCGACGGCAGGCGGCGGGCCACGCGCTTCTGCATCCGGGTGAAGGCGTACCAGCGGCGCACGGACAGCCGGCGCTGCCGGCTCCCGGCCGCGTCCAGCTCCAACTGCCGGTCTACGGTGATGGGGTGGTGGATCGTGGTGACCAGGGGGGCGCCGATGTCGCCGAGCAGGCCGTAGCCGAGCGTCTGGTTGTCGTGGACGACGTCGAACTCGCCGCGCCGGGCCCGCAGGTGGCGCCGGGCACGCAGGGAGAACGTGAGCGGCTCGGGGAAGCCGCCGGTCCACATGGTGGCGACCTCGAGGGCGTCGATCCAGTCCCGGTACTCGTCCCGGCCGGGGGTGCGGAAGGGGTCGGGCTGGCGGTACAGGTCGAGGCTGGGCAGCTCGGTGAGGCTCAGGCCGTCGTGCCCCTCGTCGAGCACGGGATACGGCTGGGCGCCGATGACCTCGACGCGGTGGCCGAGGCGGGCCAGCTCACGGGAGAGGTGCCGGACGTAGACGCCCTGGCCGCCGCAGAACGGGTTCCCCTTATAGGTGAGAAGCGCGATGCGCAGCGGTCTCCCACCGTCGGCTGCTAGCTCCGGTCGGGGCCCCGCCTGACTGGCCTCAGCGGTCACTCCGGGCCCCCTTCTGGCTGCACTCTCCCGCGACACTATGACGGGACGTTAATCTAGAACAAGTTTCAGACTTGATCGTTCAAGAGGCTCTGAATCTACCGGCAGGTAGGGGCCCTGACAGCAGTGGATCAGGTGATTCACGCCACGGCGTGAACCCCCGCCATGCTGGATGATCACGTGCCCTACAGATGTCCTCACCGACTGTCACGGAGCGGGACCCATGCCTGCGGAACCCAAGCTGGAAGCCGGGAGTGTCCGGCCCCCCACGGCGCCGCTGACCGAGCGGCAGGAGGCCCGCCGCCGCCGGATCCTGCACGCGAGCGCTCAACTGGCGAGCCGGGGCGGCTTCGACGCCGTGCAGATGCGGGAGGTCGCCGAGTCCTCGCAGGTCGCCCTCGGCACCCTCTACCGGTACTTCCCGTCGAAGGTGCATCTCCTGGTCGCCACGATGCAGGACCAGTTGGAGCACATGCACGGCACCCTGCGCAAGAAGCCCCCGGCGGGCGACACCCCGGCCGAGCGGGTCGCGGAGACCCTGATGCGGGCGTTCCGGGCCCTGCAGCGCGAGCCGCAACTGGCGGACGCGATGGTCCGCGCCCTCACCTTCGCCGACCGCAGCGTCTCCCCCGAGGTCGACCAGGTCTCCCGGCAGACCACCGCGATCATCCTCGACGCGACGGGCCTGGACCGTCCGACCCCGCAGCAGCTCTCGGCGGTCCGCGTCATAGAGCACACCTGGCACTCGGCCCTGATCACCTGGCTCTCCGGCCGCGCCTCCATCGCCCAGGTGAAGGTCGACATCGAGACGGTGTGCCGGCTGATGGACCTGACGGACCCCGAGGCGGGCGCGAAGGCGCGTTGAGGGCGGCTCCCACGACGGGCGTCAACTCCCCCCGCCACGGCCGTGACCCCGGTCACCGGGTCCGTGTGCGCACAGCCACTCATCAGCGCTGTCAGGGCTGCCGGTAAAGTGGCGGCGTCGTCATCACACCCGTACGGGGGGAAGCCGGTGCAATTCCGGCGCTGACCCTTCCCCACTTCTCGACTTCGCTCGAACCGGGGAGGCCCCTACCCGTGAGCCGTTCGTCCACCGGACGGTGAGCCGGAACGCCTCGTACGGAACGTTGACCGGCCCACGTGCGCGGCGGCCCGCCGCGCACCGCACCGTCGAGGTATACGGAGCCGAGCCGCCCGGGGGTCTCCCGTGCGCTGCCGGTTCCCCCCGCAGGAGAGGCAGTCGCCGACCATGAACGTCCGCCGCAGTGCCGCGGCTCTCGCCGCCATAGGCGTGCTGGCCGCCGCCGCGCCCGCCACGGCCGCCGACCCGTCCCCCTCCGCCTCGCCCAAGGTGGCGGTCCCGTCCGGGCTGTTCGGCAAGTCCGACCCGACGTACGACGGCGTGTGGCGGCAGTCCCTCGCCCTGATCGCCCAGCGCACCCTCGGCTACCGGCCCGCCGCCTCGGCCGTCGACTGGCTGGTGGGGCAGCAGTGCGCCAAGGGCGGCTTCGCCGCGTTCCGCGCGGACACCGCCAAGTCCTGTGAGGGCAAGGGCGGCGCCCAGCCCGACACCAACAGCACGGCCGCCGCCGTCCAGGCCCTGCAGGCGCTCGGGGGCCACGGCGGCGAGATACGCAAGGCCCTGGTCTGGCTGAAGAACGCGCAGAACAAGGACGGCGGCTGGGGCTACACGCCGGGCAGCCCGAGCGACGCCAACTCCACCTCGGTCGTCATCGGCGCCTTCGCCGGAGCCGGTGAGGACCCGGGCAAGCTGCGCGCCGACAAGGGCACCCCGTACGAGCTGCTGGGCGCGCTGGCGCTCGCCTGCGACGAGGACGGCGGTGGCGCCCTCGCCTACCAGCCGGACAAGAAGGGGCGCCTGGTCGCCAACGCGGACGCCACGGCGGCCGGCGTGCTGGGCGCCCTCGGCAAGGGGTTCGTCAACGCGCCCGCCGAGGCCCGCGCCAAGGCCCCCGCCTGCTCCTCCTCCGGCAGGGCCACCGAGACCCGGGTCGCGGACAACGCCGCCGCGTACCTCACCCACGCCGTCGCCGGCTCCGGACACCTCAAGTCGGCTATGCCCGGCGCCGAGGACCAGCCCGACTTCGGCAACACCGCGGACGCGGTGGTCGCGCTCGCCGCTGACGGCTGGAACACGCAGGCGAAGAAGCCGTACGCCTGGCTGGAGAAGAACGCGGCCGCCTGGGCCGGGCAGAGCGGCCCGGCCGCCTACGCCCAGCTCATCCTCGCCGCACACGCGGTCGGCGCCGACGCACGGCACTTCGGCGGCACCGACCTGGTGCGCTCGCTCAACGCCACCGGCCCGGCGCCGCGCGCGGCCGCCCGCACCGAGGAGTCAGGCGAGCGGGCCGAGGACGACTCGAACGCCGGTGTCTGGTGGATCGTCGGCGTCGGCCTCGTGGCGGGCATCGGCATCGGCTTCCTGCTCAGCGGCCGCCGGAAGAAGCAGCAGCCGTGACCGCCGTCCGCCGCGCCGCCGTCCTGCTCCTCGCCGCGTTCGCCGTCCTGGCCGGCGCGGCGCAGGCGCAGGCCGCCGGATACCGCTACTGGTCGTTCTGGGAGCGGACCGGCGGACACTGGTCGTACGCCACCGAGGGTCCCTCGACCGCCCGCCCCGACGACGGCGCCGTCCAGGGCCTGCGCTTCGCGGTGAGCGAGGACTCGCAGGACGCGACCCGGCCGCGCGGCACGGCGGACTTCGCCACGATCTGCGCCGGCACGCCCGCGAAGGCGGGCGCCAAGCGGGTGGCCCTCGTCATCGACTTCGGCACGCCCGCGGACGCCCCCTCCGGCGAGACCCCGCCCGAGCGCCGCACGGCCTGCGCCCGGGTCTCCCCCGACGCGACGACGGCCGAGGCGCTGGCCGCGGCCGCGAAGCCGCTGCGCTACGACGCCAACGCCCTGCTCTGCGCGATCGCCGGATACCCGCACAAGGGGTGCGGGGAGCAGGTGTCCTCGGACGGGAAACCGGCGAAGGCCGCCAAGGAACCGGAGCCGGACGGCGGACCCTCGCTGGGGCTGCCGATCGGTGTGGGCGTGGTCGCGCTGCTGGCCGGGGCGGCGGTGTGGCAGTCCCGGCGGCGGCGTGGGAATGCGTAGTCACGACAGCACCGTCACCGCGGCCTCCGCGGCCACCGCCCGGACCGCCGGCCGCGCCGGCGCGGCCCCGGAGGGTCGTCTCGGCGCGGCCGCGGAGGGCTCTGACGGCGCGGCCGCGGACGGTCTTGCCGCCGCCGACGCGGAAACCGGCACCACCACTGCCGTGGGCGGCCGTGCCCCTGGCGCGGGGAGGCCGGAGGCGGTCGCGCTCCGGCGGCGCGGGCGGGCGGAAGCCGCTCCCGTCCGGCCCCGGCACGGCCGCACGACGCTGCACCCCGGCGCCTGGTGGCTGTGGTCCGTCGGTCTCGGCACCGCCGCCACCCGCACCACCAACCCCCTGCTGCTCGCCCTGCTGGTCGCCGCGGCGGGCTATGTGGTGGCGACCCACCGCTCCCCCTCCCCCTGGTCCCGGTCCTACGCCGCCTTCGCCAAGCTCGCCGTCGCCGTGCTCCTCGTCCGCCTCGCCTTCACCGTCGTCCTCGGCTCCCCCATCCCCGGCACCCATGTGCTGCTCACCCTTCCCGAGGTCCCGCTCCCGCACTGGGCCCAGGGCATCCGGCTCGGCGGCCGGGTCACCGCGGAGGCGCTGCTCTTCGCCGGCTACAACGGGCTGAAGCTGGCCACCCTGCTCATCTGCGTCGGCGCCGCCAACGCCCTCGCCAGCCCGGCCCGGCTGCTGAAGTCCCTGCCCGGAGCGCTGTACGAGGTGGGCGTGGCCGTGGTCGTCGCGCTCACCTTCGCGCCCCACCTCATCGCCGACGTCCAGCGGCTGCGCGCCGCACGCCGGCTGCGCGGCCGTCCGGACCGGGGCGTGCGGGGCCTGCTGCAGGTCGGACTGCCGGTGCTGGAGGGCGCGTTGGAGCGTTCGGTCGCGCTGGCCGCCGCGATGGACGCCCGGGGCTACGGCCGAACCGCCGAGGTCCCGGCCCGCGTGCGCCGTACGACGACCGCGCTCACCCTCGGCGGCCTGCTCGGCGTGTGCGCGGGAACCTACGGGCTGCTGACCGCGGAGGGCGGCACGTACGGGGTGCCGGTGCTGTGCGCCGGGGTCGTCGCCGCGCTGGCCGGCCTGCGCCTGGGCGGCCGCCGCTCCCCGCGCACCCGGTACCGGCCGGATCCGTGGGGGGTGCGGGCGTGGCTGGTCGCCGGCTCGGGGGCCGGGGTCGCCGC
The DNA here is from genome assembly GCF_055601245.1 of Streptomyces sp. NPDC038135. Lineage (NCBI taxonomy): Bacteria > Bacillati > Actinomycetota > Actinomycetes > Kitasatosporales > Streptomycetaceae > Streptomyces > Streptomyces sp. NPDC038135. The sequence goes on along the minus strand of NZ_JBVJXS010000002.1, from coordinate 699,857 downwards.
GCTGCTCACGCTGGCCGCCGTACGCGATCCGGAGGCGCTGCACCCAGGAGTGGTCCCGCTGGTGGCGCCCGCCCTCCCCCTGTGGCCGGCCGCGGCCGTACTGCTCGCGCTGCTGCCCGCCTTCGTCGTACCCAAGCCCGTCGAGGAGCCGTCGTGATCCGCTTCGAGGATGTCAGCGTCACGTACGAGGGCGCGGGCGAACCGACCGTCCAGGGCGTGGACTTCGAGGTGCCCGAGGGTGAACTCGTGCTGCTCGTCGGCCCGTCCGGGGTCGGCAAGTCGACCGTGCTGGGCGCGGTCAGCGGGCTGGTGCCGCACTTCACCGGCGGCACCCTGCGCGGACGGGTCACCGTGGCCGGCCGGGACACCCGCACCCACCGGCCGCGTGAACTCGCCGACGTGGTCGGCACGGTGGGCCAGGACCCGCTGGCGCACTTCGTGACGGACACGGTGGAGGAGGAACTCGCCTACGGCATGGAGTCGTTGGGGCTCGCTCCGGAGGTGATGCGGCGCCGGGTGGAGGAGACCCTGGACCTGCTGGGCCTCGCCGACCTGCGCGACCGCCCGATCGCCACGCTCTCCGGCGGGCAGCGGCAGCGGGTCGCGATCGGCTCTGTCCTCACCCCGCACCCCCGGGTCCTGGTCCTCGACGAGCCGACCTCGGCGCTCGACCCGGCAGCGGCGGAGGAGGTGCTGGCCGTGCTGCAGCGTCTGGTCCACGACCTCGGTACGACGGTGCTGCTGGCCGAGCACCGCCTGGAACGGGTGATCCAGTACGCCGACCGGGTCGTCCTGCTGCCCGCCCCCGGCGCCGCCCCGCGCTACGGCGACCCGGCCGAGGTGATGGCGGTGTCCCCGGTGTACCCGCCGGTGGTGGGCCTGGGCAGGCTGGCGGGCTGGTCCCCGCTGCCCCTGACGGTCCGCGACGCCCGCCGCCGCGCCTCCACCCTCCGCGACCGCCTCACCGGCCACCGCCCCCCGCACGACGCCGAACCACCGGCCGGCCCCGCCTCCCGCTCGCCCGAGCCGCAGACCGCCGGGCCCCTGCCGACCGACCCGGCCGGCTCGCACTCCGGGACGACCGCCCAGCCCGGCCCGCCCATCCGGCCGACCGAGTCGACCGACTCCGGCAGCCCGCTGCCCAAGGCGACCGGCCCGACCGGTCCGTTCACCGAGCCCTCCGACCCGACCCGTCCGACCGCCCCCGAAAGCCCCTCCTCCGAGCCGACAACCGGCACCCCCGTACCGGGCACACCGACCGGCACCGGCAGCCCCCTGCCCAAGGCGACCGATCCCACCGGCCCGACCGGTTCGTTCACCGAGCCCTCCGACCCGACCCGTCCGACCGCCCCCGAAAGCCCCCCCTCCGAGCCGACAACCGGCACCCCCATACCCGGCACACCGACCGGCACCGGCAGCCCGCTGCCGACCGGGCCGGCCGGCTCCCGCACCCCGCCGCTCGAACCAGACGCCCCGGGCCGAGCCGCCGCGGCCAAGGCGCCCTCCGCTCTCGCCTCGCTGCGTCGTCTCTTCCGGCGGGACTCCGCCGCACTCGGCTCGTCCTCCGGGGCGCCCCGGGTCGCCGAGGTTCGGGGGCTGGCGGTCCGGCGGGGGCCGGTCACGGCGCTGCGGCACGTCGATCTGGGCGTGGCGCGTGGTGAGACGGTCGCGCTGATGGGGCGCAACGGCGCCGGGAAGTCCACCCTGCTCGGTTCGCTGGTCGGCCTGGTGGAGCCCACCGCCGGCGCGGTGCGCGTCGGCGGGGCCGTCCCGCACCGCACTCCGGCCCGGGAACTGGTCCGCCGGGTCGGTCTGGTCCCGCAGGAGCCGCGGGACCTGCTGTACGCGGACACGGTGGCCGCCGAGTGCGCGGCCGCCGACCGGGACGCGGGCGCCGAGCCGGGCACCTGCCGGACGCTGGTGTCCGAGCTGCTGCCCGGCATCACCGACGGCATCCATCCCCGGGACCTGTCCGAGGGCCAGCGGCTGGCGCTCGCCCTGGCGGTCGTGCTGACCGCCCGTCCTCCGCTCCTCCTGCTCGACGAGCCGACGCGCGGCCTGGACTACGCGGCCAAGGCCCGGCTGGTGGCCGTGCTGCGCGCGCTGGCCGCCGAGGGGCACGCGATCGTGCTCGCCACGCACGACGTGGAACTGGCGGCGGAGATCGCGCACCGGGTGGTGCTGCTCGCCGACGGCGAGGTGATCGCCGACGGCCCCACGGCGGAGATCGTGGTCTCGTCGCCGTCCTTCGCCCCGCAGGTGACCAAGATCCTCGCCCCGCAGCGATGGTTGACGGTGTCCGAGGTCCGGGAGGCCCTCGCATGACCCCCTTGCCCGCTCCCCGCTCGGCCGCCGCTCCCCGTGCCGTGCGGGCCGTGCGCCTCGGCCCGCGCTCCGTCGCCGCGCTCGGCCTGGTCAGCGCGGTCGGCGTGGCGGCCTTCTTCTGGCCCTTCCTCGCACCGCCCGCCTCGCAGCTCAGCGCGCACGCCGAGGACGCTCCCTGGCTGTTCGCCGGTCTGCTGCTGATGATGATCGCGGTCGTGGCCGCGACGATCTCCGAGTCCGGCCTCGGCCCCAAGGCGGTCGCGATGCTGGGGGTGCTGGCCGCGACCGGCGCGGCCCTGCGCCCGGTGGGCGCGGGGACGGCGGGGATCGAGCCGATGTTCTTCCTGCTGGTGCTCAGCGGCCGGGTGCTCGGTCCGGGCTTCGGTTTCGTCCTCGGCTCGGTGACGATGTTCGCCTCCGCGCTGCTCACCGGCGGTGTCGGGCCGTGGCTGCCGTTCCAGATGCTGGCGATGGGCTGGTTCACCATGGGCGCCGGGCTCCTGCCGGGGCAGACCCGGCTGCGCGGCCGGGCCGAGCTGCTGCTGCTGGCCGCCTACGGCTTCTGCGCGGCCTTCGCCTACGGCACGGTCATGAACCTGGCCGGCTGGCCCTTCATGGGCTCCGGCACCTCGAACATCGCCTTCGACGCGCACGCCTCGGTCCCCGCGAACCTGGCCCGGTTCGCCGCCTACTGCGTGGCCACATCTCTCGGCTGGGACCTGGGCCGGGCGCTGTGCACGGTCGTGCTGACCCTCGCGTTGGGCCCAGTGCTGCTGCGAGCGCTGCGCCGGGCCACGCGGCGCGCCGCTTTCGAGACCGCGGTCACGTTCGACGCACCCGCTGGGTGAGGGCTCGTATCCGCACGGTCAGGTGGCCGGTGAAGCACCCCACATGACGCAGGTCACCTACGATCCGGGGCCGTACTCCGATTCGTCCGGAACGTCCCCTCATGCACCCCTCCTGACCTGCACTTTGAGACGCGGGCCACACGAGCCCGACGGACCGCCGTTCCGGCCACAACTAGTAAAAGGGGTCATTGCGGACATCCCACTGGCCTGTTTCTCTGGAGCACGTCGCCAGGCGCCGCAGCCCGAAAGGGCCGGGGCGCCGACGTACGCGGCCCCCGCCTCGCGGGTGGCTCCGGCATACGGGCGATCCCCCGTCCCCGACGCAAGAGGTTCTCCGTGTCCGTCTCCTTCATCCGCCGCATCGCCTCCCCGAAGAAGGCCCTCACGACCGTCGCCCTGGCCGCCGCCACCGCCGGCATGGCCCTGTCCGCGGCGCCCGCCCAGGCCGCCACCGACTCGGCCGCCACCGCCCAGACGATCGCGCACAGGATGATCCCGGACGCGGCGCAGTACAACGCCTTCAGCAAGATCGTCGAGCACGAGAGCGGCTGGAACCCCAGCGCCACCAACGGCTCCTCCGGCGCCTACGGCCTGGTGCAGGCCCTGCCCGGTTCGAAGATGGCCTCCGCCGGCTCCGACTGGAAGACCAACCCGGCCACCCAGATCAAGTGGGGGCTGGACTACATGAACTCCCGCTACGGCAGCCCGGTCGAGGCCTGGAGCTTCTGGCAGGCCAACGGCTGGTACTGAGCCGCCCGCGCTCCCCGCACCGCACCCGCGTCCGCACCCTCGCCCCGCCCGGCGAGGGTGCGCGCGTATGTCCGCGTGCTGCGCGGCGCCTCACGCGGGGCGCCGGGCCGGGGGAACATGGTGGGCCTGGCACCAGCCCCGTCCGTCCGGCCCACCGGAGGAAGCATGACCACGCCGTCACCGCCCGCGCCGGAGCCGGAGACGCGAGGGGTGCGGCTGGTGACCGTGCTGCTGGCGCTGACCGTGGTGAGCGGCCTGATCGACGCGGTCAGCTATCTGGGCCTGGGCCGGGTGTTCACGGCCAACATGACGGGCAACGTGGTCGTCCTGGGCTTCGCCGCCGCGGGCGCCCCCGGCTTCTCGGTCCCGCTGACGGCGACGTCGCTGGCCTGCTTCCTGCTGGGCGCGGTGGCCGGCGGCCGGGCGGCGGCCCGTTTCGGCGGGCGCTCGCGGCGCGGGTGGGCCCGCCGGATCCTGGCGACGGAGGCGGTGCTGCTCGGCGGCTCGGCCGCGGTCGCCTTCGCCTGGCCGGACACGACCGCCACCCGGTACGCCCTGATCGCGCTGACCGCCTTCGCGCTGGGCCTGCGCAACGCGACCGTCCGCAAGCTGGGCATCGCCGACCTGACCACCACGGTCCTGACGATGACCTTGACCGGCCTGGCCTCCGAGTCCCGCCTCGGCGACGCCACCGGCCACCGCTCCCCGCGCCGCACGGCGGCGGTGGTCGCCATGGTCGCGGGCGCCTGCCTCGGCGCCTGGCTGGTCCTCCACCAGGGACTCGGCCTCCCCCTGCTGGTCGCGGCGGCGGCTTCGGGGGTGCTGGCGGTCGTGGCGTCGGGGCGGGAGTGAGCACTCCCGGGAGCCCGGAACGACCTTCGGAACCCCGGAAACGACCTTCGGAACCCCCGGAAACGACCTTCGGGACCCCCGAAACGACCTTCGGTTGCCCCGATCCGGCGCGACAAGGATCACAACGACAGGTATGCATGACCCGGCCCGAGCGGGCAGGAGTACCTGCATACGCGCCCTTTAGCTGCACTATGCATCGACCCGCGTACGTGACGTAAGCAGGCGAAGTCCGCCTATCGTCGCTTTTCGGCCTGCTGTCCGACACCGCCGTCGCCCGGGCCCTGTCCCCGTCCCCGTCGAGAGGTAGGCGAGTTCCGTTTTGGCGACCGCCACTGCAGTCACCCCGCACCTGAAGACCCCGCGGGCCTCGAAGGCCCACGCCGACGTCACCGTCACCGACTCCGCCATGGTGAAGCGCGCCGTGAAGGCGGCCGCGCTCGGCAACGCCATGGAATGGTTCGACTTCGGTGTCTACAGCTACATCGCGGTCACCCTGGGCAAGGTCTTCTTCCCGTCAGGCAACCCGACCGCACAGCTGCTCTCGACGTTCGGCGCCTTCGCCGCGGCCTTCCTGGTCCGCCCGCTGGGCGGCATGGTCTTCGGCCCGCTGGGCGACCGCGTGGGCCGCCAGAAGGTCCTCGCCCTCACCATGATCATGATGGCGGCGGGCACGTTCGCGATCGGCCTGATCCCGTCGTACGCCTCGATCGGCGTGGGCGCGCCGCTGCTGCTCCTGGCCGCCCGCCTGGTGCAGGGCTTCTCCACCGGCGGCGAGTACGCCGGCGCCTCGACGTTCATCGCGGAGTACGCGCCGGACAAGAAGCGCGGCTTCTTCGGGAGCTGGCTCGAGTTCGGCACGCTGGCCGGCTACATCGGCGGCGCGGGCCTCGTCACCCTGATGACGGCCCTGCTGTCCACGCACGACCTGCTGACCTGGGGCTGGCGTATCCCGTTCCTGATCGCGGGCCCGATGGGCATCATCGGCCTGTACCTGCGGATGCGCCTGGAGGAGACCCCGGCGTTCGCGGCCGAGGTCGAGAAGGCCGAGGCCTCCCGGCCGAAGGTGCCGCTGCGCGAGATGGTCGCGGGCCAGTGGAAGGCGCTGCTGCTGTGCATGGGCCTGGTGCTGGTCTTCAACGTCACCGACTACATGCTGCTGTCGTACATGCCGAGCTACCTGACCAGTGAGCTGAAGTACGACGAGACGCACGGGCTGCTGGTCGTGCTGGGCGTGATGGCCCTGATGATGATCGTCCAGCCGTTCGCCGGCGCCCTGACCGACCGCGTCGGCCGCCGCCCGGTGATCGCCGCGGGCTGCGCGGGCTTCCTGCTGCTGTCCGTCCCGGCCCTGCTGCTGATCCGCCAGGGCAGCCTGGTGGCCGTGGCCCTGGGTATGGGCGCGCTGGGCATGCTGCTGGTCTGCTTCACCGCCGCCATGCCTGCCGCGCTGCCCGCGCTCTTCCCGACCCGGGTCCGCTACGGCTCCCTGTCCATCGGCTTCAACGTCTCGGTGTCCCTGTTCGGCGGTACGACCCCGCTGGTGGTCACCGCCCTGATCGGCGCCACCGGGAACATGATGATGCCCGCGTACTACATGATGGCCGCGGCCGTCGTGGGCGGGTTCGCCGTCTGGCGCATGTCCGAGTCGGCGGGCCGCCCGCTGCCGGGCTCGGCCCCCTCGGTGGAGCGGTAGGCACCGGTCCGTCACCGTCGAGCGGCCCCCGGAGCGCGAGCGCCCGGGGGCCGTTCGCGTCCCCGCCCGCCGGACGATCCGGGCCGCAGGGCACGGCCGACTGCCACGGCCCGCCGTGCCGGCCGCCGTACCGCGCCCGGCGGCCGAGTGGCCGCCCCGCCGCCGGTGCGGTCACCGCCGCCGCTCCCGCCGTCCGCGCCCCTCGGCTGAGACGATGCAGGGAAAGGCCCAAGGAGCCCCGGGAAGAGACTCGGGCGGACACTCGGGAAAGGCAGCAGACGCATGAGCTCGCAGCTCTGGGACGACGTCGACTTCTACTTCAGCAGCCATCTCGCACCGGAGGACGATGCGCTCCAGGCGGCCCTGCGCGACAGCGAGGCCGCCGGGCTGCCGCACATCAGCGTGACGGCCACCCAGGGCAAGTTCCTCCAGCTGCTCGCGGAGATCCAGGGCGCCCGGACCGTCCTGGAGATCGGCACCCTCGGCGGTTACAGCACCATCTGGCTGGCCCGCGCCCTGCCGGCCGACGGCAAGCTGATCTCGCTGGAGTACAGCGCCAAGCACGCCGAGGTGGCGACCCGCAACATCGCCCGGGCCGGTCTGGAGCGGATCGCGGAGGTGCGGGTGGGGCCGGCCCTTGAGTCGCTGCCCAAGCTCGCCGACGAGAACCCGGCCCCCTTCGACCTGGTCTTCATCGACGCCGACAAGTCCAACAACGCCCACTACGTGCAGTGGGCGCTGCGGCTGAGCCGGGCGGGCAGCCTCATCGTGGTGGACAACGTGGTGCGCGGCGGGCGGGTGGCCGACGCCGACAGCAGGGAGCCGGACGTGGTCGGCACGCGCGAGGCCATCGAGCTGATCGCCGCCCACCCCAGGCTGACCGGCACGGCCGTGCAGACGGTGGGCAGCAAGGGGTACGACGGGTTCGCGGTGGCCCGGGTGCTGGGCTGAGCCACCCGCCGGCCGCTCCGGGCCCGCGGCTCAGACCTCGTGGTAGAAGCCGACGTTGACGCTGCGCGGCGCGGTGCGGTCCTGGACGACGACCTCGCCGGAGCCGCCGCGCGGCAGCGTCACGGCCGCGCCGTAGGCGACGGTCTGCGCGTACTCGCCGACGATCAGCCGCACTTCGGCGGACGGCTCGGCCTGCGAGCCGCGCAGCCAGGAGAGCTGCCAGGCGCCGTCGGGGCCGAACCGGAACTCCAGGTGGACGCGGGAGACGAAAAGCCAGTCCTCGGGGGTGACCAGGCGGCACGCGGACGCGTCCCGGCCCACGCGCAGCACGGCGCCCGGCTCGCTGGGCGCGTCGGCCATCGTCATGCCGGCGGTGGCGCCCGTGTCGGCCCCGGAGACGGTGGCCATGGTCAGTTCGAGCACGTGCGTTCCCCCTGAAGATGCTGCGACGCCCAAGGAGCGGCGGCGTCGGAGACGTCCCTGCGCGGTGGCCTGTTTGCCGCACCGCCGCCGCATGATAAAACGCCCGGCGGGGCGGCGTCCGGCACAATGGGCTCATGACCGAGCGAAAGCCACCGGGCGTTCCGTTCGAGTCCTGGGTCGACAAGCAGATCCGGGACGCACAGGGGCGCGGGGAGTTCGAGCGGCTGCCGGGCGCGGGTGAGCCGCTGCCCGCCGACCTCGACTCCACCTACGACGAACTGTGGTGGGTCAAGCGGAAGATGGCCCGCGAGGGACTCGCGGTGCTGCCGCCGGCGCTGGCCCTGCGCAAGGAGGCGGAGGACGCGCTCGTCGCGGCCTACGCGGCGCCCACGGAGCGGATGGTCAGGAAGATCATCGAAGACGTCAACGTGAAGATCCGCGACATGATGTTCAAGCCGCCGCCGGGACCGTATCTGGGCAAGAAGCCGTACGACGTCGAGGAGGTCGTGCGCGAGTGGCGGCGGCGCAGGACCGCCACGAACGCGGAACCGGGCCCGGCGGGCTGAGCCGGGCCCGGGGTGCGCGCCCGGTTCAGAGGTGGAGCAGGCGGTCGGCCAGTTCGCGGTAGTCGCGCAGAGCCAGGCGCAGTTGCTCGGTGTCGGTCCCGTGCCCAGGGCCGTCCTCCTCGCCGTTCTGCCAGGACATGCGCAACGACCTGCGGCGCCGGGTCACGGCCTCGCCGAACCGCGCGGCGATCTCCTCCAGTGTCCGGTCGGCCTCCTCGACGGCCGAGCGGGGTTCCTCCACGAATCCGGCGAGCGTCTGGCGCAGCTGCGCCTCCCACTTCTCCGCCTCCTCGTGCGCGAGGAGCGGGGTGCGGCTGCCGGAGTCCTTGCCCCCGGTGCCGGGCCGGCCGGTGTCGCCGGTCCCAGCGGCGGCGGACCCGAGGTGCCCCGTGCCGGACGCCACGCCGTCGGCCGTCTTCGCGCCGCCCCTCGTGACCCCGTCCGGAACCGGCGCCGCCGGCCCGTCACCGCTCGTCCGGTCGCGCGCGCCGGGGACGCCGAGCGCCTCGTCGCCGCGTACGCCCGAACCGGACTCGCGCCGGTCCGCCACGCCCGCGCCTTCGGCGGCGCCGACTGCGGTGGCGCCGGTGCCGGGAGCATCAGCCCGGGCGGTGTCCGTTCCGGGAGCGCCGGCACGGGCAGCGTCCGTCCCAAGGGTCCCGCCCTCAGGGGTCCTGGCTTGGTGGGTGCCGGCTTCGTGGACCCCGGCTTCGGCGGTGCCCCTTCCGGGGATGCCCGTCTCGGCGGTTCCGGTCCCGGTACGGCCTGTGCCCGCCGCGCTCGTCCCGGTCGTGCCGGCGGCGGCCGCGCCCGAGTGGGCGTCCACGCCGTCCCGCGGTGTGCGGTCGTCTCCCGTCAGACCCTCCCGGCCGGCGCCGGCCTCGCCGCGGAGCGGGCCCGCCCCGTCCTCGGAGCGGTGCACCGACTCCCCGCGTACGGGCCCGTCGGCGAGCCGCTCACCGACCCGGCGCTCGTCGTCGGGGCGCCGCCCGGCGCCGGTGACGTCGCCTTCGGCCGGATACCGCTCGGCATCCGCTGCCGCATCCCTGTCGCGCGCCATGGTCAGACTCCCCTCGGGTGGCTCTTGCCGAAGATGCCGGCCTTGCCGGACGACTGGTGCCGGGTGTCGTCACCCGTCCCGGTGGCGGTCTCGGAGCGGTGGCCGGTGGCCGGAGTGGAGTCGTTCATCAGGTCGTCGAAGAGGGCACGCGCGTCCATCAGGGCGGTGCGCAGCTCCTCGGTTCCGGCGGCGGACTCCCCCGCACCGCCGCCCGGCCCGGCCTGGCCCACCCGGTGCACCCGGCGGTATCCCTCGACGTGCTGGGCGTGGTGCACGGAGAGCGCGGCGACCTGCTCCTCGTAACGGCCGCCCTCCGGGTAGCCGCGGAAGGCGGCGAGGTCCGACAGCAGCCGGTCGGCCTCGGCCACGGCCTCTCGGGGCGCCTCGACGAACCGCTCCTGCACGGCCGTCCAGCGGGCGCTGTACTGTTCGCGCTCGGCGGGCTCCAGGGGGCGCTCACGCAGCTTGCCGTGGCGCTCCAGACGCTCCGTCAGCTCTCGCTCGGCGGCCTTGGTGTCGCCGTCGTGCCGGGCCACGGTCCGCTGGTACTCGGGCCCGAAGCGCCGCTTCAGGTCCGGTCCGCCCTGCCGGCCGCGGCCGCGCATTACCAGGGTGGCGGCGAGGACCAGGGCCGCCACGACCACGATCACAGCGATGATCATGCCTGTTGACATGGTTGCCTTCCGGAATCGGACCGGCCCCGCTGGCCGGCTCTCCTTGCGTGTGACCCGGAAGTCAGCGCACAAACGGTGGCCCACCGGCGAAGCGGCGCGCGGATATCCGGTTGCGCCCGCCACCCGCCGGCACCGGACAATCCCCGGCATGACGTGGACGATCACCCCGGAACCGTTCGACTCCCCGGCCGCCGCCGCCCTTTGGCGGGCGTACTACACCGAGGTCAGCGACCGCTGGTACCTGCTGCACGAGGGGCGCCGCACCGCGCCGGACGAGCTGGAACGGGAGATCGCGGCCCGCACGGGCGCCGAACTCTCGCCGCCCAACGGGCAGTTGCTGCTGGGCCGGTACGACGGTGAGCCGGCCGGCTCGGCGGGGGTACGGCTGCTCACCCCGGACACCGCCGAACTCACCCGGGTGTTCGTGCTGGCGGGGATGCGCGGCCGGGGCGGGGCGGCGCTGCTGGTCGCCGCCGCCGAGGAGGCCGCCCGCGCCCTCGGCGCCACGGCGCTGGTCCTCGACACCCGCGGCGACCTGGTCGAGGCCCGCGCCCTGTACGCCCGGCTCGGCTACGCGGAGACGCCGCCCCACAACGACGACCGGTACGCCGAGCACTGGTTCCGCAAGGAACTGGCGGAGCCGGTCAACCGGTCCTGAGCACCGTGCCGTTGTGCGGCCGCTCGCGTTCCGAGCCGCACAGTTCGCCGGTCAGCTCCTTCACCAGCCGGGTGAGGTCGGTGGACCGGCCGGGTTCCCACCAGTCGCCGAGCAGATCGGCCAGGGACTCCTCGCGGGCCGTGGCGAGCCGTTCGGCGACCTCGCGGCCGGACGCGGTCAGCACCAGGTCCAGGCCCTCCCGCTCGGCCAGGCGCCGCTCCTCGACCTGGCGGGCGGCGGCCAGGACGGCCTGCAGCGGCACGGGACAGCGCTCGGCGAGCACACCGGGCTCCACCGAGCCGTACCTGCGGATGCGCAGCAGCAGCCAGCTCGCGGCGGGCAGCAGGTCGTAGCCGGCCCGCTCGGTGATGTCCCGGTAGATCTCGCGCCGCCCCTCGCGGGTGCCGAGCACGGACAGCGCGCGGCTCACCTCGTCGTGGGAGGAGCGTTCGACCGGGTTCGGCGGGATGGTCTCGGAGGCGTCCGGCGCGGTGACCGAGCCGCGCAGCGGGTCCTCCTTCAGGAACCACGCCAGGAGGAACCCGAGTGCGGCGACCGGGGCGGCGTACAGGAACACGTCGGTGATGGCGGACGCGTACGCGTGCAGGGCCGCCGGGCGCAGCGGGGGCGGCAGGGCGGCGATGCCCCGCGGGTCCGCCTTGAGGGCGTCGGGCGTGGCGCCGGGCGGCAGCCGGACGCCGCGGAAGGCGTCGGCGAGCTTGTCGGCGAGACGGCTCGCGAAGACGGTGCCGAAGACCGCGACGCCGAAGGACGCGCCGATGGAGCGGAAGAAGGTGACGCCGGAGGTGGCGACGCCGAGGTCCTCGTACGACACCGCGTTCTGCACGATGAGCACCAGGACCTGCATGACCAGGCCGAGGCCCAGGCCGAAGACGAAGAAGTAGGCGCTCATCTCCGCGGTCGGGCTGTGCTCGTCGAGCCGGTGCAGCAGGAGCAGGCCGATGGCGGTCACGGCGGTGCCGGCGACCGGGAACACCTTCCAGCGGCCGGTGCGGCTGACGATCTGCCCGGACACCGTGGAGGCCAGCAGTAGGCCGATCACCATCGGCAGCATGTGGACACCGGACATGGTCGGGGAGATCCCGTGCACGACCTGGAGGAAGGTCGGCAGGTAGGTCATCGCGCCGAACATGGCGAAGCCGACGATGAAGCTGATGACGGCGGCCAGGGTGAAGGTGCGCAGGCGGAACAGCGTGAGCGGCAGGACCGGCTCCGCCGCCCGGCGTTCCACCGCGACGAAGGCGACGGCGAACACGACACCGAGCACGGCGAGCCCGACGATCTGCGGCGAGTTCCAGTCCCATGTCGTGCCGCCCAGGGAGGCGACCAGCACCAGGCAGGTGGCGACCGAGGCGATCAGGACGGTGCCGAGGTAGTCGATGACGTGCCGGGCGGTGCGGCGCGGGATGTGCAGGGCGGTGGCGATCACGGCCAGGGCGACGACGCCGACGGGCAGGTTGACGTAGAACACCCAGCGCCAGCTCAGGTGCTCGGTGAACAGCCCGCCGAGGAGCGGCCCGAGCACGCTGGTGGCGCCGAACACCGCGCCGAACAGGCCCTGGTAGCGGCCGCGTTCCCGGGGCGGCACGATGTCGCCGACGATCGCCATCGACAGGACCATCAGCCCGCCGCCGCCCAGCCCCTGCAGCGCCCGGAAGGCGATGAGCTGCGGCATGTCCTGCGCCATTCCGCACAGCGCGGAGCCGACGAGGAAGACGACGATCGCGGTCTGGAACAGCCTCTTGCGCCCGTACTGGTCACCGAGTTTGCCCCACAGCGGGGTCGCGGCGGTGGAGGCCAGCAGGTAGGCGGTGACCACCCAGGACAGGTGCTCGAGGCCGCCCAGGTCACTGACGATCGTGGGCAGCGCGGTCGCCACGATGGTCTGGTCGAGCGCGGCCAGCAGCAGCCCGAGCAGCAGGGCCCCGATCGAGACGAGCGCGTTGCCGGAGACGTGCTCGGCGGCCGTGGCGTCCTTCGCCGCGCCGTGCGTGTCCAGGGCCATGGAGACCTCCCGGGGCTCGATGCACCTCTTCCATCCTGAGTGGTGTCACCACTTATGGCCCGTCGAGTCCTGTGATTGTCCTTTGAGTCCTGCGGTTGTGGAGGAAGTCTGCATATCCTCTGAAGCTCGCGAGGGGACGGGGCGAACACATGACGGAGTCGAGCGGCCACACCTGCCCGGAGTGCGGCGCGCCCAGAGGACCGGACAACACGCCGTCGTGCGACTGCACGGAACGGGCGTCCCGGGCGCTGCGCGAGACGCGCACGGCCGAGGCGGCCGCGGCGGAGGACTTCGACCCGCTGCGCATACGGCCGTACGTGGAGATGGGCGACCCCGACGGAGCCGGCGCGCCCGGACCGGCGGGACAGGGATCCTCGCCGAACGAGCGGACCCCGGCAGGGCTGGGCGGGGAGGCTTCGGCCGGGGACAGCGCCGTTCCCGCGGACGGTGGGGGCGCGGGGGACGCCGTTCGGACGAGCGGGCCGGCGGAGCAGCGGCCCTCACCGGACGGGCGGACCCCGGCGGAACGGCAGTCCTCACCGGACGGGCGGACCCCGGCGGAGCCGGACGGAGACGCCGTTCGGGTGAGCGCGCCGGCGGAGCAGCGGCCCTCACCGGACGGGCGGACCCCGGCGGAGCGGCAGTCCTCGCCGAACGGGCTGACTTCGGCGGAGCCGGGCGAAGACGCCGTTCGGGTGGGCGGGCCGGCGGCGCGGGGGGCCGTGCCGGACGGGTCCGGCGCGAGACGCTTACCGCCGCCCGGGGACTTCGGCGCACAGCCGTTCCCGGGCCCCGCCGGTTCCGCCGGCCGCACCCGCCGGCGCCGTACCGCCCTGCTGTGCATTGCGGGCGCGGGCGTGGTGGCGGCCGCCGTGGGTCTCGCCGGCGGACTGTTCTCCTACCAGGAACCGACCCGGGACCGGTCGGCACCGCAGGTGCGCGAAAGCGTGCCGGAAGAGGCGCCCACGTCGCCGGGCTCCGCCTTCTCGTCCGAGCCCGCGTCCCCGTCGGCCGCCCGCCTGCCCGCGCCCGGGACGTCCGCACCCGGGACGGCGACCCCCTCGGCGTCCCGCGGCGCGTCCCGCCCGGCCCCCTCGGGCACGGCGTCGGCCGGCAGCCCCGGCCCGACCGCCACCGCACTGGTCCTGCGCCGCGGCGACCAGGGCCTCGAGGTCATCGATCTGCAGACCCGGCTGAGCGCGCTGAACCTCTACCCCGACCACATCGACGGCGTGTACACGCGCCCGGTCGAGGACGCCGTGCGCACGTACCAACTGGCCCGCGGCATCAGCGGCGACACGCCGGGGGTCTACGGCCCGGCCACCCGCGCGAAGCTGGAGTCGGAGACCTGGTAGCCCCGCGCACCCTCCTGAGGCGGGCCGCCCTCCACCGGGAGCACTTCGGGCCGGGTGCGACGTCCAGCAGGTGCCGCTTCGAGCAGGTGCGACGTCGATCCGCGTCTCCGAGCGGGGCGACTGCGAGGCGGGCCGCTCCCTCCGAGACCGCGCTTCGGGCCGGGTGCGACCTCCAGCAGGTGCCGCTTCGAGCAGGTGCGACCTCGATGCGCGTCTCCGAGCGGGGCGACTGCGCGGCGGGCCGCCCCCTCCGAGAGCGCCTCGGGCCGGGCGCGCTTCGATCCGCGGCACCGAGCGGACGCAGTGCGGGCGACTCGGTGCCGCTCAGGCCAGGTGCAGCCGGACCGTACCGTCCCCGGCGGGTTCCACCCGTACTCCGGTCAGATCCGGCACCACGACGTCCGGCCCGTGCGCAGCGGCCCGCGGCCCCACGCCGACGACCCGCATCCCCGCGGCCCGTCCGGCCGCGATCCCGGCCCCGGAGTCCTCGAAGACGACACAGTCCGCCGGGTCCACGCCCAGTTCCGCCGCGCCCTTGAGGAACCCCTCGGGGTCGGGCTTGCTCGCCCCCACCGACTCGGCGGTGACGCGCACCTCGGGCAGCGGCAGCCCGGCGGCCGCCATGCGCGCGGTGGACAGGGCGACGTCGGCGGAGGTCACCAGCGCGTGCGGGACACCGCGCAGCGAGGCGAGGAAGGCGCCGGCGCCGGGCACTTCGACCACGCCGTCCATGTCGGCGGTCTCCTCGGCGAGCATGCGGGCGTTGTCGGCCAGGTTCTGTTCCACCGGCCGCTCGGGCAGCAGCACCGCCATGGAGGCGTGGCCCTGCCGCCCGTGCACGACCTTCATCACCTCGTCGCCGTCCAGGCCGTGACGCTCGGCCCAGCGCCGCCAGATGCGCTCGACCACGGCGTCCGAGTTGACGAGGGTGCCGTCCATGTCGAGCAGGAGGGCACGGGCGGTGAGGACGGCGGGCGTGGCGGTCGCCGGCATCGGCGGCTCCTCCTCGGGGTTCCCGGGACTCCCCGGGAAACGAACGAACGGGCTGGGCGGGGTGAAGCGCGGTGGGCGGAGTGGGAGACAAAACGGCCCCGCCCGCCGGTCAGGGAAAACGGGCGGGAGCCACTTTGTTTCTCCACGGTACAAAACAAGTCGCGGCACCGCCACCACCACCGGCGAGGGTTCACCGTCCGTTCGCTCAGCCGGCGACGGCCTCGTACAGGCTCCACACGCCCAGAGCCAGCATCAGCAGCGCCGCGATCTGTGTGATCAGCCGCAGCGGCACCCGCTTCATCAGGGCCTTGCCGCCGACGATGCCGAGCCCGGCCACGGCCCACAGACCGAGGACCGCGCCGACGCCGACGGAGATGGGGTCGTCGTAGCGGGCGGCGAGGTTGGCGGTCATGATCTGCGTGAGGTCGCCGAACTCGGCGACCAGGATGAGCATGAACCCGGTGCCGGCGACCTTCCAGAAGGACTGGTCGGCGGGCTTCTTGACCTCCTCCTCGCCCTCGTCCTTCTTCAGCAGCAGCACCGCCGCGCCGCCGAGGAACAGCACACCGGTGAGCGCGTGCACGATCTGCTGCGGGAGCAGGGTCAGCACGCTGCCGGCCGCGACGGCGAGCACGACGTGCAGCAGGAAGGCGGCGGCGACGCCCGCGAAGACGTACGAGGCGCGGTAGCGGGTGCCGAGGACGAGGCCGGCGAGCGCGGTCTTGTCCGGCAGTTCGGCCAGGAAGACGACGCCGAAGACGATCGCCGTCACGGTGATGCTGATCAAGGTTCCTCAATCGGTCGGGGCTGCCCCACCGAGAGTGCTGTACCTGACTGAGGACACCTCGGCACGGCAGCGCACTCGGCGCCCGCGCCTCGGGGGCACGGGCGTGCACTGCTTGCCGAAGGTCTCGCTGGGCGGTCCACGCGGGATCCGCCTCCGGGCGCCGGCTCAGGCTCGCTGAGCAGTATGTCGACGGTCCGGCGAAGAGCTACTCCCCTTCTGCACCGCCCATGGTACGCGATCGAAAGTTCGAGCCTGAACCTTGTCGTGTCATGCGCACGACACTAACTTCTAACCGAGCGCTCACCGACCGGCAACACGGCAGCGCGAGCATTCCCACGCCCGCGCTCCAACACCCCCACCGCACAAGGGAGTTCGCATGTCCCGGTTCTACGCGCGTCGACGGCTCAGCATACTCGCCGCCCTCAGCGGACTGGTAGCCTCCGTCGCCCTGTTCAACGCGCCGAGCGCCTCCGCGGCCCTGCCCACGCCGGTCAGCGGCGCCACGGCCCGCAGCTACCTCTCCCAGCTCACCGTGGCCACCGAGAACCGCACCGGCTACAGCCGCGACCTGTTCCCGCTCTGGATCACCATCAGCGGCACCTGCAACACCCGCGAGACGGTCCTCAAGCGGGACGGCACGAACGTCGTCACCGACTCCTCCTGCGCCGCCACCAGCGGCAGCTGGTACTCCCCGTACGACGGCGCCACCTGGACCGCCGCCTCCGACCTCGACATCGACCACCTGGTGCCGCTGGCCGAGGCCTGGGACTCCGGCGCGAGCAAGTGGACCACCGCCCAGCGGCAGGCCTTCGCCAACGACCTGACCCGTCCGCAGCTCCTCGCCGTCACCGACAACGTCAACCAGGCCAAGGGCGACCAGGACCCGGCCACCTGGATGCCGTCCCGCACCGCGTACCGCTGCACGTACGTCCGCGCCTGGGTGCAGGTGAAGTACTACTACAACCTGTCGGTCGACTCGGCGGAGAAGTCCGCGCTGACCAACTACCTGGCGAGCTGCTGACCGCCGGCCCCCCACAGCCCTCTCCGGCCGCCACGAGCAGGCGGCCGGGGAGGGCGGCGCCGTTCAGGGCCGCGTCCCAACCGCCCGGGCAGGGCCCACTCTTGAACCGTTACGCCGGCCGCCGCCGGACCAGGAAGCCGGCCGCCGCGCCCGCGCCGACCAGTGCGGCCACCGAGACGCCGGTGGCCAGCCAGGTGGCGCCCAGCCAGCGGGCGCCGAAGTAGCCGAGGGCGACGCTGTAGGCGGCCCAGGACAGGCCGGCCAGCGCGGACCAGGGAACGAAGTCACGGGCCCGGCGGTGCGCCGCGCCGGCACAGAAGGACACCACCGAGCGGCCGGCCGGCGCGAACCGGGCCAGCACCACCAGGGCCCCGCCGCCCCGGGACAGCGCCTCGCCGAGACGTTCCTGCGCGACGGTCAGCCGACGGGAGCGGCCTATCGCCCGGTCCAGGCGCTCCCCGCCCCGCCAGGCCAGCCGGTAGGCGGCGACGTCACCGAGGAGCGAGGCGGTCGCGGCGGAGAGGATCAACGCGAGGATGTCCGGCACCTCGTGCGGGACCTGTCCTGTCGCGGCGCCCGTGCCCGCGGCCGCCGCCGTGGCCGCCGTGATGACGAGGACACCGCTCGGCAGCACCGGCAGGAAGACGTCGAGCAGCACCGACAGGGCCACCATGACGTAGATCCATGGGCCGGCGGCCAGTGACCCCAGGCTCTCCCACACGACTGCTCCCCGTCCCCCGTGACTCCCCCGATGACAGCCATACAGCGTACGCCGCGGGTGTGACAGGAGGTTCTCAGGGGGCGCACGTGATCGTCACCCCGTTTTCCGGGCCTTCACACCGAGCGGACCCGGCGGCGCCCCACCCCGCTTCGGGAGCGGGGTGGGGCGCCGTGTCCGTATGCCCTGTCCGGACACCTTGAAGCAGTGCCCCGGCGGGCTGTGGTCAGGCCGCTATCGGAGCCTGCTCGGCGGAGGGCCGGCGCGCCGCGGCCGTACGCCGGGTGACCAGCCGGTCCAGGCCGAAGGCGCCGGAACCGGTGAAGACCAGCAGCAGGAAGGACCAGCAGAACATCACCGACAGCTCGCCGCCGTTCTGGATGGGCCACAGGGCGGCCTGCTGGTGGACGTCGAAGTACGCGAACGCCATCGAGCCCGAGGCGACCAGCGCGGCGCCACGCGTACCGAGGCCGACCAGGACGAGGCCGCCGGCGACGAGCTGGATCACCGCCGCGTACCAGCCGGGCCAGGCGCCGGCCTCGATGGTCCCGCCGTGGGTGCCCATGGCGCCGCCGAGGACGCCGAACAGCGAGGCGGCGCCGTGCACGGTGAACAGCAGGCCGACGACCACGCGGAACAGCCCGGTGACGTACGGCTGAGCGGAATTGAGACGTGCGGACATGTGGGGGGTCTCCTCTTCGGTTCGGTCGGGCCGGCCGGGGACGGGCCGGTCGTGGGGGCGGCGGTACCGAATGGAGACCCAGGTTAGGTGAACCTAATAGGTGCTTGCAAGTTCAACATTTGGCCATGGTTCCACGCCTCCCGACGGCGCCCTTCCGGGCGCGAGCGCACGTAGCGGGGCCCCGACCGCCGCAGCGCGGACCGAAAGTGTGACCGAATCCACTCCCTGCACAGCTACCCACCGCCGCCACCCGGCCCACGCCGGCCACGGCAAACTCGGCGTCAACCACCCATCGGGCAAAGCCATCTGATCAACCGTCAGGCGAAAGCGGCGACCGGCCCCGAAGCAGGAAGCGGGCAGCACGGGACCCCCGAGCGGCGACCGGCCCACCACCCGGGCCCCTCGGAGCGCGGGGAAGCGCTCCCCTACTCCGCCGCCGTCCGCACGGCCCGCCCCCGCACCTCAAGCCCCCCGAGCAGCTCGGCCGTGGCCTCCGCGACGGCCTCCACGGCCCGCTCGAACACCTCGCGGTTGTGGGCGGCGGGCGCCCGGAACCCCGAGACCTTCCGCACGTACTGCAGCGCGGCGGCGCGGATGTCGTCCTCGGTGGCCTCGTCGGGCAGCACTGGCGGGCGCAGCGTCTTGATACTCCGGCACATGCCCCCAGTCTCACGCAACGCGCCCACCCCTGCGAGGATCACGCCGAAGGCGGCCACCGACCCACGGGGCCGACCGACGAGAGGGAGCCCCTCATGACGACGAAGCAGACCGGGCAGACCGGGCAGGCCGGAAACACGGGACAGGCCGAGCACGCCGGACAGGCCGAGCAGGCCGGGAGGCCGGCGGAGACCGGCCGGCCGGAGCGGACCAGGCGGACCGTGGCCGTACTGGGCCCCGGCGGCGTCGGCGGTCTCCTCGCCGCCCTCCTGTCCCGCTCCGGCCACCGCGTCGTCTGCCTGGCCCGCGAGGACACCGCCGCCATCCTGCGCACCCACGGAATCCAGGTCCGCAGCCGTCAGTTCGGCGACTTCACCGCGGCCGTGGAGGCCGACACCGAACTGCGCGAACCGGTGGACGCCTGCCTCGTCACCGTCAAGCACACCGGCCTGGACGACGCCCTCACCCGCGTCCCGCCCGCCGCACTCGGCGACGCCCTCCTCGTACCGTTCCTCAACGGCGTCGAACACCCCGCGACCCTGCGCGCCCGCTACCGCCCCGACCTCGTGGCCCCGGCCGTGATCCGGGTGGAGGCGACCCGGACCGCGCCGGGCGTTTTCGAACACGACAGCCCCTTCACTGAGATCGACCTGGCGAGCGGCACCGCGCCCCGGCCGCGCCTGGACGCCCTCGCCGCGGTGCTGTCCGACGCCGGCCCCACCGCCCGGGTCGTCGAGGACGAAACGGCAGCGCTGTGGGCCAAGATGGCGTTCCTCGCACCCCTCGCCCTGCTCACCACGCGGTACGGCCTCCCTCTCGGCGACGTGCGCACCCGGCACGACGAGGAACTGCGCTCGCTGGTCGCCGAGACGGCCGCGGTCAGCCGCGCCTGCGGCGCCCCAGCCGACCCGGCCGCGGCCATGGCCAGGTACGCCGCCTTCCCGGCCGGCATGAAGTCGTCCATGCAGCGCGACGCGGAGGCGGGCCGCCCGCTCGAACTCGACGCCATCGGCGGGGCGCTGCTGCGCGCGGCGGACCGGCACGGCGTACCGGTGCCGGTGGCGACGCGGCTCGTGGGGGAACTGCGGGAGAGCGGTCACTGAGCCGATCACCCGTTCGACTGAACCTCGGGAACGAGCTCGCTACTCAAAATCGAACAGGCGTAGCATTGCCGCGTGGGTACGTCCTATGACTTTCCGAGTGACCTGCTCGCCGGTCAGGAGGAGCTGCACCAGATAAGGGCCGAGCTGTCGGCCCTGCTGAGGCGGCTCCCCTGGTCGGTCGAGCCGCTGGACGGCTTCAGCGACGAAAGCGGGTGGCGCAAGATCGAGCGGTCCGCGTCCCCGGGGTGGACGGAGGACGAGCAGGCGGAGGTGGAGAAGCTGCGGCAGCGGGAGCACGAGCTCGCGGTGTTCGTCAGCACCCACCGCTACTGGTCGGACCTGCCCGGCCCGGACCGCGTCGACGCCCGCAGCAGGCTGAAGCACGCCCCCGATACGCCCGAGGCCAACTGACCCCGCGCCGGTGATCACCGGAATCCGGCCGGGCGACCCCCGCCCCATGACCGAAGGCCCAGCCCCTTGCGGGGACTGGGCCTTCTCGAATCCACATGGTGGGCGCGGACGGTTTCGAACCGCCGACATCCTGCTTGTAAGGCAGGCGCTCTACCGCTGAGCTACGCACCCGGGACAGGCCGACAGCCTACATTGTCCCGACGCCTGCCCTGCAAGCCCGCGCGGGCGTGTGGCCAGGGAGGCCCCGCTGTCCGTCCGGTGTGCGTTCCGGCCGCGGCCGGTGAAAGTCCCCGAGCCCACGGCGAACTGATCGGCTCGTGTGTTCGTCTTCAACAGGTGGGAGAATGACAGCAGGTAGGGCGGACCACAGCACGGGAGAGGGATGTGAGGGCGACACCGGGCACGCCATCCACGCAGTCGTACCCGCCGTCGCCGACCGGACGGACCCGGCGTGGGTCCGCGGGGGTGCGTGACGTCCTGACGCTGATGAGTGTGCCGGTGGTGGTAGCGCTGGCGCTGCCGGTCGCGTTCGCCGGGGGCGGCACCCGGCGGTGGTTCGGCGGGCGTGCGGAGGGTCAGCGGGCCGAGGCGCAGGCCGCGAAGGACGCCGCGGCCGCCGCGTTCTACGAACTGGACACCGCCCAGCGGGACCTGCGGATCTCGGTGGAGACCATCACGGCCGTCGACGACTCCCCCGCCGCCCGGCGCGCGGTCGCCGACTTCGAGGCGCTGGGCGCGCGGATCGACGAGGTCAGTCAGCGGTACATCCAGGCCGTCGACGCGCATGATCTCGACCGCGACGGTCTTGAGGCGGCTACGGCGGCCCGGGCGCGGAGCGAGCTGACCGCGGCCAAGGACGAGCTGGTCCGGGTCAAGGAGGAGCTGGACCGTTTCGGCAGCTCGCTGGGGCCGTTGCTGGGCAAGGCCGAGACCCAGCTGGCCCGGTTGGCGCCGGCCGTGGAGCGGGCCCGGCAGGCGCTGCTGGGGGCGAGCAACGCGCTGGACGCCGTACGGGAGAAAGGACTGGCGGCGGACGATCTCGCGGCCCGGCTGGCCGCGCTGTCCCCGGAGCTGACGAGGCTGAACCAGGGCGCCGGGCAGCACGGGGTGCCGCAGACGCTGGAGCGGGCCGAGCGGGTGCAGCGGGAGGCCGCCGCGATCCGGGCCGAGGCCGAGCGGCTGCCGGAGCGGGCGGCGGAGATCGATCACCGGCTGGTCAGCCTGCGCACCCGTGCGCAGGCCCTGACCACCCGGGCGGGACAGGTCGAGCCGGTGCTCAGCGAGCTGCGGCGGCGCTTCACGGCGGCGTGCTGGCAGGACCTGCAGCAGGTGCCCGCGTCGGCCGCGGAGAACGTGCGGCAGGCCGAGTCGAAGCTGCGTGAGGCGCAGGCGGCGCGGGACGCGCAGCGGTGGCCGGACGCCACGTCGCTGCTGTCGACGGTGCGGGCGCTGCTGAACAGTACCGACGAGGCCGTGTCGGCCGCCGGTGACCGGCTCGCCCGGTTGAACGCGGTGCAGAAGGATCCGCAGGCGGAGACGGAGCGGACCCGGTTCGCGATCCGGGATGCCCAGCGGCTGGCCATGACGGGATGTACGACGCCCGATCCGCGGCACGCGCGTCCGCTGGACGACGCGGTGGCCCGGCTGGACCGGGCGATCGGCTCGCTGGAGGGCCGGCACCCGGACTACTGGCACTTCCTGACGGAGCTGGAGGCGGTACGGCGGACGGTGGCCGACGTGGTGTCGCGGATCCGCGAGGAGCGCGGGGGCGGCGCGGGTCACTGAGGCGCTGGGGCGGCGGGGAGCCGACGGCTGGGGCGCCGGAGGCCGTGGGGCGCCGTCACTGAGGCGACGGAGGCGGTGCGGCGCGGGCACTGGGGCGCCGGAGGCCGTGGGGCGCCGCCCCTGAGGCGCCGGGGGCCCGTGCGGCCCGGACGCTGGGGCGCCGGAGGCCGTGGGGCGCCGCCCCTGAGGCGCCGGGGGCCCGTGCGGCCCGGACGCTGGGGCGCCGGAGGCCGTGCGGCGCGGCCACTGAGGCGACGGGGGCGGTGCGGCCCGGGCACGGACGCCGGGGGCCCGGACTGTTGAGGCGTGTGGTGGCGGTTCGGGGTGGGGTGGCGGATGCTGGATGGACGGATGGCCTCCGCTAGCGCCCGGAGGAGGCGGACATGGCCACACACGCAGTGCACAGCAGGCCTCGACGGCGGATCCGGTTCGACGAGCATCTGCCCGTGGACCACCGGCTGAACACGGTCTACCGCGTCGGGGCGGCTCTGATCGGCGCGTTCCTGCTCGTCTTCGGCATTCTGGGGCTGATCGACCAGATCGGTTTCTTCAGCACCGGTGGTGACAGGGTCATCGGGCTGAACACCAACGGCACGCTGAGTGTGCTGTCCATCGTCGTCGGGGTGATCCTGCTGGCGGGCATGGTGATCGGCGGGAACGTGGCGTCGACGCTGAACATGGTGTTCGGGGTGCTGTTCCTGCTGAACGGTTTCTTGAACCTCGCGCTGCTGGACAGTGACTACAACTTCCTGGCGTTCCGGATCCAGAACGTGCTCTTCAGCTTCATCGTGGGGCTGCTGCTGATGACGTTCGGCATGTACGGCCGGGTCGGTTCCTCCCTGCCGCCGGACAATCCGTACTACCGGGCCCGTCATCCCGATCCGGCCACCGAGCCTCCGGGGCGTGAGCACGAGACGGGCACCATGCCGGTGACTATGCCGTTGCCGGGCAAGGAGGAGGGCGGGTCCGGCCGTCCCGGCTTGCGGTGATTCCGGAGCGGGTGCCGGTTACTCTGGGCGCATGCCTCGCTATGAATACCGTTGCCGTACCTGCGGTGACACCTTCGAACTGAGCCGTCCGATGGCGGAGTCCGCCGCTCCCGCAGCCTGCCCGGCGGGCCATGACGACACGGTGAAGCTGCTGTCGACGGTGGCCGTCGGCGGCACGGCCGGCGCCCCGGCCGCGGCGCCGGGCGCGGGCGGCGGGGGCGGCGGCTGCTGCGGCGGGGGCTGCTGCGGCTGATCAGGCCGGCGGGCCGGCGGGTGTCTCGCCGCGGGCGGCCCGCAGGAACTCCCGGGTGATCCGTTCGCCGGCGAGCACGCCCCGCTCCGGCAGTGCGGTGATGGCGGGTGCCGTCCACTTGCCGTCGGCGAGTTCGCCGTGTCCGGGCCGCCAGCCCCGGTCGGCGGCGAGGAGCAGGTCGGCGTCGAGGAGGGAGTCCCCGGCCGCGAGGGTCAGCTCGGCTCCGGTGCGCCGGGCGACTTCGTGCACGGCCGCGCTCTTGGTGAGCGGCTTGGGGACGGCGTAGATCTTGCGGCCCTGGAGGGAGACGGTCCAGCCGCGGTTCTCCGCCCAGGCCGCCAGTTCCTTCATCCACTCGTCGGGCAGGAGTTCGCGCTCGATGACGAGGTAGGCGAAGAGGTCCTCGGCGACCCGGTGCTTGCGTACCCAGACGGGGTCGGCGGTGCGCATCAGGTGCTCGCGGATCTCGTCCAGGGGGGCGCACTCGTCGGCGAGGCGTGCCAGTACGCGCGCGTGCCAGTCGTGGTCGGTGGCTCCGTCGACCAGCAGGTGTCCGCCGTTGGCGCAGATCGCGTAGGCCGGCTGGGGGCCGGGGAGGTTGATGCGCTGGTACTGCTTGCGGGTCCGGGTCGTGGTGGGCACGAAGACGGCCGCGTCGCCGAGGTCGGTGAGGAGCTGGGCCGCCGTCTCGGTCATGTAGGACAGGGGTCTGCTCTCGTGGACCTCGACGCAGAGCAGGCGGGGGGCGCGTGCGTCGGGCATGGTCAGGGCCAGGGCCGCCGCCGAGTAGATGAGGGTGCGGTCGAGGTCGCTCGCGACGAGTACGGGCATCAGACGTTCACCGCCCGGCCGTCGGCGCCGGTGGCGCCGCGGGTGTACTGGGGGTGGATGAGTCCGACGCAGGTGTAGGGCAGTTCGCCGACCTCCTCGACGGGTACGCCGCGCTGTTCGGCGAGCAGGCGTACGTGGTCCAGGTCGGGGCCGGCGCCGGCCTTGGCGAGGATCTTCCAGGGCACGCGGCGCAGCAGTACCCGGGTGGTCTCGCCGACGCCGGGTTTGACGAGGTTGACGTCGTGGATGCCGTACTCCTCGCTGATCCGCTCGACGGCCCGCCAGCCGGCCCAGGTGGGGGTGCGGTCCTCGGTCATGAGTTCCTTGACGGCGCTGTCGACGGTGTCGGCGACTTCCTGGAAGCGGTCGCGGACGGCGTCGAGGAAGGCCGTGGAGACGTCGGCGCCGGCGAGTTCGCGGTAGAACTTCGCGCCGTGGAAGTCGTGCGGGCCGACCAGGTCGGCGCGCAGGACGGTGCGGGAGATCAGGCCGGAGACGGTGGAGTTGAGGCAGGCGGAGGGGATGAGGAAGTCCTCGCGGGTGCCGTAGGTGCGTACGCAGGAGCCGGGGTCGGCGAGGACGGCGATCTCGGGGTCGAAGCCGGTGATGCCGTCCTGCTCCTCGAACGCTTCCACGGCTTGGGCGAGTTCGCGGGTGATGGCGCCCTTCCCGGTCCAGCCGTCGACGAAGACGACGTCCCGGGGGTCGTGGTGGGCGGCCAGCCAGCGCAGCGCGTTGGCGTCGATGCCGCGGCCGCGGACGATGGAGACGGCGTAGTGCGGGAGGTCGAGACCGTGCCGGAACTGGGCCCAGCGGCGCATCAGGATGCCGACGGGGGTGCCGGCGCGGGCGAGCGAGACCAGTACGGGCCGGGGTGAGCGCTCTTGGAGGACGGTCTCGGTGACGACGCCGACGGCGTGCGCGATCCGGGCGGCGGAGGTGTCCAGGGCGGCGTGGAAGAGCCGCTGGTACTGCTCGCTGGGCTGGTACTCCACGGGGAGCGATTCGGCGTAGTGGGCGCCGCCGCTCTGGATGGCCTCCTCCCGCTCCTCGGTCGGCGCTTCGAGGGTGACGTCCGAGAGGTCCCGCAGCAGCCAGCCGACCTCGTCGGGCGGGTACGAGGAGAAGGCGGGGCCGCGGAGGGGCTCGGGCAGCATGGCCGGCCTTTCGGGGGTGGTGGCGGGGGTGGGCACGTGGGAGGGGACGACGGCGAGCAGGACGTGCGGGGTGTGGGCGGCGAGGCGGGCCGTCAGGCCGTCGGGGGCGCGCAGTGCGGGGGTGTCGGCGGCCGAGTCGACCACGGCGACGACGGCGTCGAAGCCGGCGCCTGCGACGTTGTAGGCGTACCGCTCGCCGGGGCCGTCGGCGGGGTCGTCGTGGGCGGGGAAGACCAGGCGGGTGCGGATCGCGTAGCCGGGGTCGTCGACGGCGAGGACGGGTGAGCGGGTGGTGGTGGAGAAGCGCACCCGGGTGTCCGGGGCGATCTGCTCGAGTTCGCGGGCGATGCGCAGCGGGGCGTACATCAGTTCCTCGAAGCCGAGTACGAGGATGTCGCGGGCGTCGGCGGGCAGGGCTTCGGCGATTCTGGCGGCCATGGCGGGCAGGGCGGTTTCCAGGCGGGCGCGGTGCGCGGGGGTGAAGCCGTGGCGGCCGCCGTCGGGCAGGCCGCGGGGCCAGCGCAGGTCTACGCGGGTGATGCGGCCGCGGGGTGGTGCGGGCGTCTCGCCGGGCCGGGCGGCCTCGTGCCGTGCGACCAGTTCGCGGCCCTTGTCGAGGACGTCCTCGGGCAGCCGTACGGTGCCGGAGGCGGCGGCGACGAGGTCGACGCGGGCGCCGATGCCGTCGGCGAAGCGCTGCAGGCGTGCGGTGTCCTCGGGCGAGCGCATGTCGACGAGGGCGACCACCACGTACCGGTCGCGCGGGTGGCGGGCGTGCAGGTCGCGGATGGTGTTGAGGACGGTGTTGCCGGTGGAGAACTCGTCGTCGACGAGGACCAGCGGGCCGTCGCCGGCGAGCAGGGCGGGGTCCTCGGGGAGCAGCAGGTGGGAGGTGGCGTGGGAGTGGGACTCCTCGAAGCCGCCGGCGGGGGTGATGCCGGGCACGGGGCGGCGGGTGGAGTGCAGGTACGGGGCGAGGCCCAGGCCGTCGGCGACCGCGTGGCCGAGGCCGGTGGCGGTCTCCGCGTAGCCGAGGACGACGGCGGTGGCGGCCGCCGTGTCGCCGAGCAGTGCGCGGACCCGGCGGCCCAGCCGGAAGCCGTGGCCGTAGACCACGGACGGCGACTGGGGCACGTGTTTGCCGAGCACGTTGGAGACCAGCAGGTGGGCCCGCTTGGGGTTGCGGCGCAGCGCGAGTCCGAGCAGGTCCGGCAGCCCGTCGTCGCCCTCCAGTCCGACTCCGAGTCGCTCGGCGACCCAGCGGCCGGACCAGACCCCGTCGTTCACTGCGTTGTTCATGCGTTCCTTGGGTTGGGAGGGGTCAGCCGGGTATTCCGGCGGTGAGCAGTTCGACGAAGCCGACGTCCTCGCCGGCGACGCCGAACACCTCGGCGCGCAGCAGGGTGCGTTCGGCCCAGGCGCGGTGCGGTTTCACTTCGTTCATCTTGTTCGTGTAGGCGGACCTGAGTACACCCCCGCCGCCGCGTTCCGGCCGGAGGATGTCGGCCGCGTCGCTGAACTCCTCGTGGCTGACCACGGACAGCGCGTGCACGGGCAGGACGTGGGAGGGGTGGATGCAGGTCTTGCCGAGCAGGCCGTTGGCCTGGTCGAGGGAGATCTCCCGGAGCAGTCCGTCCATCGCGTGCTCGATGAGCTTCTCGCGCAGCTCGACGGCCTGCACCTCGAGGAAGGGGCTCTGCCGCAGTTGTGGCTTGAACATGCGCTCGGGGACGCGGAAGTACTCCCAGACGGGGCCGGTGACGGTGAAGCCGCTGCCATCGGCGCGGCCCAGCATGTTGACCACGTCGGCGATCACCGAGGCGACGACCTGGACGTCGTAGGCGGTCATGTCGGGTGCGCGGCGCAGGCCGTAGGAGGAGCAGAAGTCGGTGACGCCGAGGCGCAGGGCGAGGACCCGGTCGCGGTGCTTGCCGACCGCGCGGGCGATGCCCTCCAGGGTGTCCACGCGGCTCTCGCGGTAGAGCAGCTCGGGCGATTCGAGGACGGGCATGGCGAAGAGCCGGCGGCCGCTCTCGGCCTCGGCGAGGGCGAGGGCCTCGAGGAAGGGGTTGCCGCGTTCCTCGGTGAACTTGGGCAGGACGAAGCCGGACAGCAGCCGTACGGAGGGGCCGAGGCGCCGTACGAGGTCGGGGATCTGCTCGGGGACACGCACCCGGATGAACAGCAGGGGCGGTTCGGTCTCCGTGCGGGAGTCGAGGTCGGCGAACTGCCGGACGAGGTTCTCCTCGCCCGCGGCGACGTCCGCGTCGTCGATGGAGTCCTCCAGGCACAGCACCATCGAGACCACGCCGTTGCCGGCCTGTTTGACGATGTCGTCGGCCAGCTGCGGCCGGGTGGCCGGGCTGTACAGCGTGGCGCCCAGGGCCGCGGAGAGCAGCCGGGCCGGGGAGTCGGCGGTGAACTCGCACGGCTCCTGATGGAACAGACGCCTCCGCACCTCGGGGGCGATGTGCCCGAAATGACGCATACGGCTCCTTCGGTGCCCGGGTCGGACCTTTGGATTGGGTAAAGGGTGGCCGGTAATAGTACGTAGGGAACGATGTCGGAGGTTCCCTGCGGGCGTGAACTTCCGGTAACCGGCCCGCGTCGGCGCCGGTACACCCCGCATTGTCGTGGCCACGGCCCAGAAGGCAGGATGACCGCATGACGCACGCGATGCTGAAAGGGTCCAACGTCCCGCTCGAGGCCACCATGGTGCGCGCCGTGCTGCGCTGGACGCCCGGGCAGGGGGTTCCGGACGTGGACGCCTCGGCGCTGCTGCTGGGCCAGGACGGCCGTGTGCGCTCCGACGAGGACTTCGTCTTCTACAACCAGCCCCGGCATCCCTCGGGGAAGGTCTGGCGGCTGGGCAAGAAGCGGGTCCCGGAAGGCCTGACCGACACCATCCAGTCGGACCTCTCCGGTGTGGAGCCCGGTGTGGGCCGTGTCCTGCTGGTCGCGTCGGCGGACGGCGTCTCCTTCGACCAGGTGCCGGCCCTGTGCATCCTGCTGTACGACGCCGCCGTGGCCGATGGCGAGCCGCTGGCCCGTTTCGAGATCAAGCCGGAGACGGGGGCGGAGACCGCGCTGATCTGCGGTGAGCTGTACCGGCGCGGCGACGGCTGGAAGTTCCGCGCGCTGGGCGAGGGCTACTCGAACGGGCTGCGGGGCCTGGCCACGGACTTCGGGATCTCGGTGGACGAGTCGGAGGTGGAGGAGCCGCGGCAGGCCCCGCCGGAGACGACGTCCCAGCCCCTTCCGCCGGAGCAGCCGACGACCGCGGTGCCGTCCCAGCCGGGGTACGGCTATCCGCAGACGGCGTCGCCCCGGCAGCCGGCGTACGGCTATCCGCAGCCGACCTCGGGGCTGCCCGCCTACGGCTATCCGCAGTCCCCGCCGCAGCCGGTCCCGGCGGCTCCGCTGGACCCGGACTTCCGGCTGCCGCCCCAGGGGCCGCAGTTCATAGGCCGGTAGGGGCTACTGCTCCACCTTCGACTTGTAGCCCCGCCCCCAGGTCAGTCCCCATCCGTAGAGCCGGTCCAGTTCGCCCTGGAAGCCGTAGACGAACTTGACCTCGCGCCGGACGAGCAGTTCCCCCTTCACGTTCTCGATCATCACGACGGCGCAGGACCGGGCCTGGGGGTGGCGTTCGTCCAGGCCTATCTCGATGCGGGGCCCGTTGCTGGGGTAGAGCGTGACGATGGCGTGCGTGCGGTCGAAGGCGGGTGTGCGGTCGTAGATGTACACGAACACCAGCAGCCGCTTGATGGCGTCCCGGTGGTCCAGGTTGACGTACATGGTCTCGCCGGACGCCGAGCCGAACCGGTCGTCGCCGCTGAGCTTGATGTACGGGGGCGCGTTGACGTCGCCCAGGTAGCCGCCGAGGGGCTGGACGACCCCCTTGGTGCCGTCGGTGAGTTCGTACAGGCAGCCCAGGTCGAGGTCGACGTTGACCATGCTCTGGCCGTGGCCGAGCACCTCCGGTGGTTTCAGTGCCCGGAAGGGGTGCCGGAAGAGGCTGGTGCGCTGGTTGACGTCGAAGTCGGAGGTCCGCATCCGCCAGGTCAGGTTGACGCGCAGGTGGCCGGTGGCCGCGTCCTGCCGGGTGAGGGACACCTGCTGGTGCCGCCGGGTCAGTTCGATCGCGTTGCTCGCGGCGCTGCCCGAGTCGAACTCGGCGGCGCGTCCGCCGCGCAGCCCGTCGAAGAATCCCATTCCCGCCCCCAGGTGACTCGTCTCGAACGCCGTCAGGGGCGGCCGACCACGTCGGCCGCCCCTGATCAGAGCGTTCCTCACGGCGCGGGGCGTCACACCCCGTGACGTCCCCGATCTTGCCCTTAGGGGCTTCGCACGGTCCGTTCCGGACGAAGCCCCCTGGGGGCCCGCCAGGACCGTCAGACCCCGGAGGACACCTCCGTCTTCTGGCCGGAGTCCTCGCCCGCGG
Source organism: Streptomyces sp. NPDC038135 (assembly GCF_055601245.1). Classification (NCBI taxonomy): domain Bacteria; kingdom Bacillati; phylum Actinomycetota; class Actinomycetes; order Kitasatosporales; family Streptomycetaceae; genus Streptomyces; species Streptomyces sp. NPDC038135. Next base: position 669,845 of record NZ_JBVJXS010000002.1, on the reverse strand, counting down.
CCGCGAGGGCGCGGTTGCGGCGGACGGAGGACCAGAAGGACCAGGCGATCAGGACGACGCCGACGAGTCCGGTGATGACCTCGTTGATCTCGTACCGGATGGTGACCATGAGGATCACGGCCAGGGCGCCGATGGCGTAGTGGGCGCCGTGCTCCAGGTAGACGTAGTCGTCGAGGGTGCCCTGGCGGACCAGGTACACGGTCAGGGACCGGACGTACATCGCGCCGATGCCGAGGCCGAGCGCCATCAGGACGATGTCGTTGGTGATGGCGAAGGCGCCGATGACACCGTCGAAGGAGAAGGACGCGTCCAGGACCTCGAGGTAGAGGAACATGAAGAACGCGGCCTGGCCGGCCAGGACGACCGCCGAGCGCTTCTTGCCCGTGCGCTCGGCCTCTTCCTCCTCCTCGTGCTCGCGCTCCTCCTGCTCCTCGAGGCGGTCCTCGAAGAAGCCGGAGAGACCGCCGACGACCATGTAGGTGATCAGGCCGGCGATGCCGGCGATGAGGACCGTCTGCGCCTTGTCGACGTGGGCGCCGCCGTGCTGGTGGGCCTGGGTGGCGAAGGTGAAGGCGGTGATGAGCAGGACGATCAGGGCGATGCAGACCGACAGCATGTCGACCTTGCCGAGCTTGGCGAGCGGCCGCTCGATCCAGCGCAGCCACTGGATGTCCCGGTCCTCGAAGATGAAGTCGAGGAAGATCATCAGCAGGAACATGCCACCGAACGCGGCGATCGCCGGGTGGGCGTCGGTGACGAGCTGCTGGTAGCGGTCCTTGTTGTTGAGCGCGAGGTCGACGGCCTCGATCGGGCCCATGTGGGCGGTGACCGCGACGATCACGACGGGGAAGACCAGCCGCATGCCGAAGACGGCGATGAGGACGCCGACGGTGAGGAAGATCTTCTGCCAGAAGGCGTTCATCTTCTTCAGGATTCCGGCGTTGACCACCGCGTTGTCGAACGACAGCGAGATCTCGAGGATGGCGAGGATCGCCACGATCCCGAAGGCGGTCCACCCGCCGTAGAACGCGGCCGCGACCAGGCCGAGCGCGGTGATCGCGAACGACCAGCCGAAGGTTTTCAGAAGCACTGGCTACCCCATCGTGTTGTGCGGGCACCTCCCAGACGATGTCTGAGGGGAGAGGTTCCCCCGCGCCGTACTCGGCTTTGCTAAATGTTGACCACGAGTCTAGAGGGGCACTGCGCCGAAAGGGTCGGCGAGGGGACCTCCGTCACATCGCCGCAGGTCCCCGCCTCGCACTGTCAGCACAGCTTGACGCCCTCGCGGAGCACGGGGGCGGCGGGGGTGGTCACGAAGCCCCGTCCAAGGGCCTCGTGTCCGGGCTCAGGAGACGTTGACCCCGAAATCGAGGGCGATGCCCCGCAGTCCGGACGCGTACCCCTGTCCCACGGCCCGGAACTTCCACTCGCTCTGGTAGCGGTACAGCTCGCCGAAGATCATGGCGGTCTCGGTGGAGGCGTCCTCGCTCAGGTCGTAGCGGGCCAGTTCCTGGCCGTCGGCCTGGTTGACCACGCGGATGAACGCGTTGGAGACCTGGCCGAAGGTCTGGCCGCGCTCGTCGGCGGCATGGATCGAGACCGGGAAGATGATCTTCTCGCACTGGAGCGGGACCTTGGCCAGGTCCACCAGGATCGACTCGTCGTCACCCTCGCCCTCACCGGTGAGGTTGTCGCCGGTGTGCTCGACCGAGCCGTCGGGGCTCGTGAGCTGGTTGTAGAACACGAACCACTCGTCGCCCAGCACCCGGTTGGCCCCGCCGCACAGCAGGGCGCTGGCGTCCAGGTCGAAGGGGGCGCCGGTGGTGGAGCGCGCGTCCCAGCCGAGCCCGATCATGACGTTGGTGAGGTTCGGTGCGGCCTTGGAGAGGGAGACGTTGCCTCCCTTGGCGAGCGTGACGCCCATGATGCTGGTCCTCCCCTAGTGGTGCTTCTTTGGTTGTCCTGCGCGTCCGGCGCCGCCCGTAAACGGTGCGGCGCCGGACGGTGGTGCTGTGTTGCGTGTCAGACGTTGACGCCGAAGTCCTGGGCGATGCCGCGCAGGCCGGAGGCGTACCCCTGGCCGATGGCGCGGAACTTCCACTCCGCGCCGTGGCGGTAGAGCTCGCCGAAGACCATGGCGGTCTCGGTGGACGCGTCCTCGCTCAGGTCGTAGCGGGCGATCTCCTGCTCGCCCGCCTGGTTCACCACGCGGATGAACGCGTTGCGGACCTGGCCGAAGGACTGCTGGCGGTTCTCGGCGTCGTAGATCGACACCGGGAAGACGATCTTCTCGATGTCGGCCGGCACGCCGGCCAGGTTGATCTTGATCTGCTCGTCGTCGCCCTCGCCCTCACCGGTGATGTTGTCACCGGTGTGCTCGACGGAGCCGTCCGGGCTCTTCAGGTTGTTGAAGAAGATGAAGTGCTGGTCGCTCGCGACCTTGCCGGAGTTGTTCAGCAGCAGCGCGCTGGCGTCGAGGTCGAAGTCGGTGCCGGTCGTGGTGCGCACGTCCCACCCGAGACCGACGATGACGGCGGTCAGGCCCGGGGCCTCCTTCGTCAGCGATACGTTGCCGCCCTTGCTGAGGCTGACTCCCACGGGTCCTCCATGTGGTGTTCTGGGGCCGGAAGCCCCGTCGTGCTTCGGATATGGGATCAACGTGCCGATCCTAGTGACGGGTTCCCGCTCTCCGCAGACCCTGGACCCGGAGGATCACAGGGTGTCGAGCGCCTTCACGTAGTCGTTCAGGTCCCGGGCGTCCGGCAGTCCGTTGACCACGGTCCACCGCACGACGCCCTCCTTGTCGATGACGAAGGTGCCCCGGACGGCGCAGCCCTTGTCCTCGTCGAAGACGCCGTAGGCGCGCGAGACGTTGCCGTGCGGCCAGAAATCGCTCAGCAGCGGGTACTCCAGGCCCTCCTGCTCGGCGAAGACGCGCAGGGTGTGGATGGAGTCGTTGGAGACGGCGAGGAGCTGGGTGTCGCGGTCCGCGAACTTCGGCAGGTTGTCGCGCAGCTCGCACAGCTCGCCGGTGCACACGCCGGTGAAGGCGAAGGGGTAGAAGAGCAGCACCACGTTCTTCTCGCCGCGGAAGTCGGCGAGGTTCACGGTGCGGCCGTGGTTGTCCTTGAGCTCGAAATCGGGCGCCTTGTCGCCGACCTGGATCGCCATCATCGTGCATCCCTTCGGTGGGCCGTTCGGGTCAGAGCGCGGCAAGCGCTCGATTCCACCCTACGCAGCGATCACCGGGAGGCCCGCGGCGGCCGGACCGGACCCTTCGGCCCGGCCCGGCGGCGGTCACTTCTTCGACTTGGCGGCCTTCGGCGTGGCCAGGCGGCTGCCGCTCCAGTCCTTGCCCACGCTGACGCTCTTGGACGCGGTCAGGCCGGCGGTCGTCGCGGCCTCCGAGATGTCGCTCGGCTCCACGTACCCGCTGCGGCCGGTCTTCGGCGTCAGCAGCAGGATGGCACCGCCCTCCTCGATGTACGTCGTGGCATCGACGAGCGCGTCGGTGAGGTCACCGTCCTCGTCGCGGTACCACAGCACGACGGCGTCGGCCACGTCGTCATAGTCCTCGTCCATCAGGTCGCCCTCGACGGCTTCCTCAATGGCCTCGCGGAGCTCCTGATCGACGTCGTCGTCGTAGCCGATCTCCTGGACCACCTGCCCGGGCTGGAACCCCAGCCTGGCGGCAGGGTTCGTCCGCTCCTCCGCGTGGTCCGCGGTCGCGCTCACGGTTTGCCTCCTGATCATGTCTTGTTGAATATCTCAGCCACGCGCGTGCGCGAAGCATTGGCCGTAGTCCACACGGGCGGGACGGATCGCGCAAGTACCCGGCCGTCCGGACCGCCGAAACGGTGACGATCCCGGCCGTGTCGGCGCAACTCCTGGCACCGTATCCCGATTCGCCGCAACCCACATCACACGCTTGTGCCCGCTTTGTTCCATTCGGAATCATCCAGTCAAACGACTCTCGAACAAGTTTGGCAAGCCTGTCACACCCCGGGCGTATCGTTGCGTTTTGACCGGCCCCGTGTGCCGGTTACCCCACGGTAGAGGTGACGTGCGTCTTGCCGAGGTACACGATGGGGAACGGTGTAGGCACGAGTGAAGAAGTGGCCCTCCGACAGGTAAGGAACAGCGTGGCTTCCGGATCCGATCGCAATCCGATCATCATTGGCGGCCTTCCGAGTCAGGTTCCTGACTTCGATCCCGAAGAGACCCAGGAGTGGCTCGACTCCCTCGACGCCGCGGTCGACGAGCGCGGCCGGGAGCGGGCCCGGTACCTCATGCTCCGCCTGATCGAGCGGGCCCGCGAGCGGCGCGTGGCCGTGCCCGAGATGCGCAGCACGGACTACGTCAACACGATCCCCACCCGGGCGGAGCCGTTCTTCCCCGGCAACGAGGAGATCGAGCGCAGGATCCTCAACGCGACCCGCTGGAACGCGGCCGTGATGGTCTCGCGCGCCCAGCGCCCCGGCATCGGCGTCGGCGGCCACATCGCCACCTTCGCCTCCTCCGCCTCGCTGTACGACGTGGGCTTCAACCACTTCTTCCGCGGCAAGGACGAGGGGGACGGCGGCGACCAGGTCTTCTTCCAGGGCCACGCCTCCCCCGGCATCTACGCGCGCGCTTACCTGCTCGACCGCCTCACCGAGCGCCAGCTGGACGGCTTCCGGCAGGAGAAGTCGAAGTACCCCGACGGCCTGTCCAGCTACCCGCACCCGCGCTCCATGCCGGACTTCTGGGAGTTCCCGACGGTCTCCATGGGCCTCGGCCCGCTCGGCGCGATCTACCAGGCGCGGATGAACCGGTACATGGAGGCGCGCGGCATCGCCGACACCTCCAAGTCGCACGTGTGGGCGTTCCTCGGCGACGGCGAGATGGACGAGCCGGAGTCGCTCGGCCAGCTCAGCATCGCCGCGCGCGAGGGCCTGGACAACCTGACCTTCGTGGTCAACTGCAACCTGCAGCGCCTGGACGGCCCGGTGCGCGGCAACGGGAAGATCATCCAGGAGCTGGAGTCGGTCTTCCGGGGCGCCGGCTGGAACGTGATCAAGCTGATCTGGGACCGCTCCTGGGACCCGCTGCTCGCGCAGGACCGGGACGGCGTGCTGGTCAACAGGATGAACACCACGCCGGACGGCCAGTTCCAGACGTACGCGACCGAGACCGGCGCGTACATCCGCGACCACTTCTTCGGTGACGACCACCGGCTGCGCGCGATGGTCGAGAACATGACCGACCACCAGATCCTGATGCTCGGCCGCGGCGGTCACGACCACCGGAAGATCTACGCGGCGTTCAAGGCGGCCGTGGAGCACAAGGGCCAGCCGACGGTCATCCTGGCCAAGACGGTCAAGGGGTGGACGCTGGGCCCGAACTTCGAGGGCCGCAACGCCACGCACCAGATGAAGAAGCTGACGGTCGACGACCTCAAGCGCTTCCGCGACCGGCTGCACCTGCCGATCTCCGACAAGGAGCTGGAGTCCGGCGCGCCGCCGTACTACCACCCGGGGCGCGACTCCGAGGAGATCCAGTACATGCACGACCGGCGCCAGCAGTGCGGCGGGTACGTGCCGACCCGGGTCGTCCGCTCGGAGCCGCTGGCGCTGCCGGACGACAAGGCGTACGCGACCGTGAAGAAGGGCACCGGTCAGCAGTCCATCGCCACGACCATGGCGTTCGTGCGGCTGCTGAAGGACCTCATGCGGGACAAGGAGATCGGCAAGCGGTTCGTGCTGATCGCGCCGGACGAGTACCGCACGTTCGGCATGGACTCGTTCTTCCCCAGCGCGAAGATCTACAACCCGCTCGGCCAGCAGTACGAGTCGGTGGACCGCGAGCTGCTGCTCGCCTACAAGGAGTCGCCGACCGGCCAGATGCTGCACGACGGCATCTCCGAGGCGGGCTGCACGGCCTCGCTGATCGCGGCCGGCTCCGCCTACGCCACGCACGGCGAGCCGCTGATCCCGGTGTACGTCTTCTACTCGATGTTCGGCTTCCAGCGCACCGGCGACCAGTTCTGGCAGATGGCCGACCAGCTCGCGCGCGGTTTCGTGCTGGGCGCGACCGCGGGGCGTACGACCCTGACCGGTGAGGGCCTGCAGCACGCGGACGGCCACTCGCAGCTCCTCGCCTCCACCAACCCGGCGTGCGTGGCCTACGACCCGGCGTACGCCTACGAGATCGCCCACATCGTGCAGGACGGCCTGCGCCGGATGTACGGCGGCGACGCCGAGCACCCGCACGGCGAGGACGTCTTCTACTACCTCACCGTCTACAACGAGCCCATCCGGCACCCGGCCGAGCCGGCGAACGTGGACGTCGAGGGCATCGTCAAGGGCGTGTACAAGCTCAGCGAGGGCCCCGGCGGATCGATCCCGGCGCAGATCATGGCGTCCGGTGTCGCGGTGCCGTGGGCGCTGGAGGCCCAGCGGCTCCTCGCCGACGAGTGGAACGTCAAGGCGGACGTCTGGTCGGCGACCTCGTGGAACGAGCTGCGGCGCGAGGCCGTGGCCTGCGAGGAGCACAACCTGCTGCACCCGGAGGAGGAGCAGCGGGTGCCGTACGTGACGCGGAAGCTCAGCGGCGCCGAGGGGCCGTTCGTGGCCGTGTCCGACTGGATGCGGTCGGTGCCGGACCAGATCGCGCGCTGGGTGCCGGGGACGTACCAGTCCCTCGGCGCGGACGGCTTCGGCTTCGCCGACACCCGGGGCGCGGCCCGGCGGTACTTCCACATCGACGCGCAGTCGATCGTGGTCGGGGTACTGACCGAGCTGGCCCGGGAGGGCAAGGTCGACCGGTCCGTGCTGAAGCAGGCCATCGACCGGTACCAGCTGCTGGACGTGTCGGCGGCGGACCCGGGGGCCGCGGGCGGCGACGCGTAGCACCGCGCGGCCCGCTACAGGGCTTGGGCATGAGGGCGGCGGAGCGGGAGTCTGCGCCGCCCGCACGTCCGCCTTCCCTACGATGCGGGCATGGAGACGAACGCGGCGCAGGCCCGGTGGGAGCGGCTCACCCAACGGCCATTGCTGGCGCTGGCCGTGGCCTTCGCCGTCGCCTACGCCGTGCCCATCGTGGACGGTTCGGCCGGCCACTCGCTGACGGCCCTGTGCACGGGGGTGGAGTGGGCGGTGTGGGGCGCCTTCGCGGTGGACTACCTCATGCGGCTGGCGCTCGCTCCCCGGCGCGGGGAGTTCGTGCGCCGGCACTGGCCCGATCTGTGCGCGGTGGTGCTGCCGGTGCTGCAGCCGCTCCGGCTGCTGCGGCTGGTGTCGACGCTGCTGCTGGTGGGGCGGCGGGCGCGGATGGCTCCGCAGATCCGGCTGACGACGTACGTCGTGGGGTCGGTGATCGGGCTGCTGATGTTCGGGTCGCTGGCGGTGCTGTCGGTGGAGCGGGAGTCGCCGGACGGGAACATCCGGACGCTGGGTGACGCCGTGTGGTGGTCCTTCACGACGATGACGACGGTGGGGTACGGGGATCACGCGCCGACCACCGGGCTGGGACGGATGATCGCCGTCGGGCTGATGCTGTCCGGGATCGCGTTGCTCGGTGTGGTGACGGCGAACATCGCGGCGTGGTTCATCTCGCGGTTCGAGAAGGACGACGTGGAGGAGCGGCGGCAGACGGAGGCCATCGCCGCGCTGACGGAGGAGGTGCGGGCGCTGCGGGCGGAGGTGGCTCGGCTGGCGGCGGAGCGGGAGGGGCAGCGGCGGTGAGGGGGGCTCCGCCGGTTGGCCGGGACTTGTTCGTTGGGTGCCCGGTGCCTGGGTGAGCGTGCGACTTGGTTCGCCTGGTTCGCTGGTTGCCCCGTGCCTCGGTAGGCGTCGCGGGGTTTCGCTTGCCCGCGCTTGCGGGGTGCCGCTGCGCCCACCCGTGCCGCCCCTGGCGGCACGCATGCCCGCAGCGGGGGCGGGCTCGGTGCCCGTCAGCCGGTTGCGGGTGGGCGCTGACCCTGGCGGCACGCGTGCCCGCAGCGGGGGCGGCCCCGATGCCCGTCAGCCGGATGTGGGTCGGCGCCGACCCTGGCGGCACGCGTGCCCGCAGTTGCGGGCGGGCCCGGCGCCCGTCAGCCGGATGTGGGTCGGCGCCGGTCTTGACGGCATGTGTGTACCCAGCTGCGTGGCCGGGGACGGCGACGCCCGCAGCTTTGGGGCTGCGGGCGTTCGGGGTGGGGCCGGGTCAGAGAAGGCCGTGGCCCCAAGTGGCCGCGCCTGCCAGGGCGATGAGGGACAGCAGGGTGTCGATCGCGCCCAGGACCAGGGCGACCACGGCCGGGATGTTGCGGTCGGTGGACCATTTGCGGCCCATGGACTGCCAGCCGCAGAACATCGCCACCGGGCCGAGGATGATGCCCAGTGCGAAGAATCCGGCGACCGCGCAGACGGTTCCGATGATCCCGAGCGTCGCGCGGTCCGGCCCGGTCCGCTGCCACGAACGGCCGCGTGACCGGGGGTACCCGCGCGTTCCGTGCCCGAAGCCAGCCATCATCAACTCCCTGGTCATCCTGGACAGTTCGGCCTCAACGGGCGGGTACCCCGGTTTTCCGCGGGCAGACCTGCGCGCGCTGCCCCCTCCAGCAGCGCGCGCCGCGGCCCGGCGGTCCCCGCATGCCCTGCGGAGGACCTGACCCACTGTGACCTGCGGCGCGCGCCGGGAGCGAGGGATCTTGAGCGGAGTCACCCTGATGAGCGAACCCCGCCGGGAACAGGCACGGAACGGGACGTCAGATGTGACCGACTCCCGCGCCCGCCTCCGCGTTCTCGCCCCGCTTGGTGAGCAGCGCGACGAGCACCGCGAACGCCGCCACGCCGGCCGCGACCAGGGAGGCGAGGCTCATGCCGGAGATGAAGGTGTCGTGGGCGACGCCGCTGATCTTCGCGACGAGAGCCTCCGGCATGCCCTTGGCCACCGGCGGCACGCCCACCTGGACCGCCTCGGAGGCCTGGTCCAGCTGCTCCGGGGTCAGCTTCGGCAGCCCCGCGTCGGCCCAGTTGCCCGGCAGTTCGCTGTCGACCCGGGAGGCCATCACGGCGCCCAGCACGGCCGTGCCGAGGCTGCCGCCGATCTGCATGGCGGCCTGCTGCAGACCGCCCGCCACACCGGACAGCTCCATGGGCGCGTTGCCCACGATCACCTCGGTGGCGCCGACCATGACCGGCGCGAGGCCGAAGCCCAGCAGGGCGAACCAGACCGACATCAGGCCGCTGCCGGTGTCGGCCTTCAGCGTCGACATGCCGTACATGGCGATGGCGGTGGCCGCCATGCCGCCGGCCAGCGGGATGCGCGGGCCGAGCTTGGTGATGGCGGCGCCCGCGAGCGGGGAGCCGACGATCATCATGCCGGTCAGCGGGAGCAGGTGCAGGCCCGCGTCGATGGGGCTCATGCCGTGGACGTTCTGGAGGTAGAACGTCACGAAGAACAGACCGCCCATGAAGGCGATCGCCATCAGGACCATCAGGACGACACCCGCGGACAGCGGGACCGAGCGGAACATGCCCAGCGGGATCAGCGGCTCGGCGACCCGCGTCTCCCAGACCGCGAACAGGACGAACAGCAGCGCCGAGGCGCCGATGAAGCCCCACGTCTTGACGTCGCCCCAGCCCCAGGTCGGCGCCTTGATGAGCGCCCAGACCAGGCAGAACATCGCGCCGGACAGCAGCGCGATGCCCGGCAGGTCGAAGGAGCGCGGCGCGTTCTTGGCGCGGTGGTCCAGCAGGATCAGCAGGCCCAGCAGCAGCGCGAGGACGCCGACCGGCACGTTGATGAAGAACACGGACTGCCAGTTGACGTGCTCGACGAGGACGCCGCCGAGGATCGGGCCGCCCGCGGTGGAGGCGCCGATGACCATGCCCCAGATGCCGATCGCCATGTTCAGCTTCTCGGCCGGGAAGGTGGCGCGCAGCAGGCCGAGCGCGGCCGGCATCAGCAGCGCGCCGAACAGGCCCTGGAAGACGCGGAAGGTGACGACCGCGGCGATGCTGTGCGACAGGCCGATGGCGCCCGAGGCGGCGGCGAAGCCGGTGACGCCGATCAGGAAGGTCTGCCGGTGGCCGAAGCGGTCACCCAGCTTGCCCGCGGTGATCAGGGAGACCGCGAGGGCGAGGAAGTAGCCGTTGGTGATCCACTGGACGTCGGCGAAGCTCGCGCCGAGGTCCTTCTGGATGGCCGGGTTGGCGATGGCCACGATGGTGCCGTCGAGGGCCACCATCATGACGCCTACGGCGACGGTGATGAGGGTGAGCCATGGGTGGCCGCGCAGCCCCGCGGCCGGGGCCGGCCCCGACGGGTCGGCCGATGCCCGGTCCCCCGGCCCCGTCGTGTCGATGGTGGTCTGACTAGTCATACCTTCGAGGCTAGTGTCAGTCACTGACAGTTGACAAACCAATTCACCTGTCGGTAACTGACACGACACCAGCGCATAGCCTGAGCTGGAAGGACATCGCACGGGAGAGGGCCCATGGAGACGCTGCGCGACCGCAAGAAGCGGCGTACTCGGGAGGCGCTGCTGCGGGCCGCTCTCGAACTGTTCACCACGCAGGGTTACGAGCACACCACCGTCGACGAGATAGCGGAGGCCGTCGATGTCTCGCAGCGCACCTTCTTCCGATACTTCGCCGGCAAGGAGGAGGTGGCCTTCGCCGTCCAGGAGATGACGGAGGCGCTCTTCGTGGCGGCCGTACGGGCGAGGCCGGCGCACGAGGCGCCGATGGAGGCGCTGCGGCAGGCGGTCCTGGAGGGCTGGGAGGCGATACGGGAGACCGTCGACTCGGTCGTCCCGGTGGAGCTGTACCTGCGGATGTACCGGACGATCGAGTCGACGCCCGCGCTGCTCGCCGCCCATCTGCGGCGCTCCGTGGCCACCGAGGAGACGATCGCGCGGCTGCTCGCCGAGCGGGAGGGCGTCGACGTGGACGCCGACCCGCGGCCGCGGCTGGCGGTGGCCGTGTTCGGCGGGGTGATGAGGGTCACCGAACGGCAGTGGTGCACGGGCGACGACTTCAGCCTGGAGGCGATACGGCGTCTGACCGCGTCGTACCTGGACCAGTTGGGCTCGGCGCTCACCGGTAACTGGCGTACGGGCTGAGGACGTCTCGGGAGCGTTCGACGGTTACCGAAACGTGATACCCATCACTCGGTTACCCCGAGACCCTCCCGTTCTCCTAGTGTGTCCTCCCAGTGACTTCCTTCGACACCTCCCCGCCTCTCAACCTCTGGCGCGCCCTGCTGGCGCTGTCCGTGGTGTTCGTGATGCTCGCGACCACCGGCTGGACGGCCATGCGCACCCACCGGGAGCCGACCGCGCTGCAGCACTCACTGGAGAAGTGGGAGCACGGCACGCTGCGCGGGGCGCACCTGCCGGACCCCGAGGCGGCTCCCGCGCGCCTCGCCCGGTTCTTCGCCTCGCTCACCCCGCACGAGCGCGGCCGGCTGGCCCACCGCTACCCCTTGGCGGTCGGCAACATGAACGGCGCCCCCGCCGCGCTGCGCTACCGCGCGAACCGCATCGCGCTGGGCCAGGCGCGTGCGGTGGAGCGCGAGCGCATGCGCGACAACCGGATCAGCAGGGCGGGACAGCAGGACGCGGGCCAGCGGATGGAGCGCTACGAGGCGCTGATGCGTCCCGGCCGGCACATCCTCGCCTTCGACCCCGCCGGCTCGGGCCGGGTCGCGGAGGTGTTCGGCAGCCTGACCAAGGCCGACCGGATCTCGGTCGTCGTCCCCGGCGTCGACACCGACCTGCTCACCTTCCAGCGGACGTACCGCAAGTACAGCGCGCCGGTCGGGATGGCCAAGGCCCTGTACGCGGCCGAGCGGGAGGAGAGCCCGGCGACGCGCACGGCCGTGATCGCGTGGGCCGACTACACCGCACCGGACGGGCTCGGTGTGGACGCCGCCACCGGGCTGCGCGCCGAGGAGGGCGCCGTCCGTCTGAACTCGCTGCTGCGCGGCCTGCCCGGCCGGGCGCCGGTGTCGATGTTCTGCCACAGCTACGGCTCGGTGGTCTGCGGGGTGGCCGCGCACGCCATGCCGGCCCGGGTGGCCGACCTGGCGGTGGCGGCGAGCCCCGGCATGCGCGCCGGGAGCGCCTCCCGCCTCGGCACCTCGGCCCGGGTGTGGGCGATGCGGGACGCCAGCGACTGGGTGCAGGACGTGCCGTACCTGGAGCTCGGCGGGCTGGGCCACGGCGCCGACCCGGTGTCCTCGGCGTTCGGCGCGCGGGTCCTCGCGGCCCGGGACGCGCAGGGCCACAGCGGCTACTTCCAGCCGGGCACGGACAGCCTGCGCAACCTCGCGCACGTCGGCGTCGGCGCGTACGACGCGGTGACGTGCGCACGCGAAGACGATGCCTGCAGGGCGGGTCTGCCCCGCACGACGACGGCCGGACGCGCGTAGAAACAGCAGGAAGTGCGGTCTGCGCGGGTGGCGACGGAGGAGCACGTGCCGCATACGATGAGCCGCATGGGTGACGTACTGGCGGGTTTTCATGCCGTATGGGAGTTCGAGTCCGACTCCGTGCTCATCCGTTACGAACGGGGGATCCGGACACCCAGACTGTTCCAGGCGCTGGGCGAGCGGCGCGTTCCGCTGGCCGCGGTCGAGGAGGTGACCCTCACCCCCGGCAAGCGCGGCTCCGTCGTACTGCGGCTGCGGCCGCGCCCCGGCGCCGATCCGCTGATGGACGCGGCGGCCGGGCAACTGCGGGAGGGCTCCGACCCCTACCGGCTGGTGCTGCCGGCCGAGCGGGCGACCCTCGCCGAGTACTACGCCGACGAACTGAAGCCGCTGCTGGCCGGGAACGGGCCGGAACCCGCCGAGCGCTGGCTGGTGGCCGCCCCCGAGGCCCCGCTGCAGTTCAAGGCGTACGACGGCAAGGCGACCTTCGACGGGACCACCGTGCGGTTCCGCTGGTCCTGGACGGGTGCGTCCTCGGCGAAGTGGAAGGCAGGGGACCAGAGTTGGCCGGTCTCCAGCCTCAGCGCGGTGGAGTGGCGCTCGCCGGAGGTCTTCGAGGGGCATCTGCGCCTGGTACCCCGCGAGGGCGGTTCCACCCGTCCCGCGCAGCCCGACCAGGATCCGGCGGCCGTCGTCTTCGGTCTCGGGTACGGACCGGTGCACGAGTCCCTGCCGTTCGCCGCGGCCGTCCTCGCGGCGCTGCGGACCCGCGGACCGGTGCCGGTGGCGCCGGTGCCGGCCCGGCGGGACCCGGCCGACATCGCCGAGCGCATCCGGCATCTTGGCGAACTGCACAGCGCCGGGCTGGTCACCGACGAGGAGTTCACCTCGAAGAAGGCCGAGTTGCTGGCGGAGCTGTAGCGGTCCCGCGCGGGCGGGGACTCAGCGCTCGGTGGCGTAGAAGCTGATCTTGCGGTCCAGGACCGCCAGGGTGTCGTGGAGTTCCGCGATCCGGGCCAGCACGTCCCGGCGGGTCGACTCGAGCAGTTCCTGGCGTTCGGCGTAGGTGCTCTCGCCCTCCCGCACCAGCTCCGCGTAGCGGACCATGTCGGCCACCGGCATGCCGGTCAGCCGGAGCTTGTTCACGAACTCCAGCCAGTCCAGGTCCCGGTTGCTGTAGCGGCGCTGGCCGGTGTGCGAGCGGTCGACGTGCGGCATCAGGCCGATCCGCTCGTACCAGCGCAGCGTGTGCGCGGTCAGACCGGTGAAGGCGACGACCTCGCTGATCGTGTAGTGGTCCTCGCCCTCGGGGCGGGGGTGGCGCCGGGGCGGGGCGGCGCAGATGTCGGCGGGGGTTGCCCGCCCGGCGGCCGCCGGCGTGGTCTGCATCACCGTCATGCCCCCAACGCTATGGCCTTGGAGTGCACTCAAGGCAAGCGGCTCCGGTGAGAAAGGGGTGTGGGGAAAACGGCGCGACGGGCCGGGGGTGCGGTGGCTAGCGTGCGCGGCATGAGTCTCGTACGCCGGGCCGAGCCCGAGGACGCAGCGGAAGTGCTGCGGCTGCGCCAGGTCATGATCGACTCGATGGCCCACGCCGACCGGTCCACCGACTGGCACGCCGAGTCCCTGCCCGTGCTGCGGGCGAGGCTCGCGGAGCCGGAGGGGGAATTCGCGGCCTTCGTCGTGGACCATCCGGAGCGGCCGGGGGCGCTGGCCGCGCTGGTGGCGGGCACGCTGGACTACCGGATCGGCCGGGCGGCCAACCCGCTCGGCACCGTCGGGTACGTCTTCAGCGTCGCCACCGACCCGGACGCCCGCCGACGCGGCTACGCGCGCGCGTGCATGGACGCGCTCCTCGGCTGGTTCCGTGAGCGCGGCGCCGACCGGGTGCAGCTCACCACGTCCTCGGCGGGCGCGCCGCTGTACGCCTCGCTCGGCTTCCGGCCCAAGCCCGACCCGTTGCTGGAGCTGTGGCTCTGAGCGCATAGGCTCGGCCCCATGTCGTTGAACAGCCTGGCGTCGATCGAGAACTGGCCGGTCCCCACCGCCGCGGCGGGCGTGGTCCGCGCGGACGGCACGGTCGTGGGCACCCGCGGCCCGGCCGGGCAGCGGTTCCCCCTCGCCTCGGTCACCAAGCCGCTGGCGGCCTACGCCGTGCTCGTCGCCTACGAGGAGGGCGCGATCGAGCTGGACGAGCCGGCCGGCCCGCCCGGCGCCACGGTCCGCCATCTGCTCGCGCACACCTCCGGGCTGGCCTTCGACGAGCACCGGGTGACGGCTCCGCCCGGGGAGCGGCGGCTCTACTCCAACGCGGGGTTCGAGCAGCTCGGCGACCATGTCGCCGAGGCGACGGAGATCCCGTTCGCCGAGTACCTGCGGCAGGCGGTGCTGGAGCCGCTGGGGATGACGTCGACGGCTCTGGACGGCTCCCCGGCGAAGGACGGCGTGTCCACGGTCGCGGACCTGCTGCGGTTCGCCGCCGAGATCCAGGCGCCGCGACTGCTGGACCCGCGCACCGTCGCCGAGGCGATGACGGTGCAGTACCCGGGCACGAAGGGCGTGCTGCCCGGCTACGGTCACCAGAACCCCAACGACTGGGGGCTCGGCTTCGAGATCCGGGACTCCAAGTCGCCGCACTGGACGGGTGGTTCCTCGTCCCCTCGGACCTTCGGGCACTTCGGGCAGTCCGGTACGTTCCTGTGGATCGACCCGGACGCGGAGGCGGCCTGCGTGGCCCTCACCGACCGCGCCTTCGGGCCCTGGGCCGCGGAGGTCTGGCCGGTGTTCACGGACGCGGTGCTGGCGGACCTGCGGGGCTGAGTTCCGCCGGAGCCGGCCGGGGGCGTTCCGCATGCCCTCGACCGGCGGCGGTCAGGGCATCTCCCACAGCAGCAGTTCCGCCGCCGTGGTCGCGACGGCGTCCAGTTCCCCGGCGTCGGTGATCCGGGCCGAGTCGCCCGCGCCCAGCCCTTCCTCCGCCAGCGTGATCTCGCCCCGGACCACGTGGACGTACACCCGGGGCGCGTCCGGGACCGCCGTCCGCTCCCCCGCCTTCAGGCGGCGGACGTGGAGCATCGCGCCGGCGGCCGGGAGGGCGTACGGGGTGGAGTCGGCGATGCCGCGGACGACGTCGTAGGACGGGTCGCCGCCCGGCTCCAGCGGGGCCAGCCACATCTGGAGGAAGGTCAGCGGCAGCGGGCCGTCGTTGCGTTCCACGTGCCGGACGCCCGCCGCGGCGGCGAGGTGCTGGACGTCGCCGGGGCGTACCTTCGTCTCATGGCCCGTGGAGTCACGGTGGGTCAGTTCGCCCTCGACCACCCACGTCACGATCTCGGTGTGGCTGTGCGGGTGCTCGTCGAAGCCGGCGCCGGGGGCGAGCCGCTCCTCGTTGCAGGCGATCACCGCGCCGAAGCGCAGGTTGTCCGGGTCGTAGTGCGGGCCGAAGGAGAAGGCGTGGCGGGTGGCGATCCCGGCCCCCTCGTCCCCTCCGCGGTAGCGCTCGGCGGCGCGCCGTACGTCCATCACAGGCACCACCGTAGACCGCGCGCGGCACCCCGCCGACGCATGGTCCCGTCCCGATAAGGCAGTCTTGTCCCCGTGCCCGAACCCGTAACCCGCAGCGGCGGACCCGCAGCGCACGCCGTCCACCCGCACTCCGCGACCCTGAAACGGCTGGAGAAGTCCTCCGGGAATCTCGCCGCGCAGGCCATCGCGCGCATGGACGAGACCCTGCCGTGGTACCGGGCCATGCCGCCGGAGAACCGTTCCTGGATCGGGCTCGTGGCACAGGCGGGCATCGCCGCGTTCACCGAGTGGTTCCGGCACCCGGACGCGCCGCAGGCCATCTCCACGGACGTCTTCGGGACCGCGCCCCGCGAGCTGACCCGGGCCATCACGCTGCGGCAGACCGTGGAGATGGTGCGGACCACCATCGAGGTGATGGAGTCCGCCATCGACGAGGTGGCGGCCCCCGGGGACGAGAGCGTGCTGCGCGAGGCGCTGCTCGTCTACGCCCGCGAGATCGCGTTCGCCACCGCCCAGGTGTACGCCCAGGCCGCCGAGGCACGCGGTGCCTGGGACGCGCGGCTGGAGTCGCTGGTCGTCAACGCCGTGCTCAGCGGCGAGGCCGACGAGGGCGCCGTCAGCCGGGCCGCCGCGCTCGGCTGGAACTCCCCCGACCACGTGTGCGTCGTGCTCGGCACCGCGCCCGACGGGGACAGCGAGCTGACCGTCGAGGCCATACGGCGCGCCGCCCGCCACGCCAAGCTGCAGGTGCTCACGGGCGTGCTCGGGGACCGGCTCGTGGTGATCGCCGGCGGCAGCCCCAATCCGCTCGGCGTGGCCAAGTCGCTGATCGGGCCGTACGCCGCCGGGCCGGTCGTCGCCGGGCCCGTCGTGCCCGACCTGCTGGCCGCCACCCGGTCCGCGCAGGCCGCGGCGGCGGGGCTGAAGGCGTGTTTCGCCTGGCAGGACGCGCCGCGGCCGGTCCTGGCGGACGATCTTCTGCCGGAGCGCGCCATCGCCGGCGATCCGGGCGCGCGCGAGCAGCTGGTGGAGGAGATCTACAGACCACTGGAGGAAGCGGGCTCGGCACTGCTGGAGACCCTGAGTGTCTACCTGGAGCAGGCGAGCAGCCTGGAGGGCGCGGCCAGGATGCTGTTCGTTCACCCGAACACCGTGCGCTACCGGCTCCGACGTGTGACAGACGTCACCGGATGGTCGCCCTCGGATGTACGATCCGCGTTCACGCTGCGGATCGCCCTGATCCTGGGGCGTCTGGCCGACGGTGAACCCCAGGCCTAGGGTTTTGTGGGGGGCCCACAAAACCCCTACGTGTTCTTCGTCCCTGTCCCCACGGGCGGCTTCGGCCGTCGACAAGAGAGAGTGTGAGAGTGCTCGTACTCGTCGCTCCCGGCCAGGGCGCCCAGACGCCCGGCTTCCTGACTCCCTGGCTCGAACTCCCCGGTGCCGCGGACCGCGTCGCCGCGTGGTCGGACGCCATCGGCCTCGACCTGGTCCACTACGGCACCCAGGCCGACGCGGACGCCATCCGCGACACCGCGGTGGCGCAGCCGCTGCTGGTCGCCGCCGGGCTCCTGTCCGCCATGGCACTGGGTGACACGGCGGAGATCGCGCCCGGCGCGGTCGCCGGCCACAGCGTGGGCGAGATCACCGCCGCCGCCTTCGCGGGCGTCCTGGACGACACCGCGGCGCTCGGCCTCGTCCGCCGTCGCGGACTCGCGATGGCCGAGGCCGCCGCGATCACCGAGACCGGCATGTCGGCGCTGCTCGGCGGCGACCCCGAGACCTCCGTCGCGCATCTGGAGAAGCTGGGCCTGACCCCGGCGAACATCAACGGCGCGGGCCAGATCGTCGCCGCCGGCACGCTGGAGCAGCTCGCCGCGCTGGCCGAGGACAAGCCCGAGGGAGTCCGCAAGGTCGTCCCGCTGAAGGTGGCCGGCGCCTTCCACACGCGTCACATGGCCCCCGCCGTGGAGGCGCTGGCCGAGGCCGCGGCGCGGCTGGCGCCCGCCGACCCGAAGGTCCCCTACGTCTCCAACAAGGACGGCCGCCAGGTCGCCTCCGGCGCCGAGGTGCTGGACCGGCTGGTCGGCCAGGTCGCCAACCCGGTGCGCTGGGACCTGTGCATGGAGACGTTCAAGGAGCTGGGCGCCACCGCGCTCATCGAGGTGTGCCCCGGCGGCACGCTGACCGGTCTCGCCAAGCGCGCGCTGCCCGGCGTGCGCACGCTCGCCCTGAAGACCCCCGACGACCTCGACGCGGCCCGCACGCTCATCGCCGAGACTGCGACACCTGCCGCTGACGCGGCGAGCGCCTGACAAGGAGCCCAAGACCCATGTCGAAGATCAAGCCCAGCAAGGGCGCCCCGTACGCGCGCATCCTCGGCGTCGGCGGCTACCGGCCGACCCGTGTGGTGCCGAACGAGGTGATCCTGGAGAGGATCGACTCGTCCGACGAGTGGATCCGTTCGCGCTCCGGCATCGAGACCCGGCACTGGGCGGGCCCGGACGAGACGGTCGCCGCGATGTCTGTCGAGGCGGCCGGCAAGGCGATCGCCGACTCCGGCATCGACGCCGAACAGATCGGCGCCGTGGTGGTCTCGACCGTCTCGCACTTCAGCCAGACCCCGGCCGTCGCCACCGAGATCGCCGACAAGCTGGGCACGAACAAGGCCGCCGCCTTCGACATCTCGGCCGGCTGCGCGGGCTTCGGCTACGGCCTGACCCTCGCCAAGGGCATGGTGGTGGAGGGTTCCGCCGAGTACGTGCTCGTCATCGGCGTGGAGCGGCTCAGCGACCTCACCGACCTGGAGGACCGCGCCACGGCCTTCCTGTTCGGCGACGGCGCCGGCGCGGTCGTCGTCGGCCCCTCGCAGGAGCCGGCCATCGGCCCGACCGTGTGGGGCTCCGAGGGCGACAAGGCCGGCACCATCAAGCAGACGGTCTCCTGGGACCGCTTCCGGGTCGGCGACCTCGCCGAGCTGCCCCTCGACAGGGAGGGCAACGTCAAGTTCCCTGCGATCACGCAGGAGGGCCAGGCGGTGTTCCGCTGGGCCGTGTTCGAGATGGCGAAGGTCGCCCAGCAGGCGCTGGACGCGGCCGGAATCAGCCCGGACGACCTGGACGTCTTCATTCCGCACCAGGCCAACGTGCGGATCATCGACTCGATGGTGAAGACGCTGAAGCTGCCGGAGCACGTCACGGTCGCCCGTGACATCCGCACCACCGGCAACACCTCGGCCGCCTCGATCCCGCTCGCGATGGAGCGGCTCCTGGCCACCGGGGAGGCGAAGAGCGGCGACACCGCGCTCGTCATCGGATTCGGGGCGGGTCTCGTCTACGCCGCCACTGTCGTTACCCTCCCCTAGGCACTCCGTGCCGGATCTTGCTTCCGGCGCGGTGCACAACTGCCACAAACCGTCTGGATTATCGAAGAAGGAGCGCCTGACATGGCCGCCACTCAGGAAGAGATCGTCGCCGGTCTCGCCGAGATCGTGAACGAGATCGCCGGGATCCCCACCGAGGACGTCCAGCTGGACAAGTCCTTCACCGACGACCTGGACGTCGACTCGCTGTCCATGGTCGAGGTCGTCGTCGCCGCCGAGGAGCGCTTCGACGTGAAGATCCCGGACGAGGACGTCAAGAACCTCAAGACCGTCGGTGACGCCACCGACTACATCCTCAAGCACCAGGCCTGAGTCACCCCTTAGGCCGTCAGGCTGCTAGGCCCCGCCACCCGGCGGTGGCGCCGTAGAATCCCGTTTTCCGTTGGAGAAAGAATTCCCGTGAGCCCGACCAATCGCACCGTGGTCGTCACCGGTATCGGCGCAACCACACCGCTGGGTGGCGACGCAGCCTCGTTCTGGGAGGCCCTGGTCGCCGGCAAGTCCGGTGTCGGCCCGCTCGAGCAGGAGTGGGCGGCCGAGCTGCCGGTCCGCATCGCCGCGCAGATCGCCGTGGAGCCCGGCGAGATCATCCCCCGCCCGCAGGCCCGCAAGCTGGACCGGTCCGCGCAGTTCGCGCTGATCGCCGCTCAGGAGGCCTGGAAGGACGCCGGTTTCACCGCCAAGGCCGGTGAGGACGCGTCCGTCAACCCCGACCGTCTCGGTGCGGTCATCGCCTCCGGCATCGGCGGCGTGACGACCCTCCTGGACCAGTACGACGTGCTCAAGGAGAAGGGCGTACGCCGCGTCTCCCCGCACACCGTGCCGATGCTGATGCCCAACTCCCCGGCGGCCAACGTCGGCATCGAGCTGGGCGCCCGCGCCGGTGTGCACACCCCCGTGTCGGCCTGCGCCTCCGGCGCGGAGGCCATCGGGTACGCGATCGAGATGATCCGCACCGGGCGTGCGGACGTGGTCGTGGCCGGTGGCACCGAGGCCGCCATCCACCCGCTCCCCATCGCCGCCTTCGGCAACATGATGGCGATGTCCAAGAACAACGACGACCCCGAGGGCGCCTCGCGTCCCTACGACTCGGGCCGCGACGGCTTCGTGCTCGGCGAGGGCGCCGGTGTGGTCATCCTGGAGTCCGAGGAGCACGCGAAGGCCCGCGGCGCCCGGATCTACGTCGAGGCGGTCGGGCAGGGCATCTCCGCCGACAGCCACCACATCACGCAGCCGGAGCCGTCCGGCAACGGCATCGCGCAGGCGCTGCAGAACCTGCTCGACAACACGGACCTGAAGCCGGCCGAGATCGTGCACGTGAACGCGCACGCCACGTCGACGCCGCAGGGCGACGTCGCCGAGATCAAGGCGCTGCGCAAGGTGTTCGGCGACGACGTCGACCACATGGCCATCTCCGCCACCAAGTCGATGACGGGTCACCTGCTCGGCGGCGCGGGCGGCATCGAGACCGTGGCGTCGATCCTGGCGCTGGTGAACCGCACGGCTCCGCCGACCATCAACGTGTCGAACCTCGACCCCGAGGTCGACGCGGACGTGGTGACCGGTGAGGCCCGCGAGCTGCCCGAGGGGCGGATCGCCGTGCTGAACGACTCGTTCGGCTTCGGCGGGCACAACGTGGTCCTGGCCTTCCGGACCGTCTGAGAACACATGTGAGGAGCCCCCACCGGCCGGTGGGGGCTCCTTCGTGCGTGTGCGGGTCCCGCAGGGGCTCAGACCACCTGGTGCAGCCAGCGCACCGGCGCTCCCTCGCCCGCGTAGCGGAACGGCTCGAGTTCGTCGTCCCAGGGCTTGCCGAGGAGCTTGGCGATCTCCGCCTCCAGGTCGGTCTCCTCGCGCTGGGAACGCGTCAGCGCCGCGCGCAGCCGGTCCTCGGGGATGAGGATGTCGCCGTGTATGCCGGTGACCGCGTGGAAGATGCCGAGGTCGGGGGTGCAGCTGTAGCGCTCGCCCTCCGCGGTGGCGCAGGGCTCGGCGGTGACCTCGAAGCGCAGCAGGTGCCAGCCGCGCAGGGCGGAGGCCAGCTTGGAGGCGGTGCCGGCCTCGCCCTGCCAGGAGAACTCCGAGCGCCAGGTGCCGGGGGCCGCGGGCTGCCGGATCCAGTCGAGGCTGACGCGCGTGCCGAGCACCCCGGCGACGGCCCACTCGACGTGCGGGCACAGCGCGCGCGGCGCGGAGTGCACGTACAGAACTCCACGTGTCGTCACCGGAACCTCCGGGCAGAGCGGGACATCTTGCGGACTGGCGGGGCGGCCCAGGCGCGACGGCCGCGTTGATGGCGAGGCTACCCTGCGGCGGGGCAAGGAGTGTGACGTACCGTCGGTCCCGGTGCCAGGAAACCCGTGCCATTCACCCAGGGGGACGCTTGTACGGGGGTGCGGCGTTCCCGGGTCCCCGGTTCGGGAACCTTCGCGCGTTGTCATGGGAGGGAGCACCGCACCGTCGAGCGAGGGGAGCAGCCACATGCGCGAGCGAGGCCACCGGGCGCGGGTCGCCGTCGCCGTGATGACGGCGGCCGTCCTGGCCCTGACGGGGTGTGACGCCTTCGGCGGTGGCGGGGCCGAGGGCAAGAAGGCCCCGGGCACGCCGTCCGCCCGGCCCTCGGCCCGGCCGGCGCCGGTGTGGGACCGCAGCCCGGACTCGATCGCCGCGGTCGGCGACTCCATCACCCGGGGCTTCGACGCGTGCACGGTGCTCTCCGACTGCCCCGAGGTGTCGTGGGCGACGGGCAGTGACGCGGCGGTCGACAGCCTGGCGGTGCGGCTGCTGGGAGCGCGGGGCGCGGCGGAGCGCAGCCGCAACTACGCGGTGACGGGCGCCCGGATGTCCGACCTGCCGGGCCAGATGGCCGGCGCGATCGCCGGGCGGCCCCAGCTGGTGACGGTGATGATCGGCGCGAACGACGCCTGCCGCGCGTCGGTGTCGGCGATGACCCCGGTGGCGGACTTCCGGGCGGACTTCGAGGCGTCGCTGGCCAGGCTGCGGACGGCGCTGCCCCGGACGCAGGTGTACGTGGCGAGCGTGCCGAACCTGCTGCGGCTGTGGGTACAGGGCCGGACGAACCCGCTGGGCAAGCAGGTGTGGCGGCTGGGCATCTGCCCGTCGATGCTGGCCGAGCCCGACGACCTGTCCGGCGCGGCCACGCGGCGCCGGGAGAAGGTGCAGCAGCGGGTGGAGGACTACAACGCGACGCTGCGGGCCGTGTGCGCCAAGGACCGCCGCTGCCGCTTCGACGACGACGCGGTGTTCGACTTCCGCTTCGGCACCGACCAGCTCAGCCGCTGGGACTGGTTCCATCCGAGCCGCGACGGCCAGGCGCGGCTTGCGGAGATCGCGTACCGCACTGTCACCGCGCGGAGACCCTGACTAGGGTTTCCCACATGAGCGAACTTTTCTGCACACTTCCCGACGGCTCACCGGTGCACCGCTGGACGCTGGAGCGCGCCGGGGTACGGGTGCGGGTGCTGTCGTACGGCGGGATCGTGCAGTCGGTCGAGGTTCCGGACCGGGACGGGCGTACGGCCGACGTGGTGCTGGGGTTCCCCGGGGTCGAGGGCTATCTGGAGCATCCGGAGCCCTATCTCGGCGCTCTGGTCGGGCGGTACGCCAACCGGATCGCGGGCGGGCGCTTCGCGCTGGACGGCCGGGCGTACGCGCTGCCGGTGAACGACGGGCCGAACTGTCTGCACGGCGGGGAGCGCGGGTTCGACAAGCGGGTGTGGGAGGCGGAGCCGGCCGGGGACGGCGTCCGGCTGCGCCGGGTGAGCCCGGACGGCGAGGAGGGCTTCCCGGGCCGTCTGGAGGTGTCCGTGACGTACACGCTGGACGGCTCCGGGGCGCTGCGGATCGCCTACGAGGCCGTGACGGACGCGCCGACCGTCCTCAACCTCACCAACCACGCGTACTGGAACCTCGGCGGCTCCGGTCCTACGGGCGGGCACGAACTGCGGCTCGCCGCCTCCCGGTACACCCCGGTGGACGCGGACCTGATCCCCACCGGTGAGCTGCGGGACGTCTCCGGCTCCCGCTTCGACTTCCGCGCGGCCCGTGAGGTCGGGTCCGGCTACGACCACAACTTCGTGCTGGACAAGGGCGTGACGGAGGCCGCCGAGGAGGTGGCCGAGCTGTACGACCCGGGGTCCGGGCGGGTGCTCACCATGGCCACGACCGAGCCGGGGCTGCAGTTCTACACCGCCGACCACCTGGCCGCGCCCTTCGCGCCCGGCGAGGGGGTCGCCCTGGAGACCCAGCACTTCCCCGACTCCCCCAACCGCCCGGAGTTCCCGGGGACCGTGCTGCGGCCGGGCGAGGTGTTCCGGTCCGAGACGGTGTACGGCTTCTCGGCGCGCTGATACGGGGGACGAGCCCCGGTCCGGAGGTCAGGTTTCCGGGCCGGGGCTGCCCACGGGGGACTTGTCCCGGTCCCGACGTTAATCCTCCCGGCCCCTGCGGGGCGCACGATGACCGCCCTCGGAGCGATCCCGTACGAACCCTTCACAAACGGCCAGGCCTCCGCCGCGTCACGCCTCCCGGGCCTGGGCCAGGCATTTGCTCGCCACGCACACCAGGGCGAGGACGGCCGCCCAGGCGTGGGCCCCGGCGGCGTACAGCGCGGCCGCCCCCGCGCCGAACCAGAACAGTTCGAAGACGAGGCGGGCCGTGCCGTGGAGCTTGAACCGCGCCCTCGGTGACGCGAAGAGCCCCCACGACTCGGCGAGCAGCCCCGTCCCGCAGATGCCGAAGAGGAGGCCGGCCGTGCCGCCGTAGGTGATCCCCGAGTACAGAACGGCGCCGAGGACCGCCAGTTCGAGGAGGAAGAGCACGACGAGATTCACGGCCTTCGCTGTCTTCACGCCCGGCAGTATGGCCCGGCGACCCGCGCGGCGACAGGCCGAGCGGGGTTCAGGAAGGGATCGGTTCGGTGGTCTCGGCGGGGGCGGGATCGGCGCTCTCCTCGTCCAGGAGGTCCCGGGCGAGGAGGGTGGCGCCGGCCACCGCGCCCGGCATCAGGAAGACCGCGACGACCGGGAGCAGGAAGGCCAGGCCGAGCGGGGTGCCGAACCCCCAGACCAGGGTCTTGCGGGAGCGGAGCAGGGCGAGGCGGGCGCGCAGTTCGACGCCGCGGCGCTGGAGGGCGATGGCGGTCAGTTCCTCGGTGAGGAAGAACCCGGTGACGAAGAAGCCGATGACCGGGACGACCGTCTGGCCGACGACGGGCAGGAAGCCGGCGGCGAAGAGCAGCACGCCCCACAGCAGGGCCCGGACGAGGATCCGGAGGCTGTCCCGGGCGGATGTCCACAGCTCGCGCCAGAGCGGCAGGCCCGACTCGGGCGCCGTGCCGTCGGGCGAGACGTCCTCGTCGACCTTCTCCGAGAGGCTGTCGTAGAAGGGCTGGCCGATCAGCAGGGTGAGGGCCGTGAAGGTGAGGACGGCCAGCAGCAGGCCCAGGGCGAACAGGACGACCGTCAGGAAGCCGCGGAAGAGGCCCTGCCAGGGGCTCCCCCAGTCGTCGGCGAACGGGGTGGCCCAGCCGACCGCGTCCTGGCCCCACACGGCGAGCACGACCAGCGCCGCCGCGTAGAGGACCAGCGTGATCAGGCCCGGCAGCAGGCCGAAGCCGAACTGGCGGCCGTGCCGGGCGACCCAGCGCTGGCCCGCCACGAGATAACCGAAACCCACCCCGAGATCGCGCATGGCGAAGACTTTACTGGGACTCAGGCGTCCAGCATCCGCCGCAGCAGGTCCCGCAGGGACCGCCGCTCCTCGGCGGAGAGCCCGGCGAGGGGCTCACGGGCGAAGCGCAGGCCCTCGCGCAGGTCCCGGGCGACCTTGCGGCCCTCGTCGGTGGCGGCGGCCAGCTTCACCCGGCGGTCCGCGGGGTCGGGGCGGCGCTCCGCCAGGCCCCGGGACTCCAGGCGGTCGACTATCCCGGTCACGTTCGACGGCTCGCACTTCAGCCGCTGGGCGAGCTTGCGCATCGGCAGCGGCTCCAGCGACAGCAGGCTGAGCAGGCGCGCTTGGGGGCCGGTCAGCGCGTGGGCGGCCGCCGCCTCCTCGTAGTCCGCGTAGAAGCGGGCCACGACGTCCCCGATCAGCTCGACGACCTCCATGGTCAGTTCGTCGGGACGGCGGGTATTCGGTGGTGTGGCCATGCCGCCCAGGATACCCGGTTACTTGACATCATGAAATATTCAGGCCCATTGTTGTTTCAGGTACTGAAGTAAATGAAAGGCGACCCCCCATGATCAACCGCGAGTGGCACCTGCTCAGCCGTCCGGTCGGCTGGCCGAAGCCCGAGGACTTCGCCCTGGTCGAGACGCCCGTCCCGACCCCCGGCGAGGGCCAGGTGCTGGTGCGCAACGAGTACCTCTCCGTGGACCCCTACATGCGCGGCCGGATGTCGGCGGCCAAGTCGTACGCCGCCCCGTTCGAGCTGAACAAGGTCATGCAGGGCGGCGCGGTCGGCGAGGTCGTCGCCTCCGAGGCCGAGGGCATCGCGGTCGGCGACCACGTCCTGCACTTCGGCGGCTGGCGCGAGTACGCGGCCGTGGACGCGAAGAGCGCCGTGAAGGTCGACCCCGAAGCCGCTCCGCTGTCGACGTACCTCGGCGTGCTCGGCATGACCGGCCTGACCGCGTACGCGGGTCTGCTGCGCACCGCCTCCTTCAAGGAGGGCGACAGCGTCTTCGTGTCCGGCGCGGCGGGCGCGGTCGGCAGCCAGGTCGGGCAGATCGCGAAGCTGAAGGGCGCCTCGCGGGTCATCGGCTCGGCCGGCTCCGCGGAGAAGGTCCGGCTGCTGACGGAGGAGTACGGCTTCGACGCCGCCTTCAACTACAAGGACGGCCCGGTGAGCGAGCAGCTGCGCGCGGCCGCCCCGGACGGCGTCGACGTGTACTTCGACAACGTCGGCGGCGAGCACCTGGAGGCCGCGATCGGGTCGCTGAACCTGGGCGGCCGGATCGCCGTCTGCGGCATGATCTCCGTCTACAACAACACCGAGCCGGCCCCCGGCCCGCGCAATCTGGCCCGCCTCATCCAGACCCGCGGCCGCATCGAGGGCTTCCTGGTCGGCGACCACTACGACCTGCAGCCGCAGTTCGTCCAGGAGGTCGGCCCCTGGGTCGCCTCGGGCGCGCTGAAGTACCGCGAGACCGTGGTCGAGGGCATCGAGAACAACCTGGAGGCGTTCCTCGGGGTCCTGCGCGGCGACAACACCGGGAAGATGATCGTCAAGCTCTGACCTGGCCCGGACTTTCCGGCATGCGGTAGCTTCATTCCGAAATCCGCCGTCGATCGTGGGCGCGAGTCGCGGCGGACCGAGGAGGAAGACACCGCCATGCCCATACAGCAGTCCGACGTCCTGTACACGGCCGTCGCCACCGCCGAGAACGGCCGCGACGGCCGCGTCGCCACCGACGACGGCAGGCTCGACGTCGTCGTGAACCCGCCGAAGGAGATGGGCGGCAGCGGCGCCGGCACCAACCCGGAGCAGTTGTTCGCCGCCGGCTACAGCGCCTGCTTCCAGGGCGCGCTCGGCGTGGTCGCCCGACAGGAGGGCGCCGACGTCTCCGGCTCGACCGTCACCGCCAAGGTGGGGATCGGCCGGAACGAGGACGGCTTCGGGATCATCGTGGAGATCTCCGCGGACATCCCGAACGCCGACGAGGCCACCGCGCGGGCGCTGCTCGAGAAGGCGCACCAGGTGTGCCCGTACTCGAAGGCGACGCGCGGCGACGTCACCGTGACGCTGGCCCGGTAACGGTCGTTGCGCAGGGCGGCGGCCGCATCCTTGGACGTGGGATGCGGCCGCCGCCCCGCACGGCGTCAGCCGCTCGCCAGCGCCGCCCGGTGCACCGCCACCGCCAGCCGCCCGTTCTCCGGCGCGGAGCCGCCCGGGAAGGCGAACCGGCGCCTGGTGTAGCCGTAGGCGAGACCGCTGCGGGGGTCGGCGAAGGCCTGGCAGCCGGCGGCGCCGCTGTGACCGATCGCGCCGGCGCCCAGGAAAGGGTGCCAGGTGTCGGCCGTGGCCTGGAAGCCCAGGCCGTAGGACCTGTGGGCCCGGACCACCAGGTCGTACCCGACGGAGTGCGGCTGCCCGAACTCCGCGACCGTGTCCTGCTTCAGCAGCGGCGCCCTGCCGCCGGTCTCGCTGATCATCGCCGCGTACATCCCGGCCAGGCCGCGCGCCGAGGCGACGCCGCCCACCGACGCCGGGCCCCGGGCCCGGACCGCGCGCTCGTTCGGCAGCGACTCCAGGTCGGTCGGCTCCGGCGCGTGGCGGTTGAAGGCGATCGAGGCGAGGGTGTGCGGGCCGCTCGGCAGCGCGTCGAGCAGCGCCTGCTGCCCGGGCGTGGGCAGCATCGGCGCGGTGGTGCGGAAGCGGCTCTCGCGGGCGGCCGGCAGGCCCAGGTGGAAGTCCAGTCCCCACGGGACCCGCACCCGCTCCTCGTACACCTCCTGGAGCGTACGCCCGGTGGCGCGGCGGACGATCTCGCCGGTGAGCGCGCCGATCACCAGGGCGTGGTAGCCGAAGGCCGTGCCCGGCCGCCAGAACGGCCGCTGGTCGGCGAGGCGTTCGGCCAGCGCCCGGTCGTCGGCCAGCTCGGCCGCGCTGAACCCGGTGTCGGTGCCGATCAGGCCGGCCCGGTGCGCGAGCAGTTCGCGCAGGGTCAGCGCGCCCTTGTCCTCGGCCCCGAACTCCGGCCAGTAGTACGTGACCCTGCGGTCCAGCTCCAGCGTGCCGTCCTGCACCAGCAGGGCGACGACGAGGTGCGCGGCGCCCTTGGTGGACGAGAACACGCCGTACAGCGAGTCCCCGTCGGCGCCCTCGCCGGCCCACAGGTCGACGACCCGCCGGCCGTGCACGTACGCGCACAACTGGCCCTCGTAGTCGTCCCGTTCCTCCGCCACGAAGGCGGCGAACTCCTCGCGCACCGCTTCGTAGCCCTCGGCGACCGTGCCGTGCACGGGGGTTGCCTGCGTCATGCGCCCTCCTCGACCGAGCCGCTCGCGCGTCGCTCCCTCTGGTTCGCGCCCGCTCCGGCACCGGGCGTTCCCCGGATCGGTACGGCGAGGGGCACCCGTTCGACTCAACCGTGCCGGGCGCGGACCGGTTTCCCCGGTCCCGGGTCGTGCGTCGCTACCCTGCGGACACGGCCTAGGTGCACCATTAGGTGCACCACCACAGGAACCGGTTGCACGACTTCGTCGGGGACGGGGTGGGCGTCGGGTCCGAGGTCGTCGGGTCGGCCGTCGGGGTGTCGCTGGGCTGGGACGAGGGCGGGGCCGGCGGGGCCGCGGTCGCCGTGCCGGCGTCCGAGGTGGCGGACTGCTCCGCCTTGTCGCCGGCGGCGGCCGACTCGGAGGGCTTGTCCTTCGGCGACTCGGAGGCGGACGCCGACGCCGAGGGGCCGGTGGACGACGAGGCGCTCGGCGCCGTCGTTCCGGCGGAGGCGCCGCGGGCGGGGGCCGCCGTGCTGCCGGGGGACGACGCGGAGGCGCCGCCGCCGTCGGCCGAGGTGTCCCCGGCCGACGCCGACGTGTCGCCCGAGAAGGGCGCGAAGGGGGCGTCGGTGCCGAGTTCGGCGAGGCTCAGCCCGCCGGCGGCCAGCACGAACCCCGAGGCGATCAGCACCGTACGGCGGCGGCGACGCCGGTGCGCGGCGGCCTTGCGGTCCCGGCGGCTGGCGTCGGCGACGGCGGGACCGCCGGCGGCCTCACCGCCCGCGGCGCCCCCACGGCCGCGGCCCCGCGACTGACGCCGGGCGGCCCGCCCCACGGGCTCGTCGGAGCCCTCCTGGTCGTCGTCGTACCCGTCCCGGTCGTCGGCCTCGCCCTCGTCGCCGTCGCGGCCGGGGTCGCCGCCGTGGTCCGCGTGCTCCTCGCGGGCGTCGTACGCGTCGCCCCGGCCGCCGTGCTCGGGGTGGTGGCCCGTGACCGCCTGACCGTCCGCGCCCGCGTGATGCCCGGTCCCGCCCCCGTACGTGTACGCGTCCGGGACCGCGGCGGCGCCGGCCTGCTGCGGTATGCGCACCTCCTGCGCCGCGCCCTGGTGGGCGAAACCGCCGGGGTACTCGGCCGCGTAGGCCGCGGGATGCCCGCCCGGACCGGCGTACGCGTGCCCGGCCGGAACGCCGGTGTGGGCCTCCTGGCCGTACGCGCCCGCGTACCCGGGCGCGACGGACGCGTCCGCGTGCGGGGCGGGGTGCCGGGCCTGTGCGCCACATCCCGGGCAGGCCAAAGCGCCGTTGAGGTGCCGTTGGCACGGGTGGCAGAAGTCCATGACGCCGGAAGACTAGATTCCCCGCCGGTCACGTAACCAGGCACCTCTGTGAAGGTTTCGTGCGGGACCGAAAAGGTTGTCGGCAGCCATGCCGAAACTGTTACCTGTTCGACCCATTGACACCCCCGCCGCACCCTCCTTACTGTCACGCCAGCATTTCGAACGAGTGACGAAATCTCGAACATCCTGAGGGGCAACTGCCGTGCGCATCACCGGAATCAGCACGCATGTGGTGGGGACACCGTGGCGCAACCTGACCTACGTCCAGGTGCACACCGACGAGGGGATCACGGGAGTCGGCGAGACCCGGATGCTCGGCCACACCGACGCGCTGATCGGCTATCTGCGCGAGGCCGAGGCCAACCACATCCTCGGCTCGGACCCGTTCGCCGTCGAGGACCTCGTGCGGCGGATGAAGTACGGCGACTACGGGCGGGCCGGCGAGATCGTCATGTCCGGCATCGCGGTCGTCGAGATGGCCTGCTGGGACATCAAGGGCAAGGCGCTCGGCGTGCCGGTGTGGCAGCTCCTGGGCGGCAAGGTCACCGACCGGGTCAAGGCGTACGCCAACGGCTGGTACACCACCGAGCGGACGCCGGAGGCGTACCACAAGGCCGCCCAGGGGGTCATGGAGCGCGGCTACAAGGCGCTGAAGATCGACCCCTTCGGCACCGGGCACTTCGAACTGGACCACGAGCAGACCGTGTACGCGGTCTCCCTCATCGAGGCCGTGCGGGACGCCATCGGACCGGACTCCGAGCTGATGCTGGAGATGCACGGCCGCTTCTCCCCCGCCACCGCCGTCCGGCTGGCCAAGGAGATGGCGCCCTTCAAGCCGGCCTGGCTGGAGGAGCCGTGCCCGCCGGAGAACCTCAAGGCGCTGGAGAAGGTGGCCGCCAAGGTGGACGTCCCGGTCGCCACCGGTGAGCGCATCCACGACCGCATCGAGTTCCGCGAGCTCTTCGACAGCCAGTGCGTCGACATCATCCAGCCCGACGTCGGCCACATCGGCGGCATCTGGGAGACCCGGAAGCTGGCGGCCACCGCCGAGACCCACTACATGCTCATCGCCCCGCACAACGTGGGCGGTTCGGTGCTGACCGCCGCCTCGCTCCAGGTCGGCTTCACCTCGCCGAACTTCAAGATCCTCGAGCACTTCAACGACTTCGCCGACGCGGACATCAAGAAGGTGGTCAGGGGCGCCCCGGAGGTCGTGGACGGCTACTTCCACCTCTCCGACCGGCCCGGGCTCGGCGTCGAGCTGGACACCGACGTGGCCGCCGAGTTCCCGCAGCAGCAGGCCCGGTTCGACCTGTGGGCCGAGGGCTGGGAGCAGCGCAAGCCCAAGGGCACGAAGTGACCCCGGCCGGTTCGCAGGTCGTCGTCGAGGCGCCGGGCGTCCACCGGGTCGAGGAGCACACGCCCCGGCAGCCCGGTCCCGGCGAGGCGCTGGTCGCCGTGCACGCGGTGGGCATCTGCGGCAGCGACCGCGAGGTGTACCAGGGCAACCGGCCCGAGGGGTACGTCCGTTACCCGCTCACGCCCGGCCACGAGTGGTCCGGGACCGTGCGGGCGGTGGGCGCCGGGGTGCCGGAGGGCCTGGCCGGCCGCAAGGTCGTCGGCGAGGGCTTCCGCAACTGCCAGGTGTGCGACCGCTGTCACGCGGGCGAGACCACGCTGTGCACGGCCGGGTACGAGGAGACCGGGTTCACCCGGCCGGGCGCGATGGCGGCCACCCTCACCCTGCCGGCCCGGCTGCTGCACCCGCTGCCGGACGGCGCCGACCTCACCGCCGCCGCCCTGCTGGAGCCGGCCGCCTGCGTCGCGGCCGCCGCGCTGAAGGCCCGGGCCCTGCCGGGCGAGCGGGTCGCGGTGGTCGGCACGGGCACCCTCGGGATGTTCGCGGTGCAGTTCCTCAAGGCCGTCTCGCCGGCGGAACTGCTGGTCGTGGGCACCGGGAACGACCGGGAGGCGCTCTCCCGGCGGTTCGGGGCGAGCGACTTCCGGCTCAGGGACCAGCCGCTGCCCGCCGACTTCGACGTCGTGATCGAGACCGCCGGATCCGCGTCCGCCGCGCGCACCGCGGCCGCGCTGCTCAGGCGCGGCGGGCGGCTGGTGCTGACGGGCATCCCGGCGCCGGGTGCGGACGGGCTCGACCCGACCGAGCTGGTCGTACGGCAGCTGGAGGTGCACACCGTCTTCGGGGCGCCGCCGGACGCCTGGGCCCACACCGTGCGGGTCTTCGGCGCCGGGCTGCTCGATCCGCTGCCCCTGGTCACCCACGAGCTGCCGCTGACCGAGTTCCCGCAGGCCATCGAGCTGGTGGGGGCCGGTGATCCGAAGGTGGGCAAGGTGCTGCTCCGCCCCTGACCGTACGCCGGCCGGGAGGTGACCCGACGCACGTCCCGGCCGGCGTACACGTGGTCTTCTCCGTACCCAGAGCCGCGAACCTTGTCCGAAATACCGAACACGAAGGACAGCAAGTGACCGACGCTTCCGCTCCGGCAGCCCGCAGGCCCGGCGAGCAGGTGCTCGCCGCTCTCGGCCTGGACGCGCCCGCCCTCGACCCCGCCGACACCTCCGCCCACTCCTTCCCGGGCGGCGGCCGCTGGCGCACCGAGATTCCCTCGTGCGAGGGTCCCGAAGCGCTGATGGTCGTGCTGAAGGAGGCCTCGCGCCTCGACGTGCCGATCCACCGGATCAGCCAGGGCAGCGGCGTGTGGATGCTCACCGACGCCGAGATCACCGAGATGGCCGAGGCGACCGCCGAACGGGACATCGAGCTCTGCCTGTTCACCGGCCCGCGCGGCACCTGGGACATCGGCGGCTCGGTGCGCACCGACTCGCGGGGTGCGGGACTGCGCGCCCGGGGCCACGACGCCGTCGCCGGCTGCGTCGAGGACGCCGTCCGCGCCACCGAGCTGGGCGTGAAGTGCCTGCTGGTCGCCGACGAGGGCGTGCTGTGGACCCTGCACCGGGCGCGCACGGCCGGGATCATCCCGGCCGACACCACCCTGAAGGTCTCCGCGCTGATCGGCCCGGTCAACCCGGCCTCTTACGCGGTCTACGAGCGGCTCGGCGCCGACTCCGTCAACGTGCCCAGCGACCTGACCCTGGACCACCTCACCGAGATCCGCCGGGTCTCCCGCGCTCCCATGGACATGTACATCGAGGCCCCCGACGACCTCGGCGGCTACGTGCGGATGTACGAGGTCGCCGAGCTGATCCGGCGCGGCGCCCCGCTCTACCTGAAGTTCGGCCTGTCCAAGGCCCCCGGCATCTACCCGTGGGGCGCCCACCTGCGGGACGTGACCCTGGACACCGCCCGGGAGCGGGTGCGGCGCGGCCGGCTCGCCCTGGACCTGCTCGCCCGGCACGGCGCGGACGGCGACATGGCGCCGCTCGGCTCCCGGCTGCCCGGGACGCTGCACCGCTTCGACACCACCGTGTGACCCCCTCGACGACGTGACCCCCTCTCAACGACGAGAAGAACAAGGACGGATCACCATGCTCAACCGCAGAGCCGCACTCGCCGCGACGGCCACGGCCGCCTCGCTCGCCCTCACCCTGACCGCCTGCGGCCAGAACAGCGAGGGCGGCAGCGACGCCAAGGGCGGGGACGCCAAGGGCGGCACGATCGGCATCGCGATGCCGACCAAGTCCTCCGAGCGCTGGATCGCCGACGGCAACAACGTCGTGAAGAACCTTCAGTCCAAGGGCTACAAGACCAAGCTGGTCTACGGCGAGGACAACCCGGAGACGCAGGTCTCGCAGATCGAGAACCTGATCACGCAGGGCGTGAAGGGCCTGATCGTCGCGGCGATCGACAACAAGTCGCTGAACAACGTGCTCCAGGAGGCCGCGGACGCGGACATCCCGGTCATCGCCTACGACCGCCTCATCCTCGGCACCAAGAACGTCGACTACTACGCCTCGTTCGACAACGAGAAGGTCGGCAAGCTGCAGGGCCAGTACATCGTCGACCGGCTCGGGCTGACCAAGGGCAAGAAGGGCCCGTTCAACATCGAGCTGTTCGCCGGCTCCAACGACGACAACAACACCAAGTACTTCTTCGGCGGCGCGATGAGCGTGCTCCAGCCGTACATCGACAAGAAGCAGCTCGTCGTCAAGTCCGGGCAGACGAAGATCAACCAGGTCGTCACCCTGCGCTGGGACGGCACCACCGCGCAGAAGCGCATGGAGGACATCCTCACCTCGTCCTACAAGAGCGGCCGGGTCGACGCGGTCCTCTCCCCCTACGACGGCATCTCCATCGGCATCCTGTCCGCGCTGAAGTCGGACGGCTACGGCTCCGGCAGCAAGGCGCTCCCCGTCATCACCGGCCAGGACGCCGAGCTGGCCTCCGTGAAGTCGATCATCTCCGGCCAGCAGACGCAGACCGTCTACAAGGACACCCGGCAGCTCGCCAAGGTCGCCGCCACCATGGTCGACGACTCCCTGCGGGGCAAGAAGCCGCAGGTCAACGACACGAAGACGTACGACAACGGCAGCAAGGTCGTGCCCGCCTACCTGCTCCAGCCGGTCAGCGTCGACAAGTCCAACTACAAGCAGGTCCTGGTCGACGGCGGCTACTACACCGAGTCCGAGCTGAAGTAACCCGCCCCCGCTACCTACGGATTGGAAGGCACGACCATGGCGGGACCCGTCCTGGAAATGCGCTCGATCGTCAAGACCTTTCCCGGCGTCAAGGCGCTGTCGGACGTCACCCTGACCGTCCGGCAGGGCGAGGTCCACGCCATCTGCGGGGAGAACGGCGCCGGCAAGTCGACCCTGATGAAGGTGCTCTCCGGCGTCCACCCGTACGGCAGCTACGAGGGGGACATCCTCTTCGACTCGGAGGTCTGCCAGTTCAAGGACATCCGGGCCAGCGAGCAGCACGGCATCGTCATCATCCACCAGGAGCTGGCGCTGGTGCCGTACCTCTCCATCGCGGAGAACCTCTTCCTCGGCAACGAGCACGCCAGGCGCGGGCTCATCAACTGGAACGAGACCCTGCGGCACGCCACCGAACTGCTGCGCCGGGTGGGTCTGGACGAGCACCCGGAGACCCGGGTCGCCGACATCGGCGTCGGCAAGCAGCAGCTCGTGGAGATCGCCAAGGCGCTGTCGAAGCAGGTGAAGCTGCTGATCCTCGACGAGCCGACCGCCGCGCTGAACGACGAGGACAGCGGCAAGCTCCTCGATCTCATCCTGGAGCTGAAGAAGCAGGGCATCACCTCGATCATCATCTCCCACAAGCTCAACGAGATCCGCCGGGTCGCCGACTCGGTGACGATCATCCGGGACGGCCGGTCCATCGAGACGCTGGACGTGAAGGCGCCGGAGACCACCGAGGAGCGGATCATCGCGGGCATGGTCGGCCGCGACCTCGACCACCGCTTCCCGGACCGCACCCCGCACGAGCCCGAGGAGGGCGCGGCGCCGGCGCTGGAGATACGCGGCTGGACCGTGCACCACCCGATCGACCAGCAGCGCAAGGTCGTGGACGACGTCTCGCTCCACGTGCGCCGCGGGGAGATCGTCGGCATCGCGGGCCTGATGGGCGCGGGCCGCACCGAGCTGGCGATGAGCGTCTTCGGGCGCGCCTACGGCCGGTACGCGGGCGGCACGGTGCTGAAGGACGGCGAGGAGATCCGCACCAAGTCCGTCGCGGAGGCGGTCGGGCACGGGATCGCGTACGTCACCGAGGACCGCAAGCACTACGGCCTCAACCTCATCGACACCATCAACCGCAACATCTCGCTGACCGCGCTGTCCAAGGTGGCCAGGCGGGGCATCGTCGACGAGCACGAGGAGCGGCAGGTCTCCGAGGGCTTCCGGAAAACCATGAACATCAAGGCGCCGACCGTGTTCGAACCGGTGGGCAAGCTGTCGGGCGGCAACCAGCAGAAGGTCGTCCTCAGCAAGTGGATCTTCGCAGGACCCGACGTGCTGATCCTCGACGAACCGACCCGCGGTATCGACGTGGGCGCCAAGTACGAGATCTACACGGTGATCGACCAGCTCGCCGCCCAGGGCAAGGCGGTGGTCTTCATCTCCTCCGAGCTGCCCGAACTGCTCGGCATGTGCGACCGCATCTACACGATGGCCGCCGGGCGGCTGACCGGTGAGGTGCCGCGGGCCGAGGCCACGCAGGAAGTTCTGATGCGCCATATGACGAAAGACACGCAGGACCAAGAGGTGACGCGATGAGCACGGATGTGACCGCCAAGAGCCCGGCCCCCGCGCCACCGGGCGGGAGTGGACCGGCGGCCCGCAAGGGGCTGCTCCAGGTGGTGCTGGACGGCCTGCGCCGCAACATGCGCCAGTACGGCATGCTGATCGCGCTCGGCCTGATCGTGGCCCTCTTCGCCGTCTGGACGGACGGAGACCTGCTGCTGCCGCGCAACGTCTCCAACCTGGTGCTGCAGAACAGCTACATCCTGGTCCTCGCGATCGGCATGATGCTGGTGATCATCGCCGGGCACATCGACCTGTCGGTCGGCTCGCTGACCGCGTTCGTCGGCGCCTTCGCCGCGGTGCTGACCGTGCAGCACGGCGTCTCCTGGCCGATCGCGCTGGTGCTGTGCCTGCTGGTGGGCGCGGCGGCCGGCTCGGTGCAGGGCTACCTCATCGCCTATCTGGGCATACCGTCGTTCATCGTCACGCTCGCCGGGATGCTGCTCTTCCGCGGTCTGACGGAGATCCTGCTCAAGGGCCAGACCCTCGGCCCGTTCCCGGACGGGCTGCAGAAGCTCGGCAACGGCTTCCTGCCGGAGACCGGCCCGGACACCAACTACCACAACCTCACCCTGCTGCTCGGTCTCGTCCTGATCGCGGCCGTGGTGTGGCAGGAGGTCCGGGACCGGCGCCGCCAGCAGGAGTTCGCGCTGGGGGTGCTGCCCACCCGGCTGTTCCTGCTCAAGCTGACCGCCCTGGTCGCCGCGATCCTGGTGCTCACCCTGCTGCTCGCCAGCTACAAGGGCGCCCCGATCGTGCTGATCATCCTCGGCGCGCTGGTCGTGGGCTACGGCTACGTCATGCGCAACGCGGTCTTCGGCCGCCACATCTACGCGATCGGCGGCAACCTGCCGGCGGCCAAGTTGTCCGGCGTGAAGGACAAGAAGGTCACCTTCCTGGTCTTCCTGAACATGGGCGTGCTCGCGGCCCTGGCGGGCCTGGTGGTCGCGGCCCGGCTGAACGCGGCCTCGCCGAAGGCGGGCGTCAACTTCGAACTCGAGGCGATCGCCTCGTCGTTCATCGGCGGTGCGTCCATGAGCGGCGGTGTCGGCACCGTCCTCGGCGCCATCATCGGCGGTCTCGTCCTCGGCGTGCTGAACAACGGCATGAACCTCCTGAGCGTCGGCACCGACTGGCAGCAGGTCATCAAGGGCCTGGCCCTGCTGGTGGCGGTCGGGTTCGACGTGTGGAACAAGCGCAAGTCCGGTTCGTAACTCAGCCCGGGCCCCGCCGGATCCGGCGGGGCCCCTTCCTATGCGCAGGAGCCGCAGATGGAACTGAACAGACGTACGGTCATTGCAGGAGCGGCGGCGGCGGGTCTGGCCGCCACCACCCTCGGGGGCACCGCGCAGGCGGCCCCGGGCCACCGGCCGGTGAAGGAGCTCTTCGGCCGGCTCGCGGACGGCACCAAGGTGTACCGCTGGTCGCTGGAGAACGGCGGCATCCGGATGAAGGTGCTGTCGTACGGCGGCGTCGTGCAGACCCTGGAGGTCCCGGACGCCCGCGGCCGGCACGCCAACGTGGTCGCGGGCTTCGCCGACCTCGACGACTACGCGGCGAAGAGCCCGTACTTCGGCGCGCTGATCGGCCGCTACGGCAACCGCATCGGCAAGGGGCGGTTCACCCTCGACGGCAAGGACTACCAGCTCTCCGTCAACGACGGCGTGAACAGCCTGCACGGCGGCGCCAAGGGCTTCGACAAGCGGGTGTGGGACGTGGAGCCCTTCGCCGACGGCTCCGACGTCGGCCTGCGCCTGTACTACACGAGCGCCGACGGCGAGATGGGCTACCCGGGCACGCTGCGGTCGAAGGTGACGTACACCCTCACCCGGCGCGGCGAGTGGCGCGTCGACTACGAGGCCAGCACCGACCGGGTCACGGTCGTCAACCTCACCAGCCACGTCTACTGGAACCTGGCCGGCGAGGGCGGCGGCACGATCGAGGACCACGAGCTCACGATCGCCGCCGCCCGCTACACCCCCACCGACTCGGGTCTGATCCCGACCGGTGAGCTGGCGCGGGTCGCGGGCACCCCGTTCGACTTCCGCCGCGCCAAGCCGATCGGCCGGGACATCCGGGCCGGGCACGAGCAGCAGGTACTGGCCAAGGGCTACGACCACAACTGGGTGCTGGACAAGGGCCTCACCGCGCGGCCCGAGCACGTCGCCACGCTCCGCGACCCGCGCTCCGGCCGCACCCTGCGGATCGCCACCGACCAGCCGGGCCTGCAGTTCTACTCCGGCAACTTCCTCGACGGCACGCTGACCGGAACCGGCGGCCGCACCTACCGCCAGGGCGACGCGCTGTGCCTGGAGACACAGCACTTCCCGGACTCCCCGAACCACCCCTCCTTCCCGTCGACCGTGCTCCGGCCCGGGCGGACGTACCGGACGACCACGGTGCACACGTTCGGGGCGTGAGAACCGCGCCCGGCGTGAACCGGCTCACACCACCGGTGAGTTGAACGCCACTGGCGCCTCCTCCGTATCCCTGGGTGGCCCGTGCTCCCCCGCACGGGCCACCCTTCGACGGAGGTCCCCTTGCCTGACAACGTCACCTCGTTGTTCCGCAACACCGCCGCGCACAGCCCTTCCATGGCGGCGCTGACGCGGGAGAGCGACGGGTCGGGCCCGGTGGACTTCTGCATTCCGTGCAATCCGTACTTCCCCACTCCCGCCATGTTCGAGGAGATGGCGGTCCGGCTGCGCGAGATCATCACGTACTACCCGAGCGGCGCCGACACCATCACCGCCGAACTGTGCGGTCTGCTCCAGCTCCCGCCGCAGTGCGTGGCGATGGGCAACGGCTCCACGGAACTGATCACCTGGATCGACCACCTGCTGGTCCGGGAGTCGCTGGCCGTGCCGGTGCCCACCTTCGGCCGCTGGACCGACCAGCCCATGGAGACCGGCAAGCGGGTGGACATGTTCCCGCTCCAGGAGGCGAACGGCTTCGGCCTGGACCTCGCGCAGTACGCCGAGTTCATCCGGGCCCGGGGCACCCGGGTTGCGGTCGTCTGCAACCCGAACAACCCCGACGGCGGCTATCTGCACAAGCAGCAGCTCGTGCAGTTCATGGACGCGATGGCGGACCTGGACCTGGTGGT
Source organism: Streptomyces sp. NPDC038135 (assembly GCF_055601245.1). Taxonomy (NCBI): domain Bacteria; kingdom Bacillati; phylum Actinomycetota; class Actinomycetes; order Kitasatosporales; family Streptomycetaceae; genus Streptomyces; species Streptomyces sp. NPDC038135. Next base: position 630,890 of record NZ_JBVJXS010000002.1, on the reverse strand, counting down.
GATCGACGAGTCCTTCCTGGAGTTCGCCGACGCCGAGGCCGAGCCGAGCGTGGTGCAGGAGGCCATGCTCCGCCCCAACGTGATCGTGCTGCGCAGCCTCGGCAAGAACTTCGGGCTGCACGGCATCCGGTTCGGCTATCTCGTGGCCAACCCGGCGCTGGCCGGCCGGGTCCGCTCGATGCTGCCGAAGTGGAACCTCAACTCCTTCGCCGAGCACGTGGTGTTCATGCTGCGCGAGCACGGCCCGGAGTACGCGCAGAGCCTGCTGCAGGTGCGCCGGGACCGCCTCGACATGGCCAGCCACCTCTCCGCGCTGCCCGGCCTCACCGTCTACCCCTCGCAGGGCAACTTCCTCTTCGTGCGCCTGCCCGTCGGCGCGGAAGGCACCGTGGTCCGGGACCGGATGCTCACCGAGCACCGGGTCCTGGTCCGCGAGTGCGGCAACAAGATCGGTTCGTCCAGCCGCTTCCTGAGACTCGTGGTGCGCCCCCAGGTCGACGTGCGTCGCCTGGTGTCCGGCCTGGAACAGGTGCTCTACGGGACCAGGAGGGGAGCCGCCGTACCCGAGCCGGGCACCGGGACCAGCTACAGCTCGGGTACGGCGGCCGTCGACCGGCTGATGCACGAGACCAACGGAGCCGGTGTACAGGGACTGGCGGCACAGGCCGTCGGCACCGGCCCCGCCCCGGCCGCCGGCACCGGTGTGCCGCTCCCCGCCGCCACGCCGATGGGCGGCGGGATGCCGATGCCGGCGGCAGCCCAGGCCCCGCCCGCGGCTCCCGCCCCCCAAGCTCCGGCGCCGGTCCCCCTCCCGGCGCCGGTCCCCACGCCCGCGCCCGCCCCGATGGCCCCGGCCCCGGTCGCGGTGCCCGCTCCGGCCCCGATCCCCGCCCCGGCGCCCGTCCCCGCCGCCCCCACCCCTGTGCCCGTCCCGGCCTCCGTGCCCGTCCCGGCGCCCGCCGCCGCGATGGGGCCCACCCCGCCCGGCGTCCCCGCGCGCGGCGGCCTCACCGCCGCCCAGGTGCGCGGTATGACGGCCCCGCCGCCCGCCACCGGTCTGACCCCGGCCCCCGCGACCGGCTGGCCCAACGCCCAGAGCTGGCCGAACGCGGCCGGGATGGGGCAGACGGGGTAGCGGACGCCTCAGCGGGAGCGCCGCCGGTCAGCCTCTGAAGCGCCGGTCGTAGCCGATCGAGTACACGCCGGCGGTGCCGCTCACCGAGCACGTCGCGGACGACACGCGGTTGCGGTAGACCCATCGGCCGGTGATCGTCCACTTGTGGCCACCGGTGTTGATACAGGTGACCACGGCTCTGTGCTGGCGCACTCCGCTGTTGCTGTCGCACTTCACGTTGCCGGTCTGACCGGAGTCACTCGGGTACGTCGTGCAGCTCTCACTCGCGGCGGCGGTCTCCCAGGCGCCGGAGGCGGCGAGGAGACCGGCCGCGAGGACCGGTACGAGCAGCAGGCGGGCGGACTTCTTGCGGCCGGGCTCGGTGCGACCGGACTCGGTCTGGGTGGGCTTCACGTGGTCGGGGTACTTTCCTGTCAGAGGTTGCGGGTGGTCAGGCGCTTGCCGTCCCGGTCGAGGAGGATGAGGTTCCACGCGGTGGAGCCGTCGCCGTCGTCGCCGTCCCACCAGGTCGCGAACGTGCCGGCGAGCCGCTCGGCGTCGGCCCGGCCGCTCCCGCCGGTGTATGTGGTGGTGAGTTCGACGTCGTAGTCCCGGTCGCCGAGGTGGACGAGGACGGTTCGGTCCACGTGCTCGGCGGACCGCTTGCCCCCGTGCGCGGCGGCCCAGGTGCGGAACCGGGCCAGGAGATCGGGGTCGGACTCTCGGCGCGTCACCTGCCGAGCGGGCGGCCGCCGGTCGGCGCCCGACTTCACCCCCTGCTTGCAGCCCAGCACCCAGGCGCCGCGGTCCTTCTCCACCACGTTTCGCGGCCGGGCCGTGAGGGACCGCCGGACACACCCTCCCCACACCACCTCGCGGACCGCGGCGCCCTTGCCGCCGTCCTCGAAGAGCTGTTTCCCGGTCCGCCAACCGGCGTCGTACGCCGACGCGTAGCCGGGCTCGGCCCCGGCACGGGACGGGGCCGGCTCCGGCTTCCCGTTGCCGTCGCAGGCCACGGCCAGCAGGCTCAGCAGAGCCGTCGCGACCGTGAGCCCGAACAGCCCTGTTCTCGCAGGTGCGTTCATGCCCCGTGTCCCCTCTCAATGCTTCGCGGTCCAGCCTGCTAGAGCGTTCTTGCGAAGCCTTGGTTGCCTCGTGGAATCGCCTTTACGTTCGAGGACGGATGTGGGTAGGGTCCACGATCGCAGCGGACCGGGCCGCGCTGACCAGCGCCCGCGACGCATCCGGACAACAGACGGGCCGCACTGACCAGCGCCCGCGACGCATCCGGACAACAGACGGGCCGCACTGACCAGCGCCCGCGACACATCTGAATCAGGGGGAACTTTGAGGCTGAGACACAGCCTGGCCGCCGCCACCGCGATAGCGGCCGTCTTCATCCCGTCGGCCGCCATGGCCGATTCCACACCCGCCGTGCCGACGGCGAGTCCGAGCGGCTCACCGCTCGACCCGTCGGCGTCCGCCTCCCCCTCGCAGGAGGCGAGCCCGACGGCCACGCCCATCCCGTCCACCTCGCCGTCGTCGGGTTCGGTGCCGGCCACACCGCCGGCCACGCCGTCCGGCCCGCCGACCTCGCCCAGCGCCACGCCGAGCGCCTCGCCGAGCGCGAGCGGCACTCCCGGGGGCGCGGCACCGGCGACCGAGCTGGAGAGGTTCTGGACGCCGGAGCGCATGGCACAGGCCGTCCCGGTGCAGGAGGACCAGCCTCTTCCGGGACAGTCGGGCGCCCGCCGGGGCAAGGCCGTCACCCGGACCTCGCCGTCGCACACCTTCGAGGGCATCAAGGAGGTGGGCACGTTCTTCTGGCAGGACAGCGACCTGCAGTACCGCTTCTGCGCCGGAACCGTCGTCCCCTCCCCGGACAAGGACATGGTGCTGACCGCGGCGCACTGCTTCGACAGCACCGACCAGCAGAAGAAGCTGGTGTTCGTGCCCAAGCACCACCGGGCCGACCCCAAGCCGTACGGACTCTTCCCGATCAAGGTCGGGCAGATCTACGCCGACCCCCGCTACCTGCGCAAGGGCGGTGACCACGACTACACAGACCTGGACTTCGCCCTGCTGAAGACCGAGCCCCGCTCTGACGGCAAGAGGGTGCAGGACGTCGTCGGGGCGATCCCCATCGGTTACGGCACAGGCTTCGATCACCCCACGACCAGGGTCATCGGCTATCCGTGGCTGCCGGACGACGACGGCAAGTACAAGCCCCACCAGGACCCGCTCGACTGCACGTCACCGATGAAGAAGTTCACCGCCGCCAGTTCCGGCGGCTGGAAGGGCGGCACCTTCTCGCAGATCGACTGCGACGGCTACGTCCGCGGCACCTCCGGCGGCCCCTTCATCATCGGAGGCGACCACCCGCAGGTCATCGGCGTGACGGGCGGCTGGCAGACCGGCGGCCACAGCGACGACACGTCCTACTCGTCCTACTTCGATACCGACCTCAAGCGGATCTACGACGCCGCGGTGGCCGGGAAGAAGCCGGCGCCGGTCGTACTGCCGGCCGCGTCGACGTGGCAGCACGCCAAGGACATCGCCTCCGGCTTCTTCGCTCTCGACGGGCCGGTCTCCGAGGACCGCATGGACATGTTCGTGCTGTGGTCCGACGGCGAGCTGACGATCTACCGCGGCGCGGACAAGGGACTGAACTACTTCGACAAGGAGATCAGGGTCCAGAAGCCCAACAAGCTGTGGGCCGAGCACGCCAAGCAGGTGGTGGCCGGTGACTTCACCGGCGACAACGGCTCGGACCTGCTCGTGCTGTGGACGGACGGCGAGGTCACCCTGTACCCGTCGGTGGACGAGAAGGGCTTCCACGGCGAGAAGCAGATCGTGGCGCCGAACGCGACCTGGAAGCACGCCGAGGAGATGACCGCCGGACGGTACGGCGGGAACAAGTGGCAGGACGACCTCGTCGTCCGCTGGTCCGACGGTGAACTGACGGTCTACCAGAACACCGGGACGAGCCTCGGCAAGGAGATCAAGGTAGTCAACCCGAACAAGACCTGGACCCACGCCGTCGAGATCGGTTCCGGCGACTACACGCAGGGCGACACCTGGGACCTGGTGGTGCGCTGGTCCGACGGCGAGCTGACCCTCTACGACGACTTCACCGGAAGCGGCGACACCTGGGGCGAGCACAAGTGGAAGGCCCCCAACGACCTGTGGGAGCACGCCATGCTCGTAACCGGCGGGGACTTCAGCGACAACCCCTGGCCGGACGACACCCTCGTCCGCTGGTCGGACGGTGAGCTGAGCCTCTACACCGAGGGCAACGCCTCCGGGATCGGCAGCGAGCACCAACTCGTCGCCTCCTGAGTCAAGCCCGGAGGGGGCTCCGCGACCGTCGTGGTCACGGAGCCCTCTCCGGCATCCCGACGTCGCGGGGCGGCTGCGCGACTACGGCGATCACCGCGGCCGTGCCGCCGCCACGGTCCGACCGGGTCGGATACCACGGCGACGGCCCGGCGCGAGCACTAGCTGTGCGGGCACTCCTTCCAGGCCAGGTGGTAGACCGTGCTGATGTCGCCGTCGGTCGAGTCCATCGTCATGAAGCTGACCTTGCCGGGGTTGGCGCTGCCCGCGTTCACCCGCAGCTCGGTGTTGATGTTGAAGTTGCGCAGCACCCCGCAGGGCGCCCAGACCAGCTGGGCCCAGTCGGTGCTGTCGGTCGCCTGCCAGTCGTCGTTGTAGGCGCCGTTGAACGGGTGCGTCCTCGACGCGGTGTTGGACGAGCCCTGGAAGTAGTACGACGCCTTCTGGGTGGCGGTCGCGCCGGGCTGGAGGGAGAGGAAGCCCCGGTAGTCCGCGCTGGCGACCGCGTAGGTGAAGCCCTGCGGGACGTGCACGACCAGGTTGAGCTGGCAGTTCTTGCGGAAGGCCGTGGGGTCGGAGTTGCCGCCGGCCTGGGCCAGGTAGTCGCTGTAGGTCACCGTGAAGGCGGTGTTGTCCGGGGAGACGGCCACGGCGGCCGTGCCGGCCGGACAGCCGGAGCCGTTCACCGTGGCGACGTCGATGACGATCTTGTCCGGGGGCGGGTCGTCGAAGACCGACGAGGGGGACTGGGCGGGTAGCGCGGTGGTGAGCAGAGCGGCCAAGGCGCCGCCCAGCAGGAGTCCACCAGCCATGGTTTCTCCAGGTTGTCGAGTGGGGGGTTCGACCTCCGACCCGCCCGTTCACCGTGGAGGAAACTGTGTCGGACCTGTGAAGGACGGGGAGGCGAGGGGAATCGTAGGAAGCCCCACTGCGGCCCGGCAGGGCGAACTCCGGCCATTCACATCCGGCTTTTCACGCACCGCACACCCGGTCCCGCACCTCCGTCACGCGCGCCCCGGCCACACACCCCTGACGCCCCGACCGCCCCTCAGGGGTTCTCCCAGGCCGCCGGTTCCGCCGCCAGCGCCCGTACCGGCTCGGGCAGCGCGCCGGTCGCGAGGTCGGCGACGGTGACGCCCTCCAGGATGCGGCGCACGTTGGCGCGCAGGGCGATCCACAGCGGGAGCAGCGGCTCGGCCGTGCCCGTGTACGCGAGGCCCGTCGGGCGCTCGCCGCGCACCGAGACGATCGGGCCGTCCACCGCCCGGATGACATCCGCCACAGTGATGGCGGCCGCGGCCCGGGCCAGCCGGTAGCCGCCGCCCCCGCCGCGCCGGCTGTCGACGACCCCGGCCCGCCTGAGGTCGCCCAGGATGCCCTCCAGGAACTTGTGGGGAATGTCCTGCTCGACAGCGATTTCCTCTGCCTTCACCGGGCCGTTACCCTCCCGTACGGCCAGCTCCAGAACCGCCCGTACCGCGTAATCCGCCCGCGCCGAGATCCTCATGGGTCCATTGTGGGGCGTATTCCCATGGAGAATGGCCGGACCGCGCCCCCGTAAGATCGCCCGGGAGGATCCACCTTGGCGCTCAGCAGACGTACCTTCAGTGCCCTGGCCGGCTCGGCCGCGCTCGGCTTCGCCCTGGGCGGCAGCGGCGGTCCCGGGGCGCCCTCGGCGTTCGCGGCGCGCAGCGTGCCGACCGGACCGGCGCCGGCCCCGCCGAGCGCCGACGGCGAGCGCCACACAATCGGGTACGACGCCTACTCGCTCCTGGTCGACGGCAAGCGCCTGGTGGTGTGGTCCGGCGAGATGCACCCCTTCCGGCTGCCCAGCCCCTCCCTGTGGCGCGACGTGCTGCAGAAGATGCGGGCGCACGGCTTCAACGCCGTCAGCATCTACGTGGCGTGGAACTACCACTCCCCCGCCCCCGGCAAGTACGACTTCACCGGCGTGCGGGACCTCGACCTGTTCCTGCGCACGGCCACCGAGACGGGGCTGTACGTCCTGCTGCGGCCCGGCCCGTACATCAACGCGGAGGTCGACGGCGGCGGCTTCCCGGGCTGGCTGACGGCCGCCGAGGGCACGGCCCGCACCGCCGACCCGGCCTATCTCCGCCACGTCGACGAGTGGCTGACCCAGGTGAACCGGATCGTCCGGCGGCACCTGTTCACCCAGGGCCGGGGCACGGTCCTGCTCTACCAGATCGAGAACGAGTACGACTCCCACGTCGACGAGGCGGCCGGCCGGGACTACATGTCCCATCTGTACAAGAAGGTCCGCTCCGACGGGATCGACGTCCCGCTCTTCCACAACGACAAGGGCCGCAACGGCCACTGGATCCCCGGCTCGTTCGACACGGGCGGGGAGAAGGGCGGCTGGCTGTACGGGTTCGACGGGTACCCCTCGCCGGCCCAGGCGCCGCCGGACTGGGGGCACTACGGACCCGGCGGCCTCACCGGCGGCGCCACCGCCTCGCCGCACACGCCCGGCTTCGTGCCCGAGTTCGGCGGCGGCTGGTTCGACCCGTGGGGCGGGGCCTGGTTCGACGGCAAGGGGTACGCCGAGTCCCGGCGCACCCGGGACGCGGCCTACGAGCGCCGCTTCTACCTCACCAACCTCGCCAACGGCCTCACCCTGCACAACGTGTACATGACCTTCGGCGGCACCTCCTGGGGCTGGCTGCCCGCGCCGGTCGTCTACACGTCGTACGACTACGGGGCGGCCATCGACGAGGGGCGCAACGTCACCGAGAAGATGGCCCCGATGCACCAGCTCGGGCATCTGCTCCAGCGCGTGCCCGACTTCGCCCGGCTGGACCGGGCGGCCGACGTCGAGGCCGAGGGGCTGAAGGTCTACCACCTGACCAACCCGGACACGGGCAGCCATGTGTACGTGGCCCGCAACGACGGCTCGGCCCCGGTCACCACCGACCTGCCCACCCACGAGGGCAGGGTGCGGATCACCGTGCCCCCGCGCGACGCCCGCATGCTGACCACCGGGCTCTCCCTCGGCAGCCGGACGCTGAAGTACAGCACCGCGCAGCCCGTGATGTGCCTGACCGCCGGCCGGCAGGAGATCGCGGTGTTCGCGGGCCGCCGCGACGACATGGCGGAGCTGGTGCTGAAGTGCCCGGTCGAGCCGCTGGTGATGCGGCTCGACCCGGAGGCGGCCTGGACGTTCGAGAGCGACAGGCTGCATGTGAACGTGCCCCTCGGACAGGGCGGCCTGACCCGGGTGTCGGTGGCGCAGGGCGAGAGCGACACCCCGCTGCTGCTGCTCTTCGCCGACGACGCCACCTCGGTGCGCATGTTCCCGTACGACACCCCGTCCGGGACGCTGCTGGTGTACGGCCCCGCCCTGCTGCGCCACGCCGAGGTGCGCGGCACCGAGGTCCACCTGACCGGTGACGTCACCGGGACGACCAGCGTGGAGGTGTGGGGACCGCGCGGCGTCACGAGCCTGGTGTGGAACGGGCGCAAGGTGCCGACCCGGGTCACGATGTCCGGCAGCCTGATGACGACCGGGCTGCTGCCCGCCGTGCCGGAGGTGAGGCTGCCCGCGCTGGGCGGCTGGCGGATGCGGACGGAGAACCCGGAGGCGGGCCCCAACTTCGACGACTCGAAGTGGCGGGTCGCCGACCGGACCGCCTCGCACAGCAAGACGCCCGTCCCGAAGGGCGGCCCCGTGCTGTTCGCGGACGACTACGGCTTCCACTACGGGGACGTCTGGTACCGGGGCGCCCTCACGGACGCCTCCGGCCTGGAGGAGGTCTCGCTCGCCTACACCACCGGCACCCAGGGCCTGCTGATGGCATGGCTGGACGGGGAGCCGCTGGGCACGCACCGGATGCCGGTGCCGGACAAGAACACCATCCGCAAGGGGAGCTGGGACGCCACGGCGGTGTTCGCGGTGCCCGAGCGGCTGCGCGGGTCCGGCCGGCACGTGCTGTCGGTGCTGGTCCGGCGCATGCAGCACGACCAGGACGGCAAGGCGCAGGACACCCACAAGGTGGCCCGCGGGCTCACCGCAGCCCTCTTCAAGGGCGCCTCGCCGAAGGTGACGTGGCGCATCCAGGGCGAGGCGGCGCCGGACCCGGTGCGCGGGCCGCAGAACAACGGCGGTCTGTTCGGCGAGCGGGAGGGCTGGCACCTGCCCGGCTTCGCCGACCGGGACTGGAAGCCGGCCGCCTTCCCGCGGGCCGAGCGGCGGCAGGGCGTGACCTGGTACCGGACCACGTTCCGGCTGTCCGTGCCGGGCGACATCGACGCCTCGGTGGGCCTGACCCTGGAGGACGACCCGTACCGCGCGTACCGGGCGCAGATCTTCCTCAACGGCTGGAACATGGGCCAGTACATCAACAACGTCGGCCCGCAGCACACCTTCGTGCTGCCGAACGGCATCCTGCGCACCCGCGGCGACAACACCCTGGCGCTGGCGGTCCTGTCGGAGTTCACCACGGAGTCCGGTCCGGGCAAGGTGGGCCTGACCCTGCTGGGCAGGGCGGCCGGCGGGACACCGGTCACCCCGGTGCCCTCCCCCGGCCGCTGAGCCCCGGCGCTACGCGAGCCGGATCACGTTCCAGGACAGCGGCTCCAGCACGGCGGTGAGGACGCCGCCGTCGAGCGCGGTGCCCCGGACCCGGTGCGGGGCGACCCGCTCGGGGTCGTCCAGGGTGTTGCGGGCGTCGGGGTCGGCGTCCGCGAGGGCGCTGTGCTCGGTGACGGTGGTCAGGCCGAGGCCGCCCAGGGCGACTTCGAGCGGCAGCGGGCCCCCGCGGTCGCGGTTGACGGCGAAGACCGTGACCGTGCCGTCCGCCGCGCGCACGGCGGTGGCGTGCAGCAGGTCGGTCTCGCCGTACTTCCGGGTCTCGTAGGTCGGCGAGTCCACGCGGACGTCGAGGACCTCGCCGCGCCCGTACCGGGAGGCCTGCGCGAACGGGAAGAACGTCGTCTGCCGCCAGGCCGGGCCGCCGGGCTCGGTCATGATCGGGGCGATCACGTTGACGAGCTGGGCGAGGCAGGCCACGGCGACCCGGTCGGCGTGCCGGAGCAGGGCGATCAGCAGGGAGCCGAACACGACGGCGTCGGTGACGCTGTAGCTGTCCTCCAGCAGCCGGGGGGCCTCGGGCCAGTCGTCCTGGTCGAAGGTCCGCGCCCGCTCCTCCCACCGGGAGAGGTACCAGACGTTCCACTCGTCGAAGGAGAGGTTGATCCTCTTCTTCGACTTCAGGCGGGCGCCGACGTGGTCGGCGGTGGCCACCACGTTCTCGATGAAGGACTCCATGTCGACCGCGGAGGCGAGGAAGGAGTCCACGTCGCCGTCGACGGGCTCGTAGTAGGCGTGCAGGGAGATGTGGTCGACCAGTTCGTACGTCTCCTCGAGGACCGTCGCCTCCCAGGCCGCGAAGGTGGGCATGGCCTGGCTGGAGGAGCCGCAGGCGACCAGCTCGACGCCGGGGTCGAGCCGGCGCATCGCCCGGGCCGTCTCCGCCGCGATCCGGCCGTACTCCCGCGCCGTCTTGTGGCCGGTCTGCCAGGGCCCGTCCATCTCGTTGCCGAGGCACCACAGCCGGATTCCGAAGGGCTCCTTGTCGCCGTGGGCGGCGCGGAGGTCGGCGAGGGCGGTGCCGGCGGGGTGGTTGGCGTACTCCTGGAGTTGCAGGGCCTCGGCGACGCCCCTGGTGCCGAGGTTGACGGCCATCATGGGCTCGGCCTGGGGTCCGATCTTCCGCAGGAAGCCGATGTACTCGGAGAGGCCGAACCGGTTGGTCTCGGTGGAGTGCCAGGCGAGGTCGAGCCGGCGGGGGCGGTCCTCGACGGGGCCGACGGAGTCCTCCCAGCGGTAGCCGGAGACGAAGTTGCCGCCGGGGTAGCGGACCGCCGTCACGCCGAGCTCGCGCACGAGGTCGAGGACGTCGGTGCGCAGGCCCTCGGCGTCGGCCGCCGGGTGGTCCGGCTCGAAGACGCCCGTGTAGACGCAGCGGCCGAGGTGTTCCACGAAGGAGCCGAACAGGCGGGGGTCGACCCGGCCGACGGTGAAGGCGGGGTCGAGGGTGAAGCGGGCGGTGCGGCTGCTCATGGGTACGCCTCCCGGGGTGGGTGAGTGATGCGTCGTGGGCCGCTCCGTGCCGGGTGCGCGTCCGGCCCGGCCGGCCGGACGGCGGTCACCAGGCGGGCGGGCGTGACGTCCCGCGGCGGTCGCCGGCACGGGGTCGCGCCCGCCCGCGGAGGCCGGGCTCAGCCGGCGAACGCCGGCTGCGGCACTCCCCGCCCGGCGCCCGGCACCACCAGCACCGAACCGGAGACCGGGTGCGGCGCCGGGAGCCCGACGCGGGCGGTGGTGACGTACAGATCGGTGAGGTCCGCCCCGCCGAACGCGCAGGCGGTCGTCAGCGGCGCCGGCACCTCGACCACGAGGTCCAGCTCACCGGCCGGCGTGTACCGCCGCACCGCGCCGCCACCCCACAGCGCCACCCACACGCAGCCGTCCGCGTCGACCGTGAGGCCGTCCGGGAACCCCGCGCCCTCCTCGATCTCCACCAGCGGCCGCCGGCCCCGGATCACGCCCTCCGCGTCGTGGTCGAAGACGTCCACCCGCCGCGTCGGGGTGTCGGCGTAGTACAGCAGCCGGCCGTCCGGGCTCCAGCCCAGGCCGTTGCTGACGGTGACCTCGGGCAGCACCGTCCGCACCTCGCCGGCACCGGTCAGCCGGGACAGCGTGCCGCCGCCCGTCGCCTCGTCGTACCGCATCGTGCCCGCCCAGAGGGACCCGTCCGGGGCCACCGCGGCATCGTTCGCGCGGCGGCCCGGGACCGGCTCGCGGTGCAGCCAGCGCAGGGCGCCGTCCGGGTCCAGCAGGGCGACGCCGTCCCGCAGGTTCAGCACCAGGCCGCCGCCCGCCCTGGGCTTGGCGGCGCCGACGTGCTGCTCGGTGGTGCGCACCGTGCGGCGCCCGGAGGAGGGGTCGTAGGTGTGCACCCGCATGCCGAGGACGTCGACCCAGAGGAGACGGCCCGTCGCCGGGTCCCAGGTCGGGCCCTCGCCCAGCTCCGCCTCGGCGCGTACGGCGACCTCGTACGCCGCGCCCGGCCCGGCCCTCACGCCGTCCCCCGGTGGCCCAGCCGCTCGGACAGTTCGGCCGCGCCCTTGGCGGCCAGTTGCTCCAGTTCGGCCCGGCGCTCCTCGCTCCAGCGGATCATCGGGACCGAGATGGACAGCGCGGCGACCACCCGTGCGGCCCGGTCGCGCACCGGGGCCGCCACACAGGACACGTCCGGGTTGGACTCGCGGCTCTCCACCGCGATGCCCCGCTCCCGGATCTCCGCGAGGGCCTCGCGCAGCGCGCCGGGATCGGTGATGCTGTTCGGCGTCATCGCGGTCAGCTCGGCACTGTCCGGTATCCGTGCCGTCAGCTCCTGCTCGGGCAGCGAGGCCAGCAGCATCTTGCCGACGGAGGTGCAGTGGGCGGGCAGCCGGCGGCCGGCGGCCGACACCATGCGCACGGCGTGCGTGGAGTCGACCTTGGCGATGTAGATGACGTCGGTGCCCTCGAGGATGGCCACGTGGACCGTCTCGTCGCAGGTCTCCGCGACGGAGCGGGCCACCTGCTGGCCCTCGGCCGCGAGATCGAGCTGCTCGGCGTACCGGCTGCCGAGCTGGTACGGGCGCACTCCGAGCCGGTACCGTCCGGGCTGTCCCGGCACGGGCACGATGTAGGAGCGGGCGGCGAGCGTGGTGACCAGCTCGTGCACGGTGGTGCGCGGCAGTTGCAGCCTGCGCACGATGTCGGGGGCGGAGAGCGTCCCGTCACCGTCGAGGAACAGCTCCAGAATGTCGAGAGCCCGGGTCACGGCAGGCACGAGGCGTCCCACGTCCGGCCCCCTCCCTTGGGTTAAGCGCCTTGTTCGAGATTTCAACAGGCGATCGGCATGACGAACACAGGCTAGCCATGCGGGGTTGCCCGGGCAATGGGTCCGACCGTGCCCGGGGCACCATGGGTGTCATGCGTCCCGACTTCCAGCTCGTGCTGCTGCGCCGCATGGCCGACCACAACCCGGACCTGGTCGACGAGGCCCGGCGGCGGCTCGGGGCGTCCATGGCGGAGATGCGGGAGGCCAACAAGCGCTGGCAGGCGATGGTCCGCTCCCCCAGGTCCCGGTCGGCCGCCGCCCGCTACCGCTCCGTCCTCGGCGAGCCGGAGTCCGTCGTCCCGCGCCGCCTCGGGGACGTCGACTGCGAGGCCCGGCGGTGGGCGCTCCCGCTCTGGCCCGACCTGCGCTTCGAGGTGCTGGTCTCGCCCGATGGCGCGGTCTGGAACGAATGGCTGGTGCGCGCGCCCGGCGCGCCCGCCCCCGCGCTGCGCACCCTGGACGACCTCACCCCGTGGTCCTGCACGGTCGACGAGGCCGCCCGCGCCTTCGCCCCGGCCCGTCCGCTGGAGGGCACGGCCCCCACGCGGTGGGGTCTGGCCTTCTCGGCGCCCGGCCGGGACGGCGTCCGGCACGAGGTGGTCGCGGAGTTCACCTGGGGGCTGCTCCAGCGGACGGCGGTCCGGGACTGAACGCGGGCCCCGGGCGGCGCGGGCGGGCTCAGCCCGCGGCGGCCAGGACCGCCGACGTGACGCGGGGCAGGGAGGCGGGGTGCAGGAAGAGGAAGAGGTTCGGCTCCACCAGTTCGAGCTCCATCACCCGGGGCCGGCCGTCCTCGCCGTCGACGAGGTCCACGCGCGCGTACAGCAGTCCGGGCGCGCCGGGCACGCACGCCAGCGCCTTCTCGGCCACGGCGAGTTCGGCGTCCGTGGGCTGCCAGGGCTCGAGGTCGGGATGGGCCACCTTGTCGGCGTCGAAGGGGGTGCCGGGCGCGAGGACGGCGCCCTTGCGGCTGGCGTGCAGCAGGCGGCCGCCGAAGAACTGCAGCGCCCGCTCCCCGCTGACGTCTATGTTCCGCAGGTACGGCTGCACCATCGCGGTGAAGCCCTCCGCGTGCATCCGGGCGAGCTGCCGTACGGCCGTCTCGTGCCGGTCCGGGGTGTAGCGGGCGGCGAACCGGGCGCCCGCGCCGGAGGTCGGCTTGATCACGTACTCGTGTCCGCCGGGCAGCTCGGCGGGCTCGCCCGGGGCGATGTAGCGGGTCTCGACGGTGGGCACGCCGGCCGCCGCCAGCTCGCCGAGGTAGCGCTTGTCGGAGTTCCAGCGGACCACGGCGGCCGGGTTGGCCAGCCGGGTCAGGGCGCCGACCCGCTCCACCCACGCCCCGAACTCCGCGGCCCGCCAGCTGTAGTCCCAGGTCGAGCGGATGAGGACGAGGTCGTAGCCGGCCCAGTCGGCCGCCGGGTCGTCCCAGTACCGGGCCTCGGCGTCGGCGCCGGCCTCCCGCAGGGCGTCCACCAGCACCGGCAGGTCGCGGTCCTTGCTCGGCCGGTCGCCGGGGTCGTAGGTGGCGAGGGCGATACGGGGCACGGCGGGCTCCCTGTCGTACGGCGGTTCGATCGGTTGCGAGGCTAACAACCGCGCCGGGAACCGGGACAGCCCGCTTGACCTTCACCTTCGGGGAAGCCCCAGCATCGGTGGCGGAAGCGAGGAACGCGGCGTTCTCCCGGACGGCGTTCCCTTGAGGACGGGATTCCTGTGGAGCTGAGGTCCGTATGGAGCTGCTGACGATCGGCGCGTTCGCCAAGGCGAGCCGGCTGTCGCCGAAGGCGCTGCGGCTGTACGACGAGCTGGAGTTGCTGCGGCCGGCCCGGGTCGACCCGGACAGCGGCTACCGGTACTACGCCGTGGAGCAGCTCCAGCGGGCCCGGCTCGTGGCCTGGCTGCGGCGGCTCGGCATGCCGCTGGCCGAGATACGCGCGGTGTGCGCCCTGGACGCGGCCGAGGCCGCGCACGAGGTCCGGGCGTACTGGGCGCGGGTCGAGGCGGAGACGGCCGTACGGCGGGATCTCGCCGCCTTCCTCGTCGACCAGTTGACCGGAGAGTCGAGAAGGGACCACACCACCATGCTGGAACTGCGTTATGCCGCCCACTCCGACCGCGGGCACGTCCGCCCGTCCAACCAGGACTCCGTGTACGCGGGCCGCAGGCTGCTCGCCGTCGCCGACGGCTTCGGCCCGGCGGGGGCGCCCGCGAGCAGCGCGGCCGTCGAGGCGCTGAGGTTCCTGGACGAGGGGGAGGAACCGGCCGCCGGCGACGTGCTGAACCTGCTGGAGGACGCGGTGCGTTCGGCGGGCGAGGCGGTGCGGGACCTGGCCGGCGGCGAGCGGGTCGGCACCACGCTGACCGCGATGCTGTGGACGGGTTCGAAGCTGGCGCTCGTGCACATCGGCGACTCGCGGGCGTATCTGCTGCGGGACGGCGGACTGTTCCGGATCAGCCACGACCACAGCGTCGTGCAGTCGCTGATCGACGAGGGGCGGCTGAGCCCCGAGGAGGCGGAGAGCCACCCGCAGCGGGCCATGCTGCTGAAGGCGCTGGGCACCGGCGGGCCCGCGGTGGCCGCCGATCTGATGCTGCGGGAGGCCCGGGCGGGCGACCGGTACCTGCTGTGCTCGGACGGTCTGACGGGGGTCGTGGCCGACGCGCGGATCAAGGAGCTGCTCGCCGGTGAGAGAGACCCCGAGCAGGCGGTACGGGAGCTGATCGACGCGGCCAACGCGGCGGGCGGCCCGGACAACGTGAGCTGTGTCGTGGCCGATGTCGTCCCCGCCGCCGCGCCGGCCGCCCCGGTCGGCTAGAAAGGCCGGATGGCGACCGACGGCACCGACGCGTACAACGGCGCGGCCGGGCTCCCGCCCCTCGTGCGGGACGCCCTGGCCGCCGCCCGCGCCCACGGCTTCCGCTACTCCTGCCGGCCCGAACAGGGCCGTCTGCTGCACGCGCTGGCGGGCGGGGCCGGCGCCCGGATCGGGGAGACCGGCACCGGGCTCGGGGTGGGGCTGGCCTGGCTGGCCTCCGGGGCCCGGCCGGGCGTGCGGCTGTACAGCGTGGAGCGGGACCCCGAGCGGGCGCGGCTCGCCACCGGGGTCTTCGCGGACCGGCCCGGGGTCACGGTGCTCACCGGCGACTGGCGGCGGATCGCGGAGCACGGCCCGTACGACCTGCTCGTCCTCGACGGGGGCGGGCAGGGCAAGGCGCCGGGGGACGAACCGGCCGACGTGGCGGAGCTGCTCGCGCCCGGCGGGACGGTCGTCGTCGACGACTTCACCCCGGCCACCGGCTGGCCGCCGCTGCACGAGGGCGCGGTGGACCGGGCACGGCTGCACTGGCTGGGGCATCCCGCGCTGCGCTCCGCCGAGCTGCGGCTCGCGGCGGACTTGAGCGCCGTCGTGGGAACCCGGCGGCTGGGGTAGGAAGGGAGCACCGAGTCCCCCGATTACAAGGAGTGCGCCGCGTGTCCTCCCTCTTTCCCGCCCTGGTGGACGGTCCGGGCAAGCCCAGCGGTACGGGGGTCCCCCCGGACGAGGTCCGGGGGAGGGTCGCCCTGCGGTTCGGCGAGCGGTCGCTGACATACGGCGCGCTCGCCGGCGCCGCGGGCGCGGTCGCCGCCCGCCTGAGCGGCGCGGGGCGGGTCGCCGTGTGGGCGACCCCGGAGCTGGAGACCGCCGTCGCGGTGACCGGCGCGCTGCTCGCCGGGGTGGCCGCGGTGCCGCTGAACCCGAAGTCGGGCGACAAGGAGCTGGCGCACATCGTCTCCGACAGCGCGCCGGACCTGGTCCTGGCCGCGCCCGGTGACGAACTCCCCTCCGCGCTGGACCACTTGGAGCGGCTGGACGTCGACGCCGGCGGCAGCGCCCCGCCGCCCCCTGAACGGGCCGGCGACGGCGACCCCGCACTGATCGTCTACACCTCCGGCACCACCGGCCCGCCCAAGGGCGCGGTCGTGCCGCGCCGGGCCCTGGCCGCGACCCTGGACGCACTGGCCGACGCCTGGCAGTGGACGGACCGGGACGTGCTGGTGCACGGGCTGCCCCTGTTCCATGTGCACGGCCTGGTGCTGGGCACCCTCGGTCCGCTGCGCCGGGCCGGCTCGGTGCGGCACCTGGGGCGGTTCAGCACCGAGGGCGTGGCGCGCGAGCTGAACGACGGCGCGACCATGCTGTTCGGGGTGCCGACGATGTACCACCGCATCGCCGAGGCGCTTCCCGGCGACCCGGAGCTGGCCAGAGCGCTCGGCGGGGCCCGGCTGCTGGTCTCCGGCTCGGCCGCGCTGCCCGTGCACGACCACGAGCGGATCGCGGCGGCGACCGGTCGCCGGGTGATCGAGCGGTACGGCATGACGGAGACCCTGATGAACACCAGCGTGCGGGCCGACGGCGAGGCCAGGGCCGGGACGGTCGGGGTGCCGCTGCCGGGTGTGGAGCTGCGGCTGGTGGAGGAGGACGGGACGCCTATCACCGAGTACGACGGGGAGAGCGTCGGCGAGATCCAGGTGCGCGGCCCGAACCTGTTCACCGAGTACCTGCACCGGCCCGACGCCACCGCCGCCGCGTTCACCGCCGACGGCTGGTTCCGCACCGGCGACATGGCGGTGCGCGAGCCCGACGGCTACGTCCGCATCGTCGGGCGCAAGGCCACCGACCTGATCAAGAGCGGCGGCTACAAGATCGGCGCGGGTGAGATCGAGAACGCGCTGCTGGAGCACCCGGGGGTGCGGGAGGCGGCGGTCACCGGGGAGCCGGACGCGGACCTGGGCGAGCGGATCGTGGCGTGGATCGTGCCCTCGGACCCGAAGGCGCCGCCCTCCGACGCGGAACTGGCCGACCACGTGGCCCGGCGGCTCGCCCCGCACAAGCGCCCGCGCGTGGTCCGCCACCTGGACGTCCTGCCCCGCAACGAGATGGGGAAGATCATGAAGCGGGCGCTGGTGCCCGATGCCTGAGCGGCTGTCGGCACGGGAGATCCTCGCCCTGGTCGCGGACGAGGCGAGCTTCCGGGAACTCCCCGTCGCGGGACGGGCCCACGAGACCGACGGCCCCCTCGGCTGGGACGGTTACGGCGCGGCGCGCGCCGGTGCCGCCGAGCGCACCGGCGAGGCGGAGTCCGTGGTGTGCGGCACCGCGAGCGTCGGCGGCACCCGGGCCGTGCTGATCGCGTTCGAGTTCGGCTTCCTCGGCGGCTCCCTCGGCGAGCGCACCGGCGACCGGCTGGAGGCCGCCTACCGGCACGCCCGCGCCCACCGACTGCCCGTCGTGCCGCTCGTCGCCACCGGCGGCAGCCGGATGCAGGAGGGCATGCTCGCGCTGACCCAGCTCCAGCGGGTGGCCCGCGAGTCGGCGCTCACCCGGGAGGCGGGGCTGCCGCAGATCGCGGTGGTGCGGGACCCCACGACCGGCGGCGGCTGGGCCACCCTGGGCGCCGGCGCCGACGTGATCCTGGCGCTCCCGGGCGCCCAGGTGGGCTTCGCCGGCTCCCGGGTCCGGCCGCCGGACGCGGACCCGGCCGCCTACACGGCGGAGGCACAGGTGGCCGCGGGTTCGGCGGACGCGGTGGTGCCGCCTGGGCAACTCCGGCAGACGCTCGGCCACTGGCTCCGGCTGCTCACCACCCCGGCGCGGGAGGCGCCGGCGCCGCACGCCCTGGGCGCGCCCGCGCTCCCGGAGACCGGCTGGGAGGCCGTCCTGCGGGCCCGCTCCCCCGAACGCCCGCGCGCCCGGGCCTATCTGGACGCCTACTTCACCCGCCGGGTGGCCGTCCACGGTGACCGCTGCGGGGGCGCCGATCCCGAGGGCATGCTGTGCGGCTTCGGCGAGCGGGACGGCCGCACGGTGGCCTACGCGGCGCAGACGGGGACGGCGACCCGGCCCGCCGGGTACCGGACCGCGGCACGGCTGATCCGGCTCGCGGACCGGCTGGACATCCCGGTGCTGACCCTGGTGGACACACCGGGTGCGGCGAACGACGCCGAGGCGGAGCGGCAGGGCGCCGGGCCCGCGATCGCGGAGGTGTTCGGCGCGGTGGCGGCCGCCCGGGTGCCGGTCACCACGCTGGTCGTCGGCGAGGGCGGCTCGGGCGGGGCGCTCGCGCTGGCCGCGCCCGGCAACACCTGGGCCACCCCGGACAGTTACTTCTCGGTGATCGCCCCGGAGCTGGCGGCGGCCATCCTGAAGCGCCCGCCCGGGGAGGTGGAGGCGACCGCGGGTCAACTGCGCGTGCGCCCCCAGGACCTGGTGGAGCTGGGCGTGATCCGGGGCATCATGTACCACCCCGGCCCCTAGGTCGTGTCCGGCTCGCGGGGCGGGGGCGGCCCGGGAACCGCCCCCGCCGCGACGGCTACCGCACCCCCACCGCCCGGATGATCTCCTGGGTGACCGAGCCGCCCTTGTCGTCCCGGGCCGAGGCGCGCAGGGAGACCTGGGCGGCGTCGCGGGGCACGGTCAGGGTGCCGTGCCAGGAGGCGTTCCGGTCCGCGGTGAGCGGGACCGTCCGCCAGGTGGCGCCGCCGTCGTAGGACACCTCCAGCCTGCCGCCGCCGAGGGTCCCGGTGCCGGCGGCCTTCGCCACGTACGAGGCGGCGATCCCGACCGGTACGCGGTGCCCGGCGGGCACCGTGCCGGCGAGGTCGGTGCCGACGTCGAAGGCGAGGTTGATCAGCGGCAGGTAGGTCCAGCGGTCCTCCGGGGTGGACGCCGACCGGAACGTCCACTCGCTGTGGCCCTTGGTGCCGGGCTTCCACAGGCCGGGGTCGAGGGCGGTGTCGGTGACCACCTTGTAGGTGTGCTCGTCGGCGGGCGCGTCCCACACGTAGGCGCCGGAGCTGGTGCGCCGGTCGACGAGCGTGCCGTCCAGGTAGACGGCGGTGGTCTGGGTCATCCCGCTGCCCTCGCTCCACACGTCGCCGAAGCCGGTGTGGTCGGGCCCGGAGTCGCCCCAGCCCGGGGTGTTCAACTGCATCTGGTTGCCCGCGCGTTGCTGCCCCCAGCCGAGCCCGGTGCCGAGCCACGGGTGCCACACCGGGCGGAACCAGTTCAGCTCCTGCCGTGATCCGCCGTCGTAGCGCACCAGTCCGCTGCGCTCCTCCAGCGCCCCGTCGCGTGCGGTGACGGACTCGTGCCAGAGCTGGCCGGGGCCGGTGGAGACGTAGTCGGTGCGCTCGGAGGGCAGGTCGACGCGCTCCTGGAAGCCGAGACCTATGGGGAAGGTGCCGGTGACCGAGTACCGGAACTCGCCGCCCCCGATCGGCTCCGCGGCGTGGAACCGGCTGTGCACGGTCGCCAGTTGACGCCCCGAGGGCGCGTACGTGAGGTCCCGGTCCGGGATCGCGCCCGGGTGCCCCTCGGACAGGTCGTACACGTACGGGGAGTTGCGGGTGCCGGTCATGTCCACCTTGCCCGCCGCCCGCAGCCGGGCCGCGTCCGCCGCGCTCACGGTGGCGATCTGCAGCCGCCGGTCGGCGTTGTCGTCCGTGCCCCACCAGGCCATCAGCCGGCCGGGGGCGTCGTCCGTGACGAACAGCGCCCTGGCGCCCGCGTCCTGGGCCGCCTGGGCCAGCGCGGCCGGGTCGGCGCCGTCGGCCAGGTGCGCGAGCACCGCCCTGCCCCCGACCCCGGTGAGCGGCCCGTCGCCGACGTCGGTCAGCGGCAGTCTCGTGCGGCCCTCGATCAGCGAGCCGCCCGCCTGCACGGTGGCCTCGCCGATCCCCCTGACCTCCAGCAGCGGCTTGGCGAGCCGCCACACGGTCCGGTACTCGAAGGCGCCCTCGGCGACCTTCTCGGTCGGCGCGGCGAAGACGCTGTCGTAGGTGAGCGGCACCTGGACGGCGCCGAACAGGTCGGCGCCGTTCGCCGTCCGGTCGTACTCCATGAGCAGTTGCCGGGTCTCGGTGCGCCGGCGGACGTCCGCCCTCACCTCCCGCAGCTTCCGGCCGTCGAGGGTGACGTCCCGGTCCCGGTCGAGGGTGATCTCGGGGGCGGCGAGGAAGCCGAGGCCGAGCGAGTCGGCGCCGTGGCCGCCGCGCACGTCGAGGAAGGAGGTCAGGCTGTACGTGCCCGGCTTCAGCCGCAGCTTCAGGGTGCCGGAGTCGCCGACGTGGGCGGGCTGGGCGTCCTCGCCTGCGGCGAGCCGCTGCACGGCGAGGTCGGCCGCGGTGGCCGCGCCCGCGCGGTCCTTGACGTGGACGGTCAGCGTGTACCGCTCCTCCTCCTTGACCAGCCCGAACACGGTGTGCGCGACCGGGGTGCCGTCGGGCGCCGAGGCCACGATCTGCCCGCCGCTCTCACCGACCGGGGCCTTCGCGCCGTCACCGGTGACGGTGGTGGAGGCGGTGCCGTGCGCGGGGACGCTCAGGGCGGGGTCGGCGAGGGTGGCGACGCCCTCCGGCCCGCCCTCGACGGCCAGCGTCAGCCGGATGTCCGCGTCGGAGGAGTTGCGGTAGGTGAGGGTGCGGGTGACCGGCTTGTCCGCGTCGTACGGCCAGGCGTGGAAGCCGAGGTCGGCGCTGCCGGTGGCGGTGACGTCGGCCTTGACGGCGTCCGGCACGCTGACCCGCCCGGCGCCCAGCACGTACGGGGACGCGTCCAGCCGGGTGGAGGTCGACATCAGCGCGTCCTTCAGCCGGGCGCCGGACCAGTCCGGGTGCGCCTGGGCGAGCAGCGCGGCCACCCCGGCGACATGCGGCGTCGCCATGGAGGTGCCGCTCATCGAGGTGTACGGCCCGTCGCCCTCGGTGAGCCGGGAGCGGGCGGCGAGGATGTCGACACCGGGCGCGGAGAGGTCCGGCTTGAGGGCGTTGTCGCCGTACCGGGGTCCGGCGCTGGTGAAGTAGGCCGCCTGGTCGCCGGAGTCCACCGCGCCGACGGTGAGGGCCGCGTCGGCGGCGCCCGGCGAGCCTATGGAGGAGGGCGCGCCGGTGTTGCCGGCCGCGACGACGAACAGGGCGCCGGTCTCCGCGGAGAGGGTGTCCACCGCCTGCGCCATGGGGTCGGTGCCGTCGCTGGCCTCGGTCGAGCCCAGGCTCATGGAGATCACCCGGGCGTGCACGTCCCGCGCCGCCCACTCCATGCCCGCGATGATCTGCGACTCGCTGCCCGAGCCCTGGTCGCTGAGCACCTTGCCGACCGCGAGGGTGGCCCCGGGCGCGACGCCCCGCTCCTTGCCGTCGGAGGCGGCGCCGCTGCCGCCCACGGTGGAGGTGACGTGGGTGCCGTGACCGTTGCGGTCGGCGACCTCCTCGCCCTCGATGAAGCTCCGGCTGTCGGTGACCCGGTCCTTGAGGTCGGGGTGGGTCAGGTCGGCGCCGGTGTCCAGCACGGCGACCTTGACGCCCTTGCCGGTGAGGCCCGCGTCCCAGGCGGACGGTGTCCCGATCTGGGCGTTGCTCTCGGCCATGTCGGCCTTGACGCGCCCGTCGAGCCAGACCTTGTCCACGCTCCCGCGCCGGGTGAAGGACCGCCAGAAGGCGCGCCCCCGGGCGGCGTCGACGGCGGCTCCGCGCAGGCTGGGCAGCGACCGGGTCCGCTCGGCGCCTGCCGGGGTGGCGGCCCGGGAGCCCTTGCCGTAGGTCACGATGAGCGGCAGCGCGTCCGCCTTGGCGTCGGTGAGCCCCTGCCGGATGAGCCCGCTCACGTCGAACAGCCGCCGGTCCAGGCTGCCGGCCCGCAGGTACGGCCGCGCCTCGTCCGGCACGACGGTGATCTCGCCGCCGTTCACCTGGGTCCGCACGGCTCCGGTGGCCCCTCGGGGCCGCCCCACGGTGACGGTCTTCCTCCCCTGCCCCAGGTCCGTGACGGTCACCTTGTCGCCGGTGACGAGGGTGACGGTGGTGGCGGTGTCCGGGGTGCGCCGTGCCGCGGTGACGGCCTGCTGCGCGACCGCGGGCCCGTTCGGCAACAGGGCGATCACGAGCCCCGCCGACAGCAGGGCCGCCCCTCGTCTGACTGGTCCTCTGGTCATCCACGCCTCTTCTCGTGTCGAGCGCGTCGAGTGCTGGGACGAGTGTCATGTGCCGTGTGGTGCACGGGTGTTGACCGGTCGTGGCGGAAAGGCGTCCTGGCGGCTTCCCGCCAGCGACGGCCCCGGCGGGCGGCGGAATCCGGGACAACCGCCGGCGGCGGGCGCGGGACGATGGCGCGGAGGGCATGCAGCGGATTGCCGCCCGGCTGTGCCGTGCACCGAGCGGCGGGGCGGCGCGTCCGTCCAACGCCCGCGTGAGTGGCGGGCGTTGCGGCCCTCCGCCTCGGTGGGACGGCACCCGCCTCACGACCCGGACCTCGGGAGCCTCGCCGTCCGGCGGCCGGGGGGAGCGAGGGCGATGAGCGGAACGGCTCGTACGGAGAGGCCACGAAGCGGCGGGTCGCGTCGAGACCGGGCGCGGTGCGCGCGCCGACGGCGAGGGCCGCCCAGTCCCGGACGGACGGCGTGGCGTGCAGGAGCAGCGGCGCGGCAGTGCCCGGAGGGCGACGGCGAGCCGCCCGGCCGGGCACCGCCCGCGCCGGGGCCGGCGCGGCGCGCGGCGGGATGGAGAGGACGTCGACGACGATAAGCGGTGTGCTGCCCCGCACGACGGGTCCGGCCGGCGGACCGAGCCGACCCTCCGGCCCGCCGAAGGGGAAGTGCCCAGGTCACCGGGTCGGCGCAGAGGCGGTGACCCGCCGGCACGGGGCGGGCCACGGCCCGCGGATCGTCCCGGCGCTCCGTTCCGCTCCCCTGCCGGGTGGAGCCGGACCCACCGCGGAAGCGGACACCGGCGGCAGCCACTGAGGGCGCGACCCCGAGGAGCGGGACCCGCCCGTCCGGCCCGCCGCGCCGGGGACGACCCGTTCAGCGGTGCCCCGCCCGGCCCCCTCCCGCAGGCGGGCCGTCGGCGTCACCCGGAGAGTGGGGAGGAAGCCACCGTCCGGCCTCCAAGGCCCTGCGCACTCGGGAGGATCCGCCGTGACCGTCAGCCTGGAGCAGTTGCGTCGCTGTCACTTCGCCGTCGACCTGGGCGCGGCCCGTACCCGGGTGTATGTGAAGGGTGCCGGGATCGTCGTCGACCAGCCATCGGTCGCGGCCGTGAACACCCGGACGGGCGCGCTGATCGCGGTGGGCGAGTTCGCGGAGCAGATGACGGGGCGGACGCCGGGTTACATCAAGGTCGTGCGGCCCGTCTCCGGCGGCACGGTGGTCGACATCGAGATGGCGCAGCGCATGCTGCGGCAACTGATCGGCGAGAAGGTGCGCCGCGCCCTGCGCCGCAAGCCCCGGCTGCGGGCGGCGGCCTGCACCCCGCACGACGCGGACCCGCTGGCCCAGCGGGCGACGATCGAGACGCTGGTCGGGCTCGGGGCGCGCCGGGTCGAGCTGGTGGACACGCTGATCGCGGCCGCGGTGGGATGCGGACTGCCGGTGGAGCAGCCCGAGGCGACGATGATCATGGTGTGCGGGGCCGCGGCCACGCAGGTCGCCGTGCTCTCGCTCGGCTCGCTCGTGACCGCCGAGCGCATCCCGGTCGGCGGGGAGGCCGTCGACAACGCGATCGTGCAGCATCTGCGGCTCGAGCACCGGCTGCTGCTGCCCAGCCAGGCGGTAAGGCCGCTGCAGGTCGCCCTGTCCGGCAGCGGGCTCACCCCGGACGGGCCGGCCCTGACGGAGATCCACGGGCGGGACGTGGTCACCGGCCTCGCCCGCAGCGTGCGGGTCAAGACGGCGGCCGTTCGCAACGCCATCCAGACCCCGCTGACCTCGATCCTCGACGGCATCGGCAAGGTGCTGCGCGAGTGCCCGCCCGACCTGGTGGCCGACCTCGCCGACCGCGGGATCGTGATGGTCGGCGGCTCCGCCCTGCTGCCCGGCCTGGACCAGATGCTGCGTCAGGCGACCGGCGTCCCCGTGCACATCGCGGAACGGCCGGAGCTGTGCGCGGTCCAGGGCCTCGGCGCGATGCTGGAGGGCAACGTCGAGCCCCTGGTCCTGAACCCGCGCGCCGCCTGACCGGACCCGCCGGTTCCGCGGGGAAGGCCCCGCACGGAGGTCGACAGGGCGGCGCGGGAACGGGACCGACGGCCCCGGCGCGCCCTAGGTACTCGGGCTTTCGGCCGGTGCGGCGAGAGTGCGTGCCGGGCGTCGCGACGCAGACGCGACTTCGCGGACACGGCCTAGCGCGCGAGGTAGCTGCGGATCGTCGTACCGGACGCGGCCGTGTGCGTGCGAACCAGGTCCGACAGGAGGTTGACCAGGAGCAGTCCGCGGCCGCCGCTCCGGCCGTGGGCGGCGGGACGGTGGCCGGTCAGCGGGTCGGTGATGCGGCCCCGGTCCCGGACCTCCAGCAGCACGTGCCCCTCCTCCGCCCACAGCGTGAGCGCGCCCGTGCCGCCGCCGTGCACCACGCTGTTGGTGGTCAGCTCGGCGGCGATCAGGGACAGGTCGTCGAGCCGCCGGCCGGTCAGGCCGAGCCGACCGCCGTGTTCGGTGACGAGGTGCCGGGCCCTGGCGAGGGAGCCGCTGCCGTAGGTGAGGGCGAGGACGGTGGGCCCTGGTACCGGCGTGAGCGGCAGCGGCTGGTTGTAGCGGGCGACGACGCCCTCGGGGTCGTAGGCCTCGCTGGGGCGGGGCTCCGTGCTGCCGGGCGGAATGACGACGGGGTGGGTGGCGTGGGCGTCGGCGAGCGCCCGCTCGTCGAGGCGCGCCGAGTCGTAGGGGCACAGGACGGTGACCTCGCGGCCCAGGAACGCCGCGTTGACGAGCGCCTCGAACTGGGCGCAGGCGGGGTACTCGGCGGCGCTGCGGCCCGCCCACACCGGCTCGCCGACGATGCGCACGGGCCTGCCGGGCGGTCTGCCGTCGGCGAAGGCGTGCAGCACGCCGGGGATGATCCGGCCGGGGTTGCGTCCGGCCTCCCGCATGTCCAGGCACCGCACGGCGTCGGCGTCGGCGCCCAGCGCGTCCCGGATCAGCCGCAGGTTCTCCCCTGGCACCGCCACCGCGACCGGCTCACCGGCGGCCAGGGCGGCGCGCACGAACGGCACGGTGCCGGCGAGGTACTGCTCGGCGTCCGCGTAGAAGAGGGCGGGGTGGGCGAAGGGCCGGGGGGCCGCGGTCATGGCATCGGCGCGCCCGGGCGGTCCGCCGCGGGCAGGCGGTGCGGCGGCGGCCGTCGGGGGCCACGCCGGCTCCGGCACGCTCACGACACCTCCCTGCGGCACTGGGATCACGGGCCCCAGTATGCGCCCCGGCGCCACCGCGCGGGGGTGTGGGGCCCGGGCGGCGAGGGCAGGCGGGGATATACGAGCCAAGAGGACCGGAGCAGGGCGGAGACATGACCTCAGCGGCACGAGACCCCTACACCGGACGCCTTGACGCGCTGGTCGTCGAGGGTCGGACGGTGCGTGACCGGGCTTTACTCCAGGCGCGTGGAGAGGTGGTGCGCGGCGCCGCGGACACGGTGGCCAGAGCCCTGGCCGCCCTCCCGCCGGACGTCGGCCGGGTCGAAGTGGACATGAGCGAGGTGACCTTCATGGACACCTCGGGACTGGAGTGCCTGGACGTGCTCGGCGAGTACGGGCGCCGGCGCGGCGTGCCGGTCGCGGTCACCGGTTGGCGGGGCCAGCCGCGCCGGGTGCTGGAACTGGTGGGCCTGGACGACACCGACCCGCTGCCCGCCGCCCCGTTCGCCGGTTCACCCGTGCGCAACGCCTCCGCGGTGGCCCGTGAACGGGCCGAGCAACTGGGTTCGCTGCGGGCCGAGATAGCGCAGCTTCGGCACGCGATCGACTCCCGCCCGGTGATCGACCAGGCGCGCGGCATCCTGATGGCCGCTCACTCCTGCACCCCCGAACAGGCCTGGCACGTCCTGCGGGAGGCGTCCCAGCGCACCAACACCAAGCTGCGCGAGGTGGCGGGGGCGCTCATCGTGAGCACGGCGCCCGGCAGCCCGCCGCCGTCCGGGGCCCTGCGTGCCGCGCTGCGGGCGGCGGTGGCCCGCCATGTGCCGCCGTCCCCCGGCGGCCGGTGACGGCGGGGACGGCCGGCGGCGGTCAGTACGGGAGGATGCGCCCGGAGGGCGTCCTGCGGTCGATCTCCTGCCCGCGCGGGGCGGCGGGCCGGCGAATGACACGTACCCGGATACGACGGTCCATGACGCCCTCCTCCTGCCGGCGCCGCCCGCGCGGCGGCTTCCGGTAGGAGGTCCGTGCCCAGCGCAGGGCATGTCCAAGCCAAAATCACGGCAAGTCGTGACCGTTCGAGGGCTGTTGGCCGAACCGCTTGACGAATCCGAACGATTCGTCCGGCCTGCCGCGGCCGACCGGACGGCGGCCCGTTGCGCTGATCGTCGGCACGCTCGGCCGGGCGCCGGATGGCGAGACGTTTCTGCGGGAGTAGTGCTGAGTGGGGCGGGTGGGACTCGAACCCACGGCCGACGGATTATGAGTCCGCTGCTCTAACCGGCTGAGCTACCGCCCCATAGCGGCGTGTCGCGTACAAGTGTGCGCGCCGTCTGCCGCAGCATAGCCGCTCATACGATCTCCTGCTTCGGATGGTCGGCTTCCGCGCTGCTTCCTGACCTTGAGGACTTCACCAGGTCGGCGGCGGTTCCCAGGGACATGAAAAAGGACCCCGGAGGGTCCTCGTTCAACGCGCTCCCCCGACTGGACTCGAACCAGTAACCTGCCGGTTAACAGCCGGCTGCTCTGCCAATTGAGCTACGGAGGACCGAAGCTCCCCCGACTGGACTCGAACCAGTAACCTGCCGGTTAACAGCCGGCTGCTCTGCCAATTGAGCTACGGAGGATCGCCTCGTTGCATCGAACGCACCTACCTGGGTATTCGCCAGGGGGCGCGCGCTCGCTGCGACACATACATTAGCGCAAGCAGGGGGGTGCTCCGCCAATCGGTTCTCCCCGGCGCCGACGCCGCACCAGAGACCTCAGACAAAGGGAAGGGTGGCAGCCATGCGCTACCGGCTTACGTTCCTCGCCGGAGTGGCCCTCGGTTACGTGCTGGGCACGAGGGCCGGACGCGAGCGCTACGAGCAGCTGAAGAAATCGGCTCGCCGGCTCGCGGAGAACCCCGCCGTGCGGAACACCGCGGAGACGGCCGCCCAGCAGGGCCGCCAGTACGCGGGCAAGGCGTTCCACACGGTCAGCGACAAGGTGGGCGACCGGGTCCCCGCGTCGGTGGCCCAGCGCGTGCGTTCCCTGCGCGAACGCAACGTGAACGGCGCCCCCGAGGACGACTGGGGCACGAGCAACACGTGACACTCTCGCGGCGCCCCTCCTCCCGCGGCCGAAGCAAGCCCCGCGATGCGGCAGAATTTTCGCCATGGGGATAGTCGCCGGCTTGGACAGCTCACCCGATTTCACGCGCATCGTGGTCTGCGACACGGACACCGGGGCCGTGCTGAGGCAGGGGTACGCCCCGCATCCGGTCGACACGCCGGACGGCGGCGGGCGCCCCAGTGACGTCGACCCGCAGGCCTGGCTGCTGTCCCTGGGCGAGGCCGCGGGCGGCGGGCTGCTGGAGGGCGTCCAGGCCATCGGGGTCTCGACCCAGCAGAACGCGCTGGTCCCGCTGGACGCGCAGGGCAACACCGTGCGGCCGGCTCTGGTCGGCGGGGACAAGCGGGCCCAGGTCGCGGCGGCCGACCTGGTGGACGCGCTGGGCGGCCGGGAGGCCTGGGCCCAGGCCGTGGGGTCCGTGCCGCAGGCGGCGCAGCCGGTGACCAAGCTGCGCTGGCTCGCCAAGAACGAACCCGAGAACGCGCAGCGCACCGCGGTGCTGCTGCAGGCCCACGACTGGCTGGTCTGGCAGCTTCTCGGACGGCCCGTGCGGCGCACCACCGACCGCGGCGGGGCCTCCGGCACCGGGTACTGGTCGGCGGCCACCGGCGGCTACCGGCCCGACCTGGTCGAGCTGTCCCTGGGCCACCAGGCGATGCTGCCCGAGGTGATCGGCCCCTCGGACGCGGCCGGCACCACCCCGGAGGGGCTGCTGATCTCCGCCGGGACCGGGGAGACCATGGCCGCGGCCTTCGGGCTCGGCATCGGGCTCGGGGACGCGGTCGTCTCCCTCGGTGCGTCCGGGTCCGTGATGGCCGTCCACCCGGAGGCCCTCGCCGACCAGTCCGGGATGATCACCTCCCTCGCCGACGCCACCGGCATGCACCTGCCGGTGGTGACCACCCTGAACGCGGTGCGCACCCTGCGCGGCACCGCCGAACTGCTCGGCCTGCCCGATCTGGAGAGCCTGTCCGACCTGGCGATGAAGTCGACGCCCGGGTCGCACGGGCTGGTGCTGCTGCCGTACCTGGAGGGCGAGCGGACGCCGCAGCTCCCGCACACCGCGGGCACGCTGGCCGGACTGCGGCGCGAGTCGATGAAGGCCGAGCACCTGGCGCGGGCCTCGTTCGAGGGCATGCTGTGCGGGCTCGCCGACGCGCTGGACGTGCTGCGCGGACGGGGTGTCGAGGTGCGGCGGGTCTTCCTGCTCGGCGCGGCCGCCGAACTGCCCGCCGTGCAGGCCGCGGCGCCGTCGCTGTTCGGCGCGCAGGTCGTCGTGCCGCAGCCCGCCGACTACGCGGCGATCGGCGCGGCCCGGCAGGCCGCCTGGGCGCTCGGCGTGTCGCAGGGGGCGCTCGACCCGCGCACCCCGCCGGCCTGGCACGGCGCGGCCGCGCAGGTGCTGGAGCCGGGCGAGGAACTGGCCGTGGGGCAGGCGGTGCGGCAGCAGTTCGTGTCGGTCCGGGAGCAGACCCACCCCGGAGCGTTCCGCTCGTGACGGCCCGGGCCTCCGGGTGCCGGGAGCACGCCGATGGCTTAATCGGTTGAGGTAACACGGGTGGAGTGCCCGACGATAGGGGCGAAGGGCGCATCGACCAGCCCCTGTCGCCGACTCCGAGAGACGTAGCGTGCTCATACGACTTCTGCGGACCTATCTCAGGCCCTATAGAAAACCCATAGCGTTCCTGGTGCTGCTGCAGTTCCTGCAGACCTGCGCCACCCTCTACCTGCCCACGCTCAACGCCGACATCATCGACAACGGTGTCGTGAAGGGCGACACGGACTACATCCTGTCCTTCGGCGCCCTGATGATCGGCGTCTCGCTGGTGCAGGTCGTGTGCAACATCGGCGCGGTGTACTTCGGCGCCCGGACCGCCTCCGCGCTCGGCCGGGACGTGCGCGGTGCGGTCTTCGACCGGGTCCAGTCGTTCTCCGCCCGTGAGGTGGGTCACTTCGGGGCGCCCTCGCTCATCACCCGTACGACGAACGACGTACAGCAGGTCCAGATGCTGGCCCTGATGTCGTTCACCCTGATGGTGTCGGCGCCCATCATGTGCGTCGGCGGGATCGTGCTCGCTCTCGGTCTCGACGTGCCGCTGTCCGCGGTGCTCGTGGCGGTCGTGCCGGTGCTCGGCATCTCCGTGACGCTGATCGTGCGCCGGCTGCGGCCGCTGTTCCGTTCCATGCAGACGCGGCTGGACACGGTGAACCGGGTGCTGCGCGAGCAGATCACCGGCAACCGGGTGATCCGCGCCTTCGTCCGGGACGAGTACGAGCAGGGCCGGTTCGGGAAGGCCAACGGGGACCTGACCGAGATGCAGCTCGCCACCGGCCGGATGCTCGCCCTCATGTTCCCGATCGTCATGACGGTGGTGAACGTCTCGTCCATCGCGGTGGTCTGGTTCGGCGCCCACCGCATCGACAGCGGCGGGATGGCGATCGGCGACCTGACCGCGTTCCTCGCCTATCTGATGCAGATCGTCATGTCCGTGATGATGGCCACCTTCATGTTCATGATGGTGCCGCGCGCCGAGGTGTGCGCCGAGCGCATCGAGGAGGTCCTGGGGACCGACTCCAGCGTGGTGCCGCCGGTCGCAGCGGTGACCGAGCTGCGCCGGCACGGGCACCTGGAGATCCGGGGCGCGGGCTTCCGCTATCCGGGTGCCGAGGAGCCGGTGCTGAAGGCCGTCGACGTGGTGGCCCGGCCGGGCGAGACGACCGCCGTGATCGGCTCGACCGGCAGTGGGAAGTCGACGCTGCTCGGCCTGGTCCCGCGGCTGTTCGACGCCACCGAGGGCCAGGTGCTGGTGGACGGCGTGGACGTCCGCGAGGTCGACCCGGAGCTGCTCGCCCGGACCGTCGGGCTCGTGCCGCAGAAGCCGTACCTGTTCGCCGGGACGGTCGCGACCAACCTGCGCTACGGCAATCCGGAGGCCACCGACGAGGAGCTGTGGCAGGCGCTGGAGGTGGCGCAGGCCAAGGACTTCGTCAGCAAGCTGGAGGGCGGGCTCGACGCGCCGATCGCGCAAGGCGGCACCAACGTCTCGGGCGGTCAGCGGCAGCGGCTCGCCATCGCCCGCACGCTGGTGCAGCGCCCGGAGATCTACCTCTTCGACGACTCCTTCTCGGCGCTGGACTACGCCACCGACGCGGCGCTGCGCTCCGCGCTCGGCCGCGAGACCGCCGACGCGACCGTCGTCATCGTCGCGCAGCGGGTGGCCACCATCCGGGACGCGGACCGGATCATCGTGCTGGACGAGGGACGGGTGGTCGGCACCGGCCGGCACCACGAACTGATGGCGGCGAACGAGACCTACCGGGAGATCGTGCTCTCCCAGCTGACGGAAGCGGAGGCCGCCTGATGGCCGGGCCCATGGGACGCATGATGGCCGGGGGCGGCCCCGACCAGCGCTCGATGGACTTCAAGGGCACGGGCAAGCGGCTCGTCGCCCGGTTCAGACCCGAACGGGTCACCATCTGCGCCCTGCTGCTGTGCGTGGTCGTCAGCGTGACCCTGAGCGTGCTCGGCCCGAAGATCCTCGGCAAGGCCACCGACCTGGTCTTCGCCGGCATCGTCGGCCGGCGGATGCCGGCCGGGGCCACCAAGGAGCAGGTGCTCCAGTCGATGCGCGAGCGCGGCCAGGGCCAGATCGCCGACATGCTCAAGGGCACCGACTTCACGCCCGGCCAGGGCATCGACTTCGGCGCCGTCGGGCAGGTGCTGCTGCTCGCGCTCGGCACCTTCCTGGTCGCCGGTCTGCTGATGGCGGTCGCCACCCGGCTGGTCAACCGGGCGGTGAACCGCACCATGTACCGGCTGCGCGAGTCCGTGCAGGGGAAGCTGTCGCGGCTGCCGCTGTCGTACTTCGACAAGCGCCAGCGCGGTGAGGTGCTCTCCCGGGCCACCAACGACATCGACAACATCGGGCAGACGCTGCAGCAGTCGATGGGCCAGCTCATCAACGCGGTGCTGACCATCATCGGCGTGCTGGTGATGATGTTCTACGTCTCCTGGCTGCTGGCGCTGGTCGCGCTGGTGACGGTGCCGCTGTCGTTCGTGGTCGCCACCCGGGTCGGCAAGCGGTCGCAGCCGCACTTCGTGCAGCAGTGGCGCAGCACCGGCAAACTGAACGCGCACGTCGAGGAGATGTACACCGGGCACACCCTGGTGAAGGTGTTCGGCCGGCAGGAGGAGTCGGCGCAGCAGTTCGCCGAGCAGAACGAGGCGCTGTACGAGGCCGCGTTCCGGGCCCAGTTCAACAGCGGCGTCATGCAGCCGCTGATGATGTTCGTGTCGAACCTGAACTACGTGCTGGTGGCGGTCGTCGGTGGCCTCAGGGTCGCGTCGGGCGCGCTGTCCATCGGTGACGTGCAGGCGTTCATCCAGTACTCGCGGCAGTTCTCGATGCCGCTGACGCAGGTCGCGTCGATGGCGAACCTGGTGCAGTCGGGTGTCGCCTCGGCGGAGCGGGTCTTCGAACTCCTGGACGCGGAGGAGCAGGAGGCGGACCCGGTGCCGGGCGTGCGGCCCGAGGAACTGCGCGGACGGGTGTGCCTGGATCACGTGTCGTTCCGGTACGACCCGGAGAAGCCGCTGATCGAGGACCTCTCGCTGACGGTGGAGCCGGGGCAGACGGTGGCCATCGTCGGCCCGACCGGCGCGGGCAAGACCACGCTGGTGAACCTGCTGATGCGGTTCTACGACGTCTCCGGCGGGCGCATCACGCTGGACGGGGTGGACGTGCGGCGGATGTCCCGGGACGAACTGCGGTCCGGGATCGGCATGGTGCTCCAGGACACCTGGCTGTTCGGCGGCACCATCGCGGAGAACATCGCCTACGGCGCCGCCCGCGACGTGACCCGGGGCGAGATCGAGGAGGCGGCCCGCGCGGCGCACGCGGACCGGTTCATCCGCACCCTGCCCGACGGCTACGACACCGTGATCGACGACGAGGGTTCCGGGGTCAGCGCCGGTGAGAAGCAGCTCATCACCATCGCGCGGGCGTTCCTGTCCGACCCGGTGATCCTGGTGCTGGACGAGGCCACGAGCTCCGTGGACACCCGTACCGAGGTGCTGATCCAGAAGGCGATGGCCAAACTCGCGCACGGGCGGACGTCGTTCGTCATCGCGCACCGGCTGTCGACGATCCGGGACGCGGACACCATCCTGGTGATGGAGAACGGCTCCATCGTCGAACAGGGCGCGCACGCGGAGCTGCTGGCGGCCGGCGGGGCGTACGCCCGGCTGTACCAGGCGCAGTTCGCGCAGGCCGTGGCCGAGGTGGACTGATCCGCGGCCGGGGCCGTCCACGCCGTGGGCGGCCCCGGTCAGTCCAGGTAGCCCCGCAACTGGTCCGCGAACGTGTGGTCGCGGAGCTTGTTGAGGGTCTTGGACTCGATCTGCCGTATCCGCTCCCGGGTCACGCCGAACAGGCGCCCGATCTCCTCCAGGGTGCGGGGGCGGCCGTCGGCGAGTCCGTAGCGGAGCTGGACGACCTTGCGCTCGCGCTCGCCGAGGGTGGAGAGCACGGCCTCCAGGTGCTCCCGGAGCAGCAGGAACGCGGCCGACTCCACGGGGCTCGCGGCGTCGCCGTCCTCGATGAGGTCGCCGAGGGCCACCTCGTCCTCCTCGCCGACCGGGGCGTGCAGGGACACCGGTTCCTGGGCGAGCCGCAGCACCTCGCGGACCCGCTCGGGCGGCAGGTCGAGCTGGCCGGCGACCTCCTCGGGCGCGGGCTCGTAGCCCCGTTCCTGCAGCATGCGGCGCTGGACGCGGACGACCCGGTTGATCAGTTCCACCACGTGCACGGGCACCCGGATGGTGCGGGCCTGGTCGGCCAGGGCGCGGGACATGGCCTGGCGGATCCACCAGGTGGCGTAGGTGGAGAACTTGTAGCCGCGGGCGTAGTCGAACTTCTCCACGGCCCGGATGAGCCCGAGGTTGCCCTCCTGCACCAGGTCGAGCATGGTCAGGCCGCGGCCGACGTACCGCTTCGCCACCGACACCACGAGCCGCAGGTTGGCCTCGATCAGCCGGCGCTTGGCCATCCGGCCCATGACGACCAGCCGGTCCAGGTCGTGCGCGAGCCGGCTGTCCAGGTCGGGGGTGCTGCTCAGCTTCTCCTCGGCGAACAGACCGGCCTCCACCTTGCGGGCGAGGTCGACCTCCTCGGCGGCGGTGAGCAGCGGGATGCGGCCGATCTCCCGCAGGTACTGGCGGAACAGGTCGGCGGACGGGCCGCCGGTCTCGGCCCGCGCGGCGACCGCGGGTCCCGCGGGCTCGGCGGGCTCGGCGGCCTCCTCCGGCTCCTCCGTCAGCGCCTCGGCGGGTGGCTCCGCCGGTTCACCGGTCTGCTCCTGGTCCGCCTCGGGGTGGCCGAGGGCGCGGCTCTGCGGGGGGACGGCCACGAGGACTCCGGACTCCGCGCCGGGCCCGTCGGCCGCGGCGCCGGCGCTGCTGTCGGTGTGGGTGAGGGTCTGGGTCTGCACGGGGGCGACCTCCTGGGGCAGGCACCGGAAACTGCCTGGGCGGGCACCGGGGGCCCGGGCACCGCACCCCAGTGTGGGGTAAGACACATCGCCGCCACGAGAGTCGTGCGGTGACTTTTTGCGTCCGGTCCGTGACGCGGTGGTTATCCGATCCGCGACGCGATCATGGTCCGGACCGCTTCCGGGGCGGCAGGGCCCGGCCCGTCACAGGGCGGACGCGCCCCGTTCGCGCAGCGCCTGGTCGTACTGCTGCAGGACCCACATCTCGTTCTGCACGGCGGCCAGTTGGGCCGGGTCGCCGCCGGAGGACAGGCGGGTGAGCTGGGACTGGATGTCGCGGATGCGGCGCTCCACGGCACGGCGGCGGATCTGCACCAGCACCGTGCCGGCGTACGTCTCGTCGACCGTGCGGCGCAGGATCGGCTCGACGGCCAGTTCGGTGACCATGGCGCGGGCGGTGTCGTCGGGCGCGGCGTCGCGCACCCGGACCAGGTACTCCTGGCCGTCCTCGACGCCGTACTCGGCGCCGCCCGCCTCCGCGATGGTCCGGCGCACGGCGGCGTAGGGCGGGGCGGTGAACTCGTCCTCGCCGTACGCGTCGAAGGCCGGGGACACCAGGTCGGGGCGCTGGAGGGCGAGCTTGAGCAGTTCGCGCTCGGCGGCGTAGACGGGGTTGCGCAGAGTGAGGGCCGGGCCGGAGGGGGCCGCGGGGCGGGGCCCGGTCTCCCACTGCTGCTGCGGGCCGCGAGACTGCTGCTGGGGCCCTCCCTTGCCGCGCTCGCGGGCCCAGCGGGCGAGCTGGGCGACCCGCTTGACCACGAACTGGGTGTCGAGGATGCCGAGCATGCCGGCGAGTTGGACGGCGACCTCGTGCTGGGCGCCGCTGTTCTTGATGCGGGCGACGATCGGGGCGGCCTCGTCCAGGGCGGCGGCGCGGCCGGCCGGGGTGTCCAGGTCGTAGCGGGCGACGATCTGGCGAAGCGCGAACTCGAAGAGCGGGGTGCGCGGTTCGGCCAGGTCGGCGACCGCGTCGTCGCCCTTGGCCAGGCGCAGCTCGCAGGGGTCCATGCCGTCGGGCGCGATGGCGATGTAGGTCTCGGCGGCGAACTTCTGGTCGTCCTCGAAGGCGCGCAGGGCCGCCTTCTGGCCGGCCGCGTCGCCGTCGAAGGTGAAGATCACCCGGGCGGAGCCGTTGTCCATGAGGAGGCGGCGGAGGATCTTGATGTGGTCGCCGCCGAAGGCCGTGCCGCAGGTGGCGATGGCGGTGGTGACCCCGGCCAGGTGGCAGGCCATGACGTCGGTGTAGCCCTCGACGACGACGGCCCGGCTGGTCTTGGCGATGTGCTGCTTGGCCAGGTCGATGCCGTACAGGACCTGGGACTTCTTGTAGATCGCCGTGTCGGGCGTGTTCAGGTACTTCGGCCCGTTGTCCGCCTCGTAGAGCTTGCGGGCGCCGAAGCCGACGACCTCGCCGCCGATGTCGCGGATCGGCCACATCAGCCGGCCCCGGAAGCGGTCGATGGGACCGCGCCGGCCCTCCTGCGACAGCCCGGAGAGGATCAGCTCCTTGTCCGTGAAGCCCTTGCCGCGCAGGTAGCGGGTGAGGTGGTCCCAGCCCTGGGGGCTGTAGCCGACGCCGAAGTGGACGGCGGCGGCCTGGTCGAAGCCGCGCTCGGCGAGGAAGACCCGGCCGGTCTCGGCCTCGGCGCCGGTGGCGAGCTGCTCGGCGTACCACTGGGCGGCGACCTTGTGCGCCTCGACCAGGCGGATGCGTTCGCCGCGCTGGTGGGCGGGGTTGTACCCGCCCTCCTCGTAGCGCAGCGTGATGCCGGCCTGGGCGGCGAGCCGCTCCACCGCCTCCGAGAAGGAGAGGTGGTCCACCTTCATGACGAAGGTGATGGTGTCGCCGCCCTCCTGGCAGCCGAAGCAGTGGAAGAGTCCCTTGCTCGGGCTGACCTGGAAGGACGGCGACTTCTCGTCGTGGAAGGGGCAGAGCCCCTTGAGGTTGCCGCCACCGGCGTTGCGCAGCTGGAGGTACTCGGAGACCACGGCGTCGATCGGGACCGCGTCCCGTACCGCCTTCACGTCCTCGTCGTTGATCCGTCCTGCCACGATGCGATTCTACGGGGCTCGTACGACAGTCCCGGTGGCCGCGGAGATCAGGAGCCGAGGCGGTCCAGCGGTACGTGGGGGTCGGCGAGCGCCTCCGTGTCCACCCGGGCCCGGGAACGGATGAGGTTCTGGATGGGCTCTGTGACATCCCACACGTTCACGTTCATCCCGGCGAGGACCCGGCCCTCGCGGACCCAGAACGCGATGAACTCGCGCCGGCCCGCGTCGCCCCGGATGACCACCTCGTCGTACGACCCGGGCGGCGCCCAGCCGCTGTACTCCATGCCCAGGTCGTACTGGTCGGTGAAGAAGTAGGGCACGCGGTCGTAGGTGACGTCTTGGCCGAGCATCGCGCGGGCGGCGGCCGGGCCGCCGTTCAGGGCGTTGGCCCAGTGCTCGACGCGGAGCCGGGTGTCGAACAGGGCGTGCGGGAAGGAGGCGACGTCGCCGGCCGCGTGGATGTCCGGGTCGGACGTGCGCAGCCGTTCGTCCACGACGATCCCGCCCCCGTGCTCCCGACCGGCCAGCTCAAGGCCCGCCGCCTCGGCCAGGGCGGTGCGCGGGGCCGCGCCGATCGCCGCGAGCACCGCGTGGGCGGGGTGCTCCTCGCCGTCGTCGGTGCGGGCGGCGAGGACGACGCCGTCCTGGCCGGCGATCTCGGTCAGCCGCACCCCGAAGCGGAAGCGGACGCCGTGGGCGCGGTGCAGCTCCGCGAAGACGTTGCCCAGCTCGGGTCCGAGGACGCCGTGCAGCGGGGTCGGCGAGGGCTCGATCACGGTGACCTCGGCGCCGTACTCGCGGGCGGCCGCCGCGACCTCCAGGCCGATCCAGCCGCCGCCGGCGATCACCAGGTGGCCGTTGTCCCGGCCGAGCGCGGCCAGGACGCCCTTGAGCCGCTCGGCGTGCGCGAGGCGGCGCAGGTGGTGCACGCCCGCCAGGTCGGTGCCGGGGATGTCGAGGCGGCGGGGTTCAGCGCCGGTGGCGAGCAGCAGCTTGTCGTAGTGGACGAGGGTGCCGTCGTCGCCGAAGCGCAGGGTCCTGGCGGCGCGGTCGATCCGGTCCACGGTCTGGCCGAGGTGCAGCTCGACGTCGTTGCGCGCGTACCAGGCGGGCTCGTGCACGAAGACGCTGTCCCGCTCCTCCTTGCCCAGCAGGTAGCCCTTGGACAGCGGGGGACGCTCGTAGGGGTGGTCGCGCTCGTCGCAGATCAGTATCACCCGGCCGGTGAAGCCCTCCGCACGGAGCGTCTCGGCCGCCTTCGCGCCGGCGAGGCCGCCTCCGACGATGACGAATGTCTGATCCGCGTCGACCACTTGATGCCTCCTCGTAAGGGTGCCGCCACATGCGAGCGTCCCGCACCGGGCGTGCTGCGGGAAGAGGGAGTGCCCCGATCAGGCCACGGGAGGGGCACTTTCCCGGTGGATATGCCCCGTCAGTCTCGCGTGCAGCGAGCGGGCGGAGGCGTCGGTCAGTGAGGCGATCTGGTCGACGATCACCCGCTTGCGCGCGTGGTCGTCGGGCGCCTCGTCGAACAGGGCCCGGAACTGGGGGTCGAGGCCTTCCGGCGCGCGCAGGGTGAGCGCCTCGGCCAGCTCGGCCACGACCACCCGCTGGTCGGCGCGCAGCAGCTCCTGCTCGGCGCGCTGCATGACGAACCGGTCGGCGACCGCCTTGAGCACCGCGCACTCCATGCGGGTCTCGCGGGGCACGACGAGTTCGGCGCCGTAGCGGGTGAGCCGGCCGCCGCCGTACGCGGCCCGGGTGGCGCCCTCGGCGGCCAGGCAGAACCGGCCGATGAGCTGGCTGGTGGCGTCCTTCAGGCGGGCCTGGGCGACCGCCGTCCCGTCGTAGCCGTGCGGCCACCACTCCTGGTTCTGGAGCCGGTCGAGGGCCTCGGCGAGCTCGGCGGGGTCGGTGTCCGCCGGGACGTACCGGCCGACGGCGACCTCGAACACCGCCTGCCGCTCGGGTTCGGCGCGCAGGCACTCCGGGTCGACGTGGCCGGCGTGCAGGCCGTCCTCCACGTCGTGCACCGAGTAGGCCACGTCGTCCGACCAGTCCATGACCTGCGCCTCGAAGCAGGTGCGGGTGCCGGGGGCGGTCTCGCGGACCCAGTCGAACACCGGGCGGTCGTCCTCGTACACGCCGAACTTCACGGACCCCGGGTCGGTGGGGTGGGCGCCGCGCGGCCAGGGGTACTTGGTGGCGGCGTCGAGGGCGGCGCGGGTGAGGTTGAGGCCGACGGAGCCCTCGGGGGTGAACCGCTTGGGCTCGATGCGGGTGAGCAGTCGGAGGGACTGGGCGTTGCCCTCGAAGCCGCCGCAGTCGTCGGCGAACTCGTTCAGGGCCTGCTCGCCGTTGTGGCCGAAAGGCGGGTGGCCGAGGTCGTGCGAGAGGCAGGCCGCCTCGACCAGGTCGGGGTCGCAGCCGAGGGCGGCGCCCAGCTCGCGGCCGACCTGCGCGCACTCGAGGGAGTGGGTCAGGCGCGTGCGGGGACTGGCGTCCCAGGCCTGGATGGGCGTCCCCCCGCTCGAGCGAAGCTGGGAGTGGGGGAGGGTCCCCGGTGTGACCACCTGGGTCTTGCCGGCCAGGCGGCGCAGGGCCGCGGAGTGCAGGACGCGGGCGCGGTCGCGCTGGAAGGCGGTGCGGCCCGGGCGCTTGTCGGGTTCGGGCGCCCAGCGTTCGACCGACGTCGGGTCGTAGGCCGGGGCGGGTGCCGTGCTGGTAGCCGTGGTGCCTTCCATGACTCGACAGTACGGGGCGGTGGTGACAATCGGGGGGCACGGGGCGCCCGATCGGCCTTCGGGGTGTGTCGGGTCCGCGGGCGCCGGCCGCCCGTGTCTCAGGCCGACGCCAGGTCGGCCGCCGGCGCCTGCGCCCGGTCGTAGCGGTGCAGGACCAGGCGGGCCATCGCCTCGTGGGCGCCCAGGGGGGCCGAGGCGATCCACGGCGCCGCCTGCGCGCACTGGGTCGCGAACCGTCCCGGCGCGGTGAAGCAGGAGGCGATCGCCACCCGGTCGCGGCCGCGTGCGGCCAGTGCCCGCAGCGCCGTGGGGACCGTCGGACTCGCCGCCGAGGCGTAGGCGGGGACGACCGGCACGCCGAGGCGCTCGGCGAGGAGGCGGGCCGTGCGGCGGGTGTCGGCGGCCGAGTCGGGGTCGCGGGAGCCGGCCGCCGCGAGGACGACCGCGCCCGTGCGGCGGACGGCGGCGTCCCCGGCCGGGGGCCAGCCGGCCTCCAGCAGACGGGCGTGCAGGGTGTCGACCAGGAGGGGGTGCGGGCCCAGCGGGGCGGCCACGCGCGTGCGGGCCGGCGAGGCGGCGGCCATCTCGGGGATGTCCCGCTTGACGTGGTGGCCCCGGCCGAGGAGCAGCGGTACGAGGATCGCGGGGGCCGCTCCGAGCGCGGCCAGGGTGTCCGGGAGCAGGGGCTCGTTCAGCTCGATGTGGCCGAGGTGGACGGGGAGCCCGGGCCGCCGCTCGCGCACCCGGTCGCGCAGGGCCCGCACGGTCCGCAGCGCGCGCGGGTCGCGGCTGCCGTGGGCGACCAGGACCAGGGCGGGCGGGGCGGGTGCGGGACGGCGGCGTCCGCTCGGTGACACGAGCCGGAGCCGGTCGGCCAGCCGGTCGCCGATGCTGTTCATGAGGTGCGCCGTGCTGTCGAGGTGGAGGGCGGGCTCGTCGCTGAAGGGGTTCGACGCCGTCATGGGATGATCCTGACGTGGGTTCGTTGCGCCGCCGTTGCCGGACGGTCACGGGTGTTTTCCGCGGCTTCACCCCGTTCGGATGCACGCCGTGAGGGCGGACCGGGTCGCCGGAGCGAACCGGATCCCCGTGACCGGCGTCCTCCCGGTCGGAACCGATCAGGAGGGGGCCGCATGAAGACGCGCCGACCGCGGCTGCCGCGCACCCGCAGGGGGTGGCGGCGGCTGGTGCAGTCCGTGATGGCCGGGTGCGTGCTGGCGCTGCTGCCGGTGACCTGGCTGTACGTGTCGACCGCCGACCGGCTGCGGACCGCCGCGGACGTGCCGCGCACCGAGGTGGCGGTGGTGTTCGGGGCCGGGCTGTGGGACGGCGAACCGTCCCCGTACCTCGCGCACCGCCTGGACGCGGCGGCCGGGCTGTACCGGCAGGGGCGGATCGAGGCGGTCCTCGTCACCGGGGACAACAGCCGCGAGGACTACGACGAGCCCGACGCCATGCGGGCCTACCTCACCCGGCACGGCGTGCCGGGAGCGCGCATCGTCAGCGACTACGCGGGCTTCGACACCTGGGACTCCTGCGTGCGGGCCAGGAGGATCTTCGGAGTGGACCGCGCGGTGCTGATCAGCCAGGGCTTCCACATCCGGCGGGCGGTGGCGCTGTGCGAGGCGGCGGGAGTGGACTCGTACGGCCTCGGGGTCGACGCCAAGCACGACGCGACCTGGTACTACGGCGGCACGCGCGAGGTGATCGCGGCGGGCAAGGCGGCTCTGGACGCGGTGTTCCAGCCGGATCCGCGGTTCCTCGGACCGAAGGAGACCGGCGTGGCGCGGGCCCTCGCGTCCGGCCGGTGACCGGGGCCTCACGGCGGGCGGGCGGGCGCGGGGAGGCCGGCTTCCCGGCCGCGTAACAAGGAGCCGCCGCGGGCCGTAACACCGGGGAAGCACGCTGGTCGGCATGGAGACCACCTCGACGCCCACCCACTGCCCGTACTGCGCCCTGCAGTGCGGGATGAACATCACGCCCCTGCCCCAGGGCGGCGTCGAGGTGACCGAACGGCCGGACTTCCCGGTGAACCGGGGCGCGCTGTGCGGCAAGGGCCGTACCGCCGCCCAGGTGCTGTCGCCGGCGGCCCGGCTGACCTCGCCGCTGGTGCGGTCCGGCGGGAAGCTGGTGGAGGCCGGCTGGGAGGAGGCGCTGGACCGGATCGCCGGGGCGCTGTCCGGGGTGCGTGCGCACAGCGGGCCGGACGCGGTGGGGGTGTTCGGCGGGGGCGGGCTGACCAACGAGAAGGCCTACGCGCTCGGCAAGTTCGCGCGGGTGGTGCTCGGCACCTCGCAGATCGACTACAACGGCCGGTTCTGCATGTCCTCCGCGGCGGCCGCCGGCACCAGGGCGTTCGGGCTGGACCGGGGGCTGCCGTTCCCGCTTGAGGACATCCCGCGCACCGGCTGCGTCGTCCTGGTCGGCTCCAACCTGGCCGAGACGATGCCGCCGTCGCTGCGCTTCTTCGGCGAACTGCGCGCCAACGGCGGCACGCTGATCGTCGTCGACCCGCGCCGCACGAAGACGGCCGAGCAGGCCGATCTGCACCTGGCGCCCCGGCCGGGCACCGATCTCGCCCTCGCGCTGGGCCTGCTGCACCTGGTGGTGGCCGAGGGCCGCACGGACGAGCGGTACATCGAGGAGCGCACGTCCGGCTGGGAGGAGGCCCGGGCGGCGGCCATGGCGCACTGGCCGGAGTACGTGGAGCGGATCACGGGGGTGTCCGTTCCCCTACTGCGCCGGGCGGTGCGGATGTTCTGCGAGCCGGAGTCCGCGATGGTGCTCACCGCGCGAGGGCCCGAGCAGCAGTCCAAGGGGACGGACACGGTGGGCGCGTGGATCAACCTGTGCCTGGCGACGGGCCGGGCGGGCCGCCCGCTGTCCGGGTACGGCTGTCTGACCGGGCAGGGCAACGGGCAGGGCGGACGCGAACACGGCCAGAAGGCGGACCAGTTGCCCGGTTACCGCCGGCTGGACGACCCGGCGGCGCGGCGGCACGTGGCCGGGGTGTGGGGCGTGGACCCGGACAGCCTGCCCGGCCCGGGGCGCAGCGCGTACGAGCTGCTGGACGCGCTGGGCACGGACGTCCGGGCGCTGCTGCTGATGGGCTCCAACCCGGTGGTCTCCGCGCCGCGCGCGGCGCACGTGGAGGAGCGGCTGCGCTCGCTGGACTTCCTGGCCGTGTGCGATGTCGTCCTCTCGGAGACGGCCGAACTCGCGGACGTCGTCCTGCCGGTCACGCAGTGGGCCGAGGAGACGGGCACGACGACCAGCCTGGAGGGCAGGGTCCTGCTGCGCCGCCGGGCCGTCGCGCCGCCCGCCGGGGTCCGCAGCGACCTGGAGGTGCTGCACGGCCTGGCCGCCCGGCTCGGCGTGGAGAAGGGCTTCCCGGCCGACCCGGAGGAGGTCTTCGGGGAGCTCCGCCGGGCCAGCGCGGGCGGCGCCGCCGACTACTCGGGCATCACCTACCGCCGTCTGGCGGACGAGAACGGCGTCTTCTGGCCGTGCCCGGAGGCGCCGGCGTGGGAGGCCGACGGCGCGGCCGCCGGGGCCCCCGCGCCGGACGGGCCCGCCTCGCCTCCCGTCCATCCCGGCACCCCCCGCCTGTTCCTCGACCGTTTCGCCACCGACGACGGCCGGGCGCGGTTCGCCGCCGTGGCGCACCGGGCCAGTGCGGAGGAGCCGGACGAGGAGTACCCGCTGCTGCTGACCACCGGCCGGGTGGTCTCCCAGTACCAGTCGGGGGCGCAGACCCGCAGGGTGGCCGAGCTGAACGCGGCCGCGCCCGGCCCGTTCGTCGAGCTCCATCCGCGTCTCGCGGCCCGTCTCGGCGCCGCCGAGGGCGACCCGCTGGCGGTGGTCTCCCGGCGCGGCCGCGCCGTGGCCCCCGCCCGCATCACCACCGCGATCCGCCCCGACACGGTCTTCATGCCGTTCCACTGGCCGGGCGAGGGCCGGGCCAACACCCTCACGAACCCGGCCCTCGACCCGACGTCGAAGATGCCCGAGTTCAAGACCTGCGCGGTGCGGGTGGAGCCCCTAGGGCCACCGGCGTAGGGAGCCGGGAGGCATCCGGGCCGGCCTCCCTCAGCCGCGTGCCAGCCAGTCGCCGCTCGTGATCCGCCGGCCCCCGGCGCGCAGCCGGGCGGCGACGGCGGGGGCCGCCAGGTAGACCCACGCCCGGGTCGTGCCGCCGTCGGGGCGCTCGACGGGGCGGGCGACCCGTTCGTAGAGGTTGCGGGGGTCGCCCGGGACGTACTCCTCCAGGCGGTCCAGCTCGGCCAGGAGTGCGGCGTACGACCGCGCCGAGGCGGTGACGAGTTCGCCGCTGACCGTGCCGCCGGGCTCCTCGACGGCGTAGGGGTAGCCGGGGCCCTCGTACAGCGCCGCGCCCGCGAATCGTCCCGCTTCCTCCCGCTCGGTCCGGCCACGCAGGAACAGGCCGTGGTTGCGCTCGCCGGGGCGCAGGGTGCCGTAGACGAAGAACGGCAGCGGGTCCAGGGCGTCCGAGGTGATCACGGAAACGATTCTCCTCCTGCGCCGCCTTCTCACACATCTCCATGAAGGCGCTATGGACATGACATGTCATGGCCCCTTAAATCTCAGTCAACACAGCGCGCCCCCGCCCCCCACGCCTCGAAGGCGCCTCCCCCAAGGAGACAGATGAGTCGGATACGTCAGCACGTCCGGGGTTCCCGTCGTCTCGCCACCGCCGGCGCCGCCGTCACCACCGCGGCCCTCCTCACCGCCGCCCTCTCCCCCGCCGCCCACGCCGACGGCCGCCCCACCCGGGCCACCGCCGTCCAGAACGCGGCCTCGGCGATCCTGGCACAGGCGCGCAGCCTCGGCCTGACCTCC
The DNA here is from genome assembly GCF_055601245.1 of Streptomyces sp. NPDC038135. Lineage (NCBI taxonomy): Bacteria > Bacillati > Actinomycetota > Actinomycetes > Kitasatosporales > Streptomycetaceae > Streptomyces > Streptomyces sp. NPDC038135. The sequence goes on along the minus strand of NZ_JBVJXS010000002.1, from coordinate 587,050 downwards.
GCCCAGGACACCAGCGTCCGGGACGTGATCGTCGACGGCAACGGCACCCAGCACGTCCGCTACGACCGTACGTACCATCAGCTTCCGGTGCTCGGCGGCGACTTCGTCGTCCACCTGGCGCGGGACGGTGCGTACCGCGGCGCCGACCGCGCGACCAGGACCAGGATCTCGGTCCCCACCACCACCCCGAAGCTGACCGCGCCCCGGGCCGCCGACCTCGCCGTGAACGCCCTGCGCGCCGCCAACCTGGGCGAGAAGCTCCGGCAGGTCAAGGCCAGGCCCGAGCTGGTCGTCGACGCCCTGCACGGCGCCCCGAAGCTCGCCTGGCGCACCAACGCCGCCGGCCTGGACTCGCTCGGCAACCCGGTCGCCCGGACCGTGCTGACCGACGCCCGCACCGGCGCCCAGATCGACGCCTGGGACAGCATCGAGACGGTCACCGGCGACGGCAAGTCGCTGTACAGCGGGACCGTGCCGATGGAGAGCACGCAGTCCGGCTCCTCGTACCAGCTCAAGGACCCGACCCGCGGCAACACCTACACCGGTGACGCCGAGGGCAAGACCGACCTGTGCTTCTTCGGGATCTGCTTCAGCCGGGCCCCCGCGACGCTGTTCACCGACGCCGACAACCACTGGGGCACGGGCGCCACCGCCGACCGCGCCACGGCCGCCGTCGACGCCCAGTACGGCACCAACGAGACCTGGGACTACTACAGATACGTCCACGGCCGCAACGGCATCGCGGGCGACGGCAAGGGCTCGTACAACCGCGTCCACTACGGCAGCAGCTACAACAACGCCTTCTGGGACGACAGTTGCTTCTGCATGACGTACGGCGACGGTGACGGCACCACCTTCGGGCCGCTGGTGGCGCTGGACGTGGCCGGGCACGAGATGAGCCACGGCGTGACGTCGAAGACGGCCGCGCTGACCTACTCGGGCGAGTCCGGCGGCCTGAACGAGGCCACCTCGGACATCCTCGGCACGATGGTCGAGTGGTACGCGAACAACTCCTCCGACCAGGGCGACTACCTCATCGGCGAGAAGATCGTGAAGCCGGGCTTCGGCAAGGCGGCCCTGCGCTTCATGGACAAGCCGTCCAGGGACGGCAGCTCCGCGGACTACTGGAGCTCATCGGTCGGCAACCTCGACGTCCACTACTCCTCGGGCGTCGCCAACCACTTCGCCTACCTGCTGGCCGAGGGCAGCGGCGCGAAGACCATCAACGGCGTCGACTACAACTCGCCGACGTCCAACGGCTCGACGGTCACCGGCATCGGCCGGGACAAGGTCGGCAAGATCTGGTACCGGGCGCTGACGGTCTACATGACGTCCTCCACGAACTACGCGGGCGCCCGCACGGCCACCCTGAACGCCGCCAAGGACCTGTACGGCGCGGGCAGCGCGGAGTACAACGCGACGGCCGCCGCGTGGAGCGCGGTCAACGTCAACTAGAGCACGACGAGGCGCGTTCGGGCGGCCGTCCCGGTCCATTGGGTACCGGGGCGGCCGCCCTTCTCGCGCGCCGTGCGGCCCGGCGGCCCGCGCCCGCCCGCCGTGGCGGCCGGCCAGGGCGCCCACCAGCCACGCGTGCCGCCCCTCACCCGTTCACCCCCGCCCCGCGCTCCATTCGTGTGCTCTTCCCCGAGCACCTGCGGCACGCCTGTGACCAGGCATGATCCGTCTCCGCTAGCCCGTGTGGGGGTCCCGCGCGCCACCCGTTCAGCACGTTCCTGACCGGGCGTCAGCAAGCGCCGCGGCCCGAGTGCGATTTTCCTCGGAGGAGCAGGGGCGCGCCCCTGGACGAGTCGGAGGAACGAGACGGACAAGCCCTGGGGAGCACCATGCGACGCACCGCCCGTCTGCTGACCGGTACTGCGCTCGCCGTGGCCACGGCGGGACTCGCCACGGCGCCGGCCCACGGCGGCGAAGGCCCGGCGGCGGCTCGCCTGCGGAGCGCTCCGGCCGCGGCCGGGAGCGGCAGCCTGCAGGTGGACCCGGCCACCGCGGTGCCCGGCGGCCAGGTCACCGTGAACACCGCGGCGTGCGGCGAGAAGGCCGGCGCGATCGCCGACGCGGGCGCGGTCGGCGCCGGAACCTTCATGCTGGCGCCCGGCGCGGACGAGGGCGGGGCGAGCGGCGGGTTCCGGGTCCCGCCGGGCGCCCAGCCGGGCACGTACGAGATCGTCGCGAAGTGCGCCGACGGCGCCCGGCAGGTCACGGGCGACCTGGTGGTGGCGCTCAGCACGGCGCGCATGGGCGCGGAGCACGAGCAGGTGCGGCCGCGGGGAAGCGTGAAGACGGGGGTCGGCGGCGCACTCGGCACCGACCCCGTGCAGACCGCGGCGGGCGTGACGGCTCTGGCCGTCGCCGCCGCGGGCGGTACCTGGCTCCTGCATCGCCGGGCGAGAGGCGACGGGATCTGACGGACACCCTCCGCTGTCCGTCCGCCGGTACCGCAGAATCCCGCCCCCTCCGGGTCCGACGCCCCTCGCGGCCCGGAGGGGGAGGGGGTCCGCCCCGTGGCGGGCCGAACCGAATCCGAAGGGCCCGTTCGGGGTGCGCCCCGGGAAGAGGGGATCTCATGCGCAGAGTCGGGGACACCGCCATAGCCGCCGTCACCGTGGTCGCCCTCGGCTCGGGGACGTGGCTGCTCGCCGCTCCGGACGTGACGCACGCGCCGCCGCAGCCGCCCGCAGCCGAGGGCCGGCCCGACCCGGGCGAGGAGCGGCTCGGGGCCACCGCGCTGGCGCCCTCCCCGCCGACCCGCATCCGCATCCCCTCGATCCGGGTGAACGCCCCGCTGACGGGCCTGGGCCTCACCCCCGCGGGCAGCCTGGACGTGCCGCCCGCCGGGAACAAGAACCTCGCCGGCTGGTACGAGGCCGGCACCACACCCGGCGAGACGGGCACCGCGATCGTCGCCGGCCACGTCGACAACGCCGAGGGCCCGGCCGTCTTCTACGACCTGGGCGCCCTGAAGCGCGGAGCCGTCATCGAGATCGACCGGCGCAACGGAGGCGTGGCCGTGTTCACCGTCGACGCGGTGGAGGTGTACCCGGCCAGCGCCTTCCCCGACGACAAGGTGTACGGCGCGGCCGGGCGGCCGGAGCTGCGGGTCATCACCTGCGGCGGCGGCTACTCGAAGGCCACCGGGTACCAGGGCAACGTGGTGGTCTTCGCCCACCTGACCGGCAGCCGCTGACGACCGCCTCCGAGGCCGGCGCGGCGGCCCCGCCCCGGCGTTCACGCACCTCACGGCCCTCCTCCGGCGCCCGCCGGGACCCTCACACGCCCGGCCCCGCACCGCTGAGGGCAGCGTTCCCCCCGGGAAACAGGGGTGATGCGGCCGGGTAACGTCGAAGCCGCACGCTGCGGTGCATGACCTCGAATACGCGTGTGGTGGTGATCGGCGCCGGCCTCGCGGGCGTACGGCTCGCCCGGCGGCTCGGTGAGCTGGGCACGCCCGCGCTGCTCGTCGGCGAGGAGGAGCACCGGCCGTACAACCGGGTGCTGCTCGCCGAGGTGCTGGCCGGGCGGTACGCCCCGGAGGTGATCGCCCTCCCCGTGCCCGGCGGGCTCCGGCGCGCCCGGGTCACCGGCATCGACCGCGCGGCCCGGCGGCTGCGCTGGGCCGACGGCTCTTCGATCGGATACGGCACCCTGGTGCTGGCCACCGGGTCCAACCCGGTGCTGCCGCCGCTGCGCGGGCTGTTCACCCCCGACCGCCGGCTGCCCGAGGGCGTCCACGCGTTCCGCACGATGGACGACTGCCTGGGCCTGTCCAAGGCGGTACGGCCGGGCGCGCGGGCGGTCGTCGTCGGCGGCGGGCTGCTCGGGGTGTCCGCGGCCCGCGCCCTGGCCGTGCGCGGCGCGCAGGTGGTACTGGCCCAGCAGGCGGAGCGGCTCATGGAGCGCCAGCTCGACCCGAGCGCCTCCCGGCTGGTGCTGCGGCACCTGACCGGCCTGGGCGTCGAGGTGCACACCGAGTGCCGGGTGCGGGACGTGCGGTGCGTCGGCGGCGCGGTCCGCTCGGTGGAACTGGCCGACGGGTACGCCCTGGACGCCGACCTGGTGGTCCTCGCCTGCGGGGTCCGCCCGCGCACCGGTCTGGCGGAGCAGGCCGGCCTCGCCGTCCGCAAGGGCGTCCTCGTCGACGACGAGCTGCGCACCTCCGACCCGCACATCCACGCCCTCGGCGACTGCGCCGAGCACGACGGCACGGTCTACGGCCTCGCCGCCCCGGCCCTGGAACAGGCCGAGGCGCTGGCCGCCCTGCTCGCCGGCGACGCCGGCGCCCGCTACCGCGGGACCCGGTCGCTGACCCGGCTCACCCTGACCGGACCCGACTCGCCCTTCGACCTGGCCGCGTTCGGCGAGACCGAGGCCCGCCCCGGCGACGACGTGGTCCAGCTCGCCGACGCCACCCGGGGCACCTACCGCAAGGTCGTGGTCCGCGACGACCGCCTGGTCGGCGGGGTCCTGGTCGGCGAACTCGGCACCGTCGGCGCGCTGGCGCGCGCCTGGGAGGGAGCGGAGCCGCTCCCGTCCGACGGCGGCCCCCTGCTCCACCTGCTCACCAACGACGGAGGCTCCTGATGACCGCCACCCCGGAGGCCGCTTCGGAGGCCACCCCCACGATCGTGCTCGTCGGCCACGGCATGGTCGGCCAGCGCTTCCTCGAAGCGCTCGCCGAGCGCGGCCTGACCGCCACGCACCGCGTGGTCGTGCTGTGCGAGGAACCGCGTCCGGCGTACGACCGGGTGCAGCTCACCTCGTACTTCTCGGGCCGCACACCCGAGGAACTGTCCGTGACCGACCCGGAGTTCATCAAGGACCACGGGATCGAGCTGCACGTCGGCGACCCGGCGCGGACGGTCGACCGCGAGGCGCGGACGGTGACGGCCAGGTCGGGTCTCGTCGTCGGCTACGACGTCCTCGTCCTCGCCACCGGCTCCTACCCGTTCGTGCCGCCGATCCCCAACAAGGACGCGACCGGCTGCTTCGTCTACCGCACCATCGAGGACCTCCTCGCGATCGAGGAGTACGCGCGGACGAGGGCCGCCACGGGTGCCGTGGTCGGCGGCGGCCTGCTCGGCCTGGAGGCGGCGGGCGCGCTCAAGGGGCTCGGACTCACCTCCCACATTGTGGAGTTCGCGCCGCGCCTGATGCCGGTGCAGGTGGACGACGGCGGCGGCGCGGCGCTGCTGCGCACCATCGAGGACATGGGCCTGAGCGTGCACACCGGTGTGGGCACGCAGGAGGTCGTCGTCGGCGAGGACGGCGCGGTCACCGGCATGAGGCTGTCCGACGGTTCCGAACTCGCGACGGACCTCGTGGTGTTCTCCGCCGGCGTCCGCCCCCGCGACCAGCTCGCCCGGGACTGCGGCCTCGCGGTCGGCGAGCGCGGCGGCGTCACCGTCGACGAGCAGTGCCGTACCGTCGCGGACCCGCGCGTGTTCGCGATCGGGGAGTGCGCGCAGGCGTCGGACGGCCGGGTGTACGGCCTGGTCGCCCCCGGCTACGAACAGGCGGAGACGGCGGCGGCGGCCATCGCCGGGGACGAGGCATCCTTCACCGGCGCCGACCTGTCGACCAAGCTGAAGCTGCTCGGCGTGGACGTGGCCTCCTTCGGCGACGCCCACGGCACCGCCGAGGGCTGCCTGGACGTCGTCTACTCCGACTCCCGCGCGGGTCTGTACAAGAAGCTGGTCGTCGGCCGGGACGGCACGCTGCTCGGCGGCATCCTGGTCGGTGACGCGGACGCGTACGGCACCCTGCGCGCGCTGACCGGATCGGTTCCCCCGGTCTCCCCCGAGTCGCTCGTCCTGCCCGCCGGAGCGGACTCCGGGGCCCAGCTCGGCCCGTCGGCCCTGCCGGACGAGGCGGTCGTCTGCTCCTGCCACAACGTCAGCAAGGGCGCCATCCGCGGCGCGGTCACCGAGCACCGGTGCACCACCGTGCCCGAGGTGAAGAAGTGCACCAAGGCCGGGACCGGCTGCGGCAGTTGTGTGAAGGTGCTCGGGCAGCTCGTCACCGCGGAGCTGGAGGCGTCCGGCGTCGAGGTCGACAAGGGCCTGTGCGGCTGCTTCGCCCGGACCCGCGAGGAGCTGTACGAGATCGTCCTCGCCCTGCGCCTCACCTCGTACCAGGAGCTGCTGGACCGGTACGGCCGCGAGGACGCCCGGGGCGGCGACGGCTGCGAGGTGTGCAAGCCGGCGGTGGCCTCGGTCATCGCCTCGCTCGCCCCGGTGATCGGCGCGAGCGGCTATGTGCTGGACGGCGAGCAGGCGGCCCTGCAGGACAGCAACGACCACTTCCTCGCCAACCTGCAGAAGAACGGCTCCTATTCGGTCGTGCCGCGCATCCCCGGCGGTGAGATCGCGCCCGAGAAGCTGATCGTGATCGGCGAGGTGGCCCGGGACTTCGGCCTCTACACGAAGATCACCGGCGGTCAGCGGATCGACCTGTTCGGCGCCCGGGTGGAGCAGCTGCCGCTGATCTGGGCCCGTCTGGTGGACGCCGGCTTCGAGTCGGGCCACGCGTACGGCAAGTCGCTGCGCACGGTGAAGTCCTGCGTGGGGCGGACCTGGTGCCGCTACGGCGTGCAGGACTCGGTCCGCATGGCCATCGACCTGGAGCTGCGCTACCGGGGCCTGCGCTCGCCGCACAAGCTCAAGTCGGCCGTCTCGGGCTGCGCCCGGGAATGCGCGGAGGCCCAGTCGAAGGACTTCGGCGTCATCGCCACGTCCAACGGCTGGAACCTGTACGTCGGCGGCAACGGCGGCGCCACCCCGCGCCACGCCGACCTGCTCGCGCAGGACCTGTCCGACGCCGAACTGGTCCGGCTGATCGACCGGTTCCTGATGTTCTACATCCGCACCGCCGACCGCCTCGAACGCACCTCCACCTGGCTGGAGCGGATCCCCGGCGGCCTGGACCACGTGCGGGACGTGGTGGTGCACGACTCGCTCGGCATCTGCGACGAACTGGAGTCCCTGATGCGGGCCCACGTCGCGCACTACCGGGACGAGTGGGCCGAGACCATCGCCGACCCCGAGAAGCTGGCCCGGTTCGTGTCCTTCGTGAACGCCCCGGACACCCCGGACCCGGTCGTCGCCTTCGTCCCCGAGCGCGACCAGATGAAGCCCGACCTGCCGCTGCTGTCCATCGGCCTGCGACCGGCCGACGACGTCCTGGAAGGAAGCGCCCGACGATGACCCTGGCACCCGAGACGACCGATCTGCTGGTCCAGCTCCGGCTGGAAGACGGCTGGTTCACCGTCTGCGACCTGCACCGCCTGGTGCCCGGCCGCGGCATCGCCGCCCTGCTGCCGGACGGCCGCCAGGTGGCGGTGTTCCGGGACCGCGCGGACCGGCTGTACGCCATCGACAACCGCGACCCGTTCGGCGGCGCCGCCGTCCTCTCCCGCGGCCTGACCGGCACCCACCGGGGCCGGCCCTTCGTGGCCTCCCCCCTGCTGAAGCAGCGCTTCGACCTGGAGACCGGGCAGTGCCTGGACGACGAGTCGGTCCGGGTGACGGCGTACGAGGTGCGCCGAGCCTGACGCACCGGGCGGGACGGCGGCGCCCGGGTACAGCGGTGACCCGGGCGCCGCCGTCCCGTCGTCGCGTGGGCCGGTCAGACCCGCAAGGCGTCGTACCGTACCCCGGTCAGCTCCTCCGAGGCGGCCCAGAGCCGGGCCCCCGCCTCGTCGTTCAGGGTCCAGGGGGCGCGGCGGGAGGGCGCCGGGGAGCCGCGCCACATCGCGAAGGACGGCCCCCAGAACGAGTCAGGCCGTACGCCGGGGGCGGTCGCCGCGTACAGCGTGGGCAGCGCGCCCGCCTCGGCCGGCTGGGCGAAGACGCGGTTGGCGAGCTCGATCATCCGCTCGGCTCCCCGGCGGCCCTCGGCGCGCGGCCCGGCCGTCTGGAGGTTGGTGGCCGCGTACCCGGGGTGCGCGGCGGCCGCGACGACGCCTGAGCCGTGGGCGGCCAGCCGGCGGCACAGTTCGTGGGTGAAGAGCAGGTTGGCGGTCTTGGAGCGGGCGTAGGCGGTCCAGCGCCGGTAGTGCCGCTCGCTGTTGAGGTCGCGCGGGTCGATGTTGGCGAGGACGTGCATGAAGCTGGACACGGTGACGATCCGGGCGCCGGGGGCGGCCAGCAGGGCGGGCAGGAGCAGTCCGGTGAGCGCGAAGTGCCCGAGGTGGTTGGTGCCGAACTGCCGCTCGAACCCGTCGGCGGTGGTGCCGTAAGGCACCGCCATCACGCCGGCGTTGTTCACGAGCAGGTCGAGCCGTTCGTACGGCAGCCCGGCCGTGAACTCCCGGACGGACGCCAGGTCCCCGAGGTCCAGCCGGCCGAGCTCCACCCGTGCGTCCGGCACCTCGCCCCGCAGCCGCTCGACGGCGTCCCTGCCCCGCGTCTCGTCGCGGCAGGCGAGCACCACCCGGGCCCCCTTGCGGGCCAGCTCGCGCGCGGTGACGTAACCGAGGCCGCTGTTGGCCCCGGTGACCACGGCGGTGCGGCCGCTCTGGCCGGGGACGTCCTGCGCGGTCCAGCCCATGCGGGCCCCTCCTCAACTGGACAGGGCGGCCGGGCCGACGGCTCGGCCCGCATCCTGGCGGGTCCAGCGTAGGCGCCGGGGGCACGGTTTCCCGCGGCGACATGACGGTCTACCGCCGAAGCCCCAGGTCGCGCTGGTACCAGGTGCCGCTCTTACCGCCGAGGTGAGCCGGGTCGGCCGGGCCGACGGGCACGAACCCGGCCTTGACGAGCACCCGGTGGGACGCGGCGTTGCCATGGCCGGCGGCCGCCCGCAGGGTGCGCAGCCCGTGCCGCGCCGCCGCCAGCCGGCACAGCTCCCGGACGTTCGCGGTCGCCACCCCGCGGCCCGCGACATGCCGCGCGACCCGGTAGCCGAGCTCGGCGGCGCCGTCATCGATGTCGTACAGGTTGAACCGGCCCAGGACCGAGCCGTCCCCGGCGACGAGCGCGTAGAAGGCGCAGACGCCGGCCTCCTGCTCGGCCAGCAGGGCGTCGTAGCGCTCGGTGAACCGGGCGAAGAACTCGTCGCCGCGGTCGGAGACGGAGGCGGCGAAGTAGGCGCGGTTCGCCAGCTCGAAGGCCAGCACCGCCGGGGCGTCACCGGCCTGCAGCCGCCTCAGCTCGGACACCGCGCGACCGTACTGGGACGACGCGCACGGGCGTCCGTTGCCGCACTGTCCGTTCACGAGCCATACCTCCGAAACCCGGGTTCCTCAGACGGGGCGCTTGGCCATGACGACCACGCCCGGCCCGCTCCACTGGTCCGCGGGGAGCCGGAGTTCGGCGACCGGGTGCAGTCCGGCCTGCTCGATCAGGGCCACGAGCTGCTCCGGCCGCCACTTGTGCGTGGTCCAGCGAACGGGCACTCCTCCGTAGGCCTCGGTGCGCACCACGTCCTCGTCGCCGACGTGCGTGCCGGCGATGAAGTGCCCGCCCGGCTTCAGGGCGTAGGCGAAGTGGGCGAGGACCTGGGGAAGGACGGCGCGGGGGAGGTTGAACAGCGACCACCACCCGAGCACGCCGCCGAGGGAGGCTTCGCCGAGGTCGAGTTCGGTGGCGGAGGCGACGCTGAAGCGGCATCGCGGGTGCAGACGGCGCGCGTTCTCGATCATGCGGGGAGAGAGGTCCACCCCGGACACGTCGAGTCCGCGTTCGGCGAGGTAGCCGGTCACCGTGCCGGGACCGCAGCCGACGTCGAGGACGGGCCCGAGGTCGCCGACGGAGTCGGCGAAGGCGTCGATCGACGCCTTGAGCCAGGGCTGGCGGCGGATGTCCCCCATGCCCGTCGTCAGCACCATGTGGGCGTAGTTGTCGGCCACCTGGTCATAGGACTCACGGACGACGTCGAGATCGGCTGGGCGGTCGATAGGGCGTGTGCGCATCAGCCCACACTAGGACCGTGGGCCGGCGGGAGTGGAGGGAACAGGTCAACGCTGCTTACGCGCTTGGGCGTTCACTGCTGGCAGCGTCCGAACGTCACGACGTACGTGCCCGCGCTGGACGACGAGGCACCGGCCCGGTCCGCCGAGCCCGGCTGGGCCCACGGGCCGATCTCGCGCAGCGACGGCTTGAGGATGATGGCGCGGTGACCGGGGCTGTTCATCCACCAGTTGACGGCCGCCTGCGGAGTCCCCGATCCGCCCCACCCGGTGTACGTGATCTCGCTGAACTCCCACGAGCGGGGGTTGGGACAGTATCCGGCGCCCTGGATGCGGGTCTGCGGGGTCGAGCCGGTCTGCGGGTTGCGGTGCGGGTCCTGGCCCGGTCCCCACCACTTCAGCTGGACGGCCGCGACAGCGTGCTGCTGGGCCGCGTTCGTCAGGGCCTGGTTGATGGCGAGGGCGGGCAGCCCGCGCTGTGTGCGCTGCGCGTTGACCAGGCACATCACGGCGGCCCTCGCCTGCGTGATCGTCGCGGCGGTCGGGGCCCGGTCGGCGGCGGCGGGGTCGCAGGTCACGGCCGCCGCGGGCGACGCCGTGACGGCAGGGAGGAGCGTGGCCGACAGGGCGGCGACCGCGGCGGTGCTCAGCAGTCTTCGTGTGCGCGATATGTGGCTTCGCACGGGCACTCCACCTCCTGTGAAAAAGAAAGGTGTTGTTATCCAGGCTGCCACCGGCCCTGACCCGTCGCCATCCGGGCCCGGAGTGCACACCGAGAGCACACCGAGGACACGGCGGTGTCGGGCCGGTTCGGCGGCGGCCGGCACCAACAAGCCGCACTCCGGCCGGTGTAACCGAAAAGCCCCGCGGACGACGTGTGAAGGGGCGGCACCCCCGCACAGGGTGCCGCCCCTTTCTCGTGCGCCGGAACCGTCGTCGATCGGTGTTGAGGGTCGGGGACCGACGACGGCTCCGGGGCCGGTGGGGGTCAGCGGTGGTCGCTGCCCGCCGACTGGGTGGCCGCGCGGCCCGCTTCCAGGCGGGCGACCGGGATGCGGAACGGGGAGCAGGAGACGTAGTCCAGGCCGGCCTCGTGGAAGAAGTGGACCGACTCCGGGTCGCCGCCGTGCTCGCCGCAGACGCCGAGCTTGAGGTCGGGGCGGGTGGCGCGGCCGGCCTGGGCGGCCGCCTTCACCAGGGAGCCGACGCCGTCCTTGTCGATCGTCTCGAACGGGCTGACGCCGAAGATGCCCTTCTCAAGGTAGGCCGTGAAGAAGCTCGCCTCCACGTCGTCCCGGGAGAAGCCCCAGACCGTCTGCGTCAGGTCGTTGGTGCCGAAGGAGAAGAACTCGGCGGCCTCGGCGATCTGGCCGGCGGTCAGCGCGGCGCGCGGCAGCTCGATCATCGTGCCGATGGCCAGCTTGAGCTTCGTGCCGGTCGCCGCCTCCACGTCCGCGATGACCTGGTCGGCCTCGTCGCGGACGATCTCCAGCTCCTGGACGGTGCCGACCAGCGGGATCATGATCTCGGCGCGCGGGTCGCCCTTGGCCGCCTTGCGCTCGGCCGCGGCCTCGGCGATGGCACGGACCTGCATGGTGAACAGGCCGGGGATGACCAGGCCGAGACGGACACCGCGCAGACCCAGCATCGGGTTCTGCTCGTGCAGGCGGTGGACGGCCTGGAGCAGGCGCAGCAGGTTCTCGTGCGGCTCCTGACGGGCCTCGGCGAGGGCCACGCGGACGGAGAGTTCCGTGATGTCGGGCAGGAACTCGTGCAGCGGCGGGTCGAGCAGGCGGACGGTGACCGGCAGGCCGTCCATCGCCTCGAACAGCTCGACGAAGTCCTTCTTCTGCAGCGGCAGCAGCTGCTTGAGGGACTCCTCGCGCTCCTCCTCGGTGTCGGCGAGGATCAGGCGCTCGACCAGTTCCCGGCGGTCGCCGAGGAACATGTGCTCGGTGCGGCACAGGCCGATGCCCTGGGCGCCGAAGCGGCGGGCGCGCAGCGCGTCCTCGGCGTTGTCGGCGTTGGCGCGCACCCGCAGCCGGCGCTTGCGGTCGGCGAAGGCCATCATGCGGTGCACGGCCTCGACCAGCTCGTCGGCGTCGTCGGCGCCCGGGTGCATCCGGCCCTCGAAGTACTCCACGACCGGGGACGGGACCACCGGGACCTCGCCCAGGTAGACCTTGCCGGAGGAGCCGTCGATGGAGATGACGTCGCCCTCCTCGACCACGTGGCCGCCCGGCACCGTCATCCGGCGGCGCTTGGTGTCGACCTCCAGCTCCTCGGCGCCGCAGACACAGGTCTTGCCCATGCCGCGCGCGACCACGGCCGCGTGGGAGGTCTTGCCGCCGCGCGAGGTCAGGATGCCCTCGGCGGCGATCATGCCGTCCAGGTCGTCGGGGTTGGTCTCGCGGCGGACCAGGATGACCTTCTCGCCCGAGCGGGACCACTTGACGGCGGTGTAGGAGTCGAAGACCGCCTTGCCGACCGCGGCGCCCGGCGAGGCGGCGATGCCCCGGCCGACCTTCTCGACCTTGGCGGACTCGTCGAAGCGCGGGAACATCAGCTGGGCGAGCTGGGCGCCGCTGACGCGCTGGAGCGCCTCGGTCTCGTCGATCAGGCCCTGGTCCACGAGCTGGGTCGCGATCCGGAAGGCGGCGCCGGCGGTGCGCTTGCCGACGCGGGTCTGCAGCATCCAGAGCTGGCCGCGCTCGATGGTGAACTCGATGTCGCAGAGATCCTTGTAGTGGTTCTCCAGGGTCTCCATGATCTGCATGAGCTGGTCGTACGACTTCTTGTCGATGCTCTCCAGCTCCGCGAGCGCGACCGTGTTGCGGATGCCCGCCACGACGTCCTCGCCCTGGGCGTTCTGCAGGTAGTCGCCGTAGACGCCCTGGTGGCCGGAGGCGGGGTCGCGGGTGAAGGCGACGCCGGTGCCGGAGTCGGGGCCGAGGTTGCCGAAGACCATGGAGCAGACGTTGACGGCGGTGCCGAGGTCGTGCGGGATGCGCTCCTGACGGCGGTACAGCTTGGCGCGGTCGCCGTTCCAGGAGTCGAAGACCGCCTTGATGGCGAGGTCCATCTGCTCGCGCGGGTCCTGCGGGAAGTCCCGGCCGGCCTCGGTCTTGACGATCTTCTTGAACTTGGTGACGAGCTTCTTGAGCTCGGCCGCCTCGAGATCGGTGTCGACGGTGACCTTCTTGGCCGCCTTGGCGGCCTCGAGCGCCTCCTCGAACAGCTCGCCGTCGACGCCGAGGACGGTCTTGCCGAACATCTGGATGAGGCGGCGGTAGGAGTCCCAGGCGAAGCGGTCGTCGCCGGCCTGCTTGGCCAGGCCCTGCACCGACTTGTCGGAGAGGCCGATGTTGAGGACGGTGTCCATCATGCCCGGCATGGAGAACTTGGCGCCGGAGCGGACGGAGACCAGCAGCGGGTCGTCGGCCTGGCCGAGCTTCTTGCCCATCTTCTGCTCGAGGGCGTCGAGGTGCGCACTCACCTCGTCACGCAGTGCCACGGGCTCCGAGCCGCTGTCGAGGTAGACCTTGCAGGCCTCGGTGGTGATGGTGAACCCGGGAGGGACCGGCAGGCCCAGGTTGGTCATCTCGGCGAGGTTGGCGCCCTTGCCGCCGAGAAGGTCCTTGAGGTCCTTGTTGCCCTCGGTGAAGTCGTAAACGAACTTCGCTACGTGGGGTTCTTTGTTTTCCGACACGGGTCTCGACTCCTTGAGGCCGCGGTGGCTGCCCTGACGGCGAGGAACATACCCAGATCGAAGGCCCCTGGGTACGTCCACTTGTGCGTCATGCGCCCGTAACCACGCGTCCGCCAGTGGATTGAAAGTCAAGGCTTGGCAAGTGGAGACGCCTCGATGTTTTCACTTCTTGAACGCATCCATCCCCAGAGGGGCGGCTGGGCGCTCATGTGAGCGACCCTCCGACACGTTTGAGTTCGATCGATGAACGATCAAAGGGTGGCACCCAGTGCCACCCTTTGGAGAAGTGCAGTCGCTCAAGATCCGCTCATCTGAGCGCCGCCCTTATCAAGGGTGGCGAGAATCACGCTGTCACACTGAGCCGGATTTCACCATGCGGACGTGGAAACGCCCGGTTCACACGCCGAGCGCGGCGAGCCGTTCCTCCACTCGCCGCGGCGCGTACAGGTGCTCCACGACCAGCGCACCCGCGCCGACCAGCGCGGCCCGCTCCCCCAGCCGCGACGTCACCACGTCCAGCCGGGCCGTCGAGCGGGGCAGCGCCCGCTGGTAGAGCAGCTCGCGCACGCCGGTGAGGAAGGGGGTTCCGGCCAGATCCCCGGCGATCATCAGCACGCCCGGGTTGAGCAGGGTCACGACCGTCGCCAGCACGTCGCCCACCCGCCGCCCGGCCTCCCGGGCCAGCGCGGCCGCCTCCGGGTGCCCGGCGGCCAGCAGGTCCCGCACGTCCGAGCCCGATGCGGCCGGCACCCCGGCCTCCGTCAGCCGCCGGGCCACGGCCCCGCCGCTGGCGACGGCGGCGAGACAGCCGTACGAGCCGCACCGGCACAGCGCCTCCGCGCCCACCCTGATGTGCCCGATGTCGCCCGCGCCGCCGTCCACGCCCCGGTAGATCGAGCCGTCGACCACGACGCCCGCGCCGATGCCGGTGGACACCTTGACCAGCACGAAGGCCGCGCAGTCCGGATGCCCGGTGCGCTGTTCGCCGTACGCCATGAGGTTGGCGTCGTTGTCCACCAGGACCGGGACCGCGGGCGCGCCGGTGTGCTCGGTGAAGGCGCGGGACAGGCGGCCCCTCGTGTCGTAGCCGTCCCAGCCGGGCATGATCGGCGGCTGCGCCACCCGGCCGCTCTCGCGGTCCACCGGCCCGGGCACCGCGAGGCCGATGCCGCAGACCTCCGCCGCCCGGCGGCCCGCCTTCGCGAGCACGTCGGCGAACCAGCGGCCGAGTTCGCCGAGCACGGCCTCGGGGCCGTCCTCGACCACCAGCGTGCCGGCGTGCTCGGCGAGGATCTCGCCGGTCAGGGTGAGGACGGCGGCCCGGGCGTGCCGGGTGTCCAGGTCTGCGGCGAGGACCACCGCGTGGGAGTCGTCGAACTCCAGGGTGATGGAGGGCCGCCCGCCGAGCGGCGAGCCGACCGGGCCGCCGGCCCCCTCGCGCAGCCAGCCGGCCCGGAACAGCCGGTCGAGACGCTGGCCGACGGTGGCGCGGGACAGCCCGGTGGCCTGCTGCAGCGCGCCGCGTGTCACGGCCCGTCCGCTGCGCACCAGTGCGAGCAGATCGCCGGCGCTCGCCTGGCTTCCGCTCTTCCCGGTCCTGCCCGGCCGTCCGGTCATGCGCACCCCCTTGTGTTTCCCAAGCCTGCATTACATATTGGGTTTTGCGTGTTAAATAGACGTAACCCTGCGGTAGCCACAGCCAAACCCGGTTCGGCCGGACGTCTTCGGGGAGCCCCGAGTGGATCGCACTGCCCAGCTCGTCGCACGTCTCCCGGAGCGGGAGCCCGCATACGATTTACCGGCGTCGGCGTCGTCCCTGCACGCCGGAGCCGCGCGGGTGCTGGCGGAGAACTGGACGGGCACGTCGACGGTCCCCTCCCGGAGCCTGTACCCGCACCAGTGGTCGTGGGACTCCGCGTTCGTCGCGATCGGACTGCGCCACCTGTCGCCGTTACGGGCGCAGACGGAACTGGAGACGCTGCTGGCGGCCCAGTGGGGCGACGGTCGCGTCCCGCACATCGTCTTCAACCCCTCCGTACCCCTCGACGCCTACTTCCCGAGCCCCGACTTCTGGCGCTCCTCGGCCGCCGGGCGCGCCGCGGGCGCCCCGCGCACCGTACAGACGTCCGGCATCGTGCAGCCACCGGTGCACGCGCTGGCGGCCTGGCTGGTGCACCGCGCCGATCCGGGCCTGTCCCACGCACGCGGCTTCCTGGCCCGGGTGTACCCCCGGCTGGCCGCCTGGCACCGGTATCTGCTGCACCGGCGCGACCTGGGCGGGGGCGGTCTCGCCTGCGTCGTGCACCCTTGGGAACAGGGTATGGACAACAGCCCCTGCTGGGACGCCCCGCTCTCGCGGATCACCCCGGCCCCGGCCCGCTCCTTCCGCCGCGCCGACCTCGCCCACGGCGCCCCGGAGGACCGGCCGACGGACCTCGACTACGGGCGGTACGTGCGGCTGGCGGCGGACTACCGCGACGGCGGGTACGCCGACGGCGGCGGGGAGTTCGCGGTGGAGGACCCGGCGTTCAACGCGCTGCTGATCGCCTCCGAGCAGGCGCTGGCACGGATCGCCGGGGAGCTGGGGGCGGCCGGCACCGCCCGGTACGCGCGCGCCGAGCGGCTGACGGCGGCTCTGGTGGAGCGGCTGTGGGATCCGGCGAGCGGCCTGTTCCGCTGCCTGGACCTGCGCGGCGGGGGCCAGGTCCCCGAGCGGAGTGTCTCGGGTCTCGTCCCGCTGCTGCTGCCCGGGCTGCCCCGGGAGGTCTCCGGCGCGCTCGCCCGCACGCTGTGCGGACCGCACTTCGGGCTGGGCACGAGCACCGAGCTGGTGCCGAGCTACGACCTGCTCGGCGAGGCCTTCGACCCGCACCGGTACTGGCGCGGCCCGGCGTGGTTCAACACGAGCTGGCTGCTGGAGCGGGGCCTGCGCGCGCACGGCCACCCGGAACGGGCGGACGCGCTGCGCGCGGCGGTACTGCGGCTGGCACCGGCCGGCGGCTTCGCCGAGTACGTCGACCCGTACACCGGCGAGGCGTGCGGCACGACCGGCTTCGCCTGGACGGCGGCACTCGCGCTGGACCTGCTGCACCGGGGCCCGGGGCACGGGGACACGGCCGGCGCCGGGGACACGGCCAGCGCCGGGGGCACGGCCAGGACGAGGGACACGGCCGGGACGAGGGACACGGCCGAAACAAGGGGCACGGCCGGAACGAGGGACCAGGGAGGGGACCGGGGATGACGGATCGGCAGCATCTGCTCGTGCACGGGGCGACGTTCGCCGCCGTGGGCGACCGGGGTGACATCAGCGGGGTGCGGGGCGGCGGCTCCCCGGACGGACTGTTCGTGCGCGACGCCCGGCACCTCAGCCGGTGGCAGCTCACCGTGGACGGCGCGGTGCCGGAGGCGCTCGCCCCGGTCACGGACGGCGACGCGGCCCGCTGTGTGCTGGTGCCGCGCGGCGGCCGGCAGGAGCCGCCCGCCTGCACCCTGTTCCGGGAGCAGGCGGTCGGCGACAGCTCGTTCGTGGAGTCGCTGCGGGTGACCGGCAACCGCCCGGTGCCCACCACGGTCCGCCTCGCCCTCACCGTCGACGCCGACTTCACCGACCAGTTCGAGCTCCGTTCCGACCACCGCACCTACGCGAAGTCCGGCGCCGTGCGCTCCCGCGAGGTGCTGGACGACGGGATCGAGTTCTCCTACCGGCGCGCCGAGTGGCACTCGGTCACGACCATCACCGCCGACCCCGCCCCGGACGCCGTCGAGGAGACCGGCACCGGCGCCCGCCGTCTCGTGTGGACCCTCGGCCTGGAGCCCCACGGCACCGCCGAACTGGTGCTGCGCGTGATGGCCCGCCCGCACGGCGACCGGCGCGCCCTGCGGGTGCCCCGCTCCCCCGCCTCGGTGAACGAGCAACTCGCCGCGGCGGAGGCCCGGTTCGCGGAGGGCGTGGCCTTCCCCACCGGCCGGCCGGAGCTGGCGGCCGCCTGTGCGCGGGGGCTCGCCGACCTGGCCGCGCTGCAGGTCCCGGCGACCGGACCGGACGGCGAGGAACTGCGCGTGCCGGCGGCCGGCGCTCCCTGGTTCCTCACCCTGATCGGCCGGGACGCCCTGCTCACGTCCCTGTTCACGCTGCCGTACCACCCGCGGCCGGCCGCCGCCACGCTGCTCGCCCTGGCCGCGGCCCAGGCGACCGGCGCCGGCGCGTCCCCGCTCGCCCAGCCCGGCAAGATCGTGCACGAGGTGCGGCACGGGGAGCTGGCGCACTTCGGGCAGGTGCCGTTCGGCCGGTACTACGGCTCGGTCGACGCCACCCCGCTGTTCCTCGTCCTGCTCGGGGCCTACACCGAGGGGACCGGCGACACCGCCCTGGCCCGGCGTCTGGAGCCGCACGCCCGCGCGGCGATCGGCTGGATGCTGGACCACGGCGGGCTGACCTCGCGCGGCTATCTCGTCTACCGCGCCGACGAGGGCGGCCTCGCCAACCAGAACTGGAAGGACTCCCCCGGCGCGATCTGCTGGGCCGACGGGACCCGGCCCACCGGGGCGGTGATGGCGGCGGGCGCCCAGGGCTACGCGTACGACGCGCTGCGCCGCACCGCGTGCATGGCGCGCGGGGTGTGGGGCGACGAGACGTACGCCGCCCTGCTGGAGCAGGCGGCGGCCGATCTGCGGGACCGCTTCCAGCGGGACTTCTGGATGGGCGAGCACTCCTTCCCGGCGCTGGCTCTGGACGGCACGGGCCGCCAGGTCGACGCGCTGGCCTCGGACGCCGGGCATCTGCTGTGGTCGGGGCTGCTGGACAAGGAGTACGGGGAGGCGGTCGGACGGCGGCTGCTGGAACCGGACTTCTTCTCCGGCTGGGGCGTGCGCACCCTCGCCTCGGGCCAGCCGGCGTACCACCCGCTCTCGTACCACCGGGGCTCGGTCTGGCCGCACGACAACGCGCTGATCGCCCTCGGCCTCGCCCGCTACGGCCTGCACGACGAGGCCCGTACGGTGGCGCACGCGCTGGTCGACGCCGCGACGGCCAGCGGGCACCGGCTTCCGGAGGTACTGGCGGGCTACGGCCGCGGCACCCATCCGGAGCCGGTCCCCTATCCGCACGCGTGCGTCCGCGAATCCCGCTCGGCGGCGGCCCCGCTCGCCCTGCTCACTGCGGTCGGCGGGGTCTGAGGGGCGCCTTGACCACGGGTTTGCCGGGTGTTTGCCCGGTGCCGTGAACAGGGGCGGACGGGCGCCCGTACGACATGGGCGGCGGGCCAGGCGGGCCGGGGTTGCTTCGGCCCTGCCCATCCTCCCAGCGTGGCCCGCCGCCTCCGTCACGGGTCTCGCACGGAAGGACCTCCGGGTTGCCTCAGCACACGAGTACGCGCCAGTCACCGGACACGACCGGAGAAAACGAGGCCGCCCTCGGCAAACAGAGGAAACGGGAGGAAACGGAACGACCCGCCCGAGCCGGTCAGGCCGAGCAGAGCGAGCGGGTCGAGCGGGCGGGCGAGGCCGAGCAGGGCGAGCCGGCCGAAGGCGCCGACCGAGCCGGGCAGGCCGAGCGGGTTGAACGGTCCGAGCAGAGCGACCGAACCAGGCAGGCCCGACAGGCCGGTCGAGCCGAGGAGATGGGGCAGGCCGAGCGGACCGTCCAAGCCGGCCAAGCCGAACAAGCCGGGCTGGCCGATCGAACCCAGCGGGACGAGCCGACCGCGACGGCCGAGCGGACCGAGCCGGACGGCCGGGCCGGCCCGGTCAAGCCAACCGAGCAGGCCGGGCAGGCCGAGCAGCCTTCCGCCGCCGGTGAGCCCTCCGCATCCCGGGCGGGCAGCCCCGTTCGGCGGGTGCGGGATGCCTGGTCCGGGCGGGTCGGGCGTTGGCGGCGGGCGCATCCGGGGGGTGCCAGGGTGCTGTCGGTGGCCGTCACCGTGCTGGCCGCCGTCCTGGTCGTGGCCGCGCTGGTGCTGCCGAACACCGTGGTCGGGCTCGGGCCCGCCAAGTTCGCGCGCATACCGGGCGAGGCCGTCATCGGGGCCGCCGTGCTGCTCGCGCTGCCGCGCCGGCCACGGGTGGCGCTGGCCGCGGTGTCCGGTGTCGCGCTGGCCGCCATGACCGTGCTGAACCTGCTCGACATGGGGTTCAACCAGTACCTTGGCCGCCCGTTCAACCCCGTCCTGGACTGGAGCCTGCTCGGCGACGCGCAGTCGTACCTGGAGGACTCGCTCGGCCGCACGGCCACCCTCGCCGCCACCGCCGGCGTGGTCGTGCTGGTGCTGCTGCTGGCCGTCCTGCTGGCCCTGGCCACCGTCCGGCTGGGCAACCTGCTCGCCCGGCACAGCGGGGCGGCGACCCGCGGCACGATGATCGCGGGTGTCGTCTGGATCACCTGCTCCGCCCTCGGCCTGCAGATCGCCGGGGTGCCGGTCGCCTCCGACCGCACCACCACCGCGCTGAGGATCGAGTCCCGCCGGGTCTCGGACACCCTCAAGGACGAGGCGCAGTTCCGGAAGGTCGCCGGCGAGGACCGGTTCGGCGCCACGCCGGGCAGCCAGCTCGTCCCCGACCTGCGCGGCAAGGACATGGTGTTCACGTTCATCGAGAGCTACGGCCGCAGCGCCATCGAGGACCCGGTCATCGCCCCCGGCGTCGACGCCACCCTGAACGCCCGGACCGAGGCCCTCGCCAAGGCCGGGTTCCACGCCCGCAGCGGCTGGCTGACCTCAGCGACCTACGGCGGCAGCAGCTGGCTCGGCCACTCCACCACCATGTCGGGCCTGTGGGTCAGCAACCAGCAGCGCTACCGCACGGTCATGGCGAGCGACCACCTCAGCCTGACCGAGGCCTTCAAGAAGACCGGCGCCTTCGACACCGTCGGCGTCATGCCGGGCGTACAGAAGGGCTGGCCCGAGCAGAAGTGGTACGGCCTCGACAAGGTCTACAACGCCTTCCAGCTCGGCTACCGGGGCCCGAAGTTCAGCTGGTCGACCATGCCCGACCAGTACGCGCTGCAGAGTTACGAGCAGCGCGTGCACAGCAAGCGCCCGGCCGCCGGGAAGTCGCGGATGTCGCTGCTCATCCTGACCTCCAGCCACCAGCCCTGGGCGCCGGTGCCGAAGATGGTCGACTGGGACGCGCTGGGCGACGGCTCGGGGTTCAAGGACATGGAGGCGGCGGGCGCCAAGCCGGCCGACGTCATCGCCGACACCACCAAGTCACGTCAGCAGTACGGCAAGTCGATCCAGTACTCGGTCACCGCGCTGACCGAGTGGCTGGAGCGCCACGGCACGAAGGACACCGTGCTCGTCTTCCTCGGCGACCACCAGCCGATCGCCCGGGTCAGCGGCAACCACGCCAGCCGCGACGTGCCCGTCTCGATCGTGGCCAAGGACCCGAAGGTGCTGGACCGGATCGCCGACTGGCACTGGACGGAGGGCCTGCGCCCCGCCCACGACGCCCCGGTGTGGCGGATGAGCTCCTTCCGCGACCGGTTCCTGACGGCGTACGGCTCGGTCCCGCACCCCAAGTAGAGCCTGATCAGCCGCCGGAGGTGTCCAGCTCCGCGTCCTCGCCGACGCCCGCGCAGTCGTACGGGTCCTTCAGCCAGCCGTCCGGCAGCACCACCCGGTTGTTGCCGGACGTACGGCCGCGGGGCCCGTCGGCGCCGGCGGGCCAGGGCTGGTCGAGGTCCAGCTCGTCGAGGCCCGACCGCAGCTCCTGGAGCGAGGAGGTGATCGCGAGCCGCTTGCGCATCTCGGAGCCGACCGCGAAGCCCTTCAGGTACCACGCCACGTGCTTGCGGAAGTCGACGACGCCCTTGGACTCGTCGCCGATCCACTCGCCGAGCAGGGTGGCGTGCCGGACCATGACGTCGGCGACCTCGCGCAGGGAGGGCCGCGCGATGTCGTCCGTCCGGCCCTCGAAGGCGGCCACCAGGTCGGCGAACAGCCACGGCCGGCCCAGGCAGCCCCGGCCCACGACCACACCGTCGCAGCCGGTCTCGCGCACCATGCGCAGCGCGTCCTCGGCCGACCAGATGTCTCCGTTGCCGAGCACCGGGATCTCCGGGACGTGCTCCTTCAGGCGGGCGATGGCCTCCCAGTCGGCGGTGCCGCCGTAGTGCTGGGCGGTCGTGCGGCCGTGCAGCGCGATCGCCGCGACGCCCTCCTCGACGGCGATGCGGCCGGCGTCGAGGTAGGTGATGTGGTCGTCGTCGATGCCCTTGCGCATCTTCATCGTGACGGGGAGGTCCCCGGCGCCGGAGACCGCCTCGCGCACGATGGCCCGCAGCAGGTTCCGCTTGTAGGGCAGCGCGGAGCCGCCGCCCTTGCGGGTCACCTTCGGGACCGGGCAGCCGAAGTTCAGGTCGATGTGGTCGGCCAGGTCCTCCTCCGCGATCATGCGGACGGCCTTGCCGACGGTCGCCGGGTCCACTCCGTAGAGCTGGATCGAGCGCGGCTTCTCGGACGCGTCGAAGTGGATGAGCTGCATCGTCTTCTCGTTGCGCTCGACCAGCGCCCGGGTCGTGATCATCTCGCTCACGAACAGGCCCTTGCCGCCGCTGAACTCTCGGCACAGGGTGCGGAAGGGAGCGTTGGTGATGCCGGCCATGGGGGCCAGGACCACCGGCGGCCGGACGGTGTGCGGGCCGATCTGCAGGGGGGACTCGGGCGTGGGCATTCCCCCATTGTCACGTATCCGCGGAGATCATGTAGCGGTCATTAGTTAACCGCACTATCGAAATCCCGTACCATGAGCCACATGCCCGAGCTCAGCCACCGCCGACGTCTGCTGGTGCTCGCGATCTGCTGCATGAGTCTGCTGATCGTGAGCCTCGACAACACCGCCCTGAACGTCGCGCTGCCCTCGATGCAGCGCGAGCTGCACGCCACCACCTCCGGCCTGCAGTGGTCGATCGACGCCTACACGCTCGTCCTCGCCTCGCTGCTGATGCTCGCGGGCTCCACGGCGGACCGGATCGGCCGCAAGCGGGTCTTCATGACGGGCCTGGTCCTCTTCTCCGTCGGCTCGCTGCTCTGCTCCCTCGCGCCGAACCTGGAACTGCTGGTCGTCTTCCGCATGGTCCAGGCGGTCGGCGGCTCCATGCTCAACCCGGTCGCCATGTCGATCATCACCAACACCTTCACCGACTCCCGCGAACGGGCCCGCGCGATCGGCGTGTGGGGCGCGGTGGTCGGCATATCCATGGCGGCGGGCCCGCTGGTCGGCGGCCTGCTGGTGGAGTCGGTCGGCTGGCGCTCGATCTTCTGGGTCAACCTCCCGGTCGGCCTCGCGGCCCTGCTGCTCACCCTGCGGTTCGTCCCCGAGTCCCGCGCGCCCCGCGCCCGCCGGCCCGACCCGGTCGGCCAGGTCCTGGTGATCGCGCTGTTCGGCTCGCTGACGTACGCGATCATCGAGGCGCCGGACTCGGGCCCCGGCACGGTGGCCCCGTTCGGCGCGGTGGCCCTCGCGGCCCTGCTCGGCCTGCTGGCCTATGAGCCCCGGCGCGAGGAACCCCTCATCGACCTGCGCTTCTTCCGCTCGGCCCCGTTCAGCGGGGCGACGGTGATCGCGATCAGCGCGTTCGCCGCGCTCGGCGGCTTCCTGTTCCTGTCCACGCTCTACCTGCAGAACGTGCGCGGCCTCGACGCCCTGCACGCGGGCCTGTGGATGCTGCCGATGGCCGTGCCGACGTTCCTGTGCGCACCGCTGTCCGGCCGCCTTGTGGGCAGCCGGGGCCCGCGGCTGCCGCTGCTGGTGGCGGGCGCCGCGATGACCGTGAGCGGTGTGCTGTTCGCGGCCTTCGAGGCGGAGACCTCGAACACCACGCTGTTCGCCGGGTACGTGCTGTTCGGCATCGGCTTCGGCTTCGTGAACGCGCCGATCACCAACACGGCGGTCTCGGGCATGCCCCGGGCCCAGGCCGGTGTCGCCGCCGCCGTCGCCTCGACCAGCAGGCAGCTCGGGCAGACGCTGGGCGTCGCCGTGGTCGGCGCGGTGCTGGCCGCGGGCGTGGGCTCCTCGCCGTACCGGGACACGTTCGTCGCGGCTGCCCGGCCCGGCTGGTGGATCCTCGCCGGGTGCGGTCTGGCCGTGCTGGTCCTCGGCTGGATGACCAGCGGCCGCTGGGCCCGGCGCACCGCCGAGCGGACCGCCGAGGAGCTTCAGTCGGCGGACCTGAAGGACGCCGTGGGGGTCACGGCCCGCTCCTAGGAGCTCCGGGGCCCAGGAGCGCTCCCCCGGTCACCGCGGCGCGGACGCCAGTTCGCACAGCCTCTCCAGGCGCTCCCGGGTCTCCTCGTTCTTCGGCGTGTAGGTGACCAGCCGGGGTCCCGCCTGCGGGCCCAGCCACAGGTCCGTGTGCTCCAGGGTCAGATGGCCGACGTACGGGTTGAGGAACTCCTTGGTCTTCGAGCGGTTGCCCACGACCTCGTAGCGCTCCCAGATCTCGCGGAACTCCGGGGACTCGCATTCCAGGCGCCTGAGCAGCATCTTCCAGGCGGGCTCGCCGAGGTGGCCGGCCATCGAGGCGCGCAGCCGGGCGGCCATCAGGCGCATGGTCTGCTCCAGGTGCACGACGGCCGCCCGCCAGTCGCTGTGGGTGTACACGAGGAGCATGCAGTTGCGGTCCTCCGGCGGGACCGCGTCCAGGTCGCCCATGAGGCGGGCGTAGGTGCGGTTGTAGGCGAGGATGTCGTACCGGCTGTTCTGGACGCAGGCCGGGAACGGCTCCAGCGCGCGCAGTGTCTCGCGCAGGGCCGGGGTGACGCTGGGGCAGCTCGCGGCCGGTGTGGGATCGGCGGCCGCGGCGAGCTGGAAGAGGTGGGCGCGTTCGCTCGCGTCCAGCAGCAGGGTGCGGGCCAGGGCGTCCAGGACCTGCACCGAGACCTGGATGTCCCGGGCCTGTTCGAGCCAGGTGTACCAGGTGACGCCGACCGCGGAGAGCTGGGCGACCTCCTCCCGGCGCAGACCGGGGGTGCGGCGCCGGGTGCCGCGCGGCAGCCCCACCTGCTCGGGTGCGATCCGCTCGCGGCGGCTGCGGAGGAAGGCGGCCAGCTCGTGCCGCCGTATCTCGGCGCCGTGCGGGGGCCGCGCGGGGGCGGACACCGGTGCAGTCGTCGTCATGCCTCAAGGATGCTGCCCGACGGATCCTGTTGCCAGGTATTTCTTCTACCAGGATGAGGAGACTCTGGTACCAGTCTGAGCGCGGACGCAGGCTCGGTGCCATGACAGAGACCGTCACCCCTCCCGCCGTCCGCGTCCGGGCGTCGGCGCCGCCCGCGCTGAGCGGGCCGGGGCTGTTCACCGTTCTGCTGGCCGCGGCGCTGCCGCTGGTCGACTTCTTCATCGTCAACGTCGCGCTGCCGACCATCGGCGCCGATCTCGGCGCGGGCGAGGCCGTGCTGGAGCTGGTCGTGGCCGGCTACGGCGTCGCCTACGCCGTGCTGCTCGTGCTCGGCGGGCGGCTCGGCGACCTGTTCGGGCGGCGCCGGCTGTTCGTCGTCGGAATGGCCGCCTTCGGGCTGACCTCGCTGGCCTGCGGGCTCGCCCCGGGCGCCTGGAGCCTCGTGGCGGCGCGGGTCGCGCAGGGCGCCTCGGCCGCCGCGATGCTTCCGCAGGTGCTCGCCACCATCCAGGCCGCGACCAGCGGCACCCGCCGGGCGAAGGCCATGAGCCTGTACGGCGCCACGGCCGGGCTGTCCATGGTGGCGGGCCAGATCCTGGGCGGCCTGCTGGTCGCGGCGGACATCGCCGGGACCGGCTGGCGGGCGATCTTCCTCGTCAACGTCCCGGTCGTCGTGCTGGGGCTGGTGCTGGCCGTGCGGCACGTGCCGGAGACCCGCTCGCAGCGCCCGGAGCCGGTCGACGTGCCCGGCACCGTCCTGCTCGCCGTGTCCCTGCTGACCCTGCTCGCCCCGCTGACCGAGGGCCGCGCGGCGGGCTGGCCGCTGTGGACCTGGCTGTCGCTGGCCGCGTTCCCGTTCGCAGCGGCCGCCTTCTACGCGGTGGAGCGGCGGGCGGACCGGCTGGGGCGGACCCCGCTGGTGCCGCCGAGCCTGTTCGCGCTGGCGTCACTGCGGCGGGGGCTGGCGCTGATGGTGCCGTTCTCGATCGGCTTCAGCGGGTTCATGTTCGTCATCGCGCTGGCGCTCCAGCGGGGCGCCGGCCTCGGTCCGGTGCCGGCGGGGATCGCGCTCGCGCCGATGGCCGTGGCGTTCCTGTTCGTCTCGCTGGCCGGGCCGCGCCTGATCGCCCGGTACGGCACCCGGGTGGTCACGGCCGGCTCCGTCCTCCAGGGCGTGGGCGTGCTGCTGATCGCCCTCGCCGCCTGGCGGGACTGGCCGCACCTGGGCTTCGGCGCGCTGCTGCCGGGCGCGGCGGTCGCCGGCGCCGGACAGGCCCTGCAACTGCCCAACGTGCTGCGGATCGTGATGTCCGAGGTGCCGGCGATCCGGGCCGGGGTGGGCAGCGGTGTGATGGTCACCACCCAGCAGTCGGCGTTCGCGCTCGGCGTCGCCACCCTCGGCACGCTGTTCCTGACCCTGGTCCCGCAGCAGGGCATGCGGGACGCGCTGGTCGTCACGCTGCTGGTGCAGTTCGCGGGCATCGTCCTGACCGGCCTGCTGAGCCTGCGGCTGCCCCGCCGGGTCGGCTGAGCCGGGGCCCGGCGGGGGCAACTCGCCGCCGGGGATCCCCCGTTGATGTTGGACTTGCTGCAGACTCCTTGCGGTCGGACGGGCCGGACGCGGGGAGGCGTCATGTCGCGGGACAACAGCACGAGCAAGGTGAGCCGGTGGGACCGGCACGGCCGGGAGCACGTGGTCCGGGTGCGGCGCACCGGCGTGCAGCGCACGATCAACTGCGACACCTGCGGCTGGTCCCGCAGCGCCCAGTTCCTGCCCTGGCTGAAGGCCGAGGAGCACCTGGCCGAGGCCCACCAGGCCACGGTGGACCCGGCGGGAACCCGGCAGCCGTCGCGCTGACGGCCCGCGGGTTCCCGCCTCACCCCTTCGGCGCGGACGCGCCCAGCCCTCGTATCAGCAGGTCCACGACGGCCGTGAACTCCTCCTCGATGCCGGGCTGCCGCCACTCGGCGGCGTAGCACGGGTCGTGGAAGCGGCCGGTGGCCTGGAAGACGGCGCGGGCCGTGGTGGCGGGGTCGGCGGGGCCGAAGGCGCCCGCGGCCATGCCCGCCTCGACGACGCGGGTGAGCTGGCCGGTCAGGTCGGCGAGGTGGTCGCCGACCACCGTGCCGTTCTCGCCGGTGAGCACGGTGTAGGTGGCGAACAGTTCCGGGTCGTCGCCGGCCTTGTGCCGCTTGGCGTCGAACAGGGCCGCCAGCCACTCCCGCAGCCGGTCCTCGGGGGCGCCGGTCCCGGCGGCGATGCCGGCCAGCCGCTCCGAGGTGCGGTCCAGCCACCGCTTGGTCACCGCCTCGCGCAGCGCCGCCTTGGTACGGAAGTGCCGGTACACGCTGCCGTGGCTGACGCCGAGCGCGCGGGCCACGTCGACCACGGTGGCCTTGGCCGGGCCGTGGCGGCGCAGCACCTCCTCGGTCGCCTCGAGGATGCGCTCGGCGGTCAGGGTCTCGCTGGTCGGTGCCATGCCTCAGACGGTACCGGGGAGCGGGATCAGCGTTCGCTGTCGAGGAGTGCCATCTGCGCGCTCGGGTAGCGGTCGCCCGCCGCCGCGTCCGCCGGGACGGCCTTCTCGATCGCGGCGAGGTCGGCCTCGTCCAGGGTCACGTCGAGCGCGCCCAGCGACTCGGCGAGCCGGTCACGGGTGCGGGCGCCGACGAGCGGCACGATGTCCTCGCCGCGCGAGAGCACCCAGGCGATGGCGGTCTGGGCGACCGTGACGCCCTTGCGGTCGGCGATCTCGCGCAGCGCCTCGACCAGGTTCAGGTTGTGCTCCAGGTTCTCGCCCTGGAAGCGGGGCGAGAAGGAGCGGAAGTCCCCCGCGGCCAGCCGCCGGTCGCGGGAGTAGTGCCCGGAGATCAGGCCGCGGGAGAGCACGCCGTAGGCGGTGATGCCGATGCCGAGGTCCCGGGTCGTGGGCAGGATGTCCCGCTCGATGCCCCGGGAGATCAGCGAGTACTCGATCTGGAGGTCGGCGACGGGCGCGGTGGCGGCGGCCCGGCGGATGGTCTCGGCGCCTACCTCGCTCAGACCTACGTGCCGGACGTAGCCCTTCTCGATCAGTTCGGCGATGGCGCCGACGGTCTCCTCGACGGGGACGTCCGGGTCGAGGCGGGCGAGCCGGTAGACGTCGATGTGGTCCACGCCGAGGCGCTGCAGGGAGTAGGCGGCGAAGTTCCGCACGGCGGCGGGCCGGCCGTCGACGCCGGTCCAGTTCCCCTCCGGGTCGCGCAGGGCGCCGAACTTCACGCTGACCAGCGCCTTCTCCCGAGCGGCCGCGGGGGCGGTGCGCAGGGCCTCGCCGATCAGCATCTCGTTGTGGCCCATGGCGTAGAAGTCGCCGGTGTCGAGCAGGGTCACGCCCGCGTCCAGGGCGGCGTGGACGGTCGCGACGGACTCGGCCCGGTCGGTGTCGCCGTACAGCGCGGACATGCCCATGCAGCCGAGGCCGAGGGCGGAGACCTGGGGGCCGGTGGTGCCGAGATTTCGGGTTCGCATCGTCATGCCTCCACCCTGCCATGACGAATGACAGATTTCAATATCTGTCATTCCATACTTGTCACCCGTCACCGCATCGCACACCGCGGGGCCCGGCTCCCGCGGACAGCACAACGCCCACCTCCCCGCCGGGCGAACCGGCCGGGAAGTGGGCGTGGAGTGCGAGCCGCGCGGGCCTCAGCAGCCGAGAAGGCGCTGGGCCAGGTAACCCTCGATCTGGTCCAGGGACACGCGCTCCTGCTTCATGGTGTCGCGCTCGCGCACGGTCACCGCGTTGTCCTCGAGCGTGTCGAAGTCGACCGTCACGCAGAACGGCGTGCCGATCTCGTCCTGACGGCGGTAGCGGCGGCCGATGGCGCCCGCGTCGTCGAACTCGATGTTCCAGTTCTGGCGCAGCGCCTGGGCGAGGCCCTTGGCCTTCGGCGACAGTTCCGGGTTGCGGGACAGCGGGAGCACGGCGACCTTCACCGGGGCGAGGCGGTGGTCGAGGCGCAGCACCGTGCGCTTCTCCATCTTGCCCTTGGCGTTGGGCGCCTCGTCCTCGACGTACGCGTCGAGGAGGAAGGCCAGCATGGTGCGGCCGACGCCGGCCGCGGGCTCGATGACGTACGGCGTCCAGCGCTCCTGGGCCTCCTGGTCGAAGTAGGAGAGGTCCTGGCCGGAGGCCTTGGAGTGCGCGCCGAGGTCGTAGTCGGTGCGGTTGGCGACGCCCTCGAGCTCACCCCACTCGCTGCCGCCGAACTGGAAGCGGTACTCGATGTCGGCGGTGCGCTTGGAGTAGTGGGAGAGCTTCTCCTTCGGGTGCTCGTACCACCGCATGTTCTCCTCGCGCAGGCCGAGACCGGTGTACCAGTTCCAGCGCTGCTCCATCCAGTACTCCTGCCACTTCTCGTCCTCGCCCGGCTTGACGAAGAACTCCATCTCCATCTGCTCGAACTCGCGGGTCCGGAAGATGAAGTTGCCGGGCGTGATCTCGTTGCGGAAGGACTTGCCCATCTGCGCGATGCCGAACGGCGGCTTGCGGCGCGAAGTGGTCTGAACCTGGGCGAAGTTGGTGAAGATGCCCTGGGCGGTCTCCGGACGCAGGTACGCCACGGAGCCGGAGTCCTGGGTCGGGCCGAGGTGCGTCGACAGCAGACCCGAGAACTGCTTGGGCTCGGTGAACTGGCCCTTGTTGCCGCAGTTCGGGCAGTTGACGTCGGCCAGGCCGTTCGCGGGGGCGTGGCCCTTCTTCTCCTCGTAGGCCTCTTCCAGGTGGTCCGCGCGGAACCGCTTGTGACACGAGGTGCACTCGGTCAGCGGGTCCGTGAAGGTGGCGACGTGGCCGGAGGCGACCCAGACCTCGGGGGCCAGGATGACGGACGAGTCGATACCGACCACGTCCTCGCGCGACGTCACCATGTAACGCCACCACTGGCGCTTGATGTTCTCCTTGAGCTCGACACCCAGCGGTCCGTAGTCCCAGGCGGCACGCTGTCCGCCGTAGATCTCACTGCAGGGGAAAACGAAGCCACGGCGCTTGCTCAGGCTGACGATGGTGTCGATCTTGTCGGCGGCCACGGTGCTCTCTTCATTACGACGACGGGCGTTGAAGCGAGATGCTTCCAGCGAATTGATTCAGGTTACCGGCGCAGGCTCCCCCACAGCCAAATCGGCCCCCTGTCCAGGGTCTCACCCCGGGCGTTGTTGACAACGGTTTCCATGTTTGTTGAAAATGACTGTCATGAACGAACGTCGACGCCGCGCGTCCTCCCGAATAGGCAAGGCCGGGCCCGCGGTCGCGGTCGCCACCGCGCTGGGCCTGGCGACCCTCACCGGCTGCTCCACCGGCAGCGCCGCCGCGGGCCACCCGGGCAGGTTCGAGGTCGTCGCGTCGTTCTACCCGATGGCCTTCCTCGCCGAGCGGATCGGCGGCGGCCACGCCGACGTCACCACGCTCACCTCGCCCGGACAGGAGCCGCACGACCTGGAGATCAGCCCCCGGCAGATCGGCCGGCTCGAGCAGTCCGACGCCGTGCTGTACCTGAAGGGCCTGCAGCCGAGCGTCGACGACGCGGTGGCCCAGTCCCCGGTCCCGGTCAAGATCGACGCGGCCTCGCTGACCACCCTGGAGCAGCACGGCGACGAGGTCGGCGGCCACGCCCACGGGCACGACGAGCACGAGCACGAGAGCGAGGAGCCCGGCGGCAAGGACCCGCACGTCTGGCTGGACCCGGTGCGCTACGCCCAGGTCGCCGAGGGCGTCGGCAAGGCCTTCGAGAAGGCCGACCCGGACCACGCGGCCGACTACCGGAAGAACACCGCGGCCCTGGTGAAGGAGCTGGACGCGCTGAACACCCGGTTCGAGGACGGGCTGGCGCACACGGACACCAAGGTCTTCGTCACCGCCCACGCCGCCTTCGGCTACCTCGCCGAGCGCTACGGGCTCACCGAGGAGGCCATCAACGGCCTCGACCCCGAGTCGGAGCCCAGCGCCGCACGGATCAGGGACCTGCAGCGGATGGCCGGGGCGGACGGCGTCACCACCGTCTTCTACGAGACCCTCGTCAGCGACCGGACCGCGAAGACCGTGGCGGACGACGCCGGGCTGCGGACCGACGTCCTGGACCCGCTCGAGGGCATCACGTCCAGGTCCCGCGGCACCGACTACTTCTCGGTCCAGGAGGCCAACCTCAAGGCGCTCCAGCGGGCCCTGGGCGCCAAATGACCGGCAAGGAGGGGCAGATCATGGAAGAAGCCGTCATAGCGCTGCGCCGAGTGACCGCCGAACTCGGCGCGCGTCCCGTGCTGCGCGGCATCGATCTCACCGTGCGCCGCGGCGAGGTCGTCGCGCTGCTCGGCGCCAACGGCTCCGGCAAGTCCACCGCGATCCGCACGATCATCGGTCAGGTGCCCGCCACCGGCGGCACGGTCGAGCTGTTCGGCACCCCCCGCCGCGCCTTCCGCGACTGGGCGCGCGTGGGCTACGTGCCCCAGCGCACCACGGCCGCCGGCGGGGTGCCGGCGACGGTGAGCGAGATCGTCTCCTCGGGCCGGCTGTCCCGCACCCGCTTCGGCCTGTTCCGCGGGTCCGACCGGGAGGCCGTGCGCCGCGCCCTGGAGCTGGTCGGCATGGCGGACCGCGCCGGGGACCCGGTGGACGCGCTCTCGGGCGGCCAGCACCAGCGGGTGCTGATCGCCCGCGCGCTGGCCGCCGAGCCCGAGCTGCTGATCATGGACGAGCCGATGGCGGGCGTCGACCTGGCCAGCCAGGAGGTGCTGGCCGCGACCCTGCGCGAGCAGGTCGGCCGGGGCGCCACGGTCCTGCTCGTACTGCACGAACTGGGCCCGCTCGAGCCGCTGATCGACCGGGCGGTCGTCCTGCGCGACGGCTGCGTGCTGCACGACGGCCCGCCGCCGAAGGCGCTGGGGCAGCACGCCCTGCCCGGCCACGACCACGTACACCCGCACGCGCCCGCGGGCACCGAACCGATCCGCACGGGACTGCTGAGCTGATGGAATTCCTGAACTACGCCTTCATGCAGCGGGCGCTCCTCGCGGCCGTCCTGGTCGGCGTCACCGCGCCCGCGATCGGCATCTTCCTGGTCCAGCGCCGCCAGCCCCTGATGGGCGACGGCATCGGGCACGTGGCGATGACCGGCGTCGGCCTCGGCTTCCTGCTGAACGCCTCCCCGGTGTGGATGGCCACGGCCGTCTCGGTGCTCGGCTCGGTCCTGATGGAGCTGATCCGCTGGTACGGCAGGACGCGCGGCGACATCGCGCTCGCCATGCTCTTCTACGGCGGCATGGCGGGCGGCGTGATGTTCGTCAACATCGCCCCCGGCGGGTCCAACGCCAACCTGACCTCGTACCTGTTCGGCTCGCTGTCGACGGTCTCCCCGTCCGACGTGAACGCGATCATGGTGCTGGCCGCGTTCGTGGTCGTGGTCACCCTGGGGCTGCGGCGGCAGTTGTTCGCGGTCGGCCAGGACGAGGAGTTCGCGCGGGTCACCGGTCTGCCGGTGCGCGCGCTGAACCTGCTCACCGCGGTCACGGCGGCGGTCACGGTGACGGTCGCCATGCGGGTGGTCGGGCTGATCCTGGTCTCCGCGCTCATGGTGGTGCCGGTCGCCGCCGCCCAGCAGCTCACCCGCAGCTTCGCCGCGACCTTCGCGGTCGCCGTCGCGCTCGGCATCACCGTGACGATCAGCGGCACGATCACGTCGTTCTACCAGGACGTCCCGCCCGGCGCGACCATCGTGCTGCTGACCATCGCCGCGTTCGTCGCGCTCACCGCGGCCGCCGCGCCGCTGGCCCGCCGGCGCGCCCGCGCGGCGGCCGCGGCACGGCCGGCCGGGGATCCCGCGGAGTGCTCGATTCCGGCCGGACGGGCGGCCGGGGACGGCGTCGGAGTCTGACCGCGGGTGGCCCGGGCTGGCACAATGGCCCGGGCAGACGCGAGACGAGGAGGCAACCGGTGACGACGGCTGGACCGCCCGTGAAGGGCCGCGCCACCCGGCAGCGTGCCGCAGTGGCGGCGGCCCTGGACGAGGTCGACGAGTTCCGCAGCGCGCAGGACCTGCACGACATGCTCAAGCACAAGGGCGACTCGGTCGGGCTCACCACCGTCTACCGCACCCTGCAGTCCCTCGCCGAGGCCGGCGAGGTCGACGTCCTGCGCACCTCCGAGGGCGAGTCCGTCTACCGCCGCTGCTCCACCGGCGAACACCACCACCACCTGGTCTGCCGCGCCTGCGGCAAGGCGGTCGAGGTCGAGGGCCCGGCGGTGGAGAAGTGGGCGGAGGCCATCGCGGCCGAGCACGGCTTCGTGAACGTCGCCCACACGGTCGAGATCTTCGGCACGTGCGCGGACTGCGCGGGTGCCTCCGGCGGCTGACCCGCCCGGCACGCCGGCCCCGAGCCCTGGCCTCCAGCTCTACGCCCGCCCGGCACGCCGGCCGGTCCGGCGCGGGGCCGCACACCCGGTACCGGTCCCTCGGCCGGAGCGCCGCCGGGACTACGGAACGGCCACCCGGCACGGATCGCGGCCGCCCCAGGCCACCGGCCCGAGCACGACCGGCACGCCAGCGCCGGATCAGTCCTCCTCGGTGCGGCCTTCCATCGCGGCGAGCTCCTCGTTCGGGATCGCGCCACCGAAGCGGCGGTCGCGGGAGGCGAACTCGATGCAGGCCCGCCACAGGTCGCGCCGGTCGAAGTCGGGCCACAGCACGTCCTGGAAGACCATCTCCGCGTAGGCGCTCTGCCAGAGCAGGTAGTTGGAGGTGCGCTGCTCGCCGCTGGGACGGAGGAAGAGGTCGACGTCCGGCATGTCCGGGTAGTACAGGTACTTCTGGATCGTCTTCTCGCTGACCTTGGACGGGTCGAGCCGGCCCGCCTTCACGTCCTCGGCGAGCCGCTGCGCCGCGTCGGCGATCTCGGCCCGGCCGCCGTAGTTCATGCAGAAGTACAGGGTGAGCAGATCGTTGCCCTTGGTCTGCTCCTGGGCGACCTGGAGCTCCTTGGCCACCGACTTCCACAGCCTGGGCATCCGGCCCACCCAGCGCACCCGGAT
Source organism: Streptomyces sp. NPDC038135 (assembly GCF_055601245.1). Taxonomy (NCBI): domain Bacteria; kingdom Bacillati; phylum Actinomycetota; class Actinomycetes; order Kitasatosporales; family Streptomycetaceae; genus Streptomyces; species Streptomyces sp. NPDC038135. The sequence continues at coordinate 553,241 of NZ_JBVJXS010000002.1, read as the reverse complement.
GCCCAGCGCGTCGAGCTGGTCGCGGGTGCGGCGGATGAAGTCGCGGTTGAAGTTCATCAGGAAGCGGACCTCGTCGGGCGAGCGCTTCCAGTTCTCGGTGGAGAAGGCGTACAGGGAGATGTTGCGGACGCCGATCTCGATGGAGCCCTGCAGCACGTCCAGCACCCGCTCGGCGCCGACCTTGTGACCCTCGGTGCGGGGCAGCCCCCGGTCCTTCGCCCAGCGGCCGTTGCCGTCCATGACGATCGCCACGTGGCTCGGCACCAGCTCGCCCGGGAGCTTCGGCGCGCGGGCGCCCGACGGGTGCGGCTCGGGCGCCCTGTACTCACGGCGCCGGCTTCCCAGGATCCCGCGTACGACCATGTGCTCCTCGACTCCCTCTTGCTCTTCTCGCGCTTACTTCTCGACGTACCGGAGCGAGCGCAGGCCGCGCTCCAGGTGCCAGTGCAGATAGGCGGACACCAGACCGCTGCCCTCCCGGACGTGGCGTGCCTCGCACGCGTCCGCCGTCTCCCAGTCTCCCGTAAGCAGCGCGCCCAGCAGCACCAGGGTCTGCGGGGAGGGCACGACGCTGCCCGGCGCCCGGCAGTCGGCGCAGACCGAGCCGCCGGAGGCCACCGAGAAGAACCGGTTCGGGCCGGGCATCCCGCACTTCGCGCAGTCGCCGAAGCTGGGCGCGTAGCCGTTGACGGCGAGCGAGCGCAGCAGGAAGGCGTCCAGCACGAGGTGCGGGGCGTGCTCGCCGCGGGCGAGGGTGCGCAGGCCGCCGACGAGCAGCAGGTACTGCTGGACGGCCGGCTCGCCCTCGTGGTCGGTGAACCGCTCGGCGGTCTCCAGCATGGCGGTGCCCGCGGTGTAGCGGGCGTAGTCGGTGACGATCCCGCCGCCGTAGGGGGCGATGGTCTCGCTCTGCGTGCACAGCGGCAGCCCGCGTCCGACCAGCTCGCTGCCGCGCGCGAAGAACTGCACGTCGACATGGGAGAACGGCTCCAGCCGGGCCCCGAACTTCGACTTCGTCCGACGCACACCCCTGGCCACGGCCCGCACCCGGCCGTGCCCGCGGGTGAGCAGCGTGATGATGCGATCCGCTTCGCCGAGCTTCTGGGTCCGCAGGACGATGCCGTCGTCGCGGAACAGACTCATGGCTCCATTCTGCCCGCCCGCAAGGGCCGCCGGGCCCGCGGGCGGTCCTTCAGGCCACCGGCCGCCCGTGCCCGGCCGTGCGGGCGCCGGCGTACGCCGTCTCGGCGCGCAGCCGTTCCGCGTGGGTGGCCTCCCGCACGGCCCGCGGATCGCAGTCCCACTCCCGGCCGCCGCCGTAGGGCCGCAGCTGCACGTACGGTCCCTCGTGCCCCATGACGATGCCGAGGCGTCCGGTACGGGTGTCGACGGCGCAGGAGCCGACGGGGGGTTTCATCGCGTCCACCTCCGGTGGCTCCCCTGCCGGCGGCAATTTCACTCATCGCATGCCCCTGGTGGCCCAGCGTGTCTACACTCCCCCGGAGTCCGCCCGCGGCGCCGCCCGCCCTCCCGCGTCAACTCCGCTCCCGCCGCCGCCCGTTGACCGCCCTCGGCGCTGCCTGTGGCGGTCGGGCGTTCGGCTGGGCCATTCGTACGGCAACCACGTCCACGAGGGGCTGCTCGACTGGAAGGCCGACGAGCCGTGCGCGCGGGAGATGCCGGAGTTCTCGGCCGCGTCGTGGCCCGGACACCGCTACCGCTGCCACCATCCTGTGGAGGAGGACCAGCCGATCCGCGACCCAGCCCGCCAGGAGCCGTGAATGACCTTCCCCGCCCCGCTCACCGGTGTCGTCCCGCCCGTCTGCACCCCCCTCACACCGGAACGCGAGGTGGACGTGCCCTCGCTGCTGCGGCTGGTGGACCATCTGGTCGCGGGCGGGGTGCACGGGCTGTTCGTGCTCGGGTCGACCTCGGAGGCGGCGTTCCTGACGGACCGGCAGCGCCGGCAGGTGGTCGAGGCCGTCGCGGGTCATGCCGGCGGACAGCTCCCCGTGCTCGCCGGGGCCATCGACATGACCACCCCGCGCGTCCTGGAGCACGTCCGGGCGGTCTGCGCGGCGGGCGCGGAGGCCGTCGTCGTCACCGCCCCCTTCTACGCCCGGACCCACCCCGCCGAGATCGTCCACCACTACCGCCGGATCGCCGCCGCGAGCCCGGTCCCCGTGATCGCCTACGACATCCCGGTCGCCGTGCACACCAAGCTCCCCGCCGAGCTGGTGCTGGGCCTGGCCGCCGACGGGGTGCTGGCCGGGCTGAAGGACTCCAGCGGGGACCTGGCCGCGTTCCGGGAGGTCGTCACCGGGGCCCGCGCCCATGCCGGCTTCAGCGTGCTGACCGGCTCCGAACTCGTCGCGGACTCCGCGCTGGCGCTGGGCGCCGACGGGGCGGTGCCCGGGCTGGCCAACGTCGACCCGCACGGGTACGTCCGGCTGTACCGCCTGTGCCGGGCGGGCGACTGGGAGGGCGCACGAGCCGAACAGGAACGGCTGTGCGCGCTGTTCGGCATCGTCGGGGTGGGCGATCCGGCCCGCATGGGCGGCAGCTCGGCGGCCCTGGGCGCCTTCAAGGCGGCCCTGCACCTACGCGGAGTAATCACCTGCCCGGCGACGGCCGAGCCCCAGGTGCCGCTGTCGGGCGACGAGGTGGCCCGGGTGGGAAAGCTGCTGGCGGGGGCGGGACTGCTGTAGGCGGAGGCACGAGCGCCCCACACCTCGATCCGACCTGCCTATGGGACCGGGACCCGTTGCAGATGCTGAACGATGAGAGCGAGGTCCGAAATGGACGCCATACAGAATTCCTGGTCCCGAGTGTTCACGGAGTGAACGACGTCAGCGAATGCCGGGTTCCCGAGACCGCCGGCCTCGAGCAGAACGCGGTCCGGTAGCAGGATTCGGTTTCTCCTCGTCCGGTCGAGCACCCATGCGAGCTGAGTGGGAACACCCTTCACGACGTCCTCGATGAACTGGTCGACGCCTTCCCTCGGAGCCTTGTAGCGCCAGCCCATGCAGGCCACCTGGTGGTAGCCGAACTCGTCTTGTATTCGGTCGGCAGCTTGAACCAGGCGAGTTCGCCAAACCTGCTGAGCGCCTTCATCGCATCCACGGTCCATTCTTTCAGGGATCACGATCTCCGGACTACGCGGGCACCACGTGGACCCCGTACAACCATCCGGTCCCCCGGCGGGTCTCGACCGGGTGTGCGGGTCGGCTGTGGCTGCTCGCGTGTTTCGGTGAGCTCTGAGCAGGAGGCCCCGTGCGCAAACGCGCAGTTCGAATGACGCTGGCCGTCGCGGTCGTGGTGGCGGCGTCCGCCGCCGTCGTGCCCGTGGCGCAGGCCGCCCCGGCCGTCGGCCCCGCGAAGGCGGACTTCAACGGCGACGGTGTCGCCGACGTGGTCGTCGCCGCGCCGGACGCGACCGTGAACGGGCGGGCGCGGGCGGGATACGTGGCGGTGACCTACGGCAGCCGTACCGCGGGCCTGAAGTCGCAGGTCCACAAGGTGTTCCAGCAGAACACCGCCGGGGTGCCGGGCAGCGCGGAGCAGGACGACCGTTTCGGGGCCGCCCTCACCACCGGTGACCTCGACGGCGACGGCCGCACCGACCTGGTCGTCGGCTCGCCGGGCGAGGACGACGGCACTCTGGACTCCTCCGGTTCGCTGACGGTGCTGTGGGGCGGCAGGGACGGCCTGTCCTCGGCCACGGTCGTCAAGGGCACGCGGGCCCGGCAGTACCTCGGCGAGGCGCTGACCGCCGGGGACTTCGACGGGGACGGCCATCTGGACGTGGCCACCGGTACCACCGTCCACTACGGCCCCTTCGGCCGGGCCGGTGGCCCGGCCCGCACCGCGGCGATGGACGTCCGGGTGGACGCGCCGGACGACGTGCTGTGGCAGACCCCCGTGCTGGCCTCGGGCGACGTCGACGGCGACCGGGTCGACGACGTGGTCGCCATCGCCCCGCACGGCCAGGACGAGCTGCCGTACCACGGCCCCCGGCTGCTGCAGTACTTCCAGGGTAGCCGGGACGGGCTGACGGCCGCCCGGACGCTGCGCGACGCGCACACCGGCGAGACCCTGGACGGCGGCGCCGACCTGGCGGTGGGGGACCTCGACCGGGACGGCTACGCCGACATCGTGCTCGGCCGCGGCAGCGTGGACGACATGGAGGGCACCGCCGACGTCGACGCCGTGGGCGGCGCGGTCGAGATCGTGCGCGGTGGGGCGGCGGGACCGGACACCGCCGGGCCGCGCACCCGGTTCGACCAGGACACAGCCGGTGTTCCGGGGACCGCCGAGGAGCGGGACGACTTCGGTTCCAGCGTCTCGCTCGGCGACGTGAACGGCGACGGACGCCTCGACCTCGCGGTCGGCGCGCCCCGGGAGGACGTCGGCGCCATGACCGACGCGGGTTCGGTGACCGTGCTGCTGGGCGGCGCCCAGGGGCTCACCGCGACGGGGGCGAAGTCCTTTACCCAGAACTCGGCGTCGGTGCCGGGCACCGTCGAGAAGGGGGACCTGTTCGGCCGCGCCGTACGGCTGGCGGATACCACCGGCGACGGCCGCGCGGAGCTGTACGCCGGGGCCCCGGGGGAGAACGCGGGCGCCGGATCGGTCTGGGCGCTCTTGGGGACCGCCGCTCAGCCGACCGGCACCGGCTCCGTCTCCTTCGGCCCCGGCGCCCTGGGCGCGGTCGCGACGGGGGCGTCCCTGGGCGCGGCCTTCGACCGCCGCTGACGCGCCGCCCGGCGCCGGCCGGTCAGCGCGCCGTCCCCGCAGGCAGCCGCCGGAACTCGATGGTCTCGTACGGCCCCTTCGTCCCCGTCTCGTACAGCAGCCCGACCGTGTCCGCGTCGACGCGGACGAGGTCGGAGTAGGCGGCGGGCCGGTCGGAGAGGGTGAGTGCCCGGCCGAAGGTCCGTCCGCCGTCGGTGCTGCGCCACAGGGCCATCGCCCGGCGGGCCGTGGGCACGGAGGGGGCGGAGAACAGCAACGGGGCCTTCGGTCCCGGCAGTTGCAGGACGCTGCCCTGGACGACCGGGACGTCGTTCAGCATGCTACGGACGATGAAGGGGCCGTCCAGGGTCTCGCCCGCGTCGCTCGACCAGGCGCCGAGCCGGTTGCCTGGGCTGCTGCCGCTCTGGTCGCGCGCGGAGAAGTACAGGCGCCCGTCGCCGAGTTGGGCGGCGCTGGTCTCGTTGGCGTTGGTCACGCCGTCCTTGGCGTCGGCCACGAAGCCCAGGCGCCAGGTGCGGCCGCCGTCGTCGCTGCAGAGGGCGTGGGCGCCGTAGTACCGGGGCTCCTGGCCGGTGTCCGAGGAGCCGGGCGGCGGCGCGGTGGAGTGGTCGGCCGGGACCAGGAGGCGGCCGGCGTGCGGGCCGCGGGTCACGGCCAGGGCGTGGCCGGGGCCGGTCGCGTACCAGCGCCAGTGCGCCGGCTTCACCGCGGCCGTGATGTCCCGCGGCGGCGTGAAGCGGCGGCCGTCGTCCCGGCTGCGCTGCACGAACACCCGGCGGCCCTGCGCGGGGGTGACCTCGCCGCGCATGATCTGCGCCTCGGTCACCGCACCGCTGTTGTACGAGGTGACGAGCACGACGGTGCCGGTGCGCGGGTCGACGACGGGTGCCGGGTTGCCCCGGGTGTCGCCCCGCCCGGCGGCCACCACCGTCAGCGGTCCCCAGGTGCAGCCGCCGTCGGCGGAGCGGCGCAGCACGATGTCGATGTCGCCGCTGTCCCCGGCCCCGTCGTGCCGGCCCTCGGCGAAGGCCAGCAGGGTCCCGCGCCCGGTGACGACGGCGGCGGGGACGCGGTAGGTGTCGTAGCCGCCCTCCCCGGCGGTGTACGGCACCGAGGAGACACAGCCGGGTGCGGACCGGGCGGGGTGGACGGCGGTGAGCGGGGCGAGGAACGCGGTGGCGACGAGGAGGGCGCGGCTCAGCGGGGTCACGGCTCCATGCTTCCCGCGTTCAGCGCTCTCCGCTCACGGGCTTGCCCCGGGAGGGTCAGGACGGCGTGCGCGCCGCCGCCAGGAGTCTGCCGACGTCGTCGGCGCAGATGGTGAGGGCGGCGCCGACGGTGGTGAGGGCGTCTCGCTCGGCGGGTGTGTAGGGGCCGTCGGCCAGGGCGATGCGGGCGGCGTCGAGGAACAGGGACTCGCGGCCGGCCGGGGCGAGGTGCGGGGCGAGCGGGTCCAGGGCCTCGTGCAGCTCTATGGCGAGGCTCGCGCCGCACGGCCCGCCGAGGACCCGGCCGGTGTCGGCGGCGAGCGCCTCGACCAGGGCGGCCAGCCGGTCCTCGGTGCACTCCTGGAAGCCGGCGGCGCGGACGGTGCCGGCGGCCGTCTCCAGGGCCGTGCGGGAGGAGGTGCCGCCCGCGGCGAGGACGGCGAGGGCGACGGTGTGCACCGCGTCGCGGAGCATCGCGGAGAAGCGGCGGGTGGTGGGGTGGTCGAGGACCTCGGTGCCGTAGTGGTGGCCGCAGGCGGCGCACTCCACGACCGGTCCGGTGGCGCCGCGCGGCAGCAGGGGCACGCCGAGGAGGGTGAGGCGGCGGCGGCCGGAGAGCCGCTGGTAGTTGCGGTCGCCTCCGCAGCCCGGGCAGTAGAACTCGCCGTCCCCGACGGGTGTCCAGGCGGTGCGGGTGCCCAGGATGCGCGCAGCCCTGGCGGCACGGCCGTCTCGTCCCCGTACTGGCAGCACGTCGCACCTCCGTAACCGCGCGGCAACATCGCAGCGCTTGCGTGATGTTAGCCACATCCCGGAGGCTGAGTCAGTACCCCGTACGAGACCTTTCCGTGACCTGCACGGCGCGATGGCCGGTATACGACGGTGCCCCGGCCGCCCGGTACGGCGGCCGGGGCACCGAAGAGCCCGGTCAGAGCGGTCAGCGGGCCGCGCGGTTCACCGCGGAGACGACGGCCTTCAGCGACGCACGCGTCGTGTTCGCGTCGATGCCGATGCCCCACAGGACCTTGTCGCCGATCGCGCACTCGATGTACGAGGCGGCCTGCGCGGAGGCGCCCTCGCTCATCGTGTGCTCCTGGTAGTCCAGCAGGCGCACGTCGACGCCGATGGACTGCAGGGCGTCGAAGAAGGCGGAGATCGGGCCGTTGCCGGAGCCGGTCAGGACGGTGTCCTCGCCGTCGACGGTCGCCTCCACGGTCAGCGTGTCGACGCCGTCCGTGTCGGTGGTCGACTGGCCGGTGCGGACCTGGATGCGGCCCCACGGGTTCTCCGGGTTCGGCAGGTACTCGTCCTGGAAGGCCGCCCAGATGTCCTTCGGCGTGATCTCGCCGCCGTCGGCGTCCGTCTTGGCCTGGATGAGCTTGGAGAACTCGATCTGCATGCGGCGCGGCAGGTCCAGCTTGTGGTCGTTCTTCAGGACGTAGGAGACACCGCCCTTGCCGGACTGCGAGTTGACCCGGATGACCGCCTCGTACGAGCGGCCGACGTCCTTGGGGTCGATGGGCAGGTACGGCACCGCCCACTCCAGGTCGTCGACGGTGACGCCCTTGGCCTTCGCGTCGGCCTCCATGGCGTCGAAGCCCTTCTTGATGGCGTCCTGGTGGGAGCCGGAGAAGGACGTGTAGACCAGGTCGCCCACGTACGGATGGCGCGGGTGGACCTCCATCTGGTTGCAGTACTCCCACGTACGACGGATCTCGTCGATGTCGGAGAAGTCGATCTGCGGGTCGACGCCCTGCGAGAACAGGTTCATGCCCAGGGTGACCAGGTCGACGTTGCCGGTGCGCTCGCCCTGGCCGAACAGGCAGCCCTCGACGCGGTCGGCGCCGGCCATCACCGCCAGCTCGGCGGCGGCGACGGCGGTGCCGCGGTCGTTGTGCGGGTGCACGGACAGGCAGACGTACTCGCGCCGGGACAGGTTGCGGTGCATCCACTCGAACCGGTCGGCGTGCGTGGACGGGGTCGAACGCTCCACCGTGGCGGGCAGGTTGAGGATGATCTCGCGGCCCGGGCCCGGCTGGTAGACGTCCATCACCGCCTCGCAGACCTCCAGCGCGAACTCCAGCTCGGTGTCGGTGAAGATCTCCGGGGAGTACTGGTAGCCGAACTCCGTCTCCGGGCCCAGCAGTTTCTCGGCGTACTCCATCACCAGGCGGGTGCCGTCGACGGCGATCTGCTTGATGTCGTCCTTGGAGCCGCGGAAGACGACCCGGCGGAACACGGGGGCGGTCGCGTTGTACAGGTGGACGGTGGCCCGCCGGGCGCCCTTCAGGGACTCCACGGTCCGCTCGATCAGGTCCTCGCGGGCCTGGGTCAGGACGGAGATCGTCACGTCCTCGGGGATCGCGCCCTCTTCCTCGATGATCGAGCGTACGAAGTCGAAGTCGGTCTGGCCGGAGGCGGGGAAGCCGACCTCGAGCTCCTTGTAGCCCATCGCCACCAGCTGGTCGAACATCCGGCGCTTGCGCTCGGGCGACATCGGGTCGATCAGTGCCTGGTTGCCGTCGCGCAGGTCGGTGGAGAGCCAGCGGGGGGCGACGGTGATCCGCTTCTCCGGCCAGGTGCGGTCCGGGATGCCGACCTGGTCGTAGCGGCCGTACTTGTGGATCGGCATGGAACTGGGCTGCTGGCGGTTGGCCATGATGCGTGGGCTCCTCAGGGTGTCCGGATGTCCGAGTGGACGGCCGACGACGCAACGCCAGAGCTCCGCGGGGAGGGGGTCGGCCTTGTCTACAGGCCCTCGCCGCGGCAGCTAAGGAGAAGCAGCCCGAAACGCATGATGCTCCGCAGCCTAGCCGAGCCGCACCGGGTGCGTGGGCCTGTCCCAGTATGCGGGACCGTGGGGACCAAACGGACATAAAGTGCGCAATCCCACTCGGCGACTCCTCTCTCTTACCACTCCGTGACGCAGCGCGACATGGGATGTCCGGGTATTTCACCAATCATGGTTGCGAGTGGTGACAGTCGCATCACTCAGTGCGATGGTGCCGGACATGACCACCAACGGGGGCTTCGAGCCCGTCTTCTGCACGATCGTTCCGCCGCACGTCCTCGACCGGCTCGCACAGGCCGAGGACTCCGCGGTCTCCGGTCCCGCCCGCCGGTCCCTGGAGCACGACGCCTTCCAGCGCACCAAGCGCCGCCTGACCACGGTGCTCGGCGCGCCCGCGGTCGCCCCGCCCGCCGGCGCCGCCGCAGGCCGACCGCACCGCACCGTCTACGACGCCCGGCACCGGCAGGACCTGCCCGGCGTCAAGGTCCGCGAGGAGGGCTCCGGGCCGGGCTCGGACGCCTCGGTGAACCGCGCCTACGCGGGTCTCGGCGCCACCTTCGACCTGTACCAGAAGGCCTACGGCCGCGACTCCATCGACGGCGAGGGCCTGCCGCTGGACGCCAGCGTGCACTTCGGCACCGACTACGACAACGCCTTCTGGAACGGCGAGCAGATGGTGTTCGGCGACGGGGACAACGAGATCTTCCTGGACTTCACCATCCCGGTCGACGTCATCGGCCACGAGCTGACCCACGGCGTCACCCAGCACACCGCCAACCTCACCTACTTCGGCCAGCCCGGCGCGCTCAACGAGTCGCTGTCCGACGTCTTCGGCTCGCTGATCAAGCAGTACAGCCTCGGCCAGACCGCCGCCGAGGCCGACTGGCTGATCGGCGCGGGCCTGCTCGCGCCGGGTGTGCACGGCACCGCCCTGCGCTCGATGAAGGCGCCGGGCACGGCGTACGACGACCCGAACCTCGGTAAGGATCCGCAACCGGCGACCATGGAGCACTACGTCCGCACCGGCCGGGACAACGGCGGCGTGCACATCAACTCCGGTATCCCCAACCACGCGTTCTACCTGGTCGCCACCGCCCTGGGCGGCCACTCCTGGGAGAAGGCCGGGCAGCTCTGGTACGACGTGCTGACCGGCGGCGAGCTGAAGCAGCAGGCCCTGTTCACGGACTTCGCCACGCTCACCGTCAAGGCGGCCCGCGAGCGGTTCGGCGCGGGCGACGAACTGGAGGCCGTGCAGAAGGCCTGGGAGCAGGTCGGGGTGCGGACGCTGTAGTTCCGTACTAGACAGGCACCCATGCGTATTCAGGTACGGCGCACGGGCGGTTTCGCCGGCATCGAGCGCCGGGCCGAGGTGGACACCTCGGCCCGGCCCGACGACCGGGAGTGGCAGTCCCTGGCCGAACGGGTCCTGGCCTCCGGCAGGCCCACGCCACCGGCGGGGGTACCGGACGGCTTCGCCTACGAGATCACGGTCGACGGCCGCACGGTCTACGCGGCCGATCCCCGACTGACCGAGGAACAGCGGGAGTTGATCACCAGAGTGCTGAAGGAGGGGGCCTAGGCGGGCCGTGCGCCCCGGTTTCGCGCCGGGGCGTTGACTTCCGTTACCGACGGTACGGATGATCCGGGCCATGGCGACTGACGCAGGCAAGGCGATTCCCCGTTTCCCGGCCGGCTTCCTGTGGGGCGTGTCCACCTCGGCCCATCAGATCGAGGGGGCGGCCGACGAGCGGGAGCCCTCCGTGTGGGACGTGTTCACGGCCGCGCCGGGGCGGGTGAAGGACGGCTCGACGGCGGCGGTGGCCTGCGACCACTACCACCGCTACCGCGAGGACGTGGCGCTGCTCGCCGGCCTCGGCGTGGACGCGTACCGCTTCTCCGTGTCCTGGCCCCGGGTGAACTCCCCCGGCGGCCTCGACTTCTACGACCGCCTGGTGGACGAGCTGTGCGCGGCGGGCGTGCGCCCCGTGCCCACCCTCTTCCACTGGGACCTGCCGGCCGGCCTGGACTGGCTGGAGCGGGACACGGCCGCCCGGTTCGCCGAGTACGTGTCCGCGGTCGCCGGGCGGCTCGGCGACCGGGTCACCAAGTGGATCACGCTCAACGAGCCGGCCGAGCACACCCTGCTGGGCCACGCCCTCGGCGTGCACGCTCCCGGCCGCGAGCTGCTGTTCGACGCGCTCCCCGCCGCCCACCACCAGCTCCTCGCCCACGGCCTCGCCGTGGGGGCCCTGCGCGCGGCCGGAGCGGCGGACATCGGCATCGCCAACTCCCACGGCCCCACCTGGCCGGCCTCCGGCGACCCGGCCGACCAGGAGGCGGCCGGCTTCTACGACCTGCTGCTCAACCGGCTGTTCGCGGAGTCGGTCCTGCTGGGCGCGTACCCGGAGGGCGTCGGCGAACTGATGCCGGGCGACGTGGAGTCCGACCTGAAGACCATCTCCGCGCCGGTCGACTGGTACGGCGTCAACTACTACGCCCCGACCCGGGTGGGCGCCCCGCAGGGCACCGCGACCGAGTTCGGCGGCATCGACATGCCCGCCGAACTCCCCTTCTCGGTACGGCGGATCGAGGGCCGCCCGGAGACGGACTTCGGCTGGCCGGTGGTCCCCGAGGGGCTGACGGAGCTGCTGACCGGCTTCCGCGACCGGTACGGCGACCGGCTCCCGCCGGTGGTCGTCACGGAGAACGGCTGCTCCTACGAGGGAGTCGACGACCAGGACCGGATCGCCTACCTGGACGCCCACATCCGCGCCCTGCACGCGGCACTCGAGGCGGGCGTAGACGTGCGCGGCTACTTCGTCTGGTCGCTGATGGACAACTTCGAGTGGGCGGAGGGCTACGCGCGCCGCTTCGGTCTGGTGCACGTGGACTACGACACCCTGGAGCGCACCCCGAAGGCCTCGTACCACTGGTACCGGGACGTGCTGCGGGCGCAGAGATGACCGCCGCCGCCCCGGCCGCCCTGGCGGAGCCCGCCGGGCCGGTCCCCCGCGGCTGGACGGCGGCACTTGCGCTGGCCAACGGGGCGATCTGGGTGGGCTGGTTCGGGCCGCTGCAGATCCTGCTGGCCTCCCAGGCGAGGGACTTCGCGCCCGGCGCCGGGATGCCGAAGGAGACGCTCCTGGCCTGGGTGACCGGCGCGGGCGCGGTCGTCTCGCTGGTCGCCAACCCGCTCTTCGGCGCCCTGTCCGACCGCACGACCGGCCGCCGGGGCCGCCGTACGCCGTGGATCGTGGCCGGCGCGGCGGGCGGCGCGCTCTCGCTGCTGCTGCTCGCGGGCGCGGACGGGGCGGGGACGATGGCGCTGGGCTGGTGCCTGGCGCAGCTCACCCTGAACGCGGTCTTCGCGGCGATCACGGCGGCGGTCCCGGACCGGGTGCCGCGCGGACGCCGCGGCGCGGTGGGCGGCTGGCTGGGCGCGGCCCAGATCCTGGGCGTGGTCGGGGGCACGGGTCTGGCCACGGCGGCGGGCGGCACCGCCGCCGGGTACCTGGCGTGCGCGGTGTTCACGCTGGTGGGCGTACTGCCGTACGTGCTGCGGTACGAGGACCTGCGGCTGGCCGCGGCGGACCGGCCGGCCTGGTCCTGGCGCGGCTTCCTGGCGGGCTTCTGGCTGAGTCCGCGCCGCCACCCCGACCTGGGCTGGGCCTGGCTCACCCGCTTCCTGGTCAACCTCAGCAACGCGCTGGTCCTGCTGTACCTGCTGTACTACCTGCGGGACCGCCTTCGGTACGGCGATCCCGGCCGGGGCGTGCTGATCCTGACGGCCGTGAACGGACTGACCCTGCTCGCCACGGTCGTCGTGGGCGGTGTGTGGTCGGACCGCACGGGGCGCCGCAAGCCGTTCGTGATCTGGTCGGGCGTGCTGATGGCGGTGGCGACGGCGGCTCTCGCCGGCTGGCAGACCTGGCCCGGCGCGATCGTCGCGGCGGCGGTCCTCGGGGTCGGCTTCGGGGTGTTCACCTCGGTCGACTTCGCGCTGATGACGGACGTCCTGCCGAAGGCGCTGGACCGCGGCAAGGACCTCGGCGTGATCAACGTGGCCAACGCGCTGCCGCAGGTCACGGCGCCCGCCCTCGCCGCGCCGATCGTGACGTACCTGGGCGGCTACCGGGTGCTGTACCTGGTGGCGGCCGTGATCGGTCTGGCGGGGGCGGTGCTGGTGCGGCGGATCAGGGGCGTCGAGTGACCGTCACAGGACGCCGGCGTCCCGGGCGCTCCACAGCGTCGGGTAGGAGGGGCGGTAGCCCAGCTCGCGGCGGATGCGGTCGGTGGAGGCGAGCCCGTACCAGGGGTCGGGGTCGGGGCCGTCGGCGGGCGGCTCGACGCCGAGGAGCCGGTGGATCTCCAGGACCGTGACCGGGGCGTCGTCGGCGATGTTGTAGATCCGGCCGCCGGCGCCGGGGGCGTACAGCAGGCGCGTCAGTCCCTGGGCGACGTCGGCGACGTGCACGAGGTGGTGCCGCTTGGTGGCCGGCTGGCTCGCGGTCCAGCGGGTGATGCCGGGCAGGTGCGGGTCGCCGTCGCCGTAGACGAAGGCGAGCCGGCCCACCCGCACGTCCAGCCCGTCCAGCGCCAGCAGCGCGCGCTCGGCCTCCAGCTTGGACTCCGGGTACGTCATCCACATGGGGCCGCCGGGCACCGTGGGATCGTCCTCGACGAGCGGCCGGCCGCGCCCGGTGCCGTACGACAGGATCGTGCCGGTCTGCACGAAGCGCCGTGCTCCGGAGGCGATCGCCGCCCGGCCCAGTTCCACCGCCGCGTCCCGGTTGACCGCCCACACCTCCTCGTCCGGCACGCCGCGGAACGAGGCGGCGACGTTGACCACGGCGTCGGCCCCGGCGAGGGCCTTGCCGAGCACGTCGGTGTCACGGAGGTCGCCGACGACGATCTCGGCGCCGCGGTCGGCGAGGTCGGCGGCGCGGGACTCGTCGCGGACGAGCACACGGATCCGCTCGTCGGGCCGCGACTGGGCGAGCAGCCGGGGGACGAATCCGCGTCCCACCTGTCCGGTGGCGCCGGTGATCAGGGTCAGCATGGCTGGGTTCCTCTCGTTCGGTGCTCCCAGCCTCGGCCGTGTCCGGCGGCGCCGGGAGAGACCTCCCGATCGGGGGACCGGCGGTCCCTGGATAACACGGCCGGAGTGCCGCAGCCTGGGAGGGTGAACCGAGCCGAACTCGCCGACTTCCTGCGCCGCGGCCGGGCCCGCCTGGAACCCGCCGACGTGGGCCTCGCGGCCGGCGCCCGCCGCCGTACCCCGGGACTGCGCCGGGAGGAGGTGGCCCAACTGGCCGGGATGTCCGTCGACTACTACACCCGGCTGGAACAGCGCCGCGGTCCCCGCCCGTCCCGCCAGATGCTGACGGCGCTGGCGCGCGCCCTGCGCCTGTCCGACGACGAGCGGGACCACCTCTTCCACCTGGTGGGCGAGGAGCCCCCGCGGCGGGGCACGGCCTCCGCGCACGTCCGCCAGGGCCTCCTGCTGGTCCTGGACCGGCTGTACGACTCACCGGCCCAGGTGGTGACGGACTGCGGCACGGTGCTGGCGCAGAACGCGCTGGCCAAGGCGCTGGTCGGGGACGCGCTCGCCCGCCCGCCGCGCGAGCGGAACCTGACGCGGCGGTTCTTCTTGGACCCGGCGGCCCGCGCGCTGTTCCCGCCGGAGGACCTGCCCGCGCACGCCTTCGACCACGTGGCCGCCCTCCGCGCGGTGGCCGCGGCCCGCCCCGAGGACCCGGAGCCGGCCGCCCTGGCCGCCGAACTGCGTGCGGCGAGCGAGGAGTTCGCCCGGCTGTGGGAGGCGCACGAGGTGTCCCTGCGCCGCCCGTCCACGAAGCGCTTCGTGCACCCGGTGGTGGGCCTACTGGAACTGGACTGCGAGGTCCTGCTGAGCCACGAGGGCCATCAGCACCTCATCATCCACACGGCACGGCCGGGCACGGAGTCGGCCGAGCGGCTGCGGCTGCTGAGGGTGGTGGGGCTGCAGGACATGACCCCGTCGCGCGCCTGAGCGCGTCCCGGGGCGCCCTCAGAAGCCCAGCCGGCGCAGCTGCTTGGGGTCCCGCTGCCAGTCCTTGGCCACCTTGACGTGCAGGTCCAGGAAGACGGGCGTGCCGAGCAGCGCCTCGATCTGCTTGCGGGACTTGATGCCGACGTCCTTCAGCCGCTTGCCCTTGGGGCCGATGATGATGCCCTTCTGGCTGGGGCGCTCGATGTAGACGTTGGCGTGGATGTCCAGCAGCGGCTTGTCGGCCGGGCGGTCCTCGCGCGGCAGCATCTCCTCGACGACCACGGCGATGGAGTGCGGCAGCTCGTCGCGGACGCCCTCCAGGGCCGCCTCGCGGATGAGTTCCGCGATCATGACCTGCTCGGGCTCGTCGGTGAGGTCGCCCTCGGGGTAGAGCGCCGGGCCCTCGGGCAGCATGGGGACCAGCAGGTCCGCCAGCAGGTCGACCTGCTTGTTCGCGGTCGCCGAGACGGGGACGATCTGCGCCCACTCGATGCCCAACTCCTTGCCGAGCTGGTCGATCGCGATGAGCTGCTCGGCGAGGGTCTTGGAGTCGACCAGGTCCGTCTTGGTGACGATGGCGACCTTCGGGGACTTGCGGATGCCGGCCAGTTCCTTGGCGATGAAGCGGTCGCCAGGGCCGATCTTCTCGTTCGCCGGCAGGCAGAAGCCGATCACGTCGACCTCGGCCCAGGTCGTCCGCACGACGTCGTTGAGCCGCTCGCCGAGCAGGGTGCGCGGCTTGTGCAGCCCGGGGGTGTCCACCAGGATCAGCTGGGCGTCGGGCCGGTGCACGATGCCGCGCACCGTGTGCCGCGTGGTCTGCGGCTGGTTGGCGGTGATCGCCACCTTCTGCCCGACCAGAGCGTTCGTGAGGGTGGACTTGCCCGCGTTGGGGCGGCCCACGAAGCAGGCGAAGCCGGCGCGGTGGGCGGTCTCGCCCGACGGCTCGGATGACTGGGTACGAACGCTCATGGCGTTCATTGTCCCTGATCCACGGGACCGCGCCGTACCAACGGCCGCCACCGGCTCTTGATGTGAGCTTGACGAAACCACGGCGCAACGAAACGTCACGGAAACACACCTGTACGCAACCGGAAACGGTGACCGGTGAACCTCTGACGAGCCCCCACACCGTTGGAGACGCCCGTGACCCTCGCCGCAGCCCACGTCGACACCGGCGACACCGCCTGGCTCCTCGCCGCCACCGCCCTCGTCCTGCTGATGACCCCGGGTCTGGCCCTCTTCTACGGCGGCATGGTGCGCACCAAGAGCGTGCTGAACATGCTGATGATGAGCTTCGTGTCGATCGCCCTGGTGACCGTGGTCTGGCTGGCGGCCGGCTACTCGCTCGCCTTCGGGGACGACGTCTTCGGCGGGCTGATCGGCGGCCTCGGGCACTCCGGGATGGCCGGGATCGGCCCGCGCAGCGTGCACGGCACCGTCCCCACCCTGCTCTTCGCCACCTTCCAGCTCACCTTCGCGATCATCACGGCGGCCCTGGTCAGCGGCGCGGTCGCGGACCGCACGAGGTTCTCCGCCTGGCTGGTGTTCGTCCCGGTCTGGGCGCTCGCGGTATACGTTCCGGTGACCCACTGGGTGTGGGGCCCCGGCGGCTGGATCGTGGACCGGCTCGGGGCGCTCGACTTCGCCGGCGGCATGCCGGTGGAGATCACCTCCGGCGCCTCCGGGCTCGCCCTGTGCCTGGTGCTCGGACCCCGGCTCGGGTTCAGGAAGGACGCCATGCGTCCGCACAACCTGCCGATGGTGATCCTCGGCGCCGGTCTGCTCTGGTTCGGCTGGTTCGGCTTCAACGCGGGCTCCGCGCTCGGCGCGAACGGCCTCGCCGCCGCGGCCTTCCTGAACACGCTCGCGGCCGGCTGCACGGGCCTGCTCGGCTGGCTCTTCGTCGAGCAGAGGCGCGACGGCCACCCCACCACCCTGGGCGCGGCCTCCGGCGCGGTGGCGGGCCTGGTCGCGATCACCCCGTCCTGCGGCACGGTCTCCCTGCTGGGCGCGCTGGTGGTGGGCCTGGCCGCCGGTGTCGTCTGCTCGTACGCGGTGAGCTGGAAGTTCCGGCTGAACTACGACGACTCGCTGGACGTCGTCGGCGTCCACCTGGTCGGCGGCGTCATCGGCACCCTGCTGATCGGGCTGTTCGCGGAGCGGGCGATGACCGGCGGCGCCGAGGGCCTGTTCTACGGCGGCGGGCTGCTCCCGCTGGGCCGGCAGCTGCTGGCCGTGGCGGCCGTCGGGGCGTACGCCTTCGGGGTGACCTACGGGCTCGGCAGGCTGATCGACCGGGTGCTGGGCTTCCGGGCGAGCGAGGAGCAGGAGCATACCGGCCTGGACCTTACGGTGCACGCCGAGACGGCTTACGATCACGGGGTCCTGGGCCATGGCGCTCCGGTCACCCACTCCCTCGTCGCCGCCCAGCAGGCACCCAGCCGGAAGGTCGAGAGCCAGGCATGAAGCTCATCACCGCGATCGTCAAGCCCTACCGGCTGGACGAGGTCAAGACCGCCCTGCAGGAGCTGGGCGTGCAGGGACTGACCGTCAGCGAGGCGAGCGGTTACGGCCGGCAGCGCGGGCACACCGAGGTCTACCGGGGCGCGGAGTACCGGGTCGACCTGGTGCCGAAGGTGCGCATCGAGGTCGTGGTGGAGGACGCCGTGGCCGACGACGTGATCGACGCGATCGTCGCGGCCGCGCAGACGGGGAAGATCGGGGACGGCAAGGTCTGGGCGCTGCCCGTGGAGACCGTCGTGCGGGTGCGGACCGGCGAGCGCGGTCCCGACGCCCTCTGACGGGCAGCGCCGTCGGTCACTCGGCGGCGACCGCCGGGGCCGTCCGCCGCACCTCCCCGTCGGGGCCGGCGAGCAGCACGGGCGTCCCGGCCCCGCCGAGGTCCGCCACGGCGGCCAGGTCCTCGGCCGCCGCCTCCCCGGCCTCGCTCACCACGGCCGCCGCCTCCAGCGACCGCGCGCCGGAGGCCACCGCCATGGCGACGGCGGTCCGCAGGGCGCTCAGCCGCAGCGAGGGGAGCTCCACCGATCCGGCGGCGTAGGTACGCCCGGTCTCGTCCCGTACGGCCGCCCCCTCGGGCACACCGTTGCGGGCGCGCACGGAGCGGGCCAGCGTGACGATCTTGCGGTCCTCGGGGTCAAGCTCGTTGCTGTCGGTCATGCCCAGAGCATACGAACCCGCCACGGGCCCGCCCCGCCACGGGGTGCGCGGTCCCGGCGCCGGGGTCAGTCCAGGGTCTGGACGATCTCGCCGCGCCCGGCCGTGTGCACCACGCGGCCGCGGGCGCCGTTCACCAGCGCCAGGTAGGGCGGGACGTGCCCGCACTCGACGTCGGCGACGATCGGCACCCCGAGCGGGCCGAGGGCGTCGAGGACCGCCTCGGCTTGGGTGAGGGTGCGGCCGTCGGGGGCCTTGGTGCGGCCCACGAGGACGGCGGCGGCGCGGTCGAAGAACCCGGCGAGCCGCATGCCGTGCAGATTGCGGCAGATGGTGTAGGCGTTGTCCTCGCACGCCTCGACGTAGACGAGCAGGTCGTCGCCGTCGGCGAAGGACCTGGTGTCCAGCAGGCGGGTGCCCGCGAGGTTGACCAGGGTCTCGATGCAGCCGCCGATCAGCCGGCCCTCGACGTCCACGTCGCCCGTGCCGTCGAGCCGGGTCCAGGCGCCGGCCGTGTCCAGGGTGAGGTCGCGGACCTCCGGGTACAGCGCGTAGTCGTCCCAGCCGGTGGCGCGGTGGCGGCCGGGCGGGGTCTGGACGAGGGGCTGCCCCTGCTGCGGGTCGGTCACCACGTCCAGCCAGGACAGCAGGCCCTCGGGTGTCCGGTAGGGCGTGTCCATCAGGTTGTTGCCGTGCACGGTGGCGACACCGGTGAGCAGGGTCAGCGGGGTGATGATCGTCGAGATGTCCGACCAGCCGACGACCCAGGTCGGCTCGGCCCGCCCGATCGCCTCGAAGTCGAGCAGCGGCAGCAGGTCGACGGCGGTCTCCCCGCCCCACGGGGGCACCACGGCCCGGACGGCGGGGTCGGTGAGCATCGCGGTCAGCTCGGCGGCGCGCTCGGCGGCGGGGGCGCTGATGTGGGTCGAGCCGTCCATGCAGCGGCCCACGACGACCTCGTAGCCGCGCGCCTGAAGGTCCCGGACCGCGACGTCGAGCCGCCCCCGGTGCTCCTTCGCCACTCCGCTGGACGGAGAGGTCACGCCGACACGGTCACCGGGGCGCAGGGGGCGCGGATATCGAACAGTCATGCGCGATTCTGACACGACGTCACCGGGCCGGGGCAAGGCGATTACGGCCGGTCCAGCCGCAGCCGCTCCGCCCTCGGCAGCCCCGCGACGACGAGGTCGTAGGAGTCCTCGACCAGCTCCCGGACCTGACGGTCCGACAGCGGGCCGTCGACGGTCACGGTGTTCCAGTGGCGCTTGTTCATGTGCCAGCCGGGGACGATCAGCCCCTCGTGCTCCGCGCGCAGCCGGACCGCGTCCTCCGGGTCGCACTTGAGGTTCACCGTCAGGGGCCGCGCGCCCAGGTTCGTCAGGGCGAACATCTTGCCGAGGACCTTGAACACGGAGGTCTCCGGGTTGAACGGGAAGTCCTCCACGACCGCGTTGAAGGACAGGCAGAAGTCGCGCAGCTCCCCGGGGGTCACTCGGGCGTCCCCTCCTCGGCGGGCTTGCCGGCCGGCTCCACCAGCACCGTCACGATCTTGTTCCGGCGGCCGGCCGCCGCCTCCGCGGTCAGCCGCAGCCGGCGCTCGTCGGGGAGCTCGACCTCGGCGGACGCGCCGGCGATGGGGACGCGGCCGAGCGCCTTGGCGAGCAGCCCGCCGACGGTCTCCACGTCCTCGTCGTCGTACTCCTCCAGGCCGTACAGCTCGCCGAGGTCGGTGATGTCCAGGCGGGCGGTGACCCGGTACCGGTCGTCGCCGAGGTCCTCCACGGGCGGGAGTTCCCGGTCGTACTCGTCGGTGATCTCGCCGACGATCTCCTCGAGGATGTCCTCGATGGTGACGATGCCCGCGGTGCCGCCGTACTCGTCGATGACGACGGCGACGTGGTTGCGCTCCTTCTGCATCTCGCGCAGCAGGTCGCCGGCGTTCTTGGTGTCGGGCACGAAGACGGCGGGGCGCATGGCGGTGGACACCAGGTCGTTCTCGGCGTCGCGGCTGATATGCGTCTTGCGGACCAGGTCCTTCAGGTACACGATGCCGACGATGTCGTCCTCGCTCTCGCCGGTGACCGGGATGCGGGAGAAGCCGGAGCGCAGGGCGAGGGTGAGCGCCTGCCGGATAGTCTTGTAGCGCTCGATGACCACCAGGTCGGTGCGCGGCACCATCACCTCGCGCACCAGGGTGTCGCCGAGTTCGAAGACCGAGTGCACCATGCGGCGCTCCTCGTCCTCGATCAGCGACTCCTTCTCGGCGAGGTCCACCATCGCGCGCAGCTCGGCCTCGGAGGCGAAGGGGCCGCGGCGGAAGCCCTTGCCGGGGGTGAGCGCGTTGCCGATGAGGATCAGCAGCGAGGGGATCGGGCCCATGATCCGGGCCAGCGGCAGCAGCACGTACGCGGCCGCCGTCGCGGTGTTGAGCGGGTGCTGGCGGCCGATGGTGCGCGGCGAGACGCCGACGGCGACGTACGACACCAGCACCATGACGCCGATGGCGACCAGCAGGGCCTGCCAGGTGGCGTCGAACTCCTGCAGGCAGGCGTACGTCACCAGGGCCGCGGCCGCCATCTCGCAGGCGACGCGGACCAGCAGGGCCACGTTCAGGTAGCGGGTGGGGTCGGCGGCGACCTGGGCCAGCCGGGCGCTGCCGCGCCGGCCGGACTTCACGGCCTCCTCGGCCCGGAAGCTGGAGACGCGCGCGACGCCCGCCTCGGCGCAGGCGGCCAGCCAGGCGACGACGACCAGCGCGATCGCGCCGATCACGATCTGCGGACTCATCTGTGGACCGACCCGCCTACGAGACGGTCGGCGCCGGGGACGGCCCGGTCAGCCCGCGCTCGGACCGCCACCCGTCCACGATGGCGGCCTGGAGGCCGAACATCTCGGCCTTCTCGTCGGGTTCCTCGTGGTCGTAGCCCAGCAGGTGCAGCACGCCGTGGACGGTGAGCAGCTGGAGCTCCTCGTCCATGGAGTGCTGCGTCGGCGCCTCGTCGCCCTGCTTCTTGGCGACCTCCGGGCACAGCACGATGTCGCCGAGCAGCCCCTGCGGCGGCTCGTCGTCGTCCTTCGACGGCGGCCGCAGCTCGTCCATCGGGAACGACATGACATCGGTGGGCCCGGGCAGGTCCATCCACTGGATGTGCAGCTGCTCCATGGCGTCGGCGTCCACGACGATCACCGAGAGCTCGGAGAGCGGGTGGATGCGCATCCGCGCGAGCGCGTAGCGGGCGATGTCGAGGATCGCCTGCTCGTCGACCTCGGTACCGGACTCGTTGTTGACGTCGATCGACATGGGCGTGCTGGTCTACTTCCCCTTGGAACCCTTGGCGCCGGGCCTGCCACGGCCGCCCTGGTGGGTGCCGTTCTCGGTGCCGTGCTTGCTGTCGTACATCTCGTACGCGTCGACGATACGGCCCACCAGCTTGTGCCGTACGACATCCTGCGACGACAGCCGGGAGAAGTGGACGTCCTCGACGCCCTCCAGGATCTCCTGCACCTGCCGCAGACCGCTCTTGGTGCCGTTCGGCAGGTCGACCTGGGTGACGTCACCGGTGATCACGATCTTCGAGTCGAAGCCGAGCCGGGTGAGGAACATCTTCATCTGCTCGGGCGAGGTGTTCTGGGCCTCGTCCAGGATGATGAAGGCGTCGTTGAGCGTACGGCCGCGCATGTACGCCAGCGGCGCGACCTCGATGGTCCCGGCCGCCATCAGGCGCGGGATCGAGTCCGGGTCGAGCATGTCGTGCAGCGCGTCGTACAGCGGGCGCAGGTAGGGGTCGATCTTCTCGTAGAGCGTGCCGGGCAGGAAGCCGAGCCGCTCGCCCGCCTCCACCGCCGGACGGGTCAGGATGATCCGGTTCACCTGCTTGGACTGCAGGGCCTGGACCGCCTTGGCCATGGCCAGGTAGGTCTTGCCGGTACCGGCGGGGCCGATGCCGAAGACGATCGTGTGCTTGTCGATCGCGTCGACGTACCGCTTCTGGTTGAGCGTCTTGGGCCGGATGGTCCGGCCGCGCGAGGACAGGATGTTCTGCGTCAGTACCTCGGCCGGGGTCTCCGGGCCGTCGCTCGTCCCGTTCTCGCTCGCCTTGAGCATGGCGATCGAGCGTTCCACTGCGTCCTCCGTCATCGGCTGCCCGGTGCGGAGCACCAGCATCATCTCGTCGAACACGCGCGAGATCAGGGCGACGTCCGCAGGTTCGCCGACCGCGCTGATCTCATTGCCCCGGACATGTATGTCGGCTGCCGGGAAGGCCTTCTCGATCACGCGCAGGAGGGAGTCGCCGGAACCCAGCACGGTCACCATGGGGTGCTGGGCGGGGACGGTGAGCTGTGCTCGCGCCTGCTCCCGCGCGGGGATGTGAGCTTGGGGTGTCTGAGTCATGGGCCGGCGCTTAAGGCCTGCGGTTCCTCCTCGTCACGGCCGCGCAGCTGAGGGCGGCCTCGCACTGTCCAGAGTACGACGGGCCACCGACAACGCCGCAGGGTTTTTCCACCGGACGGGCGGCTTCGCGGGCGGGCCCCCGGACCGTCAGGCCGAACGCCCGAACCCCAGCGTCGGCACCGCCCGGCGCAGCGGCCACGGCCGGTCCAGCTCCTCGGGCACGAGGCCGTCGAGGAAGCCGTACCGGCGCAGCGCCTCGGGGCTCTGGCCCGGCACCGACTGGACGCGGCGCCACCAGGCCCCGATCTCGGACCATCCCGGCGCCGACAGCGAGCCCCCGAACTCCTGCACGGACAGGGCCGCGGTGAGCCCCGCGAGCGCGAGCCGGTCGGCGAGCGGCCAGCCGGCCAGGGTGCCCGTGACGAACCCGGCCACGAAGACGTCACCGGCCCCGGTGGGGTCCAGCGCCTCCACCGCGATCGCCGGGACCTCCGCGCTCTCCCCGGTGCGCCGGTCCACGGCGTACGCGCCCTCCGCGCCCAGGGTCACGACGGCCACCGGGACGTGCTCGGTCAGCGCGTGCGCGGCCGCGCGCGGGCAGTCGGCCCCGGTGTAGCGCATCGCCTCCGCCGCGTTGGGCAGGAACGCCTCGCAGTGCCCGAGATCGGGAAGCCCGGCCAGGTCCCAGGCCCCGGTCTCGTCCCAGCCGACGTCGGCGAAGATCCGGGTGCCCGCGCGGGCGGCCTCCGCGATCCAGGGGGCGCGCTTGCCCGGGGCCAGGGAGGCGACGGCGGCCCGGGCGCGGGGCGGGAAGTCCGGCGCCGGTTCCTCCGGGGGCGGTTCGTGGCCGTGGGAGACCATCGTGCGCTCCCCCTCGTACGCCATGGAGACGGTGACCGGCGAGTGCCAGCCGGGCACGGTCCGGGAGGGCGCGAGGTCGATGCCCTCGCCCTGGGCGAGGGTGTTCCAGCAGTACTCGCCGTAGTGGTCGTCGCCGAACGCCGCCGCGAGGGAGGTCCG
The DNA here is from genome assembly GCF_055601245.1 of Streptomyces sp. NPDC038135. NCBI lineage: Bacteria > Bacillati > Actinomycetota > Actinomycetes > Kitasatosporales > Streptomycetaceae > Streptomyces > Streptomyces sp. NPDC038135. The sequence continues at coordinate 529,863 of NZ_JBVJXS010000002.1, read as the reverse complement.
CAGGCCGAGCCGGGCGAGCGCGGTGGCCATGTTGGCGACGCCGCCGGGGCTGGAGCCCATCCCCCGGGCCCACGACTCGGTGCCGCGCACGGGCGCCGAGTCCAGGCCGGTGAAGACGATGTCGAGGAAGACGGTGCCCGTCAGGTACACGTCCCAGGGCGGGTCGCCGGATGCGCGGAGGGCGGCGAGCGGGTCGACCTGGACCTGGCGGCGCGCCGCCTGTGTGAGGTGTTCGGGTTCCTCTCCGGCGACCGGGCGGGACGGGGTCACTGTGCGCTCCCTGAGCTGGTGCGGATCTGGCCAGTGTGCACCACTTCACGCCAGTGGCACGCCGGTCCGGCGGACAGCTCGACCCGTCGGAGCGAGCGCGTCTACCCGAGATCATCCGAACCAAACACAGGAGTGATCCAGATCACTTCACCCGGTCTACTTCTGGAACCGCGTGCTTGATACAACTTGCTCGCGCGTTCCCGTCCGTCGACGGCCGTCGCCCTCCCCTCTCCCCCGGCTCTCGAGCCGCTCCTTCGCCTGCCCTGGGAACGCCCGTGTCCGCCCCCCGCTCCATGCCCTGGCCCCTCGTCGCCCTTTTCACGGCCGGGTATCTCGCCCCGTATCTGCTGCCGACCACCGTCGGCCGGCTGGACACCGGGCTTCCGCTCACCACCACCCAGGCCGGCGCCATCGGCAGTGCCCTGCTGCTGAGTTCGGCGGCCGCCGGCTTCCTGCTGGCCTCCCGCGTCGAGCGGGCCGGCGCCCGCACGCTGGCCCGCCTCGGCCTCACGCTCGCCTTCCTCGGCTACGGCGGGGCCGCGCTCAGCGAGGCCGTGCCGGCCGTCGTCGTGGGCGCGCTGCTCGGCGGCTTCGGCTCCGGCACCGTCACGGCGGTCGCGGCCAGTGGCATCGCCGCCCACCGGGACCCGCACCGGGCCACCACCTTCGGCCTGCTCGGCGTCTCCGCGCTGGCCGGCGCCCTCTATCTGACGATCCCCCACCTCGGCCCCGGCCACGGCCTGCCGCTCGCCGCGATCGCCCTGACCGCGCTCGCGGTGTGGCCGTTCACCGGCCGGCTGTCCGGCGCCACCGCCCCCGCCCGCCGGCCGGCCGGACCGGGCGCCCGGCTGCCCCACCGGCGGGCCGGACTGCTGCTCGCCGCGGCCATGCCCTGCTGGTCGCTGGCGCAGAACGCGCTGTGGGGCGTCAGCGGGCGCATCGGCCTCGGCCAGGCCCATCTGACCGAGGTCACCGTCGGCGCGGTGTTCGCCGTCGCGCTCGGCGCCGGACTGGTCGGCGTGCTGGGCGCCGGGGCGCTCGGGCCGCGGCTCGGCCGGGCGGTGCCGATCGGCGCGGGTACGGCGCTCATCGCGGGCTGCATCGCGCTCAGCGCCTCGGCGGACGGCCTGACCGCCTTCGCGGCCGGCGAGATCTCCTGGAACCTGCTCTACCCGGTCGTGCTGTCCTACGTCATCGGCCTGGCCGCGTCCCTGGACCCGCGGGGCCGCTGGGCGGTGCTGGTCGGCTCGGCGGCGTCCCTGGGGACGGCGGCGGGCCCGCTGACCGGGAGCGTGCTCGCGGCCGGGGCGGGCTTCCCGGTCATGGGCCAGGTCCTGGCCGCCGGTCTGCTGGCGATCGCGGTGCCGATGACGCTGGTCGCGCTGCGCGCGGGCCGGCTGCCGCTGCCGGTGGTGGAGATCCACGTGGAGGCTCCGGTCCCGGCAGCGCAGGGGGCGTACGACACCGCCGCCGCCTATCCGAACTCGTACGCCTCCACCTCGGCGAGGTAGCGGGCCCGGCGCTCCTCGTCGTCCTCCAGGAAGGAGGCGAGGAAGGAGTTGCGGGCCAGCTCCCGCAGGCGTTCGTCGCCGAGGCCCAGATCCGCGCGCACCGCGTCGAAGTTGTCGCCGGCGTACCCGCCGAAGTAGGCGGGGTCGTCGGAGTTGACCGTGCACCGCAGCCCGGCGTCCAGCATGGCGGGCAGCGGGTGCCCGGCGAGCACGTCCACCGTGCGCAGCCGGACGTTGGACAGCGGGCACAGGGTCAGCGGGACGCGGTCCCGGACCAGCCGCTCGACCAGCGCCGGGTCCTCCATGCAGCGCAGGCCGTGGTCCACGCGCTCCACGCCGAGCACGTCCAGCGCCTCGGTGATGTACTCCGGCGGCCCCTCCTCGCCGGCGTGCGCCACGCGGCGCAGCCCCAGCGCGGCGGCCGCCTCGAACACCTCGCGGAACTTCACCGGCGGGTGGCCGACCTCGGCGGAGTCCAGGCCGACGCCGGTGATCCGGTCCAGGTGGGGCCGGGCCGCATCGAGGGTCTCGAGCGCCGACTCGGCGGACTCGTCGCGCAGGAAGCACATGATGAGCCTGGTGGAGACGCCGTGGTTCTCCTCGCTGCGGCCGAGCGCCCGCCACAGCCCCTCCACCACGGTGCCCATGCCCACTCCCCGGGCGAGGTGGGCCTGCGGGTCGAAGAAGATCTCCGCGTGCCGGACGCCCTGCGCGGCGGCGCGGGCGAGGTAGGCGTCGGCCAGGTCCGCGAAGTCCTGCTCGGTGCGCAGGACGGCCATCAGCTCGTAGTACAGGTTCAGGAAGGACTGCAGGTCCTCGAACCGGTAGGCCTCGCGGAGCTCTTCGGTGCCGGCGTAGGGCAGCTCGACGCCGTTGCGGGCGGCCAGCGCGAAGGCCAGCTCGGGCTCCAGGGTGCCTTCGATGTGCAGGTGCAGTTCTGCTTTGGGGAGGGGCATCAAAGCATCGTACGAGGGTTTTATCTCCGTTTCGGAACCGGCACCCGCAGCAGGTCGTGGGCCACGGTCAGCTCGCCCTCGAACCCGGCGGCCCGCGCCTGCCGCTCGAACTCCTCCGGGTCCGGGTAGCGCTGGCTGAAGTGGGTGAGGACGAGGTGCCGCGCCCCGGCGTCGCGTGCCACGGCCGCCGCCTGTCCCGCCGTCAGATGGCCGTGGTCCGACGCGAGCGCGGCGTCCTCGTCGAGGAACGTGGACTCGATGACGAGCAGGTCGCATCCGTCGGCGAGCGCGTGCACCCCGTCGCACAGCCGGGTGTCCATGACGAACGCGAACCGCTGCCCGCGCCGCACCTCGCTGACGTCCTCCAGCGTCACGTCCCCGAGCCGGCCCTCGCGCTGGAGCCGGCCGACGTCCGGGCCCCCGATGCCGTGCGCGGCGAGCCGGCCGGGCAGCATCCGGCGCCCGTCGGGCTCGGTCAGCCGGTAGCCGTAGGACTCGACGGGGTGGGACAGCTTCCGGGCCTCGAGCGTGTACGACGGGCTCGCGGCGAGGACGCCGTCGGCGTCGACCGGCGCCTCGGTGAGGCGGACCGTCTCCCGGTAGGCGGTGGCGTACCGCAGCCGGTCGAAGAAGCGCTGACCGGAGCGCGGGTAGTGCGCGGTCACCTCGTGCGGCACCTGGTCGAGGTTGATCCGCTGGATCACTCCGGCCAGCCCGAGGGAGTGGTCGCCGTGGAAGTGCGTGACGCAGATCCGGTTCAGGTCGTGGGCGGCGACCCCGGCGCGCAGCATCTGCCGCTGGGTGCCCTCGCCGGGATCGAACAGGATGCCCTCGCCGTCCCAGCGCAGCAGGTAGCCGTTGTGGTTGCGGTGCCGGGTCGGGACCTGGCTGGCGGTGCCGAGGACGACGAACTCACGGACGGACATGACCGGTTATCCGGGGGGCCATTCGAGGCCACGGCCGCCGAGGACGTGCGCGTGGGCGTGCCAGACGGTCTGGCCGGCGCCGCTGCCGGTGTTGAAGACGACGCGGTAGCTGTCCAGCTTCTCCTCGTCGGCGACGGCCTGGGTCTCGGCGAGCACATCGGCGGCGAGCCCCGGGGCGCCGGCGGCGAGTTCGGCCGCGTTCCTGTAGTGGGCCTTGGGGATCACCAGGACGTGCGTGGGGGCCTGCGGGTTTATGTCCCGGAAGGCGACGGTGGTCCCGGTCTCACGGACGACCGTCGCCGGGATGGCCCCCGCGACGATCTTGCAGAACAGGCAGTCGTCCTGCGGTTCCCCTGCCATGGGGTGCCTCCTGACGCCGGTGATCAGTACCGGGGCATCGTATCGGGGCCGCCGCGCGATCCGGTCACGGCAGTTCGGGCGGCACCTTGGCGGGTGTCGCCGCCAGCGCCTCCAGGGCCAGCCGGATCGCCTCGTCGAGCTGGACGTCCCGGCCCGCCGCGTGGTCCTGCGGGCGCTGCACGACCTCCACGTCGGGGTCGACGCCGTGGTTCTCCACACCCCACCCGGCGCCCTCCAGCCAGAACGCGTACTTCGGCTGGGTGATCAGGGTGCCGTCGACCAGGCGGTAGCGGCTGTCGATGCCGATGACCCCGCCCCAGGTGCGGGTGCCGACGACGGGACCGATGCCGAGGGCGCGGATCGCCGCGTTGACGATGTCGCCGTCGGAGCCGGAGAACTCGTTGGCCACGGCGACGACGGGGCCGCGCGGGGCGTCCCTCGGGTAGCTCTCGGGCCGCATCCCGCGCGGCAGGTCCCAGCCGACGATCCGCCGAGCCAGCTTCTCCACGACGAGCTGGGAGGTGTGGCCGCCCCGGTTCTCCCGGACGTCGACGACCAGCCCCTCGCGGGCCACCTCGATCCGCAGGTCGCGGTGGATCTGGGCCCAGCCGGGCGCCTGCATGTCGGGCACGTGCAGATAGCCGAGCCTGCCGCCGGACCGCTCGTGGACGTGGGCCCGGCGGTCCGCGACCCAGGCGTGGTAGCGCAGGGGCTCCTCGTCCGCGAGCGGGACCACGACCACGTGCCGCAGTTCGCCGCCGCCGGCCGGCGAGACGGTCAGCTCGACGGGCTTGCCGGCCGTGCCGGTCAGCAGCGGGCCGGGACCGGTCACCGGGTCGACCGGCTGCCCGGCGACCGCCACGACGGCGTCCCCGGGGCGCACGGCGACGCCGGGCGCGGCCAGCGGGGAGCGGGCGTTCGGGTCGGAGGTCTCCGAGGGCAGGATGCGGTCGACGCGCCAGCCGCCGTCCTCGTGGCGGGAGATGTCCGCGCCGAGCAGCCCCTGCCGGGCGCCGTCGCCGAAGCCGCCGCGCGGGGTGACGTAGGCGTGCGAGGTGCCGAGTTCGCCCTGCACCTCCCACAGCAGGTCCACCAGGTCGTCGTGGGTGGCGAGGCGGCCGAGGACGGGCCGGTAGCGGCCGAGGACGCCGTCCCAGTCGACGCCGCCCATGTCGGCCCGCCAGAAGTTGTCCCGCATGATGCGGCCCGTCTCGTCGTACATCTGCCGCCATTCGGCGACCGGGTCGACGGTCTGCCGGATCCGGGTCAGGTCGACGGGGATGTTCGCGTCGCCGTCCTCGTCGTCGGGGGCGTGCCGGTCGGCGGGCACCACCCTGAGCCGGCCGTCGCTCCACAGCAGCACCCGCCTGCCGTCGCCGCTGACCTCGAAGTGGTCGGCGTCGGCGGCGAGGTGCTCCAGGCGCTGCTGGGCGAGGTCGTAGCGCTCGAGCCGGGTCTTGGGGTCGGGGGCGTCGGGCGTGGCGCGGCCCGCGCCGAGGACGCCGCGCACCGGGTGGCGCAGCCAGAGCACCCCGTCCCTGGCCGCGCGCAGGTTGGAGTAGCGGGCGGCCTCGACCGGGAAGGGCACGATGCGGTCGGCGAGGCCGTCGAGGTCGACCCGGGTCGCCGGGGCGCCCTCGCTGTCCGGCGTCTCCTCCTTGTCGGGGGCGCCGAAGGGCCGGCCGTGCCGCTGCGGCCCGAACGGGGACGGGGTCGTCGCGGCGAGGGTGATCAGGTGCGGGCGGACGCCCTCCACGAAGGCCAGGTCGAAGACGTGCTCGTCGTAGACCGGGTCGAAGGCGCGGCTGGAGAGGAAGGCGAGGTGCTTGCCGTCCAGGGTGAAGGCGGGCGCGTAGTCCTGGAAGCGCAGCGGGGTCGCCTCGGTGACCGACAGGTCGGTGGTGTTGGCGAGGCGGAGCTGGGAGAGGGGCTGCGGTCCGGGGTGGGCCCAGGCGAGCCAGCCGGAGTCGGGCGAGAACGCGAGGCCGTGCACGTCGCCGTGCTCGCTGCGGGTCACCTCGCGCACCTCGCCGGTCTCCCGCTCGACCAGCAGCAGCCGTCCGTCGTGCGCGGCGACGGCAGCACGGCTGCCGTCGGGCGCCATGGCCAGTTCCAGGACGCGGCCGAGCTGCCCGGCGGCGAGCCGGCGCGGGGGCGTGCCGAGCGCCGCCCCGGTGGCGGGCGCGAACTCCAGGGCGTCCTCGCCCTCGGCGTCCGTCACCCACACCACCCACTCCTCGCCCTCGGAGCGGAAGGTGCGCGGCAGCCGGGCCCGCACGCCGGGCTGGGCGGCGAGCGCGCGGGCGGGGCCGGAGCGGTGGGTGACCCAGTGCACGGCGCCGCGCACGGCGACGGCGCTGCCGCGCGCGGTGTGGTCCGGGGCGGCGGCGCCGAACCAGTGGGAGGCGTTCACCGGGAACGGCTGGAGGTCCACGCGCGGTCCGCCGAGCCGGATGTCCAGCCGGCGCGGCTCGGCGCCGTCGAGGTCGTCCAGCACCCAGAGTTCACCGGCGCTCGAGTACACGACCCGGGTGCCGTCGGTGGCGGCGTGCCGGGCGTAGAAACCCGTCGGCGGGGTGTGCCGGCGCAGGTCGGAGCCGTCGGCGAGGGAGGAGTAGAGCGCGCCGGTGCCCTCGTGGTCGGAGAGGAACGCGATCCGGTCGCCGGCCCACAGCGGGTACTCGATGTTGCCGTCCAGCTCCTCGTGCAGCCGGACGAACTCGCCGTCGCCCTCCCGGTCGATCCACAGCTTGCCCGCGGTGCCGCCCCGGTACCGCTTCCACCAGGCGGCCTCACGGCCCATCGGGGCGGACAGCAGCACGGTGTGCGGGCCGTGGGCGACGTCGCCGACCGGCCCGTAGGGCAGGGTGGCGGCCGGTCCCCCGTCGAGCGGGACGGCCCGGGCCCAGCTCCGGCGCAGGCTCGCCTGGCCGTGGGTGCTGAGCGCGAGCACCGCGCCGTCCGGGGTCCAGCCGCGCACCTGGGTGCGCCAGCTCCCCCAGTGCGTCAGCCGCCTGGCGGGGCCGCCGTCCACCGGGGCGAGGTGCACCTCGGGGGCGCCGTCGCGGGTGGAGGTCCAGGCGACGGCGGTGCCGTCGGGCGAGATGCGGGGGTGGTTCACGGGGACGTGGTCGGCGCTGATCCGCCAGGCGCGCCCGCCGTCGAGCGGGGCCAGCCAGACGTCGTCCTCGGCGACGAAGGTCACCAAGTCGCCGTGCGGGTGCGGGAATCGGAGGTAGCCGGAGGATGCCGTCGAAGCCGCCTGAGTCACTCCGTCACTGTACGCAGCGACCGGCGTCCCCCGCTCCCGGTTCCGATCACTTGCCCTCGACGGGCCGGCAACCGGGGTCGTCCAGACACCAGATGGTCCGCGTCACGGTCACGGTGACGGTCGGCTGCCCGCCCTGCCCGCCGGGTGGCCGGTACGTCGGACCGGGGGTGGCGCCGCAGTCGCCGAGCCCGCTGACGCGGAAGACCTGCCTGCCACCGACGGTGGCCGTCAGGTCGCCGCGCACACAGGCCCCGTCGACGGCCCGGGTCACCTTCCCCTTGACGGTGATTTCCCGCCCGTCCTTGGTCCGCCCCTGGCAGTCGACGGTCACGACGGTGCTCTCGGACGGCGAGGGCGAACCGCTGGACGCACCGCCGCCCCTGCTCCCGTAGTCACCGGTGCAGGTGAGCCAACTCACGTCCACGTGCCGCCGCTTCAGCTCAGCGGTCGCGGTGCTGTCGGTGGTGTACGCGGCCGACGCCGAACTCAGGTCCCCGGGCTGGCACGCCACCACCGCGCCCGCGCCCAGCACCACGAGACCTGCCACGGCCACACCGCGCACGGCCCGCGGCCGGCGCCGAATCCGCCTCGATGCCCCCATGGAGGGCAGCGTGCCACCGCCGTCCCCGGGACGGAAGGCCGCATACGGCCACTCACCCGTTCGGGCAGCGGCGGCCGGTGCGCGCCGGCGCGCCCCGCGCCGTCAGGGGCACAGGAGGAGCCACTCCTGGAGCTCCACCAGGTTGCCCTCCGGGTCCTTGAGGTGGGCCACGCGCATGCGGTCGGTCATCGGGGCGGGGCCGTGCAGCACGGTCGCGCCCCGGGCGGTGATCTCCGCGCAGTACGCGTCGAGGTCGTCCACGCGCAGCACGACCAGGGAGCGGTGGCCGGTGGCGGTCTCGCCCAGTTCCGCCAGGACGCCGGCCATCATGGTGCGGTCCTGCAGCGCGACCCCGGCCGACCCGGCGTGCGGGCTGAACTTCTCGTACGGTCCCTCGCCGGTGCCGGACTGCGGCTTGAGGCCGAGGACGTCGGCGTAGAAGCGGTAGCAGGCGGCGAAGTCGGTCACGAGGAGCCGGACTTGGGCGAGTTCCACGGTGTTCCCCCAGGTTTCAGGACCAGCGGCCGGTGCGGCCCAGCAGGAGGGCCGCCGCGGCGGTGCCGGCGGTGGACGTGCGCAACACCGTAGGCCCCAGCACGCACGGCTTGGCGCCCGCCTCCTCGAAGAGGGCCAACTCGTCCCGGGCGACGCCGCCTTCGGGTCCGACGACCAGCACGATCTCGCCCTGCTCAGGCAGTTGGGCGGTGGCGAGGGGGGCGCTGTCGTGCTCGAAGTCGGAGTGCAGCACGGCGGCGAAGTCGGCCGCGGCGAGCAGCGCGGCGACCTGCCTGGTCGTCGCGGCGTCCGCGACCTCGGGGAAGCGCAGGCGGCGGGACTGCTTGCCGGCCTCGCGCGCGGTGGCGCGCCACTTGGCGAGCGCCTTCTGCCCGCGGTCGCCCTTCCACTGGGTGATGCAGCGCGCGGCCTGCCAGGGCACGATCGCGTCGACGCCCGTCTCGGTCATCATCTCCACGGCCAGCTCACCGCGGTCGCCCTTGGGCAGGGCCTGGACGACGGTGATGCGCGGCCGGGGCTCGGGCTCCACCGGGAACTCGACGGGCTCGACCACCAGGTGGTCCTTCCCCGAGGTGCTGAGGACGACCCCGGACGCCCCCCGGCCCTTGCCGTCGGTGATCACGACGTCCTCGCCGGGCTGCAGCCGCCGCACCGAGACCGCGTGCCGTCCCTCGGGACCCGTCACGTCGATGACCGAGCCGGGGCCCACGCCCTCGAGCGAGTCCACGACGAACACCGGCGCGGTCATCGCGCGTCACCCCCGGCCGAAAGCGCCGTGCGGGCCGCGGCCAGCTCGGCCGCCAGCACCTCGACGAGCTGCCCGGCCGGCAGCTCCCGGGCCAGCCGGTGCCCCTGTCCCGCCCACAGCGCCATGCCCTGCGCGTCGCAGGCCTTGGCGGCGGCCTTGCGCAGCGGCGCCGTCACATGGTGGATCTCGGGATAGGCGGCGGGGGCGTAGGGGCCGTGCTCGCGCAGGAAGCGGTTGACCAGTCCGCGCGCCGGGCGGCCGGAGAAGGCCCGGGTCAGTTCGGTGCGCGCGAACAGGGGGTTGGTGAGCGCCTGTTTGTGCAGGGCGTGGGCGCCGGACTCGGGGGTGGCGAGGAACGCCGTGCCGAGCTGGGCGGCGCTCGCGCCCGCCGCGAGGACGGCGGCGATCTGGTCGCCGCGCATGATGCCGCCGGCGGCGACGACCGGAATGCGCACCGCCTCGCGGATCTGCGTGAGCAGCGACAGCAGTCCGATGCCGGAGCCGTCGTTCTCGGGGACGTCCCGGTGGGTGCCCTGGTGGCCGCCGGCCTCGACGCCCTGCGCGATCACCGCGTCGGCCCCGGACCGCTCGACCGCGCGCGCCTCCTCCGGGGTGGTGGCGGCGGCCAGGATGAACGTCCCGGCGCGGTGCAGGGAGTCGACGACCTCGCGGGTGGGGACCCCGAAGTGGAAGGAGACGACCGGCACCGGGTTGTCGAGCAGCACGGCGAGTTTGGCGTCGTAGCCGTCGTCGCGGCCGCTGTCCGGGTCGCCCAGCTCGGTCTCGTACCAGGCGGCCTCACCGGCGAGCTGGTGGGTGTAGACCTCCACGGCGCCCGCGTCGAGGGGCGCGGCCGCGGCCGCTCCGGTGGAGCCGGTGCCCGCACCCGGGTACACGGGCTGCGGCACGAAGAGGTTCACGCCGAAGGGCCGGCCGGTGAGTCCGCGCAGCTGCTTGATCTCCTGGTACATGCCGTCGGCGGTCTTGTACCCGGCGGCGAGGAACCCGAGGCCGCCCGCCTCGGACACGGCGGCGGCGAGCTGCGGCACGGAGACCCCGCCCGCCATGGGTGCCTGCACGATCGGCTGGGGGAAGAGATCGGTCAGCGCGGAGGACATGCCCGCATGTTGTCACGTCCTGGGGGAGGCGCCGAATCGGGTCTTCCTCCTGGCACATGCCACTTTCCGGCCCGCCGGTCCTGCCGGTGGGAGAGCGGGGCCCGGGGCCGGGGGACGGGAGCCCCCCGGCGGGGTCCAAGGGGCCGGAGCCCCCTGGACCCGGCGCGCCTCAGCGCCCGTTGAACGCGTCCTTCAGCCGCGAGAACAGCCCCTGCTGCCCGGGCTGGAACTGCCCCTGCGGACGCTCCTCGCCGCGCAGCTTCGCCAGCTCGCGCAGCAGCCGCTCCTGCTCGGGATCCAGCTTGGTCGGGGTGGTGACCTCGACGTGGACGATCAGGTCGCCCCGGCCGCCGCCCCGCAGGTGGGTGACGCCCCGGGTGTGCAGCGGGATCGACTGGCCGGACTGGGTGCCCGGCCGGATGTCGACCTCCTCCAGGCCGTCCAGCGTCTCCAGCGGGACCTTGGTGCCGAGGGCCGCCGCGGTCATCGGGATGGTGACCGTGCAGTGCAGGTCGTCGCCGCGCCGCTGGAAGGTCGAGTGCGGCAGCTCGTGGATCTCGACGTAGAGGTCGCCGGCCGGACCGCCGCCGGGGCCGACCTCGCCCTCGCCGGCGAGCTGGATCCGGGTGCCGTTGTCGACGCCGGCCGGGATCTTCACGGTGAGGGTGCGGCGGGAGCGCACCCGCCCGTCGCCCGCGCACTCCGGGCACGGGGTCGGCACGACCGTGCCGAAGCCCTGGCACTGGGGGCAGGGGCGGGAGGTCATGACCTGACCCAGGAAGGACCGGGTGACCTGCGACACCTCGCCGCGGCCGCGGCACATGTCACAGGTCTGGGCGGTCGTGCCCGGAGCCGCGCCCTCGCCGCTGCAGGTGTTGCAGACGACCGCGGTGTCGACCTGGATGTCCTTGGTCGTGCCGAAGGCCGCCTCGTCCAGCTCGACGTCGATGCGGATCATCGCGTCCTGGCCGCGCCGGGTTCGCGAGCGCGGCCCGCGCTGCGACGCCGTGCCGAAGAACGCGTCCATGATGTCGGAGAAGTTGCCGAAGCCGCCGGCCCCGAAGCCGCCCGCGCCCGCGCCGCCCGACTGGGAGAGCGGGTCGCCGCCGAGGTCGTAGACCTGCTTCTTCTGCGGGTCCGACAGCACCTCGTAGGCGGCGTTGATCTCCTTGAACCGCTCCTGGGTCTTCGGATCGGGGTTGACGTCCGGGTGCAGCTCGCGCGCGAGCCGACGGAACGCCTTCTTGATCTCATCCTGCGACGCGTCGCGGCGCACGCCGAGAACGGCGTAGTAGTCCGTGGCCACTTACGACTCCGCCAGGATCTGTCCGACGTACCGTGCCACTGCGCGTACCGCTCCCATCGTTCCCGGGTAGTCCATGCGGGTCGGTCCGACCACGCCGAGCTTGGCAACCGCCTCGCCGCCCGAACCGTAGCCGACCGACACGACGGACGTGGAGTTGAGTCCTTCGTGTGCGTTCTCGTGCCCGATGCGCACCATCACGCCCGGATCCTTCGCCTCGCCGAGGAGCTTGAGGAGCACGACCTGCTCCTCCAGGGCCTCCAGGACGGGCCGGATCATGAGGGGAAAGTCATGTCCGAAACGGGTGAGATTGGCGGTGCCGCCGATCATCAGCCGCTCCTCGTTCTCCTCGACCAGTGTCTCCAGCAGAGTGGAGAGCACCGTGGAGACCGTACCGCGATCCTCGTGGTCGAACGCCTCCGGCAGGTCCTCGACCAGGCGCGGCACGTCGGTGAACCGGCGGCCCGCGACCCGGCTGTTGAGTCTCGCCCGGAGGTCGGCGAGGGCCGTCTCCCCGAACGGCGCCGGGCAGTCCACCATCCGCTGCTCGACCCGGCCGGTGTCCGTGATCAGCACGAGCATCACGCGCGCGGGGGCGAGCGAGAGCAGCTCCACGTGCCGCACGGTGGACCGGGTCAGGGACGGGTACTGCACGACGGCGACCTGCCGGGTGAGCTGCGCGAGCAGCCGCACCGTCCGCGCGACGACGTCGTCGAGGTCGACGGCGCCCTCGAGGAAGTTCTGGATCGCCCGCCGCTCGGGCCCGGTCATCGGCTTGACGCCGGCGAGCTTGTCGACGAACAGCCGGTAGCCCTTGTCGGTGGGGATGCGCCCGGCGCTGGTGTGCGGCTGGGCGATGTACCCCTCGTCCTCCAGGGCGGCCATGTCGTTGCGCACGGTCGCCGGTGACACGCCGAGGTTGTGCCGTTCGGTGAGCGCCTTGGAGCCGACCGGCTCCTCGGTGCCCACGTAGTCCTGGACGATGGCGCGCAGCACCTGAAGTCTGCGTTCACTCAGCATCCGCGCGCACCTCCAGCATGTCTTCGCCCGGCCCTTCGAATCTTCCCCCTGGCACTCTGCGTGTCCGAGTGCCAGCGTTCCCCCGCCAGTGTACGGCCGTGGGGTACTCACCGGGCAAGGTCGGTCCCTCCCCGCCCCGTCCTACCGTTAGCGTCGCGGCATGACCGTGACTTGGGAAGAGCTGGAGTGGGAGCGGTTGGCCGACGGGGTCGGGCGGTGCCGGCTGCCCGGCTGGGACTGCACCGCGGGCCTGGTGCTGGGGGCGGGCACGGCGCTGATGGTGGACGCCGGGTCGAGCCTCGCCGAGGGCGCGCGGCTGCGGGAGCGGGCGCAGCGGCTCGCCGGTCACCGTGTGACCCATCTCGCGCTCACCCACCCCCACTTCGACCACGTCTTCGGCGCGTCCGCCTTCGCCGGGGCGGAGGTGTTCGCCGCGGTCGGCATGGACGCGGCGCTGGCGCACGGGCGCGAGGAGCTGCGCCTGGACGCGACCCGCAACGGCCTGCCCGTGCCGGAGGCCGACGAGGCGGTGGACGCGCTGGCGCCGCCTCGGCACCTGGTCTCCGGGGAGTGGACGCTCGACCTCGGCGACGGACGACAGGCGCTGCTCGCCAACGTGGGCCCCGGCCACACGGCCCACGACCTGGCGGTGCTGGTGCCGGGCGACCCCGAGGTCGTCTTCTGCGGCGACCTGGTGGAGGAGTCCGGCGAACCGCAGGCGGGCCCGGACGCGGTCCCCTCCCGCTGGCCGGACGCGCTGGACCGCCTGCTGTCCCTGGGCGGCGAGGACGCACTGTACGTGCCCGGTCACGGAGCGGTGGTGGACGCGGCGTTCGTACGGCGGCAACGCGAGGAGCTGGCGGCGCGTTTCGGCGTGTCATGAGCACGAGCCCGCCGGTTCTCCTATCGTCATCCGAATGCGCCAGTACTCCGCCGATCTGACCCCTCCCTGGAAGAAGTCCCAGCCCGTGCCGGAGGTCGCGGCGGAGCCGGGTCTCGTGGTGGAGGAGCCCGGTTCCGGGTTCTGCGGGGCGGTGATCCGCTGCGAGGCGGGCACGGTGACGCTGGAGGACCGCTTCGGCAAGCACCGGGTGTTCCCGCTGGAGCCGCGCGGATTCCTGCTGGAGGGCAGGGTGGTGACCCTGGTGCGGCCGCCGTCGGGTCCGGCGCGGGCCACCCGTACGGCGTCCGGCTCGGTGGCCGTCCCCGGCGCACGCGCGCGTGTGGCCCGCGCCGGCCGCATCTACGTCGAGGGCCGGCACGACGCCGAGCTGGTCGAGAAGGTGTGGGGTGACGACCTGCGCGTCGAGGGCGTGGTCGTGGAGTACCTGGAGGGCGTGGACGACCTGCCGTCGATCGTCGCGGAGTTCGCGCCGGGCCCGGACGCGCGCCTCGGCGTCCTGGTGGACCACCTGGTGCCGGGTACCAAGGAGTGGCGCATCGCCGAGTCGGTGACGAGCCCGCACGCGCTGGTCGTCGGCCACCCGTACATCGACGTCTGGGAGGCGGTGAAGCCGGCCTCGCTGGGCATCGCCGCCTGGCCCCGCGTCCCGCGCGGCCAGGACTGGAAGACCGGCGTGTGCCGGGCCCTCGGCTGGCCGGAGAACACCGGCGCGGCCTGGCAGCGGATCCTGTCCCGGGTGCGGTCCTACAAGGACCTGGAGCCGGAGCTGCTGGGGCGGGTGGAGGAACTGATCGACTTCGTCACGGGCGACGGCGAGGTCTGACGCCCTCGCGGGCGCCGGGCGCCGGGCGCCGTAGTGATCAGTCCACCAGGTCCCGTACCACCGCGTCCGCCAGCAGGCGGCCGCGCAGGGTCAGCGCTGCGCGGCCCTCGTCGTACGGCTCCTCCTGGAGCAGCCCCTCCGCCAGCGCCCGGCGTGCGGCCGCCAGCCCCTTTTCCTTCAGCAGGGACAGCGGCACGCCCTCCCGCAGCCGCAGCTCCAGCAGGATCCGCTCCACCCGCCGGTCCTCGTCGATGAGCAGCTCGCGGCCCGCGCCCGGCGACCGGCCCGACGCCAGCGCCGCCGCGTAGGCCCCCGGGTGCTTGACGTTCCACCAGCGCACCCCGCCCACGTGCGAGTGGGCCCCGGGTCCCGCGCCCCACCAGTCCGCGCCCCGCCAGTACAGCTCGTTGTGCAGGCAGCGCCCGGCCTCGGCGGTGGCCCAGTTGGAGACCTCGTACCAGTCGAAGCCCGCGGCGGACAGGCTCTCCTCGGCGATCAGGTAGCGGTCCGCGTGGACGTCGTCGTCCGTCATCGGGACCTCGCCGCGGCGGATGCGGCGGGCGAGCTGGGTGCCCTCCTCCACGATCAGGGCGTACGCGCTGACGTGGTCGGGGCCCGCGCCGACGGCCGCGTCCAGCGAGGCCCGCCAGTCGTCGTCGCTCTCCCCGGGGGTGCCGTAGATCAGGTCCAGGTTGACGTGCTCGAAGCCCGCCGCCCGCGCCTCCGCCACGCAGGCCTCGGGGCGGCCGGGGGTGTGCGTGCGGTCCAGGATCCGCAGCACGTGCTGCCGCGCGCTCTGCATGCCGAAGGAGATCCGGTTGAAGCCGCCCTCGCGCAGGGTGGCGAGGTACGCCGGGTCGACCGACTCCGGGTTCGCCTCGGTCGTGATCTCCGCGTCCGGCGCGAGACCGAACTCGTCGCGGATCGCCGCCAGCATCCGGACCAGGTCGCCGGCTGCCAGCAGGGTGGGCGTGCCGCCGCCCACGAAGACCGTGCGGACCGGGCGGGGGTCGTCGCCGAGGACCTTCCGCGCCAGCCGGACCTCGTCCGTCAGGGTGTCCGCGTAGTTGTCCCGGGAGGCGAGCACGCCGCCGGTGCCGCGCAGCTCGGTGGCGGTGTACGTGTTGAAGTCGCAGTAGCCGCAGCGGGTCGCGCAGTACGGGACGTGCAGGTAGAACCCGAGGGGGCGGTCGGCGGCCCCGGCGAGCGCGGAGGCGGGCAGTGCGCCGTCGTCGGGGACGGGCTCACCGTCGGGGAGTGCGGAAGGCATGTCCCCCATTGTCCCGTACGGCGGGACTCACCCCGCCTGGAGCACCAGCAGGGCCAGGTCGTCCTCGGGCAGCCCGCCGCCGAAGTCGTGCACGAGGCGGCGGATCCGCTCGGCGATCTCCTCGGCGCTGAGCCCCGCGCAGCCGGACAGCGCCCGCGCGAGCCCGTCGCCGTCGTCGAACTGGCGGGAGCCGGAGCGCCGCTCGGTGACGCCGTCGGTGACGCACAGCAGGCTGTCGCCGGGCCGCAGCTCGACCATCTCGCTGGTGTAGGTCTCGTCCTCGACGACGCCGAGCAGGGTCTGGGGGCGGGCGGCGGTGCGCACCTCGCCGTCGGGACGCAGCAGCAGCGGCAGCGGATGCCCGGCGGAGGCGAGGGTGCAGCGGACGCCGCCGTCCGCGTGGGGCGTCAGCTCGCCGTAGAGCAGGGACAGGAAGCGGGTCTGCGGTCCGTCCCCGGCGGCCACCGGCCGGCCGCCGGCCGCGACCAGGGCGCGGGCTGCGGCGTCGGCGGCCTCGGTGGCGTCGTCCAGGAGGAGCTGGTTGAGCCGGTCCAGGACGTCGGCGACCCGGTAGCCCTCGCGGGCCAGCAGGCGCAGCCAGGGCCGGGCGAGCCCGATCACGACGGCCGCCTCCGGCCCCTTGCCCTGGACGTCGCCCACGGCGAAGCACCAGCGGCCGTCGCCCGCCGGGAACAGGTCGTAGAAGTCGCCGCTCGGGCCGCCCTTGTCGCGGGGCTCGTAGACGAGGGCGCTGCTCATCCCGGGGATCTCGGCGACCGCTCCGGGCAGCAGCCCGCGCTGCAGCACGGCGCTGATGGTGGCCTGCCGGGCGTACTGGCGGGCCGCGCCGATGGCCAGGGCCACCCGGCGGCTCAGATCCTCCACCAGGCCGGTGACCTCGTCGGGGAACCGGGGCTGCCCGCACCGCCCGAGGACCATGGTGCCGAGCGGGCGGCCGCCGGCGATGAGGCGGAAGGCGAGGGCGGTGCCGGGGGCGCCGAGCGCCTCGCCGGGCCAGGGATACGGCTCCGGGTCGGGCCGCAGGCCGTCCGGCGGCCGGGGCGGGTCCTTCTCCAGGGCGCGGTGCAGTTCCTCGGCGCGGTCCTCGCCGTCCACCCAGACACGGGCGGGCGCGCCGCCGTCGCCGCCGCGCGCGGTCGCCTCGTCCTCCAGCCAGACCGCGCACCAGTCGGCGAGCCGGGGCACGATCAGCCGGCCGGTGAGGGCGGCGACCAGGTTCTCGTCGAGCTGCCCGGCGAGCAGGTCGGAGGCCTCGGCGAGGAAGGACAGCGCGCCCCGGCCGAGCCAGTCCCGGTCGCCTCCGGCGCCCTGCGGCCGCGGGGCGAGGACCTCGGCGACGTCCAGCGCGTGGTCGGGGACGGGTCCGTCCAGCGGCTCGCCGCCGGGCCGCAGCCGCGCCCACACGGTTTTCGCGCCCCGGCGGTAGGTGACGCCCCAGGACTCGGCGAGGGTGGCGACCAGGCGCAGCCCGCGCCCGTACTCGGACGTCTCGTACGGGGCGTCGCCGGTGCCGGGATCGCGCGGGGCGCGGGAGGGGTGGCGGTCGCCGACCTCGATGACGAAGGCGCCGGTCGCCTCCAGACGCCAGTCCACGTCTACGTCGGTGCCCGCGTGGACGACGGCGTTGGTGACCAGTTCGCTGACGACGGCCATCGCGTCGTCGACGAACCGCCGGGGCGCACCGGGGACCTCGGCGAGCGCGGCGCGCACCAGGGCGCGGGCGGAGCCGGGGGCGAGGGGGCTGCCGGGCAGGCCGGCGTGCCCGCGCACGACGGGTGCGTGGGTGTCGTTCTCCCGCTGCGTCGGTATGGCCGCCATGTCCATGCGGCCAGGGTGACAGACCGGACGCGCGCCTAAGCGGTGAGTGACCGAAGCGAGCGGCAACGCGTGGGAACTGTGCTGCCGAAGGGTGGGAAGACGGTCAGTTCCGGGCGGGATGCGAAGCGAGTCGTAAGGGGCGGGGGCCGCACCGCCGGTGCCGCCCCCGCCTCCTCCCGCGACGGCGTCAGGACTCCCGGGTCCCGGCGTACATCTCGTCGATGAGGTGCTTGTACTCGCGCTCCACGACGGGCCGCTTCAGCTTCAGGCTCGGCGTGATCTCGCCGTGCTCCACGTCGAGGTCGCGGGGCAGCAGCCGGTACTTCTTGATGGTCTGCCAGCGCTGCAGGCCCGCGTTGAGCTCCTTGACGTAGCCGTCGACCATCTCGACGGTCTGCGGCGCGGCCACCACCTCGGCGTACGGCTTGCCTTCGAGGCCGTTGTCCTTGGCCCACTGCAGGATCGCGATCTCGTCGAGGGCGATGAGGGCGGTGCAGTAGTTCCGGTCGGCGCCGTGCACCAGGATGTTGGAGACGTACGGGCACACCGCCTTGAACTGGCCCTCGACCTCGGCCGGGGCCACGTACTTGCCGCCGGAGGTCTTGATGAGGTCCTTCTTGCGGTCGGTGATGCGCAGGTAGCCGTCGGCGGACAGCTCGCCGATGTCGCCGGTGTGGAACCAGCCGTCGGACTCCAGCACCTCGGCGGTCTTCTCGGGCTGCTGGTGGTAGCCGTCCATGATGCCGGGGCCGCGCAGCAGGATCTCGCCGTCGTCGGCGATGCGGACCTCGGTGCCGGGCAGCGGCTTGCCGACGGTTCCGGTGCGGTAGGCCTCGCCGGGGTTGACGAAGGAGGCCGCGGAGGACTCGGTGAGGCCGTAGCCCTCCAGGATGTGGATGCCGGCGCCGGCGAAGAAGAAGCCGATCTCGGGGGCGAGCGCGGAGGCGCCGGAGACGCAGGCGCGCAGCCGGCCGCCGAAGGCCTCACGGAGCTTGCCGTAGACGAGGGTGTCGGCGACCTTGTGCTTGGCGGCCAGGCCGAACGGCACCGCGTGGGCGCCGGTGCGCCGGAAGTTGTCCTGGGAGACCTTGGCGTACTCGCGGGCGACCACGGCGGCCCACTGGAAGATCTTGTACTTGGCCGCGCCGCCCTCGCGGGCCTTGGCCGCGACGCCGTTGTAGACCTTCTCGAAGATGCGCGGCACGGCCGCCATGTACGTCGGCCGCACCACCGGGAGGTTCTCGATGATCTTGTCGACGCGGCCGTCGACGGCGGTGACGTGGCCGACCTCGATCTGCCCGGAGGTGAGCACCTTGCCGAAGACGTGCGCCAGCGGCAGCCACAGGTACTGCACGTCGTCGCCGCTGACCAGGCCGGTCGCGGCGATCGCCTTGGCCATGTACGCCCAGTTGTCGTGCGGCAGGCGCACGCCCTTGGGGCGGCCGGTGGTGCCGGAGGTGTAGATCAGGGTGGCGAGCTGGTCGCTGGTGATCGCGCCGACCCGCTCCTTGATCAGCTCGGGGTGCTTCTCGAGATAGGCGGCGCCGCGCTGCTCCAGTTCGGTGAGGGTGGTCACCCAGTCGCTGGTCTCGACGCCGGCCGGGTCGATGACGACGACCTTGGTCAGCGCGGGCAGCTCGGCCCGCTTCTCCACGGCCTTGGCGAGCTGGGCCGCGTCCTCGGCGATCAGGACCCGGCTGTCGGAGTCGGAGAGGATGAACGCCGACTCGTCGGCGTTGGTCTGCGGGTAGATCGTGGTGGTGGCGCCGCCCGCGCACATGATGCCGAGGTCGGCGAGGATCCACTCGACCCGGGTGGAGGCGGCGAGCGCGACCCGCTGCTCCGGCTCCAGGCCCAGCTCGATGAGTCCGGCGGCGATGGCGTAGACCCGCTGGGCCGCCTCGCCCCAGCTGAGCGACTTCCAGTCGTCGGGGCCCTCCCCGGAGGCCGGGGGCACGGGATGGCGGTAGGCCTCGGCCTCCGGTGTGGCCGCCACGCGCTCCAGGAAGAGGGCCGCCACGGACGGCGGACGGTTCTCGATCAGGGTCTGTGTGTCGCTCACGACATCCTCCGGGGCCCGCGACGGCGCGGCTGGCTCAGGTGCGGCTGGGTTGACTCACGGTGGGGTTGGGACTCGTTGTTTAACTCGCGAGTAACTATCGAGCAGGGATCAGGGTAAGCGGCGACCGGCCGCTGCGTAAGAGGCATCGGCCTGTCACTTTCCACGCAGAGCGACGCTACGCACGCGTAGGGGCCCGCCGCACTTTCGCACGACGAGCCCCTCGGTGTCCGTTTTGGGCATGTGACCGGGAGTAACCTCCGGTTACTTCTTGCCCTTGCCCGACCCCGCGCTGTCATCGCTGGACAGGACGGCGATGAAGGCCTCCTGCGGAACCTCCACGGAACCCACCATCTTCATCCGCTTCTTGCCCTCCTTCTGCTTCTCCAGCAGCTTCCGCTTACGGGAGATGTCACCGCCGTAGCACTTGGCGAGGACGTCCTTGCGGATGGCGCGGATGGTCTCGCGGGCGATGACCCGGGAGCCGATGGCGGCCTGGATGGGCACCTCGAAGGCCTGCCGCGGGATGAGCTCGCGCAGCTTGGCGACGAGCCGCACGCCGTACGCGTAGGCCGCGTCCTTGTGGGTGATCGCCGAGAAGGCGTCCACCTTGTCGCCGTGCAGCAGGATGTCGACCTTGACCAGGCTCGACGTCTGCTCGCCGGTGGGCTCGTAGTCCAGCGAGGCGTAGCCGCGGGTCTTGGACTTCAGCTGGTCGAAGAAGTCGAAGACGATCTCCGCGAGCGGCAGCGTGTAGCGGATCTCGACCCGGTCCTCGGAGAGGTAGTCCATGCCGAGCAGGGTGCCGCGCCGGGTCTGGCACAGCTCCATGATCGAGCCGATGAACTCGGTGGGCGCCAGGATGGTGGCGCGCACGACCGGCTCGTAGACCTCGTTGATCTTGCCTTCGGGGAACTCGCTCGGGTTGGTGACCGTGTACTCGGTGCCGTCCTCCATGAGCACGCGGTAGACCACGTTGGGGGCGGTGGCGATCAGGTCGAGACCGAACTCGCGCTCCAGCCGCTCCCGGATCACGTCCAGGTGCAGCAGACCGAGGAAGCCCACGCGGAAACCGAAGCCGAGGGCGGCGGACGTCTCCGGCTCGTAGACCAGCGCGGCGTCGTTGAGCTGCAGCTTGTCCAGGGCCTCGCGCAGCTCGGGGTAGTCGGAGCCGTCCAGCGGATACAGACCCGAGAAGACCATGGGCTTGGGGTCCTTGTAGCCGCCGAGCGCCTCCGTGGCGCCCTTGGCCTGGCTGGTGACCGTGTCGCCGACCTTGGACTGGCGGACGTCCTTCACACCGGTGATCAGGTAGCCCACCTCGCCCACGCCGAGGCCGTCGGCGGGGAGCATCTCGGGCGAGTTGGTCCCGATCTCCAGCAGCTCGTGCGTGGCGCCCGTGGACATCATCCGGATGCGCTCACGCTTGTTGAGCTGGCCGTCGATGACACGGACGTACGTCACGACACCGCGGTAGGAGTCGTAGACCGAGTCGAAGATCATGGCGCGGGCGGGGGCGTCCGCGACGCCGACCGGCGCCGGGATCTCCTTGACGACCTTGTCCAGCAGGGCTTCCACGCCCAGGCCGGTCTTGGCGGAGACCTTCAGCACGTCGTCCGGGTCGCAACCGACCAGGTTCGCCAGCTCCTCGGCGAACTTCTCCGGCTGCGCGGCCGGCAGGTCGATCTTGTTCAGCACGGGGATGATCGTGAGGTCGTTCTCCATCGCCAGGTAGAGGTTGGCGAGGGTCTGCGCCTCGATGCCCTGGGCGGCGTCGACGAGGAGGATGGTCCCCTCGCAGGCGGCCAGCGACCGCGACACCTCGTAGGTGAAGTCGACGTGACCCGGGGTGTCGATCATGTTGAGGATGTGGGTCGTGCCCTGGTCGGGGCCCTCGGTCGGGGCCCAGGGCAGACGCACCGCCTGGGACTTGATCGTGATGCCGCGCTCGCGCTCGATGTCCATCCGGTCGAGGTACTGAGCACGCATCTGCCGCTGCTCGACCACACCGGTCAGCTGGAGCATCCGGTCGGCGAGCGTGGACTTGCCGTGGTCGATGTGCGCGATGATGCAGAAATTGCGGATCAGAGCCGGGGCGGTACGGCTCGGCTCGGGCACATGGTTAGGGGTCGCGGGCACGCAGGGTCCTGTCTCTTGAGGCGCCTTATGCCTCGGGTCGGATCGATACGTAGCCTCCATGGTCCCACGCGGAGGGACCGAGGACCGTTTTGGGCCGCTCGCAGGGCCACTGGTACTGTAGATGGCTGTGCCTCATGCCCTCTCAGCGCGAGGTACGTCAGAGAAATTTTGGATCACCGGTCCGGGACTCTTCCCGGTCCGGCACCTGAACCTGAAAAGGCTCCTTCGTGGCGAACATCAAGTCCCAGATCAAGCGGATCAAGACCAACGAGAAGGCCCGGCTGCGCAACAAGGCCGTCAAGTCCTCCCTGAAGACCGCGATCCGCAAGGCCCGTGAGGCCGCTGCCGCGGGTGACACCGAGAAGGCCACCGAGCTGCAGCGCGCTGCCGCGCGTGCGCTCGACAAGGCCGTCTCCAAGGGCGTCATCCACAAGAACCAGGCCGCCAACAAGAAGTCGGCGCTTGCTTCCAAGGTCGCGTCCCTCAAGGGCTGAACCTCCTTTCTGATCTGACCGCCGGCAGGACCCAGAGCGGGCCCTCTCTCATCCGCTCCCTACCGGCATCCCGGATCCGCACGCGGCCTGCGTTCGCCACGCGGGTGCGGATCCTCACGTCTTGAACCGAAGGCCTCGGCTCCCTCCCTTCCCCAGGGCGGGCGCCGGGGCCTTCGGCTTTCCCGTGCCTCAGCCCCAGAACGCGTTCTCCTTGTCCACGTCCTCGACGCACTCGTCGATGTCGGTGACCCTGTCGCCGACGATGCGCAGGACGAGGCATCCGTCCACGCGGTGGCGTCGGCCCTCGCGCTCGGCGGTGACGTGGTGCAGGGCCACGGCGTGGCCCCGGCCGTCGACGAAGACATGGCGCAGATCGGCGCGGAAGCTGCCGCCGGTCTCCTGGAAGAGCCTGCGGTACATGCCGATCACCGCGTCCCGGCCCTTGAGGTCGCCCGAGAAGGCGTGGTCGCCGGGCACGTGGTAGGTGACGTCCGCCGTCATCAGCTCGCGCAGGGTGTCCAGATCCACGCGGAGGAAGGCGTCGTAGACCTCGCGGACGAGGGTCGCGTGCGGGTGCTCAGCCATGGCGATCGCCACCTTCCAGCGCGTCGGCGATGTACGGCTGACACGTCCGATTCTCCTCGCCGGCCGCCACGGGGCGACTGGATCACGTCAGGCCCGTACGGCCCAGCCCCTTCGGACGGGAGCGCCCGGTGTCAGCCTCGGCCTCTGGAGCGGGCGGCGCGGGCGATGATCACGACCGCCTTCTCCAGCGCGTACTCGGGGTCGTCACCGCCGCCCTTCACTCCCGCGTCGGCCTCGGCCACCGCGCGCAGCGCCACGGACACTCCGTCCGGTGTCCAGCCCCGCATCTGCTGGCGCACCCGGTCGATCTTCCAGGGCGGCATGCCCAGCTCCCGCGCCAGGTCCGCGGGCCTGCCACCGCGCGCCGAGGAGAGCTTGCCGATGGCGCGCACCCCCTGGGCGAGCGCACTGGTGATGAGCACCGGAGCCACGCCGGTCGACAGCGACCACCGGAGCGCCTCCAGCGCCTCCGCCGTGCGCCCCTCGACGGCCCGGTCGGCGACCGTGAAGCTGGAGGCCTCGGCACGGCCGGTGTAGTACCGGCCGACGACCGCCTCGTCGATCGTCCCCTCCACGTCGGCGACGAGCTGCGACACCGCGGAGGCCAGCTCCCGCAGGTCGCTGCCGATGGCGTCGCAGAGCGCCTGGCAGGCCTCCGGCGTCGCCGACCGGCCGAACGCGCGGAACTCGCCCCGCACGAAGGCCAGCCGGTCCGCCGGCTTGGTCATCTTCGGGCAGGCCACCTCCCGCGCGCCCGCCTTGCGCGCGGCGTCCAGCAGCCCCTTGCCCTTCGCACCGCCCGCGTGCAGCAGCACGAGCGTGATCTCCTCCGCGGGCGACCCGAGGTACGCCTTCACGTCCTTGACCGTGTCGGCCGAGAGGTCCTGCGCGTTGCGCACGACCACGACCTTGCGCTCCGCGAAGAGCGAGGGACTCGTCAACTCGGCGAGCGTGCCGGGCTGCAACTGGTCCGGCGTCAGGTCCCGTACGTCGGTGTCGGCGTCGGCGGCCCGGGCGGCGGCCACCACGTCGCGCACGGCACGGTCGAGCAGCAGGTCCTCCTGGCCCACGGCGAGGGTCACCGGGGCGAGAAGGTCGTCATTCGCAGCTTTTCTGGCCATCGCCTACAGCATCCCACGCGGCACTGACAGTGGACCGGCCCGCGCACCCGGACCGGACCCCGGCCTCTCCCCGGTCCGAGCCCCGACCGGCACCCCGAGGGGAAGCCGGAGTCGCGGGGCCCGGGATCACGGCTCCTCGCGCCAGCCGTCCCACCGGCCCGCGAACGCGTCAAGCTCGGCGGGGTCGAGCCGGCCGGCCTCGTCGCGCAGCGCCAGCAGCCACTGGGCGTCCTCGGCGTCGTCCTCGCCGGCCAGGGCGTCCCGGACCGGCCGGGGGTCCTCGTCGATGCCGAAGTGCTCCGCGAGCGCCTCGGCCACCTCCTCGGCGGTGTCGCGGTCGGGCAGCACCAGCACATGTCTCACATCACTCACGGAAACATTCTCCGGCACGAGGTCACGCCGGTCCGGCCGGCCTGGTTCAGCCCGCCTCCTGCAGCTCGTTCAGCCCGCCTCGTTCAGCTTGCTCAGCCCGCCTCCTGCAGCTCGTTCAGCCCGCCTCGTTCAGCTTGCTCAGCCCACCTGGTCCCTCTGTCGCACCGTAGGCACCACGGCCGGCTCGATCCCGAACTCCTCCCGGTACAGCGCCAGCACCTCCTCGTCCGTCGCCGGCGCCCGTGTCTCCTTCCTCCCGTCGGGTGCGGTGGTGGTCAGCACGCGTCCGCTGAGGGTGAGTCGCCCGCCGTCCTCGGTCAGCCGCGAGCACACCAGGGACCGCGTGAAGTGCGAACGCGGCGAGGTGCTGTGCCACCAGGCCCCGCCCGTGAAGTCCGCGAGCGCCCGCGGCCGCGTCTCCAGCCGGTACTGCGGTTCGCCGTTCCGCAGCACGTCCAGGTCCGCGCCCCCGGCGGCCGACCCCGGCCCGGCAGTACCGGTCACGCCGGCCGGGTCCGGAGCCGCACCGCTCACGCCGGCCGGGCCGGGAGCCGCACCGCTCACGCCGGCCG
Organism: Streptomyces sp. NPDC038135; assembly: GCF_055601245.1. Lineage (NCBI taxonomy): Bacteria > Bacillati > Actinomycetota > Actinomycetes > Kitasatosporales > Streptomycetaceae > Streptomyces > Streptomyces sp. NPDC038135. The sequence continues at coordinate 505,085 of NZ_JBVJXS010000002.1, read as the reverse complement.
GGCCGGGAGCCGCACCGCTCACGCCGGCCGGGTCCGGGCCGGCCTCCGTCACCCGGAACGTCCCGCCGGGGTCCGTCTGCTCACCGCGCTCGGCGAGCGACAGCGGGAAGTGGCTGTGCGCACCGAACCCGACGTCGGCGAGCCAGTCGGCGCCGTCCGCCGTCCGTACCCGCAGCGCGAGATGGTCGTACGGGATGCCGAGACGCCCCTCGTCCCCGTACACCCGTCCCGCCAGCAGCTCGACCTCGTAGCCGAGTGCGGTGAGCAACGCCCCGAAGGCGCCGTTCAGTTCGTAGCAGAAGCCGCCCCGCCGCCGGCCGACCACCTTGTCGAGCAGCCGCTCCTCCTCCAGGACGATCTCCTCGCCCAGGTGGATGGAGAGGTTCTCGAAGGGGACGGTCCGCAGATGGCGCAGGTGCAGCTCCCGCAACGCCTCGACGGTGGGGTGCTGCGGGCGCGCGGCCCCGATGCGGCGGAGGTAGGCGTCTGCCTGGGATGGATTCATGCGTCCAGTCTGGGCGGACACCCGCCGCTCAGTCTCTGGTCACCCGCACCTCCCGCTCCGTCCCCCCGCCGCCGACCGCGAGCGCACCGTCCCGGTCGGTGCGCAGCACCATCGCCCCGCCGGCCCGCAGCGCGGCCACGGTCACCGGTGCCGGATGCCCGTAGGGGTTGTCGGCGCCGGTGGAGATGAGCGCCACCCGCGGGGCGGCCAGCCGTATCAGGTCCGGGTCCTGGTACGCCGAGCCGTGGTGGGCCACCTTCAGCACGTCCACCCTCGCGAGCCCGGCGGCGGCCGGGGACCGCAACAGGGCCTGCTGGGCCGGGGGTTCGAGGTCGCCGAGCAGCAGCAGCCGCAGCCCGCCGGACCGCACGAGCAGGACGACACTGGCGTCGTTCGGGCCGTCGGGCTCCGGTGCCGGCGGCTGACCCGGGGCGGGTGGCGCGGGCGGCCACAGCACCCGCCAGCTCAGTGCCCCGCTGCGCCGCTCCTCCCCCGCCACCGCCGTGCCGAGCGGGATGTGCCGTCGAGCCGCCTCCCTCCTGACGAACTCGGCCTGGTCGGCCGGTTCCGCGTAGTCCGTGGTCTCGATCGCGGCCACCGAGCGGCCCCTCAGCACACCGGGCAGGCCCGTGACGTGGTCGGCGTGGAAATGGGTCAGGACCAGCAGCGGGACGCGTGTGACGCCGAGTGCCCGCAGGCAGTGGTCCACCGGCTCCGGATCGGGTCCGGCGTCCACGACCACCCCGGCGCCGTCACCGGCCGCCAGCACGGTGGCGTCGCCCTGCCCGACGTCGCACATCGCGTACCGCCAGCCCGGGGGCGGCCAGCCCGTGATCACCCGGGTCAGGGGTGCCGGCCGGACCAGCGCGAGCAGGAGCAGCCCGGCCAGCGCGGCGCACCACCAGGGGTGCCGCAGCAACCGCCGCCCGGCCGACACGACGGCCACCGTGACCGCCGCGAGCAGCAACGCCCCGGACCAGCTCGCCGGCCAGTCCACTCCCGCGCCGGGCAGCGCCGCGCCGGTCCGGGCGATCCGCGCGATCCATCCGGCGGGCCAGCCGGCGCACCACGCCAGCGCCTTGGCCGCGGGCATCGTCACCGGTGCCACGGCCAGCGCCGCGAAGCCCAGCACCGTGGCCGGGGCGACCGCCACCTCGGCGAGCAGGTTGCAGGGCACCGCCACCAGGCTCACCCGGGCCGACAGCACCGCCACGACCGGCGCGCACACGGCCTGTGCGGCGGCGGCCGCGGCCAGAGCCTCGGCGAGCCGGGCCGGCACTCGGCGCCGCCGCAGCGCCTCGCTCCAGCCGGGCGCCAGCACCAGCAGCGCGCCGGTGGCCAGCACGGAGAGCAGGAACCCGTAACCGCGGGCCAGCCACGGGTCGTACAGCACCAGCAGCAGCACGGCCGTGGCCAGGGCCGGGATCAGGGATCTGCGGCGCCCGGTCGCCAGGGCGAGGAGGGCGACCGAGCCGCAGGCCGCGGCCCGCAGCACGCTGGGGTCGGGCCGGCACACGATCACGAAGCCGAGCGTGAGTGCCGCCGCCAGCAGTGCGGTCGCGCGCAGCGGTAGCCCCAGACGCGGGGCCAGTCCGCGGCGCTCGGCGCGCTGGGCCAGGCCGGGCGGCCCGAGCAGCAGGGCGAGCAGGATCGTGAGGTTGCTGCCGGAGACGGCGAGGGTGTGCGCGAGGTCCGTCTCCTTGAAGGCCTCGTCGAGTTCCGGCGTGATCCGGGAGGTGTCGCCGACGACCAGCCCGGGCAGCAGCGCCCGGGCGTCGGCGGGCAGTTCCTCGGTCGCCTCCCGCAGCCCGGCCCTGAGCCGGCCCGCGAGCCGCTGCGGACCGTTCGGCCCCGCCACGATCTCCGGCTCGGGATCGCCGCGTACGCGTAGCACGGCCGCGGTGCGGTCACCGCCGGTCAGGGCGGGAGCCAGCCGGGCGGTCACCCGAAGCCGGGTGGACGGCAGCAGCCCGAGCCAGGCCGAACGCGCCTCGCGGGGGCCCCGGGTGACGGGTGCTTCCTCGCCCGGCGGCGCCCTCGGCGCCGGGACGTCCCGGTCCACGACCATCAGTACGGGGCTCCGTGTCCGCACGGTCCGCCCGTCGTCCTGCTCGACGCGCCGCACCTCCGCCCGGGCCAGCACCGCCACCGGCGCCGCGTGGTCGCCCCGCACCCGCGGTCTGCTGAGCCAAGGGTCGCCGCTCACCTCGACCTCGGCTGTCAGGGTGGCGAACCGCCGTGCCGACTCCGGCACCGGGCCCCGCCGTACGTCCGCCCCGTGCAGCCCGGCGGAGCCGGCGGCAGCGGCCACGCACAGGAGCACGGCGGCGACCGGGGCACGCGACCGGGCGAAGCGGCCGCCGGCAGCCCGGCGCCGCGCCGCGAGCAGAGCGGCCCCCGCGACACCGCAGCCGACCGCGAGGACGGCGCTCCAGGCCGGCGAGGCGCCGAGCACCAGGGCGGCCGTCCCCCAGGCGGCGAGGGCGGGCGGCACCAGTCGCAGGTCGGCCGGGGCCTCGGACTCGCCCGGGCGGCTGCTCTCGCAGTGGTCCCCGGGGGCTTCCCGGGCGGACCGCGGCCGCGCTGCTCCGGCCTCTCCCCCGCTCATGGCCGCACCATGACGCGCAGGTCGGCGAAACGGCGGTCGCCGATCCCGTTGACCTGGCGCAGCTCGTCCACCGAGCGGAAACCGCCGTGCCGGGTGCGGTAGTCGAGGATGTGCTGGGCCAGCACCGGACCGACCCCGGGCAGGGTGTCGAGCTGATCCACGGTCGCGGTGCTGAGGGAGACCGGGGCCGCGGGCGCCCCGGCCGCCGCCGCTCCGCCCGCGCCGCCGCCGGGCCCGGGCGCCCCGGCCGCCGTCCCCGGGGGCGCGCCGACCAGGATCTGTTCGCCGTCCACCAGGAAACGGGCCCGGTTGAGCCCCTCGGTGCTCGCCCCCGGCCGGACCCCGCCCGCCGCGCGCAGTGCGTCGGCCACCCGGGAACCCGCCGGAAGCCGCCGGATTCCGGGCCTGCGGACCTTGCCGCCGACGTCCACGACGATCTCCGCGGCGGGCGCGGTCGAGGTGTCCGCGACGGACGTGTGCGCAGCGGAGGCGCCGGTGGACCGGCCGGACTTCGCGTCGTCGTCCTTGCCCGCGTACGGCGCCTCGGCGCGCACCACCTGAGGAGCGCTCACCGTCTCCGTGCGGCCCGCCCAGAAGTGCTGGACGGCGAACACGGCCGCCGCCACGAGCACCACCGCCAGCGCGATCACGCCCCGTCGCTCCACCCCGCACCGCGTCTGCAGCCAGAGCGGCAGCCGCTCCCGAAGTGCGAGCCCCGCCCGTTCCCGCATGCCGGGCACGAGCCGTCCCGCCGGCTCGAAGTGGTCAGCGTCGTCCGCCGGTTGTGTCTCGTGAACGCCGGCCGCATCGGCGCCGGAGGCCGGGGCAGCCGGCTCGGCCTCATGAGCGGGCTCGGCCCTCCCGCGCCGAGCGAGGGGCGGGACGGTCGGTGACGGCAGTCCGGGCGCGGGCCCCGTCACGCTCACCGTGCTCGCGGGACGCCAGGCGTCCGGCGGTGGGGCGTTGCCCGACTCCGGCCAGTGCGCGCCGCGTTCGCCGAAGAGAAGGTCCGCGCGGCGTCGCAGTTCGTCGGCGGGCGCGGGGGCGCGGTGCCGGGCGCGGGGGTGCCCTGCGGGGCGGCGGCGGACGCGCCCGTCGGAGGCGGGGCCACGGCCCGGTCCACTGGTCGGGGTGGCGGTGCGTGAACGTGATCGAAGTGCCATGCGACGAGGATCGGACATCCCGCCGATTCGCGATGATCTTGATTGATTTCCGTGGAGGGACGCTCCGTTGTGGAAAACCGCGCCACCCGCACGAGTGACGACACCCCGCACGAGCGCACCGCCGAGCGGCGCCCCCTCAGCGCGGTGAGACGACCGCGCCCAGCAGTCCGGGCCCGGTGTGCGCCCCGATCACCGCGCCGACCTCGCTGACGTGCAGGTCGGCCAGCCGGGGCACCCGGGCCCGCAGCCGGTCGGCGAGGGCGGACGCCCGGTCGGGCGCGGCGAGATGGTGGACGGCGATGTCCACCTCGGCGCCGCCCGCCCGGTCGGCGACGATCTCCTCGAGGCGGGCGATCGCCCGGGACGCCGTGCGGACCTTCTCCAGGGGTTCGATGCGGCCGTTCTCCAGCTGGAGCAGCGGCTTGACCGCCAGCGCGGATCCGAACAGGGCCTGGGCGGCGCCGATGCGCCCGCCGCGGCGCAGATAGTCGAGCGTGTCGACGTAGAAGTAGGCGGAGGTGCCGGCCGCTCGCTTCTCGGCGGCGGTGACGGCCTCGTCCACGGTGCCGCCCGCCTCCGCCGTCTCGGCGGCGGCCAGGGCGCAGAACCCGAGAGCCATCGCGATCATCCCGGTGTCCAGCACCCGCACCGGAACCGGCGCTTCGCGCGCCGCGAGCACGGCCGCGTCGTAGGTGCCGGACAGCTCGGCGGACAGGTGCAGGGAGACGATGGCGCTCGCGCCGGATTCGGCGACCTTGCGGTAGGTCTCCGCGAACAGCTGCGGGCTGGGCCGGGAGGTGGTGACCGGGCGGCGTTTCTGCAGGGCCTGGGCGAGGGAGCGGGTCGAGATCTCGGTGCCCTCTTCGAGCGCCCGGTCGCCGAGGACGACGGTCAGGGGCACCGCGGTGATGCCGTGGCGCTCCATCGTCCGTGGCGGCAGGTAGGCCGTTGAATCGGTGACGATCGCGACATGGCGGGACATGAGCTGGAGGTTACCCGCCGGAGTGCCCCTACGGCAGCCCGGCCCCTGTCCTCCGGTCCCGGCGCGGTCCGGTCAAGTGGTGCTCTCGGGGCGCGGTTTCTTCTGCCAGGGGTAGGCCGGGCGCGGCGAGGGCGGGGTGAGCGCGGCCGGTGCCGGCGCCTCGTCGGAGCGGGGTGCCCGCGGGCCGGGTCCGGGCCGGGCGCTGCCGTCGGCCGCCGCGGGGGCGTCCGGCCACGGGGGCGGCGCCTGCTGGGCCTCGGTGTGCGTCCAGTGCCGAAGGGCGCCCGTCTCGACGTCGATCTGCGCACTCAGCGAGTCCAGGTCGTCCTCCGCGAAGCGGTGGGCCCGGTCGCGGGCCGCCCAGCGGAGCGAGTCCGCGGAGTCGGTGATCCGCTCCGTGCGGCGGCGCAGTTCGGGAAGGTGCGCGGCGAGTGTCGCCCGGTCCGGCTCGGACTCCAGCCGCTTGAGGTCCGCGTCCAGCTCCTGGCCGTGCGCGCTGAGCCGCTGGAAGAGCCCGAGGGACTCCCGGAGCGACTCGTCCTCGGCCACGCCCGCGTGCAGCGCGTCCTGGGTGGCGCGCATCGAGTTGCGCAGCGCGAGCCGCAGCTGGGCGATCTCGCCCGCCGGACCGACCTGGGCGATGGACCTGGCCCGCAGTGTGTGGTCCTCGACCGTGCGGCGGGCCTGCGCGATCGTGCGGTCGACACCGCGCTTGGCGGCGCCGACGGCCTTGACCGTCGCGTACGCGCCGAGCCCGATGAAGACCAGGAACAGCAGGGCGAACACGGTGATCACTGTTTCCATGCCGCTCCTCCTCAGCCCGATGCGGCGTTCGCCGCTGTGCTCTCCACGGTAAACGCAGCGGGCAGGCCCGGGGTTCCGGAAAAACCCCGAACCTGCCCGTAGGGGACTACCCCGAGGTGTCCGGCACCCCGGTCCCCGGCGCGTTCACGTGGCTACGCGGTCACGCCGGAACGATGTTGACCAGCTTCGGCGCCCGCACGATCACCTTGCGGATCGCCGCGCCGTCCAGGGCGGCGACGACCTTCTCGTCCGCCAGCGCCGCCTTCTCCAGCTCCTCGTCGGAGATGGCCGGCGACACCTCCAGCCGGGCCTTGACCTTGCCCTTGATCTGCACCACGCAGGTCACGGTCTCGTCCACCACGTACCGCGGGTCGGCGACCGGGAAGTCCTGGTGGACGACCGAGTCGGTGTGGCCCAGCTTGCGCCACAGCTCCTCGGCGACGTGCGGGGCCAGCGGGGCGACCAGCAGCACCAGCGGCTCGGCGACCGAGCGGGACACCTCGCCACCGGCCTTGGTCAGGTGGTTGTTCAGCTCGGTCACCTTGGCGATGGCGGTGTTGAAGCGCAGGCCCTCCAGGTCCTGGCGCACGCCGTCGATCGCCTTGTGCAGGGCGCGCAGCGTCTCCTCGCCGGGCTCGGCGTCGGTGACGGTGACCTCGCCGGTGCTCTCGTCCACGATGTTGCGCCACAGCCGCTGCAGCAGCCGGAACTGACCGACCACCGCGCGCGTGTCCCACGGCCGCGACACGTCCAGCGGGCCCATCGCCATCTCGTACAGGCGCAGCGTGTCGGCGCCGTACTCGGCGGCGATCTCGTCCGGAGTCACCGCGTTCTTCAGGGACTTGCCCATCTTGCCCAGCAGGCGGGTGACCTGCTCGCCCTGGTGGTAGTAGGCGCCGTCCCGCTCCTCGACCTCGGCCGCGGGGACCGCGATGCCACGGCTGTCGCGGTAGACGTAGGCCTGGATCATGCCCTGGTTGAACAGCTTGTGGAACGGCTCGGCGGAGGAGACGTGCCCCAGGTCGAACAGGACCTTGGACCAGAAGCGCGCGTACAGCAGGTGCAGCACGGCGTGCTCGGCGCCGCCGACGTACAGGTCGACACCGCCGTGCGGCAGGCCCTCGCGCGGGCCCATCCAGTACCGCTCGATCTCGGGGTCGACCAACTGCCGGTCGTTGTGCGGGTCCAGGTAGCGGAACTCGTACCAGCAGGAACCGGCCCAGTTGGGCATGGTGTTGGTCTCGCGGCGGTACTTCTTCGGCCCGTCGCCCAGGTCCAGGGTGACGTTGACCCAGTCCTCGTTGCGCGACAGCGGGGTCTCGGGCTGGGTGTCGGCGTCGTCCGGGTCGAAGGTGCGCGGGCTGTAGTCCTCGACCTCGGGCAGCTCCAGCGGCAGCATCGACTCGGGCAGCGCGTGGGCGACGCCGTCCTCGTCGTAGACGATCGGGAAGGGCTCGCCCCAGTAGCGCTGGCGGCTGAACAGCCAGTCGCGCAGGCGGAAGTTGACGGTGCCCTCGCCGATGCCCCGCTGCTGCAGCCACTCGGTGATGCGGGCCTTGGCCTCGGTGACGCCCAGGCCGTCCAAGGAGATGTCGTCGTTGGCGGAGTTGATGATCTTCGCCTCGTAGGACGCGAAGGCGTCCTCCCAGGTGGAGGTGTCCGTGCCGCGGCCGTCGGTGGGCTCGACGACGCAGTGGATCGGCAGTTCGAAGGCGCGCGCGAACTCGAAGTCGCGCTGGTCGCCCGCCGGGACGGCCATGATCGCGCCGGTGCCGTAGCCCATCAGGACGTAGTCGGCGATGAAGACGGGGACCTGCTCGCCGTTGACCGGGTTGGTGGCGTACGCGCCGATGAAGACGCCGGTCTTGTCCTTGGCCTCGGCCTGCCGCTCGACGTCCGACTTGGAGGCGGCCTGCGCCCGGTAGGCGGCGACGGCCTCGGCGGGCGTGGCGTGGCCGCCGGTCCACACCTGGTGGGTGCCCTCGGGCCAGGCCTGCGGGGTGAACTTCTCGACCAGCGGGTGCTCGGGGGCCAGCACCATGTAGGTCGCGCCGAACAGGGTGTCCGGGCGGGTGGTGAAGACCGTGATGCGCTCGCCGTCGATCGGGAAGTCGACGCGGGCGCCCTCGGAACGGCCGATCCAGTTGCGCTGCTGCAGCTTGATGGCCTCGGGCCAGTCCAGCGCCTCCAGGTCCTCCAGCAGCCGGTCGGCGTAGGCGGTGATGCGCATGTTCCACTGGCGCAGCTTGGCCTTGAAGACCGGGAAGTTGCCGCGCTCGGAACGGCCGTCGGCGGTGACCTCCTCGTTGGCCAGCACGGTGCCCAGGCCGGGGCACCAGTTGACCGGCGCGTCGGAGGCGTAGGCCAGCCGGTACTCGCCCAGCACCTCGGCGCGCTCGACGGCGCTCAGCTCGTGCCAGGGGCGCCCGCCGGGCACCGCGCGCTCACCGGACTCGAACCGGGCGACCAGCTCGGAGATCGGGCGCGCCGCACCGGCCTCGTCGTCGTACCAGGAGTTGAAGATCTGCAGGAAGATCCACTGGGTCCACTTGTAGTACTCCGGGTCGATCGTGGCGAACGACCGGCGCTTGTCGTGGCCCAGGCCCAGCCGGCGCAGCTGGGCCTTCATGTTCTCCATGTTCGCCTCGGTGGACACGCGCGGGTGCGTGCCGGTCTGCACGGCGTACTGCTCGGCGGGCAGGCCGAAGGCGTCGAAGCCCAGGGTGTGCAGGACGTTGTGCCCGGTCATCCGCTGGAAGCGGGCGTAGACGTCGGTGGCGATGTAGCCCAGCGGGTGACCGACGTGCAGGCCCGCGCCCGAGGGGTACGGGAACATGTCCATGATGAACTTCTTGGGCCGGGCGGCCAGCTCGGGGTCACCGGCCAGGTCACCCTTGGGGTTGGGCGCCGCGTAGGTGCCGTCGGCGTCCCAGAAGTCCTGCCAGCGTGCCTCGATCTCGGCCGCCATGGCGGCCGTGTAGCGGTGCGGCGCGGCCACCTCGGCGGTGGCAGCGGGGTTCGTCTCGCTCATGATCCTCAAAGCTCCATCGATCGTCTCTGCCTGCGCTGCCTGCGGCTGTGACACTCAGGAAACGAAAAATCCCCTCGCACAGGAGGGGACGCCGCGCCGATGCCGACCACACGGTTCGACCGGTGGGTCGGTACTGATCAGCGCGGCCCGCTAAGCAGGAGGCGTACGGCACGCATGGCGCTAGGGTACCGCAGCCCTTGAGCAAGCCGCGACGCGCTTCCGTATGCCTGGTGGACATGACACTTCGCCCCGCCACGACTGAACCAAGGTCAGAGATTACTTCGCGTAACAGCCACTAAGGGACACCGTCCCAGTCGCATTGTCCTTTGATAACAACGCAATAACTCAAAGCTCCTACTGATCGGTATGGCGCCACTTAGAGTTCGGCAGCGGGACCGCTTTCCCGAAACTGCTCGGAGTTGCCCCCATGAACCCTCGTCGTAGTAACAGCTCGCTCCCCAAACCGGGCCGGTCGGCCTACGGGGTGGCGTCCGCCGTCGTCCTGCTGCTCATACCCGTGGTCGTGCTGGTCGGAGGCAGCCAGTTCCAGGAGTTCCTGAACTTCGGAGCGGGCGTGCTGTCCCTGGTCTCGCTGAGCTGTTCGGTGATCTGGGGGCTGTTCGCCCAGGACCGGATCTTCCTGAACACGCGCCAGCGGATCGTCGGCCAGGCAGTGCACCGGACGACCGCGGTCGCCTCCATCGCGTTCCTGCTGCTGCACATCACCACCAAGATCGCGCTGGACCACACCAAGTTCATCGCCGCGGTCATCCCCTTCTCGCTCGGCGTCACCGGAAGCGGCGGCCTCATCGGCCTGGGCTCGCTGGCGGGCCTGCTGATGATCTTCGTGGGCGTCACCGGCGCCCTGCGCAGCAACTTCGCCGCGCCGGCCCCGGTGGCCGCCCGCTGGCGGGCGATGCACATGCTGGCCTATCCGGCCTGGTGCGCGGCCCTGGTGCACGGGCTCTACGCGGGTCGCCAGGCCAAGCCGGTGTTCGTGATCCTCTACAGCCTGTCCCTGCTCGGCGTGATGGGCGCGCTGGCGCTGCGCTCGGCCCCGCGCCCCTTCAAGCGCAAGGTCGCCGACCGGCTCGTCGCCGTCCTGGGCAGCTCCGAGCGACGGGGGCTGGACGAGCTGGACGCGAGCCGCTCGCGGGCCGCCGAGTCCGCCCTGCCGGGCTTCGAGTCCCGGCGCGAGGCGAGGCAGTCGCCCGCCGGCCCGTCGGCCGGCCCCGGGACCGCGCCGCTCTACCAGACGCCGGCCGCGCCGGCCGCCGAGCCCGCCTCCGGCTTCGCGGCCGCCTACCGCGCGGTGAACACACCGGGCCGTCCCCAGCAGCCGTTCGGGGCCGACCGGACCGCGCGCATGGATCTCCCCTTCGACCTGCAGGCGACCGAGGCGATGCCGCGCGTCGACGGCCCCTCCAGCACCTCGGGGAGCTGGCCGATCCCGTCCCCGCCGCCGGTCGGCGAGGCCCCGCCGTCGGCGTACGACCCGCTCCAGGACACCGGATACACCATCCCGGCCTATGGCAATCCGGGCACCGGCGGATACGGCGGACGTGACATGTACGACACCGGTGAGACGAACGCCTCCTACGGGACGTACAACTCGGGTGACACGTTCAACAGCGGTCCCGCCACCGAAACAACCCCCGGCGCTTACGACACGCCGGGTTCGGGCGAACCTTGGAACACGCCTTCCGGAGGCTATAGGTGAACGAGGCCCTGCCCGACGTCCCGGAAGTCCGCGTGGTCGGCCTTCCCCAGCTGACCTCGGGCTTCGACCTTGTGGAGCGGCTCGACCTGCCCATGCACCTGAAGGTGCACGGGCCGCTCGACCCGCTGGGCGGCGAACAGCTCGCCCAGCTCGCCGAGCGCATCAACCTCAGGGGCCGCGGCGGCGCGGGCTTCCCCTTCCACAGGAAGCTGCGCTCGGTCGCCGAGTCGGCGATCAAGCGCGGGGTGCGGCCGGTCGTCGTCGTCAACGGCAGCGAGGACGAGCCGGCCTGCCGCAAGGACACGGTGCTCATCAACCGCGCCCCGCACCTCATCCTGGACGGCGCCCTGCTGTGCGCCGAGGCGCTCGGCGCCCGCACGCTCGTGATCGGGGTGACTCGGGAGTCCACCCAGCGCTCCATGGAGGCCGCGCTCGCCGAACGCGGTCTGAGCAACAGCCGCAGGTCGGCGCTGCGCGCCTGGGTGCAGCGCAACCCGGTCCGGATGGTCACCGGCGCCGCCGCGTCGCTGATCCGGTCGGTCGACGGCGGCCCGGCGATCCCGCCCGGCCGCAAGATCAGCGCCTCGCAGAGCGGCGTGGGCGGTGCGCCCACGCTGCTGTCGAACGCGGAGACGTTCGCGCAGCTCGCCATCGCCGCCCGCATCGGCCCCGAGCGCTACGGCAACACCGGCCTGTACGACGAGCCGGGCACCGTCATGCTCACCGTCTCCGGAGCGGTCGCCCGGCCGATGGTGCTCGAGGTCCCCACCGGTGTGCCGCTGCGCTACGTCCTGCAGCTGGCCGGCGCACCGCCGGTGCCACAGGGCGTGCTGACCGGCGGCTACCACGGCAAGTGGATCGACGCGGCGACCGTCAACGAGGCGATCGTCTCCCGCAACTCGCTGGACGCGGTGGGCGGTTCGCTGGGCGCGGGCGCGATCCTGCCGATCAGCCAGGAGACCTGCCCGCTGGGCGAGTCGCTGCGGGTGGCCCAGTGGCTGGCCGAGGAGAGCGCCGGCCAGTGCGGCCCCTGCTACCTCGGGCTGCCCGCCGCCGCGCGCGGCCTGGAGGACATCCTGAACGGCGGCGGCCCCGCCGCCCTGGAGGCGCTGAAGCAGGTCGCGAAGAACGTGAAGCGGCGCGGGGCGTGTTCGCACCCCGACGGTTCCGCGATGTTCCTGGAGTCGACCATCAAGGCGTTCACCGACGACCTGGCCGCGCATGTCCTCGGCAACGGCTGCGGACGGCCCGTGGAGGGCGTGCTGCCGCTCTTCGAGGGGGGCAGGGCGCCCACGGGCATCCCGGGCGGCGCGGAGCCCGAGGAGACCGGCGGCAGCCGCCAGAAGATCTACGTCGACTGGACGCTGTGCCGGGGCCACGGCCTGTGCGCCGACATCCTCCCCGAGGTCTTCGAACTCGGCGCGGACGGCTTCCCGACGGTGGCGCAGGCTCAGGTGCCGCGCTACGCCGAGGCGAAGGCGCTGCGGGCGGTGCGCCGCTGCCCCGCCCTGGCGCTGCGCATCGAGGAGGACACCCGCGGCCAGGCGCCGTCGCGCAACCTGCCCGTCCTCTCCCAGGGCCGGGGCCGGCGCGCCCTCGGCCGCTGACGACACCGCCGCGCGCGAATGGGGGCGTCCGGACCGGGCGCCCCCCGCCGCGTGTCGGGGAAAGCGACCGGGAACACGACGAAGGCGGATCATCCGTTCGGATGATCCGCCTTCGATTTCTGTGGAGCTAAGGAGAATTGAACTCCTGACCTCCTGCATGCCATGCAGGCGCTCTACCAACTGAGCTATAGCCCCTTGCTTTGTTCCGCCCGGTTTCCCCGGCGGCGACGCCAACATTACACGGTCCCCGGGGTGCAGTACCAAATCGGTTTCCGGTTGGTTCATGTACGGGGGCTAATGTCTGCTTTCGTGACCCTGACAGCGTTCTCCGGAGCCCGGTGCCGCGTGCCGGTGGCGGCGGGCGCGTGCCTGGTGTCGTTCACCGCGTTCTGGCTGGCTCAGCGGGCCGCGCACGTGTCGATGATCGACCTGATGGTGTACCGGGCGGAGGGCGCCACCGTCCTCGCGGGCGGCGATCTGTACGCGCTGCGGGCGACCACCGCGCACCTGCCCACCACCTATCCCCCCTTCGCGGCCCTGCTGTTCACGGCGTTGACGCTGCCGGGCGCCGCGGTGCTGCGCACGCTGGCCACGGCCGGGAACCTGGTGCTGCTGCTGATGTTCGTGCGGCTGTCCCTGAGACTCGCCGGCCACACGCGCGTGGAGACCGTCCTGTGGGCCGCGGCGGCGGCGGTCTGGTGCGAGCCGGTGTGGACGACCGTGCGCTACGGCCAGGTGAACCTGCTGCTCGCCACGGCGGTGCTGTGGGACCTGACCCGGCACCCCGCCGGGAGCCGCGGCCGCTGGGCCGGCGCGGGGCTGGGGGTCGCCGCCGCGGTGAAGCTGACGCCCGCGCTGTTCCCGGTCTTCCTGCTCACCGCGGGGGTCGTGGCCCGGCTGCGGAGCGGCGACGGGGACCCCTGGCTGCGTCACGCGCGCGGAGCGGCCGTCGCGTTCGCCGGGGCCACGCTGCTCGCCGCGGCCGTCCTGCCGTACGACTCGTGGCGGTTCTGGACGGACGCGGTGTTCCGCTCGGACCGGGTCGGGCGGCCCGAGGACACCGCCAACCAGGCCCTGCGCGGGGTCCTGGCGCGCCTGCTGCACACGCCGGACCCCGGAGCCGTCTGGACGGCCGTGGCGGCCGTGGTGACCGCCGTGGGGCTCGCGGTGGCGGTGCGGGCGGAGCTGCGTGGGGCGCGGGCCTGGGCGGTGTGCGCCTGCGCGGTCACCGCGCTGCTGGTCAGCCCGGTGTCTTGGACGCACCACTGGGTGTGGTGCGTACCCCTGGTGCTACTGCTGTGGACGCGCGGCCACCGGACGGCGGCCCTCGGCACGGCCCTGGTGTTCTGCTCGTACGCCCCCTGGTGGGTACCGCACGGACCGGCACGGCCCGAACTGCACCAGAACGGCGCCCAGATGGCGCTCTCGGCCCTCTACGCGGGGGCCGCCGCGCTGTTCCTGGCGCTGGCCCGGACCCCGACATCGTTGCCGGGGCAACCTCGGGGGCCGGCGCTACGTCAAGCGGTGACGAAGGAGTAGAACCTCTTGAGCGTGCAGTGCTCCTCCAGCAGGCGCCCGTAGATCGGCTCGCCCTCCAGCTCGCGGTAGGTCTCGATCGGGTCGCCTTTTATGATCAGCGCCCGCGCGCATTCCTCGCACCAGTACTGGTAGTCGGGGTTGATCGGCTCCATGTCACGGACGATCGGCGTACCACTGCCGCACCAGTCGCACTTCCGCCTGTGTGCACCCATCGATCAGCTCCAGCTGTGGCCGCAGGCCGTGCACACGTAGGAGATTCCGCCGTTGTCGCCGAGCACTTGCGCCACATGCCCGGAACCGCAGGAAGGGCAGCTCAGCCGGGTGGTCGTGTCCCGTATCAACGCAGCATCGAGGAGGTGGCCGACCTCCCCAAGGATGCTCGCAGGCATCGCTACTCCTCCCGTCGGGCCGCGCCACCTCCGGCCGTTTGATTCTGCCACGGCCGGGCCAATACGGTCAGCGACGCCTCGGTACCGGTCCGGACACGGCGGCCCCGGCGACCGGGCCGGCCGGTGTCCGCATGCCCACCGCGAACGCCTCCGGGGAGGTATACGCCCGTGGGACCCCATGTGACTCAAGGCGGTACGGGACCAGTCTGCCCAACTCCACCCCGCCGGGTCAGCCGGACGGCCGGTGCCGCGGGAACGGGCCCCGGACCAGCGGGACAGTCGCCGGAACACAGAGGATCCCGCCCCCTGTGGGGGACGGGATCCTCATCACCGATCTCTGACAACTCGACAGAGTGTCGATCCGTGGAGCTAAGGAGAATTGAACTCCTGACCTCCTGCATGCCATGCAGGCGCTCTACCAACTGAGCTATAGCCCCTTGTCCCACGCGGCGAGCCGCATGGTGTTTCGCCCCGCTCGGCGGGGCGAACAAGAAGAACTTTAGCCTGTGACCTGCCGGAAAGTGAAATCCGGGGCCCCGGGTGGGGAACGGCGGGTCCGGCGGCCGCTCAGTCGTCGTCGCCGAGCACGGGCTCCGGGAGGGTGCCCGCGTTGTGCTCCAGCAGACGCCAGCCGCGGGCACCCTCGCCGAGCACGGACCAGCAGCAGTTGGACAGGCCGCCGAGGCTCTCCCAGTGCGGGGCCTCGAGGCCGAGGAGCCGGCCGATGGTGGTGCGGATGGTGCCGCCGTGGCTGACCACCACGAGGGTGCCGTCCTCCGGCAGCTTCTCGGCGTGCCGCAGCACCACGGGAGCGGCGCGGTCGGCGACCTCGGTCTCCAGCTCGCCGCCGCCGCGGCGGATCGCCTCACCGCGCTTCCAGGCGGCGTACTCCTCGCCGTGGCGGGCGATGATCTCGTCGTGCGTCAGCCCCTGCCAGACGCCCGCGTAGGTCTCGCGCAGACCCTCGTCGCGGGTGACGTCGAGCCCGGTGAGGGCGGCCAGCTCGGCGGCCGTGTCCGCGGCCCGTCGCAGGTCGGAGGCGATGATCGCGTCGGGACCGAGGGAGGCGAGCAGCCGGGCGGCGCGGCGGGCCTGGCCGACGCCGGTCTCGGTCAGCTCGACGTCCGTGCTGCCCTGGAAGCGGCGCTCGACGTTCCACGAGGTCTGGCCGTGCCGCCACAGGATGATGCGGCGGCCCCGGCCCGTGCGGTCGGTCACCTCGCCCGTGGCGCTCACCGCCAGTCCCCGTCGGGCTCCTCGGCGGCCTCGGCGGCCTGCAGCTTGGCGTGCTCCTCGCCCTTGCCGCGGGTGGCCTTGGCGTCGGCGGGCAGCTCGAGCTCGGGGCAGTCCTTCCACAGCCGCTCCAGGGCGTAGAAGACCCGCTCCTCGCTGTGCTGGACGTGGACGACGATGTCGACGTAGTCGAGCAGGATCCAGCGGGACTCGCGGTCGCCCTCGCGGCGAACGGGCTTGGCGCCGAGTTCCTTCTGCAGGCGCTCCTCGATCTCGTCGACGATCGCCCGGACCTGGCGGTCGTTCGGCGCGGAGGCCAGCAGGAATGCGTCGGTGATCGACAGCACGTCGCTGACGTCGTAGGCGATGACGTCGTGGGCGAGCTTGTCGGCCGCCGCCTGGGCGGCGGTGCTGATGAGGTCGAGGGAACGATCGGTGGCGGTCACTACGCGGCTTTCGGTCGGCGGTCTGTTGACCTCAAGGGTCTCACGAGCCGCCTGGCGCACCCCACGCGATTACGGCATCGCGTGGGGTGACCGGGCCGCGGTCAGGAGGAGGCGGGCCGGTAGTCGGCGCCGAGGACGACCGAGACGTCGGCTCCGGAGGACACCGCGCCCTTGGCCACGGAGCCGGCCGGCAGGCCCAGTGTCTTGGCGACCTCGGCGGCGTCCGCCTTGTCGGCGGCGTCGGCGTAGAGCACCTGGGAGGTGGTCCGGGAACCGGACGCGGTGCCGCCCTCGAGGAAGGTGAAGCCGCCGTTCAGGAGCACGACGCGGGCCTTCTCCGTGTCGTCCTTCACACCGGTGGCGTTCTGGACGGAGACCCGCACCGCCGATCCCGCGTCCGGGCTCTTGGCGGCGCCGCCGAGGATGTCCTTGACGACGCTGTCGCCGGTCGCGGCGCTCAGGGTGCCGTCGGGCCGCACGGGCAGCAGTGCCGTGCGGTAGTCGCCGCCCTTGGCGAGGTCGGCGAGGCCCGCGAGGAAGGCGCCAAGGTCCTTGTCGGTCAGCGGCGGGTCGAGGATCTGCGCCAGGGACTGCACGGTGGTGGTGGCGGACGCGGGCTCGGAGGAGAGCTTGCGGAGCACGCCCTGCATGACCTGCCCGAACCGCTCGAGCTGGGCGTTCTGGGACTCGCCGGACGCGCGGTAGGTGGCGTAGGCGACTGCCATCTTGCCGCTGAGCGTCTGCGCCTTGCCCCGGTGGACCAGCGCGGCGGAGCCCTTCTTCTTGGCGTCCGGGTCGGGCACGTCGGCGTTGGTGTCGATCTCGATGTCGCCGACCAGGTCGACGAGGTTCTGCAGGTAGGGGGTGTCCAGACGCCAGGTGCCCTGGATGCTGGTGCCGAGGACGGTGTCGAGCTGCTCTCGGGTGCCGGAGGCGCCGTCGTCGTCCACGGACTTGGCGAGCGTCGTGGTGGAGCCGTCGTCGCCGCTCAGCGCGAGGGAGTTGGGCAGCAGCACGGTGGTGCCCTGCTTGGTGGTGGTGTTGTCCACCAGCAGTGCCGTGGAGGTGCCGGACTTCCCCGTGTTGTGCAGGTGGACGACGAGCACGTCGCGCTTCTGGGCGCCCGCCGGCGTCGCCGTGCCCGTCCCGGAGCCGGAGGAGGACAGGCCGGGCAGCTTCCCGGCGTACCAGAGGTAGCCGACACCGCCCACGGCCACGAGGGCGAGGACGACGACGAGGGCGATGATCCGGCTGCGCGCGCGGCGGCGGGCCTCCTCGCGGCGCTCGGTGCGGTTCTCGGTGAACGCCAGCCAGTCGATGACGTCCTCGGAGTCGCCGTCGGGCTCCTCGACGAAGGCGAACTGGCCGTCGGCGCCGTCCTGTCCACCGGCGGCCGGGGGTTCGGGGGCGGCGGGCGGTCCGGGGGCCTCGGGCTCCCGCGGGGCCGGGGCGCCGCCGGGGCCGGCCTGCTGCGGGATGTAGGCGGTCTGCTCGGCGACCCGGGGGTGCTGCCCGCTCGTCGCCGCCTGCCCGTAGGGGTCGTACGGGGCGGGGGTTCCCTGGGCGCCGCCGTAGGGGTCGTACGGGGTCTGGGAGCCGTAGGGGTCGTAGGAGGGCGCGGCGGGCTGCTGCTGCTGGCCGGCGCCGTACGCGTCGTAGGACTGCGGCTGCTCGTAGGACTGCGGCTGCTGGGGGCCCGTGGCGTACGGGTCGTAGCCGTAGCCCTGCTGGGCGTACGGGTCGTAGGTGTGCTGCGGCGCCTGCTGTGCCGGGATCTGCCGGTACACGGGCTGCCCGTACTCGTCGTAGCCGACGAGTTCGTACGGGGCGGCGCCCTGGGCGGCGTCATCCGCGTCGTATCGGTCGTTCACCGGTGCCCCTCTCGGCTCACTCGCCGCGGTACAGCTCGCGCTTGTCGATGTAACGCACGACTCCGTCCGGCACCATGTACCAGATGGGGTCGCCCTTGGCGACTCTCGCGCGGCAGTCCGTCGAGGAGATGGCGAGCGCGGGAACCTCGACGAGCGAGACGCCGCCCTTCGGCAGCCCCTGGTCGGTCAGGTGGTGGCCGGGGCGGGTGACGCCGATGAAGTGCGCCAGGGAGAACAGCTCCTCGGAGTCCCGCCAGGTGAGGATCTGGCCGAGGGCGTCGGCGCCGGTGATGAAGAACAGGTCCGTGTCGGGGTTGAGGGCCCGCAGGTCGCGCAGGGTGTCCACGGTGTACGTGGGGCCGCCGCGGTCGATGTCGATGCGGCTGACGGAGAACTGCGGGTTCTCGGCGGTGGCGATGACCGTCATCAGGTAGCGGTCCTCGGCCGGGGAAACGTTCCGGTGGGACTTCTGCCACGGCTGGCCGGTGGGCACGAACACCACCTCGTCCAGGTGGAACTGGGCGGCGACCTCGCTGGCCGCCACGAGGTGCCCGTGGTGGATCGGGTCGAACGTGCCGCCCATGACGCCCAGGCGGCGCTTGCCCGCGCGGGCGGTGCCGTCGCCCGGGCGCGGCGCCGGGGTGCGCGCCGGGCCGGTGGGCATGTCCTGCTCTTCCATGCGTGCAGACCCTACCGGCCCGGTCCGTGGGCCCTGGCCGGGGACGGGGTCCCGGTTCAGCGGTCGCGGTTGAAGCGGGTGGTGATCCACAGCAGGAGCAGCAGGATGATCAACGCCCCGCCGCCGGTGACCGCCGGGTTCAGGCTGTTGTGGTTGCCACCGTGCTCCTCACCCTCGGCGGCGAGGGTGACCAGCTGGGCAGCGGCGAGGTGGAGGCTCATCGGCAGGACCTATCGCGTGTGGGCGGCATGAAGATGTCTGCTCATCGTAAGCGTGCGGCCCGGCGGCGATCACCCCGACTCCGCCGTCGCGGCGGACGCGGGGCGTCGGGTGCGGCGCCGGCCGGGAACTCCGGCGGCCCGTCAGTCGTCCTTCTGCTTGTAGCCGCGCAGCAGGAACCATGCGGTCAGTGCGCAGCCGAGGAACATCACGATCAGAACGATCCGGAGCAGGTTGCCCGATCCGTGCTGCTGGGCGGCGGTGCCGGCGGCCTCGGTCAGCCAGGCGGCCGGGGGGCGGTACTCCATGACGTGGTCTCCTTCGCTGTACTGCCCGTCCACGGTAACTCCGCCCGGGCCGGCCCCCGCCTCGGGGGGCGGCAGGGGCACCGACACGCACATGGGGGAGAAGACATGTCCGACGACGGCCGTGAGCAGACCGGGCACGAGCGCGTGCCGAGCAGGCAGCGCAGGCGTTTCCCGGGGATCTCCTCGCGTGCTTACGAGCATCCGGCCGACCGCTCGGCCCTGGTGGCGCTGCGCAAGCTGAGCGGCTTCGACACCGTGTTCAAGGCGCTCAGCGGGCTGCTGCCGGAGCGGAGCCTGCGGCTGCTGTTCCTGTCCGACTCGGTGCGCGTCTCGGAGCGCCAGTTCGCGCACCTGCACGACATGCTGCTGGACGCCTGCTACATCCTGGACCTGGAGAAGGTCCCGCCGATGTACGTCACGCAGGACCCGCAGCCGAACGCGATGTGCATCGGTCTGGACGAGCCGGTCGTCGTGGTCACCACGGGCCTGGTCGAGCTGCTCGACGAGGAGGAGATGCGGGCGGTCGTCGGGCACGAGGTGGGGCACGCGCTGTCCGGTCACTCGGTGTACCGCACGATCCTGCTGTTCCTGACGACGCTGGCCCTGAAGGTCGCCTGGATACCGCTGGGCAACATAGCGATCATGGCGCTCGTGACCGCCCTCCGGGAGTGGTTCCGCAAGTCGGAGCTGTCGGCGGACCGGGCCGGGCTGCTGGTGGGCCAGGATCTGCGGGCCTCCATGCGCGGCCTGATGAAGATGGCGGGCGGCAACCACCTGCACGAGATGAACGTGGACGCGTTCCTGGAGCAGGCCGAGGAGTACGAGGCGGGCGGCGACCTGCGCGACTCGGTGCTGAAGATCCTCAACGTGCTGCCCCGTTCGCACCCGTTCGCCACCATCCGGGCCGCGGAGCTGAAGAAGTGGGCCGAGTCCCGCGACCACCAGCGCCTGATGGACGGCCACTACCCGCGGCGCAGCGAGGACGGCGAGGCCTCGGTGAGGGACTCCTTCCGTGAGTCCGCCGCGAGCTACGCCGGCGATGTGAAGAGCTCGAAGGACCCGCTGATGAAGCTGGTCACGGACCTCGCGGGGGGCGCCGGCGACTTCGGCGGCCGGGTCCGCCGCGGCTTCGACGGCTTCCGGAGCCCGGCCCCGCCGAAGGACGGATCGCGGCCCGGGCCGAAGGACGGGCCGGCCGACGGGCCGCACGGCGCGTCCGAGCAGGACGGGGAGTAGCCGGGACGACGGCCGCGGGCCCCCGGGAGGTCGGGCCCGGGCGTCAGACCTTCGGCTGGGCCTCGGTGGCGAGCGTGCCGCACAGGGCCGTGGCGCTGCCCGGGGCATAGGGGTCGGTGCCCGCCGGGCCGCCGCTACGGGCGGTCTGGCCGGACAGCAGGGGACGCAGGTAGGAGGCGGCGTCCTCGGCGCAGGACAGCGGACCGGCCTGGGTCGAGGAGCCGGCCAGCCGGACCTGGCCCACGCGCAGGTCGTCGCGGGTGAAGCGGAAGGCAAGCTCGCGGCGGACGGTGAAGAGGGACACGGCCGCGTCGGCGGCGGCGCCGGCCGGGCGCAGGGCGTAGACGAAGATCGTGTCGGCGCTGATCTCCAGGGTGGCCGCATCGGTCTCGGCGGCCCGCAGGGTGCCCTGGGCCCGGATCCGGTCGTCGGCCAGGCGCGCGCGGGAGGGGTCGATGCGGACCAGCCAGCCGGTGGGCGCGTGGCGGCCGTCGGCCGCCGGGTGGTCGAAGGCGCGGTCGAACTGGGCGAGCTGGTCGGAGTCGAGCAGGGCCCTGACCGGGCGGACCAGGCGGCCGGTCAGCACTTCGGGGTCGAGGGAGGAGCGGACCAGGTAGTTCCTGGCGATGCTCAGGGCGGCGGTGACCTGGCTGTCCGAGAAGTGCGCGGTGGCGCGGGAGGCGGGCAGCGGGATCCCGGCCGCGCCGACCTCGAAGTGGGCGGCCGGACTGTGCGCGTACAGGCTCTCGGCCTCCGTGGCGCCGGGCACCCTGCCGCGCGGGACGAGGGGGATGACGGTCATCCGCAGGGGTTCGACGGTGCGCCGGGCCTGCGGGGAGCCGTAGGGGTGGCGGACCCCCATGTAGACGGCGGTGGCGAAGGCGACGGCGATCAGCAGGAGCAGGATCAGGGCCTGCCGGGTCAGCCCCCGGCGCAGCGGCGGGCGGCGGCGCACGGCGGGCGCGTGGTCGGTCATGCGCTCCTGCGCGGAGTACTCCTGGAGGCGGGCAGCGCGGACGAACGACTCGTCGAACACGACGGATCGGTACTCGTCCTCGCCACCTGCGGGGCCGCCCTCGGGTGTCCCCTCCGGTGGGTCTCCAGGCCCGCCCATACTTTCAGGGTGGGTTCCGGGGGACTCCGGTAAACGCCGCGCCGGGCGACAACTTCTGACAGGTTCTCACCACGAACGCGGGGCGGCTGTCAGGGCGATCGCGGGAACGCCGAGGCCGCGGGGCGCACCGTGTCGGCGGACGGCCGGGCCGCCGCTCCCTGCTCCAGGCCGGTGGAGGCGGGCGGCGGCAGCCGGTCGCGGGTGCCGGAGGAGGCGCCCCGGTAGACGGCGGCGAAGGCCAGTGCCACCATGCCGACGCCCATCACCAGCGCCAGCACCCAGGCGACGGGCCGGTGCCAGCGGACCTGCCTGCCGTAGGGCCAGAAGGCGCCGTGGTGGTCGTCGCGGGCATGCTCGTCGTCGTCGAATTCGTCGTCGTCGTGATCATGACCGAATCCGATGCCGTCGAGGCCGTAGCCGTCGTCGTAGCGATCGCCTCCGGCGGGGGCCCGGCGGGCTTCCGCCTCGGAGGCCTCGGCTCTGGCCTGGGCGGCGGCCAGGAGGCGTTCGACGGCGGTCGGCTCGTGCACCACGGCCGCCCGTACGAAGGCCTCGTCGAAGACCACGGAGGCGAACTCTTCGTCCGACACCCCGCGGTCGTGGTCGTCGTCGGGCTCCCGGCCGTCCGAGAACGGCGTGCCCCCCACGTCCTCCGGCACGCCTCCAGAGTAGACCTGGGGGGTCAATTTGGGCAGACGGTACGGAAATTCATCCGCCTGCTGAGACGTCTTCGCGCCAGGCCCGGTCAGCGGCGTACGTGCCCGTCGCCGGTGACGATGTACTTCGTGCTGGTCAGCTCCGGCAGGCCCATCGGGCCGCGGGCGTGCAGCTTCTGGGTGGAGATGCCGATCTCCGCGCCGAAGCCGAACTGGCCGCCGTCGGTGAACCGGGTGGAGGCGTTCACGGCGACGGTGGTGGAGTCGACCAGCTGGGTGAAGCGGCGGGCCGCCTGCTGGGACGTGGTGACGATCGCCTCGGTGTGTCCGGAGGTCCACAGCCGGATGTGCTCGACGGCCTTGTCCAGGGAGTCCACGACCGCGGCGGCGATGTCGTGGGACAGGTACTCGGTCTCCCAGTCCTCCGGGGTCGCCTCGACCACGGTGGCCTTGGAGTCCTTCGCGTGGGCCAGCACCCGCTCGTCGGCGTGCACGGTGACCCCGGCCTCGGCCAGGGCGTCGAGGGCCCGCGGCAGGAACTCGGCGGCGATGTCCTGGTGCACCAGGAGGGTCTCGGCGGCGTTGCAGACACTGACCCGCTGGGCCTTGGAGTTGACCAGGATGTCGATCGCCATGTCGATGTCGGCCTGCGCGTCCACGTAGACGTGGCAGTTGCCGGTGCCGGTCTCGATGACGGGGACGACTGACTCGTTGACCACGGTCCGGATCAGGGAGGCGCCGCCGCGCGGGATGAGGACGTCGACGAGCCCGCGGGCGCGCATCAGCTCGCGCACGGAGTCGCGGCTCTCGCCGGGCACGAGCTGGACGGCGTCCGCGGGCAGTCCGGCGCCGCCGACCGCGTCCCGGATCACCCGGACGAGGGCGGTGTTGGACTCGTAGGCGGAGGCCGAGCCGCGCAGCAGGACGGCGTTGCCGGACTTCAGGCACAGCGCGGCGGCGTCCACCGTGACGTTCGGGCGGGCCTCGTAGACGATGCCGACGACGCCGAGCGGGACGCGGACCTGGCGCAGGTCGATGCCGTTGGGGAGGGTGGAGCCGCGCACCACCTCGCCGACCGGGTCGGGCAGCTTCGCCACGTCGCGGACGTCGGCGGCGATGGCGCGGACCCGCTCGGGGGTCAGGGTGAGCCGGTCGACCACGGACTCGCTGGTGCCGTTCTCCCGGGCCTTGGCCACGTCCTTGGCGTTGGCCTCGACGATCTCGCCGGTCCGGACCTCCAGGGCGTCGGCGATGGCGAGCAGCGCGTCGTCCTTCGCGGCGCGCGGGAGCGGCGCGAGATCGGCGGCGGCGGCCTTGGCCCGGTAGGCGGCCTGGGTGACCGGGGACATCGAGTCGTACGGCGAGAGCGTGGTCATGGGGGAAGGGTAGTGCGCGGCGCCGGGCCGTTCAGCCGTCGTCCCACACCGCGAGACGGGTCGAAAAGGGACGAAGGCCGCCCCCTGAAGGGCGCCCCTGAAGCCGGCCGCGGAACCGGGCGCCCGCCGGCGCCGGGCGGCCGTTCAGAAGGGATGCACCCCTACCGGGGTCGCGGGCGCGGGGCCGTATCCCTCGGCGATGCGCTGGTGGTACGTCTCGCGGTCGATGACCTCGAGGCCGACGATCTCCCAGGCGGGCAGTCCGGCGGTCTGCCGGTGCTCGCCCCACAGCCGCAGCGCGACGGCGGCCGCGTCGTGGAGGTCGCGGGCCTCCTCCCAGTAGCGGATCTCGGCGTGGTCGCCGGCGTATCTGCTGGTCAGCAGGAACGGGTGGTCGTGGGCGAGCTGTTCCAGGGCGCGCCGCAGGTCGGGCAGCGGCACCTCGTCCCCGGAGACGCTGAGGGTGACGTGCCACAACCGCGGCAGGTCCCGGAGCCCCTCGCGCCGCTCGTAGGTCTCTCCGGCCGCGACGCTCGTCAGAGCACCACGGGACGCCGGCCCGGGGCGCGCTCGTCTCACGACGGCCTCCTTCTCGCCTGACCCTTGACGGAACGTGTTCCATCGACATGTCCCCGAGGGAAAGTTGAGCAGGCCGCCGGGCTCCGCGTGGCGGTTTTACGGAACGTCCCCCACCGGGGGCGGTCCGTACGCCCTGTTCTACGAGTGGCTTTGCGGGCGTGACGAGCGCAGCAGCACCAGGTCGTCCCTGTGTACGACCTCGCGTTCGTACGCCGGGCCCAGTTCGCGCGCCAGCTCCCGGGTCGAACGCCCGATCAGCAGGGGGATCTCCTTGGCGTCGAAGTTGACGAGTCCCCGGGCCACCGCGCGCCCCGCGCCGTCGCGCAGCTCGACCGGGTCGCCGGCGCTGAACTCGCCCTCCACCGCGGCGATGCCGGCGGGCAGCAGCGAGGTGCGCCGCTCCACGACCGCGCGGACGGCGCCGTCGTCGAGGGTGAGGGAGCCCTGCGGGGTGGAGGCGTGCTGGAGCCACAGCAGGCGGTCGGCGGAGCGCTTGCCGCTGGGGTGGAAGTAGGTGCCGGTGTCGCCGCCGCTCAGCGCCTCCGCCGCGTGGACGGCGCTGGTCAGCACCACCGGGATGCCCGCGGCCGCGGCGATCCCGGCGGCCTCGACCTTGGTGACCATGCCGCCGGTGCCGACCCCGGCCTTGCCCGCGCTGCCGATCTCGACCTCGGCGAGGTCCTCGGGTCCCCGCACCTCCGCTATCCGCGAGGTGCCCGGCTTGCTCGGGTCGCCGTCGTAGACGCCGTCGACGTCGGAGAGCAGCACCAGCAGGTCCGCGTGGACGAGGTGGGCGACCAGGGCGGCGAGGCGGTCGTTGTCGCCGAAGCGGATCTCGTCGGTGGCGACGGTGTCGTTCTCGTTGACGACCGGCAGGGCGCCCATGGCCAGCAGCTTGTCGAAGGTGCGGGAGGCGTTGCGGTGGTGGGCGCGGCGGCTCATGTCGTCGTTGGTGAGCAGCACCTGGCCGACGCGGACGCCGTAGCGGGCGAACGAGGCGGTGTAGCGGGCGACGAGCAGGCCCTGGCCGACGCTGGCGGCGGCCTGCTGGCGGGCCAGGTCTCTCGGGCGGCGGCGCAGGCCCAGCGGGGCGAGTCCGGCCGCGATGGACCCCGAGGAGACCAGCACGACCTCCCGCTCCCCTCCGCCGCGCGCCTTGGCGAGGACGTCGACGAGCGCGTCGACGCGGTCGGCGTCCAGGCCGCCCGCGGCGGTGGTCAGCGACGAGGAGCCGACTTTGACTACGATCCTGCGGGCCGCGCTCACGGCCTGCCTTGCCTCGGTCACCTTGCCCGCTGTCCCCTCGCCCGGTACCGGCCGCCTGAGCGGCAATAGCTGCCTGTGCGGCAATCTACGCGAAGGGGGCCGGGGGGTGCGCGTCGGTCCAGTCTCCGGACAGGCACACGGTAACCGTTTGCTTACGGTTCGCGTACGGCAAAAAGGTTGTACCCGTTGCCTATAGAAATTAAACGCTTCACCAACTTAAATTGACCGTCGTGTCACCTACCGTTCGCCACCCGAAGCGCATCCTCCTCCGATCGGGCAAGAGTCCCTATGACGTCTTCTCCGTGGAGCAAGCCCTCCACCAGGACGTCATCGCCACCAACTCCGGCAACCTGATCTTCCAGGACGCCGCGCACAAGATCCTCGAGACGCCGGACACCGAGGTGTTCTCGAACGGTGGGCGCACCGAAGTGTCCGCGGCGGCCCGCATCAACGCGGAGTACGACGCGTTCGTCGTGCCGCTGGCCAACGCCTTCCGCCCCTCCTTCGAGGTGGCGCTGCAGCGGCTGACCCGCCTCATCTCCAAGCTGCGCATCCCCGTGGTGGTGCTCGGCGTGGGCGCGCAGACCGGGGTGGGCTACGACGCGGCGCGGCTGAAGCGGATCGAGCCGACCGTGCGCGCCTTCTGCTCGGCGGTGCTGGAGCGCAGCGCCTCGATCGGCGTGCGCGGCGAGTTCACCGAGACGTACCTGCGGGACATGGGCTTCAAGGACGTCGAGGTCATCGGCTGCCCGTCGCTGTTCATGTACGGCCGCGAACTGCACGTGCGCAAGGACGACGCGGGCCTGACGGCCGAGTCGCGCATCGCGATCAACGGCTCGCACAGCGCGGTGAAGAAGCAGGGGCTGGCCCGGATCATCAGCCGCACCCACGAGCAGTACCCCAACCTGCGCTTCATCGGCCAGAACCTCAGCGACGCGCGGCAGCTCCACTGGCGGGACATGTCGGACCCGAACGCCGCGGTGACCGCGATACCGACGCACCCGGACCACCCGATGTACCGGGAGGACAAGGTGCGGGTGTACGTCGACCCGATCACCTGGATCGACGAGCTGCGCCCGTTCGACTTCTCCTTCGGCTCCCGCATCCACGGCAACATCGCGGCGCTGCTCGCCGGCACTCCGGCGACGGTGCTGTGCGGTGACTCGCGCACGCTGGAGCTGTGCCGCTACTTCGAGATCCCGCACCAGCGCCTGGACAAGGTCGCCAAGGACCCCGAGGCGGCGGACCCGGCTCGGCTGTACGAGCAGGCCGACTTCAGCGGGCTGACCGGCAACCACGCCGAGCGCTTCGAGCGGTTCACCGGCTTCCTGGACAAGAACGGGCTGCAGAACACCTTCACGCACGGCGACGGCGGCGCCGCCTTCGAGAAGCGGATGCGGTCGCTGTCGTTCCCGCCGGGCGTGCGCCCCTGGAACGACACGGACCTGGCCTCGCTCACCACGCGGTTCGGCTGGCTGCACACCCAGGTCGGCGAGCTGTCCAAGGACAACGACCGGCTGCGCCGGGAGCTGGCCCGGTCGAAGCGGGTCAAGGACGCCGTCCCCGCGCCCGCGGCCTCCGTCTACCGGCGCGCCCGCCGCGTGGTGGGCCGGGCGCTGAACCCGGGCAAGTAACGGGGCTCGGCGCCGGCGGCCGTCAGGCCGCCGCCGCGCCGATCCCGCCGCTCGGCAGCATCCGCCTGATCCTGCGCAGCGCCCGGCGCGGCAGGGAGCGGGCGGCCGGCTCGCGGTAGCCGGGGAAGGCGCGGGCCTCACGGGGCTCGGCGAGATACACGTCGTCGGGGATGCCGGCCGCCTCGGACCGGAAGTGCGGGTAGGCGAGGTACAGGCGGGTGCCGCGCTTCTCCAGCAGCGCGGCGGCCTGCTTCCCGGCCCGCACGAACTCCACGACGTCCAGCAGCTCCTCGGTCCGCTGCTCGGCCACCAGGTGCAGCCGCAGCCGCTCGTGGACCTTCAGGCGGCGGGCCACTCCGGGCGTCCAGTAGGCGTCCATCAGGGGCTTCGCCAGTTCGAGCTTGTTCCAGCGGACCGCCTCGCCGTCCTTGAGGAACTTGGGCCCGAACTGCGGCAGCAGGGTGATGAGGAAGGGCCGGACCATCAGGTCGTCGCGCCGGGGGCCGGCCGGGACCATGTCGGCGATCAGCTTCATCAGGGCGCGCGCGGAGTCGAAGCGCAGCGTGTAGCTGCCGGTCTTCGTCACGTGCTTGCCGTCCTCGCGGCCCACCAGGTAGTAGCAGGTGTGGTCGGCGAGCACGGAGACGCCGTCCGCCCGCAGGTAGGCCTCCAGGGTGAAGAGCGCGTCCTCGCCGGTCCACAGCGACTCGTCGAACCGCATGCCGTGCCGCTCCAGCAGCGCGCGGCGGAAGAGCTTCTGCGCGCTGAGCGTGAACTTGATGTTGGAGGAGAAGACGTCGGTCCGCTCGAGGGTCCGGCCGAACATGGACTTCGGCGGGGTGCGGTTGACGCCCTCGACCCGGCCGAGGACGACGTCGGTGCCGTTCCGGTCGGCCATGGCGACCATGCGTTCCAGGGCCTCGGCCCCGAGCCGGTCGTCGGCGTCGAGGAAGAAGACGTAGCGGCCGGCCGCCTTGCCGAGGCCGACGTTGCGCGGGCCGCTGGGGCTGCCGGAGTTCTCCTGACGGACGACGGTGACCGGCATCGCGGCGCGGGCCGCGAACTCCTCCAGGTACTCCCCCGTGCCGTCCGTCGAGCCGTCGTCGACCGCGATGACCTCCATCCGGGCCGGGCCGATGGTCTGCGCCTCGACCGACGCCAGGCAGTCGACCAGATACGGCATCGCTTCGTACGCCCCGATGACTACGGTCACATCAGGCTGCGTCACGACGGTCACGGTTCCCCCTTTGTCACAGAACATTTCCCCCGAATCACATCAATCGCAACTTGCTAGACGGGTTCCCGTCGACGGCGGTTGCCTGACGCCGAATGATGAGTGAGGCACGCCACACGGGACGCGGCGGCCGCATCCGAAGGTACGCACGGCCGGTAAGAGCTGCTCATCCGTGGGACAGGGGTGCGGTAAGGGAACGTGAAAAAAGGGCCGGCCCCCGGAGTGATCCGGGGGCCGGCCCTTCGGTCCGGGTGGCGCGGACGTCAGACCGCGTTCACGTCGTCCGTCTCGCCGGCGGAGGCGCCGCGCTGGCCCGGCAGCGCGGTGGTCAGCTCGGCGGCCTCGGCGGGGTCGACGTTGGCCGCGCCCAGCCGCGACTGCTGGCCGACGTTGCGGGTCTCGGCCTTCAGGGCGAGGTCGGCGACCGCCGCGTTGAACTGGTCGATCGACTTCGGCTCGTCCGGGCCCAGCAGGTACTGCTTGAGCTCCTTGCGGTCCCCGGCCAGCGGGTCGGCGGACGGGTCGCGGACGGCGTCCAGCAGTTCGCCCAGCTCGGCCGCGCTGTTGGACAGGATCGTCGCGGCGCGCACGGCGGTGTTCTGCCGCTTGAACTCCTCCACGCCCAGCTCGCCGGAGTCCGTGACCGCGTACGGCTTGCCGCTCGCGATGAAGTCGGAGACCACCGAGGAGATGTCGGAGACCATCGCGTCGGAGACGTTGAAGCAGTCGTACAGGCGCGGCTCGGCGCCGGTGATGACCTTGTGCTCGTACGCCGGGAAGGAGTTCCAGTAGGCGGCGTTCCACTCGGTGCGCAGCCGGGCGATCTCCTGGTGCCGCTCGGCGTCGACGATGCCGTCGCGGGTGGCCTCGGCCTCGTCGCCCTTGTCGCCGCCGGCACCGGCCAGCTCGGCGAGGCGGGCCTCGATCCGGGCCAGCTCGGCCCGGGCCCGCTCCTGCGCCGCGGTGTCCGCGGTGAAGCGGGGGTCGGCGGCGCGCTCCGCGGCGGCCTTCTCGACCAGGGCGGTGACGCGCCGGTGCGCGGCGCCGGCCTGGGCGCTGACGGTGCCAGTGAAGGGGTGCGGCTTGTACAGGACGCGCACCGGCGGATCCGCCTTGACCAGCTTGCGGACGATGTTCTCACCGGCCAGCACGATCGAGGTGTTGCCGGGGTTGCCGTCCCAGCCCTCCCAGGTGGGGGCGTAGAGCACGGTCGGGACGCCTCCGCCGGCGGCTTCGCCGCGACGCCCGGGGGTGATCGGCGCGAGCTGCGGGCGGCCGACCTCGACGATGTCCTCGTCGCGGACGCCGACGTCGGCGATGGCGTAGCGGTCGCGGCCCGCCCGGCCGGCGGTCCACACCTCGTCGTAGACCTTGCTGTACGGGTTGACGCTGGCCAGCTTGTCGCTGTCGCCGTGGCCGATGAAGACGTGCTTCATGGTGGGCACGCGCAGCAGGTGGATGTTCTTGCCCACGTTGGCCGCGTAGAGGGCGACGCGCACCGTCGACAGGTCCAGGTTCATCAGGTGCACCCCTCCGGGCACGCAGATGACGGGGACGGTGGTGGGGGCGAGGTTGTTCAGGATGGCGCGCTCGCGCAGGATGATCAGCGGCCGGGTCTCCAGCTGCTCCATCGTCTCCAGCCACATGTTGACCTGGTACGCGGAGTCCTTGGAGCCGGAGAAGTACAGGACCGTCTCCGGCTTGTAGGCGGCCAGCCAGTCGTCCACGGCGGCGAGCACGGCCTCGGCCTTCGGCGGGGTCCGCCGGCCGCGCACGTACGGCAGCAGCACCGCGACGTACAGGCAGCCGAGGGCCACCGTGACCCCGGAGCCGACGAAGCCGACGAACGCGTCGTCCAGCGCGGCGGAGACCAGGAGGCCGGCGACCGCGAACAGGTCGAGGTGCAGCATCTTCTCCGCGGAGCGGTGCAGCAGGCGGCGCGGCGGCGCGTCCGGGATGCGGATGCGGGACTTCAGGTCGATGTTGCGGGTGGCGACCGGCATCCGGCGGCGGTTGCGGATCAGCGTCACGAGCGCGCCGTGCGGAGCCTGCAGGCCGTAGAAGGCGATGAAGCAGGCCACCGCCGCGTAGAAGACCAGGTTGTCCGCGAGGGACATCCGGGCCAGCAGCAGGATGAGCAGCAGCTGCCTGATCAGGAACCGGATCGACAGGCCGGCCCGGACCTTGCTCAGGCGGTTGATGAGATAGCTGCTCCTGCGGTGCAGAAAGTGGTCCGCCAGGTACGTCACGGCGGCCGCGACCACGAAGGCGTAAACGCTGGGTATGAGCGCGGCCACCATGAGGCAGGGGAAGCCCAGCATCATGAGGGCCGCCGCGGCCAGCTCGGCCGCGCTGCCCACCCGGGCGACGCGAATAGCGGTGGATATCACGGAGAAACCTGCTCTGGGAGGGGGGAGTGCCGGTTTTGTTCGGTATTGCCGGAATCAGGCGGCGATCGCGGGCCTTACCGATTTTTAAGAGGGGTACGGACTCAGGCCTCTGCGAACGCCCAGTGAATGAGCGAGCGCAGAGGCCTGAATTCCCAAAAGCTATTTACCGCGATTATTACACGCCGTCCTGACGGTCCAACACGGTGGCCAGAGCCTGCTCGAAACCGGAGGCCTTGGCGGCGCCCGCGGTCGGGTCCTGCTGGCGGACGTCGATGACGTGGCCGGTCAGCTCCGAGAGCAGCACGTCCAGGGAGGTGCGGGCCACCGCCTCGGAGGAGAGCAGCGAGCCGGCCGGCTCCTGGCCGAAGGCCTTGGTGCGCATCGGGGTCGCGGTGCGCTCGGGGTTGATGCAGTTGACGCGGATGCCCTCGGACGCCCACTCGTCGGACAGCGCCTGGGTGAGGTTCACCATGGCGGCCTTGGTGGAGGAGTAGAGGCTGTACTCGGCGCGGCCGCGGGTGTAGCTGCTGGAGGTGTAGAGCAGGAGCTGGCCCTTGGTCTCCGACAGGTACTTGTAGGAGGAGCGCGCGATCTGCACCGGGGCCAGGTAGTTGACCTTCAGCGCCTCCTCGATGGTGGCGTTGTCGGTCTCGGCGAGCTTGCCGATGCGCAGCACGCCCGCGGTGTTGACCACGTAGTCGATCCGGCCGGTCTCCGCGTACGCCTTGGACAGCGCGTCGTCGACCTCCTCCGGGTTCTCCACGTGGGTGCCGGTGGTGGAGCGGCCCAGCGCGTACACGGAGGCGCCGTAGGACTCGGCGAGTTCGGCGATGTCCTTGCCGATGCCGTAGGAGCCGCCGAAGATGACGACCGTCTTGCCGGTCAGCAGCTCGCGGTAGTCCTCCTCGCCGTTCTGCTCGGGGGCGGCCGTGGAGGCGAGCTGGAACAGCTTGTCGGCGATGAAGACGTCGACCGGCTGGGTCACCTTCATGTTGTACTCGTCACCCGCGACGACGTGGATCGGCACGTCCGGCAGGTACTTGAGCACGACGGAGCAGTCGTCCGTGGCCTGGAAGTTGGGGTCGCCGGCGGCGACCTCGTAGGCGCGGCGGATCGTGGACAGCTTGAAGGCCTGCGGCGTCTGGCCGCGGCGCAGCCGGGAGCGGTCCGGGATCTCGGTGATGAACTCGCCGTCCTCGCCGTGCGTGCGCGTGACGATGATGGTGTCCGCGGACGGGATGGCCACGTCCACGGCCTGGAAGCGCTCCAGCGCGGTCACGCAGTCGTCGATGACGCGCTGCGAGAGCAGGGGGCGCACGGCGTCGTGGAAGAGGACGTTGAGGTCCTCGCCCTCGGCCAGGCCCTCACCGAGGGCGGAAATCGCGCGCTCGGTGGTCTCGTTCCGGGTCGAACCGCCCTCGATGACCTTCTTGACCTTGGTGAAGCCGGCCTTGGCCACGATCTTCTCGATGTCCGGCACATAACCGGGCGCCATCAGCACGATGATGTCGTCGATCGAGTCGGCGTTCTCGAAAGTGGTCAGCGTGTGCTCGATGACTGCCTTGCCGGCGATCTTCAGCAGCTGCTTGGGGATCGAAAGACCCACCCGCTGACCGGTGCCACCGGCCAGGACGACTGCGGTGGTTCGGGGCTTGGCTATGTGCTGTGACACAGGCTGACCTACCTTGGGGCGACAGGGAACGTTCGAAATGGTCCCACTTCGGGTAACCGCTGTGCAAGGTGAGTGACGTCCCATGCATATGTGCGCGCCACCTGTCATTCACCTGGCGCCCCGGGTGATTGGCCGACGGCCGGCGTGAACCTCCGTGGAATTGCTGTGAGTAAGTCCACAGGTCCCTCACAGGCCCCGGCGGGAGGGGTTGTTCCTCCGGGGGCGTCCGGGGCTCCGGCGAGGACGGTACCGGCTGCTCGGGCGCCGTGGCCGGCGGGTCCGGGCCGCCGAGGACCCGGGCGCCGAGCGCGCCGGGGCCGCCCAGCGAGGGGGCGGCGATGCGCGCGTCGGCGGGCGCGGGACCGCACATGTTCTCCATATGCGTCACGGCGCCGTTGCGGACCAGCCGGGAATGCAGCTCGTCCCGCAGCCCATTGCCGCGGAATTCGACATCAAGATTCCGCAGCATTTCGGTCTCGGCCAGGAACCGGCCGCAGGAGATTCCCCGGCAGTCCGAGCTGCGCCTCGAAGGTGCGCGGCAGCGCACCCGGCATCATCCTCGCCGGCGGGCGCTGCGTGACCAGCACGTGCACGCGGTCGCCGCCGACCAGCCCGGCGGTCCGGCGGTCCGGCGGTCCGGCGGTCCGGCGGTCCGGGCGATCGTCGCGTCGTCCGCCCGGTGGCCCTCGTCACACGGCCCGGACGCCGGGCTCGCCGGGTTCCACCCGCAGCCGTGCCAGGGTGCTCGCGGCCGACTCCGGCGCCAGGACCGTGTCGACGATCCGCACCTGGGCGTCGAGGCCGTCGCGGCCGATGCCGAAGAGGTGGTGGCCCCGGTGGGCGTCGACCACCTTCCCGTGCGGGTTGTCCGCCTTCAGCGGGTCCCACTGGGCGTGGAAGGCGGCCTGGTCCTGGTCGCCGTCGCTGGAGACGGACGTGCCGACGAACTCGGCGCCGACCACGGCGGATTCCGGGTCGGCGAAGTCCCTGCTCAGGTCCCTGACCATGGTGAGGTGCCGGTCGCCGCAGAGCACGACCGGGTTGCGGACGCCGGCGAACTCCTGGAGCAGGGCGTTGCGTTCGGCCTGGTAGCCGTCCCAGGCGTCGTAGTACGC
Source organism: Streptomyces sp. NPDC038135 (assembly GCF_055601245.1). Lineage (NCBI taxonomy): Bacteria > Bacillati > Actinomycetota > Actinomycetes > Kitasatosporales > Streptomycetaceae > Streptomyces > Streptomyces sp. NPDC038135. The sequence goes on along the minus strand of NZ_JBVJXS010000002.1, from coordinate 471,709 downwards.
AGCCAGAGCTGGGCGGAGGCGGCGGCGCCGAGGACGGCGGCGCCCGCGGTCAGAAGGCGGCGTCGGTCGGGCTGCGGTGCTGCTCCGGTCATGCCCCGGCTCCCTTGCCGCACACGGCTCGGGTTTCACTCGCGGACCCTCGGAAGCTCCCACGGCCGCGCTGCCCGGCCGCCGAACGGCGGCATGCGCGTGCATGACAAGCAGACGGACAACAGAAGACCCGCCACGGCGCCGGTCCTCGAAGAGGACGTGGTGGCGCCGTGACGGGTCACGGGCCGTCAGAAGACGACGACGTCGGTGGCGGGGTTCGCCGGGCGGACCCCGGGACGGGGTCCTACTCGAACGGGTCGAACTCGTCGTACTCGCGCAGCGCCTCGTCGCGCTCGGCCTGCTTGTCGCGCCGACGCTGGACGGCCGGCCGCGCCGCGTCGAAGCGGTGGTCCTCACCGCGCCGGCCCAGCATCTCGGCGCCGGCCATGGCGGTCGGCTCCCAGTCGAAGACGACCGCGTTCTCCTCGGGCCCGATGGCGACGCCGTCGCCGACGCGGGCGCCCGCCTTCATCAGCTGGTCCTCGACGCCGAGGCGGTTCAGGCGGTCGGCGAGGTAGCCGACGGCCTCGTCGTTGTTGAAGTCCGTCTGCCGCACCCAGCGCTCCGGCTTCTCGCCGCGCACCCGGAACAGCGGCTCGCCGCCGACGTCCTCGCGGGTGACCGTGAAGCCCGCGTCGTCCACCGCCTTGGGACGGATGACGATCCGGGTCGCCTCCTCCTTCGGCTTCGCGGCCCGCGCCCTGGCGACCAGCTCACCGAGCCCGAAGGTCAGCTCCTTCAGGCCGATGTGGGCCACCGCCGAGACCTCGAAGACGCGGTAACCGCGCGCCTCCAGGTCGGGGCGCACCATCTCGGCGAGGTCCTTGCCGTCCGGCACGTCGACCTTGTTCAGGACGACGATGCGGGGACGGTTGTCGAGGCCGCCGTACTGCTTCAGCTCCTCCTCGATGATGTCGAGGTCGGAGACCGGGTCGCGGTCGGACTCGAGGGTCGCGGTGTCCAGCACGTGCACCAGCACGCTGCACCGCTCCACGTGGCGGAGGAACTCGAGGCCGAGTCCCTTGCCCTGGCTGGCACCCGGGATCAGGCCCGGCACGTCGGCGATGGTGTAGACGGTCGAACCGGCCGTGACGACGCCCAGGTTGGGCACCAGGGTGGTGAACGGGTAGTCGGCGATCTTCGGCTTGGCCGCGCTGAGCACCGAGATCAGCGAGGACTTGCCCGCGCTCGGGTAACCCACCAGGGCCACGTCCGCGACCGTCTTCAGCTCCAGGACGATGTCCTGCAGGTCCCCCGGCTCGCCGAGCAGCGCGAAACCGGGCGCCTTGCGGCGGGCGGAGGCCAGCGCCGCGTTGCCGAGGCCGCCCCGGCCGCCCTGGGCGGCGACGTACGAGGTGCCGTGGCCGACCAGGTCGGCGAGCACGTTGCCGGCCTTGTCCAGGATGACGGTGCCGTCCGGCACGGGCAGGACCAGGTCCTGACCCTCCTTGCCGGAGCGGTTGCCGCCCTCGCCGGGCTTGCCGTTGGTCGCCTTGCGGTGCGGGGAGTGGTGGTAGTCGAGCAGCGTGGTGACCGACTGGTCTACGGTCAGGATCACGTCGCCGCCACGGCCGCCGTTGCCGCCGTCCGGGCCGCCGAGCGGCTTGAACTTCTCACGGTGGACGGAGGCACAGCCGTGGCCTCCGTTACCCGCGGCGACATGCAGCTCGACGCGGTCCACGAAGGTGGTCATGGTTCATGCCTCCAGAACTACGGTGATGTCTCTTGCGTAACACGCGAAAGGCGGACCCGCCTTCCCGCTCGGGAAGTGAGGTCCGCCTCGCGAAAGGTTCGAACGGAACGCTCGGGTCAGGCGACCGGAACGACGTTCACGACCTTGCGGCCACGGTGGGTACCGAACTCCACCGCACCGGGCTGCAGCGCGAACAGCGTGTCGTCGCCGCCACGGCCGACGCCGGCGCCCGGGTGGAAGTGGGTGCCGCGCTGGCGGACCAGGATCTCACCAGCGTTGACGACCTGACCGCCGAAGCGCTTCACGCCGAGTCGCTGGGCATTGGAGTCGCGACCGTTCCGGGTGGACGATGCGCCCTTCTTGTGTGCCATTTCTCCTCAGTCCCTTACTTCGCAGCCGCGGGGATCTCAGTGACCTTGATCGCCGTGTACTGCTGGCGGTGGCCCTGGCGACGGCGGTAGCCCGTCTTGTTCTTGTAGCGCAGAATGTCGATCTTCTGGCCCTTGTGGTGGTCCACGACCTCGGCCTGGACCTTGATGCCGGCCAGCACCCACGGGTCGCTGGTCACAGCGTCGCCGTCGACAACGAGCAGGGTCGAGAGCTCGACCGTGTCGCCAACCTTGGCGGTGGAAATCTTGTCAACCTCAACGATGTCGCCGACAGCAACCTTGTGCTGGCGACCACCGCTGCGCACGATGGCGTACACGCGGATCTCACTCTCTCGCTCGGGAACGGCACCCCCGCAGTCCAGCCGCCCGGGCATGAACACGGACAGCCTCTCCCGGCCGCCGAGGCACCCGGGAGGAAGAGGTTTACGGGGATGTGGCGTGTCACTCGACACGCCGACGGTCTAGGTTACGGGGCCACGGCCGAAGGGGTCAAACCGGGCCCCGTGGGCGCGGGGCCGGTCACGTGGACCGGCCCCACTTCCCGGGGCGTCAGCCCTCGTCGCCGGCGGGGACCGTGGTGGTCTTCTTCGCCGTCGTCTTGGCGGCGGCCGTCTTGGCGGTCTTGGCCGCCTTCTTGGCCGTCGTCTTCTTGGCGGCCGTCTTCTTGGCCGCGGTCTTCTTGGTGGCCGCCTTCTTCGCGGTGGCCTTCTTGGCGGTCTTGCGGGCCGCCTTCTTGGCCGGAGCCGGCTCCTCGACGCCCTCTTCGGCCGCCGGAGCCTCGCCCGCCGCCTCCGCGGCGGCCGGGGCCTCCTGCGGCGCGGCCGACGGGACGACCGTCACGGCCGTCTCCTCGGACGCGGTCGGCGCGGTGGCCTTGCGCACCGCACGGCGGCGCGGGCGGGCCGGGGCGGCGCTCTCCGCCTCGGCGGCCGGCGCCGGGGCCTCGGCCTCGGGCTGCTCCACCGGGGCGGCGGGCGCGGTCTCCGACACCGTCACCACGGCGGCCTCGGCTCCCGCGGGGGAACCGGCGGGCGCCGACACCTTCCGGGTCGCCCGGCGGCGCGTACGGCCCTTGGGCGCGGCTTCCTCGGCGGGCGCGGCCTGCGGCTCCGGGACCGTCTGGTCCTCGGCGGCCGCAGGCTCGGCCAGCGCCTCGGCGGCGGGCTCGGGACGCACCGGGCGCGCCGCCGCCTCGTCGGCGGTGACCTCCTGGGCGGTCGGCGCGGCGGCGGCCACGGCGGCCTCCGGCTCCGGAGCCTGCGCGGCCTTCTCCGCCTTCGGGGCCCGCTCCGCCTTCGGCGCACCGGCCGGCGCCGAGGCCCGGCGGCTCGCGCGGCGGCGGGAACGGCCGCGGCCGGCGGCCGCCTCCGCCTCGGCGACGCTGCTGTACAGCTCCTCGTCCGGCGCGAAGTCCGGCCCGGGCAGCGCGACGGGCTCGGCGAGCTCGGCGGCCACCTCGACGGCGGTCTCCACCTCGGGCTCGACGGCCTCGCCGGTCTCCACCGCCACGGCGGCGGTCTCGTGCACGTGCTCCTGGGCGTCACCGCCCCGGCCGCGCTTCTTGCGCTTGCCGCCACCGCCACCGCCGCCGGCCGCGACCGGCTGCTCCATGTGGACGATGACACCGCGGCCGTTGCAGTGGACGCAGGTCTCGGAGAACGACTCCAGCAGGCCCTGGCCGACCCGCTTGCGGGTCATCTGCACCAGGCCCAGCGAGGTCACCTCGGCCACCTGGTGCTTGGTCCGGTCCCGGCCCAGGCACTCCAGCAGGCGCCGCAGCACCAGGTCCCGGTTGGACTCGAGCACCATGTCGATGAAGTCGATGACGATGATGCCGCCGAGGTCGCGCAGCCGGAGCTGGCGCACGATCTCCTCGGCCGCCTCCAGGTTGTTCCTGGTGACGGTCTCCTCGAGGTTGCCGCCCTGGCCGGTGAACTTGCCGGTGTTGACGTCGACGACGACCATCGCCTCGGTCCGGTCGATCACCAGCGAACCGCCGCTCGGCAGCCAGACCTTGCGGTCCAGCGCCTTGGCGAGCTGCTCGTCGATCCGGTAGGTGGCGAAGACGTCGACCTCGCTGGTCCACTTCGACAGCCGCTCGGCGAGGTCGGGCGCCACGTGCGAGACGTAGCCGTGGATGGTCTGCCACGCCTCGTCACCGCTGACGACGACCTTGGAGAAGTCCTCGTTGAAGATGTCGCGGACGACCCGGACGGTCATGTCCGGCTCGCCGTAGAGCAGCGTCGGGGCGTTGCCGCTCTTGGCCTTCTTCTGGATCTCCTCCCACTGCGCCTGGAGCCGCTCGACGTCACGGCGCAGCTCGTCCTCGCTCGCGCCCTCGGCGGCGGTGCGCACGATGACGCCCGCGTCCTCGGGGACGATCTTCTTGAGGATGGTCTTCAGCCGGGCCCGCTCGGTGTCGGGCAGCTTGCGGCTGATGCCGGTCATCGAGCCCTCGGGCACGTACACGAGGTAGCGGCCCGGGAGAGAGACCTGGCTGGTCAGGCGGGCGCCCTTGTGGCCGATGGGGTCCTTCGTCACCTGGACGAGCACCGACTGGCCGGACTTGAGGGCGGCTTCGATGCGGCGCGGCCCGTTGCCCATGCCGAGCGCCCCGAAGTTGACCTCGCCGGCGTACAGGACGGCGTTGCGGCCCTTGCCGATGTCGATGAAGGCGGCCTCCATCGACGGCAGCACGTTCTGGACCTTGCCCAGGTAGACGTTGCCGACGTACGAGGTCGACTGCTCCTTGTTGACGTAGTGCTCGACGAGCACGTCGTCCTCGAGCACGCCGATCTGGGTGCGCTCGCCGTGCTGGCGCACGACCATCACGCGCTCGACGGCCTCGCGGCGGGCCAGGAACTCGGCCTCGGTGATGATCGGGACCCGGCGGCGGCCCTGCTCGCGGCCTTCGCGGCGGCGCTGCTTCTTGGCCTCCAGACGGGTCGAGCCCTTGATGGACTGCACCTCGTCGGACGGCTCGGCGGGCTTGCGGGGTTCGCGGACCTTGACGACCGTGCGCTCCGGGTCGTCGGTGGACGACTCGGCCTCGCCGCCGCTCTCACCGGCGCGGCGACGGCGACGGCGGCGACGGCGGCTGGAGCTGGAGCCCCCGGACTCCTCGTCCCGGGCCTCCTCGGCGTCCTCGTCCTCCTGCTCGGCGGTGTCCTCGGCGTCCTGCGCCGCCTGCTCGGCGGCCAGTTCGTCGGACTCGGCGTCCGCGCCCTCACCGGCCTCGCCCTCGGCGGCGTCACCACGGCGACGGCGACGGCCGCCCCGGCGGCGACGGCGGCGCGAACCGGACTCCTCGGAGCCCTCGGCCTCATCGCCCTCGTCACCCTCGGCGAGGTCCTCGGCGGCCTCCTCGGCCTCCTCCGGCTCCTCGGTCTCGGCGGGACGCGTCTCCTCGGCGGCGGCGCCCCGGCGGCGACGGCGGCGGCGCGCGCCGGCCTCGGCGCGCTCCTCCGCGTACGCCTCGGGCTCCTCCTCGGGCTCCTCGGTCCCGGCCGCCTCGGCCGCGGCCTGGGCGGCGGCCCGCTGCGGGGTCTGGAACTGCGGCTCGGCGAACACCGGCGCCTGGAACACGGCCACGGCGGGCCGGGCCGGGCGGCGCGGCGCCCCGGCCTCGTCGGCCTCGGACTGCGCGGGCGCGGCGAAACCGGTCGCGGCCTGCCGGACGACCCGGCGACGGCGGCGCGGGGCGTCCTCCTGGGCGGGAGCCTCGGCGGCGGGTGCCTTCGGCTCCTCCGGGGTCTTGGTCTCCTCGGCGGCCGCGGGGGCCTCCTCGGCGGCGGGAGCGGCGGCACCGCGGGTGGCGCGGCGGCGGGTGCGGCGCGGAGCGGCCTCTTCGGCCGCCGGGGCGGCCGTGGGCTCCTCCACCGGGGCCTCCGCCTCGGGGGCGGGCTCGGCGGCGGCCGGTGCGACGGCCTCGGCGGTCTCGGCGGCGGCCGGGGCTCCGGCGGGCGCGGACGCACGGCGGGGCGCCCGACGGCGGGTACGGGCGGCGGGCGCGGCATCCTCCGTCGCCTCGGGAGCCTCGGCGGCGGCCGGGGTCTCGACGGCGGGGGCGGCCTCGGCGGCGGCCGGAGCGGACTCCGGAGCGGCTGCGGTCTCCGCGGCCTTCGGCGCACCGGCGGGCGCGGCGGCGCGCCGGGTGGCGCGGCGGCGCGGGCGGGCGGGCGCGGCGTCCTCGGTCACGGCCTCGGGCTCCACGGCTGCCTCCGCCTTCGCCTCGGTCTGTGCGGCCTCGGTCCCGGCGGCGGGCGCCACGGCCTCCGCCTCGGCCGGGGCTCCGGCGGGCGCGGACGCCCGGCGGGTCGCCCGACGGCGGGTACGGGGCGGTGCGGGTTCCTCAGCGGCCTCGGGAGCGTCAGGCGCCACGGCAGCCTCGGCCGGCGCGGCGGACCCGGCGGCCCCGGCGGCCGGTACGACCGTCTCGGCGGCCTCGGCGGCGGCCGGCGACCCGGCCGGCGCGGCGGCACGCCGGGTGGCCCGGCGGCGCGGCCGGGCGGGAGGTGCGGGCTCTTCCGCCGCGGCGGGTGCCTCGACGGCCTCCGCCTCGGCGATGTCGTCGACTTCCGCGGCCGGTATGGCCGGCACGGTGACCTCGGCGGGTGCCTCGGCCGCGCCGGGCGGGCCCGCCGGGCGGGAAGCGGCACGGCGACGCCTGCGCGGGGGCAGGGTGTCGCTCGGCGTGTTCAGTTCGGAACCCTCGTTGGGTTCGGTCGGTTCGAGCATGCGGGCGTTTCTCCCGTCAGGCTCCCGGGCGCCGCGCCTGGTCCGGTGCCGGTCCCGGGGAACCGGTCACCGTTGACGTCCGCGGTCCGCGTGATACGCGGTGACCGCCGTCCGGGGCGCGGGCGCCGCACGGGAGCACTCTGTGTCCTGTCTCGCCGGTTCCGTACGCCTTGTCGGTACGGCCTGGCGAAAGTCTTCTGGTCGGTGCGCTGCCCGACCCAGGTGGCTCCCGAGTACCAGGGCGGCGCTACGACGTCCGTCCCTACGCGGAACCTTCCGGCGTCGGCGCCGTCGCGGCGGCGGCCGGTGCGGCCGTCAGGGCCTCGGCTGCCTCGCGGTCGGGCGCGAGCGGGTCGGTCACCGTGCCGGTCTCTTCATCGAACAGCCCCTGCGCCAGCCTGGTCACCGCTGCGGGGACCGGCGGCGCCAGGTCGGCCACGGCGCGGAGACCGGACAGGACGTCGTCGGGTCGTACGGCAGGCGTCACGTGCCGAACAACCAGCCGCAGTATCGCACAGGGCTGGTCGGTCGGCCCATCAGCGCGCGAACTGTGCGTTTCCAGGTTCGCGACCGCCGGGCGTGCGTCGAAGGTGCGGACGCCGTTCTTGGTCATGCGCTGCACCTCGACGGTGTCGGCCTCGATGAAGGCCTCCACCGCGCGCCGGGCGTCGACCGGGTCGACGCCGTCCAGCCGCAGCTCCCACACGGAGGCCGTGAGCCGGTCGGCGAGTCCCGAGGTCCGCGCCTCGACCGCGTCGACGATGTCGAGCCCGGTGGGCAGCGACTCGTCGAGGAGGACGCGCAGCGTCTCGGGGTCCCGCGCCGCGGTCAGCGCGATCTCCAGGTACTCCGCCTCGCTGCCCGTGCCGGTGGGTGCGGCATTGGCGTACGACACCTTCGGATGCGGTGTGAACCCCGCCGAGTACGCCATGGGCACCTCGGCGCGGCGCAGCGCACGCTCGAAGGCGCGCTGGAAGTCACGGTGGCTGGTGAACCGGAGGCGGCCGCGCTTGGTGTAGCGCAGTCGGATGCGCTGCACCGCGGGTGCGGGCGGCGGGCCTTCGGGCTGTCGCTTGCCCAGTGTCCTAGTCCTTCGTGAGTGCGGTGGTACTCCTACCAAGAGTACGTGTCCCGCGGCCTCCGGGTTCCCGCCGGTCCCCGGCCGCCGGCGGGCCGGGTTCGCCGAGCAGCGTCCGCCTGAGGTCGGCACGGGCCTGCCGTACGGTGGCGCGCGCGGCGGCCAGCGCCTCCCGCACCCCGCGCCCCACCGCGCGCGCCGCCTCGGCGGCGGGCCGCAGCACGAGGTCCCGTACGGCGTGCCCGACGGGGGTGAGCACCGTCCGGTACACCCAGCGCACCGGCTCCACGAAGACCCACCGCAGGACGGTCCCGAGCACCCACCCGACGGCGCGCGAGATCCGCCCGGCGATCCGCCAGGCGTGCCGGAAGGCCTCCGCGGTCTCCCGGGCGACGACGGCCAGGACCCGGCCCACGGGCGCCAGCACCCAGTGCCACAGGGCGAGGGCGGGCAGCACGAGCAGGACGCGGGCCGTCCAGTGGAGGACGGCGCCGACGCCCGTGACGACGGCGGTCGCGAGCCACGCCAGCGCCCGCCCCACGGGCGCGAGCACCCATGCGTACAGCAGGCGCGCCGGGACGACCAGCAGGCACCGCGCCAGCCAGGCCACGGCGGCGAACACCCCGGCCCCGGCCGCCGCGAGCAGCAGGCCCGCGCCCTTCAGCAGCCAGGCGATCCCCCGCCCGACGGGTGCCAGCACGCGCGCGTACAGCCACCCGAGCGCGGCCCCGATCGCCCGCGCGACCCGGGCGAGCCCATGCCCGAGGGGCGTCAGCGCGTACCGGTACAGCCATCGCGCCGGTACCACGACGAGTACGTTCCCGAGCCACCCCAGCGCCTTCCCGGCGGGCACCGCGACCCACCGCCACAGCGCGACGAACGGCCAGACGAACAGGGCCCGTCCGAGCCACCGCACAGCCCGGCCGAGCGGACGCAGCACCGTGCGGGACAGGAACCGCCCCGCGACGGTCAGCGCGTCCCACGCCAGCCGCACGGGCACCACCAGCACGAGCACGGCGATCCGCACGGGAACGCGGATCGCCACGGTCAGGCAGCCTTGCGGATGCTGCGGCCGGGCGGGCGGCTTGTCGAGGTCCATACCCGGGTAGACGCGGCGGACGCCCCCGCGGATGCGCTAGACCGCGCGTGCCTTGTACGACTCCGGGTAGCGCTCGGTGAACCTGACGACCCCGACCAGCAGGACGATCGGGACGACCCAGTTGAACCAGTCCTCCATGGACGGGTTCCGGACGGCCAGCCAGGTGGAGAGCGCCATGAGGGCGAAGACGACGCCCCAGGCCGCGGTCAGCACCCGGTTGATGTGCGCGAAGACCGGTGAGTCCCAGTATTCGCGGGGCGTCTGCTGCCGGGCGTACTGCGCCGTGAAGGGATCGGCGAACAGCGACCCCAGCGCGACGACGGCCACGACGCCGTTGGAGATGACCTGGGCGTAGGTCTCCAGCCAGAGGAGCTGCGAGCGGTCCAGGGCGAGCGCCAGGACCGTGAGGACCGCGAAGAACACGATGCCGACCATGTCCAGGAGGAAGAACCTGCCCCGGAGCATGTCCTTCCCCGACAGCACGATCGCGGCGATCAGCGCGGCGAGCGCCGCGTACTCCCAGGTGCTCGGGCTCGCGACCACTCCGAAGATGATCCAAGGGGCGAACGAGAAGAACACGCCACTCGTGCCCACGGGCTTCTGCGTCGGTGCCTTCGTCGCCGTCTGCTGCGCCATCGGAGTCCTCCCGTCGGCCGTCGGGCCCCCTTCCCCCATCGTCCCGTGACCGGGCGCCCGCCGCCCGCTGACCGCCGAGCTGCCCCGCATCTACTCGACGACCGTCGTCAACGGCAACGGCGCCGCCATCACCCGTGCCGCCACCGCTCCCGCCTTCCGCATCCTCACCGTCGACGGCGGCAACCTCACCCTGCGGGCGCTCACCATCACCAGGGGCGACGCGACGGGCAGCCCGATCCAAACCGGGGCCGGCGGCAGCGTCGTCGTCACCGGCAACGGCACCCTGAACGCCAACGCGGTCGTGATCCAGGGCAACCGGGCGGACTTCGGAGGCGGCGTCAGCACCTTCAGCGGCTCGACCACGACGATCAACGCCAGTGTGGTCGCGGGCAACACCGCCGGCAGCGACGGCGGCGGCATCGCCAACATCGGTCAGCTGACGGTGCGCGCCAGCAACATCAGGAGCAACGAGGCGAACACCGGCGGCGGCATCGCCAACGGCGTCCCCGGCGTCCCCGGCGGCACCTCCACGATCAGCATCAGCAACAACACCGCCCACGGCAACAACCCGGGTGGCATCTACAACAACGGCGGCACCGTGAACCTGACGCTGTCCACGGTCATCAACAACACCCCCAACAACTGCGCGACCAGCCCGACCCCGGTCCCCGGCTGCTTCAACTGACGGACGACGCCGGCACGAGGCGCCCCCTCCGGTCGGGAAGACGGCCGGCGGGGGCGCCCGCATCCGCTCACTCCCCCGCGGGCCCGGGCGACTCGCCGTCCGCCGACGGCAGGTCCTGCTCGGTCCAGAGGGTCTTGCCGGTGGGGGTGTACCGGGTGCCCCAGTGGTGGGTCATCTGGGCGATGATGAACAGGCCCCGGCCGCCCTCGTCGTCGCTCGCGGCGTGGCGCAGGTTGGGCGTGGTGTGGCCGGTGTCGGAGACCTCGCAGATCAACGTCCGGTCGCGGATCAGGCGCACTTGGATCGGGCCGCCGACGTAGCGGATGGCGTTGGTGACGAGTTCGCTGACGATGAGCTCGCTGGTGAACGCCAGGTCCTCCAGTTCCCAGTCCCGCAGCTGCTTGCCGACGGCCGTGCGGATGCCGGCCACCCCCGCCGGGTCCGGCGGCAGCTCCCACTGGGTGAACTGGCTCCGGTCGAGCAGCCGGGTGCGGGCCACGAGCAGCGTGGCGTCCACGTCCACCGGCCCGGGCAGCAGGGCGGTCACCGCGCGTTCGCACAGCTCGTCCAGCGACGCCCGGTCCTGGTCACCGGCGAGGACCCCGGAGAGCCGCGCGAGCCCGGCGGCACGGCCGGGGGCGGCCTGCAGCAGGCCGTCCGTGCACAGGGCGACGAGACTGCCCGGCGGCAGCCGCAGTTCCATGCTCTGGTAGGGCGCACCGCCGACGCCCAGCGGCGGTCCGGGCGGCAGCTCGGGATAGCCGACCACTCCCGTCGGTTCGACGACAGCCAGCACCGGGTTCCCGGCCCGCGCCAGGCTGCACTGCCCGGAGACCGGGTCGTACACCGCGTACAGGCAGGTCACGCCCCTGGCCTCGTCAGCATGCGACTTCGGGGGGCTCGGGCCGCCGTGGCCGTCCCCGCGCTCGTGCGCGGTCTGCTCGACCAGGTCGTCGAGCCGGGACAACAGCTCGTCCGGGGTCAGATCGAGCCGGGCCAGGACGCGGACGCCCGTACGCAGCCGGCCCATCGTGGCGGCGGCGCGCAGGCCGTGCCCCAGCACGTCCCCGACGACCAGGCCGACCCTGGTGCCGGACAGCGGGATCACGTCGTACCAGTCGCCGCCCACCCCGGAGCCGTTGTCGGCGGGCAGGTAGCGGCTCGCCGAGGCGAGAGCGGTGTGCGACGGCAGGCGGCGCGGCAGCAGGCTCCGCTGGAGCTTGAGGGCGACCCCGTGTCCGCGGGTGACCACCGGCATCAGCAGCAGACCGAGCAGCAGGGCGCCCAGACCGATGACGGTGACCCCGCCGGTCGGCCCGAAGAGCGGCAGGTCGACGCTGGTCGCGCCGTAGTCCGGGGCCGCGTAGACGTAGGTGGCGTAGAGGAACAGGGCGAGCATGATCACGCCGCCCAGGCCCGGCAGCACGCCCTTGAAGACGAGGTCCTTGGTGCTGCGGTCGAGGATCTTGCGGTAGTACCAGAGGCAGGCGAAGCCGGTCAGGCCGTAGTGGAAGGTGATCGCGAGGCCGACCGAGTCGACCGAGTCGGCCAGCGCGTTCCCGCTGAAGGACGTCAGCAGCAGGAGGAAGCCGATCGAGACCGCGCCCATCCCGACGGTCGACCAGGTCGGGGTGAGGAACCTGCGGTGCACCCGGGCGAACCGGGCGGGGACGGCCTTGTGGACCGCCATGGAGAAGACCGTCCGGGCCAGCGGCAGGATGGTGGTCTGGGTGGACGCCAGCGCCGAGGTCAGCACCATCAGGATCAGCAGCCTGGACAGCACGAGGCCCGTGTCGCCGCTGCCGAAGACGGCCTCGCCGAGCCCGGAGAAGACGTCGTCCGAGTTGTCGGCGTTGCCGAGCCCGACACCCGAGCCGCCGGTCCCCGCGAAGGCCTGCGCCGACGTGGACACCAGGGCGTACATGATCAGCAGCAGTACGGTGGACATGACCGCCGCGCGGCCGGGGATGCGGGTGCTGTCGACCGTCTCCTCGTTGATCGAGACCGCGGTGTCCCAGCCCCAGTAGATGAAGACCCCGGCCAGCAGACCCGAGGTGAGGGCCTTGACCGAGGTCACCTCGAAGGGGTTGAACCAGGAGGCGGAGACGTGGAGCGCGGTGGGCGGGGGGTCGGTGTAGACCCTGACCAGCGCGGCCACGGCGAAGACGAGCAGCATCCCCACTTCCATGCAGAGCAGCCAGCGCTGCAGGGCGGCGGAGAACTCGATGCCGACGTAGCAGACCGTGGTCAGCACCACGATCCAGACGATGCCGGCCGCGGTGGTCCACAATCGGTCCTCCGCCAGCCCGTCCTGGCCCACCAGCCGGAAGCTGTACGTGCCGGCGATCTCGGCGAGGCTCGCCATGACGATGACGTTGGCGACGACGATGCCCCAGCCGCCCATCCAGCCGGTGCGGGGGCCGAAGGCGCGGGTCGCCCAGGTGAAGGTCGTCCCGCAGTCGGCGTTGCTCGCGTTGAGTTCCCGGAAGGCGTACGCGATCAGCAGCATCGGTACGAACGACAGCATGATGACGATCGGGGCCTGCAGGCCTACCGCCGCGACGATCAGGCCCAGGGTGGCGGCGAGGCTGTAGGCGGGGGCGGTGGAGGCAAGCCCGATGACCACCGAGGAGAACATGCCGAGCGCGTCGTTCTTGAGCCCTTTGCGGCCGGCGCCCGTCCCGGGAGCGGGGCGGCCGGCGGACCCTGCGCCGCCAAAATGCCACACACTCGATTCCAACGCCGGGCCACAGACCCCGCAACAGCGCGGGGCGCCCGCGGATCCCTGATCCGCGGGCGCCCTCCGGCCGGTTCGAGCCGGTCCGCCGCTGGGCGGGGCCGGTCAGAACGCCTGGTTGTTGCAGCCCATGTCCGAGCCGAGGTGGCTCTGCTGCGCGCCCGGGTTGCCCTCGCCGTTCAGCAGGTTGCCCGCGAGGCCGGTGAGGGCGCCGACGCTGCCGAGCACCTCGATGTTCATGTCGTGCGAACGGCACTCGACGCCCTGCGTGACGTCGATGTCGTGGCCGGGCTCACCGTGTGCGGAGGCGGTGGTGGCGCCGAACGAGCCGACGGTGCCGAGCATGGCGCCGACGAGGACGGCCTTGTGGAGCTTGCGCATGGGTTCTCCGTTGTTTCGGGGGGATCTACGACGGGAGTGGATCGGTGGCGCCGCGGGCGTCCGCGGCGGGGCGGTCAGCCGAGCCGGGGAAGCCCGAGCTGGCCGACCGGCGGCGCCGCGACCTGACCGAGGCCGACCGGAGACAGCCCAGGGCCGCTCGGGGGCGCGATGATCGGGTTGACGAGCGGGTTCACCTGCGGGTTGACCTGGGGGTTCACCTGCGGGGCGACATGCGCCGGGGGCTCCTGGGCGGCCTGGGGCATGGCCACCTGCGGGGCGACCTGGGGCATCACCTGGGGCATGACCTGCGGGACGACCTGCGCCGGCTGCGCGGGAGCGGCCTGCTGGTACGGCGCCGGCTGCTGGTACGGCTGCTGCTGCGGGTACGGCGCCGGCTGCGCGTACGGCTGCTGCGGGTACTGCTGCGGCGCGTACGGCGCCGCCGTGGCCTGGGCCGAGCCCTGCGACACGGCCGACGCCGAGGCGTACCCGGTCTGGGGCGCCTGCGGAGCCGGGGCCGGGGCGTAGACCTGGGGGGCCGGCTGCGGAGCCGGGGCCGGGGCGGGAGCGTAGGCCTGCGGTGCCGGCTGCGGGGCCGGGGCGGGTGCGTACGCCTGAGGCGCCGGCTGCGGGGCCGGGGCGGGAGCGTACGCCTGAGGCGCCGGCTGCGGGGCCGGGGCGGGCGCCGGCGCGTAGGCCTGCGGCGCCGGCTGTGGAGCGGGGGCCGGGGCGTAGCCCTGCGGGGCCTGCTGATCGGGACCCGGCGCCGGTGCGGCGCTGCCCTGTCCGACTGGAGAATCGGCATGGCTGACGCCTACGCCGATGACGGACAGACCGCCGGCCGCCGCTACAACGAGCGCGGCCTTGTGAAGCTTGCGCATGAAACCCTCGGCCCTTCGATACCTGAAAAGGGAAAGCAATTGCGTTCGGTGCCGTCACGCGCATAATCGGTGCGATATTCACACCGCACCGTCAGTAGCGTTGCTCCTGATCGGCACGCGGACGTCGCGTGAAGCGGGCAGCGAAATTCCTCGCCCTTAGAGAGTCCACCTCGCTGCCCTCTCCCCGTCGGAACGAGAATTCCCACGCCGTGGTCACGGGTGCCGGAAGGCCTGTCACCCATTTGCCACATCCCGGTGAGAGGCGTCACGGCACATTGCGGCCTGCGCCTTTGCGTCGAATGGGTGACCCCCGGCCCGCGGCCGTGTCCGCGGCCGTTTTCGCCTCGTTCCCCACGGGCCGGACGCGACGGTCCATCGCAGCCGTCGGCCGCGCCGGGCAGCGGGACAGCGAAGGCCGTTCCGCACCGTCACCGTTTCACCAGGTTCCGCGCACAGGTCAACGAAGGGCCGAGGATTCCATGCGCAAGCTTCAGCACGTCGCGCTCGTCATCGCAGCTGCGGGCGGTCTGTCCGCCGTCGGCGCCGGCCCGAGCTCCGCCGCCCCCGCCACCTACAACGGGACCGTTCCGCCACCCGTGTCACAGCCGGACGCCCAGGCCGCGTCGGCCACCTCCTCCCAGGCGACCGCGCAGACCTACGGCTCGCCGGCCCCGCGGCAGGCGGCCGCCGCCCCGGAGCGCGGCGCCGAGGTCGCCCCCCAGCTCAACCCGCAGCTGAACCCGCAGATCAGTCCCCAGATCTCGCCCCAGGCCCAGCAGAGCCCGCAGGGCGCCCCGCAGACGGTCAACCAGGGCGGTGCGGTGAGCCAGAGCAACCTGTTCCGCCCGTACCAGGAGTGCAGCCCGCAGAACCTGCTCGACGCGAACGTCCCGGTCGCCCTGCTGGCAGCCGCGCAGACCCGTGGCGTCGACTGCACCCAGGCCAACAGCCAGTCGAACTCCCTGGCCAGCGCCCAGCAGTACTGACAGCCGGACGCCCCCGTCCGGGCCCGGCCCGGACGGCACGCGATCCGACGGTCCGTCATATCCGCTGCGCGGTACGGGTTTCTCCGAGAGGCGTGATCAAAGAACGGCGCGTCGTTGCCCGTTTTGGGATATTACGCACTAATGTCCCGTAACTGTAAAACGTCGATCTGCCACAGATCGCACCCCCCACTCCACCGGAGATGACATGCGCAAGCTTCGCAATGTTGCCGTCCTGGTCGCCGCCATCGGCAGCCTCGGACTCGTCGGCGGCACGGCCCACGCCGCGGGCGGCAAGGGCGGCGACCACGGTGACAGGTTCAACATCACGCAGAGCTCGAACTGCAAGTCGCACGACCTGAACCTGGACCTGCTCGGTGAGGTCGGCCTGCTCGACGGCGTGCTGGGCAACGGCCTGAACGGCGAGGGCAGCCCGGGCGCCCAGAACACCCACATCGGCTCGACCATGGGCTGCAACAACAGCGCCTTCTGAGCCCCGCTCCGGCGCACCGACGCCGGAGTGTGATCGGTCCCGGCACCGCGGCCCGCGCCCGGTGCCGGGACCGATGACGTTCCCCACGGACCTCACCCCCCTCACTCCTCGGGAGATCACATGCGCAAGCTCCGCACGACCGCCCTCCTCATCGCCACCATCGCCGGCGCCGGGTTCTTCGGGGCGGGCGCCGCCCACGCCGGCGAAGGCTGGGGCGGCAAGAGCGGCGACGAGTTCAACATCCAGCAGAGCAGCACCTGCCGCTCGCACGACCTCAACGCCGACGTCCTCGGCGAGGTCGGCATCGCCAACGGCCTCGGCGGCAACCTGCTGAACGGCGAGGGCAACCCCGGCGCGCAGGCCACCAAGATCGGCTCGACCATGGGCTGCAACAACACCGCCTTCTGAGCCCCGCTCCGGCGCACCGACGCCGTGCAGCGAATGGTCCCGGCACCGCGGCCCACGCCCGGCGCCGGGACCATCGGCGTTTTCGACCCCGGCCCCTGACGGGCCGCACGGCGAGCCCCGGTGTCCCGACCCGCGGTCGGGACACCGGGGCTCGCCGCTTTCCGCGGCGGTCCGCCCGTGCCGGCGGCCTTCAGAAGTCGAGGTGCGGCTTCTTGAAACCCTTGGGCAGCTCCGCCGTGTTGGAGCAGTCCACGACCTGGCCGGTGCTCGTGGACTCCTCGCCGGTGGCCTCGTCCCCCGAGAACATCACGTGCGGACGGTCGGCCGTCGAGCAGTCCTGCTTCTGCTGGACGATGTGCGTGCCGTCCTTGTCGACCCGGGAGTCGTTCTTCTGGACGCACACGGTGCCGCCCTGCGCGGTGCTCTGGCAGCCGCCCGGGAGCCCGGCCGCCTGCGCCTGGCCGCCGCCGAGGCAGAGCGCGGCGAGGCTCCCCACGAGCCCCGAGACCGTGGCGATCTTCCTTGCGTTGAACATGTGTGGTGTCCCCTTTCTCAAAACGGCAGGCCCGGACGCCTCGCCTGTGACCGGCGTGCGTCCGGGCCGATGTTCCTGAACACCGCCCCCGGCGGCCGGACTTGTCGTCCGGCACATCCGACGGCGGAATGGACGCAGCCCGGGCGCGTGCCGTTACGGCCGGCGCGCGCCCGGGCTGTCTTCGCCACGGTGTCACCAGGACACCGGTGGACGGAGTACGTCGTTACTGGTCCTCGCCGTGCTCGCCGTGCTCGCCGTAGCCCTGCTCGGGCTCGTCGTTCTTCTGCTCCTCCTGCGGCGGCTGGGCCTGCTCCTCCTGCGGCTGGGCCTGCGGCTGCTCCTCCGGCTGGCCCTGCGGCTGGACGTAGTAGCCGCCACCGACGGCGACGGCGTTGGCCGAGGAGTTGGCCACCGCACTGATCGCCGGAGGCGCGTCGTTCTCGCCGGCGAAGCTGGCTCCGGCCCCGAGCATGGACAGTCCGGCCACCGCCGCCGCTACGATTGCAGCGCGCTGAAACTTACGCATGGAATGACCCTTTCTTACCCGGGCGAGTGCCCGGATCGACTACGTGGTGTGAGGATATACACACTCTCCGTAGTTGCCGAGGATCTACACTCCCCATGTCGTATCCGCAACTCCAGCGGCGGCGGTCCGGCGGGGCCGGACGGCCGGGCCTCCCGGCGCTCAGGACATGAGGCCGAACAACCCCTTCTCGCCGTCGCTCTCTTCGGGTGGCACGCCCGTCGTCGCCGGATCACAGGTGACCTCGGGTCCGAGCCGGGTGACCCCGGCGCCGAGGGCGGCGGGCAGCCTCACGGGCTGCACCGGCACGCAGGTCTCCCGGTGGGGCATGACGCCGCCCTCGGGCACCTCACCCGTGATCCGCTGCGTACAGCTGATGTTGCCCTGGAGGTCGGGAGTACAGGGCGTCGGACCTGCCGCGGCGAACGCCGGGGTGATGCCGGCGCAGGCCACGGTGAGGCCGCCGACGAGCCCCGAGACGGCCGCGATCTTCATCCTGCTGAACATGTGCTGCGTCTTTCTCTGCGAGGGCGCCCGGGAACCGGTCGCGCCGGGCCGGACTCAGCCGTTGAAGGCGGTGTTGTACTGACCGCAGGTGGTGTCCAGGGTGCCGGCGATGCCGAGCACGCCGACCGGGATGCTGTTCTCGGCCACCGTCTGCGGGCTGCACTCCTGGTAGGGGCGGTAGGAGTCGGACACCTTCGGCCCGTTGTCGGAGGTGACGGCGGCCGCCGTGCCGACGCCGACGGCGGACAGTCCACCGGCCGCCACTGCTGCGATCACGACCTGCTGAAACTTGCGCATGGAACCCTCGGTCCTTTACCTGAACAACGAAACTGATTGCCTAGCGTGACGGGCCAGACACTAGCAGTAGCGATATGGCACATTCCACATCGCCGGTCCGGCCGGGGGCCGGACAACCCCGCAGAGGTCACCGCGGGGACGCCAATTGACCGCACACGGCGTCGTGTTGCCGAACTCCGGTGCGGTGGGCGGAAGTTCGTCAGAGGAAAGCCGGCTCCGCGACCCGCAGGCGACCGTGCGCGGGCACGGAGAGGATCAGGTCGCGCAGCGCCTCCACGTACAGCCGTACGTTCTTGTACGCGACCTCGGTGTCCGGGTACCGGCAGGCGAACCACAGGCCCTCGTGCAGCCGGTTGACCCAGGCGCACACCTGGTCGCCGTACGACACCCGGATCAGCCCGAACGCGTTCTGCTCGGCCCAGCGGGCCGATCCGGGCGTGGGGCGGGCGTCCACGTACGAGATGATCGAGTACATGTCGGGCGAGGTCGGGCGGAAGCCCGTGCCCAGCAGCCGCAGTACGCGGGCCAGCGGAATGCGCGCCAGCGACCGGTTGGCCCTCAGCTCGGCACGGACCGTGGCGAGCGCGCCCTCGAGGTCCCGCGCGGCGGGCACCTCGATCGGGGCGCCGCCGACGTACCAGCCGACCGAGTCCGACCACGCGGACTTCAGCCGGGTGTGGAACGGCACGACCGTGCGGTAGACCGGCTGCCCGCCCAGCTCGTGGACGATCAGGCTGGTCGCGGCCAGGACGCCCACCAGGCTGCCGCCGTAGGGCCTGCAGTACGCCTCGAACGCGGCGGCCGCGTCCGCGTCGACGAGGGGCTCGCACACCAGCTTCTGGGTGGGCAGCGGGTCACCGGGCCGCAGCCCGAGGTCGACGGGGAACTCCGGAAGCCGTCCGTCGCACCGGCCGATGAACTCCCGCCACCGGTCGACGATCGCGTGGGTGTCGTCGATCCCGTCCGCGCTCGTCCGCTCCTGCTCGCAGAAGTCGACGTAGCTGCCGGGAGGCGTGCCGGCCGCAGGTCGCCCCGTGACGTCCGCGGTGTACAACTCGCGGATCTCGTCGGGGATGCGCTGGAGCGAGTAGGCGTCGACGTTGGTGTGGTCGAAGGCCATGTACACACTGGTGGCGTCCTTGCGGACGACCGCGGCGTAGATGAGGTTCGGCCAGCCGAGCGCGTCCGCCGCCACGTCGAATCGGTCCTGCAGGTACCGGATCAGGGCGTTGGCGTCGGCGAAGTCGCCCACCACCTCGCGGTGCAGGGACACGTCGTCCTCGTCGAGGGTGAACCGTTGCATCTCGTCGTCGGCCAGCCGGAAGCCGCTGCGCAGCGTCTCGTGGCGCAACGTCCAGGCGCGCAGCGCCCGTTCCAGCGCGTCGAGGTCGGCCGGCCCCGGCAGGTCGAACGCGGTGCCCAGCCAGGTGGGTACGAACAGTCCGTCCTCCCGCACCGAACGGGCCGTCCGGATGTGCGACTCCTGGATGTACGCCGGCGGCCGCGGGTCCGGCGGCAGCACCGCCGCGGCCTC
The DNA here is from genome assembly GCF_055601245.1 of Streptomyces sp. NPDC038135. Lineage (NCBI taxonomy): Bacteria > Bacillati > Actinomycetota > Actinomycetes > Kitasatosporales > Streptomycetaceae > Streptomyces > Streptomyces sp. NPDC038135. The sequence goes on along the minus strand of NZ_JBVJXS010000002.1, from coordinate 452,023 downwards.
GACGGTCGCAGGGCTGAACGTCCACTCGACGAGTCGTCCGGGCCGGACCTCGCAGCGCTGGATGTCAGAAATTCGCACGGTGGCGTCTCCTTCGCAGAAGACACCAGCTTGATGAAGGGGGAGCCGCGCGCGAGCGGCGGCCGCCGTGTCGCCGCCATTTCAGCGGGACGTGTGACGCGTCGAACGGCGAAGCGATCATGCGGAGTTAACGCTCCGCCGTGCCTGACCTGTGGGTTCCCGGCGGCTCGGGTGTTCCGCCGGGTCGCGGGCCGCGGCCGGTGCGGGTTCACAGGAGGCTCAGCGTGATCGCGGCGCCGAGACCGCCCAGGCCGAGGGCGAACGCGGCCGCCTTCCAGCCGCCCCCTCCCCAGGCGAAGAAGCGGTCGGCCGCCAGCCGGCCGGGACCGATGGCGGCCACGGCCAGCGCGACGACCGCGATGCAGACGCTGTACTCGACACCTCCGTCCGCCTCCCACAGACCGTGGGCACCGGTGACCGTGGCCATCGCGTTGATCATGACCCCGATCAGGGCGGCGGCGGCCAGCGGCGTCAGCAGTCCGAGAGCCAGGCCCAGTCCGCCGAGGAACTCGGACAGACCTCCGATCACGGCGTAGAGCCGTCCCGGTCGGTAGCCGAGCCCCGCGAAGCCCTTGCCGGTCGCGGTGAGGCCCGGGCCCCCGAAGAGCCCGAAGAGTTTCTGGGCCCCGTGGGCGGCCATCAGCAGGCCGAAGGCCAGTCTGATGAGCAGCAGGCCGGCGTCGGCGGCGGTGACGGGACGCGCCACCGATTCCCCGGAACGGGCGGGGCGGTTCAGGATGCGCTTGGTCAACATGGCAGTGCTCCGGTCGGAACGCCGGAACGGGCGTCTTCCCCCAGCTCGGGCGGACGCCGAGCAACCGGTGGCGGGCCGGGCCCCGCAGGGACGGCGGAGCACCTGCTCCACACACGATCCTTGCGCCGGGAACGGCATCGGGCATCCGGACGCCGTGATCCGGACGACTTGCCCCGCGGCGCGAGGCGACACTTCGCCGGTGTGCGGGCGATATACGCCAGGACTAGGCTTTTTCCCGACAGGGTCAGTGTCGGCCCCGCCTGGTCACCGACCCCCCGCCGTACCGCCGCAGCCCCATCCTCCGCGGCCCGATCCACCTGCGGGTCGCACGGGAAGCGGGCTGACCGGGCGCGGGTTCGAGCCCGGCCCGCCCGGCCGGGGTCAGGTTCGCCGGACCGCGTCCGTGACGCCTCCGGGGCACGCGAGCGTCGCGATGTCCCACTCGGCGCGTCCGGCCCCGGCCCGGTAGGCGCTCTCGTAGAAGGCGAGGACGGCGGCACGGGGATCGGGCTCGGCGCGGGCCGCGTCGTAGGGCAGCACGGCCAGGTGGCTCTCGCCGCGCGTGACCCACCGCGCGGACGCGGGGCTGAGCGGCTCCCCGGCCAGGCCGGCGGGCTCGGGGGCGGTGTAGGAGTAGAAGGCGGGCTCGGTGAAGGTGTCGTCGCCGAACCAGAAGCCGAAGCTGATCACTTCCCTGGAGTACGCCTCCCGGGTGACCGGGTCGGCCTGCCGGGGCTGGTCGGTCCGCCGCCCGGAGAACCGGCTGTGGGCGATGTCGAAGGTGTGCCAGAAGTGGTGCACCGGGCTGCTCTTTCCCGAGTAGCCCGCCGCGAACTCCTCCAGCACGGACGCCACCTGGCTCAGGATCCGCCAGTAGCGGTTGGCGGCCTGCGGATCATAGGTCGCGTGCTCGGTGTCCTCGGCGAACGGCCGGCCCGCGTCGGGCAGGTCGAAGGGCCTGGGAAGGGCGATGTCCGCCCGGACGCCCAGCGCGGCCAGAGCGGCCAGGGTCGCGTCGTGGAAGGACGCGACGGACTGGCCCGTGAGCGGGAAGGACCGCTCCTCGCCGTCCAGCGTCGCGACGACGAGCCGGTGGTCGACGAAGTCGAAGTCGATCGTGAAGATCGGATTCCCGTCGACCTGGCCCATCGGGCGCGTGGTGATGCCCCGTCCCGTGAGATGGAACGGGACGTTCCACCAGTGGTTCCGCCTGGCGCTCGACGCCAGGCGGATCTTGCCGACGATCTGCTCGAAGCGGTGCAGGGTCTCTTTGGTGTCCCGCCACTCCGCCAACGGCATCGGTGGGAATAGCTCCGTCACGGTCCCATGATGACCTCGTGGACGGCGTCCGGCATCCGCGCCGGAGCCGGAGCCCACGAGGTCCGGTCGGCTACTTGTTGACCACGGTCAGAGGCAGGAGCTTCTTGCCGGTCGGGCCGATCTGGATGCTCGTGTCCATCTGCGGGCAGACGCCGCAGTCGAAGCAGGGAGTCCAGCGGCAGTCCTCGACCTCGGTCTCGTCGAGGGCGTCCTGCCAGTCCTCCCAGAGCCAGTCCTTGTTCAGGCCGGAGTCGAGGTGGTCCCAGGGGAGGACCTCCTCGTAGGTGCGCTCGCGGGTGGTGTACCAGTCGACGTCCACGCCGAAGGGGGCGAGCGCCTTGTCCGCGCACGCCATCCAGCGGTCGTAGGAGAAGTGCTCGCGCCAGCCGTCGAAGCGGCCGCCGTCCTCGTAGACCGCGCGGATGACGGCGCCGATGCGGCGGTCGCCGCGGGAGAGCAGGCCCTCGACGATGCCCGGCTTGCCGTCGTGGTAGCGGAAGCCGATCGAGCGGCCGTACTTCTTGTCGCCGCGGATCTTGTCGCGGAGCTTCTCCAGGCGGGCGTCGGTCTCCTCGGCGGAGAGCTGCGGCGCCCACTGGAAGGGGGTGTGGGGCTTGGGGACGAAGCCGCCGATCGAGACCGTGCAGCGGATGTCGTTCGACCGGGAGACCTCGCGGCCCTTCTGGATCACGTGCGTCGCCATGTCGGCGATCTGCAGGACGTCGTCGTCGGTCTCCGTCGGCAGGCCGCACATGAAGTACAGCTTCACCTGGCGCCAGCCGTTGCCGTAGGCCGTGGAGACGGTCCGGATCAGGTCCTCTTCCGAGACCATCTTGTTGATGACCTTGCGGATGCGCTCCGAGCCGCCCTCGGGGGCGAAGGTGAGGCCGGAGCGGCGGCCGTTGCGGGTCAGTTCGTTCGCCAGGTCGATGTTGAAGGCGTCGACACGGGTGGAGGGCAGCGACAGGCCGATCTTGTCGTCCTCGTACCGGTCGGCCAGGCCCTGGGCGATGTCGCCGATCTCCGAGTGGTCCGCCGAGGACAGCGAGAGGAGGCCGACCTCCTCGAAGCCCGTGGCCTTGAGGCCCTTGTCGACCATGTCGCCGATGCCGGTGATCGAACGCTCGCGCACCGGGCGGGTGATCATGCCGGCCTGGCAGAAGCGGCAGCCGCGGGTGCAGCCGCGGAAGATCTCGACCGACATCCGCTCGTGCACCGTCTCGGCGAGCGGGACCAGGGGCTGCTTGGGGTAGGGCCACTCGTCCAGGTCCATGACCGTGTGCTTGGAGACACGCCACGGGACGCCGGACCGGTTGGGGACCACACGCCCGATCCGGCCGTCGGGGAGGTACTCCACGTCGTAGAACGCGGGGATGTAGACGCCGCCCGTCTTCGCCAGGCGGAGCAGGACCTCCTCGCGGCCGCCGGGGCGGCCCTGCGCCTTCCACTCGCGGATGATGCGGGTCATGTCGAGGACGGCCTGCTCGCCGTCGCCGATGACCGCCGCGTCGATGAAGTCGGCGATCGGCTCCGGGTTGAAGGCCGCGTGGCCGCCGGCCAGCACGATGGGATCGTCGATCGTGCGCTCGCGGGATTCCAGCGGGATGCCCGCCAGGTCCAGGGCGGTGAGCATGTTCGTGTAGCCCAGCTCCGTGGAGAAGCTGAGGCCGAACACGTCGAACGACTTCACCGGGCGGTGGGTGTCCACGGTGAACTGCGGGACGCCGTGCTCCCGCATCAGCGCCTCGAGGTCCGGCCACACGCTGTAGGTGCGCTCGGCGAGGACGCCCTCCTGCTCGTTGAGTACCTCGTAGAGGATCATGACGCCCTGGTTGGGCAGTCCGACCTCGTAGGCGTCCGGGTACATGAGCGCCCAGCGGACGTCGCACTCGTCCCAGTCCTTGACGGTGGAGTTGAGCTCACCGCCGACGTACTGGATCGGCTTCTGCACGTGGGGGAGCAGAGCTTCGAGCTGCGGAAAAACCGACTCGACAGGCATCTCGCGAACCTTCATGAGCTGACAGGGGTGACCATTCAGCCTAACCCGCTCCGGGGGCTGCCCCGTACGCTCAGACGGACGCCTCCGATTCGATCTTCGCCCACAGGCCGGGCAGCTCGGCCTCCGCCGCTGCCGCCCGCCGCTCCTCCCGGCCGTACAGCAGGCCGTAGGTGAAGGTGCTCTCCCCCGCCGCGTGGGCGACCGCGGCGAACTCACGCAGGGTGTGGCGGGCCATGACGCTGTCCTGGTGGTCGCCCAGCAGGGAGGTGAGGGACTTCATCGACTTGGCCAGGGCGGTGGCCGGGGAGCCCAGGGCGGGGATGGCGGCCTCGGCGGCGTAGCGGGTGCGCTTGGCCTTCTTGCGGGCCTCGTGCAGGGCGACGTCGCGTTCCTGGCCGGGCGGCAGGTCGAGCGCGTGGGTGATCAGGCGGGCGACCTTGGCGAGGTCCTTGCGCACGGCCTTGGCGAGCACCTTGGCGGGCTTCCGGGCGGCTTTGCCGCGCAGGGGCGGGTCGGCGAGAAGGGCGTCGAGGGTGTCGAGCAGCGCCTGGTGGCGGGCGGAGTCGAGGATGGCGAGGAGGTGGCCGCGGGTGCTGCCGTGCCGGGCCTCGGCCCAGGCGGCGACGCGCTGGGGCACGGGGCCGAGGACCAGTTCGCCCGGGAGTTCGTCCAGGGCGTTGGTGAGGCGCTCGGCCAGCACTTCCTGGTCGCGGTCGGCGCCCAGCTCGCGGGCCAGCCACTTCAGCTCGGCGGCGACGGGGGTGGTGACGGCGGGATCGAGGACCGTGCGGAAGGTGCGGAAGGTGCTGCGCATGCGGCGGGTCGCCACGCGCATCTTGTGCACCGAGTCCGGGATGTCCCTGCGTACGGCCGGGTCGCGGTCGAGGATCTCGTCGCGTTGCTCGCGCAGGTAGGCGAGGACGTGGTCGCCGGCGGTCACGGGGGGTGCGGGCTTGGCGGAGCGGGTCCGGGTGCCGCCGGTCCGCTCCAGCGCACGGGCCAGCTTGGACGGTGAGGTGGACGGCCGTACGCCCGCCTTGCGCAGGCGTTTGTCGACCTTGTCGAGGAGGGCCGGGTCGGCGCCTTCGGCCAGTTCCACCTCGATCTCGGTCCACCGGGTGGTGCCGCCGGCCCGGTTGAGCCGTTCGGCGGTGACCGTGTCCACGCTGGCCTCGGCCAGCAGCGCGCCGTCCGCGTCGACCAGGTGCCGTACGTCCCGGGCGGAGCGGAGCCGGACGACGGGGACCAGTTCGGCGCCCCGGACCCGGGAGCGGACCAGGGCGGCGAGTTCCTCGGGCACGGTGTCGGACAGGGGCGCCCTGATCTCGTCGCGGACGCCGGGGGCGACCGGGAACTTCAGGTGCCAGCCGGCGTCCGAGCCGCCGGTGCGGCGGCGCAGGGTCAGGGCGGCGGCGGCCAGGCGTTCGTCGGCGGTGTCGTAGTAGGTGGCGTCCAGCTCGACCAGGCCCTCGTCGAGGACGTCCGCCACCTTGCCGGCACCCGTCAGGTCGGGCAGCCCGTTCTCTTCGGCTTCGTACTTGCGCTCGATCTCGCGTTTCGTATCCGCCATGAACAGAATCTAGCCGCGATACGCCTGCTCAGTCCCCTTTCGTGCGGTTCGGTTATGCGGACATCGGACGTTGCACCTTGATGGACTGCAGGAGGCCGACTGCGATCCACACCGCGAACATCGACGTGCCGCCGTAGGACACGAAGGGCAGGGGCAGGCCGGTGACGGGCATGATGCCGAGCGTCATGCCGATGTTCTCGAAGGCCTGGAAGGCGAACCAGGCGATGATGCCGGCGGCGACGATCGTGCCGTACAGCTCGGTGGAGTCGCGGGCGATGCGGCAGGCGCGCCACAGGACGACGCCGAGGAGGAGGATTATCAGGCCGGCGCCGACGAAGCCGAGCTCCTCCCCGGCGACCGTGAAGACGAAGTCCGTCTGCTGCTCGGGGACGAACTGGCCGGTGGTCTGCGAGCCGTGGAAGAGGCCGGCGCCGGTGAGGCCGCCGGAGCCGATGGCGATGCGGGCCTGGTTGGTGTTGTAGCCGACGCCGGCCGGGTCGAGGTCGGGGTTGGCGAAGGCGGCGAAGCGGGCGATCTGGTACTCGTCCAGGATGTGCAGCTGCCAGACGGCGATGGCGCCGACGGTGCCGGCGGTGATCAGGCCGAAGACCCAGCGGTTGGAGGCGCCGGAGGCGAGCAGCACGCCGAGGATGATGACCACCATGACCATGACCGATCCGAGGTCGGGCATCAGCAGCACGATGAGGATGGGTACGGCGGCCAGGCCCAGGGACTGCAGGACCGTGCGGTGGTCGGGGTACTTCTTGTCGCCGGCGTCGACCCGGGCCGCGAGCAGCATGGCCATGCCCAGGATGATCGTGATCTTCACGAACTCCGAGGGCTGCAACGAGAAGCCGCCGCCGAGCACGATCCAGGAGTGGGCGCCGTTGACGGTGGAGCCGAGCGGGGTCAGCACGGCCAGGATGCCGAAGACGGACAGGCCGTAGAGGATCGGCACGGCGTTGCGCAGGGCGCGGTGGCCGAGCCAGAGCGTGCCGATCATCAGGGCGAGCCCGATGCCGGTGTTCATCAGGTGCCGGAGCAGGAAGTAGTACGGGTCGCCCTGGTTGATCTCGGTGCGGTTGCGGGTGGCCGAGTAGACCAGCAGGGAGCCGATGCCGGAGAGGGCGAGTGCCGACAGCAGCATCGGCCAGTCGAGCCGGCGGGCCAGTGAGTCGCGGGCGAAGAGCCGGGTCCAGCCGGCCCGCTCGGGTCCGTAGCCGGAGACGGAGAAGCTGTTCGGGCTGGTCATGTGAGCGTCCTCCGGCTCCCCCGCCTGCGGTGGCGCCTTCGGGTGTCGCGGTTGCCCGTGGTGGGCGAGGGCGAGGTGGCCGGGGTCTGGCCGCCGTCGTCGTTGCTGGGGTTGTCCTGCTGGGAGGCCTCGACGTCCTTGGCCGGATCGCCGGTGATCTTCGGGGAGGCGATGGTGCCGTCGGCGCGGACCTTGGGCAGGCTCTTCTGCGGTTCGGGCAGCAGGGCCCTGTTCTTGTCGATGGAGCCGTCGCCGCCGACGCCGTACATCGCGCTGTAGATGTTGCGCACGGCCTCACCGGAGGCTCCGGAACCCGTACCGGCCTGGGCGATCGTCATGATCACCGTGTAGTCCTTGGAGTAGGTGGCGAGCCAGGAGGTGGTCTGCTTGCCGTAGACCTCGGCGGTGCCGGTCTTGGCGTGCAGCGGGATCTTGTCCTGGGGCCAGCCGCCGAACTTCCAGGCGGCGGTACCGCGCGTGATGACGCCGGCGAAGGCGTCGTTCATGCCCGCGAGGGTGGCCTTGGAGACCGGCAGCCGGCCGTTCTTCCTCGGCTTGATCTCCGTGACCTTCTTGCCGTCCGCGCTGACGATCGCCTTGCCGATGGTGGGCTGGTACATGGTGCCGCCGTTGGCGACGGCGCCGTAGATCGCGGCCTCCTGGATGGGGGTGACCAGGGTGTCGCCCTGTCCGATGGAGTAGTTGATCGAGTCGCCCTCGCGCATCTTGTTGCCCTCGAGGCAGTTCTCGTACGCGATCTTCTCGACGTAGGTGCCGTCCTTCTTGCCGGACTTGCACCAGGCGTCCTTGTTGGCCTTCCAGTAGTCCAGCTTCCACTGGCGGTCCGGGACGCGGCCGGTGACCTCGTTGGGCAGGTCGACGCCGGTCTCCTTGCCGAGGCCGAACTGGTGGGCGGCCTTGTAGAAGTAGTCCTTCGGCTTGCCCTTCTTGGGGTTGATGCCGCCGTCGCGCTTCCACTCCCTGTCGGCGAGACCGTAGAAGACGGTGTCGCAGGAGACCTCCAGGGCCCGGCCGAGGGAGATGGGGCCGAAGTTCTCGCCCTCGAAGTTCTTGAAGACCTGGCTGCCGACGGAGTAGGAGCTGGTGCAGGGGTAGCGGCCGTCGAAGGGGTAGCCGGCCTCGACCGCGGCGGCCGTGGAGACCACCTTGAAGGTCGAGCCGGGCGCGGCCTGGCCCTGGATGGCCCGGTTGAGCAGGGGGTAGTCCGAGTCCTTGCCGGTGAGGGCCTTGTAGTCCTTGGCGGAGATGCCGCCGACCCAGACGTTCGGGTCGTAGGTCGGGGCGGAGGCCATGGCGACTATCCGGCCGGTTTTGGCCTCCATGACCACGACGGCGCCGGAGTCCGCCTTGTAGTTCTCGCCGGTGATCTTGTCGTACTGCTGGCGGGCGACCTTCATCGCCTTGTCCAGCTCGTACTCGGCGACGCGCTGCACCCGGGAGTCGATGCTGGTGACCAGGTTGGAGCCGGACTCGGCCGCGTCGGACTGGGCCTTGCCGATGACCCGGCCGAGGTTGTCCACCTCGTAGCGGGTGACGCCGGCCTTGCCGCGCAGCACCTTGTCGTACTGGCGCTCGAGGCCGGAGCGGCCGACCATGTCGGAGCGCAGGTAGGGCGAGTCGGTGTCCTTGGCCTTCTGGATCTCCTCGTCGGTGACCGGCGAGAGGTAGCCGAGGACCTGGGAGGTGTTGGACTTGCCCGGGCCCGGGTAGCGGCGCACGGCCTCCGGCTCGGCGGTGATGCCGGGGAAGTCCTCGGCGCGCTCGCGGATCTGCAGGGCCTGCTTGGCGGTGGCCTCGTCGGTGATCGGGATGGGCTGGTAGGGCGAGCCGTTCCAGCAGGGCTGCGGGGTCTCGGCGTCGCACAGCCGGACCTTGCGCATGACGTCGGCGGGCTTCATGCCGAGGACGCCGGCCAGCTTGGTGAGGACGGCCTTGCCGTCGTCCGCCTGCTTGAGCAGGTCGGTGCGGGAGGCGGAGACGACCAGGCGGGTCTCGTTGTCGGCGAGTGGCACGCCGCGGGCGTCGAGGATGTCTCCGCGCACGGCGGGATCGACGACCTGCTGGACGTGGTTGCCGGAGGCCTCCTTCTGGTACGCGGCGCCCTCGCGGATCTGCAGGTACCACAGGCGGCCGCCCAGGGTGCCGAGAAGGGAGAGCACGAGGATCTGGATGACGACGAGGCGGATCTGGACCCGTGGGGTCCGTCCGGTCTCGGGAATGTTGGTCACTGCGGCTGTCTCCCCCTCTCAGTGCGCTGACGTGTGTGCGCGGACGAATGATGAACGATCGGCCTGTGCGCCGCCGTTCCGCCGCGATTGCCCCGTTCGGGTGAACTCTGGTGCGTTCACAGCCGCTTGACCCCCTTGATACGGCCGACCCTGGTGGAGCGGGTGCGGGCCTTGGCCTTCAGGGTGCCGAGGCGGCGCCGGTTGCCGACGCTCAGTCCGGTGCCGGAGGAGAGCCAGCCGGAGGAGATGTCCCCGGCCTTGGCTGCGGGGCTGGTCTCGGCGAGCGGGTCGTTGTCGGAGCGGCGCGCCAGCCACATGATCCCGGGGACCACGAAGGGGGCCAGCAGCAGGTCGTACAGGGCGGCCGAGAACAGCAGTCCGGGCAGGCCGACATGGCGGGCGGCGGTGTCGCCGACCAGGGCGCCGACGCCCGCGTACAGCAGGGTGGAGCCGACGGCGGCGGCGACCACGACGGCCATCGGGCCGGTGGCGGACTTCAGCCGGCCGTTCTCCGGCTTGATGAGCCCGGCGAAGTAGCCGATGACGCACAGCACCAGGGCGTAGCGGCCGGCCGCGTGGTCGGCGGGCGGGGCGAGGTCGGCGAGCAGTCCGGCGCCGAAGCCGACGAGGGCGCCGCCGACGTGGCCGTAGACCATGGCGAGGCCGAGGACGGTGAGCAGCAGCAGGTCGGGGACGGCGCCGGGCAGGTGCAGGCGGGCGAGGACGCTCACCTGGATCACCAGGGCGACGACGACCAGCGCGATCGAGAGCAGGATCCGGTTGAGGCGCATGGGGATTCCGCTCCTACTGCTGCTCGTTGGTGTCGGACGCGCCGGCCGAGGCCGACGGACTGACCGTGACGGTCACGGTCGGCGTCGGGGTCGGCTTGGGCTTGGCCGGCAGGACCTCGTCGCGCGGGTCCCGCTTCGGGCCCTGGACGACCACGCCGACGACGTCCAGCTTGGTGAAGCCGACGTACGGCGTGACGTAGAGGGTGCGGGTGAGGCCGCTGCCGGAGGGGTCGATCCGGGAGACCACGCCGACCGGGACGCCGGGCACGAAGGGCTTGTCCGCCTGCGAGCCGAAGGTGACGAGCCGGTCGCCCTTCTTCACCTCGGCCTTGCCGTTGAGGAGTTCCACCCGCAGCGGGCGGTCGCCCTGACCGGAGGCGAAACCGAGTTCGTCGCTGTTCTCCATGCGGGTGCCGACGGTGAAGTCGGGATCGTTGGCGAGCAGGACGGTGGAGGTGTCCGGGCCGACGGTGGTGACGCGGCCGACGAGTCCGTCGCCGTTCAGCACGGTCATGTCCCGCTCGATGCCGTCGTTGGCGCCCGCGTCGATGGTGATGGTCCAGGAGAAGCCCTGCGCCGACCCTATGGCGATGACCTGGGCGCCCTTGATGCCGTACTGGCCCTCGCCGGCGATCTTCAGCATCCTGTCGAGCTGGTTCAGGCGGCTGCGGTTGCGGTCGTCGCTGCCGAGCTTCGCCTTGAGGGCCGCGTTCTCCTTCTCCAGCGTGGCGAGCCGGTCGTGGCGGGTGCCGGAGTCACGGACGGCGGAGACGGCGTCGCCGACCGGGTTCACCGCCGAGGACAGCCCGTTCTCGATCGGGCCGAACGCCGCCGCGGCGGCCTGCCGGGCTCCGTCGACGGGGGAGTTCCGGCCCCCTCGGATGTCCACCGTGATCAGCGCGAACGCGATGGCGACCAGCAGGACCAGGAGCAGCCGGCTCTCTTTCGTGTCCCTCACGTGCGGCGGCCGTGCCCTTCCTCGAGTGGAATTGGGGGACCCCCGGTGGTGCGCCGATGGTGGAGCGCCGAGCCTGGGGGTCTGTATGCGGGAGCTTGTGCCTATGTCAACGACCCGCCGTACGAGAGGGATCGTCTCGTACGGCGGAGTCCCGGAGCCGCCCGTTCGGCGGATCCGGGGAGCCCGCTCATCGGCGGGGCTGGGCGTCCAGTACCTGCTGCAGCGCCTCGAACTCCTCGACGCACTTGCCGGAGCCGAGCGCCACGCTGTCCAGCGGGTCCTCGGCGATGTGGATCGGCATTCCGGTCTCGCGCCGCAGCCGCTCGTCCAGACCGCGCAGCAGGGCGCCGCCGCCGGTCAGCACGATTCCCCGGTCCATGATGTCGCCGGACAGCTCCGGCGGGCACTTGTCGAGGGTGGTCTTGACGGCGTCGACGATGGCGTTGACCGGTTCCTCGATGGCCTTGCGGACCTCGGCGGCGGAGATGACCACGGTCTTCGGCAGCCCGGAGACCAGGTCGCGGCCGCGCACCTCGGTGTGCTCGTCGGCGTCGAGTTCGTACGCGGAACCGATCGTGATCTTGATCTGCTCGGCCGTGCGCTCGCCCAGCAGCAGGCTGTACTCCTTCTTGATGTACTGGATGATCGCGTTGTCCAGTTCGTCGCCCGCGACCCGGATGGACTGGGCGGTGACGATGCCGCCGAGCGAGATGACCGCGACCTCCGTGGTGCCGCCGCCGATGTCCACGACCATGTTGCCGGTGGCCTCGTGGACCGGCAGGCCGGAGCCGATGGCGGCCGCCATGGGCTCCTCGATGATGTGCACCTGGCGGGCGCCGGCCTGGGAGGACGCCTCGATGACGGCGCGGCGCTCGACGCCCGTGATGCCCGAGGGCACGCAGACCACGACGCGCGGGCGGGCGAGGTAACGCCGCTTGTGGATCTTGAGGATGAAGTAGCGCAGCATGCGCTCGGTGATCTCGAAGTCGGCGATCACGCCGTCCTTCAGCGGACGTACGGCGACGATGTTGCCCGGCGTGCGGCCGATCATCTTCTTCGCCTCGGCGCCGACCGCGAGGATGCCGCCGGTGTTGGTGTTGATGGCGACGACGGACGGCTCGTTGAGCACGATGCCGCGACCCCTGACGTACACCAGCGTGTTGGCGGTCCCGAGGTCGACAGCCATGTCACGGCCGATGAACGACATTGAGTTCCCCATCCGGATTCATCTGGCCTTCCTGGGCTTTTGAGGGCATATCAGGTCGGCGAGGCGGGTGCTGTGACGTGAAGGCTTCCATCGTAAACGCGCCTGCACGAACACTGCGCGAGGGTCTCCGCCATTGTCATCAGATGGCGGGCCGCCCCGCTTCTGGAGACGGCCCATCGGGGGCACACGTTCCCCCGATCGGCAACGCATATGCCGAAGGACGGCCGAAAAGGTACGGCCGTCCCTGGTCAGGGCTCCGAGCAGACCTGACGGCCCATCAGAAAAATTCGCGGAAATTCCGCCAGGTGGGGGCTCAGGCGCGGCCCGGGAAGAAGATCTTCACCTCGCGTTCGGCGGACTCCTCCGAGTCCGACGCGTGGATCAGGTTCTCCCGGACGATCACGCCGTAGTCGCCCCGGATGGAGCCGGGCGCGGCGGCGATCGGGTCGGTCGGGCCGGCCAGCGCGCGCAGCCCCTCGATGACCCGCTCGCCCTCGACGATCAGCGCCACGACCGGGCCGGAGGCCATGAACTCCACCAGCGGCTCGTAGAAGGGCTTGCCCTTGTGCTCGCCGTAGTGCTGCTCCAGCGTGTCCTGGTCCAGGGTGCGCAGCTCCAGCGCGGTGATCTGCCAGCCGGCCTTGCGCTCGATACGGCTGATGATCTCGCCGGTCAGGCCGCGACGGACGGCGTCGGGCTTGAGGAGGACGAGGGTGCGCTGGCTCACGAAGGGCTCCTTACGACTGACATGTGCGGTGGCTCGAGGTTACAGGGCGTGTCCGCGCCGCCGTCACGCAGCGTCAGGTGTAGAGGGGCCGGACTCGGCCGGCTCCCCCTGGGCCGCGAACCTGGCCTTCGCCTCGTCGACCTTCCGCCCGTAGTGGACCGAGGCCCACCACAGGGCCGCGAACACCGCGCCCATGAAGTACATGGTCGGGACGAAGACGCCGGAGGCGATCAGGGCGAGCTGGAGCGCCCAGCCGAGGGCGACGCCGCCCGGCCGGGTCACCACGCCGCACAGCAGCACGCACAGGACCATGGCGATGCCGCTGACCAGCCATACCGTGGACGTGGACAGGTCCGGGTCCTTCATGGCCACGAGGGCGGCGAACCCGATGACGAAGAACTCGCCGATCAGGGTCGATGAACAGAGCGTACGCACGACGGACTCCTCAGCCCTTTCCCAGGAGCAGGCGGGCCTCGCCCACCGTGATGACCGAGCCGGTGACCAGCACCCCGCCGCCCGCGAACTCGCCCTCCTCCTCGGCCAGCGTGATCGCGGCCTCCAGGGCCTCCGGCAGCCGCGGCTCGACCTGGACGCGGTCCTCGCCGAACACCTCGACGGCGATCGCGGCCAGCTCGTCCGCGTCCATGGCGCGGTGGCTGGAGTTCTGGGTGACGACGACCTCGGCGAAGATCGGCTCGAAGGCCTCCAGCAGGCCGCGGACGTTCTTGTCGCCGCTCGCCCCGACCACGCCGATCAGCCTGCTGAAGTCGAAGGCCTCCCGCACGGCCTCGGCGGCGGCCTCGGCGCCCGGCGGGTTGTGGGCGGCGTCCAGGACGACGGTGGGAGAGCGCCGTACGATCTCCAGGCGCCCCGGCGAGGAGACGGCCGCGAAGGCCCTGCGCACCGCGTCGATGTCCAGCCGCTCCGCGCGCTGCGCGCCGACCCCGAAGAACGCCTCCACGGCGGCGAGCGCGACGGCCGCGTTGTGCGCCTGGTGGGCGCCGTGCAGCGGGAGGTAGACCTCCTCGTACTCACCGCCCAGGCCGCGCAGGGTGAGGAGCTGGCCGCCGACGGCGATCTGCCGGGCGGTCACGCCGAACTCCAGGCCCTCGCGGGCCACGGTGGCGTCGACCTCGACGGCCTTCTTCAGCAGCACCTGCGCCGCGTCCACCGGCTGCTGCGCCAGGATCACGGTCGCGCCCTGCTTGATGACGCCGCCCTTCTCCCCCGCGATCTCCCCCGGCGTGTTCCCGAGCCGGTCGGTGTGGTCGAGCCCGATGGGGGTGATCACGGCGACGTCGCCGTCGATCACGTTGGTGGCGTCCCAGGAGCCGCCCATGCCCACTTCCACCACGGCCACGTCGACCGGGGCGTCGGCGAAGGCCGCGTAGGCCATTCCGGTGAGCACCTCGAAGAAGGACAGCCGGTACTCCTGCGAGGCGTCGACCATCTCGATGTACGGCTTGATGTCCCGGTACGTCTCGATGAACCGCTCGGCGGCGATCGGCGCGCCGTCCAGGCTGATCCGCTCGGTGATCGACTGCACGTGCGGGCTCGTGTAGCGCCCGGTGCGCAGCTCGAAGGCGCCGAGCAGGGCCTCGATCATGCGGGCCGTGGAGGTCTTGCCGTTGGTCCCGGTGATGTGGATCGAGGGGTACGAGCGCTGGGGCTCGCCGAGGACGTCCATCAGGGCGGCGATCCGGCTGACGGACGGCTCCAGCTTGGTCTCGCCCCAGCGGGTGGCCAGCTCCGTCTCGACCCCGCGCAGGGCCCTGTCGACCTCGGGGTCCTCCGGCCGGGCCGGTACGTCGGCCTCGGGCGGGCCGCCCTGGGTGCGCAGGGTGCGGCTGCCGGCCTCGATCACGGCGAGGTCGGGGTCGCGGGTGGTCTCGGCCTCGATGATCTCGTCGAAGCCGTCGAGGGGGTCGGGGGTGTCGCTGGTGCCGGGGTGGTCGCTCACGCTGCCAGTCTACGGAGGCGCGGTGACATGGGTGGGCGAAGGCCCCCGGAGCCGTGGAGCACCGGGGGCCTTCGGCCGCCGTTCACGCGGGTCCCGCGCCCGCGCGGGCCGCGGCGCTAGGCCTGCGGGAGCCTGTCCAGCTGGGCCTGGATGCGGGCGATGTCCTCATCGGCCTTGGCGAGGCGGGTGCGGATCTTGTCGACCACGTTCTCCGGGGCCTTCGCCAGGAAGGCCTCGTTGCCGAGCTTGGCGGTGGACTGGGCCTTCTCCTTCTCGGCGGCGGCCAGGTCCTTCGCCAGGCGCTTGCGCTCGGCGGCCACGTCGATGGTGCCGGAGAGGTCGAGGGCGACCTCGGCGCCGGCGACCGGCAGGGTGGCCGTGGCCGTGAAGGACTCGCCCTCCGGCTGCAGGCGCAGCAGCTGGCGGATGGCGGCCTCGTGCGGGGCCAGCGCCGTGCCGTCCAGGGCCAGCCGGGCCGGGACCCGCTGCCCCGGCTGGAGGCCCTGGTCGGCGCGGAAGCGGCGGACCTCGGTGATGACGGACTGGAGGGTCTCGATCTCCCGCTCGGCGGCCGCGTCGCGGAAGCCGCTGTCCTTCGGCCAGTCGGCGATGACGACCGACTCGCCGCCCGTGAGGGTGGTCCACAGGGTCTCGGTGACGAACGGGACGACCGGGTGCAGCAGCCGGAGCGTGACGTCGAGGACCTCGCCCAGGACGCGCTTGGAGACCTCGGCCGCCTCGCCGCCCGCCTGGAACGTGGTCTTGGACAGCTCGACGTACCAGTCGAAGACCTCGTCCCACGCGAAGTGGAAGAGGGCGTCGGACAGCTTGGCGAACTGGAAGTCGTCGTAGAAGGCGTCGACTTCGGCGACGACCGAGTTGAGGCGGGAGAGGATCCAGCGGTCGGTGGCGGACATCTTCGCCGCGTCCGGCAGCGGGCCGTCCACCGTCGCGCCGTTCATCAGCGCGAAGCGGGTGGCGTTCCAGATCTTGTTGGCGAAGTTGCGCGAGCCCTGGACCCAGTCCTCGCCGATGGGCACGTCGACACCGGGGTTGGCGCCGCGGGCGAGGGTGAAGCGCAGGGCGTCCGAGCCGTACTTGTCCATCCAGTCCAGCGGGTTGACCGCGTTGCCGAAGGACTTCGACATCTTCTTGCCGAACTGGTCGCGGACCATGCCGTGCAGGGCGATGGTGTGGAACGGCGGGGTGCCGTCCATCGCGTACAGGCCGAACATCATCATCCGGGCGACCCAGAAGAAGAGGATGTCGTAGCCGGTGACCAGGACGGAGTTCGGGTAGAACTTCGCGAGGCTCTCGGTCTGTTCGGGCCAGCCGAGGGTGGAGAACGGCCACAGGCCGGAGGAGAACCAGGTGTCGAGGACGTCGGTGTCCTGCTTCCAGCCCTCCGCCTCGGTGCCGGGCGGCCGCTCGTCGGGGCCGACGCAGACGACCTCGCCGTTCGGGCCGTACCAGACCGGGATGCGGTGGCCCCACCACAGCTGCCGCGAGATGCACCAGTCGTGGAGGTTGTCGACCCAGTCGAAGTAGCGCTTCTCCATCTCCTGCGGATGGATCTTGACCTTGCCGTCGCGGACGGCGTCGCCGGCGGCCTTGGCCAGCGGGCCGACCTTGACCCACCACTGCATGGACAGGCGCGGCTCGATGGTGGTCTTGCAGCGCGAGCAGTGGCCGACGGAGTGGACGTAGGGGCGCTTCTCGGCGACGATCCGGCCCTCGGCGCGCAGCGCGGCGACGATGGCGGAGCGGGCCTCGAGGCGGTCCAGGCCCTGGAAGGGGCCGTGCGCGGTGATGACGGCGTGCTCGTCCATCACGGTGAGGGACGGCAGGTCGTGCCGCTGGCCGATCTCGAAGTCGTTCGGGTCGTGGGCCGGGGTGACCTTGACCGCGCCGGTGCCGAACTCGGGGTCGACGTGCTCGTCCGCGACGACCGGGATGGAGCGGTCGGTGAGCGGGAGCCTGATGAGCTTGCCGACGAGGTGCTTGTACCGCTCGTCGTCCGGGTGGACCGCGACGGCGGTGTCGCCGAGCATGGTCTCGGCACGGGTGGTGGCGACGACGATGGTGTCGTCCCCCTCCCCGTACTTCATGGAGACCAGCTCGCCGTCGTCGTCCTGGTACTCGACCTCGATGTCCGAGATCGCGGTGAGGCAGCGCGGGCACCAGTTGATGATGCGCTCGGCGCGGTAGATCAGCTCGTCGTCGTAGAGGCGCTTGAAGATGGTCTGGACGGCCTGCGAGAGGCCCTCGTCCATGGTGAAGCGCTCACGCGACCAGGCGACGCCGTCGCCGAGGCGGCGCATCTGGCCGGAGATCTGGCCGCCGGACTCGCCCTTCCACTGCCAGACGCGCTCGACGAACGCCTCGCGGCCGAGGTCGTGGCGGGACTTGCCCTCCTTGCCCAGCTCGCGCTCGACGACGTTCTGGGTGGCGATGCCGGCGTGGTCCATGCCCGGCTGCCACAGCGTCTCGAAGCCCTGCATGCGCTTGCGGCGGGTCAGGGCGTCGATGAGCGTGTGCTCGAAGGCGTGGCCCAGGTGGAGGCTGCCGGTGACGTTCGGCGGCGGGATGACGATCGTGTACGGCGGCTTGTCGCTCTTCGCGTCCGCCTCGAAGTAACCCCGCTCCACCCAGCGCTCGTACAGCGGCCCCTCTACATCGGCCGGCGCGTACTGGGTCGGCAGTTCGGTGTCGGGCGCGGGTGGCTGCTGCTGAGCGTTCTCGGTCACGGGGGTCAGTTTAGGGGTGTCACGGGGTGGTCCCGAAACGCGTTTGTTCTGTAACGGTGCGGCCCCCGGTGCCGTAGGCCCCCGCCACCTGGGACAGGATGTCAGGAACACATAAGCATCTGAGGGGGAACCCAGAAATGAGCAACAACCAGCCGGGCCCGTACGGCCAGCAGCCGCCTTCCGGTCAGCCGGGGCAGCCCGGTCCCTACGGCCAGCCGGGACCCTACGGCCAGCAGCCGCAGGCACCCCAGCCCCAGCCCGGCTACGGCTACCCCCAGCAGGCTCCCCCGGCCCCGCCGCAGCCCGGCTACGGCTACCCCCAGCAGGGCGGTGTGCCGCAGCAGCCGAACCCGTACGGTCAGCAGCCGGGCGCCTACCCCCAGCAGCCCTACGGCGTGCCGCAGCCGCCGGCCCCGAGCGACGGCAAGAAGAAGACGGGCCTGATCATCGGTGCGGTGGCGGTCGTCGCGGCGATCGCGGTGGGCGCGTACTTCGTGCTGGGCGGCAGCGGCGGCTCGGACGTCGCGGACGACGGCCCCCACAAGCTGACGACGCCGGCGACCGTGCTGGGCGACTACAAGAAGTCGGCCGCCCAGGACAGCGGCGGCTTCGACGAGAACGATGTCAAAGACGCCGAGAAGCACGGCGTGAAGAACGCCGAGGACGTTCACGCCGGCTACCAGTCCGGCGACAAGAGCAATCCGCTCGCCGGCAAGGTCATCAACTTCATGGGCGTATACGGCGACATCGAGAACCCCGAGGCCGTCGTGGACGGCATGTTCGCCGAGATGAAGAAGAGCGCCGCGAAGGACGGGAAAGAGGGCCAGGTCATCGGCAGCCCGCAGTCCTTCTCGCCCAGCGGGCTCGACGGCGCGATCCTCAAGTGCCAGGAGATCAAGTACAAGAGCGACTCGTCCACCGGATCCTCGTCCGGCGGCCCCAGCGCGATCAGCATGCCGGTCTGCATCTGGGGCGACCACAGCACGATGGGCGCGATCATCAGCCTCGAGATGGCGGACGCGATGGCGGGCAAGAGCGCCGATCTCGCCGGTGCGGCCGAGCTGACGGCCAAGTTCCGCAAGGAGGTCCGCGTCAAGGCCTGACGCTCCTCTGCGCAGCACTCCTCTTCCGGAAAGGCGGCTCGGGATCCGAGCCGCCTCTGCTGTCTCACCAGGTCCGAAGCCGGAGGAGGGCGATCAGCCGTCCTCTTGATCAGGCGCGCATGCACGCGTTCTGGACGACCTCGCCCTTGTTCACGCCGGCCCTGGTGAGTCCGAGGATGCAGGCGGCATTGGGAACCTTGATGACGCCCGAGAAGAGGGCCCCATGGCTGCAGGCCGCCTTCACCTTAGGGCCGACCAGGTATCCGTGGCTCCTCACGTAGTTCGCACAGGCGCCCTGTGTGGCGCTCGCTGGTGCGGCCGCCATGACCGGCAGGGCAACTGCCGCTGCCACCGCGCTTGCCGTCCCTAACATCCGCACCATTTGGAGCTTCATTCGAACCCTCCCGTTTTCGAGAGCCGACGACTCGCACGAGTGCCCGACTCGGTCTGGGTTCAGAAGATCACGGAGCTCTGCCGGATGCCAGAGATGTCCGGGAAACATGGCGCATATCGCCCGCGATGGCGCGAACGCGTCAGCGGGCAGGCGTACATCGAAAGGCGGCCTGCCTGCTGACGCGCGCCGCGGTGGCACGCGAAGGGGCCCCGGTCGGTGACCGGGGCCCCTTCGCGTGTTCCGCCGCGGCGGCTACGCCGTCTTCTGCTCGCCGGTGCCCCGGCCGCGGGCGTCCCGGGGGATCAGGGTGGGGTTGACGTTGGAGTGGACGACGTCGGCCGTGATGACGACGCGGGCGACGTCCTTGCGGGACGGGACCTCGTACATCACCGACATGAGGACCTCCTCCATGATGGCGCGCAGGCCGCGGGCGCCGGTCTGGCGGAGGATGGCCTGGTCGGCGATGGCCTCCAGCGCCTCGCGCTCGAAGTCCAGCTCCACGCCGTCGAGTTCGAAGAGGCGCTGGTACTGCTTGACCAGGGCGTTGCGGGGCTCGACCAGGATCTGGAGCAGGGCCTCGCGGTCCAGGTTGTGCACGGAGGTGATCACCGGCAGGCGGCCGATGAACTCGGGGATCATGCCGAACTTGACCAGGTCCTCGGGCATGACGTCCTCGAACTGGTCCTTGGCCTCCAGCTCGCGCTTGGAGTGGATCGTGGCGCCGAAGCCGATGCCCTTGGCGCCCGCCCGGGACTCGATGATCTTCTCCAGGCCGGCGAAGGCGCCGCCCACGATGAACAGGACGTTCGTCGTGTCGATCTGGATGAACTCCTGGTGCGGGTGCTTGCGGCCGCCCTGCGGCGGAACCGAGGCCGTGGTGCCCTCGAGGATCTTCAGCAGGGCCTGCTGGACGCCCTCGCCGGAGACGTCGCGGGTGATCGACGGGTTCTCGCTCTTGCGGGCCACCTTGTCGATCTCGTCGATGTAGATGATCCCGGTCTCGGCCTTCTTGACGTCGTAGTCGGCCGCCTGGATCAGCTTGAGGAGGATGTTCTCCACGTCCTCGCCGACGTAGCCCGCCTCGGTCAGCGCCGTGGCGTCGGCGATCGCGAAGGGCACGTTCAGCATGCGGGCCAGGGTCTGCGCCAGGAGCGTCTTGCCCGAGCCCGTGGGGCCGAGCAGCAGGATGTTGGACTTCGCCAGCTCGATGGCGTCTTCACGGCTCTGGGCGCCGCCGTTCTCGCCCGCCTGGACCCGCTTGTAGTGGTTGTACACCGCGACGGAGAGGGCCTTCTTGGCGGCCTCCTGGCCGACCACGTAGCCCTCGAGGAACTCGTAGATCTCGCGGGGCTTGGGAAGCTCCTCCCAGCGCACCTCGCTGGTCTCCGCGAGCTCCTCCTCGATGATCTCGTTGCAGAGATCGATGCACTCGTCGCAGATGTACACACCGGGCCCTGCGATGAGCTTCTTGACCTGCTTCTGGCTCTTGCCGCAGAACGAGCACTTGAGCAGATCGCCGCCGTCACCGATGCGTGCCACGGTGTGCTTCCCCTTCGCCTGGGAGACGACTGGACGCTTTCGAGTCCAGCGGCTCCTGGTGCTGCCTTATGTCCGACGGTACCTTGCCGGGCCCCGTGTTCGGGTCCCCCTTGGCAGGGTTCACTTTGACGTGAGTCCTGCCAAGGGGGCCTGAGCGTACGCCGCCCTGGGTCAGCGGACCGCTTCGTTGTTCATCTTCCGGGTGGAGATGATCTGGTCGACGATGCCGTACTCGAGCGCTTCCTCGGCGGTGAGGATCTTGTCGCGCTCGATGTCCTCGCGGACCTGCTCGATCGCCCGGTTGGAGTGCTTGGCCAGCATGTTCTCCAGCTGCTCACGCATCCGGGTGAACTCGTTGGCGATGATCTCCAGGTCGGAGAGCTGGCCGCGGCCGGTGGAGCCGGCCGGCTGGTGGATCAGCACGCGCGAGTTCGGCAGCGCCATGCGCTTGCCCGGGGTGCCGGCGGCGAGCAGGATGGCCGCGGCGGAGGCCGCCTGGCCCATGCACACCGTCTGGATGTCCGGCTTCACGAACTGCATGGTGTCGTAGATGGCCGTGAGGGCCGTCATGTCGCCACCCGGGCTGTTGATGTAGATCGAGATGTCCCGGTCGGGGTCCATCGACTCCAGGCACAGGAGCTGCGCCATGACGTCGTTGGCCGAGGCGTCGTCGATCTGGACGCCCAGGAAGATCACGCGCTCCTCGAAGAGCTTCGCGTACGGGTCGTACTCGCGGATGCCCTGGGAGGTGCGCTCGACGAAGCGCGGGATGACATAGCGGCTGTCGGGCCGGGGCCCTTCGTACATGCCGCTGGCGGCGCCGGGGAAGTTGCTCATGAGGGTGTTCACCGTCCTGGTGGCGTTCGGGGGGCTGGTTTCTCGGCGGTGCGTGGCGTGGCCGGGCCGGTCAGGCACCGGTGCCGCCGCCTCCCGGAACACCCGAGGCGTTCCTGATGATCTCGTCGATGAGACCGTACTCCTTGGCCTCTTCCGGGGTGAACCAGCGGTCGCGGTCGGCGTCGCGGAGGATCGTCTCCACCGACTGGCCGGAGTGCAACGCGGTCAGCTCGGTCATGGTCTTCTTGGTGCGCAGCAGGTACTGGGCCTGGATCTTGATGTCCGAGACCGTACCGCCCAGGCCCGCGGAGCCCTGGTGCATCATGATGTCCGTGTGCGGCAGGGCGAAGCGCTTGCCCGCGGTGCCGCCGGTGAGCAGGAACTGGCCCATCGAGGCCGCCATGCCCATGCCGATCGTGACCACGTCGTTCGGAATGAACTGCATGGTGTCGTAGATCGCCATGCCGGCCGTCACCGAGCCGCCCGGGCTGTTGATGTAGAGGTAGATGTCCTTGTCGGGGTCCGCGGCGAGGAGCAGCAGCTGTGCGGTGATCTTGTTGGCGATGTCGTCGTCGACCTGCTGACCGAGGAAGATGATCCGCTCGTTGAGCAGCCGGTTGTAGACCTGGTCGCCGAGGCCACCACCGATGGAAGGCTCGCCGGCGGCTGAAGGCATCAGATTCGTCACGTATCCACCTGCTCGTCTTACGACGGCGCCGGGCCGTCTCACGTCGTCCTGCCGGAGGCTTGGCTGGGGTCTCAGGAGACTCCCCTGCCCCCGTATTCAAGGACCCTAACGCTCAGGTCCCCTCGGGGAATCCCGGAGATGACAGTGTTCGCCGGGGGCGTAGCGGCCGCGCCGCCGGGGCGGGCGCGGATCCCGAGGCCGAACGGCACGGGCCCCCGGGAAGCACACTCCCCGGGGGCCCGTCCTACGCGCTTGGAAGGCGCCGTGGTGGCGCTCAGCCCTCGGCGTTCTCCTCGGAGGTCTCCGACGCCTCGACGGCCTCGGTCTCCTCCTCCTCGTCGTCCAGGTCGACGACCTCGCCGTTGGTGTCCTTCACCGTGGCGGCCTCGACCACGACGGCCAGGGCCTTGCCGCGGGCGACCTCGCCGACCAGGAGCGGCACCTGGCCGCCCTCGACGACGGCCTGGGCGAACTGGTCGGGGGACATGCCGGAGGAGGCCGCGCGCCGCATGAGGTGCTCGGTGAGCTCCTCCTGGTTGACGTTGAGGTTCTCCTTCTTGACCAGCTCGTCGAGGACGAACTGGGTCTTGATGCCCTTGACCGCGGCTTCGCGGGTCTCGGCGTCGAACTCCTCGGCGGTCTTGCCCTGGATCTCCAGGTACTTGTCGAGGTCGAGGCCCATCTGGCCGAGCTGGTGGTGCTCCAGGTTGTGCTTGCGGGTGTTGATCTCGTCCTCGAGCAGCTTCTCGGGGACCGGGACCTCGACCAGCTCGAGGAGCTTCTCCAGCACGCGCTCCTGGGCCTGGGTGGCCTGGTCGTACTGCTTCATGTCGGCCAGGCGCTTGCGGCTGTCGGCCTTCAGCTCGTCCAGGGTGTCGAACTCGGAGGCGAGCTGCGCGAACTCGTCGTCCAGCTCGGGCAGTTCGCGGGCGGCCACCTGGGTGACCTTGACGGTGACCTCGGCCTCCTTGCCCGCGGCGGAGCCGCCCTTCAGCTCGGAGGTGAAGGTGCCCTCCTCGCCGGCGGACAGGCCCTTGACGGCGTCGTCGATGCCGTCCAGCAGCTCGCCCGAGCCGATGGTGTAGGAGACGCCGTCGGCGACGCCGTCCTCGAGGACCTCGCCGTCCACCTTGGCCTGCAGGTCGATGGTGACGACGTCGCCGTCCTGGGCGGCGCGCTCCACCGGGGAGGTGGAGGCGAAGCGCTCGCGGAGCTGCTCGACGGACTTCTCGACGTCCTCGTCGGTGACCTCGACGGCGTCGACCTCGACCTCGATGCCGGAGTAGTCCGGGATCTCCAGGGCCGGGCGGACGTCGACCTCGGCCGTGAAGTTCAGCGTCTCGCCGTCCTTCAGGTCGGTGATGTCGACCTCGGGCTGGCCCAGCGGGCTGAGCTCGGCCTCGTTGACCGCCTCGGTGTAGAACTTCGGAAGCGCGTCGTTGACGGCCTCCTCCAGCACCGCACCGCGGCCGAACCGCTGGTCGATGACGCGGGCCGGGATCTTGCCCTTGCGGAAGCCCTTCACCGTGACCTGCTGGTTGATCTTCTTGTACGCCGCGTCGAGGCTGTCCTTGAGCTCCTCGAAGGGCACCTCGACAGTGAGCCGAACCCGGGTCGGGTTCAGGGTCTCCACGGCGCTCTTCACGGTTCGGTCTCCTTGTGGCTGACTTCTTGGTTTCTGCCGGAGCCAGACTGGTCCGGCGGATTTCGCCGCCCGGAGGAGTTCGTAGGCCGAGTGGGCCGGGACACACGGGCGCGCAGCTTGCATAGTAACCGCAGCCGGTCAGCGCCCCAAAAGGCGATCATCAGGATGCCGCGAGCCGGTGGTCGGGGTGGCGGGATTTGAACCCACGGCCTTCCGCTCCCAAAGCGGACGCGCTACCAAGCTGCGCCACACCCCGTCTGGTGCGACACGTAGGGTACATGTCCCGGCCGGTTCCGTCGGCCGGTTTCACCACCGCCGCGCACACGACATCGCCGCAGTCCAACACGTTGGCCTCCGCGGCGGGCGACCCGCTACGATGCTCTCCAGTGCCACGGTCGCAGACCGGCGGCGCCTTGTCGCGGGCGTAGCTCAATGGTAGAGCCCTAGTCTTCCAAACTAGCTACGCGGGTTCGATTCCCGTCGCCCGCTCCACACGGTCCAGGGCCGGGTCGAGGATCACTCCTCCGCCCGGCCCTGATCGTTTCCCGCGGAGCCGCCGCCGCTCGGAAGCGGAGCGGCTCAGAAGCTGATCTGGTTGATCGTCTCCGCTATCGAGTTCATGAAGCGGTTGATCGACGGCGCCATGCCGGTGGAGGCGAGGAAGAAGCCGAAGAGGACGGCGACGATGGCCGGGCCGGCCTTGATGTTCCCCCCTCGGATCAGCACCACAAGGATGATCGCCAACAGCAGCACCACGGACAGTGAAATGGCCACAACTGATCACACCTTCGGTCGGTCCGCTCTCCCGGCCCTGGGATGCGGCCCCGCGCACCCCAGCCAGAACCATCGTGCCACCAACCCGGCCCTTGTATGCGGGTCGTGACGCAACGTCGGGCGGCGGACCGCCGCCCGCGAGACCCCGCACAGTAATTCGACGCGCACACCGGCACCTGCGGCACTGGGAATTGCGCAGCTTGGTTTCCATGTCCACACATCACGTGCGCAGGTAATTCGAATTGATGACACACGGGCGACGTATGCCCCAGTTGGTCACGATGAATCGGGACATCAGGGGTCAACGAGGGGTACCGCTGTGCCCACCATCACGTGGACAGCGGAGGCAAGTTATGAAAATCAGGGGGTACCCGGACGGGATAACCAGGAATAACAGGCGGGGTTTTACGGAATCCCACCGTCGACGCTAGGGTGCCTGAGATGTTTGAAGCCGCCTCGTCCCCCGGCCAGAACCGCAGACCACTCCCCCCGGCGCAGTCGCCGGCCGACGGAGTGCCCGGCCCGCGTACCCCAGTGAGCGAACAGAAGGGGCGGACGGCGGCGGACAGACCGGGCAGACAGCGCGACTCGTTCTTCGACAACGCCAAGTACCTGGCCATCGTGCTCGTCGCGATGGGCCACGCCTGGGAGCCGCTGAAGGGCGACAGCCGCATCCTGGAAGGCCTCTACACGGTCGTGTACACCTTCCACATGCCGGCGTTCATCATCATCTCCGGCTTCTTCTCCCGCAGTTTCGACATGCGCCCGGACCGGCTGAAGCGGCTGATCACCGGTGTGGCCGTGCCGTACGTCCTCTTCGAGACGGCGTACCCGCTCTTCAAGAACGCCGTCGACCACTCCCACGAGGAGATCAGCCTCCTCGACCCCTGGTACCTGACCTGGTTCCTGGTCGCCCTGTTCGTCTGGCGGCTCACCACGCCCGTGTGGAAGCTGGTGCGCTGGCCGCTCCCCGTCGCCATCGGCATCGCCATGCTGGCCAGCGTCAGCCCGAGCATCGGCGACGACCTCGACCTCCAGCGCGTGCTGCAGTTCCTGCCGTACTTCGTGCTCGGCCTGTGCATGAAGCCCGAGCACTTCCACATGGTGCGCCGGCGCTGGGTGCGGATCGCCTCGGTGCCGGTGTTCGCGGCCGCGCTCGCGTTCGGCTGGTGGGCGGTGCCGCGCATGAACACGGCGTGGTTCTACCACCGTGACTCCGCGCAGGAGCTGGGCGCGCCGTGGTGGATCGGCCCGGTGATGGTGCTCGCGATGATGGGCTGCTCGCTGCTGCTGACGGCCTGCTTCTTCGCCTGGGTGCCGCGCCGCCGGATGTGGTTCACGGCGCTGGGCGCGGGCACGCTCTACGGCTACCTGCTGCACGGCTTCCTGGTGAAGTTCGCCGACTACCGGGGCTGGTTCGACCACCCCGGGCTGCACCACCCGCTCGGCGAGATCCTGGTGACCGCCGTCGCGGCCGCCGTCGTCACCCTGCTGTGCACCGCCCCGGTGCGGCGGGTGTTCCGCTTCGCGATGGAGCCGAGGATGGCCTGGGCGTTCAAGCAGGACGCGGCCGAACTGGCCCGCGAGCGGCAGCAGAAGGAGCGCGAGCGCGAGAAGGTCAGCGCCTAGGACTCCGCCCTCTCGGCACCCGGCCCCGCCTGGCCCAGACCGAGAAGTGCCCGCATCCGCGCGTACTTCTCGGTCAGTCGTTTCCGGGTCGTCTCGTCCAGGACCGCCAGCCGGGCCGGATCGGCGTTGTGCGCCAGGTCGGCCTCCTTCACCAGCAGCGCGCCCGGAGTGGCGAGGATGCGCCGGGCGTACTCGCCGGGTTCCTCACCGGCCCGCTTGGTGACGGCGCGCACGACGGCCTTGGTGCGCTCCGTCAGGGCGGCCGACTCGAGCCACTCCTCGCTCAGCGCGCCGTCCTCCACGGCGTCGTGCAGCCAGGCCGCCGCGACCTGCTCATCGTCCCCGCCCCGGGCCCGTACCCCCTCGGCGACGGCGGCGAGGTGTTCGGCGTAGGGCCGTCCCGCCTTGTCGGTCTGTCCTTCGTGCGCGGCCCGCGCGAGGCTCTCCACCTCGCCGGGGCCGAGTGGCGTCCCGTTCATCGCCCCAGTGTCCCCGGTGCGCGGGGCTCCGGGTAGCCCGGTCAGCGGGGAGCCGAGGTGGCCTCGCGGCAGATCAGCAGCAGGGCCCGGTCGTCGTTGACGTCCTTGGCCACCGCCTCGATCAGGTGCCAGGCGGCGCCGTGGAAGCCGCCGGCGACATAGCGGTCGGCTTCGCCGGTGAGGCGGTCGATGCCCTCGACGATGTCCCGGTCGGAGGTCTCCACCAGGCCGTCCGTGAAGAGCATGAGCACGTCGCCGGGCCGCAGCGAGCCCTTGGTGGAGTCGAACTGGGCGCCGTCGTACACCCCGAGCAGCGGGCCCTCGGCGGCCTTCTCCTCCCAGCGGCCGCTGCCCGCGCTGAGCTGGAGCCCCGGCGGATGCCCGGCGGAATACAGCTCGTAGTCGCCGGAGTCCAGGTCCAGGACCAGGTGGATGGAGGTGGCGAAGCCCTCGTCCCAGTCCTGGCGGAGCAGGTAGCCGTTGGCCGCCGGGAGGAAGGCGTGCGGCGGCAGGGAGCCGAGCAGGCCGCCGAAGGCGCCGGACAGCAGCAGGGCCCGCGAGCCGGCGTCCATGCCCTTGCCGGAGACGTCCGTGAGGACGACCTCCAGGGTGCGGCCCCCGTTGGTGCGGGCCGCGACCACGAAGTCGCCCGAGAAGGACTGGCCGCCCGCCGGGCGCAGCGCCATCTCGTGGTGCCAGCCCTGCGGCAGCTTCGGCAGCGTGCTCTGCACCCGGATCCGCTCGCGCAGGTCGAACAGCATGGTGCCGCCGCGCCGCCAGGGCACGCCGACCCGGCTGCGGAACTGGGCGGTGAGGAGCCCGAAGAAGCCGCACGCGGCGACCACCAGGACCACGCCCGGGGTGACCCGCGAGGGCCCCTCCGTGTACGGGCCGAGCCGCACCGACTCCACGATCAGCGCGGTGGCCGCGGCGGCGTAGAGGCCGAGCAGGCTGGCCGGGCGCAGCACCAGGCCGCCCGCGACGATCGGCAGCACCAGCGCGCCCGGCGAGAACCACACCGAGTTGCCGAGTGTCAGGGCCGCGAGGACGGGAATGGTGAGCAGCAGGCCGACGAGCGCGATCCAGTCCGAGCCGTCGCCGCGGAAGTAGTCCACGGCGCTTCTGCGCAGGCCGATGCGGACCCGGTGCCACTGCATCTTCCACCGGGCCGTGAACGTCTCGGCCTTCGAGCGCCGCTCTCGTCCTGCTGCCATCAGTTCGGGACCCTATCCATCGGACCAGCCACTTGGCACGGGAGGTCCCACTTGTCCCCCGTGCGAGGCTCCGCTTCGCGGTTGGACTTCACAGTGAACGGCACTCGGGGCCGTCGCGCCCCCGCCTGGGAGAAATTCGCTGGCTCGTCCCGGGAGGCGCTGGTAGGCATGGCTCATGGCGACCGAGCGTGTGACCGAGCTGACAGTGCTGCGCCCCGAGGAGTGGGACGGGTGGTTCGACCACCTGATCCGCGCCTTCGGCGCCGGTGAGGCCTCCGCGGAGGAGCGCGAACTGGATCGGTCGGTCACGGAGTTCGACCGTTCCCTGGCCGCCCGGGACGGGGACACGCTCGTGGGGACGGCCGGGGCCTTCAGCTTCCGGATGACCGTCCCCGGCGGCGCGCGGGTGCCCACCGCGGGCGTCACCATGGTGAGCGTGGCCG
Organism: Streptomyces sp. NPDC038135; assembly: GCF_055601245.1. Taxonomy (NCBI): domain Bacteria; kingdom Bacillati; phylum Actinomycetota; class Actinomycetes; order Kitasatosporales; family Streptomycetaceae; genus Streptomyces; species Streptomyces sp. NPDC038135. The sequence continues at coordinate 423,666 of NZ_JBVJXS010000002.1, read as the reverse complement.
CCACGCACCGGCGGCGCGGGGTGCTGACCTCGATGATGCGCCGGCAGCTCGACGACGTGCGCGCGCTCGGTGAGCCGCTGGCGGCGCTGACCGCCTCCGAGCCGGCGATCTACGGCCGGTTCGGGTACGGCGCGGCGACCTTCCAGTTGCAGGCGGAGATCGACACGAGCCGGGTGGCCCTGGCCCCGGTCGCCGGCGCCGGGGAGGTGCGGCTGCGGTACGCGGAGCCCGCCGAGGTGCTGGCCGAGTGCGAGGCGGTGTACGCGGCGCTGGTGCCCCGCAGGCCCGGGATGCTGGCCCGGCAGCCGAACTGGGAGCGGGCCGGCCTGGTCGACCCGCCGGGCGACCGGGACGGCGCGTCGGCGCTGCAGTGCGTGGTGGCCGAGCGGGACGGCGCGGTCACCGGGTTCGCCCGGTTCCGCACCAAGCTCGGCTGGGGTCCGAGCGGGCACGACGGCACGGTGACGCTGGAGGAGCTGGCCGCGCTCGACCCGGCGACCGACGCGGCGCTGTGGCGCTTCCTGTTCGACATCGACCTGATGACGACCCTGAACCTGCGCGGGCGGCCGGTCGACGACGCCTGGCAGTATCTGGTCTCCGACATCCGGCGCTGCCGGCCCCGCTTCCGGGACGCGTGCCATCTCCGGCTGGTCGAGGTCGGGGCGGCGCTGTCGGCCCGCACCTACCAGGCGCCGGTGGACGTCGTGTTCGACGTGGAGGACGCCTTCTGCCCCTGGAACGCGGGGCGTTGGCGGCTGACCGGCGACGCGAAGGGCGCGTCCTGCGAGCGCACCCGGGACCCCGCGGACCTGGAGCTGTCCGTGCGGGAGCTGGGGGCGGCGTACCTGGGCGGGGTGTCGCTGCTGTCGCTGGCGGCGGCCGGGCGGGTGCGGGAGCTGCGGCCGGGGGCGCTCGCGGAGGCGGCGGTGGCGTTCGGCTCGCCGGTGGCGCCGTGGCTGCCGCACGGCTTCTGACGCGGCTCGCCGGGCCCTTCCGGCCGCCTGGTCAGTGGTCCTGGCAGGTGGGGCACCAGAAGAGGTTGCGGGCGGCCAGCCCGGCGGTGCGGATGCCGGTGCCGCAGATGTGGCAGGGCTGGGCGGCCCGGCGGTAGACGTACACCTCGCCGCCGTGGTCGTCCACGCGGGGCGGGCGGCCCATGGCCTCGGGGGTGTGCTCGGGGCGGACGGTGTCGATGCGGTTGTGGCGCACGCCCTCGCGCATGAGCGCGACCAGGTCGGCCCAGATCGCCTCCCACTCGGCCGGGGTGAGGTCCCGGCCCGCGCGGTAGGGGTCGATGCCGTGCCGGAAGAGGACCTCGGCCCGGTAGACGTTGCCGACGCCCGCGATGACCTTCTGGTCCATCAGCAGCGCGGCGACGGTCGTACGGCTGCGGGAGATCCTTCGGTACGCGGCGCCCGGGTCGGCGTCCGCGCGGAGCGGGTCGGGGCCGAGCCGGTCGTGCACCGCGCGCTTCTCGGCGTCGGTGACGAGCGCGCAGGTGGTGGGGCCGCGCAGGTCGACGTACCCGGTGTCGCCGGCGAGCCGGAGCCGGACGGTGTCGGTGGGCGGGGGCGCGGGGGCCGGGCCGAAGGCGACCTTGCCGAAGAGGCCGAGGTGGATGTGGACCCAGTCGGCGTCGCGGAACCGGAGGAAGAGGTGCTTGCCGTGGGCCTCGGTGCCGGTCAGGAGGGCTCCGTCCAGCAGGTCCGCCGCGTCGGAGAACTTGCCCTGGGGACTGGTCACCCGGGGGGCGGTGCCCTGGAAGCGCTCGGCGTAGTCCTGGGCCAGCCGGTGGATGGTGTGCCCTTCTGGCACGGCTGAGGTGTCCTTTCCTGCCGCTTCCGGCCAGCCCGTCCCGGCCGGTGGAGAGGCTGCGGGGGCCCGGTACCGGTCCGGGCCCCCGGGGGTGCTACTGCTGCGGGTGGTGGGCCGGGATCGGGGGCAGGTCGCCGGTCGTCTCGTAGCCGGCGAGCATGTCGATGCGGCGGATGTGACGCTCGTCACCGGAGAACGGGGTGTTGAGGAACACCTCGACGAACTTCGTCGCCTCCTCCGTGCTGTGCATGCGCGCGCCCACCGCCACGACGTTGGCGTCGTTGTGCTGGCGGCCGAGGCCGGCCGTCTCCTCGCTCCAGGCCAGCGCCGCGCGCACGCCCTTCACCTTGTTGGCGGCGATCTGCTCCCCGTTGCCGGAGCCGCCGATCACGATGCCGAGCGCGTCGGGGTCGGCGGCGGTCCGCTCGGCCGCGCGCAGGCAGAAGGGCGGGTAGTCGTCCTGGGCGTCGTAGATGTGGGGCCCGCAGTCGACGGGCTCGTGCCCCGCCGCCTTGAGCCAGTCGACGAGGTGGTTCTTGAGTTCGTAGCCCGCATGGTCGGAGCCGAGATACACGCGCATGGGACGAGTGTGACACGCCGGTTTCGGGGCAGCAGCCGCGGGTGTGACATCGGTCGAATGTGAATCGGGCCATAGATCCTCAAGAGAACCTCAAGTAACAATCCGGATTCAGAGGTTCCTGAATTCGTTCACCTCGGATTCACTGGACCGGCTCGTACACCGCTCGTACGGGCAGCTCCACCTGGCGTAAAGGAAATCCGTCCATGACCCCTGGTTCGGGCCTTCAAGCAGGACTGAAAAACCGCCACCTGACGATGATCGCGATCGGTGGCGTCATCGGAGCCGGTCTCTTCGTCGGCTCCAGTACCGGTATCGCTACCGCGGGACCGGGCATCCTTCTGTCGTACGCCCTCGTCGGCACGCTCGTGGTGCTGGTGATGCGCATGCTCGGCGAGATGTCCGCCGCCAACCCCACCTCCGGTTCGTTCTCCGCGCACGCCGACCGCGCGCTGGGGCCCTGGGCCGGCTTCTCCATCGGCTGGCTCTACTGGTTCTTCTGGGTCGTCGTGCTGGCCGTGGAGGCCACGGCCGGCGCGAAGATCCTGGAGGGCTGGATACCGGCCGTGCCGCAATGGGGCTGGGCGCTCATCGTGATGACCGTCCTGACCGCGACCAACCTGATCTCGGTCGGCTCCTACGGCGAGTTCGAGTTCTGGTTCGCCGGCATCAAGGTCGTGGCGATCGGCGCGTTCATCGTCGTCGGCCTGCTGGCCGTGTTCGGCGTGCTGCCCGGCGCGCACACCGACAAGGCGAGTTTCGCCAATCTGACCTCGCACGGCGGCTTCCTGCCGCACGGCCCGGGCTCGATCCTCACGGGTGTGCTGCTGGTCGTCTTCTCCTTCATGGGAAGCGAGATCGCCACCCTGGCGGCCGGCGAGTCGGAGGACCCGCGGCGCGCCGTCACCAAGTCCACCAACAGCATCATCTGGCGTATCGGCGTCTTCTACCTCGGCTCGATCCTGATCGTCGTGACCCTGCTGCCGTGGAACGACCCGGCCATCGCGAAGGACGGCTCGTACGTCGCCGCCCTCGGCTCCCTGGGCATCCCGCACGCCGGCGAGGTCATGAACTTCATCGTCCTGACGTCGGTGCTGTCCTGCCTGAACTCCGGTCTGTACACGGCCTCCCGGATGGCGTTCTCGCTCGGCCAGCGCGGTGACGCGCCCAAGGCGTTCGCGCGGACCACGTCCCGCGGTGTGCCGCGGGCCGCGATCCTCTCGTCCGTGGCCTTCGGCTTCGCCGCCGTCTTCTTCAACTACAAGTTCCCGGACACGGTCTTCCTCTTCCTGCTCAACAGCAGTGGCGCGGTGGCCCTGTTCGTGTGGCTGGCGATCTGCTTCTCGCAGCTGCGGATGCGGCGCATCATCCAGCGGGAGGCGCCGGAGAAGCTCGTCGTGAAGATGTGGCTGTACCCGTACCTGACCTGGGCGACGGCCATTCTGATCATCGGCATCTTCGGTTACATGCTGACCGACACCGAGGGCGAGAGCAGCGGTCGCACGACCGTCGAGCTCTCCCTGCTGGTGGCCGCCCTGGTGATCGCGGCCTCCCTGATCAAGCAGAAGATCGCGGGCAGTCGGACGGCCCCGGCCGTGGAGGACACGGCGGAGAAGGTGTCCGTCGGCTGATCCCGCACGGCCCACCGGCATGACGAAGGGGAGGGAGTCCCACGGGACTCCCTCCCCTTCGTCATGCGTTCGCCCGCCCGGGGCGTCAGCGACGGCCGGTGAGCTTCCAGGCGGCGGGCAGCACGCCCATGGCCAGCGCGGCCTTCAGGGCGTCGCCGATCAGGAACGGAGTGAGGCCGGCGGCGACGGCCTGGGAGAAGGACAGGTGGGCGGCCAGGGCCAGGTACGGCACGCCGACGGCGTAGATGACCGCCTCGCCGAGGACCATCGTGCCCGCCATGCGCAGCGGGGAGCGGTCGGCGCCGCGGCGGGCCAGGGCGCCGACGGCGGCGGAGGCGAGCAGCATGCCGAGGACGTAACCGAAGGAGACGGCGCCCGCGCCGGAGCCGCCCTCCGCGAACCACGGCAGACCGGCCACGCCCGCGAGCGCGTACAGGGCGAGGGAGAGGAAGCCGCGGCGGGCGCCGAGGGCGGTGCCGACGAGCAGCGCGGCGAAGGTCTGGCCGGTCACCGGCACCGGGGAGCCGGGCACGGGCACCGCGATCTGGGCCGCGATGCCGGTGAGCACGGCACCGCCGAGCACCAGCGCGATGTCGCGGGTCCGCGAAGCGGGCAGCAGGTCGGCGAGGACTTCACCGGGGCGGACGGTTGCGGTGGCGGTGCTCATGGGGACTCCGCGGGAGGTGGGGACGGCTGGGACACCGTGACGCTATCCCGGCGGCCTCGCGGTGATCACCGTCAGCGGTCGACAAAGGGGGGAACGAGGGCTTGGTGGGCTCCCGACAAATGATGGTGGTTACACCCGGTACGGCGTGACAACGGTCACTGAGGCGGGGATGCGCAGCTCACTCGGGGAGCCGTCGGCGGGACTGTGGGACCCCGCCAACGAACCCTAGTGGACTGGTCGGATTCCCCCTTTCTGCCCTACGCTTCCGGCATGGTTGCCCAGGCCCGGTACTTCACGTCGCGTCGCTACGTCGACCTGCGACGGCAGGGCACGGCCACCTGTCGCCGTCCGGGGTAGGGCGCACCCCGGCGCGCCCTCGCCCTCCGAGAGGCTCCGAGACGTGTCGGCCCCGTTCCCGAGGACGGTCCCCATGCCCCGTACCGCGGCATCCACCCTTGCCTCCCCCGTTCCCCGCGCCGCCGACAGCGACCGGCGGCGCACCAGCGCCAGTGTCGTGCTGCGGTCCGTGCTGGAGCACGGCCCGGTGGCGCGCAGCACCGTCGCCCGGCTGACCGGGCTGTCCCCCGCGGCCGTGACCGAGCACTGCGCCCGGCTGGCCGGACTCGGGCTGCTCCGTGAGGAGACGGCCCCGCGCCGCTCGAACGGCGTGGGCCGGCCGCACGTCCCCGTCGACCTCGACACCGGACGGTTCGTGGTCGGCGGGGTGCACGTGGCCGTGCCGTACACGACGGTGGCGCTGCTCGATCTGCGCGGCCGGGTGCTCGCCCGATGCGAGCTGAAGCACGAACGGCCGGATCCGGGACGGGTGCTGGCCCGCGCCGCCGACGCGCTGGGGGCACTGCTCGCGCGGGCGCCGGAGCGCCGCCCGCTGGGGGTCGGTGTCGCCGCCGGCGGCTGGGTGGACCGGGAGTCCGGCACCGTCGTGGAGCACGAACTCCTGGGCTGGCGCGAGGTGCCGGTGCGGGAGCTGCTCGCGGACCGCACCGGTCTGCCCGTCCACGTCGACGGGCACGCGCGGGGGCTGGTGAGCGGTGAGCGGCTGTTCGGGCGGGCCCGGGACAGCCGGAGCGTGCTGCATCTGTTCGTCGGCAACATGGTCGACGCGGCGTTCGCCACGGGGGACGAGGTGCACCACGGGCCCCGCTCGCAGGCCGGCGCGATCGCCCACCTCCCGGTGCCGGGCGGCACCGAGCCCTGCGTCTGCGGCCGTACGGGCTGCCTGCAGGCCGAGTTGAGCGAGCGGACGCTGTGCCGCCGGGCCCGCGCGGCCGGCGTCACCGGCTCGGGCAACCCGATGCACGTGGTGGCCGCGGCGGCGGCCGGCGACGCGGTGGCCCGGCGGCTGCTGGTGGAGCGGGCCCGGGCCACGGGACGGGCGGCCGGGCTGCTGCTGGACGTGCTCAACCCGGAGACGGTCGTGGTCACCGAGGTGGGCACGATGCGCTTCGACGACTGCCTGACCGCGCTGCGGGAAGCGGCCGGGGAGCGACGCGCGGCGTCCGTGCTGCCGACGAGTTTCCCCGATTCGGTGCTCGCGGTCGCGGGCGGCTCGGTGATGCTGGACGTGCTGTTCCGGGATCCACTGGGCGCATCACCAGAGACTATTTAATTCAGAAACTCGGAATGTTGACAGGGGGCGGCGATGGCGACGAACATGCTGGTCATGAACCCGCTCACGAGTTGTCGCACCCTCTGTTGCTGACATGTTGCCGCGCATGAAGCGCGTGTTTCCGTCTGCGTGAGTTCTCTTTCCACAAGCTCTTCCATGAGCTTTTCTTCCGGCATTCCGCCGGAAATTCCGGCTGCCTTCCGGCCTGCCTTTCCGCTGTGCGTACCCAGGGAGTCCTCCCATGTCTGCTCCGCCCGTCACCGGTCTCGACCGCCGCCTGTTCCTGACCTCCCTGCTCGGCGCGTCCGCCGCCGTCGCGGGTCTCAGCGGCTGCGCGGACGGCAGCGCCGCCGCCGACACCGAGGGCGCCCTCACCCGCCCCCTCGCCGCCAAGGTCCCGGCCGGCACCAGCCTGAAGATCTCCTCCTACCAGAACGTCCAGCAGCTCCAGTTCAAGCTGGCCAAGCTGCCCCCGCTGCCGTTCGAGGTGTCCGACTGGCTCAACATCGGGGCCGGCCCGGACGTCATCAACGCCTTCCGCGCCAAGTCCCTCGACCTCGCCAACAACGCGGGCATACCGCCGATCCAGGCGCACTACCAGGGCTTCGACGCGAAGATCGTGGCGATCAACGTGACCCGCAAGCCCAACTACCTCTTCGCCACCAAGCCCGGCAGCGACATCCGCACGGTCGAGGACTTCCGCGGCAGGAAGATCGCCTTCTCGCAGGGCCAGGCCCAGGGTGTCGTGCTGCTGCGGGCGCTGAAGAAGGCGGGTCTGAAGTACGACCAGGTGAAGCTGGTCCCGCTGACCAGCAACCAGTTCCTGACCGCCCTGCAGTCCGGCCAGGTCGACGTGGCCCCGCTCGGCAACAGCCAGGCGCCCGCCTACCTCAAGCAGTACGGGGGCAAGGGCGCCCGCGTCATCAAGACCGACGTGGTCGACCTGCTCAGCCTGCTGTGGGCACCGCGGTCCGTGCTCGCCGACCCGGCCAAGGCCGCCGCGGTCGCCGCGTACATCCCGCACTGGGCCAAGGGACTGGTGTGGCAGTACGAGCACCCGGACGTGTGGAACGAGGAGTTCTACGTCAAGACGCAGAACCTGACCCTGGACCAGGCGAAGTCCATCACCGAGCTCGCCAACAAGCCGCTTTTCCCGCCGAGCTGGGACGAGGCGGTCAGGTGGGAGCAGGAGACGGCCGACCTGCTCGCCGAGGGCGGCTTCGTGAAGAAGTTCGACGTCTCCTCGCTCTTCGACCACCGCTTCGAGGCCATCGCCGCCCGGGCCGTCCCGGCGGAGTACCGGAGGTGAGCGCCGTGACCACGACCACGACCGCCGTGGCGGCACCGGCCGCCGCGGAACCGCCCCAGGTCCGCCGGCGCCGGCGGCTCTCCCCCGGGCGCCGGCTGCCCGCGGCCCGGCTCACCGGACCGCTCTTGGTGCTCGTCCTGTGGGCCGCCGCCTCGGCCGCCGGCGCCCTCGACCCGGGCGCGATACCGGCGCCCTGGACGGTGCTGCGGACCGCCGGCCACCTGTGGACCGACGGCACGCTGCCCACCGACGTGCTCACCTCGCTCCGCAGGGCCGCCTACGGCTTCGCGATCGGCCTGACCGCCGGGGTGCTGCTCGCGCTGGTCTCCGGGCTCAGCCGGGCCGGGGAGGCGCTGATCGACGGGACCGTGCAGCTCAACCGGGCGATCCCGACCCTCGGCCTGATCCCGCTGTTCATCCTCTGGCTGGGCATCGGCGAGACCTTCAAGATCGCCATCATCGCGATCGTCGTCTACATCCCCATCTACCTGAACACGCACGCCGCGCTGTCCGGCATCGACACCCGGTTCGTCGAACTCGCCGAGGTGCAGGGGCTGTCGAGGTTCGCCTTCGTCCGGCGGGTGGTGATCCCCGGGGCGCTGCCCGGATTCTTCGTGGGTCTCCGGCTCGGCGTCACCGGCTCCTGGCTGGGTCTGGTGGTCCTGGAGCAGATCAACGCCACCAGCGGCCTCGGCTACCTGATGTTCCAGGCGCAGAACTACGGCCAGAGCGACGTCATCCTGGTCGGCCTGCTGATCTACGGCGTCTTCGGCCTGATCTCCGACAGCGTGGTCCGTCTCGTCGAACGGAGGGTGCTGTCATGGCGCCGCACACTGAGCAACTGACCCGGCCCGCCGTCCGGCTGCGCGAGCTGACGAGGTCGTTCGACGGCCGCACGGTCCTCGACGGCATCGACCTGGATCTGCCCGCCGGCCAGTTCACGGCCCTGCTCGGGCACAGCGGCTCGGGCAAGTCCACCCTGCTGCGGGCCGTCGCCGGACTCGATCACGGAGTCGCCGGCAGCGGTCGGCTCAGCGCCCCCGAGCGGGTGTCGGTGGTCTTCCAGGACTCCCGGCTGCTGCCCTGGGCCCGGGTGCTGGACAACGTCCTGCTCGGCACCGAGGGCAAGGAAGCCGAGCCGCGCGGCCGGGCGGCCCTGGAGGAGGTGGGGCTGGGGGGCCGCGAACGGGCCTGGCCGGGCGAGCTGTCCGGGGGCGAGGCGCAGCGCGCCGCGCTCGCCCGCTCCCTGGTCCGCGAGCCCGAACTGCTGCTGGCCGACGAGCCGTTCGGCGCGCTTGACGCACTGACCCGCATCAAGATGCACAACCTGCTGCGCGAGCTGTGGAAGCGGCACCGGCCGTCGGTACTGCTCGTCACCCACGACGTGGACGAGGCGATCGTGCTCGCCGACCGGGTCCTCGTCCTGGACCGGGGCCGCATCGGCCTGGACCTGACCATCGACCGTCCCCACCCGCGCTCCTACCGGGAGCCGGTGCTGGGCGAGTACCGCGAGCGGCTGCTGGCCGCGCTCGGTGTCACGGAGGACCACGAGTGACCACGAGAGAACTGCACCTCAACGCGTTCCTGATGAACACCGGCCACCACGAGGCGTCGTGGCGGCTGCCGGAGAGCGACCCGTACGCGCACGTCGACCTCGCCCACTACGTGCGGCTGGCCCGCATCGCCGAGCGCGGCACCTTCGACTCGCTCTTCCTCGCCGACGGCCCGCAGCTCTGGAGCAACCTCGCCCAGCGTCCGGCCGGCGCCCTGGAGCCGCTCACCCTGCTCACCGCGCTGGCGACGGCCACCGAGCACATCGGGCTGATCGCCACCGCCTCCACCTCCTACAACTCCCCCTACAACCTGGCCCGCCGGTTCGCCTCGCTGGACATCGTCAGCGGCGGCCGGGCCGGCTGGAACATCGTCACCACCGCGGGCCGGGAGGCCGCCCGGAACTTCGGCCTGGACGCCGAGCCCGCGCACGCCGAGCGGTACGCCCGCGCCGCCGAGTTCCTCGACGTGTCCCTCAAGCTCTGGGACAGCTGGGAGGACGACGCGATCGTCGCCGACAAGGCGGCCGGCGTATGGGGCGACGACCGCAAGATCCACCCGCCCCGGCACAAGGGGACGTACTTCGCCGTCGAGGGCGCCCTCAACGTGCCGCGCTCCCCGCAGGGCTACCCGCTGCTGGTGCAGGCCGGCTCCTCCACGGACGGCAAGGCCTTCGCCGCCCGGTACGCGGAGGCGGTCTTCACCGCCCAGCAGACCCTCGCGGACGCCCAGGCCTTCTACGCCGACCTGAAGTCGCTCACGGCCGGGGCCGGACGGGACCCGGAGCACATCAAGGTGCTGCCCGGCATCGTCCCGGTGCTCGGCGCGACCGAGGCCGAGGCGCGGGCGAACGAGCGGGTGCTGGAGGACCACATCGTCCCCGAGCACGGCCGGGCCCGGCTGGAGAGCCTGCTGCACCTGGAGCCCGGCGCCCTCGACCTGGACCGGGAGCTGCCCGGGGACCTGCCGCCGGAGTCCGCCATCGAGGGCGCCAAGAGCCGCTACACCCTGGTGGTGGAGCTGGCCCGGCGCGAGCGGCTGACCGTACGGCAGCTCATCGGCCGTCTCGGCGGCGGACGCGGCCACCTCACCTTCGCCGGGACGCCCGAGCAGGTCGCCGGCCAGATAGAGACCTGGTTCACCCAGGGCGCCGCCGACGGCTTCAACATCATGCCCGCCGTGCTGCCCTCCGGTCTGGAGGCCTTCGTCGAGCACGTCGTGCCGCTCCTGCGCCGGCGCGGCCTGCTGCGCGACGCGTACGGCCCCCGCCGGACCCTGCGGGAGCGCTACGGCCTGCCCCGCCCCGCCAACCAGTACCTCACCCCCGCCCTCGTCTGAAAGGACCACCGCACATGTCCCTCGAGATCACCAAGGTCACCGCCCGCATCGGCGCCCGCGTCTCCGGCGTCGACGTCTCCCGGCCGCTCGCCGCCGAACAGGTCGCCGGCATCCGCGAGGCGCTGAACGCCCACAAGGCGCTCGTCTTCGACGACGTGCACCTCGACGACGCCGGACAGCAGGCCTTCGTCCGCCACCTCGGCGACCTCACCACCGCCCATCCGACGGTCGGCGCCGTCGAGGGCTCCCCGAACGTGCTGCCGGTGGACAGCGAGCGGGGCCGCGCCAACCACTGGCACACCGACGTCACCTTCGTCCTCAACCCGCCGCAGGCCAGCACCCTGCGCTCGATCACCGTCCCGCCGTACGGCGGCGAGACCCTGATCGCCAACGCGGCGGCCGCCTACCGCGACCTGCCCGAGCCGCTGCGCCGGCTCGCCGACACGCTGTGGGCCGAGCACACCAACGACTACGACTACGCGGTGCCGGACGAGTCGATCGACGAGGAGAAGGCCGCCCAGCGCGCCCAGTTCACCTCCATCAAGTACCGCACCGCCCACCCGGTGGTCCGCGTCCATCCGCTGACCGGGGAGCGCGGGCTGTTCATCGGCGGGTTCGCGCAGCGGATCGTGGGGCTGTCGGTGGGCGAGTCCCGCAAGGTCCTCGACCTGCTGCAGGCGTACGTCACCCGCCCGGAGAACGTGCTGCGCCACCGCTGGTCGGAGAACCAGCTCGTGCTCTTCGACAACCGCATCACCCAGCACTACGCCATCGACAACTACGACGGGCAGCCGCGCCGGCTGCACCGGGTGACCGCCGCCGGTGACATCCCGGTCGGCGTCGAGGGCAAGGAGAGCTACTCCATCGAGGGCGACGCCACGCACTACACCCCGGTCGCCGCGTAACCGGGGTCTCACCCTTCGTACAGCGCGCGTCCGGATGCTGGGCGGCCCCTTCGCGGGAGCGAACGGGCCGCCCAGACTGGCTTGGTTTTCGCCGCCGACGACTGGACGAGCCGCGCCCATGCCCCACAGCACCCTCGAGACGCCACCGCTGCAGCGGTCCGGCGACTCCCTCTCCCACGGCCTCAAGCAGCGCCACCTGTCGATGATCGCCCTCGGCGGGGTGATCGGCGCCGGCCTGTTCGTCGGCTCCGGCGCCGGCATCGCGGCCGCCGGTCCCTCCGTCGTCGTCGCGTACGCGGTATCCGGCCTGCTGGTCATGCTGGTGATGCGGATGCTCGGCGAGATGTCCGCCGCCTACCCGTCCTCGGGCTCGTTCTCCGCGCACGCCGAGCGGGCCATCGGCCCGTGGGCCGGGTTCACCGCCGGCTGGTCCTTCTGGGTGCTGCTGTGCACCGCGGTGGGCCTGGAGGGCATCGGCGCCGCGAACATCGTGCAGGGCTGGCTGCCGGGCACCCCGCAGTGGGTCTGGGTGGCCCTGTTCATGCTGGTGTTCTGCGGTGCGAACCTCACGGCCGTGAAGAACTTCGGCGAGTTCGAGTTCTGGTTCGCGGCGCTGAAGGTCGGCGCGATCGGCCTGTTCCTGGTCCTCGGCGTGCTGGCCATCGCCGGCGTCCTGCCCGGCACCCACTCCCCCGGCGCCTCCCACCTCGGCGACTTCCTGCCCCACGGCAGCGAGGGTCTGGTGATCGGCCTGCTGGCCTCGGTCTTCGCCTACGGCGGCCTGGAGACGGTCACCATCGCGGCGGCCGAGTCCCAGGACCCGGTCAAGGGCGTGGCGAGCGCGGTGCGCACCGCGATGTGGCGGATCGCCCTGTTCTACATCGGCTCGATGGCCGTCATCGTGACCTTGGTCCCGTGGAACGCGAAGTCGGTGGTGACGGACGGCCCGTACGTCGCCGCCCTGCGGCAGATCGGCCTGCCCGGCGCCGACCAGGTGATGAACGTGGTCATCCTGGTGGCCCTGCTGTCGGCGATGAACGCCAACATCTACGGCTCCTCGCGCATCGCCTACTCGCTGGTCGAGCGCGGCCAGGGCCCGAAGGCGCTGGCGAAGGTCTCCGGCGGGGTGCCGCGGATCGCCGTCCTCGTGTCGTCGGTCGTCGGCTTCGGCTGCGTGCTGCTCAGCTACTGGCGGCCGGACGACGTCTTCGCCTGGCTGCTGAACATGATCGGCGCGGTGATCCTGGTCGTCTGGATCTTCATCGCGGTCTCCCAGCTCCTGCTGCGCCGCCGCATCGAACGCGAGGCGCCCGAGAAGCTGGTCGTGCGGATGTGGGCGTTCCCGTACCTCACCTGGGTCGCGCTGGCCGGCATGGCGGCGATCTTCGTCCTCATGGCCCGGGAGCCGGACACCCGCCTGCAGCTCCTGTCGACGGGCGGCATGACGCTGGTCCTCGCGGCCGTGGGCTACGCCTGGCAGCGGGCCCGCGCCAAGCGCTGACCCGTCCCCGCCCCGGCGCCGAAGGCCCCCGCGTGCGACACGCGGGGGCCTTCGTGCGTCCCCGCCTTGTTGTTGCTAGCGTGTAGTTGCAAGAGACTTGCAATAAGGTTCGGAGGGGAACCGCCCATGCCCGTGTACTCGCTGCCCGACCTGCCCTACGACTACGCCGCGCTCGCGCCCGTGATCAGCCCCGAGATCATCGAGCTGCACCACGACAAGCACCACGCGGCCTATGTGAAGGGCGCCAACGACACCCTGGAGCAGCTCGCCGAGGCACGGGAGAAGGAGAGCTGGGGGTCGGTCAACGGCCTGGAGAAGAACCTGGCCTTCCACCTCTCCGGGCACATCCTGCACTCGATCTACTGGCAGAACATGACCGGCCCGAAGGAGGGCGGCGGCGAGCCCCTCGCGGCCGACGGCGTGGGCGAGCTGGCCGAGGCGATCAGGGAGTCGTTCGGCTCGTTCGCCGCGTTCCGGACCCAGCTGTCCAAGGCCGCGGCCACCACCCAGGGCTCGGGCTGGGGCGTGCTGGCGTACGAGCCGCTGAGCGGCCGGCTGATCGTGGAGCAGGTCTACGACCACCAGGGCAACGTCGGTCAGGGCTCGACCCCGATCCTCGTCTTCGACGCCTGGGAGCACGCCTTCTACCTGCAATACCGCAACCAGAAGGTGGACTTCGTCGAGGCGATGTGGCGGGTCGTGAACTGGCAGGACGTGGCCGGGCGCCTCACGGTCGCCAGGTCCCGCGCGGACGTGCTGCTGCTCGCCCCCTGAGAACGCCCCGCCTCGTGATCGTCTTCTCACCCTTCACGGCGGCGGGCGGATGAGAGGAGGACCCCCGCGAGGACGTGACTCGCGGGGGCCCTCCGGGCTGAGCGCGGGCTCTACAGGTTGCTGAAGTCCGGGCCCTTGGTGCGGGTCCGCTTGATCTCGTAGAAGCCGGGGACGGAGGCGACCGCGAGGGTGCCGTCCCACAGACGGGCCGCCTCCTCGCCCTTGGGGGCGGGGGTGACGACCGGGCCGAAGAAGGCGATCTGCTCGCCGTCGGGGCCCGGCACCGCGATGACCGGGGTGCCGACGTCCTGGCCGACCTTCTCGATGCCCTCCTTGTGGGAGGCGCGCAGCTCGGCGTCGAACTCGAAGTCCTGCTGCTCGGCGTAGTCGATCAGCTCCGCGGGCAGGCCGACGTCCGCGAGCGCGCCCGCGACGGCCTCCAGGGTCGGGCCCTCGCCGTTGTTGTGGATGCGGGTGCCGAGCGCGGTGTACAGCGGGCCGAGGACGTCCGCGCCGTGCTTCTGCCAGGCGGCGGTGACCACGCGCACCGGCTGCCAGGCCTTGGTGGCGAGCATCTCCCGGTACTCCTCGGGCAGCTCGTCCAGCCGGTTCTCGTTGAGGACGGCGAGACTCATGATGTGCCAGCGGACCTCGATGTCCCGGACCTTCTCGACCTCCAGCACCCAGCGGGAGGTCATCCAGGCCCAGGGGCACAGCGGGTCGAACCAGAAGTCCACGGGGGTCTTGCCGGAGGGGGTCGCGGTCTCGGACATGCTTCTCCTCAGCGAAGGTCTTTTGAAGCGGCAACAGCACCGCCGCTCCCGCCATTCCCGCACCGGCCGTGTCGAGGGGATTCCCTGATGTGCCGTGTCAGGTGCGCATGGCAGGATCGGTCCTGTTGTGAGGTGTCCAAGCGACCACAAGGGAGTGCCACGACGTGCCCGGTGAGAATCTGACCCGCGACGAGGCCCGGGAGCGGGCCGCCCTGCTGTCGGTCGACGGCTACGAGGTGGCGCTGGACCTGCGGTCCGCCGTCGGGGACGGGGGCGCCGAGCCGCGCACCTTCCGTTCGGTGACGGTGATCAGGTTCCGCTGCAACGAGCCGGGCGCGTCGACCTTCGCCGACCTGATCGCACCGAGCGTGACCGCGGTCACGCTCAACGGGCGGGACCTGGACCCCGGCGCGGTCTTCGACGGTTCCCGGATCCTGCTGGAGGACCTGGCCGCGGAGAACGAGCTGACGGTCGACGCCCAGTGCGCCTACTCGCGCACCGGCGAGGGCATGCACCGCTTCGTCGACCCCGAGGACGGCGAGGTCTACCTCTACACCCAGTACGAGCCCGCCGACGCCCGCCGGGTCTACGCCAACTTCGAGCAGCCGGACCTGAAGGCGCCGTACCGCTTCGAGGTGCGGGCGCCCGAGGGCTGGACGGTGTGGAGCAACGGAGCCGGCGAACTCGCCGACGGCGTCTGGCGGTTCGCGGAGACCAGGCCGATCTCGACCTACATCACCTGTGTGGTGGCGGGGCCGTACCACTACGTGACGGACCACTACGAGCGGGTCTTCGAGGACGGCACGAAGCTGGAGATCCCCCTTGGCGCGATGTGCCGCAAGGGGCTCGCCCCGTACTTCGACGCAGAGGACGTCTTCCTGGTCACCAAGCAGGGCCTGGACTTCTTCCACGACCACTTCGACTACCCGTACCCGTTCGGGAAGTACGACCAGGCCTTCGTCCCCGAGTACAACCTGGGGGCGATGGAGAACCCGGGTCTGGTGACCTTCCGCGAGGAGTACATCTTCCGCGGCAAGGTGACGCAGGCGTCGTACGAGGCGCGGGCCAACGTGATCCTGCACGAGATGGCCCACATGTGGTTCGGCGACCTGGTCACCATGGAGTGGTGGGACGACCTGTGGCTGAAGGAGTCCTTCGCGGACTTCATGGGCACGTTCGCGAACGTCGGCGCGACCCGCTTCACCGACGCCTGGATCACCTTCGCCAACCGCCGCAAGGCCTGGGCCTACCGCGCGGACCAGCTCCCCTCCACGCACCCGATCACGGCGGACATCCGCGACCTGCAGGACGCCAAGCTCAACTTCGACGGCATCACCTACGCCAAGGGCGCCTCGGTGCTCAAGCAACTGGTGGCGTACGTCGGCCGGGACGCCTTCCTCGAGGGCGCCCGCCGCTACTTCAAGCGCAACGCCTACGGCAACACACGCCTGGGCGACCTGCTGTCGGTGCTGGCGGAGACCAGCGGCCGGGACATGACGGTGTGGGCGCGCTCCTGGCTGCAGACGGCCGGCGTCAACTCGCTGACCCCGCAGGTGCTGCTGGACACCGAGGGCGGCCGGATCGCCGAGCTGGCCGTCCTCCAGGAGGCCGCGGAGACGCACCCGGAGCTGCGCCCGCACCGGGTCGCGGTGGGTCTGTACCGGCGCACGCCCGAGGGCGCGCTGGAGCGGTACGCGCGCGTGGAGACGGACGTCGAGGGCCCGCGCACGGTCGTGGCGGAGCTGGCCGGCGCCGAGGCGCCTGAGCTGGTGCTGGTCAACGACGACGACCTGACGTACTGCAAGGTCCGCTTCGACGAGACCTCGCTGGCCACCCTGCGCGAGCACCTGGGGGCGCTCACCGACCCGCTGGCCCGCGCCCTGTGCTGGTCGGCGCTGTGGAACCTCACCCGTGACGCCCTGCTGCCGGCCCGGGACTTCATCGGCCTGGTGCTGCGGTTCGCGGGCCGCGAGTCCGACATCGGCGTGCTGCAGATGCTGCACGCCTGGGCGAACTCGGCGCTGGTGCACTACGCGGCGCCGCAGTGGCGCGCGACCGGTGAGCGGCTGGTGGCGGAGGGGGCCCTCGGCGAGCTGCGGGAGGCCGAGCCGGGCAGTGAGCACCAGCTCGCGTGGGCGCGGTTCTTCGCGACCGTCGCCGCCGCCGACCACGATCTGCTGCTGCTCCTGAAGGACCTGCTGGACGGCGCGGCGGAGATCGACGGCCTGGTGGTGGACCAGGAGCTGCGCTGGGCGTTCCTGGAGCCGCTGGCGGCGCACGGCATGGCGGACGAGGCGGTGCTGGCGGCCGAGCTGGCCCGCGACGACACGGCGTCCGGCAAGCGGCACCAGGTCCGGTGCCTGGCGGCCCGCCCGTCGGCGGCGGTGAAGGCGCAGGCCTGGGCGCAGGTGGTGGAGTCCGACGCGCTGTCCAACGCGCTCGTGGAGGCGACCATCGCGGGCTTCGGCCTGCCCTCGCAGCGGGAGCTGACCGCGCCGTACGCGGAGAAGTACTTCGCGGTGATCGAGCGGGTGTGGCGGGAGCGGTCGATCCAGATCGGCATGGACGTGGTGCGCGGTCTGTACCCCTCCTACCAGGACCGGCCGGAGACGCTGGCGGCGACCGACGCCTGGCTCGCGGCGCACACGGAGGCGGCCCCGGCGCTGCGCCGGCTGGTGCTGGAGGCGCGGGACGACCTGGCGCGGGCGCTGCGCGCACAGGAGTGCGACGCGGCGGCGGCCGGCCACTGAGCCTTGGCCAGGGATTCCGCTTTCGGTGACCGTTACGGAATTCAGTCAATAGCAGCCGTAACCCCTGGTCCGCACCCGATGGGACCAGGGGTTTCCGGACCCTACTCGGCACCCGAACACCCGTCCTTTAATACCGCGTTGTCCGCATTCCTCAACGAGCGTGTAACAGCGGTTACAGGGGGGACGAAGCGCGGGAACGTCGAGGCCATGACGCACGACACCCCCCTCTCGCCCCGCACCCTGCGCCACCTTCCCGACGTCCGCCGGCGCATCATGACGCCCGCTCAGCTCCGCTCCCACGGCGTCTCCACCGCCGAGCTGAACGAGCAGTGCCGTCCCGGCGGCGCCTGGCAGCTCCTGCTGCCGAACGTGGTCCTGCTCCACTCCGGCCCGCCGACCAGCGAGGAGCGGCTGCACGGCGCGCTGCTGTACGCGGCGCGGGAGTCGGCGCCGGGCGTCCCCACCCAGCCCACGGCCGGCGACCCGCACCGCCCGGTGTACCCGGAGACGATGATCACGGGTCTGGCGGCGCTCACCCTGTACGGCTTCTCCTGCACCCCGCCGCTGCTCTCCCTCGACAGCGTCGACGTCCTGGTCCCGCGGCTGCGCCGGCTGCGCACCACGGGCTACGTCCGCGTGCTGCGCGCCCCCGACCTGCCCACGCCCGTCGCGGTGACGGGCCTGCCGGTGGCTCCGGTGCCGCGCGCGCTGGCGGACGCGGTGGCGGGGCTGACGGACGCGGGCGCGGTCCGCCGGCTGCTGACCGAGGCGGTGCGCGACGGCCACTGCGAACCCGCCGCCGTGGTGCGCGAGCTGACCCGGGCGAAGCTGCTGAACCGGCCGCACGTGGTGGGCGCGGTGGACTCGCTGGTGGCCGAGGGACGGTCGGTCGCGGAGACCCGGCTGTACCGGATGGTCGGCGAGCACGGGCTGCCGGACCCGGTCTGGAACGTGGACCTGCGCCTGCCCGGTGGTCCGCACCTCGGCGGAGTGGACGCCTACTGGCCCGAGCAGGCGGTCGCGGTGGAGCTGGACACCCGCGGGCCCCGGCAGGACGAGGACGCGACGTGGTCGGAGTACGCGCGCAGGCGGGAGCACCTGGAGCGGCTGGGGATCACGGTCGTCCACATCACGCCCCGCAAGCTCAGGGAGTCCATGGAGCAGCAGGCGGCGGTGGTCCGGACGGCCCTGATGGCGTCCGGCGACCGCGATCCGGCCGCGTACGTCGTGGTGCTGCCACGGTAGGAAGGTCCGGCCGGGGCCGGGGACGAACGGCACGGCCGGCGGAGGACGGGCGGAGGACTAGCCGCCGCAGAACTCCTTCTCGGTCACGGCGCCGGTGCCGCCCGACCAGTCGCCGTTGAAGTCGACCGCGAGGGAGTGCCGGCCGTCGGCCGTGGTCACCGCGGAGGAGGCCGAGCCGTGGATGGCGCCCTCGTGGCCCCACACATGGACGCCGCAGCCCAGCCTGGTGTCCATCAGGCCAAGCCCGTAACCGGTGTTCGGCGAGCCGGGGACGCGCACGGTGGTCTTCATCTCCTTGAGCTGACGGGCCGGGAGCAGTTTCCCGCCCAGGAGGGCGGAGTAGAAGCGGTCGAGGTCCGCCGAGTCGGAGATCATCTCCCCGGCCGCGGAGGCGAGGGAGGGGTTGAGCTCGGTGACGTCGTACGTCGGGCCCGTCGTCGTCAGGGCGAGCTTGGAGTAGGCGCGGCTGCTGGGCCGGGGAACGGTGACCCGGGTGCCGGGCAGGGAGGTGGCGGTGAGCCGCAGCGGCCGGATGACGCGCCGCTCGATCTCGGTGGCGTACGAGTGGCCGGTCACCTCCTCGATCAGCATGCCGGCGACGACGTAGTTGGTGTTGGAGTACTTCCAGGACGTGCCCGGCGCGAAGTACGGCTCGTGCCGCATGGCGGTCTCCACCAGGTCGCGCGGGGTGAGCGTGTCGTAGCGGTGCCGGAAGAAGCCGTCCTTGAGGAAGTGGTCGCGGACGAAGTCCGCGTCGGAGGTGTAGTCGTAGACGCCGCTGGTGTGGTTCAGCAGTTGCCGGACGGTGATCTCCCGGCCGTCGTGGCCGTGGCCCCGCAGCAGCCCGGGCAGCCAGGTGTCCACGGTGTCGTCCAGGTCGAGCCGGCCCTCCGCCTGCAGTCGCAGCAGGACGGTGGCGACGAACGTCTTGGTGATGCTGCCGACCCGGTAGCGGTCGGCGGGCGAGCGCGGCGCGCCCGTGACGACGTCGCCCACGCCCGCGGTCGCCGACCAGGTGCCCCGGGAGTCCCTGGCGGTGGCGGTCACCCCGGGCACACCGGCCGCGACCGCCGCCTCCATCGCCCGGCGGGTGGCCTGGTGGCCGCCGGCGTCCCGGCCGGCCGCGGCGGGTGCGCCCGCGAGGGCCGGCCCCGCCAGGGCCGCCGACAGGAACAGGGCGGTGGTGCCCACCAGGGCGATGCGGACGCGCATGCTGTCCCCCAACATGTGGTGTTCGGTGCCGTCGGGGGGTGATACCCGGCAGTGCGCGCGATCGTGCCTGACCGTCACTCGGTCGAGTGACTCTCAGCCCTTCTTGAGCACCAGCTCCGTGTTCCGGTCCACCGCGTCGCCGGCGAGCGCCTTGCTCGCGCCCGGGGCGTTGTACGACAGCTCACGGTAGAGGGCGGCCAGGCCGGTCTGCGAGAGGTCGGCGTGGTCGGCGCGGTGCGGGGCGGCGGACTCGACCAGGGTGGTGAAGACGGAGAGCGTGCCGTCCTTGTTGTCGACGAGTTCGACGACGCGGGCGAGCTGGGGGAAGTCGACGTGCGAGGCGGTGGAGACCTCCCAGAAGGCGCGGCCGCCGGAGGCCCGGTGCGGGGTGATGTCGTTGCGGTGGATGTGGCCGTTCACCCAGGCCAGCACGTTGGGGTGGGAGGAGAGCACCGAGACGACCTCGGCGCCGTTGTGGCGGCGCTCCCCCGGGCGGTCCGGGTCGGGGCGGGTGTTGGTCATGGTCTTGCTGGTGTGGTGGCTGAAGACGACGGCGTAGGAGTCCTTGTTGTCCTTGAGCGTCCTGTCCAGCCACGTGAGCTGGGCGGTGCCGATGGACCCCTCGTAGTGGCCGCCGGGGTCGGTGGTGTCGAGGCTGATGCCGATGACGTCCTCGGAGACGCGGAAGGCGTAGTACTGGGTGCCGGCGTCCAGGTTCGCCGAGGAGTAGCCGTGGCCGGCCGGGCCGAGGCCCTGGTGGGCGGGGTCCAGGTGGGCCTTCAGGTAGTCGGCCCGGGTGTACGGCGCCCGCCTCTCGTCCGGGGTGACCTGGCGCGCGGAGCGGGCGTGGGCCTTGAGGAAGTCGCGGTAGCCGACGCCCTCGGGGTCGGTCGCGTTCTTGATGGCGTCCTGCAGCTTCTTGGCGTCGGCGGCGGAGACGCTCATCAGCTTCCGGCCGCCGATGGCCGCCTCGGTGAGGTACGGGTCGCCGTGGGAGCCGTAGCAGCCGAGCGGGAGGGCGTCGTGGTTGCCGACGGTGGAGTACCAGGGCAGGTTGAGGCCGGGGCTGCGGACCTCCCGGGTCGCGGCGGCCAGGAAGCCCTTCAGGTACGGGAAGCCGAGCGCCTTGTCCCTGTCGCGGGCGGTGGAGCCGGGCTGCCAGTACTGCTTCAGGCCGCTGTTCTGCACGCCCTCGTAGTGGCGCGGGTCCCCGGAGTTCGGGGTGATGCGGCCGCCGCTCATCACCGTCATGAACCACTCCAGTTCGGAGTGGGCGTTGTTGTCGGTGTTGTCGCCGGTCGTCATCACGAAGTGCAGCGGCGCGCCGGTGACGGGGGCGCCGCGCAGCGCGTTGACCCGCTCGACGAGCGAGACGGCGCCGGGCACGGTGAGCGCCTCGTGCGGGCGCCAGGCGTGCGGGTCGTGGGCGCGCAGGAATTCCAGGCGCAGCGGGTGCTGCACGTCCATCAGGTGCAGGTCGGTGAACTGCACGAACGCCGCGAGGGCGGTACGGCGGCCCGCGCGGCCGGACTTGGGGGCCGCCAGCTCGTCCCGGACGACCCGCTTCCAGCCGGGGCCGTCGCCGAGCCGGCGGTAGCCGGAGCCGCTCAGCGGGGCGGCGACGGAGGCGAGGGTGGTGCCCTTGGTGTAGGGGGCGAGGGGTGCCGGGGCCGCCTTGCGTGAGGTGGCGACGGGTGTCTCGGCGGTGGTGGTCGCGGCCCGGCCGTCGGTGGCGGTGGCGGCCTGGCTTTCGGTGGGGCGCAGGGCGTAGCCGACGCCCGCGGAGAGCGAGACGGCTCCGGCGGCGGCGAGCACGGTACGGCGGTGGACCCCCAGCGTGGAGGTGGCGACAGAGCGTATGCGCGACATGGCGCGGTCTCCCCGGGTGCGAACGCGTCGGCGGTGGTCGCGGGCCGTCGCAGGCGCCGACGCCCCGCTCGCTCTGGATGGTTCGCACCGGGGATGACCTGTGCGTGAACAGGGCGGCAACGCGCAACACCGATCACCGAACGTGGATCACGGTGTGCGCGGCGCGGTCATGGAGTCGAACGCGCGCGGCCGGGGGCCGGTCACTCCTCGTTCATCTGCCGGGGCAGTGGGTGGGTTCCGGGTCCGAGATGTCCGGTCTCCGGACGCTCGCGCCACAGCCGCAGCGCCACGTCGACGAGGCGGATCCGGGTGAGGCCGGACACCGCGTCGAGGTCCTGCCAGGCCGCGAAGTCGGTGGAGCCGCCGATCTCGTGGCGGAGTTCGCCGCCGGTGATCCCGGCCTCGTAGACGATCCGCACGCCCTGGTGGTCGGTGCGGCGCGGCGGCCGGCCGCCGCGGTAGACATGGCGGGAGGAGTCCACGCCGAGCAGCCGGGTCACCTCGATCCGGTAGCCGGTCTCCTCGGCGACCTCGCGCCGCACGGTGTCGTACGGGTCCTCGCCGTGCTCCATGCCGCCGCCCGGCAGCACCCACTCGTGGCCGCCGCCGGGGGCCGGTGAACGGGCCAGCAGGATCTGTCCGTCACGGACGCACACGGCGTAGGCCGCCACCCTCAACTTCTGTCGCATGAGGGGACGTTAGCGCGGGTTGTCCGGATTGGCGGGTGAGTATTCCGGCGCGGACCAGCGCAGCGGCAGGGCGGCCGGGGTGTGCACGGCGCCGGTGACGGTGAAGCGGACGGTCCGCTCGCCGCCGGCGCCGAACCGGGTGCGGGCCGAGCCGGTGAGCTGGAGGGTGGTGCCGGTCGTCCAGTCCAGGAAGAGCAGTCCGGCGCGCGGGTCGGCGTACAGGTTGCCGAGACTGCGGAACATGGCGTTGCCGGGATAGTCCGGCCAGGCCAGTTCGTCCGGTGAGACGACCCGGACGAATCCGGGGTTGCCGCCGCGGTGGCTGGCGTCGGCGCCGTCGGCGTGCACGGTGGCCAGGAAGAAGGTGTCGGCCGCCGCGACGAGCGCGGCCTGCTCCGCGCCCAGCCGGTCCAGGGTGCGGGGGGTGCCCGGCACGCGGTCCGGCACCCGCTCGCAGAGCTCCCGGCGCTGGATGTACTTGGGGCAGTTGGCGAACACCTGCTCCGCCTCGACGGCGAAGCCCCGGGGGGTGGGCCGGACCCGGCCGCCGAGGCGCATCCGGCGCCGGGTGCGCGGATCGAGGGCGATGGCGCCCACGGCGGTGCCCGGGGTGGCCAGGGCCGTCGCGAGCGGGTCGGCCGGGGGCGGCCCGCCGGTGACGGACACCTGCCGGGGCCCGGTGGCCCGGACGAAGCCCGGGGCGCCGGCGAGCGGGGACGCCCAGACCCGGCCCGTGGCGGGGTCGGCGGCGCCCACGACGAGCAGCGGCTGGAGTTCCAGGAAGGCCGCCGCGACCGGTTTGAGGTCCGGCCCGAGGGAGCGGCCGACGTGGTCGGCGCGGTCCCGTACGCCGACCAGGTCCTGCACGGCGCGGGAACCGGCGTGATAGACGCTCATGGCACCGCTTTCTAGAAGAAACCGCAGGTCGGATCGGATGCGTGCGGGGCGGGCGCATCCTCGGCGCCGTGCGGGACGGAGATCTCCAGGCGGGTGCCGTCCGGGTCGTGGAAGAAGATCCCGCCCGAGGCCGACCCCTCCCGGTGGGCCACCACGCCCTCGTGGGCGAACTCCACCCCGGCGGCCCGGAGCGCCGCCTCGTACTCCCGGACCCGGTCCACCGAGCCGGCCGTGAAGGCGAGGTGGTGCAGCCCGGCCCGGCCGCCGTCGTAGGGGCCGCCGGCCTGCTGCCAGAGGGTGAGGACGGGCCCGTCTCCCCCGGCCTCGCCGAGGAACGCGTACCGGCGGCCGTCCTCCTTGCCCTCGGCGAGCAGTGCGAAGCCCAGGACGTCCCGGTAGAAGGCAAGGGAACGGTCGAGGTCGGTGACGTTCAGGCCGGTGTGACCGGTGCGCAAGGTCATGGCTCTCCCTTCGGGGCTGTCCCGCGATCGGGACTCTCTAACCCCCATGGGCAACGTTAGACAGTTAGAGAGCATTGCGTCAACCGGTCACGTACGCTTGAGCGGTTAGCAGAGAAGGAGCCGGTCATGCCCACCGCCCGCGACCCCCGCCCGCTCACCGGCGAGCCCCTGGCGCTCGACCTGCTCAACACCCGGTGGAACAGGGACGGCGCGCCCCAGGACCTGCTCGACGGCACCGACGGCCTCGCGGTGTGGCTCGCGGCCAACGGGCTGGACGGCGAGCACCCGGCCGACGAGGACGTGCTGCGCCATCTGCGGCAGGCGCGCGAGGCGCTCGGCGCCGCGGTGGACGGGTCGCTGGAGGAGGGCGCCCCGCTCGTGGACGCCGTGCTGGCGCACGGGCGCATCCGGGCACGGCTGACCGGCGAGGGGGCCTTCGAGGAGCCCGAGTTCGCCGACGCCTCCTGGGCGCCGGCCTGGCTCGCCGCCCGCGACTACCTGGACCTGCTCGACCGGGCCCCGGACCGGATCCGCCGCTGCGCCCACGAGGCGTGCGTCCTGCACTTCTTCGACACCTCCCGCAACGGCACCCGCCGCTGGTGCTCGATGGCGTCGTGCGGAAACCGCGCCAAGGCCTCCCGGCATTACGCCCGCTCCAAGGAGAGTTGAGCCAATCCGGGACGCGACGGGATTCATCCCGCCAAATCCCATCGCGGGTTTTCCCCATACATTGATTACGTTCAGGTCAACGGTCCCCAAATTCCTTTGCCTTGGGTAAAGCTGTGCGCTCGTCCGGCACTGGTTTCTCACCTGCAAGGGATGCCGATGACCCACACCCCCGAGCGCGACCCGATATCCGGCCCGAGACGCCTGGCCCGCATAGCCGTGGCCGTCGGCGTGGTGGCCGCCCTCTCCGCGGCCGGGCCGGTACCGCTGGCCCTCGGCGCGGACGCGCCCCCCGCCACGGCCGATCCCGCCGTCAAGTCCGCCCACGACAAGCTCGGTTCGGAAGACGCCGACCGGCTCGCCGAGGCCAAGGCGGACGGCGACAAGAACGTCACGATGATGATCGCCACGGCGCCCGGGCAGACCGAGCAGGTCGCCTCGGAGCTGGACGCGGTCAAGGGCGGCTCGGTGGGCCGCACCTACGACAAGCTGGGCTACGTCCGCGCCACCGTCCCGACGGCGAAGGCGGACTCCGCGATCGCGGCCGCCGCGAAGCTGTCCTCGGTGCACGCGATCGACCTCCGCCAGGAGATCCCGCTGGACGACCCGACGCCCGCCGCGGACACCGCCCAGGGCGCCAAGGGCCACGGCTCGGCGACCACTTACTCCGGACCGGGCAGGAACACCCCGGCCGAGAACCCGTACAACCCGTCCTTCGAGACCGGCGCCGTCGACTTCGTCAAGGACCACCCGAAGGCGGACGGCCGGGGCATCACCATCGGCATCCTCGACTCCGGCGTGGACCTCGGCCACCCGGCGCTGCAGAAGACCACCACGGGCGAGCGGAAGATCACCGACTGGGTGACCGCCACCGACCCGATCATCGACGGCGACGGCACCTGGCGCCGGATGACCAACCCGGTCAGCGGTCCGTCCTTCGCCTACGGCGGCGCGAACTGGAAGGCGCCCGCGGGCAGCTACCAGGTCAACCTGTTCCGCGAGTCGTCGACGGCCGGCGGCGACGCCAAGGGCGACGCCAACCGGGACGGCGACACCACCGACGTCTGGGGCGTCCTCTACGACCCGGCCGCCGGCACCGTGCGGGTCGACCTGAACAACAACTTCGACTTCACCGACGACACCCCGATGAAGCCGTACAAGGACGGCTACCAGATCGGGTACTTCGGCACCGACGACCCGAAGACGGACGTGGTCGAACGCCAGCCGTTCGTCGTGCAGATCCGCAAGGACGTGCCGACCGACCCGTACGGCGGCGACTGGGTCGGCAAGACGGCCGACTTCGTCAACATCGGCGTCATCGAGTCCGAGCACGGCACGCACGTCGCCGGCATCACCTCCGCCAACGGGCTGTTCGGCGGCAGGATGAACGGCGCGGCCCCGGGCGCGAAGCTCGTCTCCTCCCGGGCCTGCACGTGGAGCGGCGGCTGCACCAACGTCGCGCTGACCGAGGGCATGATCGACCTCGTCGCCAACCGCGGTGTCGACATCGTCAACATGTCCATCGGCGGTCTGCCGGCGCTGAACGACGGCAACAACGCGCGCGCCGAGCTGTACACGCGGCTGATCGACACCTACGGCGTCCAGCTCGTGATCTCCGCGGGCAACTCCGGGCCCGGCGCCAACACGATCGGCGACCCCGGCCTCGCGGACAAGGTGATCTCCGTCGGCGCCACCATCTCCAAGGACACCTGGGCGGCCAACTACGGCTCGGCCGTCGCGACCAGGTACGCGATGATGCCCTTCTCCTCGCGCGGCCCGCGTGAGGACGGCGGCTTCACCCCGACCCTGAGCGCGCCCGGCGCCGCGATCAACACCACCCAGACCTGGCTGCCGGGCTCCCCGGTCGCCGAGGCGGGCTACTCGCTGCCGGCCGGCTACTCGATGCTCCAGGGCACCTCGATGGCCTCCCCGCAGGCGGCGGGCGCGAGCGCGCTGCTGCTGAGCGCCGCCAAGCAGAAGGGCATCGACCTGACGCCCGCGAAGCTGCGCACGGCTCTGACCTCGACCGCCGACCACATCAGCGGCGTGCAGGCCTACGAGGAGGGCGCCGGCCTCATCGACATCGTGGACGCCTGGGACGCCGTCCGCGACGGCGCCACCGCCCACGACTACACCGTGAAGGCGCCGGTCGACACCGCGATCGACTACGCGCTGAAGACCCCGGGCTTCGGCACCGGTCTGTACGACCGCGAGGGCGGCCTGAAGGCCGGCCAGCGCAAGACGTACGACGTCACGATCACCCGCACCTCCGGCCCGGACCGTGCCCTGCGGCACGAGCTGAGCATCGAGAACAACGCCGGCCGGACCTTCCGGATCCTCGGCGACGACGAGGTGCGGCTGCCGCTGAACCAGCCGGTGACGGTCAAGGTCCAGGCGGCTCCTGGCTCCACCGGTCTGAAGAGCGCGATCCTGGACGTCGACGACCCGCGCACGGAGGGGGTCGACAAGCAGATCCTCACCACCGTCGTGGTCGCCTCCCCGGTGAACTACACCTACTCCGCGTCCGGTTCGGTGCAGCGCAACAGCACCCGGTCCTACTTCGTGACCGTGCCCGAGGGCGCGAAGTCGCTGGAGGTCGCGATCGGCGGGCTGAAGGACAAGAGCCAGACCCGCTTCATCTCGATCCACCCGTACGGCACGCCGGTGGACAACACCAGCACCCCGTACTGCTACAACAACTACCTCGACGGCAACGGCTGCAAGCCGGACGTCCGCTCCTACGCCGACCCGCAGCCCGGCGTCTGGGAGGTCGAGGTCGAGGCCCGGCGTACCTCCCCGCTGCTCGACAACCCGTACGAGCTGGACGTCACCGTGCTCGGCGCGGTCTTCGACCCGGAGACCGTGACCGTGCCCGAGGCCAAGGTCGGTACGCCGGCCGCCGTCTCCTGGAAGGTGACCAACAAGTACGCGGCGCTGGACGGCAAGCTGGTCGGCGGCCCGCTGGGCTCCTCCGAGTCGTCCCGCCCGTCCATCAAGGAGGGCGAGACGCACACCACCACGGTGGACGTCCCGGCCGGCGCCAAGTCCCTGGACGTCGCGATCGGCAACGTGTCCGACGCGGGTGCCGACCTGGACCTGACCGTGTACGACGCCAACGGCACGCAGGTCGCGCAGTCCGCGGACGGCGACTCGGAGGAGGCGGTCTCCATCCCGTCCCCTGCCGCCGGCACGTACACCGTCAAGGTCGTCGGCTACTCGGTTCCGGCCGGCTCGACCGACTACGACTACCGGGACGTGTTCTTCTCCAGCACGCTCGGCACCGTCTCGGTCGACGGCTCGGCCGCGGTCAAGCTCGGCACGGGCGACTCCGCCACGGTGACCGGTCAGGTCACGGCCGCCGCCGAGGCCCCCGCGGGCCGCGCGTTCTTCGGCCAGGTCCAGCTGGTGAACGGCCGCGGCACGGCCGCGGGCACCGGCAGCGTGAAGATCGAGAAGGTCACGCCGTAACGGGGTGATCCCAGCAGAGGGGCGGGTGTCCGGACACGGGCGCCCGCCCCTCTTGTCGTCCGCCGGGTCACCACCCGCGGGCGCAGGCCGTCCCGGCCGGCCTCGTCGTCCCCGTCGGCCCCGTCGTCCCCGTCGTCCCCGTCGTCCCGCAGGCGGGATACGCGTCCGCGTGCCCTCGCTCCGAGACGACGAGGACGGCGACCGCCGCCGCGGCGAGCAGCAGCAGCGCCCCCACGACCACGGCCCACCGCCACCACCGCGTCACCGTGTCCCGCTCACGGCTCGTCGCACGGGGCGGGCGCGGACTCGGGCCCGGTCCCGGCGATCCGGGCGCGTTCGGCGGCCACGCGGGCGTCGCCGACGGCCCACAGGGTCGCCTCCCGGCCGCCCCGGACCACCCCGGCCAGCACGTGCTGCCCCTCGCGCGGGGCCGGGCTCGCGGCGTCGCCGAGGAGGAAGGCGACCTCCGACGGGCCGTGGGAGGGGCGGTAGGAGCGGGTCACGGTGAGCACGACACGGATCCGGGGGGCGTCCGTCCGCCGGTCCACCCCGGCCACGGTGCCCTCGGCGAGCAGCCGGTAGCAGGAGAGCGCCGCGCCGCTTCCGGCCTCGGCCGGGCCGTCCGCCCGGCTCTTCGCGTCGGCGCTCTTGTCCGAGCTCGCCGAGACACCGCCACCGGACCGCACCGCCACCCAGCCGAGCCCCGCCACCAGCCCGAGGGCCATCACCCCGGCCACCGAACCGAGCACCACCCGCGCCCCGCGCCGGACTCCGCCGGGCCGGCCCGGCCGCCGGACGCTCCGCGCCCGGCCGGGGGCCCGCGGCCCGCGGACCCCGGCGGCGCCGGGACCCCCGGCCCGCACGCGACCGGCCCCCCGACCGCCCGCGGCGATCCCCTCCGCCGCGCCCGCGGCGGCACTCGCCGCCGGCCCGCCGTCGCCCTCGGACCCGGCCGGGTCCGCGCTGCGGGAAGACATGCTGTCCCCGCCCGGACCGTCCTGACCCGAGGCGGCCTCGGGCCCGGCCGGGCCGGTACCCGGACCGTCCGCCCCGCCCTGGCCGGGGTCGTGCGCGGCCGCCAAGGCCCCCGCCCGCCCGGCGTCCGTCGCCCCCGGTGCCGGTCGTTCCGTCTGGCGCTCCCCCGTCAGGGCCTCGGCGAGCCAGACCAGTTGGTCCCTCAGCACCGCCACGTCCGCCTCGGCCGACCACCGCCGCGCGAGGAGGGCGGGGTCGTCGTGGGCGTCCGGCGGCAGCGGGTCGCCCGTGATCGCGGCCATCAGGGCGTCCATGCCGCCGTGCTCCCCGGTGTCCTCGTGTCCGGCGGGCATCTCACACCACCTCGTCCTCGTGCAGTCGCCGGCGCAGGGCGCGGACCGCCGTGTGCAGCCGGCTCTTGACCGTGCCCTCGGGAACGCCCAGCTCCTCGGCGATGCCGCGCACCGGCAGGTCCGCGAAGAAACGCAGGACCAGGACCTGGCGCTGGGCGTCGGGCAGCTCGTCCAGCCCCCGGGCGACGGCGAGGGAGAGCACGCTGGTCTCCTCGCCCGACGGGTGCGCGGGCTCGCGCAGGGCCGCCAGCCGCTCCCCCAGCCGCTCCTGGCGCCGCTTGGCCCGGTGCCAGTCCATGGCGAGGTTGGAGGCGACCACCGCCGCCCAGGCCGACACGTCCCGCGGCGCCTCCCGCCCGCTCGCGGCCCGCTCCAGCAGCCGCAGACGGACCTGCTGCACCCCGTCCGGCAGGTCCGCCTGCGGCACTCCGCCGAGCGCGAGCACCGCCCGCACCCGGCGTTCCTGGGCCGCGTCCAGTGGGTCTCCGCCGGTACGGTCCGCACCGGCGTACGCCCCCTTGTCGCGGCGCGTCCTTCCGCGCAGCACAAGCCACCCCCTCACGCGTTTGCCCCTACGACGCACGAGGCGGCGGAAACGTTCGGCCGGACGCCGAGGTCCCGGGAGGCGTACATCACACCACCGTGTGGGCGGTTCCCCGACGGGCAGGGACCCCGCAGCACAGCTTCCGGCGCGGGGCCGCCGCCGGGGAAACATCTGCAGCTCAGCGCGGCGTACGACGGAGGTCCAGAACCGGACCCGGAGTGATCGCGTCTTACAACGCGGGCAGGCGCCGCAAAGAATTGGACAGGTGGACCGGGACTGGCCGCATGATGGAAAAGCCCCGGTCATGCGAAGGCAAGCAGCAACACACACAGAGGGAGTCGCCGTGAGGGTCGGAATCGTCGGAGCCACCGGTCAGGTCGGCACGGTCATGCGCAGGATCCTCGCGGAGCGGAACTTCCCGGTCACCGAGCTGCGCCTGTTCGCCTCGGCCCGTTCGGCCGGGACCGTGCTGGACGGCGTGACGGTGGAGGACGCGGCGGCCGCCGACTACTCCGGCCTGGACATCGTGCTCTTCTCCGCGGGCGGCGCGACCTCCAGGGCGCTGGCCGAGAAGGTCGCCTCCCAGGGCGCCGTGGTGATCGACAACTCCTCGGCCTGGCGCCGCGACCCCGAGGTGCCCCTGGTGGTCGCCGAGGTGAACCCGCACGCCATCGCCGACCGGCCCAAGGGCATCATCGCCAACCCGAACTGCACCACCATGGCCGCGATGCCGGTCCTGAAGCCGCTGCACGAGGAGGCCGGCCTGGAGGCGCTGGTCGTCGCCACCTACCAGGCGGTGTCCGGCTCCGGCCTGGCGGGCGTGGCCGAGCTGCACGGGCAGGTGCAGAAGGTGGCCGCCGAGGCCGACAAGCTGACCCACGACGGCGCGGCGGTCGACTTCCCCGAGCCGCAGGTCTACAAGCGCCCCATCGCCTTCAACGTGCTCCCGCTGGCCGGCTCCATCGTCGACGACGGTCTGGGCGAGACCGACGAGGAGCAGAAGCTGCGCAACGAGTCCCGCAAGATCCTGGAGATCCCGGCCCTGAAGGTCTCCGGCACCTGTGTGCGCGTCCCGGTCTTCTCCGGTCACTCCCTCCAGGTCAACGCCCGTTTCGCCCGGCCGCTGAGCCCGGAGCGGGCGACCGAGCTGCTCGCGGGCGCCCCGGGCGTGGCCCTCTCCGACATCCCGACCCCGCTCGAGGCGGCCGGCCAGGACCCCTCGTTCGTCGGCCGCGTCCGCCGCGACGAGACGGTGGACAACGGCCTGGCGCTGTTCGTCTCCAACGACAACCTCCGCAAGGGCGCCGCGCTGAACGCCGTCCAGATCGCGGAGCTGGTGGCGGCCGAGCTGTCCGAGAAGTAGGCGCCCGTCGCACAGGGGGCGGTCACGTGCGCGTGACCGCCCCTTTCGCGTGCCCGGGCTCATCGCTTTCCCCGTGGCCGCCATGGAAGGATGGCGCAACCCACACATAACGAGGAGATGACCGCGTGCCTGGCACAAACCTGACTCGCGAAGAGGCGCGGCAGCGGGCGAAGCTGCTCACCGTTGACTCGTACGAGATCGATCTCGACCTCTCCGGCGCGCAGGAGGGCGGCACCTACCGGTCCGTGACCACGGTGCGCTTCGACGTGGCCGAAAGAGGCGCCACGTCCTTCATCGACCTGGTGGCCCCGGCCGTCCACGAGGTGACGCTGAACGGGGACTCGCTCGACCCCGCCGAGGTGTTCGCCGACTCGCGGATCGCGCTGCCCGAGCTGCTGGACGGGCGCAACATCCTGCGTGTCGTCGCCGACTGCGCCTACACCAACACCGGTGAGGGCCTGCACCGCTTCGTGGACCCGGTCGACGAGCAGGCGTACCTCTACACCCAGTTCGAGGTGCCGGACGCCCGCCGCGTCTTCGCCTCGTTCGAGCAGCCCGACCTGAAGGCGACCTTCCAGTTCACCGTGAAGGCCCCCGAGGGCTGGACGGTCATCTCCAACTCGCCGACGCCGGAGCCGCAGGAGAACGTCTGGGTCTTCGAGCCGACGCCCCGCATCTCGTCGTACATCACGGCGCTGGTCGTCGGCCCATACCACTCGGTGCACAGCGTGTACGAGCGGGACGGGCAGAGCGTGCCGCTCGGCATCTACTGCCGTCCCTCGCTGGCCGAGTTCCTGGACTCGGACGCCATCTTCGAGGTCACCCGGCAGGGCTTCGACTGGTTCCAGGAGAAGTTCGGGCTGGCGTACCCGTTCAAGAAGTACGACCAGCTCTTCGTGCCCGAGTTCAACGCCGGCGCGATGGAGAACGCGGGCGCGGTCACCATCCGCGACCAGTACGTCTTCCGGTCCAAGGTGACCGACGCGGCGTACGAGACGCGCGCCGAGACCATCCTGCACGAGCTGGCCCACATGTGGTTCGGCGACCTGGTCACCATGGAGTGGTGGAACGACCTGTGGCTGAACGAGTCGTTCGCCACCTACACCTCCATCGCCTGCCAGGCCGCCGCGCCCGGCTCCCGCTGGCCGCAGGCGTGGACGACGTTCGCGAACTCCATGAAGACCTGGGCGTACCGGCAGGACCAGCTCCCGTCCACGCACCCGATCATGGCCGACATCCGCGACCTGGACGACGTGCTCGTCAACTTCGACGGCATCACGTACGCCAAGGGCGCGAGCGTGCTCAAGCAGCTCGTCGCGTACGTCGGCGAGGACGAGTTCTTCAAGGGCGTGCAGGCCTACTTCAAGCGGCACGCGTACGGCAACACGCGCCTGTCCGACCTGCTGGGCGCCCTGGAGGAGACCTCCGGACGCGACCTGAAGACCTGGTCGAAGCAGTGGCTGGAGACGGCCGGCATCAACGTGCTGCGCCCGGAGGTCGAGACGGACGCGGACGGCGTCATCACCTCCTTCGCCGTCCGCCAGGAGGCCCCGGCGCTGCCCGCCGGCGCCAAGGGCGAGCCGGTGCTGCGCCCGCACCGCATCGCGATCGGCGTGTACGAGCTGGACGGCGGCGGCAAGCTGGTGCGCACCGACCGGATCGAGCTGGACGTCGACGGCGAGCTGACGGCCGTGCCGCAGCTCGCGGGCCGGCGCCGGCCGGCCGTCGTGCTGCTCAACGACGACGACCTGTCGTACGCGAAGGTCCGGCTGGACGAGGAGTCGCTGCGGACCGTCACCGAGCACCTCGGCGACTTCGAGGCCTCCCTGCCGCGCGCCCTGTGCTGGGCCTCGGCCTGGGACATGACCCGCGACGCCGAGCTGGCCACCCGGGACTACCTGTCGCTGGTGCTGTCCGGCATCGGCAAGGAGTCCGACATCGGTGTCGTGCAGTCGCTGCAGCGCCAGGTGAAGCTGGCGATCGAGCTGTACGCCGACCCGGCCGCCCGGGAGACCCTGCTGGCCCGCTGGACCGACGCCACGCTGGCCCACCTGCGCTCGGCCGGCCCCGGCAGCGACCACCAGCTCGCCTGGGCCCGGGCGTTCGCGGCGACGGCCCGCACGCCGGAGCAGCTCGACCTGCTGGACGCGCTGCTCGACGGCTCGCAGACCATCGAGGGCCTGGTCGTCGACACGGAGCTGCGCTGGGCGTTCGTGGAGCGGCTCGCGGCGGTCGGCCGCTTCGACGAGGCGGAGATCGCGGCGGAGTACGAGCGGGACCGGACCGCGGCCGGTGAGCGGCACGCGGCCACCGCCCGGGCGGCCCGTCCGACGCCGGAGGCCAAGGCGGAGGCGTGGGCGTCGGTCATCGACTCCGACAAGCTGCCGAACGCCGTGCAGGAGGCCGTGATCGGCGGCTTCGTGCAGACCGACCAGCGGGAGCTGCTGGCGCCGTACACGGAGCGGTACTTCGAGGTCCTCAAGGACGTCTGGAACGCCCGTTCGCACGAGATGGCCCAGCAGATCGCGATCGGCCTGTACCCGGGGGTGCAGATCTCCGAGGACACGCTGGCCAGGACGGACGCCTGGCTGGCCTCGGCGGAGCCCGGCGCGGCCCTGCGCCGGCTGGTCTCGGAGTCCCGCTCGGGCGTCGAGCGCGCGCTGAGGGCCCAGGCGGCGGACGCGGCCACCGCGTAACGCCGAACGGCCACGAGGGCGCCCGGTCCGGCACCGGGCGCCCTTTTCCGGGCCGGCGTCCGCGGGCGGCGGGTTCGACGTCCGGATTCCGCCGGTGCGCGGTACGCCCGGCGGGCCACGCTGGCCGTATGACGACCTACACCGCACGGCCCCTGCCGGCCGCGGTCCTAGGTCGTGTCGTCAAATTCCCGTCGTCCGCCCGGAGGGCGGGCCCTGCGGCGTCAGGTGCGTGCTCTCGGCGTGCCGGGCCCTGGCCCTCGTACTGGATGTACCCGGGTCTGGGCCCGGTGCGGCGAGAGTGCGTGCATGGCGTCGCAGGGCAGACGGGAATTTGACGACAGGGCCTAGCGGAGCTGCGCGTCTCGGACGACGCGGGCCGCCCCATGACCGCCTTCGAGGACACGGAGGGCGGCGCACCGCTGCGCTGCTGCCTGCGCCGCAGCGCGCCGGGCGAGCGCGTCGCCCTGGTGTCGTACGCGCCCCTGCGCCGCTGGGCGGCCGCGACGGGCGCCGACCCGGGGGCCTACGACGAGCAGGGGCCGGTCTTCGTGCACGCCGGGGACTGCGCCGGGCCCGAGGACGGCGACGCGCTCCCCTTCACCGGCGCCCACCGCACGCTGCGCCGCTACTCCGCCGACGGCCGCATCCTCGGGGGCCGCCTCGTCGCGGACCCGGACGGCTTCGGACCGGCGTTCGCGGAGGCCTTCGCCGACCCGGAGGTGGCGCTGGTGCACGTGCGGGCGGTGGAGTACGGGTGCTTCCTGTACGAGGTGCGGCGTCCGTAGACCGCTGCGCTCCCGAGCTGCCCGGCCGCCGTCGCCGCGAACGCCAGGGCCATGCCGAGCGTCTGCACGGGGGTGAGCGCCTGCCCCAGGGCCGCCCAGCCGGTCACGGCGGCGGTCAGCGGGGAGAGCGGGCCGAGGAAGCCGGCCCGGGTGGCGCCGAGCCGGCCGATGCCGCGGAACCAGAGCCAGTAGGCGACCGCCGTGTTCGCCAGCGCCAGGTAGAGGTAGCCGCCGACCGCGCGGCCGTCGAGCGCGGGCGGGGCGCCCTCGGCCAGCAGGGCGACCGGCGCGATGAGCAGGCCGCCGGCGGTGAGCTGCCAGCCGGTGAGGGCGAGCGGTCCGACGCCCTCGGGCCGGCCCCAGCGCCGGGTCAGCACGGTCCCCGCGGCCATCGAGGCGGTGGCGGCGACGGCGGCGAGCACCCCGGCCGCGTCCAGGGCGCCGGCGCCCTTGAGCACGACGAGGCTGACGCCGAGCGCGGCCACGGCTCCCGTGACCAGGGTGCGGGCGGTCGGCCGCTCCCGCAGCAGCAGTGCCGACAGGCCGACCACGAACAGCGGCCCGACCGAGCCGACCACGGCGGCCATCCCGCCGGGCAGCCGGTACGCCGACACGAACAGCAGCGGGAAGAAGGCGCCGATGTTCAGCGCGCCCAGCGCGGCCGCCTTGGCCCACCAGATGCCGCGCGGCCGCACCCGGGTGAGGGCGAGCAGCAGCAGCCCGGCGGGCAGAGCCCGGACGAGAGCCATGAACAGGGGGCGGTCCGGCGGCAGGAACTCGGTGGTGACGGCGTAGGTGGTGCCCCAGGAGACGGGGGCGAGGGCGGTGAGCAGGACGGTCGTGGGGCGCTTCATCACGGGCCCTTTCGCGGGTTTCAGCAAGTGATAAGTAGCTTAGCTGCAAGCTACTTATCGTCAAGCTACTTTCTTGCCGACGACTGTGCCCTGCGGCGATACTCGGCACATGAACGCAGGCCGGCAGCAGCCCCACGACCCCGTCGACGCGATCATCGACCAGTGGGCGGCCGTCCGCCCCGACCTCGACACCCGGGCGATGGAGGTCTTCGGGCGCATCCACCGCCTCTCCCGCGCCATGGGCGACCGCATGGAGAAGGCCTACGAGCCCTTCGGCGTCTCCCGCGGCGAGTTCGACGTGCTGGCCACCCTGCGCCGCTCCGGCGAGCCGTACACCCTGTCCCCGCGGCAGCTCTCGGCGACCCTGATGCTCACCACCGGCGGCATGACCGGCCGCCTCGACAAACTGGAGCGGGCCGGGCTGCTGCGCCGCTCCCCCGACCCCCACGACCGCCGCGGGCTCCAGGTGACCCTGACCGAGAAGGGGCTGGACGTCATCGACCGGGCGGTCGGCGCGGGGCTCGCCGTCCAGACGGAGGCCTTGGCCCACCTGGACGACGAACAGGCCGGCCAACTGGCCGGCCTGCTGCGGGAGCTGCTCTCCGGGACGCGGTAGGCGGGCGGGCCGCCGCCGGCGTGCCCGGAAACGCCGAGGGCGCCGGCCTCACCCGGGTACGGCGGTGTGCGCGTACCGGGGGGAGAGCGGCGCCCTCGGCGGGACGGGGAGGCCGGTCAGGCCTTCGCCTCGCCCTTCACGTTGATGTTGGACGTCGTGCGGTCCTTCTTGGCGTGGGACTTGTCCAGCACCATGACCAGACCCGCGATGACCACGAACAGGGCGATGGGCAGGAGCACATAGAGGCCCAGCGTCTGGATGACGCTCAGGCCGGGGCCGGGGTCGTCACCGTCGTCGCGGGTCAGCGCGAGCGCGGGGGACGACATGAGCAGCATCATCAGCGTCGTACCGGCGGCCAGGGCGCCGGCGCGCAGGGCGTTCTTCTTGTCCACACTCTCAAGTTAGCGAACCACCCGAACGGACGCGCGCGCGGGGTCCCCTACGCGGCCCTCACCGCCCCACCCCCTGCCTGAGCACGTCCAGCAGCGCCCGCAGCCGGGGCGAGGCCGCCAGCTCCTCCAGCGTCACCGGGCGGCCGTCCGAGTCGGCGACGGGCAGCCGCCAGTTCGGGTACTCGTCCCAGGTGCCGGGCAGGTTCTGCGGGCGGCGGTCGCCGACGCCGTCCGGGAGCCAGACGCCGACCAGCCGGGCCGGGGTGCGCAGCAGGAAGCGGTGGACGCCCTGGATCTCCGCCTCCTCGTCGCTGCCGGGCGGCCCGGCCGCCGGGCTGTCCAGCAGGCCGAGGCTCCCCAGCAGGGCGAGCCACTCCGCCGTGTCCGCGGCCGCCTCGGCGCTCTCCTCGGCGGCGGAGCGGGTGAGCAGGCCCAGGCGGTCGCGCAGACCGACGTGGTCGCCGGTGAGCCGGGCGGCGGTGGGCGGCAGGTCGTGGGTGGTGGCGGTGGCCAGGCAGTCCGCGCGCCACCGCTCCGGGGGCAGCGGGCGGCCGTCGCCCTCCCAGTCCCGTTCGAACCAGAGCACGGAGGTGCCGAGCACCCCGCGCCGCTGCAGCCGCTCGCGCACCCCGGGCTCCACGGTCCCCAGGTCCTCGCCGATCACCACCGCCCCGGCCCGGAAGGCCTCCAGGGCGAGCAGGGCGAGCATGGCCTCGGCGTCGTGGCGGACGTAGGTGCCCTCGGTGGGCGGGCGGCCCTGCGGCACCCACCACAGCCGGAACAGGCCCATCACGTGGTCGATGCGCAGGGCGCCGGTGTAGCGGAACAGGGCGCGCAGCAGGTGGCGGTAGGGGGCGTGGCCGGAGGCGGCCAGCCGGTCGGGCCGCCAGGGCGGCAGCCCCCAGTCCTGACCGTGGGCGTTGAAGGCGTCGGGCGGGGCGCCGACCGACATCCCGGCGGCGAAGTGGTCCTGCTGCGCCCAGGCGTCCGCGCCCTGGGGGTGCACGCCGACGGCGAGGTCGTGGATGATCCCGACGGTCATGCCGGCCTCCAGCGCGGTGCGCTGCGCGGCGCGGAGCTGGCCGTCGGTGAGCCAGGCCAGGCGGGAGTGGAAGTCGACCCGGTCGGCGAGCTCGGCGCGGGCGTGAGCGGTCTCGTCGGAGCGCGGGTCGCGCAGGCCCGCGGGCCACAGGTGCCAGTCGGAGCCGTGCGCCTCGGCGAGCGCGTACCAGGTGGCGTGGTCCTCCAGGGCCTGCCCCTCCTCGGTACGGAAGGCGTCGTAGGCGGCCTGCCGTCCCGGTCCGAGGGGCACGGCGAGGACCAGTTCCAGCGCCTCGCGCTTCAGCTCCCACACCGCGTCCCGGTCGATGAGGGCGCCCTTGTCGAGGACGTCGGCGCGCAGCCGCGCGGCGCGGTCCAGCAGGTCGCGGACCCGGTCCTGGTCCTCGACCTGGGCGAACTCGTCGATCAGCTCGACGCGCAGATGCACCGGGTCGGGGAAGCGGCGGGAGGAGGGCCGGTACGGCGAGGGGTCGGTCGGAGCGCCGGGCACGGCCGCGTGCAGCGGGTTGACCTGCACGAACCCGGCACCGGCGGTGCGTCCGGCCCAGCCGGCCAGCTCGGCGAGGTCACCGAGGTCGCCCATGCCCCAGGAGCGCCGGGAGAGCAGCGAGTACAGCTGGACGAGCAGGCCGTAGGAGCGGGTGGCCGGGGTCGGCAAACGGTCGGGGGCGACGACGAGATGGGCGTGCCCGGTGCGGCCGTCGGGCGCGACGGCGGTCACCCGGTGCGCTCCGAGCGGCAGTCCCTCGGCCGTGTCCCGCGTCTCGCCCTGTTCGGTCTCGACGGTGAGGCGGGTGCCGGCAGGCAGCGCGGCGAGGGCGGCCGGGCCGCCCGGGTCGCCGGACCAGTGCACGACCGTCGGTGGGAGCAGCCGCTCGCGCAGCTCGCGCTCCCGTTCGGCGAGCGCGGCGCGGACCGCGTCCGGGGTGCCCGCTTCGACGCCGAGGGCGGCCAGGGCGGCCACCACGGCGGAGGCGGGGACGTCGACCGTGCGGTCGGGGGCGGGGCGGTAGGACGTGTCCACCCCGTGCAGTGCGGCGAGCCGGGCCAGCTCCTCGTCGGCGGCCGCGGTCATCTACAGTCCCGCGCCGAAGAAGTCGGGGATCGGGTCGGACTCGCCGGTCAGCGGGGCGGCCTCGGCGAGCGGGGGCTCGCTGGTCAGGGGTTCGGCGTCGGGCAGGGGCGGCTCGCTGGTCAGCGGAGCCTCCACGCAGGCGCTCTCCGCGCTGAAGACGCACAGCCGCGCGTCGTCGGTCTCGGCGGACTGCTCCGCCAAGGGTTTCCACTGGGCCGGAATGGTGGGATGAGCCGGTGCGGCCACGGGGGCCTCCTTCTCTCTCGGTCGCTTGCCGCGGCTAGCGGTGGTCAGGGCAGGCCTACCCCGCGAGGCCGAAGCCACTCGCCCCGCCGCCCGGGCACGCGTGTGCGCGTCGGGTGAACCGATCCCGGGCGCGTGATCGATAGAGGGAGTGTGAGACTGTTCCGCCCCGTGGGGGGCC
Source organism: Streptomyces sp. NPDC038135 (assembly GCF_055601245.1). Lineage (NCBI taxonomy): Bacteria > Bacillati > Actinomycetota > Actinomycetes > Kitasatosporales > Streptomycetaceae > Streptomyces > Streptomyces sp. NPDC038135. The sequence goes on along the minus strand of NZ_JBVJXS010000002.1, from coordinate 384,799 downwards.
AGCGGGAGAAGGACGGGGACGCGGCGCTGCTGCGGGCCGTCGCGGCGGGCGACGCGGCCGCCATGGCCGATCTGTACGACCGGCACGCCGGCTGGGTGCACGCGCGGCTGAGCAGGCGCTGCGCCGATCCGGAGGTCGTCCGGGAGGTGCTGCAGGACACGTTCGTCACCGTGTGGCGGTCGGCGGCCGGGCACCGCGGCCAGGAGACCGGTGGCTGGCTGTGGACGATCGCGGCACGGCGGCTGGTCGACGCGCGGCGGGCGCAGGAGCGGGCCGCGCGGGTGGCGGGCGCGCCGCTGGAGTCGGCGGACGGCGTCCACGAGCCGGCCGCCGCGCCCTCCGCCGAGGACAGGGTGCTGGCCGGTCTCGAGTACGGGGACGTCGGCGCCGCGCTGGACCGGATCTCCCCCGAGCTGCGCGAGGTGCTGCGCGCGACCGTCGTCGACGGGCTGAGCACCCGGGAGGCGGCCCGGCTGCTCGGCATACCCGAGGGCACCGTCAAATCCCGCGCCCGGCGCGCCCGTACGGAGCTGCGGTCCGCGCTGGCCCATCTGAACCCGTCCCCGCTGGGAGGCACGGCATGACCCACGGCGACCCGCACGTCTGGCACGCCTCACCCCGCCTCGTCGCCCGTTACGCCGACGGCTCCCTGGCCGAGCCGGACGCGTGGTCCCTGGAGAAGCACCTGGAGGACTGCCCCGGCTGCGCGGCGCTGGTGTCGCGGGCGGTGCGCGGCACGGCGGCCGGCGCCGTGCTCGACGAGGTCCGCGGAGCGGTGCTGGCAGCGGCGCCCGCGGGAGCGGAGCGCTCCGTGGCGCCCGCGGCCCCGGCGCTGTCCCGGATCGCCCGGCTGCTCTGGGCCGCCGGGCCCGCCGTGCGGGGAGCCTGGCTGCCGGCCGTGCTGCTCGTCGCGGTGGCGGCGATGGCCCTGGGGTACGGGGGCGGCGTGCCCGGCGCGCGGGCGCTGCTGCTGGCGATAGCGCCGGTGGTGCCCGTGGCCGGGGTCGCGCTGTCCTACGGGCCGCACGCCGACCCGCTGTACGAGGTGGCCGCGGCCAGTCCGGCCGGCGGGCTGCGGCTGGCGCTGACCCGGACGGCCGCCGTGCTCGCGGTGAGCCTGCCGCCGCTGACCCTGACCGGGCTGCTGCTGCCCGCATCCGGCGCCCCGGCCGCCGCGGCCTGGCTGCTGCCGGGGCTGGCCCTGACCCTGGGCACGCTGGCCCTGGCCTCCTTCGTCGGCTGCCGGGCGGCGTCCGGGGTCACGGCCGGGGGCTGGCTGTGCGCCGTCGGCGCCCCCGTGCCCGGCGCTCCGGGCGGCGAGGTCACCACGCGCCTGGCCGAGCAGCTCTCGCGTTGCTTCGACGGCGCGGCGGCACAGGGCGCGTGGGCGGCGGCCGCCGTCCTGAGCGCCGCCCTCCTCACCGCCCGCCGCCAGGCCTACGACCGACCGCTTTACCGCTGAAGCGCGCCCCTGCCGCGTCACCCGGCACGTCACGGCATCACCCACGACCGCCTGATCCACGCGGCAGCAGGAGTTCCCGGCCGAACGGCCGGGCCACCAGGCCGGGAGCGCTCCCGGCCGCGGGGCCCCGTCGCAGCCGGGCCCCTGCGCCCCGACCGCCCGACCGCCCGAACCACCCCGAGCACCAGGACCCACGACCCCGCCGACCGGCATGACCCGTGGCCAGACAGCCGCCCTCACCGGAACGGCCCGCGACCGCCGGGCCGTCCCGAAAGCCACCGGCCAGCCGGACCGGCGCCCCACCCGCAACCAACCGAACCACCCGGGCAACAGGACCCGCGACCAGCCGAGCCGCCCCGGCGGACTCAGCCGGCCCGCACCCGGCCCGGCACGCGGCCCCCGCCGCACCGCCCGGCGCCGTACGCGCTCACGACCGTCCGATCACCCCACCCCGGTGACCACCGCCACCCGTGGCCGTCACCGGCAGCATCTCTGGAGACCTCTTGAGTTCCATACTCGTGTCCGGCCTGCGGGTCCGGCATCGGAAGCATCTCGCGCTGGACGGCGTGGATCTGGACCTCGGCACCGGTGTGCACGGGCTGCTCGGGCCGAACGGCGCCGGGAAGACCTCGCTGATCCGGGTTCTGGCCACCGTGGCCCGGCCGTCCGCCGGGCGGGTGGAGATCCTCGGCCAGGACACCGCCGGGCACCGCGGACGGTCCGCGGTCCGGCGGGACCTCGGCTATCTGCCGCAGGAGTTCGGCTACTACCCGGGCTTCACGGTGCGGGAGTTCGTCGGGTACGTGGCCTGGCTGAAGGAGATGCCCGCCGCGCGGGTCCCGGCCGCCGTGGCGGAAGCGGTGGCCCGGGTCGGCCTCGCGGACCGCGCCGACGCGAAGATCCGCACCCTCTCCGGGGGCATGGTCCGCCGGGTCGGCATCGCCCAGGCGATCGTCAACGAGCCGGGCGTGCTGCTGCTGGACGAGCCCACCGCCGGTCTCGACCCCGAGCAGCGCGTGGAGTTCCGCGAACTGCTGCGCGAGCTCGGCGCCTCGGCCACGGTGGTGGTCTCCACCCACCTGGTGGAGGACGTGGCCGCCGCCTGCACGGAGGTCACCCTGCTCGACGGGGGCCGGATCGCCTACCGCGGCACCCCGCGCACGCTCACGCTGCTGGGCGAGACCTCGGGCGGGCCGGGCGACCACCCGATCGAGCGCGGCTACACGGCCGCGCTGCGGGCCCACCGCGACGGCGCGCGGACGAGGGAGTCGGTGCGATGAGCCTCGTGACCGACCGCGGAACACCGGTTCCCGCCCTGCGGGCCCCCCGTCCGCTGCGCGCCGAGGCCGTGCGCGGGTTCGCGCCCTTCGCCGGGGCCGCCGTACTGCTCACCGTCGGCGTCCTGCTGGCCGGCTCGGCCGCCCGCTGGCAGGGCGGCTGGGCGGAGACCGCCGCCCAGACGCACATCACCGTCCTGATCGCCGCGCCGCTGGCCGCCGCGGCGGGCTGCTGGCAGGGCGGGCGGGAGCGGCGACGCCGTACCGAGGAGCTGTGGGGGACGGTCGTCCGGTCGCCGCTCGCCCGTTTCCTGGCCTCGGCCCTGCCCGTCGCGCTCTGGACGGCGGCCGGCTACCTGGCCGCGGCCGGCCTGGCGATGCTCGCCACCTGGCGGTACGCACAGGGCGACCGCCCGCACCCCGGCCTGCTGCCGGGGGACACCGTCGTGGTGGCGGCGGCCGCGCTGCTCGGGCACGTGGTGGGCCGCGTCGTCCCCACCCGGCTGGCCGCACCGCTGCTGGCGATCGCGGGGTACGCCGGGCTCGGCCTGGCGTCGATGAGCCGCTCGGGTTCCGCACGGCATCTCAACCCGGCGTTCTCCGTCACGACCACCGGCGTCCCGGTGTGGTGGCAGCCGGTGTCGATGGCCGTATGGACGGCGGGCCTGGCGTTCGCCGCCGTGCTGGCGTACGCGGCGCGGCGCCGGGTGACGGCCCTGCTGCCGCTGGCCGCCGCCGTCGCGGCGGGGGCGGTGCTGACGCAGACCGGGGACGGACTGTGGCGCGAGGCGCCGCTCGCGCACCGCCAGGTGTGCGACACCTCCACCACCCCGGCGGTCTGCGTGAACGCCCGGTACGCGGGGATGCTGCCGCAGGTCACCGAGGCCCTGTCGGGGATCACGGGCAGGCTCGAAGGGGTGCGGAACCTGCCGGTGCGGTGGGAGGCGCGCGACCAGGAGTCGCACGGCGCCGAGGCGCAGCTGCCGGCTTTCACACCGCTCGGCTGGTCGGTGGTACGGGGCCGGCTCACCGATCCGCGGCAGTTCGCGTGGGAGGCGACGGCGGCCCTGCAGCGGCGCCCCGACTGCTCGCACCCCACGGAGCGGAAGTCCCTGGCCGACGACGCCGTGGAGACCTATCTCGCCCCCAGCCCGGCGCAGAAGCACTTCGACGACATGGACGCCCGTGGCGACGCGGCTCACCGCGCCGGGCTGCGCAAGCGCCTCGCCGCCCGGACCGCGCTGGCCGCCATGGGCGCGCAGGAGCGCCGGGACTGGCTGTCGGCGTACTTCGCGACGGCGGGCACCTGTGACGTGAAGGGGGTGCCCGCGCTGTGACCGGTCCCCTCCTCTACGCCCGCTCCCGCGCCCTGCCCCTCACCCTGCTCGCGCTGGCCGGCACCACCGCCTTCGCGGTGTGGGCCGCGGGCAGCCTGGACGCCTACCTCGACCCCTACCGCCGGGTGCCGGTGGTCGCCCTGGCCCCGCTGCTGGCGGCCGCCGTGATCGGCACCAGCCTGTACTCGGCGTCCGACGAGCTGGACCGGACGGCCGTACGGCCCTGGTGGCCGCGGCGGCTGGCGCAGCTCGGGGCGCTGACCGCGCTGGCGGCGGTGCTGCTGCCGCTGGCGGTGCTGGGGCACGCGGAGACCTTCGGGCCGCCCGCGGTCGTCCGCAACACGCTCGGCTGCACCGGCGTCACGGCCGCGGCGGCCGCCGTGCTGGGCGCCCGGCTGAGCTGGCTGCCCGCGTTCGGCTATGTGACGGCCGTCTACCTGGCCTCCTCGGGGGCGCGCGGACGCGCGGTCACGGTGTGGGCGTGGCCGATGCAACCCGGTGCGCAACCGGGCGCCTGGGCCGCGGCGCTGACCGCTTTCGTGGTGGGCGCCGCGCTGTACGCGGTGCGCGGGGCGCGTGCCGAAGGGCCCCGCGGCTGAACGAGGAGCCGTCCGGCCGCGGGGTGCGCGAAGGCCCGGAACCGTCAGGCTGAGATGCCGTCGATCCGGGCCATGGCGTCGTCCGCGCCGTACGGCTGCAAGTAGGGCAGCCAGCGCGGGTCCCTGTGGCCGGTGCCGATGATGCGCCAGGCCAGACCGGTGGGCGGGGCGGGTTTGTGGCGCAGCCGCCAGCCGATCTCGACGAGGTGCCGGTCGGCCTTCACGTGGTTGCAGCGGCGGCACGAGGCCACCACGTTGTCCCAGACGTGCTTGCCCCCGCGGCTGCGCGGGATGACGTGGTCGACGCTGGTTGCGACGCCACCGCAGTACATGCACCGGCCCCCGTCGCGCGCGAACAGCGCCCGGCGGGTGAGAGGAACGGGCCCCCGGTAGGGAACCCGCACGAAACGCTTCAGCCGGACCACGCTGGGCGCGGAGACTGTGACGGTCGCGCTGTGCATAAAGGCGCCGGATTCCTCGAGGGAGACGGCCTTGTTCTCCAGGACGAGGACGAGCGCGCGGCGGAGCGGTACGACGCCGAGCGGCTCGTACGACGCGTTGAGGACCAGGACGTGCGGCACGGGTGCCTCCTTGGGCGTCGGCGGCGCGTGGCTCGCGCCGGGACGATCTGCAGTCAGTCTCCCCTCATGCCTGGTGAACGCGCCACCATGTCCCGGTAACGGGCTGGGAGTGTTTTCGACCACACCTGATGTGTCCCCCGGATCATGGCGTGTTCAAGCCCAGGTGAGACCCGTCTCCCTTGGGCGGAACGGCGCGGAGCACACACGATGCCCCGTTAGTGTGTTGGTTCTGTCCGCCCGGTGACCTTTTCGTGATCGCGAAGACCTTGACCGCCCCGCCGGAGCGGACCGCGCAGCACCATGGAGGTACCCGCCGTGTCCTTGCCCGCCGTCCTCACGGCCGCCGGTGCGACTCCCTCGCCGTCCCCCTCGGGTTCGACGACGCCGGCCGTTCCCAGCCTGCAGGACGCCCAGGATCACGCGACGAACGCCGCGAGCTGGGTGGAGCAGAACTGGTCGACCTGGCTGGCGATGGGGCTGCAGATCGTGCTCGTCGTGGTCGTGGCCGTGGCGCTCAGAGCGGTGGTGCGGCGGGCGATCACCAAGCTGATCGAGCGCATGACCCGGACCGCGCAGGCCGCGGAGGGCAGCGCGCTGGGCGGGCTGCTGGTCAACGTCGAGCGGCGCCGTCAGCGGGCGGCGGCGATCGGCTCCGTGCTGCGCTCGGTGGCCAGTTTCCTGATCCTCGGCACGGCCGCGCTGATGGTGCTGTCCACCTTCAGGATCAACCTGGCGCCGCTGCTGGCCTCGGCCGGTGTGGCGGGCGTGGCGATCGGTTTCGGCGCCCGGAACCTGGTCACGGACTTCCTCTCCGGTGTCTTCATGATCCTGGAGGACCAGTACGGCGTCGGCGACGTCATCGACGCGGGTGTGGCCGCGGGCGAGGTGATCGAGGTCGGGCTGCGGGTGACCAAGCTGCGCGGTGACGGCGGTGAGATCTGGTACGTCCGCAACGGCGAGGTCAAGCGGATCGGCAACCTCTCGCAGGGCTGGGCCACCGCCGGGGTCGACGTGACCGTACGGGCGAGCGAGGACCTGGACCGGGTGAAGGCCGTCCTGGACGAGGTCGCCGAGAAGATGAGCAAGGAAGAGCCCTGGAACGAGCTTCTCTGGGGTCAGGTCGAGGTGCTGGGCCTGGACAGCGTGCTGATCGACTCCATGGTCATGCGGCTCACCGCGCGGACCATGCCCGGCAAGTCGGTCGCCGTGGAGCGCGAGCTGCGCTGGCGGGTCAAGCGGGCCTTCGACGCGGCGAGCATCCGCATCGTGGGCGGCGCGACCGCCGTGGAGGACGTCGAGGACGCCCCGGACCCGGCCGCGGCGGTGGCGGCGCCGTCGGTGTACGCCAACTCCGAGTCCCCGCAGTCCGTGGCCGCGGCCCCGATCGCCACCCAGCGCCCGGCCCCTCCGGGCAAGTAGCGCGGCGCCGCAGGCGCCCTGCCCCCTCCTGACTCCCGCCCCCCGAGGCGACGACTCCGTCGCCTCGGGGGGCGTCGTCTATTGACGCCCTCTTCGTCCTGGGCTTACGTTCCTCCCACGCCAATAGGAAAGTTTCCTAACAGTGATCTTCCGGGCGCCCGTTGATCAAGGCTGGACGTCATGCCCAGGTCACTGAAAAGCTGGGCAGTTGGAAAGGCAGGTGTCGACCGCATGGCAGGAACCGCCGGTACGCCGGGCACCCCGCGGGTCCTGCGCGCCATGAACGACCGCGCCGCGCTGGACCTCCTCCTGGAGCACGGCCCGCTGTCCCGCACCCGCATCGGCAAGCTCACCGGCCTGTCCAAGCCGACCGCGTCCCAGCTCCTGGCCCGGCTGGAGGCGGCCGGGCTGGTCCGGGTCACCGGCACCAGCGAAGGACGGCCGGGCCCGAACGCCCAGCTCTACGCCGTGAACCCGGGCGCCGCGTACGCGGCCGGGCTCGACGTCACCCCGCACCGCATCCGCGCCGCCGTCGCGGACGTCACCGGCCGCACGGCCGGCGAGTACGAGCTGCCCACCCCGGGCCGGCGTCCGGCCCGGCCCGTCGTGCAGCAGGTCACCGAGGCCCTCGACGGCGCCGTGAAGGCCGCGGGTCTCGCCCGGTCCGACGTGCACCGGCTGGTCATCGGCACCCCGGGCGCCTTCGACCCGGGCACCGGCCGGCTGCGCTACGCCTCGCACCTGCCCGGCTGGCACTCCCCCGCCCTCCTGGACGAACTCGCCGCCGCGCTGCCGATGCCGGTCGAGTACGAGAACGACGTCAACCTCGTCGCGATCGCCGAACAGCGGCTCGGCGCGGCCCGCGGCCACACGGACTTCGTCCTGCTGTGGAACCAGGAGGGCATGGGCGCCGCCCTGGTCCTCGGCGGCCGGCTGCACCGCGGCTGGACCGGCGGCGCCGGCGAGGTCGGCTTCCTGCCCGTGCCGGGCACGCCCCTGGTGCGCCAGGTGACCAAGGCCAACAGCGGCGGCTACCAGGAGCTGGCCGGCTCCCAGGCCGTACCGAAGCTGGCCCGCGAACTCGGCGTCGGCGACGTGCCGGCGGGCCCGTACCCCGAGGTGGCCGCCGCCCTCCTGGCGCGGGCGGCCGACCATGCCGGCGGGCCGCACCGGGAACTGCTGCGGACCTACGCGACCCGGCTGGCCACCGGTCTCGCCTCGCTGGTCTCCGTCCTCGACCCCGAACTCGTCGTCCTCAGCGGCTCCGCCCTGACGGCCGGCGGCGAGGTGCTGCGCGCCCTCGTCCAGGCCGAGCTGGAGGAACTCGCCGCGGCCCGCCCCCGGCTGGCCGTCGGCGACGTGACGGAACACCCCGTGCTGCGCGGCGCGCTGGAGTCCGCGCTCGCGACCACCCGCGACGAGGTCTTCGACACCTCGCGCTGAGCGCCCGAGCCCCACCGAAGCACTCCCTCCTCACCCACCCCGTCCCCGGGAGACCCCGCCATGCCCACAGCCGTACCCGGAACCGCCCGAAAAGCGGCCTTCGCCCTGACCGCCTCGCTCGCCCTGCTCACCACCGCCTGTACCGGTCAGTCCGGCTCCGGCGCCTCCGACGACGCCTCCAAGGAGACGACGATCAACTTCTGGCACGCCTGGAGCGCGCCGAACGAGGTCAAGGCGGTGAGGTCCCTGGTCGCCGGGTTCGAGAAGGCGCACCCCAACATCCATGTGAACGTGGTCGGCAACATGACCGACGACAAGATCAACCAGGCGCTGCGCACCGGCGGCGACCGGGCCCCCGACGTGATCTCCTCGTTCACCACCAACAACGTCGGCAAGTTCTGCTCGTCGGGCGCGCTCATCGACCTGAACCCGTTCTTCGAGAAGGCGGGCATCGACCCGGAGACGACCTTCCCGAAGGCCATGAACGAGTACACCCGGTTCGAGGGCGACCGCTGCACGGCGCCGCTGCTGGGCGACGCCTACGGGCTCTACTACAACAAGACGGCGTTCCGGAAGGCCGGCATCACGGCCCCGCCGAAGACCTGGTCGGAGTTCGAGGCCGACGCCAAGAAGCTCACCGTCTCCCGGGGCGGCACCTACGAGCAGCTCGGCTTCATGCCGGACTACCACGGCTGGGAGTCGACCACCGAGCACTACTTCGGGCAGTTCTCGCCGACCTACTTCGACAAGGACGGCAAGTCGGCCCTGGCGAAGGACCCCGCCTTCGAGAAGGGCTTCACGCTGCAGAAGCGGCTCGTGGACGAACTCGGCGGATTCCAGAAGCTGGAGAGGTTCCGGGCCACCCTCGGCGACGAGTGGGGCGCACGGCACCCCTTCCACACCGGGCAGGTCGCCATGCAGCTCGACGGCGAGTGGCGGCTGGGCATGGCCGAGGAGGCCAAGCCAGGGTTCGAGATCGGGGTGGCCCCGCTGCCGGTCCCGGACGATCAGGCCGACCAGTACGGCAAGGGCTACATCACCGGCACCATCGCCGGCATCGCCGCCACCAGCCACAAGCAGAACGCGGCCTGGGAACTGCTGAAGTACATGACCACGGACACCGACGCGGTGGTCGGCTTCGCCAACGACATCCACAACGTGCCCTCCACCCTGGCCGCGCTGAAGTCGCCGAAGCTCCGGTACGACCCGCGCTTCAAGACCTTCCTGGACATCGCCGCCGACCGGAACTCCACCACCACCCCCGCCTCGGTCAACGGCGGCGTCTACCTGGTGACGATCCAGCAGTTCGGGTACGACTACGAGAGCGGCAAGGTCACCGATCTGAAGGCCGGCCTGAGGAAGACGGCCGCCCAGATCGACACGGACATCGCGCAGGCGAAGTAGCCATGGCGACCACCACGCTGGGCTCCAGGCGCCGCAGGGCGGCGCTGCGCACGGCGGCCTTCATGTCGCCCTGGCTGATCGGCTTCGCGGTCTTCTTCGCGTACCCGCTGATCTCGACGGTCTACTTCTCCTTCATGCACTACGACGGCTTCCGGCCGCCGACGTGGAGCGGCACGAAGAACTGGACCTACGTCTTCGAGCACTACCCGCTGTTCTGGCCGGCGCTGCGCAACACCCTGTGGCTGGTGGTGGTGATGGTGACGCTCCGGGTCGTCTTCGGGCTCGGGGTCGGGCTGCTCATCACCAGGATCAGGACGGGGGCCGGCGTCTTCCGCACCCTGTTCTACCTGCCCTACCTGGCCCCGCCGGTCGCCGCGACCATGGCCTTCGCCTTCCTGCTCAACCCCGGCACGGGCCCGGTCGACTCCATCCTGGAGCGGATCGGCGTCCCGGCGCCCGGCTGGTTCGGCGACCCGGCCTGGTCCAAGCCGGCCCTGACCCTGCTCGCCCTGTGGGGCATCGGCGACCTGATGGTCGTCTTCATGGCCGCGCTGCTCGACGTGCCGGCGGAGCAGTACGAGGCGGCCGAGCTGGACGGCGCCTCGGCGTGGCAGCGCTTCCGCTACGTCACCCTGCCGAACATCTCCCCGATCGTGATGTTCGCCGTGGTCACCGGCGTGATCCAGACGATGCAGTACTACACGCAGCCGTTGATCGCGGGAAAGGTCGCCTCGGGCGTGATCCAGGGCGCGGGCACCCAGTTCGAGCCCGGCTACCCGGACAAGTCCACCCTCACCCTCCCCCAACTCGTCTACAACCTCGGCTTCCAGCGCTTCGACTACGGCTCGGCGTGTGTCGTCGCACTGGTCCTGTTCGCCCTGTCGATGGCGTTCACCGCGCTGTTGATGCGGCGCCGGGGCGGCCTCGTCCAGGCAGGTGACTGACCATGACCCAGGTACTGGATAAGCCGGTGCGGACGGCTCAGGCCGTCCCGGGCGCCGAGCGCGCGGCACGGCGCCGGGCGCTGCTGGAGTGGATCGCGGTGCACTCCCTCGGCGTCGCCGCGGCGCTCTTCTTCACCCTCCCCTTCGTCTTCGTGTTCCTCACCTCCCTGATGAGCGACAGCCAGGCACTGAGCCGGGACCTGATCCCGCACACCTGGGAGTGGGGCAACTACCGCCAGGTCCTCGCCACCCCGGGCTTCCTCACCTGGTGGAAGAACACGCTGATCTACGCCGGGCTCGGCACCGTGCTCACCGTGGCGTCCTCGATACCCGTGGCGTACGCGCTGGCCAAGTTCCGCTTCCGGGGCCGGAATCTGTCCCTCATGCTGGTGATCTCGATGATGATGCTGCCCCCGCAGGTGGTCGTCATCCCGATGTACCTGTTCTGGGCGAAGCAGCTCGGCCTGTCGGGCACCCTGTGGCCGCTGATCGTCCCGATGGCGTTCGGGGACGCGTTCTCCATCTTCCTGCTGCGCCAGTTCCTGATGACGATCCCGAACGAGTACGTGGACGCCGCGAAGGTGGACGGCTGCGGCGACCTCAGGACCCTGGTGCGGGTGGTGCTGCCGATGGCGAAGCCCGGCATCGCCGCGGTGGCCCTCTTCCAGTTCTTCTACGCCTGGAACGACTACTTCGGCCCGCAGATCTACGCCTCCGAGAACCCCGGCGCCTGGACGCTGAGTTACGGCCTGGAGTCCTTCAAGGGCGCCCACCACACCGACTGGAACCTCACCATGGCCGCCACCGTGCTGGTCATGGCCCCCGTGATCCTCGTGTTCTTCTTCGCGCAGAAGGCGTTCGTCGAGGGCGTCACCCTCACCGGAGTAAAGGGTTGATCCACGTATGAAACTCACCGTGGTCGGCGGCGGCTCGACCTACACCCCCGAACTCGTCGACGGCTTCGCCCGGCTCAGGGACACCCTGCCGGTCGAGGAACTCGTCCTCGTGGACCCGGACGCCGGACGCCTGGAGCTGGTGGGCGGCCTGGCCCGCCGGATCTTCGCGAAGCAGGGCCACACCGGCCGTGTCGTCACCACCGCCGACCTGGACGCGGGCGTGGACGGCGCCGACGCCGTACTGCTCCAGCTCCGGGTCGGCGGTCAGGCCGCCCGGCAGCAGGACGAGACGTGGCCGCTGGAGTGCGGCTGCATCGGCCAGGAGACGACCGGCGCGGGCGGCCTCGCCAAGGCGCTGCGCACGGTCCCGGTCGTCCTGGACATCGCCGAGCGCGTGCGCCGTGCCAACCCGCGCGCCTGGATCATCGACTTCACCAACCCGGTCGGCATCGTCACCCGCGCCCTGCTGGAGGCCGGGCACCGGGCGGTCGGACTGTGCAACGTGGCGATCGGGCTGCAGCGCAAGTTCGCGGCCCTGCTGGGCACCGACCCCAAGGACGTGCACCTGGACCACGTGGGCCTGAACCATCTGACGTGGGAGACGGGAGTGCGGCTCGGCGGACCCGAGGGCGCGGACGTCCTGCCCGAACTGCTCGCCCGGCACGGCGACGCCGTCGCCGCCGACCTGCGCCTGCCCCGGCCCCTGCTGGACCGCCTCGGCGTGGTCCCGTCCTACTACCTGCGCTACTACTACGCCCACGACGAGGTGGTGCGGGACCTGCGCACCAAGCCCTCCCGGGCGGCGGAGGTCGCGGCCATGGAGCGCGAACTGCTGGAGATGTACGCCGACCCGGCGCTGGACGAGAAGCCGGCGCTGCTCGCCAAGCGGGGCGGCGCCTTCTACTCGGAGGCGGCCGTCGACCTGGCGGCGGCCCTGCTGGGCGGCGGCACGGGAAGCCCGTACCAGGTGGTCAACACGCTCAACCGGGGCACCCTGCCCTTCCTCCCGGACGACGCGGTGATCGAGGTGCAGGCGGCGGTGGGCCCGTCCGGCGCCACGCCCCTCGCGGTGCCGGACCTCGACCCGCTGTACGCCGGCCTGGTGGCGAACGTGACGGCGTACGAGGAACTGGCCCTGGAGGCGGCCCTGCGGGGCGGCCGCGACCGGGTCTTCCGCGCCCTGCTGGCCCATCCGCTCGTCGGCCAGTACGAGTACGCCGAAGCCCTCACCGACCGGCTGGTCGCGCACAACCGGGAGCACCTCGCGTGGGCCTGATCCCGACCGTCCTCGCCATCGACGCGGGCAACAGCAAGACCGACGTGGCCGTGGTCACCGCCCGGGGCGAGGTGCTGGCCACGGCCCGCGGCGGCGGCTTCCGCCCGCCGGCGGTGGGCGTCGAGGCGGCGGTGGACGCCCTCGCCGAGCCGGTCGCGCGGGCGTTCGCGGCCGCGGGCGCGGCCTCCGCCTCGCATGTCTCCGCCTGCCTCGCCAACGCCGATCTGCCGGTGGAGGAGGAGCAGTTGGCGGCCGCGCTGCACGCGCGCGCGTGGGGCGCCTCGGTGGAGGTGCGCAACGACACCTTCGCGATCCTGCGGGCGGGCGTGCCCGAGCCGCGGGGTGTGGCCGTGGTGTGCGGCGCGGGCATCAACTGCGTCGGGATGCGCCCCGACGGCCGCACCGCCCGCTTCCCGGCCATCGGGCGCATCTCCGGCGACTGGGGCGGCGGCTGGGGCCTTGCCGAGGAGGCCCTGTGGCACGCGGCCCGCGCGGAGGACGGCCGGGGCGAGGCGACCGAACTGGCCCGCACGCTGCCCGCGCACTTCGGCCTGCGCTCCATGTACGCCCTCATCGAGGCCCTGCACCTGGGGCACGTCGAGCACGGCCGCCGGCACGAGCTGACGCCGGTGCTGTTCCGCACGGCCGCGCACGGGGACCGGGTCGCCCGCTCCCTCGTGGACCGCCTCGCCGAGGAGGTCGCGACGATGGCCACGGTGGCGCTGACCCGGCTGGACCTCCTCGGCGAGCAGACCCCGGTCCTGCTGGGCGGCAGCGTGCTGAGCGCCGGTCACGCCCGGCTCGACGACGGCGTGCGCGACCTGCTGGCGTCGCGCGCACCCAAGGCGGACGTCCGCGTGGTCACGGCCGCCCCGGTGCTCGGCGCGGCCCTCCTGGGCCTGGACCGTCTGCGCGCGGGGGAAGCGGCCCTGGAACGGGCCCGGGCCCACTGGGAGACCGGCCGGCGCTGAGGCCGGCCGGGCCGCTCCGGGGCAGGCGGCGAGGGAACCGAACAGGTGCCCACGGCGTATTCATGGGCAGGGGACGCCGCGATCCCATCAAGATCCAGCGAAGGCCGGTGCGGATGTCGGTCCGGGCCGCAATACTTGGCGGCGAACGGATGACCATGGGGGAGGTCAGGTGACACACCCGCCGAGGAGCAGCACGGCACCGCCGCCGGCGGGCTCCGCCGTGCCCGCGATCCCCTCGCAGCCCCTGCCGCCGGCGCCGGCCGCCCGGCCGGGCCCGCCCCCGGCGCCCCGCCGTACCGCCTTCGCCGAGGGCGTCGACCGGCTCCGGTCCGCCGCGACCACCGAGCCGGGGCGGCTGCGCATCATCGGCGCCGTACTCGCCGTGCTGGTCGTCGCGTTCGGCGCGGTCACCGCCTGGCAGACCGCCGAGCGCGCGGCCGCCGCCGACGACGTGCTGCACAGCAGCCAGCCGCTCAGCTCCGGCGCCGCCGACATATACCGCTCACTGGCCGACGCCAACACGGCGGCCTCCAGCGGCTTCCTGGCGGGCGGCCAGGAGACCGCCGACTCGCGGGACCGGTACGAGAAGGACATCCGCACCGCGGCCGCCGGCCTCGTCACCGCCGCCGCCAACTCCGAGCCGGGCTCGCCGTCGGAGGCGGCCGTCGCCAGGCTGAACAAGCTGCTGCCCGAGTACAAGGGCCTCGTGGAGCGCGCCCGCACCTACAACCGGCAGGGCTATCCGGTCGGCGGCGCCTATCTGCGGTACGCGAACGAGAAGATGCAGAAGGAGATGCTCCCGGCGGCGGAGGACCTCTACAAGAAGGAGAACCAGCGGCTGAACGCCGACTACGGGGACGCGACGCCCTACCCGTGGGCGGCGATCGCGCTCGGCGTGCTCGCCCTGGCCGCGCTCGGCTGGGCCCAGCACCGCACCTACCGGCGCACCAACCGCGTCCTCAACCACGGCCTGGTGGCCGCCTCCGCCGCCACCGCGGCGGCCCTGCTGTGGCTGGTGGTCGGGCACACGGTCGCCCGGTCGGGGCTCAACGGGTCCTACGACAACGGCGTCCGCTCGCTGAACGTCCTGCACGACGCCCGCATCGCCTCCCTGAAGGCGCGGGGCAACGAGAACCTGAGCCTGGTGGCGCGCGGCGCCGAGACCGTCACGGTGGGCGGGCAGACGTACGACGCCTACTACTACGACTTCGACCGGGACATGGGCGTGCTCGCCAAGGGCCTCAGCGACGCCCGCGGGCTCGCCGACGACAGCGCGGGCACCGGTCCGGTCAAGGCGGCCGAGGGCAACATGGCGGTGTGGAAGCAGCGCCACGCCTCGGCCCGCACCGAGGACGAGAACGGCAACTACCAGCAGGCGCTGGACAAGGTGATCGGCGGCGCGGACGCCACCGGCGCGTGCTTCGACAGCGTGGACCGCAACATCGCCCTGGCCATCGGCCACGAGCAGACAGAGTTCCGGCAGGCCGCCGGCGACGGACGCGACGCGATGACCGGGCTGCCCGTCGGCGCCGCCGTGCTGGGTGTGCTCGGCGCGGCGGGCGCGGTGGCCGGCGTCGGACGCAGGCTTTCGGAGTACCGGTGACAGGGGGCGTGACGATGTACGCGAGCCGTGTGCGGGCCTCCCTGCGGGGCTGGGGCGGGGTCGGCTCGATGGCCGTGCTGTGCGCGCTCGCGCTGGCCTTCGCGCTGCTGCTGCCGTGCACGCAGCCGCGGCACGACGACGGCGGCGTGCGGGCCGCCGGCCCGGGCGTCGCCCACGGCAGCCAGGCGCGCGCCGGCGACTGCAAGGACTCCGAGGCGCAGAAGCAGACGCTGTCCCCGTCCGGCGCGGACGGCCGGACCATCGACGCCATCAAGTCCCGTACGGGCGCCAAGCGCAAGCTGGTCGTCGGCGTCGACCAGAACAGCTACCACTGGGGCTACCGCAACCCCAACACCGAGACCGCCCAGCTCGAGGGCTTCGACATCGACCTCGTCCACAGAATCGCCGAGGACATCCTCGGCGACCCGGACGCGGTGCAGTTCAAGGCCATCCCGACCAGCCAGCGCATACCGGCGATCAAGGACGGCCGGGTGGACATGGTGGTCCGCACGATGACCATCAGCTGCGAGCGCCTGGACGACGTGGCGTTCTCCGCGCCCTACTTCAAGACCGGCCAGCAGGTGCTGGCCCCCAAGTCGTCCTCCGTGAAGGGCTACGACGGCACGCTCGCGCACAAGAGGATCTGCACGGCCTCCGGTTCCACCGCCTACGGCAAGCTGAAGGCCGACCGGGACGCGGGCGACCTGCCCGCCTCCACCGACATCTCCACCACCGTCCCCAGCCAACTCGACTGCCTGGTACGGCTCCAGCTCGGCGAGGTCGACGCGGTGGTCACCGACGGCGCCCTCGCCGCCAGCCAGGCCGCGCAGGACCCGACGGTCGCCCTGAAGGGTGACGCGTTCACCACCGAGTACTACGGCGTGGCGATGAAGAAGGACGCCGACGATCTGGTACGCCGGGTCAACCGCATCCTGGTCGACTACCGCGCGGACGGCTGGCAGGCGTCGTACGACAGGTGGCTGTCGGCCACACTGGGGAAGGACTCGGCCCCGTCCGAACCGCCCGCGCCGCAGTACCTGCGCAAGAGCTGAACCCGACCCGATCCAGGCCAACCACACAGCAGCGAGAGGTGATCGATGGGCGTCACGGACCCCGCCGGGCCGTTGATGGACCGGGACGAGGTGGACCGTGCGCTGGCGCGGCTCGGCGCGGAGCACGAGGCGATCGAGACCTCGCTGCTCGCCCTCCAGGACCACGCGGGCCGCAGACTCCTCGAAGGCGCCGAGCTGACCGGCGTCACCCGGCAGCGCTGGCAGGCCGCGGAGGCGTCGATCACCCTGCTGTGGGCGTACTTCGACGCCTACACGGCGGCGCTGCGCTCCGCCCGGGAGATCCGCGCCCGGCGCCGCTGGTCCAGCCGCGAGGACCTGGCGGAGCTGACCGAACTGCTGCGCGGCGCGTCCGTCACGGTGCCCGGGGGCGCGGACCCCGCCGGCGCCGCGAAGCTCAGCGAGAGCTTCTCGCTCACCACCCTGGTCGACCGGATGAACGAGCTGTACGCCTCCTCGCTCGACCTGGTCGTCACCGCCGACGCGGTCTGGTCGGCGCTGCCCGCCCGGATCGATTTACTCGCCGCGGAGCTCCAGCGCACCCGCAGGCTCGCGCACTCGGTCGGCGTCCGCCCGGGCGAGCACGCGGCCGGTGACGACCTCGAGCGCATCACGCGCACGCTGACCGCCCTGCGCGCGGACGTGGTCTCCGACCCGCTCGCCTTCTGGGTGCGGGCCGAGGGCAGTTCGGCGCCCGGCGGCGGCCGCCCGGACACCACGGTGTACGACCGGGAGGCCCGCGCCCTGGAGGACGTGCGGCGCGAGATCGACGCGGTGCTGACGGTCCGGCAGGACGCCGAGGCGCGGCTGATCCGGCTGCGGGACGTGCTCTCCCGCGCGGACCGCACCCTCGCCGAGGCGCGCACCGCGCGCGGCGAGGTGCTGGCGAAGATCGCGGCGACCGAGGTGCCGGTGGTCAGCGGCCCGCCGACCGCGCTGCAGGAGCAGCTCGCCGCGGCCGCCGAGTACCGGCGGCACGCGCAGTGGCACCGGCTGTCCCCGCTGCTGGAGTCCCTGGAGCGGAAGGCCGAGGACGAACTGCTGCGCGCGCGTGAGTCGCTGACCGCCGTCACCGCGCCGCTCGCGATCCGCGCCGAGCTGCGCGGCCGGCTGGACGCGTACCGGGCGAAGACCACCCGCAACGGCCTCGCCGAGGACCCGCTGCTGGTCGAGCGGTACGACGCGGCCCGGCGGATGCTGTGGAGCGCCCCCTGCGACCTGCGCGTCGCCGAGCAGGCCGTGCTGCGCTACCAGCAGGCGGCGGCCGAACTGCTCGGCGCGCCGGGCGTCCCCCGCCAGGGCGGACCCGAGGACCGTAGAGGTGAGTCGTCATGAGTCAGGCACAGCGGACGTGCCAGCGGCCCGGCTGCGAGGGCTCCTACGAGGACGTCGGCGGCGGCGAGCTGTACTGCGACACCTGCGGCCTGGCCCCGGTCGTGGCGTCCGGGGGTCCCGGCTCCGGGGCGGGCATGGTCGGCTCGCCGGCCACGGGCGTCACGAAGGGCTCGGGGACGGGCGCCGGCGGCCGCAGTTCGCGCACCTCCTCGCAGGCGTCGAGGTCGCGCCGCTCGGTGTCGGGGCGGCTCTCGCGCGACCTGTCGGGCGGCTCCAGCGCCCGCTCGGTGTCGGTGCGCAGCTCCGGTTCGTCCTCCGGCGCCTCCACCCGCGGGCGGCTCGGCGCCGGGCTGGTCTCGGTGCCGCAGGTGCCCCGGCCGGACCCGCGCGCGATGGTGCTGGAGAACCCGGAGGTGCCCGAGCGCAAGCGGTTCTGCTCGCGGTCCGACTGCGGGGCGCCGGTCGGGCGCTCCCGGGGCGAGCGGCCGGGGCGCACGGAGGGGTTCTGCACCAAGTGCGGGCACCCGTACTCGTTCGTGCCGAAGCTGAAGGCCGGGGACATCGTGCACGGCCAGTACGAGGTCGCGGGCTGTCTGGCGCACGGCGGCCTCGGCTGGGTCTACCTCGCCGTGGACCGGGCCGTGTCCGACCGGTGGGTGGTGCTCAAGGGCCTGCTGGACACCGGCGACCAGGACGCGATGGCGGCGGCCATCTCCGAACGTCGGTTCCTCGCCGAGATCGAGCACGCCAACATCGTGCGGATCTACAACTTCGTCGAGCACCTCGACCAGCGCACCGGTTCCCTCGACGGCTACATCGTCATGGAGTACGTCGGCGGCAAGTCGCTGAAGGAGATCGCCAACGCCCGCCGCACGCCCGACGGCAGGCGTGACCCGCTGCCGGTGGAGCAGGCCTGCGCGTACGGCATCGAGGCGCTGGAGGCGCTCGGCCACCTGCACAGCCGCAACCTGCTGTACTGCGACTTCAAGGTCGACAACGCCATCCAGACCGAGGACCAGCTCAAGCTGATCGACATGGGCGCCGTGCGCCGCATGGACGACGACGAGTCGGCGATCTACGGCACGGTCGGGTACCAGGCGCCGGAGGTCGCGGACGTCGGCCCGTCGGTGGCCAGCGACCTGTACACGGTGGGCCGTACGCTCGCCGTCCTCACCTTCGACTTCCAGGGCTACACGAACGTCTTCGTGGACTCCCTGCCCGACCCGGACAACATCGAGGTCTTCCACCGCTACGAGTCCTTCTACCGGCTCCTCGTCCGCGCCACCGACCCCGACCCGGCCCGCCGGTTCGCCTCCGCGCAGGAGATGTCGGAGCAGCTGACCGGCGTCCTCCGGGAGGTCGTCTCACTGCAGACCGGGCAGGCCAGACCGGCCCTGTCCACGCTGTTCGGGCCCGAGGTGAAGGTCGTCGACACGGAGCTGTTCCCCCGGGCGCACGGGGACGTGTCGCTGCTCGGGGCGCGTCCGGCGCGCGGCGCCGCGCCGGCGCCCGCGCTGCCCGCCCCGGCCGTCGTCAGGCCCGTGGACACGCCGGCCGCCGCCCTGGCGCTGCCGGTGCCGCTGGTCGACCCGAACGACCCCAACGCCGGTTTCCTGGCCGGGCTCATGGCGTCCGCGCCGGCCGAGCTGATCAGCGCCCTCGACGCGGCGCCCGCGCCGAGCGTGGAGTCGCGGCTGCGGCAGAACAGGGCCCGGCTGGAGAACGGCGAGCACCGGGCCGCGCTCACGGCCCTGGACGAGCTGGAGGGCGAACGGCCCGACGACTGGCGGGTGGTCTGGTACCGGGGCGTGGCGGCGCTGGTCACGGGTGACTTCGAGGGCGCCGCGCTCGGCTTCGACGCGCTCTACGACGCCTTCCCCGGCGAGGCGGCGCCCAAGCTGGCGCTCGGCCTGTGCGCCGAGGTGCTGCACCAGTTGGACAACGCGGCCGAGTACTACCGGCTGGTGTGGTCGACCGACCCGAGCTTCGTCAGCGCCGCCTTCGGACTTGCCCGGGTGCGGCTCGCGGCCGGTGACCGGCGCGGCGCCGTCGACACCCTGGAGTCGGTGCCCGAGTCGTCCATCCACTACACGGCCGCCCGGGTCGCCGCCGTCCGGGCCCGGATGCGCGGGCGTACGCCGAGCGCCGGCGACCTGCCGTTCCTCGACGACCTGACGGCCGCCGCCGGGCAGGTCGAGGCGCTGGAGGCGTACGGTCTGGACCCGGCGCGCCGCGAGCAGTTGTCCGCCGAAGTGCTCGGCAGCGCGCTGGACTGGGTACTCTCCACAGGCCGGGACACCGCTCCGCCGGCCGCCGGCGGACGGAAGGTGCTCGGCAGCGGTCTGGACGAACGGGGCCTGCGCTTCGGCCTGGAACGCGCGTACCGCACGCTGGCCAGGCTGGCGCCCGGCGGCGAGGAGAGGATCGAGCTGGTGGAACGGGCCAACCGTTACCGCCCCCGGACGTGGGTGTAGTTGATGTCGCAGATGCCCCAGCAGGCCGCACTGGAGAAGTGCCCGAGCTGTGCCGAGCCGCTCGAGTCGGGTGACCTCTTCTGCGGCGCGTGCGGATACGACCTGTCCGTCGTGCCCGCCGTGCCGCAGGACCACCCGACCCTCACCATGACCGGCTCCGCCGGGCCGGGGGACGGCGTGGACTGGCCGGCCCCCGAGCCCGCCGGCTCCGACAGCACCCAGCCGGTGGCGCACTCGTCGACCGACGTGCCCGGCACCGACTCGGGCGGCAACGCGCTGCACCACGAGGAGCCGGCCGCGCCCGGCGTCCGCTTCGACCGGCGCCCGGAGCCCGACGAGTACCCGCTGCAGGCCCCCGACCCGCGCGCCTCGGCCGGTCCCGCCGCGCCGCCGGCACCTGCCGCTTCCGACCCGGCCGCCGCTCCCGCGCAGGTCTGCGTGGCCTGCCGGGCCGGCCGGGTGGACGACGACGGCTACTGCGAGAACTGCGGGCACGCCCAGCCCCGGGAACGCGACCGGATGGAGCGGGAGTCGGGCCCGGTGGCCGCGGTCAGCGACCGCGGCCTGCGCCACCACCGCAACGAGGACGCCTTCGGTGTCGCCCACACCGTGCTGCCCGACGGCTCGCCCGCGGCGCTGGCCATCGTGTGCGACGGCGTGTCCTCGGCGACCCGGCCGGACGAGGCGTCGATGGCCGCCTCGCAGGCGGCCGTCGACACCCTGCTGGCCGCCCTGCCGCGCGGCACCCACCCGCAGGCGGCGATGCACGAGGCGATCGTCGCCGCCGCACAGGCCGTCAACTCCCTGGCCGAGGAGCCCGAGGCGGCGCGCGAGCACGACCCGCACCAGAACTCCCCGGCGTGCACCATCGTCGGCGCGATCGTCACGGGCGGGCTGCTGGTGGTCGGCTGGGTCGGCGACAGCCGCGTCTACTGGGTGCCGGACGACCGCTCCGCTCCCCCGGCCCGGCTCACCGAGGACGACTCCTGGGCCGCGCAGATGGTCGCGGCCGGCCTGATGAGCGAGGCCCAGGCGTACGCCGACGAGCGCGCCCACGCGATCACCGGCTGGCTCGGCGCGGACGCCTACGAACTGGAGCCGCACACCGCCGCCTTCAAGCCGGACCGGCCCGGAGTCGTGCTGGTCTGCACCGACGGCCTGTGGAACTACGCCGAGACGGCCGAGGAGATGGCCGAGGCCGTGCCCGCCGACGCGGCCGCCCGTCCGCTGCACAGCGCCCGCGTTCTGGTGGGCCACGCCCTGGACGGCGGGGGCCACGACAACGTAACAGTGGCCGTCGTGCCGTTCCCCGCGGCGCCGCAGGGGGCAGGATCGGCCTGAGGCCGCACCATCACGGGGAAGCCCGGCGGACCGGAGGGGACCGGTCCGTCCACCGGCACTGCCTCGCGCCAGCGGGGCGTCACAGGGGGATCCGAACAGTCATGGCCAATTTCGCCAAACCGAGCGTGCCGCAGTTCTCGGTCGACGTGTACCAGAACGAGTACCTGCCCGAGGGCGGCCGAGAGGTCAACGCCATCGTCACCGTGACCGCCACCGGCGGCGGCACGGTGGGCGGCGCCGTCACGGCCCCGCATCCGTACCCGGCCGGCCAGGGACCCTCCGCGGCGGTCGCCGTCATGGTCGACTGCTCGGGCTCCATGGACTATCCGCCGACGAAGATGCGCAACGCCCGGGACGCCACGGCCGCCGCGATCGACACCCTGCGCGACGGGGTGCGCTTCGCGGTGGTCGGCGGCACCCACGTGGCCACGGAGGTCTACCCGGGCGGCGGGCGGCTCGCGGTCGCCGACGCCGGCACGCGCGAGCAGGCCAAGCAGGCGCTGCGCCGGCTCGCCGCGGGCGGCGGCACGGCCATCGGCACCTGGCTGCGGCTCGCCGACCGGCTGCTGTCCTCGGCGGACGTGGACATCCGGCACGGCATCCTGCTGACCGACGGCCGCAACGAGCACGAGTCGCCGCAGGACCTGCGGGCGGCGCTGGACGAGTGCGCCGGGCGGTTCACCTGTGACGCGCGTGGCGTGGGCACCGACTGGGAAGTGAAAGAAGTCACAGGCATCGCCTCCGCGCTGCTCGGCACCGCCGACATCGTCGCCGACCCGGCGGGCCTGGCCGCCGACTTCACGCGGATGATGGAGGCGGCGATGGGCAAGGAGGTCGCCGACGTGGCGCTGCGGGTGTGGACCCCGGTCGGCGCGAACCTCCGGTTCGTCAAGCAAGTGGCGCCCTCCGTCGAGGAGTTGACCGACCGCCGCACCGAGGCGGGGCCCCGGGCCGGGGACTATCCCACCGGGTCCTGGGGCGACGAGTCCCGCGACTACCACCTGTGCGTGGAGGTCCCGGCGGCCGGTCTCGGCCAGGAGATGCTGGCCGCCCGGATCTCCCTGGTCGTGCCGCAGCCGGACGGCCAGGTGCGCAACCTCGGCGGCCAGGGCCTGGTCAGGGCGGTGTGGACGGACGACATGGCGGCCTCCACCTCGATCAGCCCCCAGGTCGCCCACTACACCGGGCAGGCCGAGCTGGCGCAGGCCATCCAGCAGGGCCTCGACCTTCGCAAAGCGGGCGATTTCGAGCGGGCGACGGCCAAACTGGGGCGCGCCGTCCAGCTCGCGAGCGCCTCGGGCAACGCCGATACTGCGAAACTCCTTTCGAAGGTGGTGGACGTGGTCGACGCCGCGACAGGTACTGTGCGGTTGAAGGCGAAGGTCGCGGAGGCCGACGAGATGACCCTCGAGACCCGGTCCACGAAGACTGTTCGTGTAAAGAAGTGACCCGCGGGAGACCGCGGGGACGACCAGGAAGAGATCCGGACGTACCGGAGGACCCTCAGGAGAAGGGGAAGCGCCGACATGCCGACCTGCCCGAACGGACACCAGTCGGGTTCCGACGACTGGTGCGAGGTCTGCGGTCACCGCATGGCCGGTGCCGTACCTCCGCCCCCTCCGCCGCCCCCGCCGGGCGGTGGCTACGGCTTCCCGCCGCAGGGCGCGCAGCCCGGCGGCCGCCCGTCCGCGCCCGGCGGCCACGAGCCGGAGCTGTGCCCGCAGTGCCGCACGCCCCGCGAGGGCGGCGCCCCGTTCTGCGAGGAGTGCCGGTGGAACTTCCTGACCAACACGGCCACTTCCTACACCCCGGCCGCCCCGCGCCCGCCGCAGCCCCGCTTCGAGCCGCCGAGCTCGACGTACGGCGGCGGTGACTCGTACGAGTACCAGGGCTCGCGGCCCTCGCAGGTGAACCGGCCCGCCGAGCCGATCCCGTCCTTCGGCAGCGAGCCGTCGGGCCCGACGCCGTTCGCCGGCGAGCGCGGTCAGTCCGGCTTCGGCGGCGGCCGGCCGCCGGCCGGTCAGCCGCCCTTCGGGGGCGTACCGGGGCAGCAGGGCCCGGGCGGTCCCGCGGGCCCCGGCGGTCCTTCCGGCTTCGGCGGCGGTCCCGGCGGCCCGGGCGGTCCGGCCGGCGGTCCGCCGCCCTTCGGCCGTGAGCCCGGTGGTCCCGGTCCGTCCGGCTTCGGCCCCGACCCCTCCCGTCCGGTTCCGCCGCCGCCCGGCCCCACCCCGCCCGCCGGTCCCGGCGGTACGGCCGGCGGTCCGCCGCAGGCCTTCCAGCAGGCCGGGGCGCCCGCCTTCCCGCAGGAGACCCGCCGGCCCCCGGCCGGCGGCGGCCCCTTCGGCGGCGGTGAGGACGACTGGGTGATCTCCCCGCCGTCCGCCGGCGGCCCCGGCGCCCCGGGCGGCGGCTACGGCTACCCGCAGCCCGGCGCCACCCAGGCCCCGCCCGGTCACGGCTTCCCGCAGGCCCCGCAGGGCCCGGCCACCTGGACCGCGACCATCGGGCCGGACCGCGACTACTTCATGGCGATGATGCAGCGCTCCGGCCCCGAGGCCGCGGGCCTGAACCTGCCCGCCTACTCGCCCGAGCAGCAGCGCACGCTCACCGGCAACCAGATCACCATCGGCCGCCGCCGGCACTCCACCGGCGACACCCCCGACATCGACCTGTCGGTGCCGCCGGAAGACCCCGGCGTCTCGCACCAGCACGCGGTGCTGGTGCAGCAGCCGGACGGCAACTGGGCGGTCGTCGACCAGAACTCGACCAACGGCACCACGGTCAACGGCTCCGACGAGCCGATCCAGCCGTTCGTGCCGGTGCCGCTGCAGGACGGCGACCGGGTGCACGTGGGCGCCTGGACGACGATCACCGTCCGCAGGGGCTGAGGCGCCTCACGGGAGGGGCCAGGTGTACGGCCCCTCCGGGTCGTCCAGCCAGGCCCAGGTGCGGCCGCCGCCGACCGTGACGCCGTAGCGCTCCCGGTCGGGGCAGCCCTCGCGCTCCCACAGCGCGTGGGCCTCCCGCGGGTCCAGCACGCCCCTGGTCAGGTCCAGCAGGAAGCGGAACGGCTCCTGCTCGCGGGCCCGGCCCGGCAGCCCGCTCAGCGACACCGCCTCCGGCTCCGCCCGTCCCGCGCCGCGCAGCGGCACGAAGTAGGCGGCCGTGGGCAGGAAGCGGCCCTCGGCGTGGCCGGGGCCGCGGACGGTGAGGGCGAGCAGGCCGGTGGCCAGCGGGGTCAGGATCCGGCCCCCGGGCCGGCACTGGGCGAGCCAGGCGCCGGGCACCGTGGGCAGCCCGCAGGTGGCGACGATCCGGTCGAAGGGCGCGCGCTCCGGCACTCCCCGCGCGCCGTCGCCGGTGACGACGGCCGGGTGGTGGCCGGCCGCGGCCAGGTGCTGCCGGGCCGACTCGGTGATCTCCGGGTCGAGGTCGACGGTGGTGACGAGCACGTCGTCGCCGAGCCGGTGGGCGAGCAGGGCGGCGTTGTAGCCGGTGCCGGCGCCCACCTCCAGGACCCGGTCGCCGTCCTCGACGCCCAGCGCGGCCAGCATCATCGCCATCAGGGAGGGCTGACTGCTGGAGGAGAGCAGTTCACCGTCGCGCAGCCGGGTCGCCAGCGGGGCGTCCTCGTAGGCGCCGCACACCCAGCGCTCCCGGGCCCCGGGGTCCGGGCTCTGGCCCCAGCGGCGTTCGTAGCCGCCCCTGACGCCGACGTAGTAGTACGGCACGAACAGGTGCCGGGGCACCGTCGCGAACGCCTCCCGCCACACTGGGTCCTCCGCCCAGGCGCCCTCGGCGTCGATCTCCCGCACCAGCGCGGCCCGCGCCTCGGCGGCCAGCCGCTCGATCCCCGCGTCGTAGGCGCACATACCCCCACAGTAGGGGCGCGGGGCGTCCGGGAGCCCCAGGCGGAGGGGTCCTGGGCCTCGGGTCCTCGGTCACCGGGTCTGAGAGCATGGACGGGTGAATGAGATTCGGCGCGGCACGCTTCAGGAGCAGACGTTCTACGAGCAGGTCGGCGGGGAGGAGACCTTCCGTCGGCTCGTCCACCGTTTCTACGAGGGGGTCGCCGAGGACCCGCTCCTGCGGCCGATGTACCCGGAGGAGGACCTGGGCCCGGCCGAGGACCGGCTGACCCTGTTCCTCATCCAGTACTGGGGCGGCCCCAGCACCTACAGCGAGAACCGCGGCCACCCGCGGCTGCGCATGCGGCACGTGCCGTTCACGGTGAACCGCGCCGCGCACGACGCCTGGCTGAGGCACATGCGGGTCGCCGTCGACGAGCTGGGCCTGTCCGAGGAGCACGAGCGGACGCTGTGGAACTACCTGACGTACGCGGCGCAGTCGATGATCAACACCCCTGAATGACCGGCTGAATCCCGGATTCCGGTCGTTCCGCGCCGGATTCCGGTCACGATCCGGTATAGACCGGTCGGCAACCGGTTACCCGTGACCGTCCCCCTCTGCGAGCATCACCGGGATCGACAGAGCGCTTGCGGAAGTCGGGACGACACGGGGGTCGGGTGACGGGGTTCGTCGTGTCACGCGCGCGGGCACACCGCCTGCTGCTCGGCTCCGCCCTGCTCACGGTCCTGCTGACCACCGCCGTGCTGGCCACGCTCACGGCGTACTCGGGCGCGATCGGGGACGCGGCGCTGCGCCATGTGCTGAACGACCCGCGCAACACGGCCGCCACCGCCCTGATCGTCAAGGCCGACGTCCCCGCCGAGGAGCAGGCCGCCGCCGGCACCGCCGTACGGCAGGGCGCCCGGACGGCCTTCGACGGGCTGCCGGTCACCGTGCGGACGCTGCGCCGCTCCGGCCCGTACGCGCTCCCCCTGTCCCTGCGGCCGGCCGCGCGGCGCTCCGGAGACCCGGACCTGACCTACTTCGCGGCGCTGGACCACACCCAGGTGCGGACCACCGCCGGGCGGCTCCCGGGCCGGAGGGCCGGCGAGATCGAGGTGGCCCTCCCGCAGGCCGCCGCCCGGCCGCTCGGTCTCGAGCCCGGCGACCGGCTCACCCTCGCCGACCGGCTCGGCGACCGCCGGGTCCGGGTGCGCGTCACCGGGCTGTACCGGCCCGCCGCCACCGGCGCGCCGTACTGGCGGCTGGACGACCTGCTCGGCCGCGGTGTGAAGAAGGCCGGCTTCACCACGTACGGTCCGCTGCTCGCCGATCCCTCGGTCCTCGCCGGCGGGCGGGTGAGCACCGGCGCGACGGCCTGGCTGGCGTCGGCCGACTTCGGCGCGATGACCACCGGGCGCACGGGGGAACTGCGCGAGGCCGCGGGGGCGGGCGGCGGGAAGCTGCGCAAGGCCGCCGCCCTGCGCGGTGCGACGGCGGTGACGACCTCGCTCCCGGACGTGCTGGACCGCGTCGACCGCTCGCTGCTCGTCGCCCGCTCCACGCTGCTGATCGTCGCGCTCCAACTGGTGCTGCTCGGCGGGTACGCGCTGCTGCTGGTGGCCCGGCTGCTGGGCGCAGAACGGGCCGCGGAGACCCGGCTGCTCAGGGCGCGCGGCGCGTCCCGCCCCAGGATCGCGGCCCTCGCCGGGGCCGAGGCGCTGCTGCTCGCCCTCCCCGCGGCCCTCTGCGCACCGTTACTCGCCGGACCGCTCACCGCCCTGCTCACCGCACACGGCCCGCTGGCCCGTCTCGGCCTGCGCCTCGACCTCCCGCCCGCCGGGAGCCCCGGAGTGTGGCTGGTGGCGGTGGCGGTGGCCCTGGGCTGCGCGCTGACGGTGACCCTCCCGGCGCTGACGGGCGCCGGCACGGAACCGTCCGGTCGCCGCGGGCGGCGCGGCGCGGAGTCCGGCCGGACGCGCGCTCCGCGCGCCCCCCGCTTCCGTGTGCGCCGTTCCGCGGGCCCGCCCGGCGCCCGGCCCCGCCGCGCGGGCGGCGGTCTCGTCCCCACCCCGCTCCGCGCGGGCGCCGACCTGGGGCTGCTCGCCGTGGCCGGGGTCGCCTACTGGCAGTTGCGGCAGCAGGGCTCCGGGGGCGTCGCCACCGACCGGTCGGGATCGCTCGGGGTCGATCCGCTGCTGGTCGCCGCGCCCGCGCTGGCGCTGCTCGCCGGGACGGTCCTCACCCTGCGGCTGCTGCCGCCGGTGGCACGGCTCGCGGAACGGTGGGCGGCGGCCGGGCGCGGGCTGCCCGCGGCGCTGGCCGGCTGGCAGTTCAGCCGCCGCACCGCGCGCGCGGCGGGGCCCGTGCTGCTGCTGGTGCTCGCCGTCGCGCTCGGCATCCTGGCCATCGGCCAGGGCGCCTCCTGGAACCGCTCGCAGGACGACCAGGCCGATTTCCGCGCCGGGGCGCCGGTGCGGGTGCTGGACGCCGGGCAGGGCGGACCCGGCCGTACGGACGCCTACGCGGCCCTGCCGCACGTCCGCGGGGCGGTGCCCGTCGTACGCGCCGAGCAGGGCCTGTCCGGTGACCGTACGGCGACCGTACTGGCCCTGGACACCGCGCACGGGGCGAACGCGCTGCTGATGCGCCCGGACCTGGCCGACGAACCGGTGCGGTCGCTGATGGCCGGGCTGACGCCGAAGGACATCCCGGTGGGGGCCCGGGTACCGGCCCGCACCGCCCGGCTGCGGCTGACGGCGAGCCTGCGCAGCTCCACCGGCCCCGGGACGACCGCCGAGGCGTCGGTCCGGCTGGAGGACGCGGCCGGGGTGCCGTACTGGTTGCCGGCCGGGCTGCTGCCCGCCGACGGCCGCCCGCACACCCTCGTCCTCGACCTCGGCTCCGCCGACGGCCCGGCGCTGCTCACCGGGCTCCGGCTCGACATGCCCCAGCCCGCCGAGCGCGCCGAGCGGCACCGGTTCACGGTCCGCGACCTGACCGCCGAGGGCACCGACGGCACCAGGCGCCCGCTCACCCTGCCGGCGTCCTGGACCACGGCCGTGGAGACCGGCGGCATGGCCGTCCCGTCCTCGCGCACCGACCCCGCCCGGCCCCGCACCGTCTCCACCCGTCCACCGACGTTCTCCTACGGCACCGGTTACCTGCCGGACGCCGACATCTGGACGGTCGCCACGGTGTCCGTGCGGTTCCAGGTGACGCGGCCCGCGCCGCCCGAGGTGCGGGCCGTCGTGACCGACCGGTTCCTGGCCTCCGCGGGCGCCCGCACCGGACAGCGGCTGGACGTCGTCATCGGCGGCGAGAGCCTGCCGGTGCGGATCGTCCGTTCGGTACGGGCGCTGCCCTCCACCGGAACGCCGGCCGCCTCCGCCGACCACGACGGCGGCGCGGTCCTGGTCGACCTGCGCGCCGCGAACCGGGCGCTGCAGGCGCGGTACGGGGAGAGCGCCACCCCGAACGAGTGGTGGCTGCGGACCGCGCCCGGCGACGCGGCCCGGGTGGCCGCCGCGGTGCGGGCGCTGCCGGACGTCGACCCGGAACAGGTGGTGGTCCGCGACGAGATCGCCGCCGAGCTGCGCGACGACCCCTTCGGCGCCGGACCCACGGCCGCGTTCACCGCGGCCGCCGCGGTGGCGGCCGCGCTCGCCGCGGTCGGCTTCGCGGTGGGCGCCGCCGGGTCGCTGCGGGTACGCGAGACGGACTTCGCCGTGCTGCGCGCCCTCGGCGCCCCGCGCCGCCGGCTGGCCCGGACGGTCGCCGCCGAACTCGCCGTACTGGTGGGCCTGGCGCTCGTGGTGGGCGCCGTCCTCGGCACCGTACTGGCCCGTGGGGTGCTGCCGTTGATCGTGCTGACCGGCGAGGCCACCCGGCCCGTGCCCGGGCTGCTGGTGCTCCTGCCTCCCGGGCAGGTGGCGTTGCTGCTGGCCGGCGTCGCCGCCGCGCCCCTGGCGGTCGCCGTCGTGACCGCCCTGCGCCGGAGCGATCCGGCCCGGGCGCTGCGTGAACAGGGGGGTGAGTGACGTGCGTTCCGCACCGGCCGTCGTCGCGCCCCGGCAGGTGGCGTTGCTGCTGGCCGGCGTCGCCGCCGCGCCCCTGGCGGTCGCCGTCGTGACCGCCCTGCGCCGGAGCGATCCGGCCCGGGCGCTGCGT